>NZ_JBEZAN010000015.1:0-194221 GCF_040646595.1 Streptomyces sp. NPDC045470
GTGCTGGTCGCCGGGACGGCGCTGGCCCTGTTCACCGGCGGCATCAGCGAGCTAGCGGCAGCAGGCGCCACCGAGGCGATCGTCGCCGCGGCCAGTACTGCCGGCGTCGCGGTGTCCGCCACCGTCGCCGAAATCGCGGGGACCGTCCTGGCCACCGCGGCCATCGGTGGCGTCGAGGCGATCACCGTCGATGTCGTGGTGGCCCAGGGCGGCCGCAACCTGCTCGGCGAGCAGAAGGGCATCAACCTCGCCGAAATCCAGGACGCCGGCACCTCCGGCCTCCTCCTGGGCGGCGCCTTCGGCGGAGCCGCCCGCGGCGCCAGGGCCATCGGGGAAGCCGGGGGCGTCAAAAACGTCCTGGGCCACATGAAGCTGGACGGCTTCCGCAACCTCAAGAACCCACTGCGCGACTTCGAGATAACACTGCCCAACGTGGGCGGCCCGCGCCTGGCAATGGCCGACATCGGTCCTGTCGGGCCGACCGGACGTCCACTGTTGCGCAACACCACCGGATCAGGCGGTTCCGGAGGCCGGTCCACCTGGGAGGCCGGTCAAGATGTCGCAGGAGCCGCCAGGGGCAAGACGCTCAAGGCCCCGCACCCCCGGCACACCTGGGGCGGAATCAAACGAGGTCCGGCCAAGGAAGACAACACGGTCATCCTGCCGGGGTACAACCAAGCAGTGAAAGACGAGATATCGGAGATAGCAGCCGGAAAAGCCGCATGGAATGCGGAACGGCAGGTCTACGAAATCAACGGACGCTCTTACGCAGTGGAACCCTCCGGTACCGTATTCCCCGTCTCGGGCCCCGGACTCACCAACCTGAGCCGCGCCGAATACGGCGCCCTGGGCGCCATCATGCGCGCCAACGGCGATGTGGCTCAGTGCGAGAAGTTCTTCGCCAATGCCAAGCAGTTCCAGAACGAGCCCAACGCCGTTCAGACAGCGATCGACCTGTATAGGATGTACCAGCTATGATGTGCACCCTGCTGACAACCGGAGACGGAGTTCCGGGACGCATTGCCCCGACTCTGGCGGATTTCTTCGGTGTCCCCGTCCCGGACGTTGACGTCTGTGATGCCTGGGACCTCGAGAACCGGAACTGGGAAGCCTCCGTCACCTGTGAGTACATGGCACTGGACGGGGACCTGAAGTGGTCGCTGGCCATCACCTCCGGCGATACACCGCATCTTTCCGAAGAGCAGCTTGCGCTGGCTGTAGCGCGGTCGCTCCGTGTCGATGTCATTTTTCCGTCCGACTACCCGGACATCTCGTGGATCGACCGCGTCGCGACCCCCGCAGGCGAGGTGGGCTACGTCAACACCGTCGAAGAAGAGGGCGAGCTCCCCCGGTGGACCGTTGCCGTCTCCGAGGTCTCCGTCCCCGCATTCCCCCACGCCGAAGTCCGGCGCATTCCAGAGATCATCAAGCCTCTGCAACTGCCGACGCCGCTCACCGACGCCTGCGTCCCCGACGGGAACATGTGGCGAGACGCCGTCTGGCCGCTGCTGAACTGGGAACGTCTCACCGCTCGCATGGGAGCTGATTGGCCCCCTTCCGGGTGGTATCCGGTCAGCATGTACATCGAGGACCTGGAACTGCGCGATCAGGTGCCCGGAGTGATCGCGCAGTTGCCCGCCGAGATGCAGCGGCCCGTGCAGGCAGCACTGGAGCAGGTCGACCAGGCCTATCACCGGCTGACCACCGAGGACGGCGGAGCGGGTCTCGCGGCGGCCGCGGAGTCGTCCTTCGCCGGTCGGGCCTGGTACTGGCACCGGCGCCCGTCCAACCCGCCGTGGGGCAAGGCGGATTAGGACGGCCTCCGCCCCGCCCTGGCCGGCTGACCCCACGCACGCCCGGCGGGCCCCGGCCCCGCCCCGGCCATCCGTCTACGGCCGGAGTACCTCCGTGTGGATGGCGAGTTTGAACTGGGCGTGCGTGATCGCGGCGGGGACCTTGGTGTCGCCGGGGCCGCGGGCGGAGATTTTCAGGCCGACGGGCGTGCCCGGGTGGACGAACATCTGCCACAGGTATGTCTTGTACTGCCCGCCGCCGGTCTTCCACGTGTCGGTGGTGCCCGTCGAGTCGTAGCCGGGGCCGAGCGGGTCGCGTACGAAGCGTGCCCGGTACTCGTTCGGACGGTCGTCCGCCTCCCAGAAGACCATCGCGGACAGCAGTCCCCAGCCCTCGTGGCTGGGCCAGATCAGGCCCGACCGGGCGTCCGGGAACGCCGACGGCGTGCCGCCTCCGTTGGCCGGATCGTGCATCTTCCACGGGTCGTACGACTCGTCGCCCGCTCCGTACGGAAAGCGCACCAGGTGGTACCCGTCACTGTCGTACGAGATCTTCTGCGACCCGGCCCCGTGTTTCTCCGCGTCCCAGAGCAGCGAACACACCACGACGGACATCTGTTGTCCCTCCCTCAACTCCCGACGGCGGGAGCCCCGTCGGCCCCGCCCGGTCCATTGCGCCACAGGTATCGCCCGCGCGGTAGACGGCGGGCGGCACCGGGCCGGCGCTCTGCGGCCGGGCGGGAGGAGGCGGGAAGCGGAGTGCGAGGGTCAGGTGATGCCGACGATGGCCAGGGCGTGGCGTTGGGCCGCGGTGACCTCGGTGGGGAAGTACACGTAGCAGATGCCGCCGGTGCCGCTGACGACCTTGCCCTCGGCGTTCTTGCGTTTGGTCCGGAGCCAGATGTTCTCGAACTGGCGGCGCTTGTAGACGCGGCGGACCGCGGCGTTGGTCGGCGAGTTGGGGTCGTTGGCGACGACGTCACCGGTGCGGGTGAAGCCGACGACGGTCATCAGGTGGCCGGCCGTGCCGTAGCCCGCGCCGGTCAGTTCGGGGGCCAGGAAGGACTGCGAGGTGATCACGGGGATGCCCGCCTGGACCAGGGTCTCGGCGTCGGAGAGGGTGCGCAGCCGGGTGACGACGGCCTCCATGTCCTGGTACGTGGCCGCGTAAGCCGTGTTGAACGGCCAGTTGCCGCAGCCCTCGTACTGGTAGTCGAAGGTGTAGCGGGCGGCGTGGCAGACCTGGGGGTCGGCGTAGGCGGGGTTGACCCAGGCCAGGTCGGCCGCGGTGGGCTTGCGGCCCCAGTACTCGATGATCATCTGGGAGGAGGTGGGGCTGCACCACGCCTCGCCCCCGTTGTCGTACTCCGGGTACTGCCCCTTGTGGGTCTCCTGCGAGTACCGCGGCACGACCAGCTCGCGGCCGGTCGCGACGCCCGGCTTGGAGGCCGGCACGTCGAAGCGGTCGGGGATGTCGGAGCCCATCAGGCCCAGTCGCCACACCGTGGGCGTCAGCGTAGTGCCGGGCTTCCGGTAGAGCGTGACGCGCAGTTCGTACGAGGCCAGCCGCAGGCCGCTCGCCGGGGCGTCGATCGCGAAGGTGTCGGTGGAGATGCTGCTCCGGCCGTCCTTCTGGCCGTCGACGGAGGTACGACGGATGTCGCCGTCCCCGGAGGCCCAGCGGCCCATGACGTACCACGGGGTCCGTACGCCGTCGCCGTACGTGCCGCGCAGCTCGACGGCGATCCAGGTCCCGGCGGGCGTCTGGGCGTTCCAGGAGACGACGGCTTCGGTGGACGGGACCTTGAGCGTACGGGCCGGGGAGGTCCAGACGGCGTACTCCCAGGCCGCGGTCGTACCGGTGTGCGGATCACGGTAGTCGGCGGTGCCGGCCGGGCGGTCGATCACCACGCCCGGGCGGCGCCCGTCGGCCACCCGGGTGCCGTTCGCGACACCCTGGTTCCAGTCGGCTGCGGTGTGCCAGGCTCGATAGTCCACGAGACGCTTCGCCTTCGGTGCGGCGGACGGTGCGGAAGGGGTGGCGGCGTGCGCCAGCGGGGTGGCCGCGCCTGCCGCGGCGGCGAGGGCGGCGGCCAGAACGGTACGCCGGGGCGTGGGTCTGCTCATGGTGGAGTCCCCCAGTCGGATGCGAAGGATTGAGCCAGGAGAACGGTGGAGCTCAACTATTCCCCCGCACCCACCCTTCGGCCAGCCGTTCGTCGCGCGTCGCCGCAGGGATCAGCAGTTTGCGGCAGTGGAGGGCGGCCGTACAGGGGCACGGACGGCCCGCCGGAGTGGCGGTGCGGAGGCGACCGTGGGTCCGCGGGCCCGCACCTCGCGTACCGGTAATCTTGCAGCATCTCAACCGTCTCACCCGTCACAGCAGACAGGCAGCAGCGTGCGTCAAGAGCCGATCCCGCCCGGCCTCGCCGGCCGGCTGCGCGCACTGCCCCCGTCCTGCGGCCCCGTCCGGCTGATCGCGGTGGACGGACACGCCGGGTCCGGCAAGAGCACCTTCGCGCGGCATCTGGCCACGGCGCTCGGCGGCGCCCCGGTCGTCCGTCTGGACGACATCGCGACCCACGACGAGCTGTTCGCATGGACGGAGCGGTTCCGTACCGAGGTCCTGGAACCGCTGGCCCGGGGAGAGCACGCGCGCTACGGGGTGTACGACTGGGAGCGCAGGGAGTTCACCGCGCGCCGGGAGCTGGCACCGGCGCACGCCGTCGTCGTGGAGGGTGTCGGCGCGGGCCGCCGCGCACTGCGCCCGTATCTGGCGTGCCTGCTGTGGATGGAACTGACGGCGTGTCACTCCTGGGAACGCGGGCGGCGGCGGGACGGTCCGGCCCAGGCCGCCTTCTGGGATGACTGGATCCCGGCGGAGCGCGCCCATTTCGCGGCGGACCCCTCACGTCCGCACGCCGGCCTGCTGGTACGGGCGCGCACCGAGGGGTATGAGGTGCTGCCGGGGCCCGGTGAGGCGTGCGGTACCCCCTGAATCATCACCGTACGTGACGGACCACGGCCGGTACGCAGATCGTCGCCCTGCGCGTACCGCCGACTGCCTCAACTCGGCTTGACCTGGGGGGCGTACAGGACTTACGTTCTCAATGTGCGGTTCTGACGGACCGCCCGCAGACGCGAAGCCCCCGGTTGTTCCCCCGTGATCGGGGGCTTCGTTCTGTGCCCGGGCGCCCAGCGCGCGCCGCGCGCCGTCCGCCTCCTCACCCTATGTCACCGCTCCCTTCGCGCCGCGGAGCCTCGGCTTCCCCTGCTCCGCCCTCTTCGGCCTGCACCGATACCGCAGGTACGATGCGAGTCCGTGCCACCGAAGGACGCAGTCGAAGAGCAGCCGGGGGCGACCTGCAACTGCCGCCCCGAGCACGCCGGTTCGTTCGAACACGCTGTGGCCTGGCACTCGCCCGGCGGCACACCACGGGGGACGTTTTGTGGGGGACGTGATGGATTTCGGCACCCAGGGCACACACGCCCCGGCCGAACTCGCCTGGCTGCGCGCGGTGGACGCCTACACGGTAGGCGCGTACCCGCAGGCCGAGGAGGAGTTCCGGGCCGCGGTGCGGATGGACCCGACGATGGCCGACGGCTGGCTCGGCCTGCACGCACTGCGTGCGGACACCTCGACCGCGCTGCTGCACATGCACCGGCACCGCGACCGGTTCGGGGAACAGCGGGCCCGGCACCGACGCACACTCAATTCCTGGTACTGGCTGGGCTGGTGGGTCCAGCCGGTGCTGGAGACCGGCCGCGACCTGCTGCTGGCGTACGCCTCGCACTGGCTCGACGGCCGCCATGTCGCGGAGCTGGACCAGGCCTTGGCGGGCTGCCCGCCGGTGGACACCGACCCGCAGGTGCGCTTCCTGCACGCCTGCCGCGCCTATCTCGTCAAGGACTGGGACCAGCTCGTACGGCACACCGAGCCGCTGCTCGACGATCCGCTGCTGGGCATCGAGGCCGGACTGTTCGGCGGCATGGCACGGGTGCGCCAGGAGATGTTCGGGCAGGCCGAGCCGCTGCTGGCGGCCGCCCTGATGCGCTGCCGCAGCGAGCAGCCGCAGCGCAAGGAGCTGCGGTACTGGCTCGCCCGGGCCCACGAGGGCACCGGCCGCAGCGCCGCCGCGCTGCCGCTGTACCGCTCCGTGCACCGGGTCGACCCGGCGTTCATGGACACCGCGGCACGGCTCGCGGCCATCGCCGAGGGGGACGGTCTGGAGGAGGGCACCGACCTCGCGGCCGTGACCGCCGGCTTCGGCCAGGAGGCGGGCGGCGATCTCGACCCGCTCTCCCCGCTCGACCCGGTGGACGGCCGGGAGCTGCTGGCCGCGACCGACCCGGAGGGCCCGGACGGTGACCTGGCGGGCGGTTCGCCGGGGGACGCGGGACCGGCCGTACGGGAGAAGGCGGTGCTCGGCGGTCCGCGCCGCTCGGACCGGCTGCCGGCCGGCCCGTCCGACCCGGTGCTGCTGGAGAAGGCGCTCGCCGAACTGGAGCGGATGGTCGGTCTGGAGCCGGTGAAGCGTCAGGTCAGGGCGCTGTCCGCGCAGTTGCGGATGGCACGCCTGCGAGCGGGCCAGGGCCTTCCGGTACAGCCGCCGAAACGACACTTCGTCTTCTCCGGCCCGTCCGGCACCGGCAAGACCACCGTGGCCCGGATACTCGGCCGGGTGTTCTACGCCCTCGGCCTGCTCGGCGGCGATCATCTGGTCGAGGCGCAACGGGCCGACCTGGTCGGGGAGTTCCTGGGGCAGACCGCCGTGAAGGCCAACGAGCTGATCGACTCGGCGCTGGGCGGGGTGCTGTTCGTGGACGAGGCGTACAGCCTCTCGAACTCCGCGTACAGCAAGGGCGACGCGTACGGCGACGAGGCCCTTCAGGTCCTCCTCAAGCGGGCCGAGGACAACCGCGACCGGCTCGTCGTCATCCTGGCCGGCTACCCGGAGGGCATGGACCGCCTGCTGGCCGCCAACCCCGGCCTGTCCTCGCGCTTCACCTCGCGCGTCGACTTCCCGAGCTACCGGCCGCCGGAGCTGACCGCCATCGGTGAGGTGCTGGCCGCCGAGAACGGCGACCACTGGGACGAGGAGTCGCTGGAGGAGCTGCGCAGCATCAGCGCGCACGTCGTCGGCCAGGGCTGGATCGACGAACTGGGCAACGGCCGGTTCCTGCGCACGCTGTACGAGAAGAG
The DNA here is from genome assembly GCF_040646595.1 of Streptomyces sp. NPDC045470. NCBI lineage: Bacteria > Bacillati > Actinomycetota > Actinomycetes > Kitasatosporales > Streptomycetaceae > Streptomyces > Streptomyces sp. NPDC045470. The sequence continues at coordinate 6,997 of NZ_JBEZAN010000015.1, forward strand.
CTGCGCCTACCGTGACCTGCGGCTGTCCACCTGGTCCGGCGCACCGTCCCGCGACGACCTGGCCACCCTGCGGCTGCCGGACCTGATGCAGGCGTACGGCGAGGTGCTCTCGGGGCGCGGCCCGGTGACCGGACCGGAGGCGCCGCCGCTCTGACACGAAGCGGCAGGCGTCCAACTGCGCAAGCTACGCCGTTGAACCGGACATGTCCTGCTCGTCCACGCGCGGTCGCCGCTTCCGACACGGACCGCCTCCGGCGCGTACTGCCGCCCGCAGAAACGGTGTGAGCCCGCGGACCACCGCGGGCTCACACCGTCGTCACGGCCGGGTCACCCCGCCAGCGCCCGGTCCTCCCGGGTGGCCGGTCCCGCCGCGGTGCGCGGACCGGAGAGCCGGTCGCCGGGCACTTCGGGGACACGGGTGCCCTGCGCGCCGCCGAAGGGCGGTACGGCGGGCAGTTCCTGACGGTGCGCCGGGTCGCGCACCTCCCCCACCAGCTTCTCCAGCACGTCCTCCAGCGCGACCAGCCCCAGCACCCGCCCGGTCGCGTCCGCGACGGCGGCCAGGTGGGAGGCGGAGCGGCGCATGGCGGTCAGGGCGTCGTCCAGGGGAAGTTCGGCGCGCAGTGTCGTCATCGGGTGCCAGATGTGCTGTGGCACCGCGCGGTCGCCCTCCTCCAGGTCCAGTACGTCCTTGACGTGCAGGTAGCCCATGTAGGCGCCGCCCGGCGCGGACACCGGGAAGCGGGAGTAGCCGGTCTTGACGGTCAGCTCCTCGACCCGGCGCGGTGTGACGGTCGGGTCGACCGTGACCAGCCCGGCCGGGTCCAGGAGGACGTCGGTGACGGGCCGGCTGCCCAGTTCCAGCGCGTCGGAGAGGCGTTCCTGTTCGGCGGGGGCCAGCAGGCCGGCCTGCTTGGAGTCCTCGACGAGGTCGGTGAGCTGCTGGCTCGTGAAGACCGCCTCGACCTCGTCCTTCGGCTCGACACGGAACAGCCGCAGGACGCCGCGGGCGCACGCCCCGAGCAGCGCGGTGACCGGGCGGCACAGCCGGGCGAAGGCGACCAGGCCGGGGCTGAACCACAGCGCGGTCTTCTCCGGCGCGGCCATCGCCAGGTTCTTCGGGACCATCTCGCCGATGACGAGGTGGAGGAAGACCACCGCGGCCAGGGCTATGACGTAGCCGAGGGGGTGGATCAGCGGCTCGGGCAGGCGGGCCGCGTGGAAGAGGGGCTCCAGGAGGCGGGCGACGGTCGGTTCGGCGACCGCGCCGAGCGTCAGGGAGCAGACGGTGATGCCGAACTGGGCCGCCGCCATCATCTGGGGCAGGTTCTCCAGGCCGTGCAGCACCTTGCGGGCCCGTTTGGAGCCCGCGGTGGCCAGCGGTTCGATCTGGCTGCGGCGCACCGAGACGAGCGCGAACTCGGCGCCCACGAAGAACCCGTTGACCAGGACCAGGAAGACGGCGAAGAGGAGTTGCAGAAAGCTCACCGGGTCACCTCCGCCGGCGTCGGTGCGGGTGCCGCGGCGCCCGCGGTCCGTATGATCCGGACCCGCTCGGCGCGGTGGTGGGACACCAGCCGCACCCGCAGCCGCCAGCCGTCCAGCTCGGCGGTGTCACCGGGGGCGGGCACCCGCCCGAGTATCTGGGCCACCAGGCCCGCCACCGTCTCGTACGGGCCGTCGGGCGTGTCCAGGCCGATCCGCCGCAGGGTGTCGACCCGGCAGCCGCCGTCGGCGTCCCACGCGGGGCGGCCGTCCTCGGGCGGCGCCTGGGCCAGCTCGGGCAGATCGATCCGGTCGTGCTCGTCGCGGACCTCGCCGACCAGTTCCTCGACGATGTCCTCCAGGGTGACCACGCCCGCCGTGCCGCCGTACTCGTCGACCACCACGGCTATCGGCTGCTCGCTGCGCAGCCGTTCCAGCAGCGGCTGCACCGGCAGCGTCGCCGGGACCAGGAGCGGCGGTACGGCGATCCGGGCCGCCGGGGTGCGCAGCCGGTCGTGCTCGGGCACCGCGAGGGCGTCCTTGAGGTGCACCATGCCCACCACCTCGTCGAGCCGGGTGTGGTAGACGGGGAAGCGGGACAGGCCGGTGGCGCGGGTGAGGTTGAGGACGTCCTCGGCGGTCGCGGACGACTGGAGGGCGCTGACCCGTACCCGCGGGGTCATCACGTTCTCGGCGGTCAGCCCGCCGAGGGAGAGGGTGCGCACGAACAGGTCGGCGGTGTCCTGCTCGATCACCCCGGCGCGGGCCGAGTGGTGGGCGAGCGAGACCAGTTCGCCGGGGGTGCGGGCGGAGGCCAGCTCGTCGGTCGGCTCCACGCCCAGGGCCCGTACGAGCCGGTTGGCGACGGTGTTCAGCAGGGAGATCACCGGGCGGAAGAACCGCGAGAAGGCGCCCTGCGGGCCCGCGACGAAGCGGGCGACCTGGAGCGGCTTGGAGACCGCCCAGTTCTTGGGCACCAGTTCGCCGAGGACCATCTGCACGGCGGAGGCCAGCAGCATCCCGATGACGACGGCGATGCCGGGTACGGCACCGGCCGGCAGCCCGGTGGCGGTCAGCGGCCCGGACAGCAGACGGGCCAGGGCGGGCTCGGCGAGCATGCCGACCACCAGGGAGGTGATGGTGATGCCGAGCTGGGTGCCGGAGAGCTGGAAGGAGAGTTCGCGCAGCGCGCCGACGACGGTGCGGGCGCGCCGGTCCCCTTCGGCGGCGGCCCGTTCGGCCTCCGCCTTCTCCACGGTGACCAGGCCGAACTCGGCGGCCACGAAGAAGCCGTTGGCGAGGATCAGGACGAGGGCGGCCGCGAGCAGCAGCAGTGTGGCGGTCATGCCGCCGCCTCCGTGGAGGGGAACTCCCGTTGCTGCGGGGGTTCCGGTGGAGGGGCGGCGCAGGTACTACCGGACGATCCGTCCATTGCTGGAGGGAGTCACTCCTCATGTTGCAGGGGCCCGCTGGCGGGGCGGGGCGCGGGGCGCGCCCCGGGAACCAGGGTAATCAGCAGGGCCGGGGTGCGGGCAGGGTCACCGGGCCGGCTGGTCTCCGGTGCCGTGGTTCTCGGCGAGCGCCCGCAGCGTACGGGCGTCGCGAATGGCCTGGTCGCGCGCGATGCCGGGCTGGATGCCCATCGCGGGCAGGCTGGTGCCGTCGGCCAGGTCCAGGTGGACCCAGGGGTCGCCCTGGCGCAGGTTGACCCGCAGCACCTGGGCCCAGGCCAGCTCGCGCTTGGTGGTCAGGTTGACGACCGTGATGCCCTGCTGGTGGGCGACCACCTTGGGGCGGGCGAGCAGCAGCAGGACGCCCAGGATGATCAGTCCGGTGAACACGAAGCTGATCCGCTCGCCGCCGCCCAGGTTCGGCAGCAGGACGGCGATCACCGTCAGCACGGCGAGCTGGGCGATGCCGACGCCGTACAGGACGGCACGGGTGCGGCCCGGCCGGAAGGTCACCGGGAGGGCGGGCAGGGGCGCGGATGCGGGCGCGGACACGTCGCTGGGCTCTTTCGTACGGGCCGCCGGCGCGGGCCGGCGGCGGGTGTGGCCGCCGCCCGTCGGCGGCGGCCGGGCCGCCTGGCCTGGGTCAGAGGCGGCAGGCGTGGATGCCGGTGGTCAGGATGGCGCGGGCGCCCAGCTCGTACAGCTCGTCCATGATGCGCTGGGCGTCCTTGGACGGGACCATCGAGCGGACCGCGACCCAGCCCTCGTGGTGCAGCGGGGAGACGGTCGGCGACTCCAGGCCCGGGGTGAGGGCGACGGCCTTCTCGACGTGCTCGACGCGGATGTCGTAGTCCATCATCACGTAGCGCCGGGCGACCAGGACGCCCTGCATCCGGCGGAGGAACTGACGGACCTTCGGGTCGTCCTCGGGCGCGCCCTTGCCGCGGATGACGACCGCCTCGGACTTCAGGATCGGCTCGCCGATGATCTCCAGCCCGGCGTTGCGCAGGGTGGTGCCGGTCTCCACGACATCGGCGATGATCTCGGCGACGCCCAACTGGATGGCGGTCTCCACGGCGCCGTCCAGGTGGACGACGGAGGCGTTCACGCCGTGGTCGGCGAGGTGCCGGGTGACCAGTCCGGAGAAGGACGTGGCGACCGTCATGCCGCCGAAGTCGGTGACCTCCTCGGCCGTGCCCGGGCGGGTGGCGTAGCGGAAGGTCGAACCGGCGAAGCCGAGCTGCATGATCTCCTCGGCCTGCGCGCCGGAGTCGAGCAGCAGGTCGCGGCCGGTGATGCCGATGTCCAGCTTGCCGGAACCGACGTACACCGCGATGTCGCGCGGGCGCAGGAAGAAGAACTCGACCTCGTTCTCCGCGTCGACCAGGACCAGTTCCCTGCGGTCCTTGCGCTGGCGGTAGCCGGCCTCATGGAGCATCGCCGACGCAGGCTCGGACAGTGAACCCTTGTTCGGGACGGCGATGCGCAGCATGAGAACGACTTCCTTCGTGCGGGAGGGGGTGAGGGGGGAACAGGAGAAAAGGAGTGGTGCGGGGGCCGGGCGACGGCTCAGAGATGGGCGTACACGTCGTCGAGGGAGATCCCCTTGGCGACCATCATCACCTGAAGGTGGTACAGGAGCTGGGAGATCTCCTCGGCGGCGGCCTCGTCGGACTCGTACTCCGCGGCCATCCAGACCTCGGCGGCCTCCTCGACGACCTTCTTGCCGATCGCATGGACGCCGGAGCTGACCAGCTCGGCGGTGCGGGAGGTGGCGGGGTCGCCGGTGGCGGCCTTCTGCTGGAGCTCGGCGAAGAGCTCCTCGAACGTCTTCTTGGACATGATGTGACCCACCCTACGCGGTCGCCCGGCCGCGCTCAGCGCCAGGGCTCGGCGACGGTGCGCAGCGTCGCGGCGGTGGCGACGGCCGCGGTCACCGCCTCGTGGCCCTTGTCCTCGGTGGAGCCGAAGATCCCGGCCCGGTCCAGGGCCTGCTCCTCGGTGTCGCAGGTCAGCACGCCGAACCCGATCGGTACGCCGGTGTCGACGCTGACCTGCGTCAGGCCCTGGGTGACGCCCTGGCACACGTAGTCGAAGTGCGGGGTGCCGCCCCGGATGACGACGCCGAGCGCCACGATCGCGTCGTAGCCGCGGCCGGCCAGGACCTTGGCGACCACCGGCAGCTCGAAGCTGCCGGGCACGCGCAGCAGCGTCGGCTCGTCGATGCCCAGCTCGGAGAGGGCGCGCAGGGCGCCGTCCACCAGGCCGTCCATCACCTTCTCGTGCCACTGGGCGGCGATGACGGCCACCCGCAGGTCGCCACAGTTCTTCACGGACAGTTCGGGTGCGCCCTTGCCGCTCACGGTTCTGGTCTCCTCGTGGTCCGGTGCTCGTGTACGTACGTGGTGGGACGGCCGGGCCCCGGCCGCGCGGTCCTACTGGTTGCCGCAGGCCGACGCGCGGTCCGCGTCGAGCCAGGGCAGGTCGTGCCCCATCCGGTCCCGCTTGGTACGCAGGTACCGCAGGTTGTGCTCGCCCGCCTGTACGGGCATCGGCTCCCGGCCGAGGACCTTGAGTCCGTGCCGGACCAGTGCCTCGGTCTTCTCCGGGTTGTTGGTCATCAGCCGCAGCGAGCGCACGCCGAGGTCGGCGAGCACCTGGGCCCCGGCGCCGTAGTCCCGGGCGTCGGCGGGCAGCCCCAGCTCCAGGTTGGCGTCGAGGGTGTCGCGGCCGCGCTCTTGCAGCTCGTACGCGCGCAGCTTGGACAGCAGCCCGATGCCGCGCCCCTCGTGGCCGCGCAGGTAGATCACCACGCCGCGGCCCGCCTCCGAGACGCGCCGCAGCGACTCCTCCAGCTGGGGGCCGCAGTCGCAGCGCAGCGAGTGGAAGATGTCGCCGGTCAGGCACTCGGAGTGGACCCGTACCAGGACGTCCTCGCCGTCACCGATCTCGCCGGCGACCAGCGCGATGTGCTCGACGCCGTCGACGGTGGAGCGGTAGCCGTACGCGGTGAACTCGCCGTGGCGGGTGGGCAGCCGGGTCTCGGCCTCACGCCGGACGGTGGGCTCGGAGCTGCGGCGGTACGCGATCAGGTCCTCGATGGAGATGATCGACAGGCCGTGCTTGCGGGCGAACGGCACCAGCTCGGGCAGCCGCAGCATCGTGCCGTCCTCGTCGGCGATCTCCACGATGGCGGCGGCGGGCCGCAGTCCGGCCAGCCGGGCGAGGTCCACACCGGCCTCGGTGTGGCCGTTGCGGGCCAGTACGCCGCCCTCGCGGGCGCGCAGCGGGAAGATGTGGCCGGGGCGTACGAAGTCGGCCGGCCCGGCCTCGCCGGAGGCGAGCAGGCGCAGGGTGGTGGCGCGGTCGGCGGCGGAGATGCCGGTGCTGACGCCGTGTGCCGAGGTGGCGTCGACGGAGACGGTGAACGCGGTGCGCATCGACTCGGTGTTGTGCTCGACCATCTGCGGCAGGGCGAGGCGGTCCAGTTCGGCGCCCTCCATGGGGGCGCAGATCAGGCCGCGGCACTCGCTCATCATGAAGGCGAGGATCTCGGGGGTGGCCCGTTCGGCGGCGACGATGAGGTCGCCCTCGTTCTCGCGGTTCTCGTCGTCCACGACCACGACCGGGCGGCCGGCGGCGATGTCGGCGACGGCCTGCTCGACGGGGTCCAGGGCGAGGACGGCGTCACGCTCGACGGCACCCTCGGGGTCGTACCAGCTCTGCAGTGCGGTCATGCCGCCGCTCCTTCCAGGACGGGCTGCGGATTCGTACGGGAGCGCAGCCACCAGTCGCGCAGGCCCCACAGGACGAGGCCGAGGTAGACGACGTAGACCAGGCCGGAGAAGGCCAGGCCGCTGCTGAAGGCGAGGGGGACGCCCACGATGTCGACGAGCAGCCAGGCGAACCAGAACTCGACCAGGCCGCGGGCCTGGGCGACCATCGCCGCGAGGGTGCCGACGAAGATGTACGCGTCGGGCCAGGGGTTCCAGGACAGTTGCGGCAGCAGGGCGAACAGCGAGCCGACGGCGGCGGTGCCGACCGCCGTGCCGGCGAGCAGGAGTCCGCGTTCGCGCCAGGTGGCGAAGCGTACGGCGATGGAGCCGTCCTGGGCCTGCTGCCGGCCACGCTGCCACTGCCGCCAGCCCCACAGCGCCACGCCGATGACCAGCAGTTGCTTGCCGACGCCGCCGCTGAGGTGGGCGTAGGCGTACGCGGAGACCAGGATCAGGCCGGACAGGAACTGGGCGGGCCAGGTCCATATGGAGCGCCGCCAGCCGAAGGCGAGGGCGGCCAGGCCGATGCTGTTGCCGATCATGTCGGACCAGATGACCTGCTGGCCGAAGGCGGTGAAGGCCGGGCCGTTCAGCCAGCCGAGGGGGTTCACCGCAGGCTCTCTTCCCCGGCCGCGACGGCCGTCGTGGTGTCCCGGCCCCGGTCCTGGTCGCGGCCCGCGCCCTGGCCCAGCAGCCGTTCGACGTACTTGGCCAGGACGTCGACCTCCAGGTTGACCGGGTCGCCGGGCTGCTTGATACCGAGGGTGGTCAGGGCGAGGGTGGTGGGGATGAGGCTGATGGTGAAGAAGTCGTCGCCCGCGTCCACGACGGTGAGGCTCACGCCGTCGACGGTGACGGAGCCTTTCTCCACGACGTAACGGGCGAGTCCGGCGGGCAGTGCGATTTCGACGATCTCCCAGTGCTCCCCGGGCGTCCGCGAGACGATGGTGCCGGTGCCGTCCACGTGGCCCTGGACGAGGTGGCCGCCGAGGCGTCCGCCCAGCGCCATCGGGCGTTCGAGGTTGACCCGTGAGCCGGGGACGAGCGCGCCCAGGCTGGAGCGGCTGAGCGTCTCGGCCATCACGTCGGCGGTGAAGGTGCCCGCGCCGGTCTCCACGACGGTCAGGCAGACGCCGTTGACGGCGATCGAGTCGCCGTGCTTCGCGTCCTCGGTGACGAGCGGGCCGCGCAGGGTGAACCGGGAGCTGTCACCGAGGTTCTCGACGGCGGCGACCTCACCCAGTTCTTCGACGATTCCGGTGAACACGTCAGTTCTCCTCGTTCAGGGTGTGGCGGGCTGGGGTGGCGGTGATGCGCAGGTCGGGGCCGAGTCGGACGGTGTCGGTCACCTCCAGGCGCAACGCCTGGCCGATCGTGGCGATTCCGGCGTCGCCGAGGGCGGCGGGACCGGCGCCCAGCAGGACGGGGGCGAGATAGCCGACGACCTTGTCGACGGCGTGCGCGGCGAGGAAGGCGCCGGCCAGGGTCGGGCCGCCCTCCAGGAGCACCGACCGGACGTCGCGCTCGTACAGGGCGTCGAGCAGGGCGGGCAGGTGCACGCCGGTGCCGCCCGCCGAGCGCGGCAGCCGGACGATCGGGGCGAGTCCGTCGAGGTGGCCGGTGTCGGCGTCCTCGGCGACCGCGATCAGGGTGGGCGCGGTGCCGTCCAGGACGCGCGCGCCGGGTTTGACGACGGCGGCGCCGGTGTCGATCACGACCCGCAGCGGCTGGCTGACCTCGGCGTCGGTCAGGCCCGCGACGCGCGCGCCGAGGTGCGGGTCGTCGGCGCGGGCGGTGCCGGACCCGACGATCACCGCGTCGGCCCGGGCGCGCAGCCGGTGGACGTCGGCGCGGGACTCGGCCGAGGTGATCCAGCGGCTGGTGCCGTCGGCGGCGGCGATCCGGCCGTCGAGGGTGGCGGCGTACTTCCACAGGACGAAGGGGCGGCGGCGCAGTACGGCGGTCAGCCACGCCTCGTTGCCGGCCGCGGCCTCGTCGGCGAGCAGGCCGCCCTCGACCTCGACGCCGGCCGCGGCGAGGGTGGTGGAGCCGCCGGTGGCGGCGGGGTTGGGGTCCGGGACGGCGTAGTACACCCGGGCGACGCCCGCCTCGATGAGCGCCTGGGCGCAGGGGCCGGTGCGACCGGTGTGGTTGCAGGGTTCCAGCGTGACGAAGGCGGTGCCGCCACGGGCCCGCTCGCCGGCCTCGCGCAACGCGTTGACCTCGGCGTGCGGGCCGCCGGCCCGCTCGTGCCAGCCCTCGCCCGCGACGTGTCCGGCGGCGTCCAGGACGACGCACCCGACGACGGGATTGGGGCTGGTGTGCCCGAGGCCGCGGGCGGCAAGCTGGATGGCTCGGCGCATCGCCGCGGTCTGCGCGGGGGCTGGGGTGGCCACCGGGTCCTCCTGCCACTCAGGGCACGGACTCCGGGGCTGTCACGAAGGACAGGAAAAAACGGGAACGGGACAACGGGGACACCGGGCCGGAAAGGGGACCGCCACTCGTGGACACGAGGACGACCGCCGCCGACGGCGGTGTACCGCTGCTCGCCCGCCGCGCACTGCCTCCCATCCGGACTTTAACCGTCGGTGCAGGAATTCCACCTGCTCAACCGACCGCTGGAGGCGGCCGGGTCGCGGACTGTTACCGCCGGTTCGGACTTTCACCGACCCCGGAGTGCGCTGCGTATGTCAATTCAGTACGGCTTCAGTCTGCCACGTCTGATCGTCGGCCATGCGGGCGGCGACCTGTGGAGTGGCTCACAGGGAGCGGCGCGGAGGCCGCGCACCGCCCCACCGCGCCGCTCACCGACGGGCCCTCGGCCCGGACCACTCCCGCCCCCTACCCCGAGGACTGATCGCGATGACGACGATTCTGGTGACCGGCGGCACCGGCACGCTCGGCCGGGCCGTGGTCGGCCGGCTGCTCGCCGCCGGTCACGACGTACGCAGCCTCAGCCGCCGCCCGCACACCGGCACCGAACGGCCCCGGCTGCACTCGTACGCGGTCGATCTGCGCGACGGCTCGGGCCTGGCCCCGGCGATGGCGGGCGTGGAGACCGTGGTGCACTGCGCCTCGTCGACGAGCGGTGACACCGAGGCGGCCGGGCGGCTCGTCGAGGCGGCCCGCGCGGCCGGGGTACGGCACCTGGTCTACATCTCCATCGTCGGCGTGGACCGCGTCCCGCTCGGCTACTACCGCACGAAACTCGACGTGGAACGGCTGATCGAGGAATCGGGGCTCGGCTGGACCGTCCTGCGCAGCACGCAGTTCCACGACCTGGTGCTGCGACTGGTCAAGGCGGGGGCGCGGCTGCCGGTGCTGCCGGTGCCGGCGGGGGTGCGGCTCCAGCCGGTGGACGTCCGCGAGGTCGCCGCCCGACTGGTCGAGCTGGCGTCCGCGGCACCGGCGGGCCGGGTGGCGGACCTGGGCGGCCCCGAGGCGCGCAGCGCCCGCGACCTCGTACGGGACACCTTGCGCGCCGGCGGGCGGCGGCGCGTGCTGGTTCCGCTGTGGGTGCCCGGCAGGCTGTTCGGGGCACTGCGGCGGGGCGAGAACCTGACACTGGAGCACGCGGACGGCACGGTGGGCTACGGGGACTTCCTGGCGGAGCGGCGGCGGGACGGCGGCGGAGCGGAGGCTGGTGGCGCGGTGGAGGCCGGGCGGCAGGAGGCGGGGCGGTAGGACGCGGGACAGAGACCGGGCGGCAGGAGGCCGACAGTGAGGAACCAGGATGCTCGGGCGCCCGGAAGCACCCGGGCGCCCGCGGGCGCTCTCTGAGCGCCTGGTTCAGGCCGCGGGCCCGAACAGGTCGTCCTGGGCCGCGTCCATCGCCGCGAGCACCGCGCCGCGCAGCACGGCCCGGCCGCCGACCGTCCCCGCGCGCACCTCGGTACGGAGCGGGGACATCCGCGCGAGGTGCTCGGCGACCCGGCCGGCCAGCGCGTCGCCGCCCGCGCGGCCGGTCTCGCCGCCGAGCACGACGCAGCCGGGGTCCAGTACGGCGCAGACGGCGGCCGCCCCGATGGCGACCCGGGCGGCCAGCGCGTCGAGGAAGTCGGCGCCGGACTCGCCCGCGCCGGCGGCGGCGCGTACCAGCGCCTCGGCGGCGGGGGCGCCGGTCGCGTCCGCGCTTCCGAGGCCGGACCCCTCCGGGCTCGCCTCGATGCCGTGCTCGGCGGCCAGCCGGCACACCGCCGCGGAGCCCGCCAGCGAGTGGAAGCCGCCGTCGCAGCCGGCGGCCGTGGGCAGCGTGCCGGTGCCCGGTACGGGCAGGAAGCCGATCTCGCCGGTGCCGCCGGAGGCGCCGCGCCGCAGTCGGCCGTCGAGGACGACGGCGGCGCCGGTGCCGTGGCCCAGCCAGAGCAGGACGAAGGTGTCCCGGTCGCACGCGGCGCCGTCCCGCTGCTCGGCGATGGCGGCGAGGTTGACCTCGTTCTCCAGCAGGACCGGCGCGGCGGGCCGGTCGCCGAACGCCGTGACGAGCGCGGCGTGCCAGGCGGGCACCCACTCCGTACCGCCGAACCGCCCGGTGGCCGGGTCGACCAGGCCGGGCGCGCCGACCGCGACGACGTGCGGCCGTCCGGCCCCGGCCTCGCCGAGCAGCTTCTCCAGGGTGGCCACGCCGTTCGCCGCCGCCTGGCCGGGGCCGGCGTCCGGGCCGACCGGGACGGCCGCCTCGGCCAGCACCCGGCCGAGCAGGTCGGCGACCACGAGGGTGGCGCCGTGTGTGCGCAGGTCGACGGCGGCGAGGTGGGCGCGGCCGGCGACGATGCCGTACAGCCGGGCGTTGGGCCCGCGGCGCCGGGCGCCCGACTCGCCGACCACCGTGATCAGTCCGGCGGTCTGGAGACGTTCGACGAGGTCGGCCACGGTGGGCCGGGACAGTCCGGTACGTGCCTTCAGCTCCCCGGCGGTCAGCGGGCCCTCGCTCTGGAGGAGCCGGAGGGCCAGACGGTCGTTGATGGCCCGCGCGGTGCTCGGTGAGGCGGTGCGCGGGCCGGTGCGTACGGCGGCCGAGGCGGTACGGGCGGGGGCGGGGCCGCGCGTCTCATCCATGCCCGGATCCTTCCAGACCCCCTGGTGCGGGAGTCGCTGCGGTATCGGCCGGTGAATTTTCCTTATTATCAGGCAGGCTTCCTGATAGTTTACCGCCCATGGATGGCACAGGCGTTCCCGATCCGGCTCCCCCACCCGCCGCACCCCGCGGAAAGCCCCCGGAGCAGCCCTTCTCCCCCGGCCGGCTGCGCGGCGCCCGCTGGTCCGTCGCGGTGGTCTTCCTCGTGCACGGCTCGGTGACCGGCAGCTTCGCCACCCGTGTCCCCTGGATCCAGGACCACGCCCAGATCGGCGCGGGAGAGCTGGGCCTCGCCCTCGCCTTCCCCGCGATCGGCGCGTCCCTCGCCATGCCGCTGGCCGGCCGGATCAGCCACCGCCTCGGCGCCCGCGCCGCGCTGCGCGCGCTGCTCGCCCTGTGGACGCTCTCGCTCGCCCTGCCCGCCCTCTCCCCCAACCTGTACGGACTGTGCGGGGCCCTGCTGGTGTACGGCGCGACCGCGGGCATGGCGGACGTGGCGATGAACGCGCTGGGCGTGGAGACCGAGGACCGGCTCGGCAAACCGATCATGTCGGGGCTGCACGGCATGTGGAGCGTGGGCGCTCTGCTCGGCTCGGCGGCCGGCACCGCCGCGGCGCACGCCGCCACCGACGCCCGGCTGCACCTGGCCGTCGCCGCCGCCGTGACGACAGTCCTGGGCGCCGTCGCCTGCCAGGGCGTACTGGATCTGCGCAGCACCCCCGACGAGCACCCGCCGCCGCGCTTCGCGCTGCCCCCGAAGTCCGCGCTGGTCATCGGCGCGATCGGGTTCTGCGCGGTCTTCGCGGAGGGCGCCAGCCTGGACTGGTCGGCGGTCTACCTGCGGGACGTCCTGGGCACCGACGCGGGCCTGGCGGCCGCCTCGACCACGGCCTTCTCGTGCACCATGGCCGTCGCCCGGCTGGCGGGCGACCGGGTGGTGGCCCGCTTCGGGCCGGTGCGCACCGTACGGGTCAGCGGGGTGCTGGCGACGGTGGGCGGCGTCCTGATCGTGCTGGCGCGGCACCCGGCCATGGCGCTGACGGGCTTCGCGCTGATCGGCCTGGGCATCGCCGTCGTGGTGCCGCTGGCGTTCGCGGCGGCGGGCCGCAGCGGCCCGGCCCCCAGTCAGGCCATCGCGGGCGTCGCCACCATCACGTACACCTCCGGGCTGATCGCCCCGTCGGCCATCGGCTCCATCGCCCAGGCGACCTCGCTGACCGGCTCGTTCCTGCTGGTCACGGTGCTGGCCTGCGGGCTGGTCGCGGGCGCGGGGGTGCTGCGGGTGCCGGGCCGGGGCCGGGGCGCCGCCGGGCGCGACGCGGTGCCGACGGGCCTGGAGCGTCCCTGAGCCGACGGGCCCGGAGCGGTCCCGAGCCGACGGTGGTCCCCCCTGGTCAGCGGGGGGGGGACCACGGTGCGCTCAGGCGGTCTGCGCCTCCGGGTGCAGCAGCTCGGCCGCTATCCCGCGGGCGTGGTCCGACCACGGGGTGGGCCGCAGCGCCTGCGGGTCGACGCGCACCAGGACGCGGTGGCCGCGCGCGTAGGTCTGCTCGCCGTCGGCGGAGCAGAGCCGGAAGCCGTACGTCAGACCGGTGCGGCCCAGGCGCTCGACCCACAGGTGGGCGGCGTAGTACCCGGGCCGGGTGACCGGCTGCTCGTACGAGACCTTCATCTCCTTGATGACGTTGCACATGTCGCCGGCCGCCGCCCAGTCCCCGTCGAAGCCGAAGCCGCGGGCGTGCCAGAACTCGGCCCAGGCGCGCTCGACGAGCAGCGGGTAGCGCGAGTTGTGGAGCATGCCGAGCGCGTCGAGGTCGTCGAAGTGCACGGTGACGGGGACCAGCTGGCCGTACGGGACGGCGGGGGCTGCCTCAAGGGCTTCGACGCTCACGGGTTGGTGCTCCTGGTTCTGCGGCGGGCCGTGCCGCCGGCGTACGCGGGGCGGCGACCCGGCCGTACGGAGGTACGGCGGACCCCGCCCGATGCTGTTGACTGTTCAAGAAGTGAACCCAGCCATCGTAAGCGCCTGCTTAAAATGCTCCGGCCGCCGGGGCGGGCAGCGCCGCGCGGCGGGCCGGGCCGATCCGGTCGCCCCAGGTCGGCACGGTGCCGCCTTAACATGACCCGGCCGGTGTCTCGCCCGGCCGATCCCCGCGACGTACGTGAAGAAGTGGAGCACTCATGGGCCTCGGTGTGCGCTGGACCGTGCACGGCGACGGGCGCACCCCCGCCCCCGGAGCCGTCGTCAGACCGGACGAACGGCTGTCCTGGCCGCGGACCGCCGGCCTCGGCGCGCAGCACGTGGTGGCCATGTTCGGCGCCAGTTTCGTGGCCCCCGTCCTGATGGGCCTGGACCCGAACCTCGCCATCATGATGTCGGGCGTCTCGACCGTCATCTTCCTGCTGGCGACCCGCGGCCGGGTGCCGTCCTACCTCGGCTGTTCGCTCTCCTTCGTCGGTGTCGCCGCCGTGATCCGCGCGCAGGGCGGCACCAGCGCCACCGTGACCGGCGCGGTCCTCGTCGTCGGCGTCGCGCTCTTCCTGGTCGGTGTGGCGGTGCAGCGGTTCGGCGCGCGGATCATCCACGCGGCGATGCCGCCGGTGGTCACCGGCGCGGTCGTCATGCTCATCGGCTTCAACCTGGCGCCGGTGACGGCGAGCACGTACTGGCCGCAGGACCAGTGGGTGGCGCTGCTGACCATGCTCTTCACCGGGCTGGCCGTGGTCTGTCTGCGCGGCTTCTGGTCACGCGTCGCGATCTTCCTCGGGCTGGTCTTCGGGTACGGCGTCTCCTGGCTCCTCGACCTGGTCTTCGGGAAGATCCACTCGGTGAACGGCGCCGGACAGCTCACCGACCACTGGCGCCTGGACCTGTCGGGCGTCGGCAAGGCCGAGTGGATCGGCCTGCCGTCCTTCCACGCGCCGTCCTTCCAGTGGTCGGCCGTCCTGGTCGCGCTGCCGGTGGTGATCGCGCTGGTCGCCGAGAACGCCGGGCACGTCAAGGCGGTCGGCGAGATGACCGGCGACCCGCTCGACGACAAGCTGGGCACCGCGATCTCCGCCGACGGCGTCGGCTCGGTGCTCTCCACCGCGCTCGGCGGCCCGCCCAACACCACGTACTCCGAGAACATCGGCGTGATGGCGGCGACCCGCGTCTACTCCACCGCGGCCTACTGGGCGGCGGCCGGATTCGCGCTGCTCTTCGGCCTGTGCCCGAAGTTCGGCGCCGTGGTGGCCGCGATCCCCGGCGGCGTGCTGGGCGGCATCACCGTCATCCTGTACGGCATGATCGGCCTGCTCGGCGCGCAGATCTGGGTGCACAACAAGGTCGACCTGCGCAATCCGCTGAACCTGGTGCCGGTCGCCGCGGGCGTCATCATCGGCATCGGCGGCGTCAGCCTGAAGATCAGCGAGAACTTCGAACTGGGCGGCATCGCCCTCGGCACGATCGTGGTGCTCTCCGGCTACCACGTGCTGCGCGCCCTGGCCCCCGCCCATCTGAAGCAGCAGGGGCCGCTGCTCGACGAGGGCACCAGCGCGTACGACGAGGAGGACGCGCCCCACGAGCCGTCGGCCCCGGACGGGCCGGAGAAGCCGGAGCCGACGGAGTGAGGCCCCGGCTCAGCCGAGGTTCTTGACCGCCTCGTAGTACGTCCAGGCGAGCGCGTCGCACGAGGTCTTCTTCGCGCCGCTGTACTTGGCGCAGACCCGCTTGAGGTCCGCGTACAGCGCGCTGTCCAGGCGTGGCTTGTTCGCGGCGAAGGTACCGGCCTTCTTGTAGTTGCGGTAGCCGAAGTCGTGGCGCGCGCAGGACGTTTCGAACGGGAAGCCGAAGGGGTTGTCGGGCGACTTGGTGCAGTAGTCGGTGCTCCAGTCGAACTGGTACGCCGCCCACTTCCCCTGGTTGCCGCGGGCCGCCAGCCAGCCGCTGTAGCTGCCGGCGTCGGTCTGCGTCCAGCCCGCCAGCACCTTGGACCTGTCGGCGGGGACGGCCTGCGCCGGGGCCGCGGCCGCCACCAGAGCGGTCACGGTCATGGCCGAGGCGGACAGGGCGGCGGCAAATCTTCGGGACATCTTCAACCTCCGAGGGAGAGCGGTCCCTTGGCAGGACGGACCGCTTCGTCGAAGGCCGAAAATAATCACTTCGGACGAGTGTCGGTGGGGTTTTGGTTGAACAGTGATCGGCGAACCGGCGCCGTACGGGCAAGAGGGCGCCGCGGATTACCCCGATCCGGTCAACCGTCACCGGCCCGCCGCCCCGGTACGCGCCCGGCTGCCACGCTGTGCGGATGACGACGACTCAGCAGGTCCCGGGCGGCCCGCAGACCGGAACGGCCGCCCGCGCGGCCCGGCCGGGCTCGGTCCCCCCGCAGGCCCCCGCGCCCCCGGCCCCCGTCGCCGCGGTCCTGGCGCGGATGCGGGCGCTGGAGGCCACCCTCCCGCCCGCCGACGGCATCGCCGTCTTCAACCGGGTGTACCTGTCCGTCACCGAGGAGATCGCCCGGCGGCTCGGCACGGGCGGTTTCCAGGACCCGTCGGCGGCGGGCGAACTGAACGCGGTCTTCGCCCGGCGCTACCTCGCCGCGGTGGACGCGACCGGCGCCGGCCTGACCGTACCGGCCTGCTGGCGCCCGGTCTTCCAGCTACGCCGCCACCCCGGCGTGCGGCCGTTGCAGTTCGCGCTGGCGGGCATCAACGCCCACATCGGCCACGACCTGGCGCTGGCCGTCGTGGACACCTGCCGCGTCCTGGAGTGCGAACCGGCCGGTCTCGCGGCGGACTTCGACCGGGTCGGCGACCTGCTGGCGGGCATGGAGGAACGCATCCGGGAGAGCCTGATGCCCGGCCCCGACCTGCTGGACGTCGCCGACCCGCTCACCCACCTCGCCGGTTCCTGGAGCCTGGACATGGCCCGGGACGGCGCGTGGGCGGCGGCGCGGGTGCTGTGGAGCCTGCGCGGGCTGCCCGAGACGGCACAGGAGTTCGCCGAGCAGCTCGGGGCGGGCGTCGGTCTGGTGGGCCGCTGCCTGCTGACACCGCTGGGCTGACGGGGCCGCGTGCGGCGTACCGTACGCGGCCCCGCGGCAGCGGCCCGGTCGCTCTCAGTCCTCCGGCAGCTCGACCGGCGCGATCTCGTCGTACACGTCGCCCGGCCCGGGGTTGGCCGGGTCCGTGCTGCCGCCGAACTGCGTCATCACGCCCCAGACCGCGTTCAGCGCGGTCTGCACGGCGCCCTCGGCCCAGCCCGCCGTCCAGGAGATGTCGTCGCCCGCGAGGAAGAGGCCGCGCTTGTCCTCGGGCAGCCGGTCCTGCATGAAGTGGGTGAACAGGCGCCGCTGGTAGCGGTAGTGGCCCGGCAGGTTGGCCTTGAACGCGCCCATGAAGTACGGCTCGTTCTCCCAGGAGACGGTCACCGGGTTGCCGATGATGTGCTTCCTGATGTCGACCTTCGGGTAGATCTCCGAGAGCGACTTGAGCATGACCTCCATCCGGTCGTTGGCGTTCAGCGGCAGCCACTTCAGGCTGTCGTCGCACCACGTGTAGGAGAGGCAGATGACGGCCGGCTTGTCCGGGCCGTCGTCCAGCAGGTAGGTGCCGCGGGTCATCCGGTCGGTGAGCGTCATGCTCATCACGTCCCGCCCGGTCTCGTTGCCCTCGTCGTCGACGGCCTTGTCCAGCCAGAACGGCCGGTCCACCGGCACGAACAGCTTGGACGACTCCATGTAGTGGGTGCGCTCCATCGCCGTCCAGTGGTCGATGGGGAACAGCGCGTCATCACAGGCGATCTTCGACAGCAGCATCCAGGACTGGGCGGTGAACACGGCCGCCTCGTACGTACGGATGTCGCCGCTCGCGTCGGTGACGGTGATCCGGTTGCCCGCCGTGCGGTGCAGCCGGGTGACCGCCGGACGCGGCGTGCCGTCGTGCAGGGAGGACAGCGAGGTGCCCGGCGCCCAGTGGATGATCTTCTCCGGGGCGCGCTCCCACAGCCGCAGCGGGAGCTGCTGGCTGCCGCCGACGATGCCGCGGTGGTGATCGTCGGCCTCGGTGTAGACGACGCGCAGGATCTCCAGGATGGAGTTGGGGAAGTCGGTGTCCCAGCCGCCGGTGCCGAAGCCGACCTGGCCGAAGATCTCGCGGTGCCGGAAGGACGTGAAGGCGCTGGAGTCGCAGAGGTAGCCGTAGAAGGTCTGGTTGTCGAGCTTCTCGACCAGCCGCGCCCAGATCTCCCGGATGCGCGGGACGTCGCGCTCACGGATGGCGCGGTTCATGTCGGAGAAGTCCGCGCCCTCCTCCAGGCAGGCGTTCCAGGCGTCCATGACCTGGGTGTAGACCTCGGGCAGGTCCTCGACGGTGCGCGCGTAGTGCGTCTCGCCCTTGAGGTCGACGACGGTCGACGGGGTGTCGGGCGCGAGCGGGTTGGGGAACGGCTTGGTCTCCAGGCCCACCAGGTCGATGTAGTGCTGGAGCGCGGTGGAGGACGGCGGGAAGCGCATGGCGCCCATCTCCGCGGTCAGTCCCGGGTCGCAGCCCTCGAAGCCGACGGTGCGCAGCCGGCCGCCTATCTGGTCCGCCTCGTAGACGACGGGCCTGAGGCCCATCTTCATCAGCTCGTAGGCGGTGATGATGCCGGACAGACCGCCGCCGATGACGGCGACCTCCTTGCCGTGCTCGGTCGCGGGCACCTGGCCGAGACCCGCCGGGTGGGCGAGGAAGTCGTCGTACGCGTACGGGAAGTCCGGCCCGAACATGGTGACGGGCGGCTGGGCGTCCGCGTGGTGGGCGGCGGTGGGCACGGTCATCGGTTCGGGCTCCTTGCAGGCAGGTACATGAGGGGGGTGCGGGTGCGCGCGGGCAGGCGCGCGAGCGGCGCGGTGGCGCCGCCGCGGGGTCCTTCAGGCCGGTGCGGAGATCAGGTGAGCGAGCCGTAGAGGCCGGGGCGCCGGTCGGCGAGGTACGGATTGTCCTCCCGCGACCGCTTGAGGAGACCGGCGTCGACGTCGCCGGACACCAGCTCCTCGCCGCGTCCGGCGCGGGCGCGTACGGTCCCGTCCGGACCGGCCAGACAGCTCAGGCCGACGAACTCGAAATCGCCTTCCGGGCCGACCCGGTTGACGTAGGCGATGTAGAGCTGGTTCTCGAAGGCCCGTACCGGCACGAGCGACTCGGCGACGAACTGGAAGGGGTGCAGTTGGGCGGTGGGCACCAGCAGCAGGTCGGTGCCGGCCAGCGCGTGCGCGCGGACGTTCTCCGGGAACTCCACGTCGTAGCAGATCATCAGGCCGAGCCGCAGGCCGCCCAGTTCCGCCTGGACGACCGGATCGTCCCCGGGGGTGAACCAATCACGCTCGAAACATCCAAAAAGGTGCGTTTTACGGTAGTTCACCATCCTACGCCCCTCGGGGGCGATGAGCTGGATCGCGTTGTACACCGCCGCGCCGTCGCGCTCGGGGTAGCCGTAGAGCACCGCGATGCCGTGCTCGGCGGCTATTCGGGAGACGGTCCGCGCGGCCGGGCCGTCGGCCGGCTCGGCGAGCCGGTGCAGGTCCTCGCCGATGGCGTAGCCGGTCAGGAACAGCTCCGGGCAGACCAGCAGTCCGGCGCCGCCCGCCGCCGCCTCGCGGGCCGCGTCCTCGACGGCCTTCAGGTTGTACGCGACGTCACCGGGCCGTCCCGAACTTTGGAGCAGGGCGGTGCGCAGCGACGACATGGGACCCCTCGGAGGACACGACTGGGCGGACCGGCCGGCCGGTTCGGGCGCTCCGGCGCCGCGGCGGCCCGGCGATCGGCGGGACGCCTAGACGGTACGGTTCGCCGAACCGCGCGTACAAGGCGTCACCATTGCGTGCGGCCGGGTATTTCGTTGCGTGTTGTACGGCCGGTACGGCGATTCGTTGCGCCGTACGGTGCGGCGGGTGACGCAGGGGCCCGTGAGGCGGCACTCGCGCGTCGTTCGGGCCGAGTAGTCATCCTCCGGCCTCATCCCGGCCCGCCGCACGGCGGAGCCGGGGTCGCCCCGGGTCCGATGTGGCGCCCACGGCCGGACGACATCGCACGAGGCGCCCGGAAAAGCCGGGTGAACGCTGACGATTCCAGCCGGGGAGGGTCCGTCATGCACCGTTCTGTCCACCGCCACAGCACCCGCACGCATCGCACCGCCCCACGCGCCACCACCCGCAGACACCTCCGGGCCCTCGCCGTCTCGGCGGCGGTCCTGCCGGCAACGGGCGCGGGCGGCTCCGCGCTCGCCGTGCCCCCGCCCGGCGCGGCGCACCCGGCACCGCCCGCGGCCGCCGCGCGGAGCGCCGCCCACCAGCCCGACGGCCCACGGCTCACCGGGTCGGCGAAACTCCGCCGCCTCGACGGCGACGACGTCCGCTGCTCCTTCGACGCGCGTTTCCGCCGGGACCGGACACCCGGCGACGCGCGCGGCACCTTCGGGTTCCGGCACGTCGGCAGGACGGACAGCGGCTGGGCCAGGGGCCGTATCGACTGCCTGGTGACCGGCGGGAAAGCCGCGACGACCGGCGGCATCGTCACCGAGACCGATATTCCCGGACTCAAGGGCGAGCGGGTCGGGTTCTCCGTCCGCGACGTCCACGACGTCCGCAACACCGTCGGCCGGGGCGGCGCCGACCGGCTGGGCTACAGACTGGGCCGCCACCCCGGGCCCCGCCACCACCAAGGATCTGCCCCGGTGCGTCAGTGCGGCACCGTTCGAGACGGTGGAGCGCGGTGACTTCACCGTCGTCCCGTGGGACGAGCCCGTGCGCCGAGCGGACCTGCCACCCCTCGTCCAGGGCCCGGTACCTGCCGCGAACGACGCCGAACACATGATCGGCCTGGCTACGATGTGTTCATGCTCGCGTATGCCCTACCGGCCCTGTTCTTCGTCCTGTTCGCGATCGGTGTGCTGCGCGACCGACGCCGCTTCAGCAACGCCGTCTACCTCGGTCTGACCGTCGTCTTCCTGGTGCCGGCACTGCTCATGCAGGTGCAGCGGATGCCCACGGTGGCCGCCGTGGCGGTCACCGTGCTCATCCTGCTGCTGCCGTCGCTCGGCGTCCTCGTCCTCGGGGTCTTCCTGATCCTCAACGGCGTGAAGATGATCCGCAAGGAGGGCCGGAGCCTGGCGAACCTGCTGTCGCTGCTGGCCGGACTGGGCATCTTCGGGGTCATCGCGCTGCTGATCACAGCCCTCGCCACCGGGTCGCGCACCCTGGTGGCGCTCGCCGGCACCACGCTGCTGGTCGTCGGCTATGTGTCCTTCCTCTTCCTGTGCTTCGTCGGCTACGCGTTCCTCTACGGGCGGCTGCGGGTGCGCCGCAACGCCGACTTCGTGGTGGTGCTGGGCTCCGGGCTGATCGGCGGCACGCGCGTACCGCCGCTGCTGGCGAACCGGCTGGAGCGGGGGCGTGCGGTGTACGAGCGCCAGGCGCGGCGCGGCAACCCGCCGATGCTGCTCACCTCCGGCGGCCAGGGCCCCGACGAACAGCTCCCGGAGGCCCGGGCGATGGCCGACTACCTGGTCGAGCGCGGCTTCCCCGCGGACCGGATCCTGTGCGAGGAACAGTCCAGGACCACGGAGGAGAACCTGGCGTTCAGCAAGAAGATCATGGAGCAGGCGGTGCCGGACCACCGGTGCGTGATCGTCACGAACAACTACCACGTCCTGCGCGCCGCCATCCTGGCCCGCCGCGCCGGCGTCAACGGCCAGGTCGTCGGGGCTCCCACCGCCGCGTACTTCTGGCCGAGCGCCACCATCCGCGAGTTCGCCGCGGTCTTCCTCTCCTACAAGCTCGTCAACCTCGGCATCTGCGGACTGCTCGCCCTGGGCGGCGCGCTCACCATGCTGAGCGTCTGAACGGGGGCGGCAGCGCCGCACGGCCCCTGGGCCGGCCGCGGCGGTCCGGTCCCCGCCCCTCAGCCCGGTGACCCCGAACTGAAGCGGCGCAGCAGCGGGGAGAGGACCAGGACCGACTTGGTGCGTTCCACGAAGGGCTCGCCCGCGATGCGTTCCAGCACCCGTTCGAAGTGCCGCATGTCGGAGGCGAAGACCTGGACGATGGCGTCCGCCTCACCGGTGACGGTGGAGGCGGACGCCACTTCGGGGTAGCGCGACAGGCCCCGGTGGATGGAGTCCGGTGAGGTGTTGCGGCGGCAGAACAGCTCGATGAACCCCTCGGTCTCCCAGCCCAGCGCCGCCGGGTCGACCCGTACCGTGAACCCGGTGATGGCGCCTTCGGCGCGCAGCCGGTCCACCCGGCGTTTGACCG
This sequence comes from Streptomyces sp. NPDC045470, assembly GCF_040646595.1. NCBI lineage: Bacteria > Bacillati > Actinomycetota > Actinomycetes > Kitasatosporales > Streptomycetaceae > Streptomyces > Streptomyces sp. NPDC045470. The sequence goes on from NZ_JBEZAN010000015.1 coordinate 29,063, forward strand.
CCGGGGCGGAGAGCCCGACCTCCGCCCCGATGTCGGCGTAGGAGCGGCGGGCGTCCTCCGCCAGGGCATGGACGATGCGCTGGTCGAGTTCGTTCATCTGTCGCACTGCGGGTGGATCACTTCTCTGCGGTGGCCAATCGGGACCGGCGGATGCCGTAGACGAAGTAGACCACGAGCCCGACGACCATCCAGACACCGAAGACCACCCAGGTGACCGGGCCGAGGCTGCCCATCATGTACAGGCACAGCAGGAAACCGATCGCCGGGAAGACCGGTGCCAGCGGCGTACGGAACGTACGCGGCATGTCCGGCTTGGTGAAGCGCAGCACGATCACCGCGATGTTGACCAGCGCGAAGGCGAAGAGCGTGCCGATGCTGGTGGCGTCGGCGAGCTGGCCGAGCGGAACGGCGGCGGCCAGGATGCCGCAGAACAGCGAGACGATCACGGTGTTGGCGCGCGGGGCGCCGGTCTTCGGGTGGACCTTGGAGAACACCTTCGGCACCAGGCCGTCGCGGGACATCGCGAACAGGATGCGGGTCTGCCCGTACAGCACCGTCAGCACGACGCTGGCGATGGCGATGACGGCACCGGCGGCCAGCAGCACGGACCAGAAGCCCTGCCCGGTGACCTCCTTCATGATCCCGGCGAGCGCGGCCTCCGAGCCCTCGAAGCCCTTCCAGGGCTTGGCTCCCACGGCGACCGCCGCGACCAGGCAGTACAGCGCGGTCACGATGATGAGCGACAGCATGATCGCGCGCGGCAGGTCGCGCTGCGGGTTCTTGGCCTCCTCGCCCGCGGTGGAGGCGGCGTCGAAGCCGATGTAGGAGAAGAAGAGGGTGGCTCCGGCGCCGCTGACGCCGGCGATGCCCAGCGGCATGAAGTTGGCGTAGTTGCCGGAGGAGATGCCCTGGACGGCGACGCCGCAGAACAGCAGCAGCGCGATGATCTTGACGGTCACCATGATCGCGTTGGCGCGGGCGCTCTCCTTGGCGCCGCCCAGCAGGAAGACCATGGCGAGCATGACGACGATCAGCGCCGGCAGGTTGAAGATGCCGCCGTCGCCCGGCGGCGCGGACAGCGCGGCGGGGATGGTGACGCCGATCGTGCCGGACAGCAGCTCGTTGAGGTACTCGCCCCAGCCGACGGCGACGGCCGCGACGGAGACGCCGTACTCCAGGATCAGACACCAGCCGCAGACCCAGGCGACCAGCTCGCCGAGGGTGGCGTAGGCGTAGGAGTACGACGAGCCGGAGACCGGGATGGAGCCCGCCAGCTCCGCGTAGGACAGCGCGGAGAACAGCGCGGTGACGCCGGCGATGACGAACGAGATGATGACGGCCGGACCGGCCTTGGGCACCGCTTCGCCGAGCACGACGAAGATGCCGGTACCCAGCGTCGCACCGATGCTGATCATGGTCAGCTGCCACATGCCCAGCGAGCGGCGCAGGGTGCCGCCCTCGCCCTGGCCGCCCTCGGCCACCAGCCGCTCGACGGGCTTGCGCCGCATCAGCCGGGTGCCGAGCCCTCCGGAAGGAGAGGGGGGCCGGGAATCGCTGCCCGCCGAGGGCGGGGCTGCGCCGTGCTCCAACACTGGGGTGGCTCCTTATCGCTGCCGGTCACGGTGGCGGACGACCGCCAGGGGTTCCCGGGTGCGGGTACGCCGAAACGACCCGTGCCAGAAAGGGGGGAACCGCCGAGCAGGCGGTCCCCGCCACTCCACGTACAGCGCCTGACTGTACGGGGCGCGTGTGAGCTGCCGTAATGCAGGTTCCTTGCGCAACAGTGAATTTTCGTTGCGCACCTTGTCACGGAACGGTCGTTCGTTGCGCACAAACGACAAATCTCACCGGTCGGACGTTCCCGGCCGGCCCCTCCCGTCAACGCGTCCGGCCCCGCACCGAAGCACTCGGTGCGGGGCCGGACGGCCGGTGCCCTGGCGGGCGGCGGATCAGCTCCAGCTGGCGTGCAGCGGCTTGCCCTCCGCGTAGCCCGCGGCGCTCTGCACGCCGACGACGGCCTTCTCGGCGAACTCCTCCAGGGAGGCGGCGCCCGCGTACGTGCAGGAGCTGCGGACGCCCGCGATGATCGAGTCGATCAGGTCCTCGACGCCGGGGCGGGCCGGGTCGACGAACATCCGCGAGGTGGAGATGCCCTCCTCGAACAGGCCCTTGCGCGCCCGGTCGTACGCCGACTCCTCACTCGTGCGGTTGCGGACCGCACGCGCCGAGGCCATGCCGAAGCTCTCCTTGTACGGACGGCCGTCGGCGGTGTGCTGGAGGTCGCCGGGCGACTCGTACGTACCGGCGAACCAGGAGCCGATCATGACGTTGGACGCGCCCGCGGCCAGCGCCATCGCCACGTCGCGCGGGTGGCGCACGCCGCCGTCCGCCCAGACGTGCTTGCCGAACTTCTTCGCCTCGGCGGCACACTCCAGGACGGCGGAGAACTGCGGGCGGCCCACGCCGGTCATCATGCGGGTGGTGCACATGGCGCCCGGGCCCACACCGACCTTGATGATGTCCGCGCCGGCCTCGATCAGGTCCCGTACGCCCGAGGCGGCGACGATGTTGCCGGCCACGATCGGCACCTGCGGGTCGAGCGCCCGGACGGCCTTGACCGCGCTGATCATGGACTCCTGGTGGCCGTGCGCGGTGTCCACCACGAGGGTGTCCACACCGGCCGCCAGCAGCGCCTCGGCCTTGCCGGCCACATCGCCGTTGATGCCCACGGCGGCGGCGATGCGCAGCTTGCCGTCGGCGTCCGTGGCGGGCGTGTAGAGGGTCGCGCGAAGGGCGCCCTTACGGGTCAGGATGCCCGCCAGCATGCCGTCCGCGTCGACCGCCGGGGCCAGCTTGCGGTTGGCGGCGTCGAGCCGGTTGAACGCCTCGCGGGGGTCGATGTCCGCGTCCAGGACCAGCAGGTCCTTGGACATGACCTCGGAGACCTGGGTGAAGCGGTCCACGCCGGTCAGGTCGTGCTCGGTGACGATGCCGACGGGGCGGCCGCCCTCCACGACGATGCCGGCGCCGTGCGCCCGCTTGGGCAGCAGCGACAGGGCGTCGGCGACGGTGGCGACCGGGGACAGCACGATCGGCGTGTCCAGGACCAGGTGGCGGCGCTTGACCCAGCCGACGACGTCGGCGACGACCTCGATCGGGATGTCCTGCGGGATGACGACCATGCCGCCGCGGCGGGCCACGGTCTCGGCCATCCGGCGGCCGGCGATGGCGGTCATGTTGGCGACCACCAGCGGGATGGTCGTACCGGTGCCGTCCGGCGAGGACAGGTCCACGCCCTGACGGGAGCCCACCGCGGAGCGGCCGGGCACCATGAACACATCGTCGTACGTCAGGTCGTACGGCGGCTTGGCATCGTTCAGAAACTTCATACTGGCTCTCTCACCTGCGGGTTCACTGCTCGGGCGGGTGGGGAGTCAGCTTCCGAACCGGCACCGGTCAGGATGCGGCTCCTAGGACATCATCCCTGATGAATCCGGTCGGGGGCGAACCGGTGTTCCCTCGACCCCGCCACGCACCCCTCCCGGGACGGCGCCGGACACCGCGCGGCGCTCTCTCACGGAACGCCACTTCGTGACGCACGGTAATCGAAATGGCTGGTCTTCGTCGGTGCGGACGGCCGGCCACCTGCGGTTCGAAACCGATGTGACCATATGACGGACCGGGAGGTTCTTGCTGGCCAGCAGGTGGGTAGAACCGTGTACAGGCCGCTTCGGGTGTCCATCCGGTGCGACCGCCGGGCCACCGAGCGCCTGGGCGAACACTTCGCATATGGATACGTACAGTAACCGCGACGCGCGGTGGTGCCCGGCCGGGCCGGGCACAGCCGTATCGGCCGTGGGGGAAGGGGAGGACATGCGCGAAGTCCGACAGGGCGCCCTGCTGCTGCTCACGGCCGTGGCGGGGGCCGCCGTCGCCGCCTGCGACCTGGCACTGGGCCCCGACGTCAGCCTGGCCGGGCTGCTGCTGGTGGGCCCACTGGTGGCGGCGACGAGACTGGAAGGCGCGTGCACGGCCGTGGTCTCGTTCACCGCCCTGCTCCTGGGCGTGGCCGTCGCCGCACGCGAGCACACCTTGGGCCGCACCGACCAGTTGCTGTCCCTGACCGTGCTCGCCGCCGCCGCTGCCTACGCGACCTGGACCTCCGACCGGCAGGCCGCCCTGGACAACCAGCTCGCCGGGGTGGCGGCCGCGGCCCAGCGCGCCATCCTGCGGCCCACCTCGTTCCGGGTCAGCGGGGCCTCGGTCTGCGCCCGCTACCGTTCCGCCGCGCCCCGCGCCGTCATCGGCGGCGACCTGTACGCCTTCGCCGACACCCCCAGCGGCTTGCGGGTGCTGATCGGCGACGTGCGCGGCAAGGGTCTGGAGGCCGTACGCCTGTCCGCCGCTGCCATAGGGCACTTCCGCGACTGCGCCTACACCCGCAGCAACCTCGCCGAGGTGGCCGAGGAGGTCGACCGGCGGCTCATCGACGACCTCGGGCCGGAGGACTTCATCACCGCTGTGATCGCCGAGATATCCCCCGGCCGGCTCCGGCTCGTCAACTGCGGCCACCACCCGCCCCTGCACCTGCCCGCCGCCGGCCCGCCCGTCCTGCTCACCCCGTCCGAGCCGACCACCCCCATCGGGCTGCTGCCGCTGCCGCGCGTGCAGGAGGTGGAGCTGGCCCCCGGCGACCGGCTGCTGCTCTACACCGACGGCCTCGCCGAGGCCCGCGACCCCGACGGCACGATGCTCGACCTGGCCGGTCTGCTGCCCGCCTGCTCACTGCCCGATCTCAACGACGCGATCGAGGCGGTGCTGTCGACGATGTGCCGGCACACCCACGGTGCCCAGGACGACGACGTCGCGCTCGTCCTGGTCGAGCTGGAGCCGAGCATGCCCCGGCAGCACCACGGCCGCACCCCGCCCGCCATCACCCGTACGAGTGCCGAGCCTCCTGGTGGGCCGCGGAAACCGGCCGGCCGCCCTTCGCCGTCCGCGGCGGTGTCCGACTGATCCCCGCGGTGCCCGGGCCGCTGCGCGGACGCACCGGCCCTGCCGCGATCCCCGGCCTGTCACGCCCCCGGCCCTGCCACGATTCCCGGCCCTGCCACAACTCCCCTTCGTGTCATGACTCCCGGTCCGCGGTCCGGTCACAGTTCCCGGTCACCCCGCCGGCGCCGGGCCCGTTCCGGCGGGCCCACCAGCTCGTCCAGCACGTCCGTCATGGTGACGAAGCCCAGCACCACGCCCTGCGCACCGCTGACGGCGGCCAGTTGGGTGCCGGCCGTCCGCATCGCGGTCAGGGTGTCGTCCAGCGGCGTACCGCAGCCGACCCGCGGCATCGGGCGCAGCGCGTCGCGGGGGAACGGCCGGTCCCGGTCGGTGACGCCGAGGGTGTCCTTGATGTGGAGGTAGCCGAGGACGGTACCGGCCGGTCCGGTGACCGGCAGCCGGGAGAAACCGGCGCGGGCCGCGGTGCGTTCCAGCTCGTCCGGGGTGACGTCCCGGTCGACGGTGACCATCTCCGCCAGCGGGACGAGCAGCTTGCCGACCGGCCGCCGCCCGAGCGCGAGCGCGTCCCGCAGCCGCTCGCCGCCGGTGTCCGAGAGCAGCCCGGCATGGCGGGACTCCTGGACGATACGGGCGAGTTCCTCGTCGGTGAACGCGGCGGCGACCTCGTTCCTGGGCTCGGTCCGGAAGAGCCGCAGCAGGGCGTTGGCGAGGGCGTTGATGCTCACGACGACGGGCCGCAGCGCGCGGGTGAGGGCCACCAACGGCGGCCCCAGCAGCAGCGCGGCGTGCTCCGGCGCGGCCAGGGCGACGTTCTTGGGGACCATCTCGCCGACGAGCATGTGCAGATATGTGGCCAGGGACAGGGCCAGGACGAACGCGATCGGGTGGACCAGCCCGTGCGGGACGTGCAGCGCCTCGAAGGCGGGCTCGGCGAGGTGGGCGATGGCCGGTTCCGCCATCGCGCCGAGGACCAGCGAGGAGGCGGTGACGCCCAGTTGGGCGGTGGCGAGCATCTCGGAGAGGTGTTCCAGTCCCCACAGCACCCGGCCGGCCCGCCGGTCACCGGCCTTGGCGCGCGGTTCGATCTGGCTGCGCCGTACGGAGATCATCGCGAATTCGCCGCCGACGAAGAAGGCGTTGCTGAACAACGTCAGGACGGCGACGGCCAGTTGCACGGCGGTCACGGCCGCTCCCCTCCCCCGTCGGCGGCCCGGGCGCCCGACGAGGACGAGCCCGCGGGCGCCGTCACCCGTACCCGCTCCGCCCGGTGCCGACGCGCCGCCAGGACCGTCAGGCGCCAGCCGCCCGCCACCCCCACCTCGTCGCCGGGCTCCGGAATCCGGCCCAGCCGGGTGGCCAGCAGCCCCGCGAGCGTCTCGTACGGCCCGTCGGGCGCCGCCAGGCCGATCCCGGCCAGCCCGTCCAGGCGTACCCCGCCGTCCGCCTCCCAGGTGCGCGCCCCGGTCCGCAGCAGGTCGGGGCCCGCCGCCGGGTCGTGCTCGTCCCGTACGTCGCCGACGATCTCCTCGACGATGTCCTCCAGGGTGACGATCCCGGCCGTACCGCCGTACTCGTCGATCACCACGGCCATGGTGCGGACCGTGCGCAGCCGGTCCAGCAGCCGGTCGACGGGCAGCGACTCCGGTACGAGCACGGGCTCGGTGGCCAGCTCCGCGACGGGGGTGGCGGCCCGCCGCTCCGGGGTGAGGGCGAGGACGTCGCGGATGTGCACGGTGCCGGCGACCTCGTCCAGGCCGCCGCGGTACACGGGGAACCGGGACAGTCCGGTGGCCAGGGTCAGCGTGGCCGCGTCGGCCGCCGTGGCGTGCGCCTCCAGAGCCCGTACCTCCACCCGCGGCGTCATGACGCTCTGCGCGGTCAGCTCGCTCAGGTGCAGGGTGCGGACGAACAGCTCGGCCGAGTCGGCCGGCAGCGCGCCCTCCTGCGCCGAGTAGCGGGCCAGGGAGACCAGTTCGGCCGGGCCGCGGGAGGACTCCAGCTCCTCGGTGGGTTCCAGTCCGAAGCGGCGTACGAGCCGGTTGGCGGACTGGTTCAGATGGCGGATGAACGGGGCGAACAGCGCGCTGAAGGCACGCAGCGGCCCGGCCACGATCCGGGCCACGACCAGCGGCCGGGAGATCGCCCAGTTCTTGGGCACCAGTTCGCCGGCCACCATCAGCACCACCGTGGACACACCGACACCGAGCGCGGACGCGACGCCCGGGGCCACCGTGCCGGGCAGCCCGGCCGCCGTGAGCGGGCCGCGCAGCAGCGCCGCCAGGGACGGTTCCGCGAGCATGCCGATGACCAGGGAGGTCACGGTGATGCCCAACTGGGCGCCGGACAGTTGGAACGCGAGCGCGCGGACGGCGCCCAGCACCCCTTCCGCGCCCCGCTCCCCCTCCTCGACCGCGCGCTCCACCGCGCTGCGCTCGACCGTCGTCAGCGAGAACTCCGCCGCGACGAACACGGCACAGGCCAGCGTGAGCGCCAACGCCGCCAGTAGGAGCAGCACCTCGGCCACCGCGTCACCTCCCGCCGCACCTCGGTGCCCGGCGGTGGGCGGGTGAAACCTCGCGGGTGCGGGCGCGGGCACGGGAGGCGGCTCGGGAGCGGGCGCGTTTCGTGGTGGCGGGCCGCGGCTTCCGGCTCAGTACGTCCCGGTACGGCGCCGGGCCCGCAGCCACCCGTGCACCGCCCACGCGGCCGCCGCGCCCACCGCGTACCAGAGCAGGTCCGGCGCGTTGAAGGTCGAGCCGAGCACCAGGCGGGCCACCACGCTGCGCCGGGAAAGCTCCGCCGGTACGTCGCTGAGCTGCGCGAACTCCACCGCCCAGCTGAAGGCCAGCGCCACCGCGGCCGCGACTGGCGGCCGGATGCGCGGCACCGCCAGCACCACCACCGCCTGGACCAGCACGGTGTACAGCGCGTCGCCCGCGTACTTGGCCACCTCGGGCCCCAGCCCCACCCGGGCCGCGCCGGCCCGGACGCCGAGCCCGGCGGCGACTGTCAGCAGCGCCGCCACACCCGCCACCAGCCGCGTCCTCGTCCCACTGCCGAGCCCCGCGCCGCGCCGGCCCCCGCCCCCGTATGTCACGCCGTCCGCGCCCCCGGCTCCCGGCCCCGCGCCATCACGACGACCAGCCCGGTGTCCGTGTCGCGCCAGAAGCCCACCGCGTCCGCGATGACCTCCTCCGCGACGCTCCAGTCGTCGGGCGCGGCGGACGCGTACTGCTGCCAGCCGCACACCACCAGCACCCGGCCACGGTCGGCAGGGCACCACGACAGGTCGGTGAGGCAGTCCGCGAGCGCGTCCCAGTTGCGGCCGAACCAGTCCGGCAGCCGCAGGGCCCGCGCGCAGCGGTCCATGAACTCCGCCTTGCCGGAGACGCCTTCGAGGTCGAGCAGCGCACCGTGCCAGCCGGCCGCGCGCGCGGCGTCCAGCGCTTCCTGCGCGGGCCGGTCGTGCGGCCAGGGCACGACCCCGGGGGGTGTACTGCCGTCGAGCACCGCCGCGAGCGGCCGGGGCACGGGAGCCGTCATCGGAGCACCGCCTTGAAGGTCCGGTAGTGGTCGTCGGTGTAGTACGTCTCGTGGCGGTCGCCGGTGACGATCCGCCGCGCGCCGCGGTCCTTCGACCCCGGGGTGCGGACCGTGTACTCGTGGTAGTAGCCGCGCTTCTGCTTGGGCAGCCGCCGCTCGTGGTTGCCGAAGACAGTGCCGTCCTTGGGGTACGGGAACGGGCCGCGCGCGTCGATCAGCCGCAGCGTGTCGCGGGCCTGCTCGGGCAGCTTCGCGGCCGGTACGGTCGCCATGCCCTCGGCCCAGTCCGGCGCGGCGGCGCTCGCCGAGGGCGCCCCGTGCGTGGACTTCGCGCTCCCCTGTCCACCGCCGCCTCCGGAGCAGCCGGACACCAACAGCAGCAGGCAGGCCAGCAGCGCAGCGAGTACGCCGGCGGCCGCGCGGGGAGCGGAGCGGATCACCATGCGCCGATGCTGTCACAGCCCGGCACGGGGTGCGCGCCCGCACCCCGTACAAGATCACTTAGCTGGCCGGTACCGGGCGGACGGCGGCTGACGTGCGATCGGTCGGCGGCCGGTACGGGAACGGGCCGCCCGCCCGACCGGGGCTCAGGCCCGCCCGGAGTGCGCCCGCTCAGGCGCGCCCGCCCCGGGACTCAGGCCCGTCCGCCCCGGGACTCAGGCCCCGTCCGGGTCCGCCCGCTCCAGCGCCGGACGCGGGCCGGGTCCGGTCTCCAGCAGCAGGTGATCGGCGGCGGCCGTGTCCGTGACCAGACTGGTCACCAGCCCGGACCGCAGCACCGCGCCGATCGCCGCCGCCTTCTGCCGGCCGCCCGCGATGGCCACGACCTCGGGGATGCGCCGCAGCCGGTCCGCCTCGACCGTGATGCACCGCTCGCCCAGGTCCCGCCCGATGCGGCGGCCGTCGGCGTCGAAGAGGTGCGCGGACATCTCGGCGGCGGCGCCCAGCGAGGCGTAGTGCTCCCGCTCCTGCTCCGAGAGCATGTCGTAGACGGTGGAGATGCCCGGCGCCCAGGAGCCGATGGAGACACAGGCGACGGTGACCTTGTCGAAGTACTCGAACGCGCGGGCGATGCCGGTCTGGCCGCGCAGCGCGGCGGCCGTCGCCGAGTCGGGCAGCAGCATCGGCGCGTAGATCGGGTGTGCCTCGCCGCCGGAGACGTCGGCCGCCCGGCGTACCGCCTCGACCGAGCCGCGGTCCGCGGTGCCCGCGTCGTACACGCCGGTCAGCTGGACGACCGTGCACGGTGGGAGGCGGTGCAGCGCGGCCGCCATGTGGATGGTGGACCGGCCCCAGGCCAGGCCCAGCACATCGCCCTCGGTGACCAGTTCGCCGAGCAGGTCGGCCGCGACCTCGCCGAGGTTCTCCGGGTCGGGGGCGTCGTCGGTGGCGTCGGCGGGCGACTCCACCACGACCGCGTGCCGCAGGCCGTAACGGGCCCGCAGCGCGTCCGAACGCTCGGCGTCCAGCTCCGCGGGAACCCGGATCTCGATCCGTACGAGGTCACGCTCCAGCGCCGTCTCCAGCACCCGGGCGACCTTGAAGCGGCTGACGCCGAACTCCTCGGCGATCTGGATCTTGGACTTGCCCTCCAGATAGAAGCGGCGGGCCATGGCCGCGGCCTGCACCAGCTCGGCGGGGCCCATTGCGGACTGCGGGCGGCTGGCAACCACGAGATTCTCCCCTTGTGCGCACCTGATCGAGTCTTTGCTCATCCTTGCAGAAACCCGAGGTGGTCGGGGACCATCACCGCCCCGGCCGTCGTGAACACCCGGTAGCGGCAACACCAAGAAACACCGGCGTACGGGGATCGGTGCGCGCTCCCCGCACACCACGTGCGGCGCCGGCGCCCGCGGCGATCACGCGGGCGCCCCTGTGACGGTGGCGTCAGTGGGCGCAGCCCCAGCCGGCCGCGGCCGTCGCGGACTCGGCCTGCGCGCGCAGTTCGCGCACCGCCTTCGCCGGGTCGTCCGCGCCGTAGACCGCCGAACCGGCCACGAACACGTCCGCGCCGGCCTCCGCACACCGCTCGATCGTGGACGCCGACACCCCGCCGTCCACCTGGAGCCACATCTCCAGACCGTGCCGGGAGATCAGCTCCCGGGTCCGGCGGATCTTCGGCAGCATGATGTCCAGGAACGCCTGACCGCCGAAGCCGGGCTCCACGGTCATGATCAGCAGCATGTCCAGCTCGGGGAGCAGGTCCTCGTACGGCTCGATCGGCGTGGCCGGCTTGAGCGCCATCGAGGCCCGCGCGCCCTTGGCCCGGATCTCCCGCGCCAGGCGTACGGGCGCGGCCGCCGCCTCCGCGTGGAAGGTGACCGAACCGGCGCCCGCCTCGATGTACTGCGGCGCCCAGCGGTCCGGGTCCTCGATCATCAGGTGCAGGTCGAGCGGGGTGTCCGTCGCCTTGCTCAGCGCCTCGACGACCGGAGCGCCCAGCGTCAGGTTCGGCACGAAGTGGTTGTCCATCACATCGACATGCAGCCAGTCGGCGCCCTCGACGGCCTTCGCCTCCTCGGCGAGCCGGGCGAAGTCTGCGGACAGGATGCTGGGGTTGATCAAGGCCATACCCCCAGTATGTCCTGCCCGGCCCCGGGCGCCGAAGTGGGTGGGGCGGGCCGCGGGCCGCAGGCGGTGCCAGGGGCCGCCGGGGCGCACGGGAACGAGCCCGTAGCCCCCGCGGGAGGGAGACAGCAAGCCGCCGGCCCTCCGCCCGCCTTGAGGCGGACGGAGGGCCGGCGGCCGATGATCTCGATGATGCGTCACCGTGCGGGGACCGGTCATGTCCCCCGCCGGGCGCCTTCGGGGGTCAGCTCCAGCGCTGGTGCTTGATGCCGCCGTCGAAGCCCGCGTAGACGGGCGAGCCGGCGCTGGTCTTGGAACCGAGGGTCAGCTTGGTGGCCTTGTTCTGCAGCCGCCAGCCCATGGAGTCCTTGATCTCGCGCCACTTCTGGTTCGCGCCGCCGTTGCAGACATTGGTGTAGACGGTGCCGTCCTTCTTGCTGTCGAGGCAGAAGTCGTGGTCCGCGGACTTCAGGACGAAGGTTCCGTCGGACTGCTTGGTCTCCTTCCACTTCGCGGCGGCCCCGCAGCTCCCCACGCCGACCCAGAAGCCATTGGCCACCAGGCACTTGCCGTTGCCCTTGTTCTTCCAGGTGACCGTCTTGCTGGCGGCGAACGCCTGCCCCGAGGCGCTGAACATCAGGGCCGGTGCGAGAACCGCGGTGGCCGCGACCGTGCCTATCAGGCGCTTCATCATCGTGTTTTCCCCGTTCTAGGGTCGAAATTGACGACCCCGGCAGCAGTGACTGCCCATCTGGCAGACAGGTGACGACCGGTACTCGGCCTCCGTCGGCACATGCGTCGACAAGGTCGGTGCCGACGTCTGGTCCGTACGCGTCGTGGCGTGCCTGCCCGACACCTCTGCGGCCGTGATCCCCGTTGTCATCGGCACCTTATCCCTGCATGATCATGCCAGGCAAAGCGCCCTTCGCAGGGCACCGGTACGCACCCCGGACATCACGCCGTCCGCCGCAGCAGCGCCAGGTACATCGCGTCCGTACCGTGCAGGTGCGGCCACAGCTGCACGTCCGGACCGTCGCCCAGCGCGGGCACGCCCGGGATCAGCGGGCGGGCGTCGATCCACTCCGCCGTCACGTCCGCTCCGGCCCGCCCCTTGAGGACGTCCTCCACCACGGCGCGCGTCTCGGCCGGGTGCGGTGAGCAGGTCGCGTAGCCGACGACGCCGCCGACCCGCACCGACACCAGCGCCTGGCGCAGCAGCTCCCGCTGGAGCGGCGCGAAGCCGGCCAGGTCCTCCGGGCGGCGGCGCCAGCGCGCTTCGGGGCGGCGGCGCAGCGCGCCGAGACCGGTGCACGGGACGTCCATCAGGACACGGTCGAAGGAGCCGGGCCGCCACGGCGGGCGGGTGCCGTCGGCCGCGATGACCTCGTACGGACCGGGGTTGCCGGCCAGCGACCGTGCCACCAGGCGCGCGCGGTGCGGCTGCTTCTCGGAAGCGAGCAGCCGCGCACCGCGCTGCGCGGCGAGCGCGCCCAGGAGGGCCGCCTTGCCGCCCGGTCCGGCGCAGCCGTCCAGCCAGACGCGGTCGGTGCCTTCGACGGGCGCGTTGGCCAGCGCCGCCGCGACGAGCTGGCTGCCCTCGTCCTGCACACCGGCCCGGCCCTCGCGCACCGCGTCCAGGGCGCCGGGCTCGCCGCCCTCGGCGAGCCGTACCGCGTACGGGGACCAGCGCCCCGGCAGGGCGCTCTCCTCCCCCACGGCCTCGATGAGTTCCTCGGTGGTGGACCGTCCCGGCCGGGCCACCAGTGTGACCTCGGGCCGCTCGTTGTCGGCCTCCAGCAGGTCCTCCATACCGGCGCGGCCGCCGCCGAGCGCGTCCCAGAGCGCCGAGACCACCCAGCGCGGGTGCGCGTGAACGATTCCCAGGTACTCCTCGGGGTCGTCGTCGTACTCGGGCGCGACGCGCTCCAGCCAGCCGTCCAGTTCGTTCGCGGCGATCTTGCGCAGCACCGCGTTGACGAACTTGGCCCGCCCGTCCCCCAGCACCACACGTGCCAGTTCGACGGTCGCGCTCACCGCGGCGTGCGTCGGGATGCGCGTACCGAGCAGTTGGTGCGCGCCGAGCGACAGGACGTCCAGGACCGGCGGGTCCACCTCCCGCAGCGGCCGGTCCACGCAGCGCGCGATGATCGCGTCGTAGGTGCCCTGCCGCCGCAGCGTGCCGTACACCAGCTCGGTCGCCAGCGCCGCGTCCCGCCCGTCGAAGTCCTCGTTCTCCCGCGCCTTGCGCAGCATCGGCGGCAGCACCAGGTTGGCGTACGCGTCCCGCTCGTCGACGGCCCGCAGCGCCTCGAAGGCGAGTATCCGGACCGGGTCCTTCTTGGGCCGGCGGTAGGGCTTGCTGGGATGACGCGACTGACCACTCACGAGAAATGTGCTCCGCTGATACGAGACGAGGTTCGCCCCCAGCCTACGTGGCGCGCCGGGGCGCGCCACGGGGCGGTGCCGGTCGGAGCCGCCGCCTCCGCCCCGGCTCGTTCGCCCGCTTCACTCCCCCGTCTCACTCCCCCAGCCGCTCGCCCTCACCGATCCGCACCCCGCGCGCCCAGTCCGCGCCGCGCATCGGCTTCTTGCCCTGCGGCTGTACCCACAGCAGTTCCACCGCGTGACTGCCCGTGCCGGCGTACACCGCCTTCTTGGTGACGGCGAGTTCGCCGGGGGCCAGGTCCGTGCGGTCGGGCACCGGTCCGACCGTCATCAGCTTCAGCCGCTCCCCCCGGAAGACGGTCCACGCGCCGGGCGCGGGCGCGCACCCGCGCACGACCCGGTCCACGCGCAGCGCGGGCGCCGTCCAGTCCGCCTTCGCGTCCTCGACCTCAAGTTTCGGCGCGAGGGTGATGCCGTCGGCCGGCTGCGGCACCGGGGTGAGCGTGCCGTCCTCGATGCCGTCCATGGTGGCGGCGAGCAGTCCGGCTCCGGCGAGGGCCAGCCGGGTCAGCAGGTCGCCGCTGGTGTCGGTGGCCCGTACCTCCTCCGTCACCACCCCGAACACCGGCCCGGAGTCCAGTCCTTCCTCGATGAGGAAGGTGGAGGCGCCGGTCACCTCGTCGCCCGACAGGACCGCGTGCTGCACCGGGGCGGCTCCGCGCCACGCGGGGAGCAGCGAGAAGTGCAGGTTGACCCAGCCGTGCGCGGGAACGTCCAGGGCCACCTTGGGGAGCAGCGCCCCGTAGGCCACCACCGGGCAGCAGTCCGGCGCGATCTCCCGCAGCCTGGCGAGGAAGTCCTCGTCGCGCGGCTTGGCGGGCTTGAGCACCTCGATACCGGCCTCCTCCGCGCGCTCGGCGACCGGGCTGGCGACCAGGCGCCGGCCGCGGCCGGCGGGGGCGTCGGGCCGGGTGACGACGGCGACGACCTCGTGCCGGTCCGAGGCGATCAGGGCATCCAGGGCGGGTACGGCGACCTCGGGGGTGCCGGCGAAGACGAGCCTCATGGGTGGCGTACTACCTCTCACACGCTGCGGAACGGCGCACCAGTCTATGGGCCACACCTTCGGGGGGCGTGCGAACAGGCGCGCGCCCCTCATTGGAACCCGTACGCCCCCATACCGTGACCGAAGCCGCGTCTGTTGCGTTGGTCAAGCAGCATTGACCGACCGGGCCGCCCTCGCGGCCCGCTCGTTTTCACCATTTGTCACGTTCCTCTGCACATTCAACGCCGGTTCGAGAGGCTTGTTCATGGCCGACCACGCAACCCACGACGCCCAGGCACGCGCCAGCCTGCACCTTCTGGTACGGGACATCGAGCGGGTCCGCCGGCAGGTGGACGCCCTGCGCACCCTGACAGCTCAGCTCGGCAACGTCTACCGGCCGCGGCGCACCGGCCCGTCCGCCGGCTTCGTCGTCTACGGGCGCGCCCCCGCCCCGACCGTACGTCTCGCCCAGGAACTGCGCGACAGCGTCGAGACCCTCGTCACGGCGGCGGTGGACTTCGACCGTTCGCTGGGCTTCTCCTGGGACGCGGTGGGTTCCGCACTGGGCGTCACCAAACAGGCCGTGCACCGCCGTTACGGCGCCCGCCGCTCCACTTCCCAGCCCGGCCCGGAGAACGGCGAGGCGGTCCGTACGCCCGAGCCGTCCGCCGCCCGCAGCCTGGCCGTCTCCCCCGGTCTGCCGAGCGCCCCGGCGGTCCCCGCCACCCGCACACTGCCGGGGCAGTCCTCCGTTCCCGCACGGGAGGAAGCGCGCCCCGGCGTCTTCCCCGGCCCCCGCAACGGCTGACCACGCCCACCGCCCCGGTCCGCCCCCGGGGCGGCCTCCTTGTCCCCACCCCAGCCGCGTCCGCACCACCGGCCCCACGTGAACGCCGTACGACAGCCCCACGTGAACCGCCGTCCGGCAGCACCGCGGAAACGCCGTCCGGCAGCCCCAGGGGCACCCCGCCCGGCAGCCCGGCAGCCCGGCGAAGACCCTGCCCGGTTACCCGAGATCGGGCGGATCGACCCGCACCCGCACCGCCTCCCCCTCCCGTTTGACCAGCCGCGCCGCCTGCGCCGTCTTCAACGCCGCCGCCAGCGCGGCACCCTGGCCGGGGCGTACCCGTACCAGCGCCCGTTCCCATTCCTCCCCGGGCGGCGGGTCCCCCGGCCGGCGCGGCCGCCCCGCGTCGGGAGCCGGCACCGGTACGGGGCCCAGCACCTCGGCGCCCTCCGGCAGCCCGGCCGCCGCGAGCATCTCCGCCACGTCCTCGGGACGGCCCGTCACCGACGCCATCCGGGACACCGGCGGGAAACCCAGCTCGGCCCGCTCCGCCAGCTCACGCACCGCGTGCCCGGCCGGGTCCCAGCGCACCAGCGCCTGTACGGGGCGCAGCGTCGCCTCCGCGATGACCGCGACCGTGCCGCCCTCGGCATGGCCCCGGACCAGCGCCGCGGCCTGGAGCCAGCGCCGCAGCGCCTCCTCGCCCGCCCGCAGGTCGGGGCGGCTCAGCAGCGCCCATCCGTCCAGCAGCAGCGCGGCGGCGTAACCGCCCTCGGCGACCGGCTCCGCCCCCGGCGTGCTCACCACCAGGGACGGAACGCCGGGCACCGTGTCCAGCACATGGTCGCGCCCCGACGTACGCACCGGAACGGCCGGAAACGCACGCCCCAGCTCCTCCGCCGTCCGCCGCGCCCCCACGATCTGGGCCCGCAGCCGTACGCCTCCGCACTCCCCGCAGCGCCAGTCGCCCTCCTCTCGCCCGCACCAGCCGCACCGCAGCTCGCCCGCGTCGCGCGCCCCCAGCGGCCCCGCGCAGGCCCGGCAGCGCGCGGGCTCCCGGCAGCGCTCGCACGCCAGCCGCGGCACGTAGCCCCGTCGCGGCACCTGCACCAGCACCGGCCCATGCTTCAGCCCCTCGCGCACCACCTGCCACGCCAGCGTCGGCAGTCGCGCGGCCCGCGCCGCCGCGTCACGCGCCTCGTCGGCGTCGCCGACCGTACGGACCAGCGGCGCCGCGGCCCGCACCTGCTCACGCTCGGCCGTCAGCGGCCGTGCCCAGCCCGTCTCCACCAGCTGAGCCGCCTCGACCGTGCAGCTCAGCCCGCCCAGCAGGAACCCCGCCCGCTCCGTCACCGACCGCTGCAGCAGCACTTCCCGCGCATGCGGCTGCGGCGCATGCGGATCACTGTGACTGCCGTCCCCGTCGTCCCAGATGGCCACCAGTCCCAGGTCCCGCACCGGCGCGAACATCGCCGCCCGCGTCCCGACCACCGCCCGCACCGCGCCCCGGCTGACCGCCAGCCAGCGGCGGTACCGCTCCTCGGGCCCGGCATCGGCACTCAGCACCACATGCCGTCCCTCCCCGATCAGCTCCCCCAGCGCCGCGTCCACCCGCGCCGCGGCCCGCCCGTCCGGCAGCACGGCCAGGGCCCCACGCCCCGACGCCAGCGCCGCGGCCATCGCCCGCGCCAGCTCCTGCGGCCAGTGCGGCCCCGGCAACGCCGTCCACACGGCACGCGGCGTGTCCCCCCGCCCCAGCGCCGCCAAAAACCCAGGACCCGCCGGGTACCGCCCCCAACTCCCCGTGTCCGGCATCGCGTTGGGCGGCAGCGGCGGCCCGCTCGCCTGCCCCTCCACCTTCGCCCGCCGCGGCGGCACCGCCAGTTGCACCACGTCCGCGAGCGTCCCCGCATACCGGTCGGCGACGGCCCGGCACAGCCCCAGCAACTCCGGCGTAAGCACCCGCTCGGGCGACAGCACCTGCGCGATCGGCGCGAGCACCCCCCGGAACTCGCTCTCCGCCACCCGCTCCACCACGAACCCGCTGACCAGCTTCCCCCCTTCCCGCCGGCCCCCCTTCTCCCCGGCCCCGAACCGCACCCGCACCCGCACCCCGGGCTGCGCCTCCGCGTCCATCGCCGCCGGCACCGCATAGTCGAAATACCGGTCGAGATGCACCAGCCCCTTGTCCACCAGCACCCGCGCCACCGGCAACCGCTCCGCCAGCTCGGCCCCCCGCCACGTCCGCGGCTTCGCCCGCGCCGCCTTCGTCCCCCGCACCGCCTCCCGAATCAACGCAAGCTGCTCCGGCTCCACACCCGGCCCGTCGTCTTCCCTGCTCACAGCATCAGTCTTAGCAGACGGGACCGACAGCGGCGGTGGGGCCGGGGAGCGGGCCGGGGCTCGACAGGTGTCGGCCGTTCCGGTTCGCTGCCCCTCCGGGCGACGCCCGGAACAGGAAGAGGAAACGGGAAACCGTCCGGCTGCCTTGTCGGCACCGGCTCGACGACAGCAGGCTGACGTCCGGAGTCGGGACCGCCCGAGCGGCCGCACGGTCGACATGACGGAGGTTCACGTGTCGGAGCAGCCGATCTCGTTCGGAATCGAACTCCGGAGGCGCCGCACGGCCACGGGGTGGTCCCTCACCCGGCTGGCCATGGCGGTGCACTACAGCAAGGGCCATCTGAGCAAGGTCGAGACGGGTCTCAAACGCCCGACGTCCGAGCTCGCCCGGCTCTGCGACGCCGCTCTGTGCGCCGACGGCGCGTTGGCGGCGCTGGTGCCGCCGACGGAAACGACGGAGGCGGCACCGATTCCCGAGTCCCGGCCCGACGAAGAGGTGTGGATCATGCAGTGGGACGCAGACGGCTCGGTCCGCTTCGCCGCCGTGGACCGCCGCCGTGCCTTGGCACTGGGCGCCTCCTGTCTGCTCGCCGTGGCCGCGGGCGAGGAGCCGGCCGCGGCTTCCCCGGCGGACGCCGGGCTGCTCCAGGCATCGCGGGCGATGTTCGACCAGTACCGCAGGCTGGGCCAGAGCGCGGAACCCGGTGCCCTGGTGCCGCCCCTGGTGGCCCAGGCCCAGGCCTTACGCGACCTCGCCACCCGCTCGGCAGGCGGAACCCGGCGCGGACTTCTCGTCCTGGCCTCCCGATACGCGGAATTCGCGGGGTGGATGGCCCAGGAGTCCGGCAACGACCGCGCCGCGTCGTGGCTGACCCGGCGCGCGGTCGACCTCGCCGAAGCCGGCGGCGACCGTCATCTGGCGACCTACGCGCTGGCCCGGCAGGCGTTGATCTCCTTCTACGCCGGCGACGCCGCCGCGACCATCGCCCTGTCCGGCCGGGCGGCGGACACCCAGGACGCGCCACCGCGCATCAGGGGCCTGGCCGCCCAGCAGGAAGCTCAAGGGCATGCGCTCGCGGGAGACCACCGGGCGTGTATGCGCCGGCTGGAGACCGCACGCGCCTTGCTGAGCGCCGACACCGAAGACCCCACCCTCCCGGTCATCGGGAGCAGCAACCTGACGGACCCCGTCTCCATGGCGACCGGGTGGTGCCTGTACGACCTCGGCCGTCCGCACCAGGCAGCCGACGTCCTCGACGCCGAGACCGCCCGGTTGCCCGGCCATTCCGTACGGAATCAGGTCCGCTACGGGATGCGCCGCGCACTCAGCCACGCCGCGGCCGGCCACATCGAGCACGCCTGTTCCGTGGCGGCACCCCTGCTCGGCCCCGTGTCCCAGGTCGATTCGGCAACGGTACGGGCCGACGTACGACGGCTGGCCCGCCTGCTGACCCGGCACGGCTCGAATGCCGCGGTGCGGGAGATCACCCCGCAGCTCACTTCGGTCCTGCGCCCCACCGCCTGATTTTCTTCCGGCCGGCGTCGGGAAACCGCCCGCGCCGGTCATCGTCCTGCACCGACCAGGAGATCCTGTGACTCAGCGACCCGAGATATTCATCAATTACCGCACGGCGGACGCACCGGACGGTGCCGCTCTCATCGAAAACCATCTCTCCCAGCGGTTCGGTACGGAGCTGGTTTTCCGGGACGGTAAATCGATCCCGGCGGGCAGCCTCTTCCCCGAAGCGCTGCGGTCAGCCGTACGGAACTGCAGCGTGCTGCTGGCCGTCATCGGACCACGGTGGCTGGACAGCCTCCGTGGACAGGCCGCGGACGGCGGAGACGACTGGACGTGCCGCGAGATCGCCGAAGCCCTGGAGAGCGGAGCCCAGGTCATTCCCGTCCTCATCGGTCCGGACACCGCCCCGCCGGCCGCCGACCGGCTGCCGGTCGGTATCCGTGAACTCACGCGCCGCCAATATCGCCGGGTCACCTCCTACACCTCGCACGACGACCTGGACCTGCTCGCCGACGAACTCGCCCGGCTGGTTCCCCGGCTGGGTGAGGCGGATTCCCGGGCCGCCCGGGACGGCGATGGCGAAGCACGGACCCGCAACACCGTCGACGGCAATCACGGCACGGTCTTCCAGGCGGGCACCATCGGCACCGCACTCAACAAGCCGAGCGGTGCCGTGCACAGTGGCCAAGGGAACCAGTACGTCAACTCGCACCAAGGAGACCAGTACACCCACTCCAACCACCAGTCCGGGGGAAGCGGAGTCCATTTCACCGGTGGAAACCAGGGCGGTATCAGCTTCAACGCCACTCCGCCCCAGGACGAGAGCGAAGGCCGGTGACCGAATTCATCGGGACGGCTCTCGGTGACGCTTCCGGGCCCCTGCATTCCGGGGCCGGCGACCAGTACATCTACTTCGGCTCGTCAGCCACCGGTGCTCCCCGCCGTCCTCCACGGGACGCCGCCCGGGACGAACTCTTCCGGCTGCACCGCCGGTTCGTCTTCCCGCCGGGTTTCGAGAGCGCCCGGACCCGCCTTTCCGAATACCGCACCGTCCTGATCAGCGGCCCCGTCGGCAGTGGGCGCAGCGCGGCGGCGCGCGAGCTGCTGTACGAACGGCAGCAGGGCAGCGGCAGCCGATTCGTCAGACTGCCGGACCGGGTGGAGGAGAAGGACGGGTCGGACGGGTCCATTCTTCACCCGGACGACGTCCAGCAGTCCGACTTGATGCTGTTGGATCTCACGGCTGCCGGGCCGGACGTACTGGAGCAAGCGCAACGGGAGATGTCCGAGTTCCGCGCCGCCGTACAGGCGAAGTCCGCCTGGCTCACCGTCGCGCTGCCGTCCGAAACCCGTGTCCACGACGACTTGAGCGGCTTGCGCGTCGCAGTGGGCCGGCCGGAAGCCCTCAAGGTGCTGCGCAGGCACTTGCACGCCGAGCACATCGTCCCGGAGGAGGCCGAATTCTCCCGAGCCGAGCTGACCTCGTTTCTCGCCACCGCGCACATGCGCGAGGTCGCCCGGTTCGCGGACCTCGTCAAGCAGTTCCGCGATCAGACGGCTGCGGAGACCGGCCACTTCACGGACTGGCTGGACCGCGCCCTGGCCGCCACCCTCCGACGGCAGGACGAGGTACGCGAAATTCTGGCGCGGTCCTCCGGGGCGCAACGCGCCCTCTTCCTGTCGTGCGCCATGCTGCACGGAGCCCGCGGGCAGGCCGTCCAGAAAGCGGCCGCCCAATTGCTGCGGGCCGCGGAAGAGCCGCATGTGGTGCAGCCTCTGCTCAGCCGTACGGCACTGCCGCACCGACTGGCGGACGTCGGCGCGGAACTGACGGCCGGTGGCCGGGTGGTGTTCCGCGGCCTTCGTTACGACGAAGCGGTCAGCGACTGTTTCTGGGACGATTTCCCGGAATTACGGCCCGTCCTGCGCGTCTGGACGGACCGCCTGGTCCGGGACTCCGCTGCCGTCGGCGAGCGGCCCGACGATCTCGTTCTGCGCTATGCCCGGCAGTGTCTGCGTACCGAAAGCCCCGAAGAGCTGTCCGGAGCCGCGGTCGCGTGGGCCTCCGTATCCGGCGGAACACCGTCCTGGCTGCATCGATCGGCCTACCTCGCCCTGGACACCGGGCTGCGCGACGAGACGCACGGTGGCCATTTCCGGGAGAAGACCTACGAATGGGCGATCAGCCGGCAGCCGAGCCCCGGATTGGTACGGGTTCTGGTCGGTGTCTGCTCCGGGGCCATGGCTGTCCAGCACCCCGACAGCGCTTTGGTACGGCTCCTGCACCTCGCTCGCCGGGAAACCGCCGATACCGCGCCCATCGCCCACGACGCACTGTTCGACCTGGCCTTTTCCGAAGGCCGCCTGACCCGGCGCCTCCTGGACCGCATCGACCGCGCTTGGGGGCGGCAGCTCTCCCCTCGGCGCCGCGCCCGCGAAATCGAGTTGTTCCGGCGGCTCGCCGAACCGGAACGCTTCGCCGACCCAGGAGGCCGGACTCGGCCGCTGATTGCCGAACCAGCCGTACGGAGGCAATTGACCGCCGGCTGGCGCGCGGTTCTCACGGCGCGCCCATTCGCCGAATGCCGTGCCGGAACAGCCGACTGGCTACGGGCCGCCCGCAAGTGGCCGGCTGCGCGGGAAAGCGTTCTGGATGTTCTGGTGCATGCCTGTGAGGGACGCGGCGATCTTCTCGGTGAACTCTACGCACTGGACTGGCACCTGCCGTGCGCCTCCGAGGAAGAGCAAGCGGCGAAGGCGGACGTCTCGGCACTGGTCTGGCGGAAAATCAACGCCGCGCAAAATGTGAGCGGCTGAATCGGGGGACAGGAAAGATGAGTTCGGGACACAAGACCTTCACCATGTTCGTCACGGTGATCGGCGAACTGCTCGTCGCCATCGCCGGGCTGGCGCTGGACTGGCAGCCGTTGTGGCTGTGGCCCACGCTGGCCGTGTCCCTGCTGGCCGGAGCGGTCACCGTGTTCGTGGTCACCGACCGCAGGAAGCCGTTGATTCCGCGGGAGGCGCTCGCCGACCCCGATCTGCCGATCCCTCCCCGAGAGCCGCAGGAACGTTTCATCACCGACGTGGCGCTGCCCAGTCAGTCGCCCGACTACGACTTCCTCTTCTCCGCCCGGATCCGCTGGGCCGTCCTCGACGAATCCGGTTACGGCCCTCCGGTGAGCCCCGGCGGCCTGGCCGTGAGCGCCATACTGGAGCGCGCCCGCGCCGTCACCGCTCAGCAGTTGCCGCTGCGCTGTTCGCTGATCCAGCACCAGCTTGGCGGGGTCCTGGGCACCATGCAAGGCGATGCGTCCGGCCGTGTCCTGGCGATGGCCGATGCCGTCACCCTCACCCTGAGCGAGCCCGACCGCGACCGGCTGAGCAAACTGTCGACCGTGCGCAAGGACGAGGCCGTCTGGGAACACGAGCGCAAGTACGAGAAGAGCAAACGCGCCTACCTGGGCGACGACGTACTCAAAGACCCCGGCAGCGCCGTCGTCTGGTATCTGTCCCGGAACGAGGAAGCGATCGAGCACACCGTCGACCTGATCGGCACCCTCACCCGGCTCGCCGGAGCGGCCAACACCAGGGACTTCCCCGAACCCGCCGAGGTGGAGGAAGCGGCCGCACCACCGTCGGCCGACGGGCACCGCCCGCACACCACGTGGGAAGACGCCGCCGCCGGCCCGGGACACGGCGAGCCGGGCCCCGGTCCCGGAACCGTCGACTGCGTCAGCCACCTGCTGAAGGAGCTGGGCATCCCCGACACAGCGGAGGGCGCGATGCTGGCCCAGCGCGTCGCGGAGAACATCGCCAAGTGTTCCGGCCCGGTCGCGGCCGAAGCGGCAGCGGCCGTCCGCGATCATTTCGCTCCGCCCGCTCCCCCACCGTACGAGAACGCCGTTCCGGAGGACACCGGCCCGGAGCCTGAGCCCCCGGGGCCCGGACCGTCTGCGCCCGCGGACCCCGGCCCCGAACCCCCTTCGGCCCAGAAGCCCCCACCAGGGGCGTGACCGAGACACGCGCCAAAGGGGCACCGGAATGGTCTCGAAGCCGTGCTCGTCTGCTGCCCGCCACCCATTCGGCTCAGCGTCGTGGGGAGCAGGACCTGACCACCGCCGGACTCGGCGAGGCCACCTGAACCGTGAGACGAACCAACAGGTGACGCCCTTCCCGGGTGCGGGCCGGTATGTCCCTAAAACTTGCCGCGACGGTCCGCCTCCAACACCGTGGCCTGGGCGAATGATCCGATAGCGCTGCCGTGGGGACGGGGTCGGTGACGGTTCTCATGAGCCCTCGCCGCATTTCAGAGGGATACCCGCGCCGTTCTGCCAGCAGCAGAACAGCGGCCGGGCCGGGCTCGACGATCACTACAGTCCAGCCTCATGACGATGATTACGACGCGTACGGTCGAGTATCCGGCCGACGGCCTGACGATGACCGGGCACCTCGCGCTACCGGCCGGTGTCGACCGCCGGCCCGCGGTGCTGCTCGGACCAGAGGGCACGGGGCTCAGCGACGTCGAGCGCCGCCGGGCCGACGCTCTCGCCGAACTGGGATATGTAGCGCTGGCCTTCGACCTTCACGGCGGGCGCTATTTGAGTGACCCCGAGGAGATGCTGGCCCGTTGCCTGCCGCTGCTCGCCGACCCCGACCGGATGCGGGGCATCGGCCATGCGGCGCTCGACGTGTTGCGCGCCGAACCGCGGACCGATCCCGACCGGATCGCCGCCATCGGCTACGGCACCGGGGGCGCCATCGGGCTGGAACTCGGGCGCGACGGCGTCAGCCTGCGCGCGATCGGGACAGTCAATGCACTGACCACAGGCCGACCGGGCGAGGCGGCGCGCATTCGCTGCCCGGTGTGGGCCGGGGTCGGGTCGGAAGACCCGATCATGCCGCCCGCGCAACGGGACGCGTTCACCGCCGAGATGCAGGCCGCGGGCGTCGACTGGCGCCTCGCGGTCTACGGCGGCGCCTTGCACGCCTTCCACCACCCGCCGGTCGATCACACCGTGCGTCCCGGCGTCGGCCACCACCCACGGCACGCGCAGCGAGCCTGGCGCGACATCGTCGACCTGCTCGCCGAGTGCCTGCCCGTGACAGAGGACCTGGCGGCCTGACCCCGGCAAACATGCAGGCGCCAGGCATGGCCGGCGTCGGGCGCTGACACCCCTCCCCCAAGTCCGCGCAGCGGAATGGCATGCGGGCAGAAGTCCGGGTTCGAAGACGTAGTCAAAACTGCCGCAGCAAACACTGGATCGACCGCGACAGGGCCCCTGCGGCAATCATCCCGGCCTGCGGCGGGACGTCCCGGCCGCAAGGGTGAGATGTACGCATCAACTGCGGTGTCACCGTACCGACCCTGCGCCGAGGCGCATCGAGATCACCTCATTGCCCCTTCGGCGCGTATCTCGGCTGCACCCGCGCCCCAGCCCTGACCCCGCCCACGCCAAAGGCCCGCCCCGAAAGGGGCGGGCCTCCGGCGTCGTGCAGGTGCGGAACCGGTGCGGAGCCTTACAGCCCCACAGCCCTCCGCAGCGCCTCCACCCGGTCCGTGCGCTCCCAGGTGAACTCGTCCAGTTCGCGGCCGAAGTGGCCGTAGGCGGCGGTCTGGGCGTAGATGGGGCGCAGCAGGTCGAGGTCGCGGATGATGGCGGCCGGGCGGAGGTCGAAGACCTCGGCGATGGCGTTCTCGATCTTGTCGACGTCGACGGTGGCGGTGCCGAAGGTCTCGACGAACAGACCCACCGGCTCGGCCTTGCCGATGGCGTAGGCGACCTGGACCTCGCAGCGGGCGGCCAGCCCGGCCGCTACGACGTTCTTGGCGACCCAGCGCATGGCGTAGGCGGCCGAGCGGTCGACCTTGGACGGGTCCTTGCCGGAGAAGGCGCCGCCGCCGTGGCGGGACATGCCGCCGTACGTGTCGATGATGATCTTGCGGCCGGTCAGGCCGGCGTCACCCATCGGGCCGCCGATCTCGAAGCGGCCGGTGGGGTTGACCAGCAGGCGGTAGCCGTCGGTGTCCAGCTTGATGCCGTCCTCGACGAGCTGGTTGAGGACGTGCTCGACGACGAATTCGCGGATGTCGGGAGCGAGCAGGGAGTCCAGGTCGATGTCGCTCGCGTGCTGCGAGGAGACGACGACGGTGTCGAGGCGGACGGCCTTGTGGCCGTCGTACTCGATGGTGACCTGGGTCTTGCCGTCGGGGCGCAGGTACGGGATGGTCCCGTTCTTGCGGACCTCGGACAGGCGCTTGGAGAGGCGGTGCGCGAGGTTGATCGGGAGCGGCATCAGCTCCGGGGTCTCGTCGCAGGCGTAGCCGAACATCAGGCCCTGGTCGCCCGCGCCCTGCTTGTCCAGCTCGTCCTCGTCGCCCTCGACGCGCTTCTCGTAGGCGGTGTCGACGCCCTGGGCGATGTCGGGGGACTGTGCGCCGATCGAGACGGAGACGCCGCAGGAGGCGCCGTCGAAGCCCTTCTTCGACGAGTCGTAGCCGATCTCCAGAACCTTGTTGCGCACGAGGTTGGGGATGTCGGCGTACGCCTTCGTCGTCACCTCGCCGGCCACATGGACCAGGCCGGTGGTGATCAACGTCTCGACGGCGACCCGGGAGGTCGGGTCCTCCTTCAGGAGGGCGTCGAGAATGGTGTCGCTGATCTGGTCAGCGATCTTGTCGGGGTGACCCTCGGTGACGGACTCCGAGGTGAACAGGCGGCGGGACACATCGCTCCCTGGGGTTGCAGCGGCTGCTGGCTGATCATTGGCGGAAAGGCCGAGAGCTGCGCTCGGCGCGATCCGGGGCCAGTTTATCGGTCATGAGCCGCGTTCGGGCACGCAGTCTCGATTTCTGGACCCGCCGTGACCTGGGACACCTCGCCGGAGAGAGGAAGATCTCGTTCCGGCAACGGCCCGGAAGAGGCTTTTCGATCACGGGGAGGGCGGGGAAGGAGGGGCCTGCGGGGCGGTCAGGCGGGGGGCCACCAAGTCCCAGATCCGGTCCGAGAGGGCTTCTTTTGGACCGTACGGTACGGGGGTCTCGGCGCCGTCGGCGGCCAGGATCACCGCCTCGTTCGCGGCCGACCCGAACGCCTTGTGGTCGCCGACCTCGTTGACGACCAGCAGGTCGCAGCCCTTCCGGGCGAGTTTGGCGCGGCCGTTGGCGAGGACGTCGTCGGTCTCGGCGGCGAAGCCGACGACCACCTGGCCCGGGCGGGGGCGTTCCGCGGAGATCTCGGCGAGGATGTCCGGATTACGGACCAGGGTCACCGGCTCGGGCTCCTCGCCGTCCTTCTTCTTGATCTTGCCGGTGGCGTACGCGGCGGGACGGAAGTCGGCCACGGCTGCCGCCATGACCACCGCGTCGGCGTCCGCCGCGGCCTTCAGCACGGCCTCGCGGAGCTGGACGGCCGTACCGATGTGCACGACGTCCACCCCGGCCGGGTCGGGCAGCTCGCTGTTGCCGGCGACGAGGGTGACGCGGGCGCCGCGGGCCACGGCGGTGCGGGCGAGCGCGTACCCCTGCTTGCCGGAGGAACGGTTGCCCAGGAAGCGGACCGGGTCCAGGGGCTCGCGGGTGCCGCCGGCGCTGATCACGACGTGCCGGCCGGCGAGGTCCTGGGTGAGGCCGAGCGGGCCGCGGGCCAGGACACGGCGGCAGGTCTCGAAGATCTCAACCGGGTCGGGGAAGCGGCCCTTTCCGGTGTCCACGCCGGTCAGGCGGCCGACGGCGGGTTCGATGACGACGGCGCCGCGGCGGCGCAGCGTGGCGACGTTCTCCTGGGTGGCCGGGTGCTCCCACATCTCGGTGTGCATCGCCGGAGCGAAGATCACCGGACATCGCGCGGTGAGGAGGGTGTTGGTGAGCAGGTCGTCCGCCAGGCCGTGCGCGGCCTTGGCCAGCATGTCGGCCGTGCAGGGGGCCACCACGACCAGGTCGGCGGACTGGCCGATGCGCACGTGCGGGACCTCGTGGACCGACTCCCAGACCTCGGTGGAGGCCGGGTTGCCGGAGAGCGCGGCCCAGGTGGCCTCGCCGACGAAGTGCAGGGACGCCGCGGTCGGCACGACCCGGACGTCGTGCCCGGACTCGGTGAGCCGGCGCAGCAACTCGCACGCCTTGTACGCGGCGATGCCGCCGCTGACTCCGAGGACGACCTCGGGGCGGCGGTCCGCGCCGCCCCCGTCCGCCGCGCCGGTTCCGTGCGCCGGTCCGGCGGCCGGCTGCGGCTGTGTCGGCTTGTCCATCGCGTTCTCTCCCCACGCCGTGGGTTCCGTCCCCGCGGGGTGCGGACCCGGTTGGTCATCTGTCCCATGACACACCAAGGGCCCGGCAGCGGCGCTGCCGGGCCCTTGGTGAAGGCATCGGGGCGGAATCCTCAGGACGCCGTACCGCTCGACGCCGCACTGCTCACTGAGCCGGGCCCTCGACGGCCTCGGAGGTCAGCAGGCCCGCGTTGATCTCACGGAGCGCGATCGACAGGGGCTTCTCGTGCACGTGGGTGTCGACCAGCGGGCCGACGTACTCCAGCAGGCCCTCGCCGAGCTGCGAGTAGTACGCGTTGATCTGGCGGGCGCGCTTGGCGGCGTAGATCACGAGGCTGTACTTCGAGTCGGTTGCCTCGAGAAGCTCATCAATCGGCGGGTTGATGATGCCCTCGGGCGCGGTGATGGAAGAGGACACTCTCTGCCTTCCGAAGGGGGGTGAAAACCGGTGTAAAGATCAAAGAACCTTCATCAAGGCTAGCAGCTCACGGCTGACGTCCTCGACGGAGGTGTTGACCAGGGTGACGTCGAACTCGGTCTCTGCGGCGAGCTCGACCTTGGCGGCCGTCAGACGGCGCTCGATGACCTCGGGCGCCTCCGTACCCCGGCCGGTGAGCCGGCGGACCAGTTCCTCCCAGCTCGGCGGGGCCAGGAAGACCAGCTGGGCCTCCGTCATGGACTCGCGGACCTGCCGCGCGCCCTGGAGGTCGATCTCCAGCAGGACGGGCTCGCCGGCCTCCAGGCGGTCCTGGACGGCCTTGCGCGGCGTGCCGTAGCGGTTCCCCGCGAATTCGGCCCACTCCAGCAGTTCGCCGTTGGCGACGAGCTTGTCGAATTCCTCGTCGTCCACGAAGAAGTACTGGACGCCGTGCCGCTCCCCGGGGCGCGGCTTGCGGGTGGTGGCCGACACCGAGAGCCAGACCTCGGGGTGGACCTTGCGCATATGGGCGACGACCGTGCTCTTCCCGACCCCGGAGGGGCCGGAGAGCACGGTCAGCCGCGGACGGGAGTCCGGGGATGCGGGGGATGAGCCCCGGGGTGTTGCAGCCATGCGGCGATTATTCCAGTTCCCCGGCGGTGCCAGAAAACTCAGCCGGCCTTGCTGCCGAATTCCCGCTCCAGGGCAGCGATCTGGTTGGTGCCCAGACCGCGGACCCGGCGGCTCTCGGAGATGCCGAGCCGCTCCATGATCTGCTTGGCGCGGACCTTGCCCACGCCGGGCATGGACTCCAGGAGGGCGGAGACCTTCATCTTGCCGATGACGTCGTTCTCCTGGCCCTGCTTGATGACGTCATGGAGGGAGGCGCCGGAGTTTTTGAGCCGATTCTTGACCTCGGCGCGCTCCCGGCGAGCCGCGGCGGCCTTTTCGAGCGCGGCTGCGCGCTGTTCAGGGGTAAGGGGCGGAAGAGCCACGCCTACGTCACCTCGGATGTAGAACTGTCGGATACGGACCGGTGTGGAACCTAGTCGCCCCGCACCTGCGGGGCAACGAGCAACGCGCTTACGTGCACTGCTCTCGTCGGAGACTAGCGGCCAAGGCGCTCGGAGTCAGCGAGAACAGACGAAAAGTCCTGGTCAGACTCTGCTGACCAGGACATATCGGGACTAAAGCCCCTGCCGTTCGACCGCTGTACGCACCTCGGCGACCGCCGTACGCACCTCGTCGGCACATCCGAGGGCGGCCGCGCGAAGTGCCGCGACGTCCGGACCGTGCCGCAGCACCCCCCGGCTGACGCTCGGCACGACGTTGCGGACCGCGGCACCGAAGACCCGCGGGAGGTCTGCGGGGGTCGCGCCCTGGGCACCGATGCCGGGCGCGAGCAGCGGTCCGCCGGTCGCCAGGTCGTACGAGGACAGGTCGCCGAGCGTGGCGCCGACGACGGCTCCGTACGAGCCCAGCTCCCCGCGGGCGGCCGCGTCGGCGTTCGCCGCCTTCAGGTGGCCCAGCACGGTCGCGGCCACGGTACGGCCGTCGGCCCGTACGGCGTGCTGGACCTCCTGCCCCTCGGGGTTCGAGGTCAGCGCGAGGGCGAACAGGCCGCAGCCGTTCTCCCGGGCCAGGTCGACGGCCGGACGCAGCGACCCGAAGCCCAGGTACGGACTGACCGTGACCGCGTCGGAGAACAGCGGGGAGGCCGGGTCCAGGTAGGTGGCGGCGTACGCGGCCATGGTGGAACCGATGTCGCCGCGCTTGGCGTCCATCAGCACGAGGGCACCGGCCTGCCGGGCCGCCGCGACGGTCTCCTCCAGGACGGCGACGCCGCGCGAGCCGAAGCGCTCGAAGAAGGCGGACTGCGGCTTGAGGACGGCGACCCGGTCGGCCAGCGCCTCCACGACGGTCCGCGAGAAGGCCGCCAGGCCCGCCACGTCGTCGTTCAGGCCCCAGTCGGCCAGCAGCGAGGCGTGCGGGTCGATGCCGACGCAGAGCGGGCCGCGGGCGTCCATGGCGCGGCGCAGGCGGGCGCCGAAGGGTTCGGGGCTCACGAGGAGGTCACCTTCCTGTGCTCGGCGCCGACGGCGTCGGCGAGGGTGGCGTACGGACTGTTGCGCAGGCGGGCGGCGAGGCCCTTGTGGATCGCGCGGGCGTAGAACGGGCCCTCGTAGACGAAGGCGCTGTAGCCCTGTACGAGGGTGGCACCCGCGAGGATGCGCTGCCAGGCGTCCTCGGCGTTCTCGATGCCGCCGACGCCGACCAGGGTGACGCGGTCGCCGACGCGGGCGTACAGGCGGCGCAGCACCTCCAGGGAGCGGGCCTTGACCGGGGCGCCGGACAGGCCGCCGGTCTCCTGGACCAGGGCCGGGTCGGAGGCCAGGCCGAGGCTGTCGCGGGCGACGGTGGTGTTGGTGGCGATGATGCCGTCCAGGCCCAGTTCCACGGCGAGGTCGGCGACCGCGTCCACGTCCTCGTCGGCGAGGTCCGGGGCGATCTTGACCAGCAGCGGGACGCGGCGCCCGGTGACGGTACGGTCGGCCGCCTCACGGACCGCGGCGAGCAGCGGGCGCAGGTGGTCGACGGCCTGGAGGTTGCGCAGGCCGGGGGTGTTCGGCGAGGAGACGTTGACGACCAGGTAGTCGGCGTGGCCGGCGAGGCGCTCCGTGGAGGTCACGTAGTCGGCGATCGCCGCGTCCTCCGGGACGACCTTGGTCTTGCCGATGTTGACGCCCAGCGTCGTGCGGAAGACCGGGTTGCGGGCCGCCAGGCGGGCCGCCACGGCCGCCGAACCGTCGTTGTTGAAGCCCATCCGGTTGATGAGCGCGCGGTCCGGTACGAGGCGGAACAGGCGCTTCTTGGGGTTGCCGGGCTGCGGCTCGGCGGTGACCGTGCCGATCTCGACGTGGTCGAAGCCGAGCATGGCCATGCCGTCGATCGCGACAGCGTTCTTGTCGAAGCCGGCGGCCAGCCCGAAGGGACCGTGCATCCGGCGGCCCAGGGCCTCGGTGCGCAGCTCCTTGTAGCGAGGGGCCAGCACGGCCGCGGCGAAGGTGCGCAGCACCGGGATGCGCGCGGTCAGCTTGATCCAGCGGAAGGCCAGGTGGTGGGCCTTCTCGGGGTCCATACGCCGGAAGATCAGTTTGAAGAAGAGGGAGTACACGAGCGGGCGGGGCCTTCCGCGGGTCGAGGAGGTCGGAGGGGACGGGGCTCATGAACGGTCCCGGTGAGGGCGGGGCTCATGAATGTTCCCGGCGGGACGGGGCTCATGAAGAGGGGGACACCGCGTGGTGTCCCCCTCCGGTGGCCCTACTCCTCGCGGGCCGCGGTCAGCTGCCGCGCGTGTTCCTGGAGGGAGCGCACGCCCACGTCGCCGCGGGTCAGCGCCTCGATGCCCTGGACGGCGGCGGCCAGCGCCTGGACCGTGGTCAGGCACGGAACGGCGCGGGCGACGGCCGCGGTGCGGATGTCGTAGCCGTCCAGGCGGCCGCCGGTGCCGTACGGCGTGTTGACGATGAGGTCGACCTCGCCGTCGTGGATGAGCTGGACGATGGTCTTCTCGCCGTTGGGGCCCTCACCCTCGCTCTTCTTGCGCACGACGGTGGCGTTGATGCCGTTGCGGCGCAGCACCTCGGCGGTGCCGGAGGTGGCGAGCAGTTCGAAGCCGTGGGCGACCAGCTCCCGCGCCGGGAAGATCATCGAGCGCTTGTCGCGGTTGGCGACGGAGACGAACGCGCGGCCCTTGGTGGGCAGCGCGCCGTACGCACCGGCCTGCGACTTGGCGTACGCCGTGCCGAAGACCGAGTCGATGCCCATGACCTCGCCGGTGGAGCGCATCTCCGGGCCCAGCACGGTGTCCACGCCGTGCCCCGCGGCGTCGCGGAAGCGCGACCAGGGCATGACGGCCTCCTTGACGGAGATCGGCGAGTCCAGCGGCAGCGTGCCGCCGTCGCCGCTCCTGGGCAGCATGCCCTCGGCGCGCAGCTCGGCGACGGTGGCGCCCAGCGAGATCCGCGCGGCGGCCTTGGCCAGCGGCACCGCGGTGGCCTTCGAGGTGAAGGGGACGGTGCGCGAGGCGCGCGGGTTGGCCTCCAGCACGTACAGGATGTCGCCGGCCATCGCGAACTGGATGTTGATCAGTCCGCGCACGCCGACGCCCTTGGCGATGGCCTCGGTGGAGGCGCGCAGCCGCTTGATGTCGTAGCCGCCGAGCGTGATGGGCGGCAGCGCGCACGCGGAGTCGCCGGAGTGGATGCCGGCTTCCTCGATGTGCTCCATGACGCCGCCGAGGTAGAGCTCGTGGCCGTCGTAGAGGGCGTCCACGTCGATCTCGATGGCGTCGTCCAGGAAGCGGTCGATGAGGACCGGGTGCTGGTCGATGAGGCCGGCGTGCCGCTCCAGGTACTCCCCCAGCGACGGCTCGTCGTAGACGATCTCCATGCCGCGGCCGCCCAGGACGTAGGACGGCCGGACCATGACCGGGTAGCCGATCTCGGCGGCGATGCCCTTGGCCTCGGCGAAGGAGTAGGCGGTGCCGTACTTGGGGGCGGGCAGGCCCGCGTCGGTCAGCACCTGGCCGAACGCGCCGCGCTCCTCGGCCAGGTCGATGGCCTCCGGCGAGGTGCCGACGATCGGTACGCCGTTGTCCTTGAGCGCCTGCGCCAGGCCCAGCGGGGTCTGGCCGCCGAGCTGGACGACGACGCCGGCGACCGGGCCCGCCTGCTGCTCGGCGTGCACGATCTCCAGGACGTCCTCCAGGGTGAGCGGCTCGAAGTAGAGCCGGTCGGAGGTGTCGTAGTCGGTGGAGACGGTCTCCGGGTTGCAGTTGACCATGACGGTCTCGTAGCCCGCGTCGCTCAGCGCGAAGGAGGCGTGGACGCAGGAGTAGTCGAACTCGATGCCCTGGCCGATGCGGTTCGGGCCGGAGCCCAGGATGATCACGGCGGGCTTCTCGCGCGGCGCGACCTCGCTCTCCTCGTCGTAGGACGAGTAGAAGTACGGGGTCTTCGCGGCGAACTCGGCGGCGCAGGTGTCCACCGTCTTGTAGACGGGGCGGACGCCGAGCGCGTGCCGGACCTCGCGGACGACGTCCTCGGTCAGGCCGCGGATCGCGGCGATCTGGGCGTCGGAGAAGCCGTGCCGCTTGGCGTACGCCAGGACCTCGGGGCCGAGCTGGTCGGCGGCCGCGATCTCGTCGGCGATCTCCTTGACCAGGAAGAGCTGGTCGACGAACCACGGGTCGATCTTCGTGGCGTCGAAGACCTCCTCGGGGGTGGCGCCGGCCCGGATGGCCTGCATGAGGGTGTTGATCCGGCCGTCGGTGGGGATCTCGGCCTTCACCAGAAGCTCGGCCTTGTCGCCCGGGTCGCCGGTGAAGTCGAACTGGCTGCCCTTCTTCTCCAGGGAGCGCAGCGCCTTGTTGAGCGCCTCGGTGAAGTTGCGGCCGATGGCCATGGCCTCACCGACCGACTTCATGGTGGTGGTCAGCCGGGCGTCCGCCGCCGGGAACTTCTCGAAGGCGAAGCGCGGGACCTTGACGACGACGTAGTCGAGGGTGGGCTCGAAGGACGCCGGGGTCTGCTCGGTGATGTCGTTGGGGATCTCGTCGAGCGTGTAGCCGACGGCCAGCCGGGCGGCGATCTTCGCGATCGGGAAGCCGGTGGCCTTGGAGGCGAGCGCGGAGGAGCGCGAGACGCGCGGGTTCATCTCGATGACGATGACCCGGCCGTCGACGGGGTTGACGGCGAACTGGATGTTGCAGCCACCGGTGTCCACGCCGACCTCGCGGATCACGGCGATGCCGACGTCCCGCAGGATCTGGTACTCGCGGTCGGTGAGCGTCATCGCCGGCGCGACGGTGATGGAGTCACCGGTGTGCACGCCCATCGGGTCGAAGTTCTCGATGGAGCAGACGACCACGACGTTGTCGTTCTTGTCGCGCATCAGCTCCAGCTCGTACTCCTTCCAGCCGAGGATGGACTCCTCCAGGAGCACCTCGGTGGTCGGCGACAGAGTCAGGCCCTGGCCGGCGATACGGCGCAGCTCCTCCTCGTCGTGGGCGAAGCCGGAGCCGGCGCCGCCCATGGTGAAGGAGGGACGGACGACGACCGGGTAGCCGCCCAGCTCCTCGACGCCCTTCAGGACGTCGTCCATGGTGTGGCAGATGTAGGAGCGGGCGGACTCGCCGTGGCCGATCTTGCGGCGGACGGCCTCCACGACCTCCTTGAACAGGTCGCGGTCCTCACCCTTGTTGATCGCCTCGACGTTGGCGCCGATCAGTTCGACGCCGTACTGCTCCAGAATGCCGGACTGGTGCAGCGAGATCGCGGTGTTCAGCGCGGTCTGGCCGCCCAGGGTGGGCAGCAGGGCGTCCGGGCGCTCCTTGGCGATGATCTTCTCGACGAACTCCGGGGTGATCGGCTCGACGTACGTGGCGTCGGCGATCTCCGGGTC
This sequence comes from Streptomyces sp. NPDC045470, assembly GCF_040646595.1. NCBI lineage: Bacteria > Bacillati > Actinomycetota > Actinomycetes > Kitasatosporales > Streptomycetaceae > Streptomyces > Streptomyces sp. NPDC045470. Next base: position 63,420 of record NZ_JBEZAN010000015.1, read on the forward strand.
GGTCATGATCGTGGCCGGGTTGGAGTTGACCAGGACGACCCGCAGGCCCTCGGCCTTCAGGACCCGGCACGCCTGCGTACCGGAGTAGTCGAACTCGGCTGCCTGGCCGATGACGATCGGGCCGGAGCCGATGACCAGGACGGACTGGATATCGGTGCGCTTAGGCACGCTGGCCCTCCATGAGCTGGACGAAGCGGTCGAACAGGTAGGCCGCGTCGTGCGGACCCGCGGCGGCCTCGGGGTGGTACTGGACGCTGAAGGCCGGCCGGTCGAGGAGCTGGAGCCCCTCCACCACGTTGTCGTTGAGGCAGACGTGGGAGACCTCGGCGCGGCCGTAGGGGGTCTCGGAGACCTGGTCGAGCGGCGCGTCGACGGCGAAGCCGTGGTTGTGCGCGGTGACCTCGACCTTGCCGGTCGTACGGTCCTGCACCGGCTGGTTGATGCCGCGGTGCCCGTACTTCAGCTTGTACGTGCCGAAGCCCAGCGCGCGGCCGAGGATCTGGTTGCCGAAGCAGATGCCGAACAGCGGCGTGCCGCGCTCCAGGACCGCCTGCATGACGGAGACCGGGTGGTCGGCAGTGGCCGGGTCGCCCGGGCCGTTGGAGAAGAAGACACCGTCGGGGTTGACGGCGTACACGTCCTCGGCGCTCGCCGTGGCGGGCAGCACGTGCACCTCTATGCCGCGCTCGGCCATGCGGTGCGGGGTCATGCCCTTGATGCCCAGGTCGACCGCGGCGACGGTGAAGCGCTTGGTGCCCTGCGCGGGCACGACGTACGCCTCCTTGGTGGCCACCTCGGCGGACAGGTCGGCGCCCTTCATCTGCGGGGCCGCGTGCACCTTGGCGAGCAGCGCCGCCTCGTCGGCGAGACCGGTGCCGGACGGGCCGTCGAGGCCGGGGCCGGAGAAGATGCCGACCCGCATCGCACCGCGTTCGCGCAGGTGGCGGGTGAGCGCGCGGGTGTCGATGCCGCTGATGCCGACGACGCCCTGGGCGGCCAGCTCGTCGTCGAGGGAGCGGGCCGAGCGCCAGTTGGACGGGGTGCGGGCGGGGTCGCGTACGACGAAGCCGGACACCCAGATGCGGGCGGACTCAGGGTCCTCGTCGTTGACGCCCGTGTTGCCGATGTGCGGGGCGGTCATGACGACGACCTGGCGGTGGTACGAGGGGTCGGTCAGCGTCTCCTGGTAGCCGGTCATGCCGGTGGAGAACACCGCCTCGCCGAAGGTCTCCCCCACGGCCCCGTAGGCGCGGCCGCGGAAGCTGCGGCCGTCCTCCAGGACGAGTATGGCGGGAGACGCCGCCCTCCTCTGCGAGGCGTTCCCCTGGATGGAGGTCGTCATCGTGCGCCTTCCGTTTCGGTGGTCTTGCTGTTCTTGCCGGTCAGCTCGGTCAGAGCGGTGACCCATGCGGTGTGCTCGGCGGCCCGGTCGGACCGGAAGCCGGAGTCGAGTTCCTTGTCGCCGTGCGCCCAGGTGATCACCAGCAGGCCGCCCTCGGGCAGGACCTTGCCGGCGATGCCCTTGTCCAGGCGGGCGCCGCGCAGCGCGGCGGCCGGGACGAAGAAGTCCTGCGCACCGGGCCGTACGACGTCCAGGCCGGCGTCCGTCAGGGTCAGCTCGGCGCGGCTGCGGGTGCCCAGGCCGCGGGCGACGACGCGGTCCAGCCACTGTCCGGCGGTGGTGGAACCGTGGTAGCGGCCGGTCATCGTCAGCCGCGGCTCCCCGGTGTCCTCGGGCGCCGTGGGCAGCTCGGGCAGGTCGCCCTGGAGGGTGCCGCGCCACTTCCAGCCCTCGCGCATCAGCCAGTACAGGAGCGCGACGAACAGGAGCAGTCCGACGACCCAGCCGATCCGGGCCGCCCAGTCGGTGACCTCGGCGGACTTCTGCTCGGCTGCCAGTTGGATGATTGAAGATGTCACGCCAGTTTCCCGTCCACGACCGTTGCCCGGCCCCGCAGGAAGGTGTGGGTCACGCGACCCGGCAGCTCACGGCCCTCGTAGGGCGTGTTGCGGCTGCGGGAGGCGAAGCCCGCGGGGTCCACGGGTCCACGGTATGCCGGATCGAGCAGCGTGAGGTTGGCGGGCTCGCCAGGCGAGACCGGACGGCCGTGCCCCTTGAGACGGCCGATCTCCGCGGGGCGGCTGGACATCCGGTCGGCGACGCCGGCCCAGTCGAGCAGGCCGGTGTCGACCATCGTGTGCTGGACGACGGAGAGCGCCGTCTCCAGGCCGACCATGCCCATGGCGGCCGCGCCCCACTCGCAGTCCTTGTCCTCGTGCGGGTGCGGGGCGTGGTCGGTGGCGACGCAGTCGATGGTGCCGTCGGCCAGCGCCTCGCGCAGCGCGAGCACGTCGGCCTCGGTACGCAGCGGCGGGTTCACCTTGTAGACGGGGTTGTAGGACCGGACCAGCTCGTCGGTCAGCAGCAGGTGGTGCGGGGTGACCTCGGCGGTGACGTTCCAGCCCTTGGACTTGGCCCAGCGGACGATCTCGACGGACCCGGCGGTGGACAGGTGGCAGATGTGCACCCGCGAACCGACGTGCGCGGCGAGCAGCACGTCCCGCGCGATGATCGACTCCTCGGCCACCGCGGGCCAGCCGGCCAGGCCCAGCTCGGCGGAGACGATGCCCTCGTTCATCTGGGCGCCCTCGGTCAGCCGGGGCTCCTGGGCGTGCTGGGCGATCACGCCGTCGAAGGCCTTCACGTACTCCAGCGCGCGGCGCATGATCACCGCGTCGTCCACGCACTTGCCGTCGTCGGAGAAGACCCGGACGCCCGCGGCCGAGTCGTGCATGGCGCCCAGCTCGGCGAGCTTCTTGCCCTCCAGGCCCACGGTCACCGCGCCGACCGGCTGGACATCGCAGTAGCCGGACTCCTTGCCCAGGCGCCAGACCTGCTCGACGACGCCCGCGGTGTCGGCGACGGGGAAGGTGTTGGCCATGGCGTGCACGGCGGTGAACCCGCCGACGGCGGCGGCCTTGGTGCCGGTCAGGACGGTCTCGGAGTCCTCACGGCCCGGCTCGCGCAGGTGGGTGTGCAGGTCCACCAGGCCGGGCAGCAGGATCTGGCCCGCGGCCTCGACGACGGTGGCGTCCTCGGCACTGGAGACGGTCAGGTCCGTACCGACGGCGGTGATCGTGCCGTCAGTGATCAGGACGTCCTGCGGCTCGCCACCCAGGACCTTCGCCCCGCGGATCAGGGTCTTGCTCATGATTACTTGCTCTCCTCGGTACGAATGGAGGGGCGGCGCGCAGCGCCTCCGTCCGGGGTGGTGGTGACGGCGGGCTCGTTGCCGCCCAGCAGCAGGTACAGGACGGCCATCCGGATGCTGACACCGTTGGCCACCTGCTCGACGGCGGTGCAGCGCGGCGAGTCGGCGACCTCGGCGGTGATCTCCATGCCGCGGTTCATCGGTCCTGGGTGCATCACGATCGCGTGGTCGGGCATCCGGCCCATCCGGTCGCCGTCCAGTCCGTAGCGCCGGGCGTACTCCCGCTCGGTGGGGAAGAAGGCGGCGTTCATCCGCTCGCGCTGGACGCGCAGCATCATCACCGCGTCCGACTTGGTCAGCACCGCGTCCAGGTCGTAGCTGACCTCGCACGGCCACCGCTCGACACCGACCGGCACCAGCGTGGGCGGCGCGACCAGCGTCACCTCGGCCCCCAGGGTGGTCAGCAGGTGGACGTTGGAGCGGGCGACCCGGCTGTGCAGGATGTCGCCGACGATGGTGATGTGGCGTCCGGACAGGTCCTGGCCCGCGCCGTCGGTCAGGTGCCGGCGCATGGTGAAGGCGTCCAGCAGCGCCTGGGTGGGGTGTTCGTGCGTACCGTCGCCCGCGTTGACGACCGAGCCGCCGATCCAGCCGGAGGTGGCCAGGCGGTGCGGGGCGCCGGAGTCCCCGTGCCGGATGACGACGGCGTCCGCGCCCATCGCCTCCAGGGTCAGCGCGGTGTCCTTCAGCGACTCGCCCTTGGAGACGGACGAGCCCTTCGCGGAGAAGTTGATGACGTCCGCCGACAGCCGCTTGGCGGCCGCCTCGAAGGAGATGCGGGTGCGCGTGGAGTCCTCGAAGAAGAGGTTGACGACGGTGCGTCCGCGCAGGGTGGGGAGCTTCTTGATCGGCCGGTCCGCCACCCGGGCCATCTCCTCGGCGGTGTCGAGGATCAGGACGGCGTCGTCGCGGGTGAGGTCGGCGGCCGAGATGAGATGACGCTTCATCCGGTTTTCTCCGTGATTGATGGAGGTGTACGGGTATGTCCGTCGAGCAGGCATGACTGGCGGCCCGGCCGTACCGGGTCCGTCCAGAGAGGCGCTACTGCTCGCCGGCCGGGGCGGTCTGCTTGACGCCGAGCAGCACGGCGTCGCGGCCGTCCTCCTCGGTGAGCAGGACCTTGACCGTCTCCCGCAGCGACGTGGGGAGGTTCTTGCCCACGTAGTCGGCACGGATCGGCAGCTCGCGGTGGCCGCGGTCGACCAGGACCGCGAGCTGCACGGCGCGCGGCCGGCCGATGTCGTTGAGGGCGTCGAGCGCGGCGCGGATGGTCCGGCCGGAGAAGAGCACGTCGTCGACGAGGAGGACCACACGGCCCTCGATGCCGTCACCGGGGATGTCGGTGCGCGCGAGGGCGCGCGCCGGACCCAGGCGCAGGTCGTCGCGGTACATCGTGATGTCGAGCGAGCCGACCGGTACGGCGCGGCCGGTGATCTCTTCGAGCTTGGCGGCCAGCCGGCGGGCGAGGAAGACCCCGCGGGTGGGGATGCCGAGGAGCACCACGTCGTCGGCGCCCTTGGCGCGTTCGACGATCTCGTGGGCGATGCGGGTGAGCATGCGCGTGATGTCCGGCCCTTCGAGGACCGGACGCGCAGCGTTGGAGCTGGGGGCGTCCATGACGAACGGACCTCCTTCTCCGCCTCACAGGACGGACTTTAAAGGACGTCGGGGTTACGCCGTTCACGGTACCAGGAGCCGCGGCGGAGTCCGAGCGCACCCCTTCGGGGCCACCGTGTGACTCATTCGGCTTGACGATGCCGAATTACGCTGCGTAACCTCACAGTGAGTTACCAGCCGCGCGGCCCGCGCCGCACGTCTACACAGCGTCCGGGGAGCTTTATGTCCAGCGAATACGCCAAACAGCTCGGGGCCAAGCTCCGCGCCATCCGCACCCAGCAGGGCCTCTCTCTCCACGGTGTCGAGGAGAAGTCCCAGGGCCGCTGGAAGGCCGTCGTGGTGGGTTCGTACGAGCGCGGCGACCGTGCCGTGACCGTGCAGCGCCTGGCCGAGCTGGCCGACTTCTACGGTGTGCCGGTGCAGGAACTGCTGCCGGGCACGACCCCGGGCGGAGCGGCCGAGCCGCCGCCGAAGCTGGTCCTGGACCTGGAGCGCCTCGCCCACGTCCCCGCCGAGAAGGCCGGCCCGCTGCAGCGCTACGCCGCCACGATCCAGAGCCAGCGCGGTGACTACAACGGCAAGGTCCTCTCGATCCGCCAGGACGACCTGCGCACGCTCGCCGTGATCTACGACCAGTCGCCCTCCGTGCTGACCGAGCAGCTGATCAGCTGGGGTGTGCTGGACGCGGACGCGCGCCGCGCGGTGCAGCACGAGGACATCTGACCCCGTACGGGCGTCACCTGCCACCTGCAGAAACGTACCGCCGCTTCCGACTCCGTCGGGGCGGCGGTTTTCTGTGTCGGTACGGCGGTTCTCCGCCGGGGCGGAGAGTTTCCGTGCCGACGACGCAGGGCTGCCGCACTGGCCCCTGCGCCCCCCCGTGCGAAGGGCCCGGAGCGTCGATACGCTCCGGGCCCTTTCAGGGATCCACCGCCGCCTCAGCGCGCCTCGCGCCGCAGGCCGGGCTTCAGTTCCTTCAAGCGGGCCAGCAGGCCGTTGACGAAGGCCGGGGATTCGTCCGTGGAGAACTCCTTGGCCAGCTGCACCGCTTCGTCGATCGCCACGGCGTCCGGGATCTCGTCCTCCCAGATCAGTTCGTACGCACCGAGCCGCAGGACGTTCCGGTCGACCACCGGCATCCGGTCGAGCGGCCAGTCGACGGAGTAGTCGGAGATCAGATCGTCGATCCGCTCGATGTGCTCGGCGTACCCCTCCACCAGTTGCAGGGTGTACTCGTTGACCGGCGGCTGCCGCGAATCGGTCCGGGCGTGCCGCATCCAGTCCGCCAGCACGGTCTGCACGTCGGCACCGCGCTGGTCGGCCTCGAAGAGAATCTGGAAGGCGCGCTTACGGGCCTTGTTACGGGCGGCCACGGTTAGCTGTTCACCCGGCCGAGGTACTCGCCGGAGCGGGTGTCGACCTTGATCTTCTCACCGGTCGTGATGAAGAGCGGCACCTGGATCTGGTAGCCGGTCTCCAGGGTGGCGGGCTTGGTGCCACCGGTGGAACGGTCACCCTGGACGCCCGGCTCGGTCTCCTGGATGACCAGCTCGACGGCGGCCGGCAGCTCGACGTAGAGCACCTGGCCGTCGTGCTGGGCCACCACGGCCTCGAAGCCTTCGAGCAGGTAGTTGGCGGCGTCACCGACGGTCTTGCGGTCGATGTGCAGCTGGTCGTAGGTGTCCATGTCCATGAAGACGAAGTACTCGCCGTCCATGTACGAGAACTGCATGCCGCGCTTGTCGACGTTGGCCGTCTCGACCTTCACACCGGCGTTGAAGGTCTTGTCCACCACCTTGCCGGACAGCACGTTCTTGAGCTTGGTGCGGACGAAGGCCGGGCCCTTGCCGGGCTTGACGTGCTGGAACTCGACGACGGACCAGAGCTGGCCGCCTTCGAGCTTGAGCACCAGGCCGTTCTTGAGGTCGTTCGTGGAAGCCACGGTTGCGGAATCTCCTGGACTGCGGGTGGTGGGACCCCGGGCAGTCGCGCGTCGAACCGGGTCCGGCTCAGAGCGCGAGCAGCTCCTTGGTCGTGATCGTGAGTAGCTCGGGTCCGCCGTCCGCCTCGGGGCGGACGACGAGTGTGTCGTCGATCCGGACGCCGCCGCGGCCCGGGATGTGAACCCCTGGATCGACGGTGACCGGCACGCAAGCGTCCAGTTTACCCATGGCCGCAGGTGACAGCCGAGGGTCCTCGTCGATTTCGAGTCCCACGCCGTGTCCGGTACCCGGTCGCAGGCGCTCGCCGTGGCCCGCGCCGACCAGTACCTGACGTGCCGCCCGGTCCACCTCGCGGCACTCCACCCCCGGCGCCAGTGCCTCCCGGCCGGCCCGCTGGGCTGCGAAAACAAGGTCGTACAGCTCGATCTGCCAGTCCGCCGGCGTGGTGCCGATGACGAAGGTACGGCCGATCTCGCAGCGGTAACCGCGGTAGTTCGCGCCCAGGTTGACGCTCAGGAAGTCACCTTCCTCGACCCGGCGGTCGGTGGGCAGATGTCCGGGACGTCCCGAATGCGGGCCCGTGGCGACCGAGGTGGCGAAGGCAGGGCCGTCCGCGCCGTGGTCGACCAGGCGGCGCTCCAGTTCCAGGGCGAGGTGCCGCTCCGTACGGCCCACCAGGATCGACTCCAGCAACTCGCCGAGCGCCTGGTCGGTGATCTCGGCGGCGATCCGCAGGCAGGAGATCTCCTCGTCGTCCTTGACGACCCGCTGCGCCTCGACGGCGCGGGCGAGGTCGGCGAGCCGCAGCCGGGGCGCCACCTGGGCCAGCGCGCGGTGCCGGGCGACCGTGAGGTGGTGCTCCTCGACCGCCAGCGAGCCCGCCCCGGCCCGCACGGCCTGATCGGCGGCGGCCACCACCGGGTCGCCGTCCCGGGTGGGCAGCTCGGAGACCCGCAGCTCCTCGGCGGGCCGCCCCTCCGAGGGATCGCCGCTGAGCGGCCCCTCGGTCAGCAGGAGGTCGTCGGCGGGGCCGAGCAGCAGCGCCGCGCCGGGCGGCGCGCAGCCGGCGAGGTAGCGGACGTTGGCGGGACGCGAGATCAGCGCCGCGGCGCTGCCGGCGGCGGCGCAGCGGTCGCGCAGCCGCGTACGCCGGGCCGAGTAGAGCTCGGACATGCACCGAGCGTACGGGCCCCGGTCCGGGGCGGCCGGTCGGGCGGGTCCGGCCGGGGGACCGGGGGGGTGGGTTCGTCGGGGTGCTGTGAGGCGGGTTCGTCAGGGGGGTGCGAGACCGTCCGGAAGCCGTGCGGCGGGTCCGCTGGCGGTACGCGCGGCGGGTGCCGACGGGCACGGCGAGCACGGCCGGGGGCTGCCCGACGGGTGCGGCCGGGGGGCGCGCGGCGGGAATCGGGGGGCGGGGGAATCGGGGGGGGGGGACGCGCGACGGGTCCGGGCGGACGGGCAGGGACGGGCGGACGGTGCTGCGCGCGGGCCAGGCGGGGCGGGCTCGACTCGGCGGGCAGGCAGGGTCGGGCGGACGACGCCGGGCAGGCTCAGCCTGATGCGCCAGGCCGGGCGCGCGGACTGGATCGGACGCGTCCCGCCGGGCCGGGCAGGCTCGGCCCAGCGGGCAACCAGCGGTCGGGCAGACGACGCCGGGTGGGCCTGGCCGGGTGGTCAGAGCCGGGCATACGGCGCCGCCCACACGGGCCTGGCCGGGCAAGCTGGGCCGGACGGGCCAGGCCGGGCGGGCGGGATCGGCCGGGCGGGCAGGTGGCCCTACGGGGCGAATCGAAAATGATCGTCCCCCCGACGGGGGAATACCCGGAGGGGGTGGCGGGAACCCCGGGAGCCCTGGGAAGCCCGTGGCCCCTGCGTCTTCGTGCCCGCTACCAGCTCGGCGGGCTGGCGATGCTGCGGGCGACCACGTCGTCCAGGAGGCGGGCCGTGGTGGGCACGTCGTGCGCGGAGTTGTCGATGATGGGCAGTCCGGAGCCGTACCACCCCGCCATCCGGCCGTGGATGCGGGCGACCTCCTCGTCGGAGAGGCGCCGGTTGCCCGTGCGGCGGGCGTTGCGCTCCAGGACGATCTCCAGGCCCGGCAGCAGCACGATCGGCAGCAGACCGGGACCCACGTGGCGCTTCCAGCCGCCGAGGCCGATGACCGGGCGGTCCGGGAAGACGGCGTCGTCGAGGATGCAGGAGATGCCGTTGGCGAGGAAGTTGCGGGCCGCGAAGCCGCAGGTGCGGCGGGCCAGGCGGTACTGCGCCTCGGAGTGGTCGTTCCAGCCCGACCGGGGGTCGGCGAAGCCGGACCGCACCCATTCGCGGACGTCGTCGAGGCTGATGTGCGCGGTGGGCACCCGGCGGGTGTCGGCCCAGTGCCGGGCGACGCTGGTCTTGCCGGCGCCGGCCGGGCCGATGAGCAGCACGGCCACGGCGGCGTGCGCGGCGTCCGGCGCGGAGGCGCCGGCGGGCGGGCTGGGCAGCGCCACGGGGGCGCCGGGCGGTAGCTGGATGTGCCCGGTGGCCTCGGCGGGCGGCGGCGCGGTCGGTGCGCCGTGCGGCGGGGCGGCGGGCAGCGGGGGCCAGCCGGGCGCGGGCGGCGCGGCCTGCGGCTGTTGCTGGTGCTGGTGCGGCGGTATGGGGTGGCCCGGGCCGGGATGCGGGGTCATCGCGGCCCCGTGGCCCGGCACGGGCCCGTGAGGCGGTGGCAGCGGAGTCCCCCCTGCGTGCTGCATCCGGTGGCTCTCCGTCTCGTGCGGTCGAATCTTCGCGGGCCACCCGGGGGATGCGCAGTGTCCGCGGTACGGGCGGGAGTTCCGTCCGTACGGTGCTCGCGTGTCCGGCGCGCCGGGCGTCCGGCCCGGGTGGGCCGAGGTGGTTGTCCGGCGAACGGTACCCGCAGAACACGGCCGCAGTCCTCCCCCGGCGGGGGCAGCCGGTGCCTCCGGCCGTCGGCTCTGCGACGGCCGGAGGCGGCGCGGTGGGCGGGGCGGGCCGCGCTCAGCCGGTGAGTTCGGCGGCCAGTGCGCGCAGCGCGAGTTCGTAGGAGCCGATGCCGAAGCCGGCGATCGTACCGCTGGCCACGGCCGCGATCACCGAGGTGTGGCGGAACTCCTCGCGGGCGTACGGGTTGGAGATGTGCACCTCGACGAGGGGCGCCGTGCGCTGGGCGGCGGCGTCCCGCATGGCGTACGAGTAGTGCGTGAACGCGCCGGGGTTGAGGACGACCGGAACCGATCCGTCCGCCGCCTCGTGCAGCCAGCGGACCAGCTCACCCTCGTCGTTGGTCTCCCGGACTTCCGCCTCGAAGCCCAGCTCCTTGCCGAGCGCGGTGCACCGCTCGACCAGCCCGGCGTAGGAGGTGGCCCCGTACACGTCGGGCTCGCGGGAGCCCAGCCGGCCGAGGTTGGGCCCGTTGAGGACCAGGACGCGCCTCACGCGGCGATCTCCGCGTGTGCGGCGAGCAGCATGGCCGGGTCGGGGCCCTCCAGGACGGTGGGCTTGGCCAGGCCGTCCAGGACGATGAAGCGCAGCCGGTCGCCGCGCGTCTTCTTGTCGACCTTCATCGTCTCCAGCAGCTTGGGCCACTGGTCGCCGCGGTAGGTCAGCGGCAGGCCGACCGAGCCCAGTACGGCGCGGTGCCGGTCGGCGGTCGCGTCGTCCAGCCGGCCGGCGATCCGGCCCAGCTCGGCGGCGAAGACCATGCCGACGGAGACGGCGGCGCCGTGCCGCCAGTTGTAGCGCTCGTTCTTCTCGATGGCGTGCGCCAGGGTGTGCCCGTAGTTGAGGATCTCACGCAGGCCGGACTCCTTGAGGTCCGAGGAGACCACCTCGGCCTTGACCCGGATGGCGCGCTCGATCAGCTCGGCGGTGTGCGGGCCGTCGGGGCGCTTGGCGCCCTCGGGGTCGGACTCGATCAGCTCCAGGATCGCCGGGTCGGCGATGAAGCCCGCCTTGATGACCTCGGCGAGCCCGGACACGTAGTCGTGGACCGGGAGGGAGTCGAGCGCGGCCAGGTCGCACAGCACACCGGCCGGCGGGTGGAAGGCGCCGACCAGGTTCTTGCCCTCGGCGGTGTTGATGCCGGTCTTGCCGCCGACCGCGGCGTCCACCATGCCGAGCACGGTGGTCGGTACGGCGATCCAGCGCACCCCGCGCAGCCACGTCGCGGCGACGAAGCCCGCGACGTCGGTGGTGGCTCCGCCGCCGACGCCCACGATCACGTCGGTGCGGGTGAAGCCGGTCTGGCCGAGCGCCTTCCAGCAGTACGCGGCGACCTCGGCGGTCTTGGCCTCCTCGGCGTTGGGCAACTGGACGGCGATGGCCTCGTAGCCCTGGCCCGCCAGGTCCTCGCGCAGCGCCTCGCCGGTGGCGGCCAGCGCCTCCGGGTGCAGCACGGCGACGCGCTTGGCCTTCTTGCCGATCAGGCCCGCCAGCTCGCCCAGGAGCTGCCGGCCGACCAGGACCTCGTACGGGTCGGTGCCCGCGGTGCCGCCGACCTGGATACGGGTGGCCTGCTCCGTCACGGGTGTTCCTTCCTCCCGGGCGTGCCGGGGGCCGCGGCGTCCGCCGCCGGTGTCCCGGCCTCCGGTGATGTGTGTAGCTGCAATGCGTCCAGTACGGCCGCGGCGACCTCTTCGGGCGTCCGGCTGTCCGTGGCGACCACGGCGCGCGCGACCTCCGTGTACAGCGGGCGGCGCGCCTCCATCAGCTCGCGCCACCGCTGCCGCGGGTTGACGGCGAGCAGCGGGCGCGGCGCGTCCAGCCCCACACGCCGTACGGCGTCGGCCAGTTGGACGTCCAGGAAGACGACCGGCAGGCCGGTGAGCAGGGCGCGGGTGCCCTCGTCCATGATCGCGCCACCGCCGAGCGAGAGCACGCCGGGGTGGCTCTCGACCGCGGCGCGTACGGCCTGCCGTTCCAGCTCGCGGAAGTGCGGCTCGCCGTGGTCGATGAAGATGTCCGGGATGGGCTTGCCCGCGCCCGCCTCGATGTCCGTGTCGGTGTCGCGGTACCCGGCGCCGAGCCGCTCGGCCAGCAGGGCCCCGACGGTGGACTTCCCCGCGCCCGGGGGGCCCACCAGCACCACCAGCGGCGGCGTCACTTGATCGCCAGGCCGTCGAGGAAGGACCGCACGTTGCGGCGGGTCTCCGGCACGCTGTCGCCGCCGAACTTCTCCGCCACCGCGTCCGCCAGCACCAGCGCGACCATCGCCTCGGCGACGATGCCGGCCGCGGGGACCGCGCACACGTCGGAGCGCTGGTGGTGCGCCTGCGTGGCCTCGCCGGTGGCGACGTCGACGGTGGCCAGGGCGCGCGGGACGGTCGCGATGGGCTTCATCGCGGCCCGTACGCGCAGCAGCTCGCCGGTGGTCAGGCCGCCCTCGGTGCCGCCGGAGCGGCCGGTCGTACGGCGGATGCCCTCGTCGGTGGAGACGATCTCGTCGTGCGCCTTGGAGCCGGGCACCCGGGCCAGGTCGAAGCCGTCGCCGACCTCGACGCCCTTGATGGCCTGGATGCCCATGAGGGCACCGGCCAGCCGCGCGTCCAGCCGCCGGTCCCAGTGGACGTGCGAGCCGAGGCCCACGGGCACGCCGTACGCCAGCACCTCGACGACGCCGCCGAGGGTGTCGCCGTCCTTGTGGGCCTGGTCGATCTCGGCGACCATCGCCGCGCTCGCCTCCGGGTCCAGGCAGCGCACCGGGTCGGCGTCCAGCCGCTCCACGTCCGAGGGCGCGGGGACCACGCCGTACGGGGCCTTGGCGGCGGCCAGCTCGACCACGTGCGAGACGATCTCGATGCCGGCCGTCTCCTTGAGGAAGGAGCGGGCGACCGTGCCGAGCGCGACGCGGGCCGCGGTCTCGCGGGCGGAGGCGCGCTCCAGGATCGGGCGGGCCTCGTCGAAACCGTACTTCTGCATGCCGGCGAGGTCGGCGTGGCCGGGGCGGGGCCGGGTCAGCGGGGCGTTACGGGCCAGCTCGGCCAGCTCCGCCTCGTCGACCGGATCGGCCGCCATGACCTTCTCCCACTTGGGCCACTCGGTGTTCCCGACCATGATCGCGACGGGCGAGCCGAGGGTGCGGCCGTGCCGGACACCGCCGAGGAAGGTGACCTCGTCGCGCTCGAACTTCATGCGGGCACCGCGGCCATAGCCGAGCCGGCGACGGGCCAGGGCGTCCGCCACCATGTCCGTGGTGATCGGGACGCCGGCCGGGAGGCCCTCCAGCGTCGCCACGAGTGCGGGGCCGTGCGACTCCCCCGCCGTCAGCCAGCGCAACCTGCTCAACGATGCTCCTCATGTCCTGCTACTGCGCGAACAGTCTTCCCCTGATCCTCCCACGTCCGCGCCGGTGGACCGCCGCCCGTCCAGGAACCGGACCACCGGCCGGACAGGCCGGACGGGTCACCGCCCCGCGAGCGCCGCCTCCCCCGCCGCGCGCATCGCTTCCAGGGGTGCCGGGTACCGCCCCGTCATCTGCTCCACCTGGAGTACGGCCTGGTGGACGAGGAGGTCCAGGCCGCCCACGACCGCCCCGCCGCGCGCGCCCCACGCGGTGGCGAGGGTGGTCGGCCAGGGCTCGTACAGGACGTCGAAGAGGGTGCCGGGCTGTTCGGGCACGTCGGCGGCGAGCGCGTCGGTGGTACCGGCCGGGGTGGTGGCGATCACCAGCGGCGCCTCGAAGGCGGCGGCGGCCTGCGACCAGTCGGCCGTACGGACGGCGACGCCCAGCCGCTCGCCCCAGCCGCGCATCTCCGCGGCGCGCGCCTCGCTGCGCACGTAGGCGGTCACCTCGCCCGCGCAGATACGGGACAGCGCCGCGAGCGCGGAGGAGGCGGTGGCACCGGCGCCCAGGACGGCGGCCTGTTCGACCTGCTGCACGCCGCGTTCGCGCAGGGCGGCCAGCATGCCCGGGATGTCGGTGTTGTCGCCCATGCGCCGCCCGTCCTCGGTGAAGACGACGGTGTTCACGGCCTCCACGGAGGCGGCGGTGTCGCTGATCCCGTCCAGCAGCGGGATCACCGCGCGCTTGAGCGGCATGGTCAGGGAGAGGCCCGCCCAGCCGCCGTCCAGCCCGGCCATGAAGCCGGGCAGCGCGGCCTCGCCGACCTCGTGCCGGCCGTACTCCCAGCCGGTCAGGCCCAGTTCGGTGTAGGCGGCCCGGTGCAGGACCGGGGAGAGGGAATGGGCGATCGGCGACCCGAGGACCGCCGCACGGTGACGGCCCTGGACTTCACTGGACATGCTTCTCCTCAGCTCGGACCCGCGAAACGATAGACGAACCGCGCGCGGGGGCCGAGGCACCCCCTGACCTGAGGCCCCCGGCCGCCCGCCGTACGCGGCGGCCGGGAGCCGGGAGCCGGGTCCTACGACGTGCGCTTGCGCTGGTTGAACTCCTGGACCAGCTTCTCGTGGTCCTTGAGGTTGGTCGTGAAGTCCGTCTTCTTGCCGTCGATCGAGATGAAGAACAGCCACTTCGCGCTGTCGTCCGGGTCGACCGACGCCTTCAGCGCATCCGCTCCCGGATTGCCGATCGGGCCGGGCGGCAGGCCCTTGTAGAAGTACGTGTTGTACGGATCGTCGTAGTTGCGGATCTCCCGCGTACTGATGTCGATCTTGCTCTGGTTCTTCAGGTAGTTGTACGTGGAGTCGAATTCGAGCTTCTGGTTGGTGATCGTGTTGCTGGTCGCCAGCCGGTTGTAGACGACCGCGGCCATCTTCCGGAAGTCGTCGTGGGTGATGCCCTCGGCCTGGGTGAGACTGGCGACCGTGATCAGGTCCAGCGGCGACTTGAGGTCCAGCTTCCTGGCGTTCTCCTCCAGGTCGTACTTGGCGTACTCCCGGTTGGCCCGCGCCACCATCTCCTTGAGGACGTCCTCCGGCTTCGCCTTGCCGCTGACGCTGTAGGTGGACGGGTAGAGGAACCCTTCCAGCGGATCCTTGATCTTCGGATTGCTGTTCGCCCAGGAGGGCAGCCCGAGGTTCTTGACCTGCGAGGCGGCGACGTCCTTGGTCGTGCCGGACTTCAGGTGCAGCTTCTTGTCGATCAGGTCGTAGACGGCACCGTTGCGCAGGCCCTCGCGGACGGTCAGGCCGTTGCGGCTCTTGGGGTCGAGCATGAGCTGCACCGCGGACGCCGCGGACATCTGCTTGCGCAGCGAGTAGGCGCCGGCCTGGAGCTGCTTGTCGCTCGCCGCCTCCGTGAAGGCGTCCGCGCTCTTGACGACGCCCGCCTGCTTGAGGAGCAGGCCCATCTTCAGGAGGGAGGCGCCGGACGGGATCTCGACCTGCACGTCCCCGCTGCCCTCGCCCTCGAAGTCGGGGGCCGGGCCGAAGTGGCTCTGCCAGAAGTCGTAGCCGAAGTAGGCGACACCGCCGCCGCCGACGACGAAGACACCGGCGACGATCAGGCAGGCCATCCGGCTGCGCTGTTTGCCCTTGCGGCCGCGGCGCTCGCGGCCGGCGCGGCGTTCCTCGCGCGGGTCGGTGTCGGCGTCGTCGTAACCGTCGTCGCCGTCCCGGTCGCCCCGGTCGTCCTGGAAGAAGGAGTGCGCCGGGTCGCGTACCTGCTCGTCCTGCTCCGGACCCGGACCGGCCCGGAAGTCGTCGCCGGGCGGGGACGGGTGCGGCGGCTGGCGCAGGTGCTCCGGCCGTACGGCCTCGAACTGGGCGGTCTGGGCGACCTGGTCTCCCTGTTCGCCCTGCCCCTGCGGTCCGTGGGAGCCGGGCTGGCCGTGCGGTCCCGACTGTCCGGCCTGGCCGTGCGGTCCGGGCTGCCCGGCCTGCTGCTGCCGGAGGTGCTGGGGCTGCGGCGGCGGGTAGGCGTCCTGCGTCCCGTAGTAGTCGGGGCTCTGGCCGCTGTACGGGTCGACCGGCGGGTGCTGCCCGTACGGGTCGTACGGGGCGCCGCCCTGGGACGCGTCCCAGCCGCCGCCGTACTGCTGCTGGACCGGAGGGTACGGGCCGGACAACTCGTCCCACTGCCGGTCCTGCGGCTGCTGCCCGTAGGGCTGCGGCTGACCGCCATGGCCGCCGTGCTGCTGGCCACCATGCTGCTGACCGCCGTGACCGCCGTGCTGCTGGCCCCCCTGCTGCTGCCCGCCGTAAGCGTTCTGCTGCTGCGGGCCGCCGTACTGCTCCCCGTAGGGACCTTGCTGAGGTTGTTGCGGCTGGCCCCCGTAACGACCCTGGTCTCCGTAGAGTGGGTCGTCCGGATGCCACGGTTCGGAGCCGTAGCCCCGGCCATACTCAGTCATCGATCCCCTAGAGCCGCGAGGCGGTGCGCTCCTGGGTGGCAGCGCCTGCGGTAGCGACCGCCTCTTTCTGCACGTGCGGTTGTTCGATCCGCCGCCACGTCGCGCGGAACGTTACCGTACCGCGATCAGATGACCACTTCGACGCTCTCTCCGGGTGGCTGACCAGACACCCGTTCGGTCTCCAGCGCGCTCTGCAGAATCACCACGGCAGCGGCCTGATCCACCACCGAACGGCCCTTCTTGCTCCGCACCCCCGACGCCCGCAGCCCCTGCGTGGCTGTGACGGTTGTCATGCGCTCATCGACGAGACGTACCGCCACCGGAGCGATCCCGCGCGCCATCTCCTGCGCGAAGGCCCGCACCTTGGCCGCGGCCGGCCCCTCTCCCCCGTTCAGGGAGCGGGGCAGGCCGACGACGACCTCGATGGGCTCGTACTCCTCGACGATCGCCTTGAGCCGCCGGTGCGCCGCCGGGACGTCCCGGCCCGGCACCGTCTCCACGGGGGTCGCGAGGACCCCGTCGGGGTCGCACGAGGCGACTCCGATCCGGGCGTCACCGACGTCGATGGCGAGGCGCCTGCCGCGCCGCATCTCACTCACGTGCTCAGGCCGCCTCGGCCACGAGGCGCTCGACGGCCTCGACGGCCTCGGGCACCGCGGCGGCGTTCTGGCCGCCGCCCTGGGCGACGTCCGGCTTGCCGCCGCCACCGCCACCGAGCGTCTTGGCAGCCGTACGGACCAGGTCACCGGCCTTGATGCCGCGCTCGCGGGCGGCCTCGTTGGTGGCGATGACGGTCAGCGGGCGGCCGTTGGCCACGGTGAACAGGGCGACCACGGCCGGGCGGTCGCCCGGGATGCGACCCCGCACGTCCAGCACCAGCTTGCGCAGGTCGTCGGCGGAGGTGCCGTCGGCGACCTGGGCGGCGGCCAACGCGACGCCCCGTACGTCCTTGGCGTCCCGCGCCAGCCCGGCGGCGGCCTGGAGGACCTTCTCGGCGCGGTAGCGCTCGATCTCCTTCTCGGCCTCCCGGAGCTTGGCCAGCATCCCGGAGACCTTCTCGGGCAGCTCCTCGGGACGGCCCTTGACCAGCTCGGTCAACTGCGAGACGACGGTGTGCTCGCGGGCCAGGAAGTGGTACGCGTCGGCGCCGACCAGGGCCTCCACGCGGCGCACGCCGGAGCCGATGGAGGACTCGCCGAGCAGCTTGACCAGGCCCAGCTGGGCGGTGTTGGCGACGTGCGTGCCGCCGCACAGCTCCTTGGAGAAGTCGCCGATGGTCACCACGCGCACCTGGTCGCCGTACTTCTCGCCGAACTCGGCGATGGCGCCCTGCTTCTTGGCGTCCTCCATGCTCATGACCTCGGCCTGGACGTCCAGCTCGCGGGAGAGCACCTCGTTGATCCGCTGCTCGACGTCGGTCAGGACCGTGCCGGGCACGGCGGCCGGCGAGCCGAAGTCGAAGCGGAAGCGGCCCGGGGAGTTCTCCGAACCGGCCTGGGCGGCGGTCGGGCCGAGCGCGTCGCGCAGCGCCTGGTGGGTGAGGTGGGTGGCGCTGTGGGCACGGGCGATGGCCCGGCGGCGCTTGACGTCGATGGTGGCGTACGCGGCCGAGCCGACCACGACCTCGCCGACCTGGACGACGCCCTTGTGGACCGTGACGCCGGGGACCGGCCGCTGCACGTCGCGGACCTCGACGACGGCGCCCGACGCCAGCCGGATGCGGCCGGTGTCGGCGAGCTGGCCGCCACCCTCGGCGTAGAAGGGGGTACGGTCCAGGACGATCTCGACCTCGTCGCCCTCGTGGGCGGCGGGGGCGGCCGTGCCGTTGGCCAGCAGGCCCACGACGGTGGACTCGCCCTCGGTGTGCGCGTAGCCGGTGAAGACGGTGGCGCCGGCGCGGTCGGCGACCTCGCGGTAGGCGGACAGGTCGGCGTGGCCGTGCTTCTTGGCCTGGGCGTCGGCCTTGGCGCGCTCCCGCTGCTCCTTCATCAGCCGGCGGAAGCCGTTCTCGTCCACCGAAAGGCCCTGTTCGGCGGCCATTTCGAGGGTGAGGTCGATGGGGAAGCCCCAGGTGTCGTGGAGCAGGAACGCCTTGTCGCCGGAGAGCACCGTGCCGCCGCCGGCCTTGGTCTCGCTGACGGCGGTGTCCAGGATGGTGGTGCCGGCCTTGAGCGTCTTGAGGAAGGCGGCCTCCTCGGCGAGGGCGACCGTCTCGATGCGCTTGCGGTCCTCCAGCAGCTCCGGGTACTGCTGGCCCATCGTCTTGATGACGACGTCCAGCAGGTCGTGGACGACCGGGCCGGTGGCGCCGAGCAGGCGCATGTTGCGGATGGCGCGGCGCATGATGCGGCGGAGCACGTAGCCGCGGCCCTCGTTGCCGGGGGTGACGCCGTCGCCGATGAGCATGGTGGAGGTGCGCATGTGGTCGGCGACCACGCGCAGCGACACGTCGGTGTCCGGGCCGGCGCCGTAGCGCACCCCGGTCAGCTCGCCGGCCTTGTCGATCACGACCCGCAGGGTGTCGGTCTCGTACATGTTGTGGACGCCCTGGAGAATCATCGCCAGGCGTTCCAGGCCGAGGCCGGTGTCGATGTTCTGGCTGGGCAGGTCGCCGAGGATCTCGAAGTCGTCCTTCGAGGTGCCCGCGCCCCGCTCGTACTGCATGAAGACCAGGTTCCAGATCTCCACGTACCGCTCGTCGTTGACGGCCGGGCCGCCCTCGACGCCGAACTCGGGGCCGCGGTCGTAGTTGATCTCGGAGCAGGGGCCGCACGGGCCCGGGACGCCCATGGACCAGTAGTTCTCGGACTTGCCTAGGCGCTGGATGCGCTCCTTGGGCACGCCGACGACCTCGTGCCAGATGCGCTCGGCCTCGTCGTCGTCCAGGTAGACCGTGACCCAGAGCCGCTCCGGGTCCAGGCCGTAGCCGCCGTCCGCCTGCGAGCTGGTCAGCAGCTCCCAGGCGTACGTGATGGCGCCTTCCTTGAAGTAGTCGCCGAAGGAGAAGTTGCCGCACATCTGGAAGAACGTGCCGTGCCGGGTGGTCTTGCCGACCTCTTCGATGTCCGGCGTGCGCACGCACTTCTGGACACTGGTGGCGCGGTCGAAGGGCGGCTTGACCTCGCCGAGGAAGTACGGCTTGAAGGGCACCATGCCCGCGGGGACCAGCAGCAGGGTCGGGTCGTCCGCGATGAGCGACGCCGACGGCACTACGGTGTGCCCGCGCTCCTCGAAGAAGCGCAGCCAGCGGCGGCGGATTTCAGCCGACTCCATCAGTGGTCCTCATTTCCGGTCGGTCCGGTCGGGCCGGGTGTTCTCGTTCGGTGCTGCGTGAGCTGGTGTTGCGTGATCCGGTACTGCGTCGTTTCGAGTGCGGCGCGGGAGCGCGCCGGCGGCAGCTCGCGGGCGTCGCCCTGGTCCGTCAGGCCCAGCGCTTCGTGGAGCTGCCCTTCACGGTCCGCCATTCCCGTCCGGACGTCCAACGCGAATTGGCGCAGCCGCTGTCCGGTCTCGACGGCCTTGTCGGCGGCCTGGGCCGCGAGGCTGTCGGGCTGGAGCTTGCGCAGCTTGCGGTTGACCTTGGTGGTGGCCCAGACTCCGGCGGCGGCGCCGGTGGTGAACCAGAATGCGCGGCGGAACATCGCGGCGATCAGTCCTTGGAGCGACGGTTGCGGCGCCCGCCTCGGCGGGCTGCGGGCAGGGTGCGGCCGGCGACGGTGCGCTTCGGCTCGGGCGGCGGCGCGCCCTTCTTGCCGATCGCGCGGCGCACGCCGTAGCCGAACGCCGCGACCTTGACCAGCGGTCCGCCGAACGCGGAGGAGACGGTCGAGGAGAGCGCGGAGGCGTTGGCGGTGACCTCCTGGACGTCGGAGGCGATCGCGTCGACACGGGCGAGCTGGGTGTGCGCGGAGCGGACGGTCGCGGACGCGTCGGCCAGCAGCGGTACGGCCTGTTCGGACACCTCGGCGACCATCTTGGTCGTCGCCTTGAGCGTCTGCGCGAGCCTCACCAGCGCCAGGGCCAGGAAGGACACGAGGATCGCCCAGAAGACGGCCACGAGGATCCCGGCCACCTCTCCACCGGACACGTTGGCACCACTCTCCGACTGACTTGTTCTGGTCCCGTCCCGCTCGAACGGCAGAGCCCGAGCCTATCGCGCCGCGGCCGTCGGGCCGTACCGCGTTCCCCGTGCGGCGCGGGGCCCACCGGCGGGCGATTGTACGGTGCGCACACCTGCGAGTACGCTCCGTGTTCCATGCGACGCTCCCTGCGCCCCGACCCCCTTCCCCGGGTTCCCCGCCCCTTCGCCGCGCGCCTGCGGGTGCCCGGGAACCTGCCCGCGGAGCTCACCCGGTTCGTCGGCCGCGACGGTGAACTCGCCGCGCTCGCCGGTCACCTGGAGTCCGCCCGGCTGGTGACGGTCACCGGGGTCGGCGGGGCCGGGAAGACCCGGCTCGCCACCCAGGCTGCCGCAATCTTGCAGGATCGCTTCTGCGACGGGGTGTGGCTGGTCGAGCTGGCCGCCCTGCGCCACGGCGGCCTGCTGGACCACGCCGTCGCCGAAGCACTGGGCCTCGCCGATCACACGGGCCGGCCGCCGCGCGCCGCGCTCCGCGACCACCTCGCCGGACGCGAGCTGCTGCTCGTCCTGGACGGGTACGAGCACCTGGTCGACGAGTGTGCCGCGCTCGCCGCCGACCTGCTGCGACGGGCGCCCGGCCTGCGCGTCCTGGCGGCGGGCCGACGCCCGCTCGGGCTGCCCGGCGAGCAGAACCTGCCGCTGCCGCCGATGGACGGCCCGGACGCGGCCGCCCTCTTCCACGACCGCGCCGCCGCCGTCGTCCCCGGCTTCCGCACCGACGCGGACGGCGAAGCCGCCGTCGCCGAGCTGTGCCGGCGGCTCGACGGCATCCCGCTCGCCCTGGAACTGGCGGCCGGGCGGCTGCGGGCCCTGTCGGTGGAACAACTGCTGCACCGGATCGACGACCGCTTCCGCCTGCTGACCGGGGGCGCCCGCCCCTCTCCCCCGGCCTTCCCTGCGCCCCCGGAGCAGGGCACGCCACCGGCGCGCCACCAGACCCTGCGGACGACGATCGGCTGGAGCCACGAGCTGTGCACCCCCGCGGAACGCCTGCTGTGGGCACGGCTCTCCGTCTTCGCCGGGCAGTTCGACCTGGACGCCGCCGAGTACATCTGCTCCGGCCCCGACCTGCCCGCGGACGAACTGCTCGACGTCCTCGGTGAACTGGTGGCCCAGTCCGTGGCCGTACGGGAGGAGACCCCGGCGGGCCTGCGCTACCGGATGCTGGACACCGTGCGGGAGTACGGGGCCGGCTGGCTGGAAGCGCTGGGCGACGTCGAGCGGCTGCGCCGCAGACACCGCGACTGGTACGTGGGCCTGGCCACCTGGTGCGAGCTGGACTGGTTCAGTCCGCGGCAGGCCGAGGTCGCCGCCCGTATCGAGTGCGAGCTTCCCAACCTGCGGACCGCCCTGGAATACAGCCTCGACAGCTCAGGAGACGCGCACCTGGGCCAGTACCTGGCGGGCACCTTGTGGTTCTACTGGGTCGGCTGCGGCCGGCTCTCGGAAGGGCGGCACTGGCTCGACCGCTCCCTGGAGCTGGACAGCGAGCACGACGACGCGCGCCTCAAGGCCCTGTGGGTGGCCGGGTACGTGGCGGTGCTCCAGGGCGACGCGGTGGGTGCGATGGGCGCGCTGCGGGAGTGCGGCGAGGAGGCGGAGCGCGCGGGCAACGCCACCGCGGCCGCGTACGCCGTGCACCGCACCGGCTGCCTCGCGCTGGTCCGCGACGACATGCCGCGCGCCGAGCGGCTGCTGGGCGACGCTCTCACCCGCTACCGGGACATCGGCGAACTCAACAGCAACGTACTGATGGCGCAGGTCGAGCTGGCGATGGCGGTGGCCTTCCAGGGCGACGTCGCGGAGGCGGTGCGCCTGTGCGAGGACGTACGGCAGGTCTGCGACGACCACGGGGAGCGGTGGGCCCTGGCGTACGCGCTGTTCGTACTGGCCTACGCGGCCTGGAAACGTGGCGAGGCGGCGCGGGCGCGCGCCCTGCTGGAGGAGTGTCTCGCCATCGACCATGCCTTCCACGACCTGCTGGGCGCGGTGCTGGCCGTCGAGCTGCTGGCGCTGGTCACCCTCGGCGAAGGCGATCCGGCGGAGGCGGCGCTGCTCCAGGGGGCCGCCGGGCGGATCTGGCCCTCGGTCGGGCTGCCGCTGTTCGGCTCCCGCTACTACAACCAACCGCACCAGTTGTGCGAGGAGCAGGCGCGGGAGCTGCTCGGGGCGGAGCGGTACGAGCACTGCGTACGGGCCGGCGCCCGGCTCGACCTGGACGCCACGGTCGCCCGGATCCTGAACGGCGGCGGCAGCGACAGCGGCGACGGGCACGGGGACACCCGGCCGGACGGCGCCGCGCCGCGCCCGCGGCCCACGGCACCGGGACCGCGCCCGGCAAACAGCGAACCCGCCGCCTCCCCCACCGCGAGCGGCGGGGAGACGACGGGCTGAGCACGCGGCTGTCCGCACGCGGGGCGCGCGGACCGATCCGTGCGGTGCCTACGCCTGGATCAACGGGCGTAGTACTCGACGACGAGCTGCTCGTCGCAGATCACCGGGATCTCCTTGCGCTGCGGGTCACGGTCCAGGCGGAACGCCAGGGCCTTCAGGTTGACCTGCAGGTAGCGGGGGGTCTCGCCGTCGGGGGCGTAGCCACCCTCACGCGCGACCTGGAAGGGGTGCTTCTCGCGGCTGCGCTCGCGGACCATCACGACGTCGTCGGGACGGACGCGGAAGGAGGGCTTGTCGACCTTGCGGTCGTTCACCGAGATGTGGCCGTGGACGACCATCTGACGGGCCTGGTAGATCGTCCGGGCGATGCCCGAACGCAGGACGAGCGCGTCCAGACGGCGCTCAAGCTCGATGATCAGCGCCTCGCCAGTCTTGCCTTCGACCTTCCGAGCGCGGTCGTAGGCACGCGCCATCTGGCGCTCGCTGATGTCGTACTGCGCACGCAGGCGCTGCTTCTCCAGCAGACGGACCTTGTAGTCACTGTTCTGCTTGCGGCCACGGCCGTGCTCGCCGGGCGGGTAGGGACGGGCCTCGAAGTACTTGACGGCCTTCGGCGTCAGGGCGATGCCGAGAGCGCGCGACTTCTTGACCTTGGGACGCGACTGGTTCACGTGGAACGGACCTCCGTGTAGGTTAGGTTAGGCTTACCTTACTTCGAGGAGAACGCATGTTTCGACCTGGGATCCCCCTGCCCGGTGCTGGTCAGAGCACCGGGACGGGTCAGCCGCGTCCCGTGGAAGACGCCCAGCAGCCAGCCGCCGCCGAGCGCGTACGAACCCTCGTCGAGTCCAATGGTATGGCCTCGCTGAGCATCCCCGGAATCGAGGACCCCGACGACGCCGGACTCTCGTCCCCAGTATGCCGTACGGTCACCGGTGCTGGTGACGTGCTCCTCCTGGTTCCCGGGGACGCCGCGGCCGCCAGGGCCGCCGCCCACGCCCAGGACGACGACCTGACCGCCGTGATGGAGATCACCGACGTGGCCCCCGTCTCGGTGCCCCACCGCATCCGCGGCCGGGCCTGGGTCGCGGGCTGGCTCACTCCCGTACGCAACGAGGAGCGCGCCCGCGCGGCCATGCTGCTCGCCGAACGGCACCCGGTCGGCGAGCTGCTCGGCATCGGCGAGGCCCTCCAGCCCGACCCGCCGCCGGGCATGTTCGGGCGGCCCGCCTGGATGATGCTGCGCATGGAGGTCGGCGAGGCGGCCGTGGACGACCTGTGGGGCGCCCAGGCCATCGAGCCTGACGAGTTCGCCCAGGCCGAGCCCGACCCGCTGGCGGCCCACGAGGCGGAGCTGCTCCAGCACCTCCACTCGGCCCACAGCGACCAGGTCCGCGGGCTGTGCACGCTGCTCGGGGACCGCTCGCAGCGCGCGTGCGACTTCCGCGACCGGGCCGTACCGGTGGCCCTGGACCGCTTCGGCCTGCGGGTGCGCTTCACCGACGACGCGCACCGCTCCTTCGACGCCCGCTTCGACTTCCCCGAACCCGTCCGCGACGTCTCCGAACTCCGCCGCGCCATGCACACCCTCTTCGACGCGGCCGCGTCCGGATGACCACCGGCGCCGCTCCTCGCCGGACGGGCCGGCCCCCGGCCCGTCCGGCGATCGAGAAGCCGCGCCGAAGCCCCGGTGTCACAGATAGAGCGCCCGGTTGACCGGAATGCCCTGCTCCGCGCAGCCGCGCTCGTAGTGGTCGATGAACCAGAAGACGTCGATCACCTCCGTCACCCGGTCCCGCTCGTCGAGGAACTCCACCGGCCCGTTCAGCCAGAAGACGGTCTTCATGCCCTCGTCGGAGACCAGGGTGTGGGTACGGCCCGGACTCTCCCGGACGAAGTCACCGGGGCGCCCGACCCAGTCGTACTCCAGGTAGCGCCAACTGCCGTCGAGCACATAGCCCGAGACCGGGCCCCGGTGGCGGTGCCGGCCCAGCACCCCGCCCGCCTGCACCCACAGGACGTTCGCGGCCGAGCTGCTGCGGACGTCGAACGTCAGGTGCTTGATCATCACCTGTGGGGCGAACGGGAGCCACGGCGAGTCCGCCTCCGCGATGTGCCCTTCGGGCAGCGCGTACTGGTCCCGGCGCCGGTCGATCCGCGCTTCGATCTCGGTCAGGCTGTCCGCATGCGGATTCGAGCTGGTCGTCATGGCGGAATCCTTCCTGTGGGTGCCGGGTCCTGAGCGGACACGCGAGCACAGCCATGGTCGGCTCCCCGCACCCCGGCCCGACAGTGGCTTCCCGGACGGCCGGGGGACGGAAGGGCCCGCACCTGACGACCGGTCTCAGCGGAAGTCAGCCCGTCCGGCATTTGAGGACGGCCCTCGGCCACGAGTGACCCGCACCCGGCACGCAACCGCCCCGTCCACACACCCCGGCGTTTACGGTTCCTCGCCGCGCAGGCGGCCCCGCACCCGGTCCGTCACGTCCGCGTACCGCGCCTCGGCGCCGTACCGCGTCGGCGCGTAGTACCGCTTGCCGTGCACCTCGTCCGGTGCGTACTGCTGGGCCGCGATCCCGCCGGGCAGGTCGTGCGGGTACTGATAGCCCTTGCCGTGTCCCAGTTTCTCGGCGCCCTTGTAGTGACTGTCGCGCAGATGCGACGGCACCGGGCCCGCGAGTCCGGCCCGTACGTCCGCGAGGGCCGCGTCGATGGCCAGGTAGGCCGCGTTGGACTTCGGGGCCAGCGCCAGCGCGATCGTGGCCTGGCTGAGGGTGATCCGGGCCTCCGGGAAGCCGATCAGCGCGACGGCCTGGGCCGCGGCCACCGCGGTCTGCAGGGCGGACGGGTCGGCGAGCCCGATGTCCTCGCTCGCCGAGATCATCAGCCGGCGGGCGATGAACCGCGGGTCCTCGCCCGCCTCGATCATCCGCGCGAGGTAGTGCAGTGCCGCGTCCACGTCGGAGCCCCGGATCGATTTGATCAGGGCGCTGGCGACGTCGTAGTGCTGGTCACCGGCCCGGTCGTACTTCACCGCGGCCCGGTCGACGGACTCCTCCAGCGTCTGGAGGGTGATCTTCTTCTCCCCCTTGGAGATCGCCGATCCGGCCCCCGCCTCCAGGGCCGTGAGCGCGCGGCGCGCGTCGCCGCCCGCGATGCGCAGCAGGTGCGCCTCGGTGTCCTCGGGCAGGGTGACCGCGCCCGCCAGCCCCCGCGCGTCCGTCAGCGCGCGCTTGAGCAGGCCGCGCAGGTCGTCGTCGGTGAGCGGTTCGAGTGTCAGCAGCAGCGAGCGGGAGAGCAGCGGGGAGATCACCGAGAAGTACGGGTTCTCGGTGGTGGCGGCGATCAGCGTCACCCAGCGGTTCTCGACGGCGGGCAGCAGGGAGTCCTGCTGGGCCTTGCTGAAGCGGTGGATCTCGTCGAGGAAGAGGACGGTCTCCTTGCCGTAACCGCCGGAGGCGCGGCGCGCGCCGTCGATGACGGCGCGGACTTCCTTGACGCCGGCGGTGATCGCGGAGAGCTCCACGAAGCGCTTGTTCGTCGCCTGGCTGACCACGTACGCGAGGGTGGTCTTGCCGATGCCGGGCGGGCCCCACAGGAAGACGGAGGACGGCCCGGCGGGCCCGCCGTCGCCCTCGCCGACCAGGCGGCGCAGCGGCGATCCGGGCTTGAGCAGATGCTGCTGGCCGACCACCTCGTCGAGGGTGCGCGGACGCATCCGTACGGCGAGGGGTGACCCGGTCGGGTCTTTCTCCTGGCGGTCTTCGGCAGCGGCGGTGAACAGGTCGGGCTCCACGCTCAGAGCCTAATTCACCGCACTGACAACGCCGCCGGGGAGCCGGATTCCCGGCCGCCCGGCGGCGCGGTGCGAAGACCCGTGTACCCGGTTCAGATCAGCGAGCTCCAGTACGACCACCACTTGGTGAGGATCAGCAGCGCGATCACGCCGTACCAGAGCACCGGCACGACCCAGTGGAACTCCAGCACGGCCTTCCGCAGGCCGGCCGGTGCGGGGATGATCCCGTGCTTGAGGTTGTGCACGGTGGTGTACCAGAACATCAGGATGGTGACGCACCAGGTCAGCGTGCACCACAGGCACAGCGAGTTGATGACGTACAGCGACTGCGACATCAGCCACATGCAGAAGACGGAGCCGGCGAGGGTGCCGATGTTCAGGCCGATCCAGTACCAGGCGCGGTAGCGGGCCCCGGCGAGCAGGCCGACGCCGATCCCGATGACCACACCGAACGCGATCAGGCCGGCGACCGGGTTGGGGAAGCCGAAGACCTCGGCCTGCTGGCTCTGCATCACATTGCCGCAGGAGACGATCGGGCTCAGGCTGCAGGCCGGCTTGAAGTTCGGGTCCTTCAGCAGCTCGATCTTGTCCATGGTGATCACCCAGGACGCGAGCAGGCCCAGGGCGCTGGTGATCACGAGCAGCCAGGCCAGCCCCCGCCCCGAGCCGGTCGGGCCGCCGCCGCGGCCCGGGTGATCGTCGCCGGTGGACACGTCGTCAAGCGCTGTCGTCGTCATATCGCCGTTCCGTCGGTGCCGTGGGGAGTGAGCGGGCGGCGCGTTCCAACTGGCGCGCGCCGGGCCCTCATTCTGCCCCAACCGGACACCCGACCACTGTTCGATGCGCATAAAGACCCCCTTCCGAGCCACCGCGCGGACAGCGCGGTGGACGGCCGGAAGGGGGCCCCTACACGACGACGACGGCCCCGTACAGAGGCGGCCGGGGTCAGCCGAGCCTGCGGCGGACCTCTTCGACCACCGAGTCCAGCGCGACCGGCGTCTGCTCGCCGCTCTCCAGATCCTTGAGCTGCACGACGCCTTCGGCCAGATCCCGCTCACCGGCGACGACCGCGAGGCGGGCGCCCGAGCGGTTCGCCGACTTCATCGCGTTCTTCAGGCCCTTGCCGCCGTACGCGAAGTCGGTGGCGACCCCCGCCCGGCGCAGCTCGGTGACCGTGCCGAACAGGGTCCGCCGGGCCTCCTCGCCGAGCGGCACGGCGAAGACGGCCGTGCTCGCGGGCAGCTCCAGCTCGACGTCCTCGGCCTCCAGGGCCAGCACCGTGCGGTCCACGCCGAGCGCCCAGCCCACCGAGGGCAGCGCGGGGCCGCCGATCATCTCGGACAGGCCGTCGTAGCGCCCGCCGCCGCCGACCGCGGACTGCGAGCCGAGGCCGTCGTGGACGAACTCGAAGGTGGTACGGGTGTAGTAGTCCAGCCCGCGCACCAGCTTCGGGTCGTCCTCGTAGGCGACGCCCGCCGCGGTCAGCAGCTCGCGCACCTGCTCGTGGTACGCCTTGCACGCCTCGCACAGGTGGTCGCGCAGCAGCGGCGCGCCCACCAGCTGCTTCTGCACGTCGGGGCGCTTGTCGTCGAGCACCCGCAGCGGGTTGATCTCGGCGCGGCGGCGGGTGTCCTCGTCCAGGTCGAGCCCGTACAGGAACTCCTGGAGGGCCGCCCGGTAGACGGGGCGGCACTCCTTGTCGCCGAGCGAGTTGAGCAGGATGCGGAAGTTCTTCAGGCCCAGCGACCGGTAGGCGTCGTTCGCCAGGATGATCAGCTCGGCGTCCAGCGCCGGGTCCTCGGCGCCGATGGCCTCGGCTCCGACCTGGGAGAAGTGGCGGTAGCGGCCCTTCTGCGGGCGCTCGTAGCGGTAGTACGAGCCGGAGTACCAGAGCTTGACGGGGAGGTTGCCCGCCTTGTGGAGGTTGGCCTCCAGGGCGGCGCGCAGCACCGAGGCGGTGCCTTCGGGGCGCAGTGCGAGCCGGTCGCCGCCCTTGGTCTCGAAGGCGTACATCTCCTTGGTCACGATGTCGGTGGACTCGCCGACGCCGCGCGCGAACAGCTCGACGTTCTCGAATCCGGGCGTCTCGACGTAGCCGTAACCGGAGCGCTTGAGGGGTCCGGAGATCGCGTCGCGGACCGCCAGGTAGGTGGCGGACTGCGGCGGGATCAGGTCGTAGGTGCCCTTGGGGGCCTTGAAGGTGCTCACGGAAGTTCTCGTCACATTCCTCGTCGCGGAGCCGGGCTGTGCGGTGCGCCGTCTCCGAGGCCGGCGGCCACCTCCCGCAGGAACGGGTTGGTGGCGCGCTCGCGGCCGATGGTGGTCTGGGGGCCGTGGCCGGACAGCACGACGGTCTCGTCCTGGAGGGGCAGGCACACCCGCTCCAGCGACCGCAGTATCTCGGCGTGGTCGCCGCCCGGCAGGTCGGTGCGTCCGATGGAGCCGGCGAACAGCAGGTCGCCCGAGAAGAAGACCGGCGGAATGTCGGCCTGCTCGGGCAGCCGGAAGGTCACCGACCCCTTGGTATGGCCCGGGGCGTGCGCGACCGAGAACTCCATCCCGGCCAGCTCCAGCCGCGCGCCGTCGCCCAGCTCCTTGACGTCGTCCGGCTCCCCCACGGTCAGCTCACCCATGAGCTGCTGCCCGATGGAGCGGCCGAGGGCCTTCTCCGGGTCGCTCATCATGTAGCGGTCCTCGGGGTGGATCCAGGCGGGCACGTCGTGCGCGCCGCACACCGGGACGACCGAGGCGACGTGGTCGATGTGGCCGTGGGTGAGGACGACGGCGACGGGCTTGAGCCGATGCTTCTTCAGCGCTTCCTCGACGCCACGGGCGGCCTGGTGGCCCGGGTCGATGATCACGCACTCCTCACCCGCGGCCGGGGCGACCAGATAACAGTTGGTCCCCCAGGCCCCGGCGGGGAACCCGGCAATGAGCACGTTCGTCCTCAACATTCGACGGCGGCGGACGGATCGCCGGCGGCGATCCGGAAGATTTCGGCTGTTGAAGAGCCTACCGGCGGGACTCCCACCCGGGCGAACCCGTATACGGTACGGCCCACGGCAGACCTCAGCGCACACCTAGGAGACGACCGGTGGTCAGCAGCGATCAGCGGCGGCGGCAGCTCGCCCGCGAGAAGTACGAGCGCCAGCAGCAGCGGCGTGCCGCGGCCCGGCGCAAGACCAAGCGCCGCAACGTGATCGTCGCGGCGGCCGTGGCGGTCGCCCTGGCCGCGGGCGCGGCCGCGTACGCCTCGGTCGGACTGGCGGGCGGCGGTGACACGACGGACGCCGCGGCGCCGAGCCCGAGCAAGCCCGCCGACCCGTGCGGCAAGCCGGCACCGGGCGCGCCGTCCAAGGAGCGCTGGAAGAAGGAGCCGGCGATGACCGTGGACACCTCGGCGTCATACGCGATGAAGCTCCAGACGACGTGCGGCGACATCGGCATCAAGCTGGATGCCGCGAAGGCGCCGCGCACCGTCAACTCCTTCAATTTCCTGGCGGGTAAGAAGTTCCTCGACCACAGCAAGTGCCACCGGCTGGTCGACCAGGGCATCTACGTCCTCCAGTGCGGCGACCCGACCGGCACCGGCTCGGGCACCCCCGGCTACACCATCCCGGACGAGAACCTGAAGGACCCGAAGCTCAAGGGCGACATCTACCCGGCGGGCACGGTCGCGATGGCCAACCGCTACGACGGCAAGAGCGACAAGACCCGTAACAGCGGCGGCAGCCAGTTCTTCCTGGTCTACCAGGACAGCAAGCTGCCCCCGAACTACACGCCCTTCGGCACCGTCACCGAGGGCATGGACGTCCTGAAGAAGATCGCGGCGGCGGGGTCCACCCCCGACCAGGCGACGGGCAACACCGCACCCAACGCGACGGTGGTGATCGACCGGGCGACCGTCACCAAAACCTGACCGGGTACGCCCCCGGGCACGCCGGAGGCGCCGCCGCGGTGGGCGAACCGCGAAATTTCGGTCGTGCTGGATGCGGACAGCCGACCCGCCGGTCGCCTAGATTGGCGTTGTGTAGGGTGCCTGCTCCGACGGCTGCCACCCGCACCCGCAAGACACCCGTCGGACCGGCCGGGGCGCTGCCCCGCCGGACAGAAACTGTGGACGATGCCGGGGGGCGACGCGCTCTCGTCGGCATCATGTGGAGGAGGCGCTGTGAGCAGCGACCCATGGGGCCGCGTCGACGAGACGGGGACCGTGTACGTGCGTACCGCCGACGGCGAGCAGGTCGTCGGATCGTGGCAGGCGGGAACTCCCGAAGAGGCCCTCGCCTACTTCGAGCGCAAGTATGAGGGCCTGGTCGTCGAGATCGGCCTCCTCGAACGGCGGGTCAGGACCACCGACCTGTCGGCCAAGGACGCGACGGCCGCGATCGACCATCTGCGGCAGCAGGTGGACGAGCACCACGCGGTGGGTGACCTGGACGCGCTGCGCAAGCGGCTGGACCAGCTCGTCACCGATGTCGAGGCGCGCCGCGAGGAGCGCAAGGCGCAGAAGGCGCGGCAGAGCGACGAGGCCCGGCAGGCCAAGGAGAAGCTGGTCGCCGAGGCCGAGGAGCTGGCGGCCAGCGAGCAGTGGCGGGCGGCCGGCGAGCGGCTGCGGGCCCTGGTGGACACCTGGAAGGGGCTGCCGCGGCTGGACCGCAAGGCGGACGACGAGCTGTGGCACCGCTTCTCGCACGCCCGCTCGGCGTTCTCCAAGCGGCGCAAGGCGCACTTCGCTTCGCTGGACGCCCAGCGCGAGGAGGCCCGTAAGACCAAGGAGCGGCTGGTCTCGGAGGCCGAGGCGCTGTCCGGTTCGACGGACTGGGGGGCCACCGCGGCCCGTTACCGCGAGCTGATGGCCGACTGGAAGGCCGCGGGCCGTGCCCAGCGCGAGCACGAGGACGACCTGTGGAACCGCTTCCGCGGCGCCCAGGACGTCTTCTTCCAGGCGCGCAGCGAGGTGTTCGCCGAGCGCGACGCCGAGCAGCGGGAGAACCTGACGCG
Source organism: Streptomyces sp. NPDC045470 (assembly GCF_040646595.1). Taxonomy (NCBI): domain Bacteria; kingdom Bacillati; phylum Actinomycetota; class Actinomycetes; order Kitasatosporales; family Streptomycetaceae; genus Streptomyces; species Streptomyces sp. NPDC045470. Next base: position 94,844 of record NZ_JBEZAN010000015.1, read on the forward strand.
CAAGGAGGAGCTGGTCGTCGAGGCCGAGAAGCTGCTCCCGGTCTCGGACCTGAAGGCGGCGCGGGCCGCGTTCCGTTCGATCAACGAGCGGTGGGAGGCCATCGGCCATGTGCCGCGGGACGCCCGCCCGAAGATCGAGGGCCGGATGCACGCGGTCGAGCGCGCCATCCAGGAGTCCGAGGAGGCCGAGTGGCGCCGGACGAACCCGGAGGCGCGGGCGCGCGCCGCGGGTCTGACCGGGCAGCTCCAGGACGCGGTCGACAAGCTGCAGAAGCAGATCGACGCGGCCCGCGCGGCCGGCAACGACGCCAAGGCCGACAAGCTCGGCCGTGAGCTGGAGGGCCGCCAGGCACTGCTGGACCAGGCCCTGAAGGGGCTTGAGGAGTTCGGCGGCAAGTAGGCGACAGGACGAGGGCCCCGGTACGGATGTCCGTACCGGGGCCCTCGTACGTGCTCGCTACGGCCGTCGGGCCGACGTCACCCGGTACACGTCGTACACGCCTTCCACGCTCCGTACGGCCTTCAGGACGTGCCCAAGATGTTTCGGGTCGCCCATCTCGAAGGTGAAGCGGGAGGTCGCCACCCGGTCGCGGGACGTCTGGACGGCCGCGGACAGGATGTTGACGTGCTGGTCGGACAGGATGCGGGTGACGTCCGACAGCAGCCGGGAGCGGTCCAGCGCCTCGACCTGGATGGCGACCAGGAAGACCGAGGACTGGGTGGGCGCCCATTCGACGTCCAGAATGCGTTCCGGCTGCTTGGACAGCGAGTCGACGTTGACGCAGTCGGCGCGGTGCACCGAGACGCCGTTGCCGCGGGTGACGAAGCCGATGATCGGGTCGCCCGGCACCGGCGTGCAGCAGCGGGCCAGCTTCACCCACACGTCGTCGACGCCCTTGACCACCACGCCCGGGTCGGCGCTGGAGCGCCGCTTGGAGCGCGGCCGGATCGGCGTGGACTCGGCGATGTCCTCGGTCGCCTCGTCCTGCCCGCCGAGCGCCTGGACCAGCTTCTGCACGACGCTCTGCGCCGTGACGTGGCCCTCGCCGATGGCGGCGTACAGGGACGAGATGTCCGGATAGCGCATCTCGTGCGCGAGGGTGACCAGCGAGTCCCCGGTGAGGATGCGCTGGATCGGCAGGTTCTGTTTGCGCATCGCGCGGGCGATGGCGTCCTTGCCCTGCTCGATGGCCTCGTCGCGGCGCTCCTTGGAGAACCAGGCGCGGATCTTGTTGCGGGCGCGCGGCGACTTCACGAAGCCGAGCCAGTCCCGGGAGGGCCCGGCGCCCGGCGCCTTGGAGGTGAAGACCTCCACGAGGTCGCCGTTGTCGAGGGTCGATTCGAGCGGGACGAGCCGTCCGTTGACCCGGGCGCCTATGGTCCGGTGGCCGACCTCGGTGTGGACCGCGTAGGCGAAGTCCACGGGAGTGGCACCGGCCGGCAGCGCTATCACGTCACCCTTCGGCGTGAAGACGAAGACCTCGTTGCGGGACAGGTCGAAGCGGAGCGACTCCAGGAACTCGCCCGGGTCCTCGGTCTCCTTCTGCCAGTCCAGCAGTTGGCGCAGCCACGCCATGTCGTTGACGGCATCGTCCTTGTTCTTCGGCACGTCCGTACGCACCTTGGACGCGCCGGCCACGGCCTCCTGCTTGTACTTCCAGTGCGCGGCGATGCCGTACTCCGCGCGCCGGTGCATGTCGAACGTACGGATCTGCAGCTCGACGGGCTTGCCGCTGGGGCCGATCACGGTCGTGTGCAGTGACTGGTACATGTTGAACTTGGGCATCGCGATGTAGTCCTTGAACCGCCCCGGGACCGGGTTCCACCGGGCGTGGACGGTGCCGAGCGCCGCGTAGCAGTCGCGGACGGTGTCGACGAGGACGCGGATGCCCACCAGGTCGTAGATCTCGGCGAAGTCACGGCCTCGCACGATCATCTTCTGGTAGACGCTGTAGTAGTGCTTGGGCCGTCCGGTGACGGTGGCCTTGATGCGGGCCGCGCGCAGGTCGGCCTGGACCTCGTCGGTCACTATGGCCAGGTACTCGTCCCGTTTCGGGGCGCGCTCGGCGACGAGCCGCACGATCTCGTCGTACATCTTGGGGTAGAGGATCGCGAAGGCGAGGTCCTCCAGCTCCCACTTGATGGTGTTCATGCCCAGGCGGTGCGCCAGCGGAGCGTAGATCTCCAGCGTCTCGCGGGCCTTCTTCTCCTGCTTCTCCCGCTTCAGATAGCGCATCGTGCGCATGTTGTGCAGCCGGTCGGCGAGCTTGATGACCAGGACGCGCGGGTCCTTGGCCATCGCCACGACCATCTTGCGCACGGTCTCGGCCTGCGCGGCCTCGCCGAACTTGACCTTGTCCAGCTTGGTGACGCCGTCGACGAGCAGGGCGACCTGGTCACCGAAGTCGCGGCGCAGGGTGTCCAGGCCGTACTCGGTGTCCTCGACGGTGTCGTGCAGCAGGCCCGCCATCAGGGTGGCCGGGTCCATGCCCAGCTCGGCGAGGATCGTGGTCACCGCGAGGGGGTGGGTGATGTACGGGTCGCCGCTCTTGCGCTTCTGGCCGCGGTGCCAGCGCTCGGCGACCTGGTAGGCACGCTCCACCTGCCGCAGGGTGGCGGTCTCGATCTTCGGGTCGTTGCTGCGCACGATCCGCAGCAGCGGTTCGAGGACCGGGTTGTACGGGCTCTGCCGCTGCACGCCCAGGCGCGCCAGGCGGGCCCGTACCCGGTTGGAGGAGCCGGTACGGCCGGTGTAGACGGGCGGCGTGGGCTTGGCGGCCGGCACGGGCGACGCGGCGGGCCGGACGGCGGGCGGCTGCGACCTGGGCACGCCGGAACCCTCGCTGTTCTTCTGCGCACCCGAGTCCTGCGCACCCGAGGCGGCCGCGTCCGCGGGGCCGGGCTGGTCCGGATGGGCGGACTGCGGCGCCCCCGGGCGGAGTCCGGGAGAAAGCGGCTGGGCCTCGTCTGGCAAGAGCACTCCTCAAAGGGGGTCCGGACCACAAGACCACGAACGGGTCGGGCTGCCATGGTATCCACCTCGGCGCTCCGGCTCTTCCGCGGCCGCCGGGTCCGTACATGACAGCAAAAGGGCATCCGGGTTTGTTCCGGATGCCCTTTTGCTCGCTTTTTGCGGAATTCCGTGCGTACGGAGGCGGTGCGGCCCCCGGCCTACGGACGGCCCGCAGGCTCGTCAGACCGTGATCAGCGACTCCAGCGGAGCGCCCTTCAGGCCCGGCTCCAGCCGCTGCCGCCCGGCCAGGAAGCCCAGCTCCATCAGGACCGCGACGCCCGCGACCTCGGCCCCGGCCCGCCGGACCAGCTCCAGCGACGCCTCGGCCGTACCGCCGGTGGCCAGCACGTCGTCGATCACCAGCACCCGGTCGCCGGGTGCTACGGCGTCCGCGTGTATCTCGATCTCGGCCGCGCCGTACTCCAGGTCGTACGCCTGGCGGAGCGTCGCACCGGGCAGCTTGCCCGCCTTGCGTACGGGGACGAAGCCGATGCCGGCCCGTACGGCCACCGGAGCGGCCAGGATGAACCCGCGCGCCTCCAGACCCACGACCTTGTCGACCCTGTACCGCTCGCACAGCGACACGAACGCGTCGGTCAGCGCGCCGAAGGCGGCCGGGTCCGCCAGCAGCGGCGTGATGTCCTTGAACACCACGCCCGGCTTCGGGTGGTCCGGCACGTCCGCGATCCGGCTGAGCAGCAGCTCCCGCAGGCCGTCGGGGGCGCTCATCGGCGCTTGCCCGACGGACGGCCGCGGCCGCGGCCGCGGGACGCGGGCTGGTTGCGCTGGCCGACCATGCTGCCGGCCGCGTCCTCGTCGCCCTCCGCGTCCTGGGGCGCGTCCTCGTCCCCGGCGTCCCGCGCGGTCTCCTGCTGCTCCGGCGCGTCGGCCTTGGCGGCGGCCGCGGCGCGCTTCGCACGCACCCGCTTGGCCAGCGCCTTCATCGCCGGGTCGCGCTCCTTGAAGTCGGCGACCAACGGGGTCGCGATGAAGATCGAGGAGTACGCACCGGCCGCGAGGCCGACGAACAGGGCGAGCGAGATGTCGTTGAGCATCCCGGCGCCGAGCACACCGCCACCGACGAAGAGCAGTCCGGCGACCGGCAGCAGCGCCACGACCGTGGTGTTGATGGAGCGCACCAGGGTCGAGTTGATGCTGCGGTTGGCCAGCTCGCTGTAGGTGAAGCGGGTCTGCTTCCCGATGTCCTTCGACGCTTCCTTGAGGCTGTCGAAGACCACGACGGTGTCGTAGAGGGAGTAACCGAGGATCGTCAGCAGACCGATGACGGTGCCCGGGGTGACCTCGAAGCCGACCAGCGCGTACACGCCGACCGTGATCGTGAGGTCGTGGATCAGGGCGATCAGGGCCGCCAGCGCCATTCTCCACTCGAAGGCGATGGCGAGGTAGATCACCACGAGGATCATGAAGATCCCCAGGCCCAGCCAGGCCTTGTTGGCGATCTCCTCACCCCAGCTGGGGCCGACGAGCTGGGTGTTGATGTCCTTGACCGGGACGTCCAGGTCCTTGGCCAGGGCCTCCTGCACCGGCACCGACTGCTGGGTGTCCAGCTCGCTGATCTGGATGCGCAGACCGCCGTTGCCGAGCTTCTGGACGGTGGCCTGGTGGCCCTCCGCCGCGGCCTCGGCCTTGTGCTCCGCCTCCGTCGCGGAGACGGACGTCTTCGGAGTGGTGAAGACCGCGCCGCCGGAGAACTCGATGCCCATGTTCAGGCCGCGCACCGCCAGGCCGACGATGGCCGTGATGGTGATCAGGATCGAGATGCCGTACCAGATCTTCCGCTTGCCGATGAAGTCGTAACCGACCTCACCGCGGTAGAGCCGGGCGCCGATGTTGCCGAGCTTCGACATCTCACGCCTCCTTCGTCTCGGTGGGGGCGATGGTACGACGGCGGCGCAGCGGCGGCTTGGCGCCCAGACGCTTGGGGTCCAGACCGGACCACGGGTGGCCGTTGGCGAAGAACTTCCGCCGGGCCAGCAGCGTCATCAGCGGCTTGGTGAAGAAGAAGACCACCACGACGTCGAGGAGGGTGGTCAGGCCCAGCGTGAACGCGAAGCCCTTCACCTTGCCGACGGTGACGATGAACAGCACGAACGCCGCCAGGAACGACACGAAGTCGGAGACCAGGATCGTGCGCCGGGCCCGCGGCCAGCCGCGTTCGACGGCCGGGCGCAGGGTGCGGCCCTCGCGGATCTCGTCCCGGATGCGTTCGAAGTAGACGATGAAGGAGTCGGCCGTGATGCCGATGGCGACGATGGCGCCGCAGACAGCCGGCAGGTTCAGCGCGAAGCCGATGGCCGGGCCCAGCAACGTCATGATCGCGTAGGTGAGGACCGCGGAGACCGCGAGGCTCGCCAGCGCGACCAGCGCCAGACCGCGGTAGTAGGCGACCAGGTAGACGACGACCAGCACGAGGCCGATGGCGCCCGCGATCAGGCCCGCCTGGAGCTGCTCGCCGCCGAGCGCCGCGGTGACCGTGGTCTCGTCGGCGATCTTGAAGGAGAGCGGCAGGGCGCCGTAGGACAGCATGTTCGCCAGGTCCTCGGCGGTCTGCTGGGTGAAGCCGCCGGAGATGGTGGCGCTGCCGCCGTTGAGCCGCTGGCTGACCCGCGGGTCGGAGACGACCGCGCCGTCCAGCACGATGGCGAACTGGTTCTGCGGCTGGGTCTTGGCGGCCAGCTTGCCGGTGATGTCGGCGAACTTCTTGCCGCCGGCGCCGGTGAAGTCCATCTGGACGATCCAGCCCTGGCCCTGCTGGCTGTCGAAGACCGCGGAGGCGTCCTTGACGTCGGTGCCCTCGACACCGACCGGGCCCAGCACGTACTTCTGCGAGCCGTCGTCCTTGCAGGCCACGACCGGGTCGGACGGCTTGACGCCGGCCGCCTTCTCACCGGCCGCCGCGCGCGACTGCTTGGTGGTGCAGTCCAGGTCGGCGAGCTGCTTCTGCAGCGCGGCCGGGATCTCGTCGGCGCCGGTGGACGGCTGCGGGGTGTCGCTCGGCGCGGGCGTGCTGCTGCCGGACGCCTTCGGCGGGTCGGACGGGCCCTTCTTCAGCGCGCTGGTGACGGCGCGGCCCTGGGTCGTCGAGGTGGGCGTCGGCTTCGCGGAGGACTTGTCGCCCTGCTTGCCGTCGTCCTTCCCGTCCTTCTTGCCGTCGTCGCCCTTGCCGCTCGCGGACGGGGTGGGGCTCGGGCTGGTCGACGGTGTCTTCGCACCGGCGGTGGTGGTCAGCACCGGCCGGAAACCGAGCTGAGCGGTGGTACCGACCTGCTGGCGGGCCTGTTTCGCGTCCGTCCCCTTGGGGATGTTGACGACGATGTGGTTGGTGCCCTGGGTCTGGACCTCGGCCTCGGACACGCCGAGCCCGTTGACACGCCGCTCCATGATGCCCGCGGCGGTGTTCATGTTGGTCTCGTTGATCGCGTTGGGCTTGCCGGGCTGGTTACGGGCCTCCAGCGTGAAGCTCGTACCGCCGGCGAGGTCGATGCCCAGCCGGGGCGTCGAGCTGCCGGAGAGGAACATCCCGCCGACCAGCGCCACCATGGCGATCAAGATCAGGACCAGGGTGCGCCCCGGCCTTCCCTGGCCCCCAGGAGACCTGCGGCCCTTTTTCGGTGCTGCCACCTTCTCGTATCTCCCTGTCCAACCGCCCGGCTCGGTGCCTGCCGAGCGGCCACGAAGTGTAGTGGGGACGTGCCCCCGCCGGAGCCTAAACCGTCCCGGAACCGCGGTGCACCGCTCGAAGGGTGCTCCGCGGTTCCGTCGGGGCGGGGCTACTTCGCGTCGGCGCCGCCGTCCTTCTTCTCGGCCTGGTCGGCCTTGTCGGCCTGCGCACCGCTCTTGGCGCCCTCGGCGGCCTCGGCACCGGCCGCGTCCTCGGCCTTCCCGGCGTCCTTCGCGGCGGCGGGCTCGCTCTTGGCCAGGTCGGCCTTCGGCGACTTGTCCAGGTTCGCGGGCTTGTCGCCGGCGTCGGCCTGGTCGTCCGCGGCGGTCACGGCCGGGGTGCCCTCGGTCAGCGAGGAGGCGTCGTCCGGCACGACCGCGCCGTCCTTGCCGCCCTCGGCGCCGTCGAGGATGCGGTTGTACTCCTCGTCCGGGAGGACAGCGCCGACCGCGTTCTTGGCGTAGAGGGCGTGCACGCCGGGGGCCACCTCCAGGAGGACGGTGTCGTCGTGGATCTCCTTGACGGTGGCGTACATGCCCCCAATCGTCCGGACGCCGGTGCCGGGCTGCATCTCGTCGCGCATCTGCGCGGCCGCCTGCTGCTTCTTCTTGGCGGACCGGGTCATCAGGAACATGGCCCCGATGAGGACGATGAAGGGGAGGAGAGTCACGATACTCACGGGACGAAAATCCTTCGCACGACCGCAAGTCCGCGGTCTGATATACGGGGGTGGGAATGCCGGACCATACGGTCGGCATCGGCGGAGTCTAAGCGAGTCCGCACCGGTGGAACAACGCCCAGCATGGCACCGCAGTTCCTGACCGGGCGAGTCCCCGCGCCGTCACGCGCCGAAGAGCCCCTGCTGTCCGGCTCCGCCCGCCTGCTGCTGGGGCGGCGTCAGACCCATGTGGGTCCATGCGGCGGGGGTGGCGATCCGGCCACGGGGGGTACGGGCGAGCAGGCCCTCACGTACGAGGAACGGCTCGGCGACCTCCTCGACGGTCTCACGCTCCTCCCCCACGGCCACCGCCAGGGTGGACAGGCCCACCGGTCCGCCGCCGAACAGCTTGAGCAGCGCGGTGAGCACCGCGCGGTCCAGGCGGTCCAGGCCGCGGGCATCGACCTCGTAGACGCCCAGGGCCTGCGCCGCGATCTCTCGGGTGATCACACCGTCCGCCTTGACCTGCGCGTAGTCGCGGACGCGGCGCAGCAGGCGGTTGGCGATGCGCGGGGTGCCGCGGGAGCGCCCGGCGATCTCCGCGGCGCCCTCGGCCTCTATGTGCACGTCGAGCAGTCCGGCGGAGCGGTGGATGACGCGTTCCAGTTCGCCGGGGGCGTAGAACTCCATGTGGCCGGTGAAGCCGAAGCGGTCCCGCAGCGGCGGGGGCAGCAGACCGGCCCGGGTGGTGGCGCCGACCAGGGTGAAGGGCGGCAGCTCCAGGGGGATGGCGGTGGCGCCGGGGCCCTTGCCGACGATGACGTCGACGCGGAAGTCCTCCATGGCCATGTAGAGCATCTCCTCGGCGGGCCGGGACATCCGGTGGATCTCGTCGAGGAAGAGCACCTCGCCCTCCTGGAGGGAGGACAGGATCGCGGCCAGGTCGCCGGCGTGCTGGATGGCGGGGCCCGAGGTGATCCGGATCGGGGCGCCCATCTCGGCGGCGATGATCATGGAGAGGGTGGTCTTGCCCAGGCCGGGGGCGCCGGAGAGCAGGACGTGGTCGGCGGTGGCGCCCCGGGCGCGGGCCGCGCGCAGGACCAGGTCGAGCTGCTCGCGCACCCGCTCCTGGCCCACGAACTCCTCGAGGTCCTTGGGGCGCAGCGCGGCCTCGACCGCGGTGTCCTCGCCGTCCGCGTCGGACCCCACCAGCCGGTCGGGCCACTCGGCCGTGCCGTCCGGAGGCGGTCCGGCCGCGGTCTCGGTGGGCTCGTCCCAGTTCACTGCGTCCTGCCTCACGTGGTCGTACCGGCCGGGTCGGCCGGCTTCGCGTCGCGGTTCTTACGGGGGTGGCCGGGCGTACGGCCGGGGACCGCCGGGACCCGCCCGGCCCGGTGTCCTGCGTCCGCCGCGCGGTGCACCGGGCTCACCGCGCCCGGTTCAGCGACTGGAGGGCGGCCTTGAGCAACTGCGACACCTGCGGCGTGCCGCCCTCGGCGATCGCGGCCTCGGCCTGCGGCGCGACCGCGGACACCGCCTCGTCGGCCTCCCGGGTCGCGTACCCGAGGCCGATCAGCGCGGCGTGCAACTGGTCGCCCCACCCGGCCGTCACGACGCTGCCGACGCCCGCGCCGCCCGTGCCGACGGGCGCGCCGAGCCGGTCCTTCAGCTCCAGAAGGAGCTTCTGGGCCCCCTTCTTGCCGATGCCGGGCACGGCCGTCAGCGTCTTCTCGTCGCCGTTGGCGACGGCGAGCCGCAGCGTGTCCGGGGAGTGCACCGCGAGCATGGCCTGCGCCAGCCGCGGGCCGACTCCGCTGGCGGTCTGCAGCAGTTCGAACGTCTGGCGTTCGTCGTCGTCCGCGAAGCCGTACAGGGTGAGCGAGTCCTCCCGTACGACGAGGGAGGTGGCCAGTTTGGCCTGCTGGCCGATGCGCAGCCCGGACAGGGTGCCCGGCGTGCACTGCACGGCCATGCCGATGCCGCCCACCTCCACGACGGCGGTGTCCGGGGCCAGGGCCGCGACCGGGCCGGAGACGAAGGCGATCATCGGGTGCCCTTCTGGGGTGCCTCGGAGCGCGGTCCGAGAGCGCGTACGGGGGTGCGCCGGGTGACGGCGGGCGCCGGGCGGGCACGGGCGGCCGCCTGTGCCTGCCGGAGCCGGTTGGCGGCGTGTGCCTGCTGGAGGCGGTTGACGGCGGGAGCGCGCCAGATGTGGCAGATGGCCAGCGCCAGCGCGTCCGCCGCGTCCGCCGGCTTGGGCGGGGCGTCCAGCCGCAGCAGCCGGGTGACCATCGCGCCGACCTGTGCCTTGTCGGCGCGGCCCGACCCGGTCACGGCGGCCTTGACCTCGCTGGGGGTGTGCAGCGCGACGGGCAGTCCGCGGCGCGCGGCGCACAGCATGGCGACCGCGCTGGCCTGGGCGGTGCCCATGACCGTACGGACGTTGTGCTGGCTGAAGACCCGCTCGACGGCGACGCAGTCGGGCCGCTGCTCGTCGAGCCACTCCTCGATGCCGCGCTCGATGAGCACCAGGCGGTGCGCGATGTCCGCGTCGGCCGGCGTCCGTACGACACCGACGCCGGCCATCGTCAGCGGGCGGCCCGCGACGCCGTCGACCACACCGACACCGCAGCGTGTCAGCCCCGGGTCCACGCCCAGCACCTTCATCGCCGCTCCCCCACTTCTCCCCTGGGTCCAACCGTTCTCCGCGGGCCTCGACCCGCTGATCAGCACAGTATCCGCTGCCACTGACAACGCAGGACGGGCCGGCGGGGTGTGTTCCCCGCCGGCCCGTCACCGCCGCAGCTGACCGCCCGTCAGGCGTCGACCTTCGCCATGACCTCGTCGGACACGTCGAAGTTGGCGAAGACGTTCTGCACGTCGTCGCTGTCCTCCAGCGCGTCGACCAGCTTGAAGATCTTGCGGGCGCCTTCTTCGTCCAGCTCGACCTGCATGGTCGGCACGAAGTTGGTGTCGGCCGAGTCGTAGTCGATGCCCTCCTTCTGGAGAGCGGTGCGGACCGCGACCAGGTCGGTGGCCTCGCTGAGCACCTCGAAGGACTCACCGAGGTCGTTGACCTCCTCGGCGCCCGCGTCCAGGACCGCGCCGAGCACGTCGTCCTCGGACAGCTCGCCCTTGGGGACGATCACCACGCCCTTGCGGTTGAACAGGTACGAGACCGAGCCGGGGTCGGCCATCGAGCCGCCGTTGCGGGTCATCGCGACCCGCACGTCCGAGGCGGCGCGGTTGCGGTTGTCGGTGAGGCACTCGATGAGCACCGCGACACCGTTCGGGCCGTAACCCTCGTACATGATCGTCTCGTAGTCGGCGCCGCCGGCCTCCAGGCCCGCGCCGCGCTTGACCGCGGAGTCGATGTTCTTGTTCGGCACCGAGCTCTTCTTCGCCTTCTGGATGGCGTCGAAGAGGGTCGGGTTGCCCTCGACGTCGGCGCCGCCGGTGCGCGCCGCGACCTCGATGTTCTTGATCAGCTTCGCGAAGAGCTTGCCGCGCTTGGCGTCGATCACGGCCTTCTTGTGCTTCGTCGTAGCCCATTTAGAGTGGCCGGACATCCGCCTGTCTCCTTCGCGTAACCAGGTTGAGAAACGAACGCCACAGATCCTACCGGGACGGGATCGGGCCGCCGCACACACGGCGGCCGACCCACGGGACCGCTACGCGCCGCGCACCATGTCGACGAAGTACGCGTGCACCCGGTGGTCACCGGTGAGCTCCGGATGGAAGGACGTGGCAAGGACGTTACCCTGCCGGACCGCCACCGTGTGCCCGTCGTACGACGCCAGCACCTCGACGGCGGCCCCCGTCGACTCGACCCAGGGCGCCCGGATGAACACACCCTGCACCGCTCCGCCCCCGATTCCGGCCACCTCGACCGCCGCCTCGAACGACTCGTTCTGCCGCCCGAAGGCGTTACGGCGCACGATCATGTCGATGCCGCCCAGCGTCTCCTGGTCGGCGCGGCCGTCCAGCAGCTTGTCGGCCAGCATGATCATGCCCGCGCAGGTGCCGTAGACCGGCTTGCCGGAACCGACGAACTCTCTCAGCGGCTCCAGCATCCCGAAGACGACCGCCAGCTTGGACATGGTCGTGGACTCGCCGCCCGGTATGACCAGACCGTCCAGATCAGCCAGCTCCTCGGGCCGGCGCACCGGCCTGGCCGGCGCGTCCGCCGTGGCCAGCGCCGTCAAATGCTCGCGCACGTCGCCCTGGAGGGCCAGCACGCCGATGGTGGGGTTGCTCATCCGTCCGCCGTTCTCCCGCTCGCCGTTCCCGCGTCCCGCCGCCCGCTCACCAGCCGCGGTTGGCGTAGCGCTCCGCCTCGGGCAGCGTGTCGCAGTTGATGCCGACCATGGCCTCGCCCAGGTTGCGCGAGACGTCCGCGACGACCTTCGGGTCGTCGTAGAACGTGGTCGCCTTGACGATGGCGGCGGCGCGCTTGGCCGGGTCACCGGACTTGAAGATGCCGGACCCCACGAAGACGCCCTCGGCACCGAGCTGGCGCATCAGCGCGGCGTCGGCCGGCGTGGCCACACCACCGGCGGAGAACAGCACGACCGGCAGCTTGCCCAGCTCGGCGACCTCCTTGACCAGCTCGTACGGGGCACGCAGCTCCTTGGCGGCGGCGAACAGCTCGTTGTTGTCACAGCCGCGCAGCTTGGCGATCTCGCCCTTGATCTGACGCAGGTGACGCACCGCCTCGACGACGTTGCCGGTGCCCGCCTCGCCCTTCGAGCGGATCATGGCCGCGCCCTCGGCGATACGGCGCAGGGCCTCGCCCAGGTTGGTGGCGCCGCACACGAACGGGGTGGTGAACGCCCACTTGTCGGAGTGGTTGACCTCGTCGGCCGGGGTGAGGACCTCGGACTCGTCGATGTAGTCGACACCGAGGGACTGCAGCACCTGCGCCTCGACGAAGTGACCGATCCGCGACTTGGCCATGACCGGGATGGAGACCGCCTCGATGATCCCGTCGATCATGTCCGGGTCGGACATCCGGGCCACCCCGCCGTCCTTGCGGATGTCCGCGGGCACCCGCTCCAGAGCCATGACCGCGACGGCGCCGGCGTCCTCGGCGATCTTCGCTTCCTCCGGCGTGACGACGTCCATGATCACGCCGCCCTTGAGCTGCTCGGCCATGCCGCGCTTGACGCGGGCGGTACCGGTCTCGGGGGACCCGGCGGGAGCGGTGGCAGACGTGGCGTTCGGCGTGCTGGACACGGTATGGACCTCACTAAGTGCGGGCGGATGGACTGCGCCGCCCACACAACCGTTTGCGCCCGGCCACTGAAAAGGGCCAATCGGAAGGCAGTGGCTCGTCAGCGGCCGACGGCGCGGTCACCGAGCACCACCGGGGGCTCGTCGTCCATCTCGAAGGCCATCGGAAACGGCGCGTGCCCCGCCAGCCGGAACCAGCGCACCACCCGGTGGCGCCGTACGGCACGCGCGGCCCGCACGGCGTCGTTGTGGAACCGCCGCGCCATCGGCACCCGGCGCACCGCCGCCGTCAGCTCGGCGACCGTCTGCTCACCGCCGGGCGCCTCCCGTACGGCTTCGAGCTGCCCCTCGTCGTCGAAGACCGCGCGCAACGCCTGGCTCAGTCCGCTCTCGGCGACCTCCCGCTGTTCCTCGGCCGCCTGCCGCGCCTCGTGCGCCACCTCGTAGAGCACGATCGACGCGGCCGGATCGAGAATCCCGGACGTCCCCAGCTCCTGAGCCACCGAGGCCCGCCGCAGCAACTGCGCGTCCAGCGCCGCACGGGCCGCGTCGATACGGGCATGCAGACGGTCCAGCCGCCCCGCGGTCCAGCTCAGGTAGACGCCGATGACGACGAGAACAGCCGCGATCCAGATCAAAGTGGTCACGCCGGGTCACAGTACCGGCCACCACGATCCCTTCGCCTTCCGCCTGGTGGGGGTACGCGTCGTGCGCGGAGGGGGCGGGGGTGGGGGCGCGGGGCCACTCCAGCGGGGTCCCTCTCCCCCAGCCTTCGGCCGGGGCGCCCCCACGGCATCCTTCAGCCCTGGCCGTCGGGCGGCTGTCCCGGGCGGCCGGGCTGGGGTCTTTACGAGCGCAAGCGCGCGGGTTTGGCGCTCGCGTGGGGCGCTATGGGTCCGGTGGGTGGGGGCTCGGGGCCATCCGGGGTCACTCTCCCCCAGCCTCCGGCCGGGGGCGCCCCCGCCCCCACAACGAACGCAACGCGAGCCCACGCCAGCACAACCTCTCGCGCGCAGCGCAAAGCACACCCGACACTGCGGCGGCCAAAGGCCGCCTCAGTCCCGCGCCAACCCCCACCGAGCCCGCAACCCCGTCCGCTCATCCGTCGCCACCATCGCCGCCCCCGCCGCGACCGTCTCGTACACGGCGAGAATGTCCGCCCCGACCGTCGACCAGTCGAACCGCCGCACGTGCCGGCTGCCACGTTCCCGCAGCTCCGCGAGGCGCGCGGGGTCACCGAGAAGCCGTACTGCCGCAGCGGCGAGCGCCTCCGCGTCCTCGTTGGCGAACAGTTCCCCCGCCTCCCCCTGATCCAGTACCTGGGCGAACGCGTCGAGATCACTGGCCAGCACCGGCGCCCCCGCCGACATCGCCTCGACGAGGATGATGCCGAACGACTCACCGCCGGTGTTGGGCGCGACGTACAGGTCCACGCTGCGCAGCAGCCTGGCCTTGTCCTCGTCGCTGACCATGCCGAGGAACTCCACCCGGGAGCGCAGGTCGGCGGGCAGTGCCGCGACGGCTTCCTCCTCGTCGCCGCGGCCCGCGACCAGGAGCCGGGCGTCGGGGACGGCGGCGAGGATGTCCGGCAGGGCCCGCATGAGGACGGGCAGGCCCTTGCGGGGTTCGTCGATGCGGCCGATGAAGCCGATCGTCCGGCCCTGCCACTCCTCCTTCGGCGTGGCCTCGGCGAAGAAGTCGACGTCGACGCCGTTGGGGATGACGACCGCGTCCCCGCCGAGGTGTTCGACCAGGGTGCGCCGGGCGTATTCGCTGACCGCGATCCGCGCGCTGATCTTCTCCAGCGCGGGTTGCAGGATCGGGTACGCCGCGATCATGACGCGGGAGCGCGGGTTGGAGGTGTGGAAGGTGGCCACGATCGGGCCCTGCGCCGCCCAGCAGGCGAGCAGCCCGACGGACGGCGTGCCGGGTTCGTGGATGTGGATGACGTCGAAGGCGCCGTCGTGCAGCCAGCGGCGGACGCGGGCCGCCGACAGGAAGCCGAAGTTGAGCCGGGCAACCGAACCGTTGTACGGCACGGGGACGGCACGTCCGGCGGAGACGACGTACGCCGGCAGTGGTGTCTCGTCGTCCGCCGGAGCGAGTACGGACACCTCGTGGCCCAGCCGGATCAGGTGCTCGGCGAGGTCCCGGATGTGGAACTGGACGCCGCCCGGGACGTCCCACGAGTACGGGCAGACGATGCCGATCCTCAAGACCGCTCCGTCCGCCGGACGTCGGCGCGCGCCTGGTCGGAACGCGCGCCGTCGGCATCCACCGCGTCCGCGCGCCCCGCCTCCCGTGGTTCCAGGTCACCGAGCCACAGACGTTGCAGCATGTGCCAGTCCTCCGGGTGGTCGGCGATGCCGGAGGCGAAGGCGTCGGCCATCTCCTGCGTCATCGTGGCGGCCTTCTCGGCGCGGGTGCCGGTCTGCGGCACCTCGATCTCCGGGTGCACCCGCCCGCGCATGACCGGGCTCCCGTCGTACCACAGGGTGACCGGCAGGAGCATCGCTCCGGTCTGCACCGCGAGCATCGCGGGCCCGGCCGGCATCTTGGCCGCCTCGCCGAAGAATTTCACCTCGATGCCGGAGGCGGACAGGTCCCGGTCGGCGACGAGGCAGACCAGGCCGCCGGCCCGCAGCCGCCGGGCGAGGATGCCGAACGCGGCGCCGCCGGTGTGCGGCAGCACCTCCATGCCCAGGCCCTCGCGGTAGGCGACGAACCGGTCGTAGAGCGTCTCGGGCTTGAGGCGTTCGGCGACGGTGGTGAAGGGCACACCCAGTTTGGTGGTGACCCAGGCGCCCGCGAGGTCGTAGTTGCCCATGTGCGGCAGGGCGAGGATCACGCCGCGGCCGCTCTTGAGGCCCTCTTCCAGGTGGTGGACGTCGGCCGGCGCGAAGCCGCCCTTTATCCGCTCCTTGCTCCAGGCGGGCAGCCGGAAGGATTCCATCCAGTAGCGCAGGTAGGAGCGCATTCCGGCCCGGGAGAGCTGAGCGAGGCGCTGCGGCGTGGCGTCCGGGACGACGCGCGCGAGGTTGGCCTCCAGGCGCAGGACGCCCTTGCCGCGCCGTTTCCAGACCGCGTCGGCGATCCGGCGGCCCAGTGCGGTGGCGGCCGGTTCGGGCAGTTTCTTGACCGCGCTCCAGCCCAGGGCGTACGCCCCGTCGGTCAGCTTCTCGCGGTCGATGGTCGGGCGCTTCACGCGCTGTTCCCCCCTTGTGCGACGGCGTCGGCCTCGGCGGACTCCCTGCGTACGGTCACCACGCGCTGGGCGAGGGTGACCGCGCTGCCGACGGCGACCACCCACAGGGCGACCGGCAGCAGGTACTGGATGCCGGGGACGCCGAAGGCGTGCAGTCCGGCGAGGCCGGCGGCGACCAGCGTGATGACGAGCCGCTCGGCCCGTTCCACCAGTCCGTTGACGTTGACCGGCAGCCCGATGCTCTCGCCCCTGGCCTTGGTGTACGAGACCACCTGGCCGCTGGCCAGGCAGAAGATCGCCACCGCGCAGAGCCAGAGGCTGTCGCCGGCCCCGGCGTACCAGAGCGCCAGCCCGCCGAAGATCGCCGAGTCGGCGACCCGGTCGAGCGTGGAGTCGAGGAAGGCACCCCAGCGGCTGGAGCGGCCCAGTTGCCGGGCCATGTTGCCGTCCACCAGGTCCGAGAACACGAAGAGCGTGATGACGATCGTGCCCCAGAAGAACTCGCCGAGCGGGAAGAAGACCAGGGCACCCGCCACCACACCCCCCGTGCCGACGAGGGTGACCGCGTCCGGGCTGACCCCGAGACGGATGAGCAGGGCGGCGAATGGCGTGAGGACACGCGTGAAGAATGCACGCGCGTACGTGTTCAGCATGGCCTTCCCGGAGGTCGATACGGGCCGCGCGGTCAATGGGGCCACCGGCTGGCCCATCGTAGCCAGGCGGCACCCGCGTACCGCGAACGCACCACGGCCCGGGGCACGACCTGTGACCGGCCAAGACGTGGACGCAGCAGGTGCCACACCGGCGCGGGCCCCGCGCCGGCGGGGCGTACCGCAAGATCCCTGATCGTCCCTTGTGCGATGTATGGACGTGCCATGACCAGGGTGGAAAGCTCGAACCACCGCAAAGTGTCGACCGGGAGGCGAGACACATGGGCGAGAAGACGAGGACACATCCGGGAGCCGCCGGCAGGGCGACATCGGCCGGCCGGCCCACGTCCCTGAGGAATGTGGTGCTGGTCGGCCACAGTGGTGCGGGGAAGACGACGCTGGTGGAGGCGCTGGCCCTGGCGACCGGCGCGGTCAACCGGGCGGGCCGGGTCGAGGACGGCAGCTCTCTGTCGGACCACGACGAGATCGAGCACCGGCAGCAGCGGTCGGTGCAGCTCTCCCTGGTTCCCGTCGACTACGGCGGAATCAAGATCAACGTATTGGACACACCCGGGTACGCCGACTTCGTCGGAGAGCTGAGGGCCGGTCTGCGGGCAGCGGACGCGGCCCTCTTCGTCGTTTCGGCGGCGGACGGCGTGGACGGCGCGACCCGCATGGTCTGGGACGAGTGCGCGGCGGTCCGGATGCCGCGCGCGCTGGTCATCACGCACCTGGAGGCCGCGCGCGCCGACTTCGACCAGATGACGCGGCTGTGCGGCGCCACGCTGGGCGGTGACGACCCGGACGCCGTCCTCCCCCTGTACCTGCCGCTGTACGGCGCGACGGGCGCCGACGGCCACGCGCCGGTGCACGGTCTGATCGGCCTGCTCACCCAGCGGGTCTTCGACTACTCCTCCGGCGAACGTGTCGAGCGCGCGCCGGAGGCCGACGAGCTGCCGCTGATCGAGGAGGCCCGCAACCGGCTCATCGAGGGCATCATCGCCGAGAGCGAGGACGAGTCCCTCATGGACCGCTACCTCGCGGGCGAGGACATCGACGTGAAGACGCTCATCGGTGACCTGGAGACGGCGGTCGCCCGCGGCACCTTCCACCCCGTGCTGGCCGCGGCTCCGGCCGCGGAGGGCGCCCGGCAGGGTCTCGGCACCGTCGAGCTGCTCGATCTGATCGCCCGCGGCTTCCCCACCCCCGCCGAACGTGAGGCGCCCGCCGTCACCACCCCCGACGGCAAGCCGCGCCCGGCGCTGACCTGCGATCCGGCGGGTCCGCTGGTCGCCGAGGTGGTCAAGACCTCCTCCGACCCGTACGTGGGCCGGCTCTCGCTGGTCCGGGTCTTCTCGGGCACCCTGCGCCCGGACGAGACGGTGCACGTGTCCGGGCACGGCCTGGAGGACCGCGGCCACGAGGACCACGACGTGGACGAGCGGATCGGCGCCCTGTCCGCCCCGTTCGGCAAAATGCAGCGCTCCCTGTCGCAGGCGATCGCCGGCGATCTGGCCTGTGTGGCGAAGCTGACCCGCGCGGAGACCGGTGACACGCTCTCCGACAAGGACGCGCCGCTCCTGATGGAGCCGTGGACGATGCCGGACCCGTTGCTGCCGGTCGCCATCCAGGCGCACAGCAAGGCGGACGAGGACAAGCTCTCCCAGGGTCTGTCCCGGCTCGTCGCCGAGGACCCGACGATGCGCCTGGAGCACAATCAGGGCACCCATCAGGTGGTGCTGTGGTGCCTGGGCGAGGCGCATGTCGACGTGGCCCTGGAGCGGCTGCGGTCCCGGTACGGCGTGCAGGTCGACACCGTGCCGTACAAGGTCTCGCTGCGGGAGACCTTCGGCGGCAGGGCGGCGGGCCGCGGGCGGCACGTGAAGCAGTCCGGCGGGCACGGCCAGTACGCGATCTGCGAGATCGAGGTGGAGCCGCTGCCGGGCGGCAGCGGCATCGAGTTCGTGGACAAGGTCGTGGGCGGCGCGGTGCCGCGGCAGTTCATCCCGTCCGTGGAGAAGGGCGTACGGGCGCAGGCGGCGCGCGGGGTCGCGGCCGGGTACCCGCTGGTCGACGTGCGGGTCACGCTGCTGGACGGCAAGGCGCACTCGGTGGACTCCTCCGACGCCGCGTTCCAGACGGCGGGTTCGCTGGCGCTGCGCGAGGCGGCCGGTGACGCCCGTATCCATCTGCTGGAGCCGGTGGCCGAGGTGACCGTACTGGTTCCGGACGATTTCGTCGGGGCGGTGATGAGCGATCTGTCCGGGCGGCGCGGCCGTGTGGTGGGTACCGATCAGGCCGGGCACGGGCGCACGATCGTACGGGCCGAGGTGCCGGAGATCGAGATCAGCCGGTACGCCGTGGACCTGCGCTCCCTCTCGCACGGCACCGGCCGTTTCCACCGGTCCTACACGCGGCACGAGCCGATGCCGCCGCAGCTCGCCGCGAAGCTCCGCGAGCAGGAGGAGAACGGCTCGTCGTGACGTCCCCTCGCCGGTCGTCCACCTCGGCATCCCCGGGGTGGACGGCGGCGGTACGCTGTGATCGCAGCTCAGAAGGTGTGCGACCGACGGTAGTTGGGAAGAAGGCCGCAGCAGCGGATGCGTGCGGGTGATGGGGGCGGCAGTGGCAGCAGACGGCTTCGACTTCAGTCCCGGGGCGCAGGTCCCGCTGTCCGGCGGTGCCGGACAGACCGCGGCCACCCAGGCGTTGGCCTCGGCGGCGTACCGGGACAATCCGCTCGCCGACATCTCCAAGGCCGACTCCGCCACCGCGAAGTCGACGATCAAACCACCCAAACTCTCCCTGTTCGAACCGAATCTGGGCGAGGCGTTCTCCCGCGCGCTCCAGTTGCGGATGCTCGGCGGTGCCCGCGGCGCGCTCATCCAGTCCTTCGGCATCGAACCGCAGACGGTCGTCGAGCACTGTCTGGCGGCCATCCGCATCCGCAAGATCCGCGATGTGAAGCTGACCGCCCTGATGCTGGGCTTCGGGTTGCTCTTCCTGCCCGGCGTGCTGCTGTGGCTGGGCGCGTTCCAGCTCAAGAAGCTGCTGTCGAAGGCGCAGGGCACCGGCACCTCGGCGCTCGGTGTGGCGCTGATGCTGGCCGTCGGCGCCATCGCTGTGCTCTTCCTGGTGAAGCTGCCGTTCACCGGTTTCTGGTCGGTGTATCTGCGCGCCATGGTGGTGGTGCCGGTGGTCGGCTGGTGGTGGGCGAAGCGGATCAGTGAGGCCACCGCGAAGGACCTGCGGGAGGCGTGGAAGGGCCTGCTCGAAGGCGGCGGTGTGGGTGCCAAGATCCCCGAGGCGGTCCCCAAGGACCCGAACGAGACCGCCGCCGAGCAGATGCGCCAGAGCCTGGCCAAGCTCACCGCCGAGCAGCACAGCAACGTCGCCTTCTACGCGGGCCCCAACGGCATACTCGGCATGGGCACCCGCTGGGGCAGCTGGCAGATGGCCGAGGAGCTGCGGCCCGCCGTGGAGGGCGGCGAGATCAACCCGTTCCGCAGCTACGACGTGATCCGCGTCATCCACGACCGGCTGCGTCTGCTCGAGCGCAGCCCGCTGCACACCGGCGGCTTCAAGGACGCCCCCTCCGTACGCCACTGGGTCGTGGTGCCGGTCGGTGAGAAGGCCGGTTCCGTCTCCCGCCCCGAGGGCACCGAGGTGGAGGCGTTCCAGGTCCGCCAGCACGAGATAGAGCGGATCTGCAACGAGCAGCAGTTCGGCAGCGGCAGCCGGCACTACCTCGGCGTGCAGTTCGTGCTGTGGGACGGCCAGCTCGTGATAACCCTGCTGATCACGGTCACCGTGCTGCACGAGACGCTCCGGGTGGAGGTCACCGGCCACGCCCTCGGCCCGGTGAACCCGCTGTTCACCTCCAAGCCCGCGCCGAAGAGCAAGAGTGTCTCCAAGACGGTCAAGTTCTGGGAGACCAAGTCCGTGAGCCTGCCGCTGGTCGACGCGAGCGAGGTGGTGCGGCTGGCCGCCCGCGCCCCGCTGACGTGGTTCCCCGGCTTCCTGGAGTTCCTGGGCGGGAAGCTGACCCTGCCGGAGCCGTTCGGCCTGCGGCACGCCTGGGCCGACAAGCCCTGGCGGCACCGCTTCATGGCCGACGACGCGCTGCGGGCGGCGACCCCGGTGCTGCGCGTGGTGCACTCCGCCGCCCTGAGCGTGCTGAAGGAGAACGGTGTGGACGTCGCGCGCTTCGACAGCCGTTCGCTGGTGCTGAGCGGGCAGGTGCAGGCCGCGGAGCCGCGCAAGGCCGACGAGTACCACGCGTAGCCGCTGTTGCGGCGGTCAGCCGGTCGGACGGGGGCGACCGACGCGGGACCGGCTTGCGCGCGGCCCCCGCCGCGCACAAGACCACTCACCGGAAGATCCCCGTATGCCCCAGTGAGTACCGCCCCGGCTGCGGGTAGACCGCCAGGCCGTGCGGGCCCTCACCCACCGGGATCTTGGCGAGGGTCTTCCCGGTCCGGGTGTCCATGGCGTAGACCTCGGAGTTGTAGCGGCCGGACAGCCACAGCACGTTGCC
This sequence comes from Streptomyces sp. NPDC045470, assembly GCF_040646595.1. NCBI lineage: Bacteria > Bacillati > Actinomycetota > Actinomycetes > Kitasatosporales > Streptomycetaceae > Streptomyces > Streptomyces sp. NPDC045470. The sequence continues at coordinate 115,821 of NZ_JBEZAN010000015.1, forward strand.
GTCGGCGGACACCCCGCCCATGTCGGGGCTGCCCCCGCCGGGAATGTGCCACTTGTCCACGAGCTTGCCGCTCTTGAAGTCGAGCAGGGACACGGAGCCCTCGCCCCGGTTGGAGATGTACATCTTCTTGGAGTCGCGGCTGACGTAGAGGCCGTGGGTGCCCTTGCCGGTCGGCATCAGTTTCGGCTGTGCGAACGTGTCGCCGTCCAGCACCCACATGCCGTCGGCCATCATGTCCGCGACATACCAGGTCCGGCCGTCCGGCGACATCTTCACGTCCTGCGGCATGGCGCCCCGGAACGGCAGTTTCTGCTGGCCGACGACCTTCATCTTCTCGGTGTCGACCTTCAGCAGTTCGCCCGAGAACTCGCAGGAGACGATGAAGTACTTCCCGTCCACCGAGAAGTCCGCGTGGTTGACGCCCGCGCAGCTCACCGGGACGGTCTTGCGCACCTCCATCGACTTCGGGTCGCGGAAGACCAGCTCCTTGTCCATGGAGGCCATCACGACGGCGTACTTGCCGTTCGGCGTGAAGTAGAGGTTGTACGGGTCGTGCACGTCCACCGCCCGGCCGGACCTGCCGGTCGCCGGGTCGATCGGCGTCAGGTCGTGGCCGCGGTTGTTGTTCACCCACAGCGTCTTCATGTCCCAGGACGGGACGACGTGCTGCGGCTGCACCCCGACCGGGATGGTCTCGATGACCTTGTACGTCTTGGGGTCGATGACGCTGACCGTGTCCGAGCCGGTGTTGGGCACGTACACGCGGGAGGGAAAGTTCTTGACCTGCGGTGCGAGCTTGTTCGGGCGGTCGGCCGCGTACACGTCGTGCTCGTCCAGCGGCGGCGGCATGCCCGGCAGCAGCGACTTGGCGGCCTGCGCGGGCGAGGCCGGGGTCGACGCCCCGGGGCTGCTGTCGGCGGCCTCCGGCCCGCTGCCGCCGCCGCACCCTGCCGCCGTCAGTGCGCAGGCGACGGCCAGCAGCGCGGCCCGTCGGCCGGTACGGGCACGTTTCCGATCTTGGGTTGAGGTCCGGTCAGCCATCAGGTCACAAGCTCCGTTGTCGTCACCGCGCGCAGTCCGCGCCGGTGCAGGCCGTCGAGGATCGGGGGCAGCGCGGCAACCGTGCCGGCGTGCCCGAGGTGGAGGCTCACGATGGATCCCGCGCGGGCCCGGTCCAGCACGGTGCGCTGGACGGCGGGGGCGCCGGGGTCGTCCGCGTCGAGGGAGTCGACGTCGTAGGAGAGGACGTGCGGGTAGCCGGCCTTACGGGCCAGCCGGGTCACCAGTTCGGTGGCGTACTGCGTGCGCGAGGGGCGGAACCAACTGCCGATGGTGCCGGTCAGCTTCCGCAGCCGGTCGGCGCATCCGCTGATCTCGGCGTACGCCTCGGCCGCCGGGAGGGCGCAGATGTCGAGGTGGCGCTGGGTGTGATTGCCCAGTTCGTGGCCGCCGTCGAGGATGCGGCGGGCCATCAGCGGCTGCTCGTCGAGCCAGCCGCCGACGGCCAGCACGGTCACCCGGGCGCCGGCCCGCTCGGCCTCGCCGAGCAGCGCGGTGGCCGTCTTCGCGTCGCCCTGGCCGTGGAAGGTGAGGGCGACCGCGTCGCCGCGCCGCGGGCCGTGCTGGATCTGTACGGGCAGGCCGGGCGCTCGGGTCGGCGGGCGGGCCCTTCGGGCGGCGCCCGAGGCGGCCGTCCCCGAGGGGCGCGCCCCGGGGCCCGGCGGGCCGGTCCCGCCCGGTGGCGGGGAGCCGGAGGCCCGTACGGGCGCGGTGCCCGTACGGGCTGCGCACCCCGACGCGAGCGCACCGGCGGCCGCGGCCGTGGCGGTGCGCAGCACGGAGCGACGATGCAGGGAAGTCACCTCACCATTAGAGGGCAACGTGTCCGCATTTGTCGCTTTGTCGGATTTATCGCGGGGCGTGTCTCGGCCTCCGCTGCGGCGTCCGGGCTACTGCGGCCAGGCGTCGGCCAGCATCTTGCGGGTGTCGGCCAGCAACTGCGGCAGCACCTTCGTCTGACCCACCACGGGCATGAAGTTGGTGTCGCCGCCCCAGCGCGGCACGACGTGCTGGTGCAGGTGCGCGGCGATACCGGCGCCGGCCACGGCGCCCTGGTTGAGGCCGATGTTGAAGCCGTGCGCCCCGGAGGCGGCGCGCAGCGTGGTCATCGCCCGCTTGGTGAACTCGGCCAGCTCCAGGGTCTCGGCCCGGTCCAGCTCGGTGTAGTCCGCCACGTGGCGGTACGGCACCGACATCAGGTGTCCGCCGTTGTACGGGTAGAGGTTGAGCACCGCGTACACGTGCTCGCCACGGGCGATCACCAGCCCGTCCTCGTCCGACTTGGCCGGAATCGTGCAGAAGGGGCAGCCGTCCTCGGCGCCCGGTCCGGACGGTTTGTTCTCCCCCTGGATGTACGCCATCCGGTGGGGCGTCCACAGTCGCTGGAAGGCGTCCTGTGTCCCGACTCCGATCTGCTGCTCCGGCTCACTCGTCATGCGGGCCAGCATATTCCCCGGTCGCGCGGCCATGCGGCGAGGGGCGGTCCCCGTCCGGGACCGCCCCTCGTGCGCCCCGCGCGAGCGGGGCCCGTCTCACACCTGGACCCGGCGCTCCACCGCGTCCAGGATCTCGGCGATCGCCTGCGCCTTCGGGATGCCGTTCTTCTGCGACCCGTCGCGGTAGCGGAAGGACACCGCGCCGTTGGCGACGTCCTCGTCACCCGCGATGATCATGTACGGCACCTTGCTGCGCTGCGCGTTCCTGATCTTCTTCTGCATCCGGTCCGAGGACGCGTCCACATCGATCCGCAGCCCCCGCTTCTTCGCCTCGGCGGCGAACTCCTGGAGGTACGGGACGTGGTCGTCGCCGATCGGGATGCCGGTGGCCTGCACGGGGGCCAGCCAGACCGGGAACGCTCCCGCGTAGTGCTCCAGCAACACCGCGAAGAAGCGCTCGATGGAGCCGAAGAGGGCACGGTGGATCATCACCGGGCGCTGCTTGGAGCCGTCCGGCGCGGTGTACTCCAGGTCGAAGCGCTCCGGCAGGTTGAAGTCCAGCTGGACGGTCGACATCTGCCAGGTGCGGCCGATGGCGTCCTTGGTCTGCACCGAGATCTTCGGGCCGTAGAACGCGGCACCGCCCGGGTCCGGGACCAGCGGCAGGCCCTGCTTCTCGGCGACCTTGCGCAGCGTCTCGGTGGCCTCTTCCCAGACCTCGTCGGAGCCGACGAACTTCTCCGGGTCCTTGGTGGACAGCTCCAGGTAGAAGTCGGTCAGACCGTAGTCGCGCAGCAGGTCCAGGACGAAGGTGAGCGTGGCGTCCAGCTCGTCCGCCATCTGCTCCTTGGTGCAGTAGATGTGCGCGTCGTCCTGGGTGAAGCCGCGGGCACGGGTCAGGCCGTGCACCACGCCGGACTTCTCGTACCGGTACACGGTCCCGAACTCGAACAGACGCAGCGGCAGTTCGCGGTACGAGCGGCCGCGCGCGTCGAAGATCAGGTTGTGCATCGGGCAGTTCATGGGCTTGAGGTAGTAGTCCACGCCCTCGTCGAGCTGCATGGGCGGGTACATGCCGTCGGCGTACCAGTCCAGGTGGCCCGACTTTTCGAACAGCTTCCCCTTGGTGGCGTGCGGGGTGTAGACGAACTCGTAGTCCGCCTCCTCGTGACGCCGCCGCGAGTAGTCCTCCATGACCCGGCGGATGATGCCGCCCTTGGGGTGGAAGACCGCCAGACCCGAACCGATGTCCTCCGGGATGGAGAACAGGTCCAGCTCCGCGCCCAGCTTGCGGTGGTCGCGCTTCTCGGCCTCGGCGAGGAACTCCAGGTACGCCTTGAGCTCGTCCTTGGTCGGCCACGCGGTGCCGTAGATGCGCTGGAGCTGCTTGTTCTTCTCGCTGCCGCGCCAGTACGCGGCGGCCGAGCGCATCAGCTTGAAGGCCGGGATGACCCGGGTGCTGGGCAGGTGCGGGCCGCGGCACAGGTCCTTCCAGCACAGGTCGCCGCTCTTCGCGTCGAGGTTGTCGTAGATGGTCAGCTCACCGGCGCCGACCTCGGCGGACGCGCCCTCGGCGGCCTCCGCGGCGGAGCCCTTGAGGCCGATCAGCTCCAGCTTGTACGGCTCGCCGGCCAGCTCGGCGCGGGCGTCGTCGTCGCTCACCGCGCGCCGGGCGAACTTCTGCCCGCGCTTCTGGATCTCCTGCATCTTCTTCTCGATGCGCTTGAGGTCCTCGGGGGTGAACGGGGTCTCGACGTCGAAGTCGTAGTAGAAGCCGTCCTTGATGGGCGGGCCGATGCCCAGCTTCGCCTCCGGGAACAGCTCCTGCACGGCCTGGGCCATCACGTGCGCGGTGGAGTGGCGCAGGATGTTCAGCCCGTCCTCGCTGCCGATGTCGACGGGCTCGACGGCGTCGCCCTCGGCCAGCTCGTACGCCAGGTCCCTGAGCTGCCCGGCGACGCGGGCGGCGACGACGGAGCGCTCGCCCTGGAAGAGGTCGGCGGCCGTAGTGCCCGTGGCCACCACGCGTTCTTCCCGCTCGGAATCGCGTTGGATGGTCACACGGACGTCTGACACCGGTCTCTCCTGACTTCTCGGGCGCGTCAGCGGTTGCTGCGCAGGCAAATCGTACCGAGCGACCGGCGCTCCTCGCGAAACGGTTACGACGGGGCTGCGCCGGGAGCGTTCTTCGGGGGTGCGGGTGCGGGTTTGTGGGGTTGGCGTGGTGGGGGCGCGAGGGCGCGTTTGCGGGGACGGCATGGTGGGGGTGCGCGTGATGCGCGATGGGCCCGGTGGGTGGGGGCGCGGGGCCACTCCAGCGGGGTCACTCCCCCAGCCTTCGGCCGGGGGCGCCCCCACGGCTTCCTTCAGCCCTGGCCGTCGGGCGGCTGTCCCGGGCGATAGGGCCGGGCTCTCCACGAGCCCGCAAGCGCACCGGGTCCGGTGCTCGCGGCTTGCGCGATGGGCCCGGTAGTGGGGGCTCGGGGCCACTCCGGGGTCACTCTCCCCCAGCCTCCGGCCGGGGTCACTCCTCGGCATCCTTTAGCCAAGGTGAATCGGATAGTGGGCCAGTGTCCGGACTGCCTGCGGGGAGACCCCGGAATGTCCCCGAGCCCTGGCCGTCCGGCGGCTGTCCCGAGCAATCGGGCCGGGCACTCTCACAAGCCCAAGAGCCCGTCCCTCGCGCACAGCGCGAAGACGGCCGCTCTCCCGCTCACAGCACGAAGGGGTCGCTCTCCCGCGCGCAGCACGAGGAGCCCTTCCTCCGGCGCGCAGCGCAAGGACCCTTCTCCCACGCGGAGCAGCGGGAGGCGCCCCGGAGGCCGCAGCAGTGACGCCCACACTCACGCGAGCCTCACCACCCCATGGGCGCGCACCAGGGTGATCGAAAAACTCCCCCCCGACCTCGGCTCGCCGAACCGGCCCGAGGGGGCGTGCAGGGGGCCACCCCCGCAGGCAGTCCGGACACTGGCCCACATATCCGATGCACCTCAGCTAAAGGATGCCGTGGGGGTACCCCCGGCCGAAGGCTGGGGGAGAGATGGCCCCCTGCGCCCCGCCCCCACAACGCAACCAATGCGAGCCACGCGTCAGCAAAAATCCTCGCGCGCAGCGCAGAGGGCCCCTCACTCCCCCGGCAACGGCAACGGCAACGGCACCTCCCCCCCACACGCCTCCTCAAAAACATCCAAATTCTCCTGGAGCGACTTCAGCAGCCGATCCCGCTCCGCCTCATCCACCTGAACAGGCGTGACATCCGACGCCCCCGTGATGCGCCGGAAACCGCCCCGGCTCTCCAGCCGCCCGCTGACCCGGATCGGCAGACCGACCAGATGGGCGTGCCCGGCGATGCGGTAGTCCTCCTCGTCGAGCGCGACCCGCACCTGGAGCACGTCGGCCCCGGACAGCACCCGCAACCGCACCACGCCGGGCCCGCCGGGACGCTCCCGCCGCAGCCGTACCACCGCGCCGGTGACCCGCACCGGCAGTGACGGCTCGTCGCGGACGTAACGCTGGGCAGCCTGCTGGAGTGCGGGCAGGTCGCCGGGCGAGAACTCGACCGGTTCGGGCCGGGCGGCGAACCCCGGGGGCGGCCCCGCCCCCGGCGACCACTCCACCGAGATCCGTACCCCCTCCGCATCCCGCACCAGTGAGATCAGCGCCTCCGCCAGCTCATGGCACACCCCCAGCTCCACGGCGGCGTCGAACGCCTCCATGCCGCCGGTCGCCCGCTGGTAGTCGGTGGCGTCGCGGGTGGCGTGCAGCGCGCGCTGCAACCCGGCGACGGCCGCGCGGCCGGCCTCCACCGGCACGTACGCGGTCAGCCGCCGCCCGGCCGGCGCGGGCCCGACCAGCACGTCCGCCATGAAAGCCTCGGCCTTGCGCTTGTGCCGGGCACCGTAGAAGCCCGCCCTCCCGTACGTGCCGAGCGCACCGGCCATCAGCATCGAGCGGGCCGCCGTACGCAGCTGCTCCTGCGCGACCCACGGGGTGCCGCCGATGCCGTCCTCCGGGACCTCGCGCTCCCAGCGCACCTCGTCGCTGGGCACCGCGAGTGCCGCCAGGACCTCGCGCGCGGACGGCGCGGCGCTGTGCGCGAGGGCGGCCAGCGCCTCCGCGATCAGGTCGGTGCTGTCCGGGAAGGTCCGGGTCTGCGGTACGAGCAGACTGGTGCCCCCGGCGGCTCCGCCGGGCGGCGTCCAGCGGGCGTAGTGGCCGGCGGCGCCTCCCCGCCGCCGCCAGCCGTGCCGCGCCAGCAGGGCGCCGAGCACCGCCGGGTCCAGCTGTGCCGGGTCCGGAAGCCGGAACGCGTACTCGTCGGTCGGCCGGTGCATCAGGGTCTCCCTCCCGCCCCGACCCGCGTCATGATCTCGCAGAGCGCGCGGTCGTCGAAGATCCGCGTGGTCGGGATCCGCACGTTGGTCCTGCGCCGCCCGGTCACCTCATGGCCGGCCAGGTTGATCCAGTAGCAGCTGTGCCGCAGTTCGAGCCGGTCGTGGTCCGCCCGCAGCCAGTCCTCCTGGGTCCGCGGCACCAGCATCACGACCAGGATCTTGTGCACCGCCACGGGCGTCCGCGCGAGCTTCACCAGATGAGCGTTGTCCAGAGTGAAGGCGAAGCTCGTGCCGGGCGGCCGGGGGCCGACCTGGTACGTGCACTTCAACTGCACCTTGATGGTCACTTCGTCGTCGACGGCATGGCCGGGCGCGCCGTGGCTGACGTGCCAGTCGATGCCGTTGTCCGGGAAGGGCTGGGCCAGCGAGCAGCCCGACGCGGCGGCCACCGCGTGAAGATAGCCCACTTGGAGCGTCTCCATACAGGCCGTGGTGGCGAGCGCGCCGCGCAGCGACGCCGTGCGCGCGGGCACCAGTCCCCCCGGATCGGGCTGCGCGAGCGTCATCGCTCAAGTGCCTTCCGGGCCGGGTCGTTCGAAGGGGCCGTCGTCGTGGCGACGGCCCGTTGTGGTGTTCTTGTCCGTCTCAAGTGGTCAACAAACCAGGACGGTTCGACAACCGGAACCCTCGGGTATCACCTGGTCGGGTGGCCGCGTCGGCTCACCCGCCGTACGAGCGCGAGGAGTTGTGAAGATGCCGTGCTGGTTCGACGGTCCGCTCGCTTCCTTCGACACCGAGACCACCGGGATCGACGTGGAACGAGATCGCATCGTGTCCGCCGCCCTGGTCGTCCAGGAAACCCCGCGCAGCGTCCCCCGCGTCACCCGGTGGCTGGTCAACCCGGGTGTGCCGATCCCCGAAGCGGCCACCGCCGTGCATGGTCTGACGGCCGAACACCTCGCCCTGTACGGCCGCTGGCCGGCGCCCGTCATGGAGGAGATAGCCCGTGCGCTGACCGACCAGTCGCTCGCCGGGCGGCCGCTCATCGTGATGAACGCGCCGTTCGACCTGACGCTCCTGGACCGTGAACTGCGGCGGCACCGCGCCGCCTCGCTCCCCCACTACCTGGGCGCCCACCCGCTGTCCGTGCTGGACCCGCGGGTGCTGGACAAGCACCTGGACCGTTACCGCAAGGGCCGCCGTACGCTCACGGACCTGTGCGCGGAGTACGGGGTCGAGCTGACCGGCGCGCACGAGGCCGCCGCGGACGCCCTCGCCGCGCTCCAGGTCGTACGGGCGCTGGGGCAGCGGTACGCGGAGCGGCTGGAGCCGCTGAGCCCGGCGCAACTGCACACCCGGCAGGCCGTGTGGCACGCCGCACAGGCGCGTGGGCTGGAGGCGTGGTTCGCGCGCAACGGCACGGAGGAGGCGGTGGATCCGCACTGGCCGATGCGTCCGGACCTCCCGGCCGCCGCCTGAACGACGGCGGACGACCCCGCACGCCCTCATACGCGCCCCTTGACGGCCCGCACGACGACGTACGGCAGGCCCTGCCGGGCAACGGTGCGCCAACGCCGAGGGCCGGGCTGCCTGTTGGCAGACCGGCCCTCGGTCCCGGTGGGCGATACTGGGTTCGAACCAGTGACCTCTTCGGTGTGAACGAAGCGCTCTCCCACTGAGCTAATCGCCCGGGTGTTTTCCGCTCCCGGGGTTTCCCCCGCGAACGACCTGAACAATACAGGCCGTCGGGCCTTTTCATCAAATTCCCCGCCCGCGCATTCCCGTCCCCCGCAGTCTGGAGGCCAGGCCCCGGTGTCCGGCGCGCATCATCAGCGTGTGGTTGGCGAGGAAGAACGGCCGGCCCGGCAGCGCGAGCCGGCGTAACGACGGCTTGCGCACCTCGACCTCCTGCTCGAAGACGGCACACGTCCCGCCACCGGAGGCGCCCACCGTCCAGCGCGCGAAGCCTTCGAGGTCGCCGCGCATCGCTATCTCCAGGACCCCGGTGTCCGGGTCGCGGCACGTCTCGGTCGCGGTGACGGTCAGCACGTACGGGAGCAGGGACCGGAAGTGCGCGGTGCCGCTGCGGTCGTCGACGCGGATCACCCGGCGCACCTGGGGCCACCACTGCGGATACGCCTCGGCGTCCTCCAGGACGGCGTAGACCGCCGGGGGCGGCGCGGACAGCCGCCATTCGCTGCGGAAGCGGTACCGGTGCAGGACGTGCCGCCAGTCGGTCATGCCCCTCAGTCTGCCGCCCGGGCGGCGCCGGGAGAACGACGACGGCCCGGAGGTCTGGAAACCTCCGGGCCGTTGTCCGGTGTGGGCGATACTGGGTTCGAACCAGTGACCTCTTCGGTGTGAACGAAGCGCTCTCCCGCTGAGCTAATCGCCCGGGCGCAGCGCCAACATTACCGCACGTCGGAGGGGTCTCGTGACCACCCACGGGGGCGGGCGTCCGCGCGCGGCCCCCGCCCGGCCGCGCGCCCGTCACTCACCCGCGTTCCACGGCAGCACGAAGCCGAACTTCCACAGGTACACGGCCAGCCCGGCCACGATGATCACGGCCCCGATGCTGGTCAGGATGATGTTGCGGCGCCGCACCTTCGGATCCAGGGCCTTCTGCGTGGCCTCGGTGACCTTGCGCTTGGTCCAGCGCAGCACCAGTTGGGCCCAGACGAACTCGGTCGCCCAGATCGCCATGCCCGCGAAGATCACCAGCCAGCCCGGCCCTGGCAGCGGCAGCATGATGATGCCGCCGACGACCACCGCGAGGCCGACGACGAATATGCCGACCTGCCAGCTCAGGTGCAGGGGCCGGGAACGCTTGATGAAGCGCGGCGCCCGGGAGCCGAGTCGCTGTGCCACGTTCGCAGTCTCTCCCGCGGCGCCCTCTTGTGCAGCCGGGGCCGCCGCCGCGGTGGTGATCCCGACTCCCCCGTTACTCTCCGTATTCATGCGGCCCAACCTACCCGACGGACCACCGTCACCGGAATGGCCGCCGAGGAGGATTGGCAACTCCGCCGTAAGAGGTACCGGAAGTCACCCAAAACCCTCAGAGGGGTTTACAACGGCACCGTAGGTGGCATGTCGATTTCGCCGACGTGCGAATCCCCGAGCGCACACTGAGCGAAAGGCCCTGGCGCTTATGAACACCACGGTCAGCTGCGAGCTGCACCTGCGCCTCGTTGTGTCGAGCGAGTCGTCACTGCCTGTACCCGCGGGCCTGCGGTACGACACGGCGGATCCCTATGCCGTGCACGCGACCTTCCACACCGGAGCCGAGGAAACCGTCGAGTGGGTCTTCGCCCGCGACCTCCTCGCCGAGGGCCTGCACCGGCCCACGGGCACCGGAGACGTCCGCGTATGGCCGTCCCGGAGCCACGGACAGGGCGTTGTCTGCATCGCCCTGAGCTCCCCGGAAGGCGAGGCCCTCCTGGAAGCCCCGGCGCGGGCTCTGGAGTCGTTCCTGAAGAGGACCGACGCGGCGGTTCCCCCCGGTACGGAGCACCGGCACTTCGATCTCGACACGGAGCTCTCCCACATCCTCGCGGAGAACTGAAAGGCGGCGCAGCAGCCCATCGCAGCCATCCACCGCACCGAACCGCTCACACCTGCACCGTCCGACTCGGGGCGACGGCACAGGACCGACAAGTTCATACGGCACGAGCCGGCGCCGTCGCCGCGGACCCACCGCGGAGACGGCGCCGAGGCTTGTTGGACGCGCTAGAGTCGGCGACCATTCGGCAAGGACACCGGGGCGGCGCCGTCCGACCCCACCCGGCCAGGGAGCGAAACCGTGATGATCACCCACGACACCCGGTGCGCGCTCGACGCGGTCGTCGACCTGTTGAACACCGCCCCGGAGGGCGATGCCCCCGGCGCCACCGACAGCCTGACCGACCTCGCGGCGCTCCAGGCGTTCGTCACGCGTAACGCGATCAGCGACGTGGGCACGCTCGGCGACCGTGACCTGGCCTCCGTACGGGCCGTACGGGCCCGCTTCGCCGACGTCTTCGCGGCGCCGGACGACCGTACGGCCGCCGAGCGGCTCAACGACCTGGTCGCGGCGGCCGGCACCACGCCGCGGCTGACCGACCACGACGGCTACGACTGGCACGTGCACTACTTCGCGCCGGGCGCCTCGGTCGCCGAGCACCTGGCGGCGGACGGCGGCATGGCACTGGCGTTCCTGGTGGTCGCCGGGGAGCGGGAACGGCTGCGGCACTGCGAGGCGCCGGACTGCCGGTTCGCCTTCGTGGACCTGTCCCGCAACCGTTCGCGCCGCTACTGCGACAGCCGTACGTGCGGCAACCGGCTGCACGTCGCGGCCTACCGGGCGCGCCGCCGCGAAGCCACCCGCTGACGGCGCTGACAGTACGGCCGGGGCCCGCCCGGCCCGTCGCCCCCTCGACCGGCCTCACAGGACGAGGAGGTCGTGCAGGGCGCCGATGAGCAGCAGGACGGCGATGAAGGTGAGGAAGAGCATCAGCGGCGGCTGGGACAACGCGAAAAGACAGCCACGCGGTTCGGGGGCCGGGGGGTCCGCCGCTGTGACGGCGGGGTCCCGGGCAAGGGCGCACTCGTCGTTCATCTCGCGCCGATGATGGCGCAGATGATCAGGTGGAAACGCCCGGATCACTCCTCAGGACCGGGAGTTCACCAGATCCCGTGCACTTCCGTGATCGCTACGGTGTCCGAGAGGTCACCCGCAGGGAACCTGCGGCGCGTGCCGTACGGCGGCTCCGGCGGCCTGCTCAGCGGCTCCGGCGGTCCGCCCTCCGGGGGGCTCGGCCGCCGTGCGGCTCCGGGCGATCCCGCGCCCGGTCAGATGCCGTGCTTCTTCAGGATGGCCTCGATGTCGGAGAAGTCCTCCTCCGGCGCGCCGCTCTTGTTCCGGCCCTTGGCCTGGGCCGCGGGCTGCGGGGACCGCGCACCCGCGCCGAGCGACGGGGCGGACGCCTTCGGCGCCACCGCGGCCGGGCCCTGCTGCCGGGCCGCGGCGCGCCGCTCCTTGCGGCTGCCGCCGGCCTTGAGGGAGTGCCGCTCGGCCACCCTCGCGATCATGAACAGGACGACGGAGAGGGCCAGCACCCCGAAGCCCGCCCAGACCACGGGCTTGAAGACCACACCGGTCAGCCAGTCGATGACGCCGGTCATCGCCAGGCCCGCGGGGACCAGTGAGACAGCGGCGATGCGCGTCGCGGCCAGGAACCGCTTGCGGTAGGCGGTGAGCGCGGCGATACCCAGGCCGGCCACCGACACCACGGTACAGATGGTCGAACTCAGCATCCCGGTCCTCCTGCCGATCGATTCTCGTCCTCGCCGCGCCCGGCCCACCCGTCCGCGGGACGGCAGCGCGACGCACCTCTTGCCCTGCTCTGCCTCCATCCTGCCTCCTCCCGGCCGTCCGGTGCCACGATCCGGGGCAGGCTCAGGGACATCTAAGGGTCCGGCTCCTCCGCAGGTGCCGGTCCGGGTGCGGCGCCCTCGGACCGGCGCGGGTGCCGGTTCGGCCGGGGCCCCGCGGGCTGGGAGACTGGGCGTATGAACGACGCCACGACCTCCGGTTCCGCCCGCCCCGTCGTCCTCGACGTGTGGTGCGAGCTGCAGTGCCCGGACTGCACCGCCGCGCTCGACGACCTGCGGGCCCTGCGCGAGCACTACGGGGACCGGCTGGACATCCGGCTGCGCCACTTCCCGCTGGCCAAGCACAAGCACGCCTACGCCGCCGCCCAGGCCGCCGAGGAAGCCATGGACCAGGGCAAGGGTCAGCAGTTCGTGGAGGCCGTTCTGGCCCGTACGGAGGAGCTGGGCGCCAAGGGCGAGCGGCTGCTGCTCTCGGTGGCCGCCGAACTGGGCCTGGACGCCGAGGAGATGGACACCGCGCTCATCGACGGCCGGCACCTCCTGGCCGTCGACGCCGACCAGGCGGAGGGCAAGGCGATCGGGGTGACCGGCACGCCCACGTACACGATCGGCGGGGAACTGCTGGACGGCGGCAAGAGCCAGGAGGGCCTGCGCGAGCGGATCACGGAGATCGCCGACCGGCTGCTGGCCGGGCAGGCCTGACCCGGCCCGCGGCCCGCCGGACGGGCCCGCGGCCGAGCCGGGCGGCCGGCGCGCTCAGAGCAGGAGCTTGTGCAGGGAGTAGTCGGTCGGCCGGTAGCCCAGGGTCTCGTAGAGACCGCGGGCCCGCGGGTTGTCGACGAAGACGTTGAGCCCCAGGACGGTGCGGCCCGCTTCGAGGGTCTCCCGCTCGGCGATCAGCATGAGCGAACGGCCGTGGCCGCGTCCGCGGTGCTCCGGCGCCACCTGGATGTCCATGACATAGCCGCCGGGCCGGGCCGGGTGGTACGTCGTGGTCCAGACCGTCCCGACGTCCGTGCCGTCGTGGGTCAGCACGCGCAGCGACTGGTGCGGGGTACCGGGCCCGTCCGGGAGCAGCGTCGCGTGGTCCTGCGCCGCGTTGTGTTCCGCGCGCTCGCGCGGCATCCCGTTGGCCACCTGCGCTTCGACGTAGGTGGCGGCCGCGGCGGTCAGCCAGGCCGGGTACTCCTCCGCGCCGAGCGGCCGGACGGCGCTGCCCGCGGGAAGTCCGGGCGGGGAGGTGAGCTCCTTGAGCATCCGGCGGCTGTGCTCCGTGTAGCCGAGGGCGGCGGCCAGTCGCAGGGCCGGCTCCGCGGCGGCCGGCACGTCCACCGAGATCCGCCGGCAGCCCCAGCCGCGCAGCACCTCCTCGGCGGCGAGGGCCGCGACGGTGCCGCGGCCGCGGTGCCGGTCGCGTTCGTCGATGCGCAGGTCCGCGATGCGCCCGGCGGACAGGCCCAGCCGGGCGTCGGTGGCCAGAGTTATCCGGCCCACCGGGCGGCTGTTGACACAGACTTCGTACGTACGGGCCCGGCCGCCGTCGTCGCGTCGTTCTTCGGGGCCGGCGGGGCGCAGCGTAGTGGTCACGCTGGCTTTCTACCCGGTTTTCCGGGCGTACGTCATCAGCGCGGGTCGAAGTCGGCGGCGGCGCGCTCCGCGAAGACCCGCATCGCCTCGGCGGTCAACGGTCCGGGCGTGTCACCCAGTTGGCGTCCGTCGACCCGGGTGACGGCCTGCACGTCGCGGAGCGTGGAGGTCAGGAAGACCTCGTCGGCGTGTTCCAGGACGTCCAGCGGCAGGTCGGTCTCCTTGGCGCCGGTCCACTCGACGGCCAGGGCACGGGTGATGCCCGCCAGGCAGCCGGAGGCCAGCGGCGGGGTGTGCAGCACGCCGTCCAGGGCGACGAAGACGTTGGAGCCGGTGCCCTCGCAGAGCTGGCCGACGGTGTTGCCGAAGAGCGCCTCGGAGGCGCCCTTCGCGCGGGCGCGGGCGAGCGCGACGACGTTCTCCCCGTAGGAGGTGCTCTTCAGGCCCGCCAGCGCGCCGCGCTCGTTACGGGTCCAGGGGACGGTGACGACCGCGGTGGTGTCGGGGCGGCGCGGCGCCTCGCCGAGCGCGACGACCAGCGTGGGGGCCGCCTCGCCGCGGTCCGAGCCGAGGGGTGAGAGGCCGCCGGTGTACGTGACGCGCAGCCGGCCGAGCGGTACGGGGTTGGCCTCCAGCACGGCCGCGCAGGCACGCCGTACCTCGTCGAGGTCGGGATCGGGGAGGCCGAGACCGCGGGCGGAGGAGGTGAGCCGGTCCAGGTGGCGGGTGAGGGCGAAGGCCCGCCCGTCGACGGTCCGGAGCGTCTCGAAGACGCCGTCGCCGACCGTCAGGCCGTGGTCGAGGACCGAGACCCGGGCGCTCTCGGCGTCGCGCAGCTCTCCGTCGAGCCAGATCTTCATGGTCGTGTCCCTCCGCCGCTCGGCTCGTGCAGGCCCGACGCTACCGCCAGCAGCCTGCGGGCCTTCAGCTCGGTCTCGTCCCACTCCCCCTCAGGGTCCGAGCCCCAGGTGATGCCCGCCCCGGCGCCGAAGCGCAGCACCGGCCCCTCGGGGGCCGAGCGGTCGATCCAGAACGTACGGATGCCCACCGCCAGCTCGCCGGTGCCGCGATCGGCGTCCACCCAGCCGATGCCGCCGCAGTACGGGCCGCGGGGCGCGGTCTCCAGTTCCTCGATGACGCGCTGGGACGCGAGCTTCGGCGCTCCGGTGATGGAGCCTGCCGGGAAGGTGGCGTCGAAGAGGTCCGCCCAGCCGGTCTTCCCGTGCTCCTCCGCCAGCTCCCCGCGCACGGTGGAGACGAGATGGACCAGGCCGGGGTGCGCCTCGATCGCGCAGAGCGCCGGGACGGTGACGGAGCCGGTGCGGCAGACCTGGCCGAGGTCGTTGCGGACCAGGTCCACGATCATCACGTTCTCCGCCCGGTCCTTGTCCCGCAGGTCCTCGGGGACCCGGCCGGTGCCCTTGATCGGGCCGGACTCGACGGTGCGCCCGGAGCGGCGCAGGAACAGTTCGGGGGAAGCGGTGGCGACCTCGGTGCCGTGCGCGGGGAGGCGGACCGTGCCCGCGTACGGGGCCGGGTTGCCGCGGGCCAGGACGGCGGACAGGGCGTCGACGTCGGCGTGCTCGGGGTCCGGCAGCGGCGCACTGAGAATCCGGCAGAGGTTCACCTGGTAGACCTCGCCGGCGGCTATGTGGGCGCGTATGCGCCGTACGCCCTCGATGTAGGCGGCGCGGTCCAGCGAACTGCGCCAGTCCCCGGGGGCCGGGCCCCGCCAGCGGGCGGGGTCGGGCGGAGGCACCGCCCCGGTCTCCCGTACGTCCCCGAAGCGCGCGCAGAGCAGTCCGCCCTCGTAGTCGGCGACGACGGCCCACCACCCCGCCGAGTCCAGGGCCTCCGGATCACGGGTGACATCGCGCAGGTCAGTGGCTGTACGGCCGCCGAAACGGGCCAGCGGAGGGAGGTCGTTCACGCCATCGAGTCTATGGCTGGGGCCCGGCGCCCGCCCCGATCGGGCGAGCAGCGCAGCACGCTGCACAAACGCGTTTTTGTACTGGCCCGGGAATCCGCTAGAGTTCAACACGTCGCCGGGACGCGGAAGCGAAACGGAGACGCGGTTCCTCCCCGGACCTGGTCCGGAAAGGCGCCTGCGGACGTAGCTCAGTTGGTAGAGCACCACCTTGCCAAGGTGGATGTCGCGAGTTCGAGTCTCGTCGTCCGCTCGAAGTGGGGGATCTTCCCGACCCCCGCACTCCTGGTGGAGTGGCCGAGAGGCGAGGCAACGGCCTGCAAAGCCGTCTACACGGGTTCAAATCCCGTCTCCACCTCCAAGGACGATTAGCTCAGCGGGAGAGCGCTTCCCTGACACGGAAGAGGTCACTGGTTCAATCCCAGTATCGTCCACTGGTCCGCAAGGACCGAGCCCCCGGCCTTCGGGCAGGGCGGAACCCGCGCGATTAGCTCAGCGGGAGAGCGCTTCCCTGACACGGAAGAGGTCACTGGTTCAATCCCAGTATCGCGCACGCAGCACCCCGCGGCCCCGGCCGCGGTCCCGAGGACGATTAGCTCAGCGGGAGAGCGCTTCCCTGACACGGAAGAGGTCACTGGTTCAATCCCAGTATCGTCCACACCGTAAGACCGAGGGCCGGAGCTTCTTGCTCCGGCCCTCGGTCGTTGTGGCGTCCCCGGAAACTGGTCCGTCAGGGCGCGGGCGGGGGCGTCCAGTTCGAGCCAGGGGGCGCCGTACGGACGTACGGGAAGACCGGTCGGCCGGACGGCCGGCCGGTCCGGGTCACAGTCGGGAGCGGGCGCCTGGGCCACGACACGCCCGCAGCGGACGAGGGTGGCGTCGGAGCGGGGGGCGGTGCGCGGGGCCGAGTTCGGCCCCGGACAGGCCGATGGCCGGGCATCTCCCCAGATGCCCGGCCACTCGTGCCGTCCGCCGCACCCCCGTCCCCACGGGGTTGTCGGCCGGAAGATCCCCCGTCCCGGGCCGCTCTCCCAGGACCGGGGCGCCTCAGCGCCCCAGCATTCCGGCCACGGACGACGCCTGTGTCATGACGGCTTCCCAGCCGCCGAACACCACGGCGAGCAGGACCGCCAGCGGCAGCACCATGGCCACCGCGACGAGCGGATGGCGGGTGCCTGAACGCCGCCCGCCGAACGCCGAGGCGGCCCTGCGCCCTTGCGTGCGGACGGCCGTGCGCCCGAAGCTGTCTGCCATCGTCCCGCTCCCCGTCGAATTGGGGCGGCGGGCGTCTGACCTCGGGGGACGAGTGCGTTCGCCCGCCGCTTGCACCCAACATTAGGGAACCGGCGGGCCCCGGTCGTCATGCCGTCGTACCGATTGGACGGCCTCCGGGAGGATGACGGTACGCCGCGCCGCGTACTCCCCTGGGTGGAGACCTCGCCCCGGAACCCCGGGTCATCCCGGAGGGGACGCTCCCCCGGCGGCCGCCTCGGACGCCTCGGCCCGCGGAACGGGGTGCTCGACCAGGGCCAGCACCCGGCTGGCCATGAACCGGGCCGTCCGCACCACCGTGCCACTGCGGGTGACTTCGCTCACTTCCACCACTCCCCTGCGCACCGCCGTCTCGACCCTGCGGCCCGCTCTGCTCGCCACCACTTCGTACGTCCGGGTCGTGTCCCCGGCGTCCACGACGATCTCGACTCGGTCACCCTTCACCGCGCCAATCCCCCTTCCGCGACGGATCATTGAGAGCACACGCGGCAGGCCGGGCCGCGCCGGGCCCGGATTCCTGCCGCTCTTTCAGGATCCCACCGTGCACTGACAATCCGGCTGCCGACTCATGCGCGGCCTATCAGCACAGCGAGCCGTCAATCCGTAAGCTGTGCCTCGTCAGACGGGACCGGGCAGCGGGGATGGACATGGCGATGATGCGGCTCCGGCGCGAGGACCCGCGTGTCGTCGGTTCGTACCGGCTGCACCGGCGGCTCGGCGCGGGTGGGATGGGCGTGGTCTATCTCGGCTCCGACAAGCGCGGGCAGCGGGTGGCGCTGAAGGTCATCCGGCCGGATCTGGCCGAGGACCAGGAGTTCCGGTCGCGGTTCGCCCGTGAGGTGTCGGCCGCGCGGCGGATCCGCGGCGGCTGTACGGCGCGACTGGTCGCCGCCGACCTCGACGCGGACCGGCCGTGGTTCGCCACGCAGTACGTCCCCGGGCCCTCGCTGCACGACAAGGTCAACGACGAGGGGCCGCTGTACCCGGCGCAGGTCGCCTCGATCGGTGCCGCGCTCTCCGAGGGCCTGCTGGCGGTGCACGACGCGGGCGTGGTCCACCGCGACCTGAAGCCGTCCAACATCCTGCTCTCCCCCAAGGGCCCGCGCATCATCGACTTCGGCATCGCGTGGGCCACCGGCGCGAGCACGCTCACCCACGTCGGTACGGCGGTCGGCTCGCCCGGGTTCCTCGCGCCGGAGCAGGTGCGGGGCGCCGCGGTGACCCCGGCGACGGACATCTTCGCGCTCGGTGCCACGCTCGCGTACGCCTGCACGGCGGACTCCCCGTTCGGTCAGGGCAGTTCGGAGGTCATGCTCTACCGCGTCGTCCACGAGGAGGCGCACCTGGGCGGTGTTCCGGACGCGTTGGCGCCGCTGCTGGCGGCCTGTCTGGCCAAGGACCCGGCGGACCGGCCCTCCACGCTGTCGCTGTCGCTGCGGCTGAAGGAGATCGCCGCGCGGGAGGCGCAGGGCCTGGCGTTGCCGGGCGGATCCGGCGGCGAGGCGGTGTCCGGCGGGGCCGGGCGCGGGCGGGCCGGCCGTGGCCCGTCGTCCGAGCGCGGCGCGTCCGCGGACCGGGGGGCCGCGTCCGAGCGGAGCACTCCGGCCCGGGCCAGGCCCGTACGGCCGCAGGCCGACCGGCCGACCGGGAAGCGCGCGGAGGAGTACGCGCGCCAGCGGACGGAGCGGCGGGCGGCCGGCACGCCGACGCCGCGGCCGCAGGCGCCGCGCGGAGGGGCGCCGGGACGCGGGAGCGCACCGGGCCGGCCGCAGTCGGCCCCCGGGGCCGCTCCGGCGGGGCCTCAGGGGGATGCCGCGCCGAAGCCCCGTGGTGGCCGGCGGCCGTCCGTACCGGGGGCGCGTACCTCGGGACGGAACGGTTCTCGTCCGGCGCGCGCGCCTCGCACGGGGGCGCGGACGTCGCCCGGCGGGCGCAGGCCGGGGCCCGACCGGCGGTTGCTGCGCCAGCGGATCATCGTGTTCATCACGGTGACGCTGCTGGTCGCGTTGGGAATCGCGGCGGCACAAGGGTGTCAGGGGCCAGCCCGGGGGCTGGGGGCCGAGCGGGCCGTGGTGACATCCTCGGCCGCTGAGCCGTCGGCGGGGTCGTCGGCAGGGCCCTGGCGGGGTTGAGCTCGCCAACGGGAGCCTGACGACGGGGCCTACCGGAGCCTGACGGGGCTTGACGGGGCCAGCCGGAGCCTGTCAGGGCCTACCGGCACCTACCGAGGCTCATCGGGTGGACACGCCGCCCGTTTCCCCCCGCCCCGCCGTCACCGCGTAGAACGCCACCGCTGCCGCCGCCCCCACGTTGAGGGAGTCGACGTCGTGGGCCATCGGGATGCGGACCCAGGTGTCGGCGGCCCGTAGGGCCTGCGGGGTGAGGCCGGCGCCTTCGGCGCCGAGCAGCAGGGCCGCGCGGTCCAGGCGGTGGGGTGCCACCTCGTCCAGGGGGACCGCCTTGGCGTCCGGGGTGAGGGCCAGGAGGGGGAAGCCTGCCGCGCGGACCGTTTCGAGGTCGCGGGGCCAGTTCTCCAGGCGGGCGTACGGGACGGCGAAGACCGCGCCCATGGAGACCTTCACCGAGCGCCGGTAGAGGGGGTCGGCGCAGTCCGGGGAGAGCAGGACGGCGTCCATGCCGAGGGCTGCGGCGCTGCGGAAGATGGCGCCGATGTTGGTGTGGTCGTTCACGGCTTCCATGACCGCGATCCGGCGGGTGCCGGGGCGGGCCAGGAGTTCGGCGGCCGTCGGCAGGGGTTTGCGGGCCATGGACGCCAGGGCCCCGCGGTGGACGTGGTAGCCCGTCACGCGTTCGGCGAGGGCCGGGCTGACCACGTAGACGGGGGCCGGGACCTCGTCGATGACGTCGCGCATGACGTCGACCCACTTGGCGGACAGCAGCATCGAGCGCATCGCGTAACCGGCGTGCTCGGCGCGTCGGATGACCTTCTCGCCCTCCGCGATGAACAGGCCCTCGGCCGGTTCGCGGCGGCGTCGCAGTTCGACGTCGGTCAGGCCGGTGTAGTCGCTCAGCCGCGGGTCGTCCGGGTCGTCGACGGTGATGATCTCAGCCACGGGATGGGGTGCCTTGTCGGTGCGGGCCGGCGAAAGGTTTCGCAGGTCAGGGGGCGGGGTTCACGGCGACGACGTCGCCGATGACGATGACGGCGGGCGGGCGGATGCCCTCGGCCCGTACCGTCTCGCCGAGGGTGCCGAGGGTGGCGTCCACCCGGCGCTGGGCCGCCGTGGTGCCTTCCTG
This sequence comes from Streptomyces sp. NPDC045470, assembly GCF_040646595.1. Taxonomy (NCBI): domain Bacteria; kingdom Bacillati; phylum Actinomycetota; class Actinomycetes; order Kitasatosporales; family Streptomycetaceae; genus Streptomyces; species Streptomyces sp. NPDC045470. The sequence goes on from NZ_JBEZAN010000015.1 coordinate 136,064, forward strand.
GACGACGGCGACGGGGGTGTCGGCGCCGCGTCCGTGGGCGATGAGCGTGGCGGCGATGGCGCCGCTGTTCTCGACGCCCATGAGGACGACGACGGTGCCGCGCAGGCGGGCGAGGGCGGACCAGTCGACGGTGGAGCGCTCGTCGTCGGGCGCGACATGGCCGCTGACGACGGTGAACTCCTGGGCGACGCCGCGGTGGGTGACGGGGACGCCGACGGCGGAGGGCACGCTGATGGAGCTGGAGATGCCGGGGACGACGGTGCAGGGGATGCCGGCCTCGGCGAGGGCCTGGAGCTCTTCCATGCCGCGGCCGAAGACGTACGGGTCGCCGCCCTTGAGGCGGACCACGGTCTTTCCGGCGCGGGCGTGCTCGATCAGGGCGTTGTTGATGGCCTCCTGGGCCATGAACCGGCCGTACGGGATCTTCGCGGCGTCGATGACCTCGACGTGCGGCGGGAGTTCGGCGAGCAGGTCGCGGGGGCCGAGCCGGTCGGCGATGACCACGTCGGCCTCGGCGAGCAGGCGGCGGCCGCGCACAGTGATCAGGTCGGGGTCGCCGGGGCCGCCGCCGACCAGGGCGACGCCGGTGGCCCGGGCGCGGTGGTGCGGGGCGGCGAGGGTGCCGTCGCGCAGGCCCTCGACGATGGCGTCCCGTACGGCGGCGGAGCGGCGCGGGTCCCGGCCGGTGAGGACCGCGACGGTGACGCCCTCGCTGCGGCCGGTGGCCGGGGTCCAGGCGGTGGCGGCCTCCGCGTCGTCGGAGCGGACGCACCACACGCGGCGGTCCTCGGCCTCCTGGGAGGCGGCCGTGTTGGCTTCGGGGTCGTCGGTGGAGATGAGCGCGTACCAGGCGTCCGCGAGGTCCCCGGGCTCGTACCGGCGGCGCTCCCAACGGATCTCACCGGTGTCGGCCATCGCCTCGACGGACGGCTTGGCGGACGGGGAGATCAGCAGGACGTCGGCGCCGGCGGCGACCAGGGAGGGCAGGCGACGCTGGGCGACCTGGCCGCCGCCGAGGACGACCACGCGGCGGCCGGACAGGCGCAGTCCGACGGGGTAGGCGGCGTGTTCGGCGTGCTCGGCCATGACGGTACGGCTCCTTGTGCGGTGGCGCGGGGCGCGTGGTGCGGGCAGCGCTCGCGGGCGGGGGAACGGGGACGCGTTCGCCGCTACGGCGCTGGAGCGGCTGGCGGGCGGGGCGGCTCAGCCCCGGGGTTCCGTACCTGGTGAGAGGGTACGGGCCCGGCCCACAGCCTATGTGGCTGCGGGCCGGGGGTCATGCTCGGGCACCGGTACGGGACCGATGCCGGTGGGTCAGCTCTTCTCCGTGACTCCGGCGGAGTCGAAGGTGGCGACCTCGTGCATGGCGCGGGCGGCGCTCTGCACGACGGGCAGCGCCAGCAGGGCGCCGGTGCCCTCGCCGAGCCGCAGGTCGAGGTCGACCAGCGGGCGCAGTCCGAGCTTGTTGAGCGCGGCGACGTGGCCGGGCTCGGCGCTGCGGTGGCCGGCGATGCAGGCGGCCAGCGCCTCGGGGGCGATGGCGCGGGCCACCAGGGCGGCCGCTCCGGCGCTGACACCGTCCAGGATGACCGGCGTACGCAGCGAGGCGCCGCCGAGGATCAGGCCGGCCATCGCCGCGTGCTCCAGGCCGCCGACCGCGGCGAGGACGCCGATGGGGTCGCCGGGGTCGGGCCGGTGCAGTTCCAGGCCGCGGCGGACCACGTCGACCTTGCGGGCGTGCGTCTCGTCGTTGATGCCGGTCCCGCGGCCGGTGACCTCGGCGGGGTCGGTCTCGGTGTAGACGGAGATCAGGGCGGCCGAGGTGGTGGTGTTGGCGATGCCCATCTCGCCGGTGATCAGGGCCTTGTTGCCGGCGGCCACCAGGTCGCGGGCGGTCTCGATGCCCACTTCGAGGGCGCGCAGCACCTCTTCGTGGCTCATCGCGGGCCCGACGGTGAAGTCGGCGGTGCCCGGCCGGATCTTGCGCGGCAGCAGGCCGGGGGTGGTCGGCAGGTCGGCGGCCACGCCCACGTCCACGACGCAGACCTCGGCGCCCACCTGGTTGGCGAAGGCGTTGCAGACCGCGCCGCCGCCCAGGAAGTTGGCGACCATCTGCGCGGTCACCTCCTGGGGCCAGGGGGTGACGCCCTGGGCGTGCACGCCGTGGTCGCCCGCGAAGACGGCGACGGCAGCCGGTTCCGGGATCGGCGGCGGGCACTTGCGGGACAGGCCGCAGAGCTGCGCGGAGATGATCTCCAGCATGCCGAGGGCGCCCGCGGGCTTGGTCATCCGCTTCTGGCGCTCCCACGCCTCGCCGAGCGCCTTGGCGTCCAGCGGGCGGATGCCCTGGAGGGTTTCCTGGAGGAGGTCGGCGGGTGCCTCGCCGGGCAGGGCGCGGCGGCCGTACGTCTCCTCGTGGACGACCCAGGACAGCGGGCGGCGCTTGGCCCAGCCGGCCTGCATCAGCTCGGGCTCGTCGGGGAACTCGTCGACGAATCCGACGCAGAGGTACGCGACGACCTCCAGGTGGTCGGGCAGGCCCAGTTCGCGGACCATCTCGCGCTCGTCGAAGAAGCTGACCCAGCCGACGCCCAGGCCCTCGGCGCGGGCCGCCAGCCACAGGTTCTCCACCGCGAGGGCGGAGCTGTACGGGGCCATCTGGGGCTGGGTGTGGCGGCCGAGGGTGTGCCGGCCGCCACGGGTCGCGTCGGCGGTCACCACGATGTTGACCGGCGTTTCGAGGATGGCCTCGATCTTCAGCTCGCGGAACTGCTTGGCGCGGGCCTTGGGCAGCGACTTCGCGTACGCCTCGCGCTGCGCCGAGGCGAGCTGGTGCATCCGCTCCCGGGTCTCCTGCGAGCGGATGACGACGAAGTCCCAGGGCTGGGAGTGGCCGACGCTGGGGGCGGTGTGGGCCGCCTCCAGGACGCGCAGCAACACCTCGTTGGGGATGGGGTCGGGACGGAAGCCGTTGCGGATGTCGCGGCGTTCGCGCATGACGCGGTGCACGGCGGCCCGCTCGGAGTCGTCGTAGCCGGTGGCCGGAGGCGTCGTGGGCGCGGCGGTGTCGGGCCCGGGTTCCGCGCCGGCTTCGGGGCCGGCTTCCGCGGCGGGGGCCTCGGTGGGCTGCTCCTGGTGAGCGTCCGCCGGGGCAGCCGTGGCGTCGGGAGCGTGCACCGTGTCCTTACCGTCGCCCTCCTGGACGTCACCGTCCTGGACGTCGCCGTCCTGGTCCTCGCCGAGCTGGACGAGTTCGGAGGCGTCCTGCTCCGGGGCCGGCCGGTCGGCGGCATCCTCCGGCGCCTCGGCCCGGACGGCCTCGGCTGCGGGCGTCTGGGCTTCCTCCGCCACCGGGGCGGCCGGAGCGTGCGCGGCGGCCGGGGCCGTCGCCTCGGGGCCCTGTGCCTCGGGGGTCCGCTGCTCCGGGACGACCGGGATGGCGGCCTGCCCGGCGTCCGTGGGCACGGCCTCGGCGGCCGGGGCCTGCGCGGCGGCGGCCGGAGCCGCCGCGGGCACGTCGGCCTGCTGCTCGGCGACCGCCTCCGGTGCGGCCGGTGCCGCGTCGGCTGCCTGCGGCTGCGGCTCTCCGCCCGGGGCGACGGCCTCCTGCGGTACGTCGGTGACGGGCACGGCGGCCTGCTCCTGCTCCGGTACGGTCTGGTCCTGCTCCCGTACGGCTTGGTCCTGCTCCGGGACGGCTTGGTCCTGCTCCCGCCCGACCTGGTCCTGCTCCGGTGCGGCCGGGGCGGCCTCGGCCTCCACGGGGGCCGCGGGGTCTTCCGCGCCGGGCGCGTCGGGAGCCGTCCCGACCGTGGCTTCCCGGTCCTCGGCGGCGCTCTCCGTCTGCTCGGCGGCCGGGGCGGCCGTCTCCTGGGCTGCCGCGGGCGTCCCGGCAGGGGCGGCCGGTGCCTCTTCGGCGACCTGTATGGGCTGCGGCACCTGGGCCGGTGCCGCGGGCTGCGTGCCGTCGGCCGTGCCCGTGGCGTGCGTCGTCACGCCTGCGCCGGTCACGTCCTGGACCGCCTCTCCCGGCTGCGTGCCCCCGGCTTCGGGGGCCGGCTGCTCGGCCGGTACAGGCTGCTCGGCGGGCGCGGTCTCGTCGGCCGGTGCCTGCTGTTCCGCCACCGCGGGCTCGGCCGTCACGGCTTCCGCCACCACGGGCTCCTCCGCCACGGCCTCCGCCGCCTGCTCGCTGCCGTCGGCGGCCGTCTGCGACGTGACCTCCGGGGCGGCCTCCGGCGCGCCCTCGGCGCCTTCCGGAGCGGGCTCCGGCTGCGCTGCCGGGGCAGCGGCTTCGGCCGGCTCCGCCTGGGCCTCGGCCGGCTCCGTCGTCACGTCGGCCGCCACATCGGCCGTCGTCACATCGGTCACCGCAGCCTCCTCAGCACCGCGATCGACCGATTCTGCAGCCGCGACGGCGTCCGGGACCGGAGCCTCGACCGCGTCCGGAGCCGGTGCCGTCCCGGCGGCCGTGGCCGCGTCCGGAGCGGCCTGCACCGCGACGGCGGCCTGTGCCGCGACCGGCGCCACCGGGGCCGCCTGCGCCGGAGCACTGTCCCAGAAGGGAACCTGCGCGGGCGTCTGTACGGGGATCTCGCCGAGCTGCGGCCCGGGCAGCGGTGCCGTGCCGGGCGCCGCGTAGGCCTCGGCGGGCGCCTGCTGCGCGGCGGGGGCGGCGGCAGGGGCTTCCGGCTGCTGCCCGCCCTCCTCGACGTCCAGGTACTCGGGGCCGGTCGTCGGCGGGCCGGGGTTGCCGCGCACCGGAGTGCTCGGCGGCGCGCCGGCCGGGCCGCGGTCGGCGAGCGAGCGGACCACGCCGCCGCTCGCGTCGGGCACCGGCGGGCCCATGTGCAGGGGGCGGCGCGGCGGCGCGGGGGCCTGTTGCGGCGCGGCGGGCGGCGGTACGCGTACGCCGCCCAGGTCGACGGAGGCCGAGTCGCGGCCGCCGCTCTCGTGGTCGCCGGCCTCCGGCGGCACCGGCTCGTACGCCATGGCGCCGAGCGGCGCGGAGTCGTACGGACCGGCCTGCTCGGGCACGGCCTGCCCGGGCGCCCCTTGCGACGGCTGGGCCTGCTGCGGGTACTGCGGCTGGTGGTGCTGCTGCTCGCTGCCCCACGCGCCCTGGGCGCCCGGCATCAGCAGCAGGTCGTCGTCCTCGGTGCCCGCGTCGGCGGGGTCCAGGAAGGTGTACGCGTCGGGCGCCTGGGGCGTCCCCGGCGGCTGCGTCGGGCCGGCATCGGCAGGCGGGGGAACGGCCGCCGGCTGCGGCTGTCCGGGCTGTGCGCCTGCGTTCTCCGGCAGTCCCTCGCCCGGGACCTGGCCGGTGTCGGTCATGCGTACCCCTCGCCCATTGGTAGTGCTCCTTCCAACCGCTCGTGCGACGCGCTCCACCGCGGCGCGCCGACCGCCCCTATAGCTAGAACGAGCGAGCGCGCCTCGCGGCACGTCCGCCCTTGAGTGCTTCATTTACGGCCAAAACCACAGCATGTTCCGGATATTGGCGTACGAAACCGAACGTGGGGCGGCGGCGCAACGATCCGCCAGCCTACCCCGCGCCGGTTGCGGAGCGGGTCACGGGTGAGCAACCCGGTAGCCGCTGAGCAGGAAGACGACGGCGCGTTCCCGCTCGACCCAGGCGGAGGTGTCCAGTTCGACGGACTGGAGCAGCGCGCACTCGGTCTCGTAGCCGCCGTCGGCCAGCGCGCGGCCGATCGCCTCGGCCTCGTCGCGGGTCGACGCGTGCGTCACGATGCGCTCGGGCCGGCGGGCGGCGCAGGCGGTGACCACCGCCGCTCCCCCGCCGCCGACCCGTACGACGTCCGGTTCCGGGAGGTCCTCCAGCACCTGGGGCGCCCGCCCCTGGACGACCTGGAGCTGGACGCCGTACCGGCGGGCGACCGCAGCGGTGCGCTCGCAGGCGTCCGGGTCGGCGTCCACGGCGATGACGGCGGCGCCGAAGCGCGCGGCCTCGACGGCGGCGGCGCCGCTGCCCGCGCCGATGTCCCAGACGAGGTCCCCGGGCCGGGGCCCGAGGCGGGCGAGCTGGGCACTGCGCAGCTGGACGGATTCCCCCTCGTCCAGGACGCCGCCGTACGCCTGTGCGGGCAGTCCCCAGCCGCGCGGCGGCGTCGGGTAGGCGACGTCGCGCCCCGCCAGCCAGCCGCTGCCCTGGGTGGCGGCGTTGGCCCCGCCGACGACGATGACGACGTTGGGGTCGCGCCAGACGTGGTCGGCGACCTTGTCGGAGGTGAGGACCGTCACCTGCTCACGCCCGGTGCCCAGTTCCTCGCAGATGACGAAGGTGCGGTGGACGCCGTCCAGCAGCAGGGCGAGTTCGGCGGGGCCGGCGCCGGGCGCGGTGAGCACCGCCACCTTGGTGTGCGCGCGGCAGACGTTGACCGCCCGTCGCAGGTCGCGGCTGTGGGCGACGACGATCTGGGCGTCGTCCCAGGGCATCCCGGCGCGGGCGAAGGCGGCCGCGACGGACGAGACGGCGGGCACCACCTCCACCTCCAGGCCGTGCTCGGGTGCCCGCAGGGTCCGTACGACACCGAAGAAGCCGGGGTCGCCGTCGGCGAGGACCACGGCGGTGCCGCGGTGCTGGGCGATGCGGCGGGCGGCCAGTCCCACGCTGCCCAGCCGGATGTGTTCGGCGTGCGGGGGTACTTCGGGCAAGGCGAGATGGTGGGCGGCGCCGGCCACCAGGGTCGCCGCGCCGAGGGCGGAGCGGGCGGCGGCGGTCAACGGCGAACCGTCCCACCCGATCACCGTGACCCGGTCGGCCATCGTCGTCAGTCTCCTGAACTTCGCTTGCTACGGAACAGGGCGGGGCAATACGGGACAGCGCTGCGGAACACTGAACTCTCGCGGACACACCGGGCGTCTCGCGCGGCGGTGGTCAGCCGGTCACGGCGTCCGGCGGGCAGGCCGAGACTACCCCGAGAGGTCCGGACCACAGCGAGGCGGGCCGGGGTACCGGTGGCCGGAACCGCCCGGTCGCGCGGGCCGGCGGCGCGGGCGCCGGGCCGTTCCCGACGCGCGGGGCCCGGCGGCGCGGGTCAGTTCCACTCGGGGTAGGCGAAGCCGTTGGCGTCGGCCATCCGGCCCGGTACGCCGTCGAGGTCCTCGGGCAGCAGGCTCCACACGATCAGGTCCGTACGGATGTCCGCCCAGCCGCCGTCCTCGGTGCGCGAGCGGGCTATCCAGGCGTTGCGCAGCACGCCCTCGCTGATGCAGCCGACCTTCTGGGCCACCTGCTGGGCGGCGGTGTTGTCGGCGGCGGTGCGCAGCTCGACCCGTTCGAACTTCTGGTCCCTGAAGAGCCACTGCGCGACGGCGAGGACGGATTCGCAGGCGTAGCCCTCGCCGCGCGCCCAGGGGGCGGTGACGTAGGCGACCTCGGTGCTCAGGATGCGCCAGTCGGTGTGGTCGAGTTCGACCGTGCCGACCAGGCGCTGGGTGAGGAACTCGGTGACGGCGAAGGCGATGCCGCGGCCTTCGGTGCGGACCGCGGCGGACCGGCGGGTGGCCCAGTCACGGGCGGTGTCGGTGGTGTACGGCTGCGGCCGCGCGGTCCAGGCGGCGGTCAGCTCGTCGTTCATCATCTCGGTGAGCGCGGGCACGTCGGCCTCTTCGAACGGGCGAAGCACCAACCGATCCGTGCTGATGGAGATGTCCGGAAAGGTGGATGTCATGCCGCTGCTCCAACGCCGTTGACCGTGCTGCTCCGAAGTTCGGGCCCTGTTGACCGTCTTGAGTGCACCAGGATGCAGCATCCGACCGGGGATGTGCCACGCACGCGGGCCCCGGCGGCGCACAGAGCGCGTCCGGGGCCCGTCGGCTGCCAGGCTCAGCCGTCCCTACGGTGCTGACCTGCGGTGACGGCGATCAGCTCTGGGGCGCGCCGAAGGCCGGGAGCACCGAGCCGTCGGTGTACTTGTCCTCGATGAACTTCTTGACCTCGGGCGAGTTCAGCAACTTCGCCAGCTTCTTGACCCGCGGGTCGTCCTCGTTGCCCTTCTTGACGGCCAGGAAGTTGGCGTACGGGTTGCCCTCGGCCTTCTCCAGGGCGAGCGCGTCGGTGGAGGGCTTGAGCTGGGCGCCGATGGCGAAGTTGCCGTTGATGACGGCGGCGTCCACGTCGGCGAGGCGCGGCGCGACCTGTCCGGCCTCCAGCTCGGTGAGCTTGATGCCCTTGGCATCCTCGACGTCGGTCAGCTTCGCGTCGGCGCCGACGCCCTTCTTGAGGGTGATGACGCCGTTGTCGGCGAGCAGCTTGAGCGCGCGGCCCTCGTTGGAGGGGTCGTTCGGCACGGAGACGGTGTTGCCGGCGGTCAGCTCGGAGAGCTTCCCGACCTTCTTCGAGTAGACGCCGAGCGGCTCGATGGCCACGTTGACGACCGGCACGACGTGGGTGCCGTTCTTCTTGTTGTAGGTGTCGAGGAACGGCTTGTGCTGGAAGAAGTTCGCGTCGACCTGGCCGTCCTCGGTGACCTTGTTCGGCAGGTTGTAGTCGTTGAACTCCTTCACCTCCAGCGTGAGCCCTTCCTTCGCCGCGAGCTTGTCGCGGACGAAGTTGAGGATCGCCCCGTGCGGGGTGGGGCTGGCGGCGACGGTCAGCGGCGCGCTGCTGTCCGCCTTCTTTCCTCCGGAGGAGGAGACGTCGGAGGGCGCGCTGCAGGCGCTCGCGCCGAGGGCGACGGCTGCCGCGGCGACGGCGGCCACGGTGATGTTGCGGGTGGTACGCACGAAGAGTGCCCCTATCTCGGTTTCTCGGTCGCGCGGGGCCGACGGCTCCGCGCGGGGTGCGCCCGGCAAAGGGTCCGGGCTCAAGAGGGTCCGCCGGACCCGGTCTCAGACGCCGACGCGCTCCTTCGGGGCGTCGGCGGGTGCGGCCCCGTCGGGCTGCCCGGCGGCAGCGGCCGGGGCGGGTGCCTTGCGCAGTCCGACGCGTACGGAGGAGGAGCCGCGGCTGCCGCGGCGGGCCAGCCTGCGCACGATCAGGTCGCCGAGCAGCTGGACGGCGATGACCAGGACGATCAGCAGCACGATGGTGATGATCATGAGGTTGGTCTCGTACTGGAGGTAGCCGTAGGTGTAGGCCAGGTTGCCCAGGCCGCCGCCGCCCACCGCGCCGGCGATGGCGGAGTAGCCGATCAGCGTGATGACGGTGGTGGTCACGGCCGCGACCAGCGCGGGCAGCGCCTGCGGGAGCAGCACCTTGAAGACGATCGTCCAGGTGCCGCCGCCCATCGACTGGGCGGCCTCGACCAGCCCGTGGTCGACCTCGCGCAGCGCGGCCTCGACGAGCCGGGCGAAGAACGGGATGGCGGCGATGACCAGGGGCACCACCGCGCCCGTCGGGCCGATGGAGACGCCGACGAGCAGGCGCGTGAAGGGGATCAGCGCGACCATCAGGATCAGGAAGGGGAAGGACCGGCCGATGTTCACCACCGCGCCGATGATCTTGTTGACCACGACGTTCTGCAGGATGCCGCCGCGGTCGGTCAGGATCAGCAGGACACCGAGCGGGATGCCGAACAGGACGGCGTAGAACGTCGACCACCACACCATGAAGAGCGTGTCGAGCGTGTTGTTGTACAGCAGCGGCTGCATCTGCGACCAGGTCACTTGGCACCTTCCTTCACCAGCGCGCCGGCGGGCGCCGTCGTCGCGGGCTCGGCCGGGTCGCCGGCCACGTCCACCTGGAGACCCTGCTCGCGCAGGAAGCCGATGGGTACGACGTTCTCCTCGAAGCGCCCGGGCAGTTCGATGCGCATCCGGCCGATCTGCTTGCCGCCGACGGTGTCCATGGCGGCGCCGAGGATGGAGATGTCCACGTTGTACGTACGGGACAGCTCGGAGATCACCGGGCGGGTGGCGGCCTCGCCGTGGAAGGTGACGTCCACGACGGTGCGGTCCGGTCCGGAGGGCTCGCCGCCGACCGGGAACAGCTCGCGGGCCAGCTCGGAGCCGGGGGTGGCGAGCAGTTCCGAGACGGTGCCCTGCTCGACGACGCGGCCGTTCTTCATCAGCGCGGCCGAGTCGCAGATCGTCTTGACCACGTCCATCTCGTGCGTGATCAGCAGCACGGTCAGGCCGAGCTGGCGGTTGAGATCGCGCAGCAGCTGGAGGATGGAGCGGGTGGTCTCCGGGTCCAGGGCGCTGGTGGCCTCGTCGGAGAGCAGCACCTTGGGGTCGCCGGCCAGGGCGCGGGCGATGCCGACGCGCTGCTTCTGGCCGCCGGAGAGCTGGGCGGGGTACGCCTTGGCCTTGTCGGCGAGGCCGACGAGGTCGAGCAGTTCCAGCGCCTTGCGGGAGCGCTCGCGGCGGTCGACCTTGAGGATCTCCAGCGGCAGCTCGATGTTGTCCTGGACGGTGCGCGAGGACAGCAGGTTGAAGTGCTGGAAGACCATGCCGATGCGGCTGCGCGCGGCACGCAGCGCGGCGTTGGCGCGCTGTCCGTTTCCGGCCAGCGAGGTCAGCTCCTGGCCGGCGACGGTGACCGTGCCGGAGGTGGGGCGCTCCAGGAGGTTGACGCAGCGGATGAGGGTGGATTTTCCGGCGCCGCTCTGGCCGATGACGCCGTACACCTCGCCCTCGCGGACGTGCAGATCGACGCCGTCCAGGGCGGTGACTTCGCGGTCTCCTGAGCGGTAGACCTTGGTCAGGCCCGTTGTGGTGATCACTGGGAATTCCGTCACTGTCGTGTGCCGGGCGGCTCGCCCGCCGGGCACGGGGCATTCATTGCGGAGTGCGGCATGGGGGACCCGGAGGGCGCGGTGGCCCGGCTTCGGGTTCCGGTGACGCGGGGCGGCCGGGTACGGGGGTGCACGTCTCGCACGGCGCACGGCGGCGGGTCTCGCTTCGGGGCGCGAGGCTCGGCGGGGGCCCTCAGCGGTCACACATTCGACACATGCAACGAGCACCGGGCGTCAGGGGCGCCTCGGTCGCAGGGGTGCGGTTGCTCGTCGTGGTCATGTTCGCCAGTAAACCAGACAGGCGTACGGCCGGATCAAGCCTGTCCGTATGGCGGACAGGACCGACCGAGGGGTGGACGGCCGGTCAGTCCGCCGTGACGATCTCCAGGCCGTCCGCCGTGGCCTGCGCGGACACCGCCGACAGGTCCTCGACGAGCACGTCGGCGGACAGCTCGGCGGCCGGGTGGGTTGTGGTCAACGCCACGGTGGTCATGCCGGCCGCACGGCCGGACCGCAGCCCGGCGGGCGCGTCCTCGAAGACCACGCAGTCGGCCGGGTCCACGCCCAGCCGCCGGGCGGCCAGCAGGAACGGCTCGGGGTCGGGCTTGCCGCGGGTGATGTCGTCGGCGGCTATCAGGGTCTTCGGGTGGATGCCGACCTCGGCGAGCCGGGCCTGCGCGAGACGGGAGGTGGCGGAGGTGACGACCGCCCAGCGCTCCGGCGGCAACTGCGACAGCAGCGCGAGGGTGCCGGGCAGCGCCACCACGCCGCCCGCGACGTCCTCGACCTCCAGCTGCTCGATCCGGGCCAGCGCCTCGGGTATCCGGGCGGCGGGCAGCAGATCGCCGATGATCTCGGCGGCCGGACGGCCGTGCAGCTCGACCCGGGCGAATTCCTCGGCCGTGATGCCGTACTCCCCGGCCCACCGCGTCCAGCAGCGGTACACGGAGTCCATGGAGGAGACGAGGGTGCCGTCGTTGTCGAAGAGCAGTGCGGCCGCGGAGATCTTCATGCCGCGCCAGGGTACGTGACGCGGGGTGACTGCCGGGAGTGCCCGCGCATGACCGTACGGCGTGGTCACAGGGTCCGGAGAAGCCGCCGCGCGCGTCCGGCGGGGCCGCGCGCTCCCGCCCCCCGGCCGCCGATTAGAGTCCTCTCATGCCCCTTTTCTCCACTGCGCGCAGCCGCGCCGCGCGGAGGTCCCGGTGATCGACGCGCTGACGGCCGTGATCGGCGTGACCGCTCTCGCCCTGGCCGCCTGGTGCGGCTTCGCCGCGTACCGTGACGAGCCGACGAAGGACTGGCACTTCATCGGCATGGCCGTGGTCTCGCTGTCGGCCGTGGTCCAACTGATCTTCGGGCTGGTGCAGTTGGGCGGCGGCCAGACACCGCGGGACGGTACGGCGATCTTCGTCGCCTATCTGATCGGGGCGGCGGCCTGCGTGCCGGCCACCGGTTTCCTGTCGCTCTCGGAGCGGACCCGCTGGGGCTCGGCCACCGTCGCCGCGGGCGCGGTGGTCCTCGCCGTACTGGAAGTGCGGCTGTTCGACATCTGGGGAGGCGGCCATGCCTGAGACATCCGCGGGAGCCCGGCCCTCCGAGGCCGCGCCGAAGGGCTCCACCGGGGAGCGGCGCTCCCTGGGCACCGGCCCCGGACGGCTGCTGGTGGCCCTGTACGGCGTCTTCACCGTCGCCGCCGCGTCGCGCGCGGCCTACCAGCTGATCGCGCAGTTCGACCGGGCGCCGCTGGCGTACATCCTGTCCGCGGTCTCCGCGGTGGTCTACGCCTTCATCCTGTTCTCGCTGGTGCGCGGCGGGGAGGGGGCCCGCAGGGCGGCGGTCGTCTGCTGTGCGCTGGAGCTGCTCGGCGTGCTCGGCGTCGGTACGTGGACGCTGGTGGACCGCTCCGCCTTCCCCGACGCGACCGTCTGGTCGAACTTCGGGATGGGCTACCTCTTCATCCCGATCTTCCTGCCGGTGACCGGCCTGCTCTGGCTGCGGCGGGCCCGCCGGGCGTGACGCGCTGCCCGGCGGGCCCCCGCTGTGCGGGACCGGCCGGTCAGGCGCTCGCCACGTAGTCCTGCGGCGCGCCTTCCACGCCGGCCGCCTCCTTCTCCAGCGTGATGCGGCTGAGCCGGGGGCTCACCTGCTCGGTGCCGACAGGGGCGTAACCGTGGCTGCGGTAGAGCCGCAGGTTGCCCTCGCTGCGGTGCCCGGCGGTCAGCCGGTAGCGCTTGGCCGAGCGCTCCGTGGTCAGCCGCTCCTCGACGGCGGTCAGCAGCCGTCCGCCGAGGCCGTGGCGCTGCATCCGCGGGTGGACGACGAGCGTGCCGATGGCGGCGGTGCCGTCGGCGTCGACCGTGCCGCGTACCGCCCCGACGACCTCCGTGCCGAGCCGGGCCACCACCACGCAGGCGTCGCTCAGTTCGGCACGCAGGTCATCCAGGGTCTGGGTGAGCGGCTGGATCGAGTAGTCGTCGTACAGCGCGGCCTCCGGCTGGTAGCAGAGGTACTGGAGTTTGAGGATCTGCTCGGCGTCCTGGTCGGTCGCTGTCGAGACGGTCACGCTCATGCCCATGCGCGTTTGCCTCCCCTTGTTCGGTTCGGTGCGCCCGGGCGCGCAGAGGGTGCGAGGGTACGCCCGGACCGGTTGCCCTGACCGACGGCGCCGTGGGGTGCACGCCGCCGTCGTGGCGTGACTGACGCTGCTGCTTCCGGACTCCCCGGTTTCGCGCAGCGGCAACCTCCGCCGTGAGCATTCTGCGCAGGCATCCCAGGCAACGGGAACGGACCGGCCCCAAGCTCCCCTGTGACATTCCCAACGCGGACGCGATTTCGCGGTAGGTGAGGTCGGAGCCGGACAACAGGGCGCGCACCAGGGCGGGACAGCGTCCGGGGAGCCGTTCGGCGGCGGCGAGCAGCGCCCGGCGTGCCTCGGCCTCCAGGGCCGCGCGTTCGGCGACGGCGGCGATCGGCGGCTGCGGTCCGGTGGGGTCGTACGGGGTCTCCCACTGCGCCAGCCGCCGTGCGCCGCGGGCTTCGGCGCGGACCGCGTGGCGCAGCCAGCGGGCGGGTTCGGCGGGCGGTCCGGCCTCGCGGGTGTGTTCCAGCAGCCGGGTCCACACGCCCTGTTCGAGGTCTTCGGCGTCGGCTCCCGCGGCGGCCGCTTCGGCCGCGACTTCGGCGGTGAGCAGGGGGCGCAGCGTGCGAATGAGGTCGTCGTCCGTGGTGGCGTGCCGCATGGCGTGCGAGACGTGGTGGCGGCGCCGGGTGGTTTCGCCGGCGCCCCGGCCTCACCCGGCCGGGGCGCCGGCGGTGCCGGGTTGACGCCTGCCGGCGCCGGCCCGGCGTGCGCGCGGATCAGTGCTTGCGGAACTCGGCGGCGGCCAGCAGCGCCGTGTCGCAGTTGTCGGAGAAGAGGCCGTCGATGCCGGTGGCCAGGCACTTCTTGAAGTAGCCCAGCGCGTCGCCGTACGCGTTCGGGTCGGTGCCGCGGCGGAAGTCGGCGGGCAGGAAGGTGTTCTCGTTGCGGCCGGTGTAGGGGTGCAGGACCAGTCCGGCGGCGTGCGCGTCCTTGACGACGGAGGAAGGTGTGCCCAGCTTGTCGTCCTTGGTGCGCGGGAGGATGACGGTCAGGTCCGGGCCGATGCCCTGCGCGAAGCCGGAGATCCACTTCAGGCCGGCGGGCTCGACCAGGTCGGCGGTGGTGCGCGGGTCGCCCGCCACCTCGAAGTCCCAGGGGCGGTCCTTGAGGGTGCCCAGCAGGACGACCTTGGGGCAGTCGACGAGCTTGTCGAGCCGCTGGATGCTGCTGGGCTCGAAGGACTGCAGGAAGTTGGGCGCGTGCTTCTTGTGCCGTCCGTACTTGCGCAGCAGCCTGGCGAGACGTTCCTCCAGGCCCAGGCCCAGCTTGCGGAAGTAGGTGGGGTGCTTGGTCTCGATGTGCAGCCAGATGCGGCGGCCGCGCCTGCGGCCCTCGCGGTCGGCCCACTTCAGCACCTCTTCGAAGGTGGGTACGTCCCACACGCCGTCATAAAGGGTGTTGTGCTGCCGGGTGCCCGGAATGCGCTCCTTCGCCCGGAGCGTCTTCAGTTCGGCGAGCGTGAAGTCCTCGGTGAACCAGCCGGTGAGCTTGGCCCCGTCCACCGTCTTGGTGGTCTTGCGGTTCGCGAACTCCGGGTGCGCGGAGACGTCCGTGGTGGCGGTGATGTCGTTCTCGTGGCGGCAGACGAGGTGGCCGTCCTTGGTCGGCACGACGTCCTGCTCGATGACGTCCGCGCCCATGTCCAGGGCGAGCTGGTAGGAGCCGAGGGTGTGCTCGGGGCGGTAGCCGCTGGCGCCGCGGTGGCCGACGATCAGCGGTACGGGCAGCTCGCCGTGGGCGCCGTGGCCGCGCCCGCGGGAACTCGCGGCGCTCGCCGTGCCGGTGCCGCCCCAGACCGCCGCGCCCGCGCCGAGGGCCGCCGCGCCCAGTACCGTCCGGCGTCCCGGCTGCTGCCGTTCCTGCATGATCGCGCTCCTCGCTCCACGGCGCCGGTAAGGGTGTCCGGCACCTGTCAATGGGTCGGGGCGATCCTAGGCACGTACACCTTTCTGAGGGGAGACCCGGCCCCCAACGTGGGGGAAACGGATGTCAACTCTGCGTATCGGTCCCGTGAACCCGATGTGCGATCGGGGCCGGCCGACGAGTATCGTCCTGGGCTGCATACTCGTGCACGCTCGCGGCGGCCGCCGCAGACCACCCACGACCGGAGGGCCCGTTGTCCCGCATCCTGCTGAAGGCGTTCCTCGGATTCGTCATGCGTGTCCTGTTCCGCCCGAAGGTCGAGGGCGCGGAGCGCATCCCGGGCAGTGGGCCGGTGATCCTGGCCGGCAACCACGTCACCTTCATCGACTCGCTGTTCCTCTCGCTCATCGTCAAGCGCCAGGTGTTCTTCATCGGCAAGGACGAGTACGTGAACGGCAAGGGCCTCAAGGGCCGGCTGATGGCCTGGTTCTTCACCACCGCCGGCATGATCCCGGTGGACCGGGACGGCGGGCACGGCGGCGTCGCCGCGCTGATGACCGGCCGCCGCATCCTGGAGGAGGGGAAGATCTTCGGCATCTACCCCGAGGGCACCCGCTCCCCCGACGGCCGGCTGTACCGCGGCCGTACCGGCATCGCCCGCCTCGCCCTGACGACCGGTGCGCCCGTCGTGCCGTTCGCGATGATCGGCACCGACAAGGTGCAGCCCGGCGGCAAGGGCCGCCCGCACCTGGCGCCGGTGACCTGCCGTTTCGGTGAGCCGCTGGACTTCTCCCGCTACGAGGGCATGGACCGGGACCGCTACGTGCTGCGGGCCGTCACCGACGAGGTGATGAGCGACGTCATGGAGCTGTCCGGCCAGGAGTACGTGGACATGTACGCCACCAAGGCACGCGCGGCCTGACCGCCGCCCGGACCCGCTGGACGCAGGGCCCCGTCCGATCCCGGGCGGGGCCCTGCGCGTTGCCGCGGCGCTGTTTCCGTACCGCCGTCCTCCGGCCGTCCGTACGGCTAGCAAGGCACGCGGAATCCTTCCGCCGAGGGCCGCCCGGCGGCGAGCATCGCGGCCTCGGCCCGGGGCAGCACCTTGCCCTCCGCGCTGCGCAGCCGTGGCGGGACCGTGGTCGTGCCGATCCGTGCGCCCGGGGCGCTGCTGTTCTTCACCGTCACCCGGTCCAGCGGCGCGGGGTCGAGGCGCCCTCGCTCCTTGACGTACGCCACGAAGCTCTCGAAGTCGCGCTGGTGCCGGAAGGGACGGGTGAAGCCCGTGAACGCCGGATAACCGTCCTGGTTGAGCAGCGTGTACGACGGCGCCGCGACACGGTACGAGCGGGACACGTCCAGCGCGATGCCGTCGATGAACACGTCGGCCGGGTCGACCCGGTCGCCCGCCGGGCCCGTCGCGTCGAAGCTGTAGCGGACGTTGGCGGAGACGGCCAGCGGCGCGTACTTCAGACCGCCGCCGGCCGGCACGGTCCACTGCTGCTCCAGCGCGTCGTGGAGCTGCTGCCCGGTGACGGTGGCCGTGACGATCGGGTCGCCGAAGCCGACCGCGTTCCACGCCTTGCCGAAGGCGACCGTGCCGTTCGTCGCGGCGTCGTACGTGAGGTCCCCGGCGATGATGGCCTGCCCGATGCGCGGCGCGGTGGCGATGAGGGCCAGGTCGGCGGGGGCGGCGGGGTCGAGGTTGGCGTCGTTCATCGGGCCCTGCGGCTGCCGCCCGGCCCACAGTGCCCAGTCGGCCACCAGGTCGCCCATGGTGCTCTCGCCCGCCGCGTTGCGGGCCCGGGTGAAGGAGGCGGACTGCTTGCCGAGTGGCAGCGCGGCGCGTCGGGCCCCGTATCCGGCCCAGTACTTGACGACGTCCGACAGTTCCGGGTGGGGGGCCACGTCGCGGGTGTTGGGGTGGTTGGTGGAGGTGGTCAGCTCGCGGACGACCTTGCCGGTGGCCGGGTCCAGCCGGAGGCTGATCTCGTTGATGATCTGGCCGTGGCAGCCGGCCTCGACGAACGGACGGGGTACGCCGTCGGGGTCGGGGACCATCATGGTGAACGCGGTGTGCCAGTGACCGCAGACGATGGCGTCGATGTCCGGCGAGCAGCGCAGCGCCAGTTCGTAGGCGGGGCCCGAAGGGTTGGTGCCGCTGTTGAAGTCGCCGCCGGCCACCGCGCCGTCGTGCATGCTGAGCACGATCGCGTTGACGCCGCGTGACTTCAGTTCGGCGGCGCAGCGGTTGGCGGTGGCCAGTTGGTCGAGGGTGCGCAGTCCGGGCTGGTAGGAGGCCGGCATGGTCTCGGTGCCGATGGCGGTCAGGTGGATGAAACCGATCGGCAGCCGCCGTCCCTGGCCGGCGTCCACCCACTCGATGTTGTACGGCGGCAGGACCGGTTCCCCGCTGCGGGCCCAGACCGTGTTGGCGCCGTAGTACGCGAAGTCGGCGCCGTGGAAACGCTGTCCGGAGGAGTCGACGAAGGAGTTGTCCCAGTCGACCGTCGGATAGGAGATGCCGTCCACCATGTGCTGGGAGAGGAAGGCGGGTGACTTGTCGAACTCGTGGTTGCCGGCCGAGGCGAAGTCCAGGCCCATCCGGTTGAGGGCTTCGACGGTCGGTTCGTCGGCGAGCGACTCGGCGGCGAACTCCCAGCCGGAGAAGAGGTCGCCGGGCGCGAAGAAGAGGGAGTTGGCGCGGTCCGCCCGCAGCCGTTCGAGGTGCGCGGCCATGTAGGCCACGCCGCCCACGGTGTACTTCCTGCCACCGGCGCCGGTGATGACCGAGCTGCTGCCCGGGGCCGCCTGGAGGTATCCGTGAAGATCGGTGATGTTGAGCAGTTGCACGTCCACGTACTCGTCAGCGGACCGCGCGTCGCGCGCGTGGCCGGAGGCGAAGGCGTGGGTGCCGACCGCGCTGGCGGTGGCCAGAGCCCCCGCCGCGGTGAGGAACATGCGTCTGCCGAGCTCTGCCAAGGTCGTCACCCTCCAGAGAGTGCCCGAGTGCGGGGGAACGACTGGAGAGTCAAACGAGCCATGGGAGCCTCCCGGCCCACACGAGGCGGCCGGAATGTGAACGGGCGGGGGACAACTGCCGTCCCCCGCCCGGTACCACGGACCACACGGGTCGGTGCGGCACGCTCTCACGAATCACTCGGATCAGTGATACGTGATGTCACAGATCACCCGGATCGGTGATGGACAGCCGCACGGACCACCCGGATCAGTGATGCGTGACCTCGGGTTCGGGCTCCACTCCGGCGGAGCCGTCCTCCAGCCGCTGCCCGCGCAGCAGGAACCACGCGGCGCAGGCGGCGGCGATCAGGACGGCCGCGCCGACCCCGGCCGCGGTGTCCAGGCCGTCGACGAACGCGTGCTGGGCGGCCTTCAGCAGACCGGCCCCGGCGTCGGCCGGGAGGGTGCCGGACGCCTCGACGGCGCCGCCGAGCGACTCCCTGGCGGCGTTCGCGGTCGCCTCGGGCACGCCGTGCGGCGTGGCGAAGTCCCGGTAGATGCTGGTGACGATGGAGCCGAGCAGCGCGATGCCGAGGGCGGCGCCCAGTTCGTACGCCGTCTCCGAGACCGCGGAAGCGGCGCCCGCCTGCTCCTTGGGCACGCTGGAGAGGATCACGTCAGCGGTGACGGTGAAGGCGAAGCCCGCCCCGACGCCGACGGCGAACAGGATCGCGCCGAGGGTGAAGGTGCTGGTGTCCTGGCCCAGGCCGATGCAGCCGGCCAGGGCCAGGCCGACCACGCCCAGGCCGCCTGCGACGACGAGCCGTACGGACAGCCGCCGGGCGACGTATCCGGCGGCCAGCCCCGCGCCCACCGCGCCGATCGCGGCGGGCAGCTCGACCAGGCCCGCGTTGAGCGGCGAGCGCAACTGCACCATCTGGAGGAACTGCGAGAGGAAGAAGACCAGACCGGACAGGCCCAGGATGGTCAGCAGGTCGGCCAGTACGGCGCCGGAGAAGCCGCGGTGCTGGAAGAGCTTCATGTCCAGCAGCGGCGACTTCAGGGACTGCTGCCGGCGCACGAAGGTGACCAGCGCGAGCAGCCCGAGGACGGCGGCCGCCGCGATGTCCCAGCGGAAGCCGTGCACCGCCGCTTCCTTGACCGCGTAGACGACGCCGACCATGCCCACCAGGGACAGGCCCACGCTGGGCAGGTCCCACGGCCCGGGGTTCGGGTTGCGGGACTCCGGCAGCACCTTGGCGCCGATGATCACCAGCAGTGCCATCACCGGCAGGTTGATCAGGAAGACCGAGCCCCACCAGAAGTGGCCCAGCAGGAAACCGCCGAGCACCGGGCCGACGGCCGCGCCCGCCGAGGCCATGGCGCCCCAGATGCCGATGGCCAGGCTGCGTTCCTTGGGGTCGTGGAAGAGGTTGCGGATCAGCGCGAGGGTGGACGGCATCAGCGTCGCGCCCGCCACACCCAGCAGCGCCCGCGCCACGATCATCATGGCCGGGCTGCCCGCGTACGCCGCGAGCACCGACATGGCGCCGAACACGACCGATCCGGTCAGCAGCAGCTTCTTGCGTCCGACGCGGTCGCCGAGGCTGCCCATGGAGACCAGCAGACCGGCGATGACGAACGAGTAGACGTCACCGATCCACAGCAGCTGGGTGCCGGACGGGCGCAGGTCCTCGCTGAGGAACGGGGTGGCCAGGCCCAGGACGGTGGCGTCCACGCCGACCAGCAGGACGGCGAGGACCAGGACGGCGAGCGCGAGCCAGCGTCCGGGGCGGGGCTGGTCCTCCGCGGTGGCGCCGGTACGCTCCGCGGTCTCCTTGGCGGGCTTGCTCATTTCTCCATGCTCCGTCGGATGCCGCCGAGCAGCAGCTCGGCGATCGAGTGGTCGAGGTCTCTGCGGGCGACGCGCCCCTCGTGCACGGCCCACGCGCCGGCGCCGATCAGCCCGTACAGCGCCTCGGTGAGCCAGACGGGCGTCAGGTCGATCCGGAAGTCGCCTTCCTCCTGGCCGCGCCGGAACAGGGCGTGGATGCGGGCGTCCAGCCGCGCCCAGCCGTCGTTGACCTCCTCGCCCTCGAAGAGCTGGTTCTCGGTGTAGAGGAAGGACAGGAAGCCGGCGACGGGCTCGGACTCGGTGATCAGCCGGCGCAGCGCCGAGACGGCGTCGTCCTCGTCCAGGCGGGCGGCGTCCAGCGCCTCGGTGAACTGCTCGATGCCCAGCTCCTCCAGCGCTTTGATCAGGGCGTCACGGCCCGCGAAGTGCCGGTGGAGGGTGGCGCGGCTGATGCCGGCGGCCTTGGCGATCTCGTCCATGCCGGCGGTCGCCTTGCGGGTGAGCAGGCCGGCGGCTTCTTTCAGTACGTGTTCTCGGTCAACGGCCATGAGACATAGGGTACCCGAATGAGACACGAACGTCTCACGTTTTCTTTTGCCTCCCCTCCCCCTCGCCCTCCCCCTCCCGGAAATGGCCGCGGCCCCTCCGGACATCTCCGAAGGGGCCGCGGCCCGGATGCGAACACCGCCGTCCGGTGCTCGCACCCGCCGTCTTCATGCAGGTGAACAGGTGCTCAGCGCTTGGCGTCCGCCCACTCCCGCTGCGCCGCCAGGTCCGCCTTGACCTCCGCCAGCTGGACGGCGACGGCGGACGGGGCCGTGCCGCCCCGGCCGCTGCGCGAGGCGAGCGCGCCCGGCACGTTCAGGACCGTACGGACCTCCGGCGTCAGGTGCGGCGAGATGGCGGCGAACTGCTCGTCGCTCAGCTCGTCCAGCTCGATGCCGTGCCGCTCGCATTCCTTGACACACCCCCCGGCGACCTCGTGCGCCACCCGGAACGGCACGCCCTGCCGTACCAGCCACTCGGCGATGTCCGTGGCCAGCGAGAACCCGGCCGGGGCCAGTTCCGCCATCCGCTCCCGGTTGACGGTCAGCGTGGCCATCATCCCGGTGAACGCCGGCAGCAGGATCTCCAACTGGTCGCAGGAGTCGAAGACCGGCTCCTTGTCCTCCTGGAGGTCCCGGTTGTACGCGAGCGGCAGCGCCTTCAGGGTGGCCATGAGGCCCGTCAGATTGCCGACCAGCCGGCCGGACTTGCCGCGCGCCAGCTCGGCGATGTCCGGGTTCTTCTTCTGCGGCATGATCGAGGAACCGGTGGAGAAGGCGTCGTGCAGGGTCACGAAGGAGAACTCCTTCGTGTTCCAGATGATGATCTCCTCGGCGATCCGGGACAGGTCGACGCCGATCATCGCGGTGATGAACGCGAACTCGGCGACGAAGTCCCGGGACGCCGTCCCGTCGATGGAGTTGGCCGCGCTGCCGCCCTCGAACCCGAGATCGGCGGCGACCGCCTCCGGGTCCAGCCCGAGCGAGGAACCCGCCAGCGCGCCCGACCCGTACGGCGAGACCGCCGTCCGCGTGTCCCACTGCCGCAGCCGCTCCGCGTTCCGCGACAGCGCCTGGACGTGTGCGAGGACATGGTGCGCGAACAGCACCGGCTGCGCGTGCTGGAGGTGCGTACGGCCCGGCATCGCCACCTCCGGATGCGCCTCCGCGAGGCCGACCAGCGCCTCCTGAAGGTCCGCGATCAGTCCGCCGATGATCCGGGCGTGATCGCGCAGATACATCCGGAACAACGTGGCGACCTGGTCGTTACGGGACCGCCCGGCCCGCAGCTTGCCGCCGAGGTCCGGACCGAGCCGCTCCAGCAGCCCCCGCTCCAGCGCGGTGTGCACGTCCTCGTCCTCGACCGTGCCGACGAAACTCCCGTCGGCGACGTCGGCCTCCAGCCGGTCCAGCCCGCCCAGCATCCGCGTCAGCTCGTCCTCGGTGAGCAGCCCCGCCTTGTTCAGCACCCGCGCGTGGGCACGGGAACCCGCGATGTCGTACGGCGCCAGCCGCCAGTCGAAGTGGACGGAGGCGGACAGCTTCGCCAGGGCCTCGGCGGGCCCGTCGGCGAACCGGCCGCCCCAGAGCCGGACGTCACCGCTGTTGCTGCTCACTTGCTCAGCTCCTCGTGGATGGTGGGATATACAGATCCCCGGCGGCCGGACGGAACCGGCCACCGGGGACGGGGCCGGGGCAGCGCCCCGGCCCGTGACGGCATTCCGCCCCTGGGCTTTCCGCCCTTACGCCAGATCCCGCTTGGCGGCGATCTTCGACGACATGCCGAAGATCTCGATGAAGCCCTTCGACAGCGACTGGTCGAAGGTGTCGCCCGTGTCGTACGTCGCCAGGTTGAAGTCGTACAGCGACTGCTCGGACCGCCGCCCGGTGACCACCGCGCGCCCACCGTGCAGCGTCATCCGGATGTCACCGGAGACCGCCTGGTTCGCTTCCTCGATGAACCCGTCCAGGGCCCGCTTCAGCGGCGAGAACCACAGACCGTCGTAGACCAGCTCGCCCCACCGCTGCTCGACCTGCCGCTTGTAGCGGGCCAGCTCACGCTCGACGGTGACGCTCTCCAGCTCCTGGTGGGCGGTGATCAGCGCGATCGCGCCGGGCGCCTCGTAGACCTCCCGGGACTTGATGCCGACCAGCCGGTCCTCGACCATGTCGATCCGGCCGATCCCGTGCGCCCCGGCCCGCTCGTTGAGCTGCTGGATCGCCTGGAGCACGGAGACCGGCTTCCCGTCGATCGCGACCGGCACCCCCTCCTTGAAGGTGATGACCAGCTCGTCGGCCTCGCGCGGGGTGGCCGGGTTGGACGTGTACTCGTACACGTCCTCGATCGGCGCGTTCCAGATGTCCTCCAGGAAGCCGGTCTCCACGGCCCGCCCGAAGACGTTCTGGTCGATCGAGTACGGCGACTTCTTGGTCGTCGTGATCGGCAGGTTCTTGCTCTCGCAGAACGCGATCGCCTTGTCCCGCGTCATCGCGTAGTCCCGGACCGGGGCGATGCACTTCAGATCAGGAGCCAGCGAGGAAATCCCCGCCTCGAACCGCACCTGGTCGTTCCCCTTGCCGGTGCAGCCGTGCGCCACGGTGCTCGCGCCGTGCTTCTTGGCGGCGGCCACCAGGTGCTTGACGATCGTGGGCCGGGACAGCGCGGAGACCAGCGGGTACCGGTCCATGTACAGCGCGTTGGCCTTGATCGCCGGCAGGCAGTACTCGTCGGCGAATTCGTCCTTGGCGTCCGCGACCTCCGCCTCGACCGCGCCACAGGCGAGCGCGCGCTTGCGGATGACGTCCAGGTCTTCACCGCCCTGGCCGACATCCACAGCCACGGCGATGACCTCGGCGCCCGTCTCCTCGGCGATCCAGCCGATGGCGACGGAGGTGTCCAGGCCGCCCGAGTAGGCGAGTACGACGCGCTCGGTCACGGGTTTCTCCTTACGGTGCATACGCTGATGGGTATAACTATGCACTCCACCGCATGATTCGTCAACGCGCTTCACACGAATGGCGCAGCCGCACGGCCCGCCCGAGGCATCACCGCAGGTCAAACGCGACGCGCAGCCCCCGCACCCGCTACTCCCCCAGAACCTCCACCAGCACCGTCACATGGCTCAGCTCCATGCTCTTGGTCGCGGTCAACAGGGTGAGCGGCCCGGCCGCCGCATACTCCCGCAGCCGCTCCAGGGCCTCCGCCGCCGGCGAAGCCGCCAGCTCCTCCCGATACCGCGCGGCGAACTCCTCGTACCGCTCGGCCCGGTGCCCGTACCAGGTACGCAGCTCCTTCGACGGCGCCACGTCCTTGCACCACTCGTCCAGCCGCGCGGCCTCCTTCGCCACCCCCCGCGGCCACAGCCGGTCCACGAGCACCCGCACCCCGTCCCCGGCCTCGGGCTCCTCGTACACGCGACGCTGCCGGACCTTCCCCGGCCCTTGCCGATCACCCATGGCGCCATGGAAGCACGCCCCCACCCGACCCGCGCGGCACTCCCTCGCCCTTTTTCGGCCGTTCTGCACCCTTGCGAGGACCCCGCTTTGGAATCAGGGGCCCGGACAGGGTATTTTTCTTGTGCACGCCGCGACCGGGAAAACCCGGCCGAAGCGAGCACCGGGACGTGGCGCAGCTTGGTAGCGCACTTGACTGGGGGTCAAGGGGTCGCAGGTTCAAATCCTGTCGTCCCGACGGTGCTGTGAGGGCCCGTCGTTCGGAAGGGATTCCGGACGACGGGCCCTTCTGCGTGCTCCTTGTCTCAGGTGATCGGCCGCCCACCGCGGATCACCGCGATCACGTCATGCACCGCCCCCACATCCGCCACCGGATCCCCGCCCACCGCGACCAGGTCCGCGTCGTACCCCGCCGCGATGCGGCCCTTGCGATCGCCCAGGCCGCATACCTGTGCCGCCGTCGACGTTGCCGCCCGCAGGGCCTGCACCGGGGTGAAGCCGAAGTCGACCATGGCGGTGATGCCGTACGGGTAGCTGCCGTGGGCCTTGACCGGGAAGATGCCGGAGTCGCTGCCCAAGGCCATGGTCACGCCGGCTTCGCGCAGGGTGGCCAGGCCGGTGACGAGGGACGGGATGCGGCGGGCGATGTGGGCGGGGGGTGGTGGGCCGCCGGGGAGGGCGCCGAGGGTGAGGGAGGCGGTGGTGCCGCGGTGGGCCATTTCCTCGATCACCTGGCGGTCGAAGTCGACGCCGGTCCCGGTGAGGAAGAAGCAGTGTTCGATGGTGTCGAAGCCGGTGGCCACGGCTTCGCGGATGCCGGTGGTGGCGTGGGCGTGTGCGGCCGTCCGAAGGCCGTGGTGGTGGGCCTCGTCGACGATGGCGCGGAGTTCGTCGCGGCCGTACTGGACGCTGTACGGGTCCGAGCCGGGGGTGAGGTCGCCGCCGGTCACCATGACTTTGACGAGGTCGGCGCCGCGTTCGGCCCGTTCTCGTACCGCCGCGCGGACGCCGTCCACGCCCTCCGCCCGGCCGCCGAGGAACCAGCAGTGGCCGCGGGCGGTGGTGAGGGGCGGGCCGGAGGCGATCACATGTGGGCCGGCCGCCGGGTCCTGTGCGGTTTCCGCGCGCAGGCGGAGGGTGAGGTATCCGCGGTCGCCGAGGTCTCGTACGGTCGTCACTCCGGCGGTCAGGGAGGCTCGCGCGGCGGCTCGTACGCGGTCGAGGAGGGTGGTGTCGTCGGCGGTGGTGAGCCGGCCGATGACGTCGTCGCTCGCGTCGAACGCCAGGTGTGTGTGGGTGTCGATGAAGCCGGGGAGGAGGGTCGCGGCGCCCAGGTCGAGGATCTCGGTCCCGATCAGCGGGACCCCGCCGGGGCGGACGGCGGCGATCCGGCCGTTCTCGATCAGTACGGTGGGCCGTTCGGTCAGTCCTGGTCCCACTCCGTCGAACAGTGCTCGTGCGCGTACGGCCAGCATCGGGCCTCCCGTGCCGCGTGCTTCCCGGCCACCCGAGGCGGGCCCCGTGCCGCCCGGCCGCGGCGGCCTGGACGGAGGCCCAGTACAGCGGCCGGGCGGGTGGCCGGGCGGGGAACCCGCGGTTCAGCGTGCTTTTTGCGCCAGGTGCAGCAGGTGGTCGGCGAGGGCCTGGCCGCCGGCCGGGTCGCGGCTGATGAGCATCAGGGTGTCGTCGCCGGCGATGGTGCCGAGGATGTCGTGCAGTTCGGCCTGGTCGATGGCGGAGGCGAGGAACTGGGCGGCGCCGGGCGGGGTGCGCAGGACCACGAGGTTGGCGGACGCCTCGGCGGAGATGAGGAGTTCCCCGGAGAGCCGGCGCATCCGCTCCTCCTTGGCGGACTCCCCCAGCGGCGCCCGCGGCTTGCGGTCGCCGCCCTCGCTCGGTACCGCGTAGATCAGCTCACCGCCGGTGTTGCGGATCTTCACCGCGCCCAGTTCGTCCAGGTCACGGGAGAGGGTGGCCTGGGTGACGGAGAGGCCGTCGTCGGCGAGCAGCTTGGCGAGCTGGCTCTGGGAGCGGACGGCCTGCCGGTTGAGGATGTCCACGATCCGGCGGTGGCGTGCGGTGCGGGTCTGCGGTACGGCAGGCCCCCCGTGCAGCGTCTCGTTGTCCTGCGCCTCGGTCATCGTTGTCGTCAGTCTCCGGATCGTTGTTCCCCGTGTGCCCCTGCGAGGGCCGCGTCGAGGACGGCGGGGAGCTTCCGGAGGAACGTATCCGCTTCGTCGTCCGAGACGATCAGCGGCGGGGCGAGCCGGATGACGTCCGGCGCGACCGCGTTCACCAGGAGGCCCGCGTCCTGAGCCGCTCGCTGCACCTGCGGTGCGAGGGGCTCGGACAAGACGATACCCAGGAGGAGTCCCACGCCGCGGACCTGGCCGACGAGCGGGTGCGCCGACGCCTCGATCCCGCCACGCAGCCGCTCGCCGACCCGCTTGACGTGGTCGAGGAGTCCGTCGGCCTCGATGGTGTCGAGGACGGCGAGCGCGCCCGCGCACACGACCGGGTTGCCGCTGAAGGTCGAGCCGTGCGAGCCGGGGGTCAGCAGATCGGCGGCGGGGCCGAAGGCGAGGGTGGCGCCGATGGGCAGGCCGCCGCCGAGGCCCTTGGCGAGGGTGATCACGTCGGCCTCGACACCCTGGGCCTGCGACGCCAGCCAGTGGCCCGTACGGCCGATGCCGGTCTGGATCTCGTCCAGGACGAGCAGGGTGCCGGTGGCGGCGGTGATCTCGCGGGCGGCGGCGAGGTAGCCGGGGGGCGGTACGACGACGCCGTTCTCGCCCTGCACCGGTTCGATGATCACGAGGGCGGTGTCGGTGGTGACGACGGCCCGCAGCGCTTCCGCGTCCCCGTACGGTACGAAGTCGACGTCGCCGGGCAGCGGCCGGAAGGGGGCCTGCTTGGCGGGCTGGCCGGTGAGCGCGAGGGCACCCATGGTGCGGCCGTGGAAGCCGCCGATGGTGGAGACCAGGTGCGGACGCCCGGTCAGCCGCCCGATCTTGAAGGCGGCCTCGTTGGCCTCGGCGCCGGAGTTGGAGAAGTAGACCCGGCCGGGGCGGCCGGCGATCCGCAGCAGCCGTTCGGCCAGCTCGACGGTCGGTTCGGCGACGAAGAGGTTGGAGACGTGCCCGAGCGTGGCGATCTGCTCGGAGACGGCGCGGACGACGGCGGGGTGCGCGTGGCCGAGAGCGTTGACGGCGATGCCGCCGAGGAAGTCGAGGTAGTCGTTGCCGTCGGCATCCTGGACACGGACGCCTTCCCCGCGTACGAGGGGGACGCGCGGGGTGCCGAAGTTGTCCATCATGGCGCCCTGCCAGCGCTCGGTGAGCGCCGTGTTGGACGCCGCGCCCGCCGCCGTACCGAGCGCTGTCCCTGTAGCCGTGCCGCTCATGCCGCTCCCACCTTCTCGCTCACGTTCGCGTCCGTACCGGCGCCCGTCTCCGCGTCCGGCACGACCATGGTGCCGATGCCCTCGTCGGTGAAGATCTCCAGCAGGATCGAGTGCTGCACCCGGCCGTCGATGACCCGGGCGGTGTGCACCCCGTTGCGTACGGCGTGCAGGCAGCCCCGCATCTTCGGCACCATGCCGCTGGCCAGGTCGGGCAGCAGCTTCTCCAGCTCGGTGGCGGTGAGCCGGGAGATCACCTCGTCGCTGTGCGGCCAGTCCTCGTACAGGCCCTCCACGTCGGTGAGGACCATCAGCGTCTCGGCACCGAGGGCCGCGGCCAGCGCCGCCGCGGCGGTGTCGGCGTTGACGTTGAAGACGCCGGTCCCGTCGCCCTCGTCGGCGCTGCGGGCCACGGAGGAGATGACCGGAATGCGGCCGTCGTCCAGCAGGGCCCGTACGGCGCCGGGGTCGATCGCGGTGACCTCGCCGACCCGCCCGATGTCCACCCGCTCGCCGTCCACCTCGGCGTAGTGCTGGGTGGCGGTCATCAGGTGGGCGTCCTCGCCGGTCATGCCGACGGCGAGCGGGCCGTGCTGGTTGAGCAGCCCGACCAGTTCGCGCTGCACCTGTCCGGCGAGCACCATCCGTACGACGTCCATGGCCTCGGGCGTGGTGACGCGCAGGCCCGCCTTGAACTCCGACGTCAGGCCCAGCCGGTCCAGTTGGGCGCTGATCTGCGGGCCGCCGCCGTGCACGACGACCGGCCGCAGCCCGGCGTGCCGCAGGAAGACGACGTCCTGGGCGAAGGCGGCCTTCAGCTCCTCGTCGACCATGGCGTTGCCGCCGAACTTGATGACGACGGTCTTGCCGTGGTGGCGGGTGAGCCAGGGCAGCGCCTCGATGAGGGTGCGGGCCTTGGGCAGCGCGGTGTGCTTGCGGGTGCTCATGAGGAGTACGCGCTGTTCTCGTGGACGTAGTCGGCGGTGAGGTCGTTCGCCCAGATCACCGCGGACTCGGTGCCCGCGCTGAGGTCGGCGGTGATCCGTACCTCCCGGTAACGCATGTCGACCAGGTCCCGGTCCTCGCCCACCGAGCCGTTCTTGCAGACCCAGACGTCGTTGATGGCGACGTTCAGCCGGTCCGGGTCGAAGACGGCGGAGGTGGTGCCGATGGCGGACAGCACACGCCCCCAGTTCGGGTCCTCGCCGTGAATGGCGCACTTCAGCAGGTTGTTCCGGGCGATGGACCGGCCCACCTCGACCGCGTCGTCCTCGCTCGCCGCGCCGACGACCTCGATGCGGATGTCCTTGCTCGCGCCCTCCGCGTCCCCGATGAGCTGCCGCGCGAGGTCGTCGCAGACCGTGCGGACCGCGTCGGCGAACGCGTCGTACTCCGGGACCTCCCCGGAGGCGCCCGAGGCCAGCAGCAGCACCGTGTCGTTCGTGGACATGCAGCCGTCGGAGTCGACCCGGTCGAAGGTGGTCCGCGTCGCGTCGCGCAGCGCCCGGTCCAGGACCGGCGGCTCCAGGTCCGCGTCGGTGGTCAGCACGACGAGCATGGTGGCCAGCCCCGGCGCGAGCATCCCCGCGCCCTTGGCCATGCCGCCGACCGTCCACCCGTCCCCGCCGGCCACGGCGGTCTTGTGCACACTGTCGGTCGTCTTGATCGCGATGGCCGCCTTCTCCCCACCGTGCACGCTCAGCTCGACGGCCGCCTTCTCCATCCCCGGCAGCAGCTTGTCCATCGGCAGCCGTACGCCGATCAGGCCGGTCGAGGCGATGGCGACCTCACCCGCGCTGTGCCCCTTGAGCACCTCGGCGGCCTTCTCCGCGGTGGCGTGGGTGTCCTGGAAGCCCTCGGGGCCGGTGCAGGCGTTGGCGCCGCCGGAGTTCAGCACCACGGCCGAGACCCGGCCGCCCTTGAGGACCTGCTCGGACCACAGGACCGGAGCGGCCTTGACGCGGTTGGCGGTGAAGACGCCGGCGGCGGCCAGTCGCGGACCGTTGTTCACCACCAGGGCGAGGTCCGGGTTCCCGTTCTCCTTGATCCCGGCGGCGATGCCCGCCGCCGAGAAACCCTTGGCTGCCGTGACGCTCACGGTGCGACTCCGATCGTTGAGAGCCCGGTGGCCTCGTCGAGGCCCAGGGCGATGTTCATGCTCTGCACCGCGCCGCCGGCGGTGCCCTTCGTCAGGTTGTCGATGGCGCTGACCACGACGATCCGGTCGGCCGCCGCGTCGAGCGCGACCTGCACCAGCGCGGTGTTCGACCCGTACACGGCCGCGGTGGACGGCCACTGTCCCTCGGGGAGCAACTGGACGAACGGCTCGTCCCCCAGCGCCTTCTCGTACGCGGCCCGCAGGTCGGTGCCGTCCACGCCGGGCCGGGCCTTGGCGGAACAGGTGGCCAGGATGCCGCGGGACATGGGCGCGAGGGTCGGCGTGAAGGAGACGGTGACCGGCTCCCCCGCCACGGTGCCCAGATTCTGCGCCATCTCCGGCGTGTGCCGGTGCACCCCTCCCACCCCGTACGGGCTCATCGAGCCCATCACCTCGCTGCCCAGCAGGTGCGGCTTGGGCGCCTTGCCCGCGCCGGAGGCGCCCGAGGCGGCGACCACGACGGCCTCCGGCTCGGCGAGCCCCGCCGCGTACGCCGGGAAGAGGGCCAGCGAGACGGCCGTCGGGTAGCAGCCCGGCACCGCGATACGCCGCGCCCCGCGCAGCGCCTCCCGCGCCCCCGGCAGCTCGGGCAGCCCGTACGGCCAGGTGCCGGCATGCGGCGAACCGTAGAACTTCTCCCAGGCCGCCGGATCCGCCAGCCGGAAGTCCGCCCCGCAGTCCACCACCAGCACCTCGGGCCCCAGCGCCTCGGCCACCGCGGCGGACTGCCCGTGCGGCAGCGCGAGAAAGACGACGTCGTGCCCGGCCAGCGCCTCGGCCGTGGTGGCCACCAGCTCCCGCCCGGCCAGCGGCACCAGGTGCGGCTGCACCACTCCGAGGCGCTGCCCGGCGTTGCCGTGCGCGGTCACCGCGCCGATCTCGACCTCCGGATGCCCCAGAAGCAGCCGCAGCACCTCTCCCCCGGCATAGCCACTCGCTCCGGCCACTGCTGCTCGTACTGGCATGGATCCTCCTCCTTGGAGGCATGACTATACGGAAGATGGCAGATTTATGCAATGGCGGGTGGGGCGGGTGAGGGACCGCGTTCTGTGACGTTGCGCTTCAGTTGGCGGGTTTGCAGGTGACCTGGCGGGTTGTGCGTGCGGCTTCGCCGGTGGTCACGTGCCTGTTCGAAATGGATGACATCGAGTCGTGCCAACCGACGCCAGACGATTCATACCTGCTGGGGGCCGGATAGGGCCGTGCCGTACGTCGAGGTGTCGTGCAAGCAGGGTGTAGATGGGCGTCAGCGACGTCCGTGTCGGCTGTCCCCACCGCTACCTGGAACGCACGACGGTCTGCGCCCCTACAGCTATCCGCGTCTCACCAACGACGCCAAGTTCGACATCCCTCTCCTGCGCCGGGCTCTCACGCTGCCTGCCGGCTACGTCGGCGCGATGGGCTCCTGCCACACACACGAGGAGCGTCTGCGCCTCCTGCGGGAGGGCAGGTGTCGAGGCACAGCAATATGCCGCATTACGTGCCCGACCGGCCCTGACCTGGGAGCACGTATACCTGAGGAGGCGGCAATGTCCGTCGCTGCTGACATCATCGCTCGCGCCAACGGGGCGAGTGGCCTGCCGCTGTCTTCGCACACCAGCCCCACCCACCGTGCCGCTGCCGAGATACTGCCGACCACAAGCACCTTGATCGAGTGTTTCCATAACACGTACGCTGACGGCCGTTGCTGTGTGTGGCACAGGGGGAACAGCCCGCTGAACGCGGTTCGCTCGGGTTGCCTGGGGGATGCGGGGGTGCAGGTTGGACAACTTCATGCCAGTGTCAGCTGGTGTTCCGCCCATTCATTTCGGAGTGCACGAACTGCGGACCGGAAGCGCGGACGGAGCACGGGCCGACTTCGAGAAGATGCTCGCGCAGCTCGCGAGTGCGACCAATCCGAACGTCCGGATGATCGCCGCGAATCCGGGCGACTGGGGAATCGACGCTGTCGCCGGTGACCTCGGGGGCGCCATTACGGTGTGGCAGTCCAAGTACTTCATGCCGAAGACCACAACCAGCCAGTCGCAGCAGATTCGCGAGTCTCTCGCGAACGGGCTGAAAGCCGCAGCGGCCAACGGTCACACCATCACGCTCTGGATCTTGTGCATCCCCTCCAGCATGGACGG
This sequence comes from Streptomyces sp. NPDC045470, assembly GCF_040646595.1. NCBI lineage: Bacteria > Bacillati > Actinomycetota > Actinomycetes > Kitasatosporales > Streptomycetaceae > Streptomyces > Streptomyces sp. NPDC045470. The sequence continues at coordinate 167,769 of NZ_JBEZAN010000015.1, forward strand.
GCCGGCAGCTCAATGGTGGGATGGCTGGAAGAAGCGGCAGGAGAAGGCGCATGGCCTTGTCATCGAGCTGTGGGACGAGACCACGCTCGTGAAGAAGCTGCTGAGCCCCGAAGGTGACCAGGTACGCCGCGCCTATTACGAACCCTTCGCAGTGCCTGCCGCCCCCGCCCAGGAGCAAATACGCCTCGTGCTGGACGTGGAGGAGGACAAGGCGGCGGCGCTCGACTCGGCCCTGTTCGTGCGCCAGATGACTGAGGCTGGCCACGTAGAACTGGACTCGGCGAAACGGCAGTTCTTCAACGCCGACCTAGTGGCGCGCGAAGTCGCGCATAAGGGCGTGCCGGTTGAGATAGCCGCACTGAGCTCTGCTGACGCCACCCTTCACGGGGTGTGGGAGATGCAGTTCAACGAGTGTTCGGCCGCAGGCGCCCTCGCTGCTCTGCACGGCCGGGTATGGCGCGAGGTGCGCAGCGAGCACGACAAACTGCCCAAGGTGCTGCGTCTGGAGGTGACGCACAGCTGGGGTCTGGTCCACCGGCTGGTCGACAACCGTCGGGCTGGGTGGGTCACGCACTGGCGGCAGATCGCGAGCGGTCACACCGACGGCTGAGGTTGCACGTCCGTCCGTACCGCTCGACCACTGATGAGGAGCATGCCGTGCAAGCAGACCGGCCGGTTGTAATGCCCGAAGACGAGGTACCTTTCCGTCTCGCTCAACTGCTGTTGCTCCTTGACGCTGTCGCCGCGCAGGACGCAAACGGGGCGACCCTGGAACGCATCGGGTACTACGACTTCCTGTCCGCGAACCCCTTCCTCGTAGTTCCCTCCGAGGGCCGGGACGCCAGCCTCCTCCGGCTGGCCGGATTCGACCCGCAGGTCCTTGCCTACGCGTCCTCTTCACAGCGTTTCACGAGCCGGCGAGAACGCATCCAGCACGACTTGGCGCTTCTAGTGGCCTACGGGTGCTGCCGAGTCCGAAATCGTAACGGTTCCCTCACCTACTCGATCACAGAGGCCGGTCAGCACCTCGGCGGGCAGTTCACCGCCACCTACGCCGCCTCCTTTGCTACCGCCGCCGACATCGTCGTCCGCCGGCTCCGCAAACTCAGCGACAAAAAGCTGCGCGAGCAGACCGCACGGTGGCTCAGGCCGGACGGTCCCGGCGGACCCGCGGCTGCCCTCATGAGTGTCCTGGGGACAGGCCCCTTACTGGAAACGTCCTGGGAGGGATGATCACCATGGAGCCGCTTCCCGGCATCCGGATCCGCCGTCTGCGCCTGGTCGGCATGGAGCGGTCCTACGACGTCGATCTCACCGCCGAACAGCGGGTACGGAACCTCTCCGTCATCGCCGGGGCATTCAGTTCCGGGAAAACAGCGGTCCTGGAGTTCATCGCCTACGGGCTCGGCGCGAAACGGCACCCCCGCCACCAGGAGGTGCTGCGAAGGGTTCGTTCATGCCTCCTGGAGGTCGAGCTCTCCGGCGAGCCGCACGTGATCGAGCGGTCGGTCGGTGAGCCCTCGAAGGTCGCCTTCGTACGCCGCGGAACGCTCGACAGCAGGCCCACCTCCAGGGCCGAGAGCAGGCCCATCGACCCGCCCGGGGCACCGGAAAGCCTGTCGTCCCTCCTCCTGAGTCACTGCAAGCTCGAAGGCGTCCAGCTACGCGAAGCGCCCACCAACAGCGAATCCCGCACGGACCCGCTCAGCTTCCGCGACTTGATGTGGCTCGCCTTCCTGCCCAACGAACGCGTCGCGGACAAGAACTTCCTGTTCGAGAACGACTACATGCGCAAGCACAAACTGCGGCAGGTCGTCGACGTCGCCTTCGGGGTCCACGACGACCGCGCCGTCGAACTCGGCCAACGCATCCAGGAACTCGGCGGCCGGCTCAACCGCGCCAAAGCCGAACTCGCAGCAGCCCGTACCTTCGTCGTGGAGCAGGCTCCCACCGCACTGGACAGTGAACCCACACCTGCCATCCACGAACAGGAGCTGGCTGACATCACGAGCCAGCTCACGGAGTTAGACCGCCGGGCGAAGGCGGGAACGGAATTCGCGGCCCGGCTGCGCCACCAGCACAAAGAGGCGGCCCAGACTTCCCGCCGGGCGGCAGCGGTCCTGCGGGACTGCGAAACACAGCTCCAACGCCTGATGCCTCTCCGCGCGCAGTACGCCGACGATCTCCTCAAGCTCGGCATGCTCGGCGAGGCACAGCAGATCTTCGACCCCCTGAGCGTCACCACCTGCCCCGCCTGCCTGAATCGGCTGTCGGCTCCCCCCACCGCCGACGACGGACGCTGCAGCCTCTGCCGTCACGCACTGACAGCAGCGGAAGGGACATTGGTCCTGGGCGCTGCCGACACCGGCAGCCAGGCCGGGGACAATCGGGTGGACGTCGCGGCCGAGACCCGGTCCACCAAGGCCCGTCTCAAGGAGATCACCACATACATCGATGAGCTCGGCACCTCGCTCGCCGCACTCAAACTCCGGGCGGAAGAGGCGGCCGTCCAGGAAGAGCAGGCCGCCGCCGCGCTGGACGCCGCAACATCGCCCTCCGTCTCACCGTTCCTCGCCGCCCGCGACGACCTCCACCGCAGGCGCGAACAGGTCCTGCGCCGACTCGAACAGGCTGAGAGCGCGGTCAAACTCCGCGAAGGACTCGCCAAACGTGCCGATGCCGTGGAACGCCACGAAGCCCAGCTCGCCCGTCTCCGCGAGGAACTCGCACGGCTAGGAGACGCCTCCCACGACCGCGATCGGGTCATCGCCAAGATCAGCGGCCGATACGGCGAGCTCCTGCGAGCCTGGCGCTACCCCAAGGTCAGTACACCCTTCATCAAGAAGACCGACCTCACCCCCTTCGTACGCGGTGAGCCGTACCAGGAAGCCTCCTCCGGCGCCCGCACTCTGCTCACCCTGGCCTGGCAGCTGGCCGTCTTTGAAATCGCCGTCGAAGCAGAGGCCGCACACCCGGGATTTCTCATGATCGACAGCCCCCAGAAAAACCTTGGCCACGGCGGCACCCTCGATGCCGTGATCGCGGACGCCGTTGCCATCGACGACTTCTACCACCACCTCTCCCTCTGGCTCGCAGAGCGCGGTAGCCGAGCACAGCTCATCGTCGCCGACAACAGCCCGCCACCGCTGGTGGAAAGCAGCGTGGTGGTGCGCTACAGCCGCGACGAGGTCCGTCCGCCGTACGGGCTGATCGAGGACGAAACCAGTGCGGACGAAGAGACAGAAGCCGACGCGTGAAACGTCGTCCCAAACACGGGGCCCTCCCTCGGCAGCAGGCTGCCCCCGAAGGCGCAGCGTCGCGGATCACTCACTCAGCAGTTGAAGCGCAAGCTCGACTCTGACCGCAGCCCGAGGAGCCAGGGTTGTGGATTGATTCGTCTATCGCGAAGTCGCAGTTCACGTGCTGATCGGCGTACTCGGTCAGGAGCTCTCCGAGGGCGGAGTAGTGAGGCGAGACGCCTGGGTTGGTAAGCAGGCACCACATGGTGTTGCGGCGGCTTCCCCACCATTTCTGTGTTTGGAATTCTTGGCTGGCTTCCATGGGGCGCGGGGCGAAGAGGTGCTCGCCTTGTGTAATGCGGCTCCAAACGAAGACCGAGGCGATGTGTCGCTTGAGGTCGTCATAGCGGGCTGGGGTTGTGGACGAAGGCGGGACCTTGGTCGTGAGCTCGCGCCAGCTCTGCTCGTCGAGGTACCAGTTCCGGAGTGTTTGACGCCGGTGCCTGTAGTCGGGGAGATCTGGCGCATGGACGTCCAGGGCAGTGGCCAGGGCGTGCAGGGCAGTGTCGAACTCGAAAACGTCGAGCTTGGGGTGAACCCATCGGCGGATGGCGCCCGTTGCGCTCGACGGGGCCCGGATACCGAGGAAGTCCGCGGCCCGGTCAAGAGAGCCGCCCATGGCCATTTGTGCGAGGCGGACCGAAGCTGTGCGCCGCAGGAGACGCGGGCTGATGCCATCGCATTTTTGAAAGTAGTGGTCAACCCATGCCTTGGGCAAGAAGGCGGGCACCTGCTCAGGAACGAATCCCTCCTGTTGGGTGGGCGACCGGCGGGTGGATGGGCCGCCACTGGTGGCGTGGGTGAGCGGTGCGCCAGCGTCTTTCAGACGGCTGGAGCAGGCGTCCTGCTCTCGGGCAAAGCGCTCGGACCAAGTAGCCGTCCGGTTCAAGGTGCGGTCACGCAGAACGAGTGGGATCAGATGCGAGCGGAGGTCTTCGCTATCAAGCACCGATTGAGCGACCCGTAGTAGGGCAGAGGCCGCAATTGAGTCGACGGGCAGGGCGGTGAATGTTGGGATCCGGTGTCTGCTTGCCGGCCGCGCGGCCAAGTCGCGGAGGTACCTGTCTGCGATGCTGCTTGCGGGAAGGGGTACCAGGTGCTGAGCCTCGGGCCAGGTCATAACGATAAGCGCAGTGACCAGTTGCAGGTCGGTGAAGTACTCGGAGGCTTCGCACTGCGGGACATCTGAGGATAGGTGTTTCAGAATGCGAGCTTGCAGGGACTGCATGTCTCGGAATGGTGGCGTTGGGACCGCTACGATCGGCTGATCGAGCCGGGTGCCGCAGGCGGGATCCCCACGCCCTCTACCTTCGGGGAGTGGCGGAGAGTTTCTGCACTGGGCGGGGTGGAGGCCGGCGTCACCGACTCTGGCGACCAGGCGGCTGCCCGTGCTGGCGTCGGGGGCCTGGTGACATCCAGGGCACCGATGCCGCAGGTATCTGCGGTGCTCCAGGCAGGCGAAGACCACCGGAAGTCTCCAGCTCTTCTTCCAAGGTCCGCCGTGCTGCTGCTGAATGAGCGATCCGTCGCCGGCCAGGCATTCAGGGCAGTAGCGGACTGCGCTTCGAAAGAGCCAGTCGCCAGCATGTCGGTGTCCGCCTGTTTTGCCTGCGATAGCCCGGGTGATGGGCGGGTAACGCCCGTTCCAGCAGGCCAAGGTGAGAGCGGTGACCTCATCCGGAAGGAGGCGGGTAGTGCGGGAGACCCGGGTGGTCATGCCCTCAGGGAGCGCGGTGGCCAGGGCACCGTTCGAGGCAAGAAGGCCATGCGCGTTAAGGCTCCCAATCCCGGTGTGCTGCATCAGCCATCCTGGAGGCAAGGCCAGCCTGTGGGACAGACGCAGCACATAGCCGGAGAGAGACTCATCGGACAGTGGAGCGAGGCTGCGAGGAAGCGACGCGACTGGCATGTGTTCACCCCACGTCCTGTACGTCCGGGCCGGGATCGTCGAATACGGTGTTGCGTGGCCGTTTGGCCTTTTTGGGCGGGCTGTTCCGCCTCGGCTCGGGCACTGGGGGTACTTCGCCGGCACTCGGATCTCGCCCCGGAGCCCCGGCCAGGTCGATGGTGATGGAGTCCAGTAGATCTTCAGTCAGGCGCTCTCTCCCGCTAGCGATGGCCTCGCGGCACCCGTCCTCCACGAGCCGTTCCAACAGGCCGACGACCCCGTCGGTGCGCTTGTAGAGGTACTCCGGCATGGCGCCTTCGGTCAGCATCCCTTCAGGCGCATCCATAAGCCGCAACTCGTTCTCAACACCGGCAAGATGATCGGACCAGGTGGCGATCTCTTCGGCCGAGTCGTAGGTGAAACGGCCAAGTTCGACCAAGTCGAAGCGACGCTCGGTCTGGGTGGCTTCCAAGCCGTGGGCCCTGGCGTGTCGTGAGGCGGGCATGGTGACTTGCTTGCTGCGTGGATCGAAGCGGCCTTCGCTGAGCAGGCCTGATTTGGGGATGTCCACTCCGATCAGCACCAGGGTGACGTTCATGCTCATGAAGGCGCGGATGAGATCGAGCGTGTCCTGATCATCTGCCCGGTGCATGCGCAGTCTGGTGATGTCGTCCAACAGCAGGGCTTTGGTGCCGTGGTCGTGGAGTGAGGCGGCGACTTGACGGACCAGATCGGGGAGGTCCATGCGCGGATGTACTGGGGCACCGTAGTAGTTCAGGATGGCCTTGCATGTGCTCTTAGGCTTCGCTGTCACCGGGGTCTGGACGTAGGCGACCGGTGCGTGAAGGTCTCGCGTTCCGGGCTTGGCTTCGGGGTTCAGGTAGTTGAGCAAAGCGAGCCATCGGTCCTCGAAGGCGGCGGCGACTTCGCAGACGGTCTCGGTTTTCCCCTGGTAGCCGCCTCCGGTGATCATCACCCCGGAGCAGGTGGCGGATTTCCGCTTCAGCGCGTTGTTCTCGATCCTCCCGTTCAGCAGCTTCGCAACCGCACGGCTCATGGGTGTGTGCAGGAGGGGCAGATTGGCGTGTGTGGCGATTCGGTGCAGGTCGTGCAGTGTGCGCCGACGAGGGTTCATGGACCGCCAGGTCACCAGGTCCAGGCGAGGAGCGGGTTGGAAAGAGTGCCGAGTGCTGCGGTAGTCCTGCCAGCCGGTCACAGTGTCGCGTTGGGGCGGAGGGCCGGCGAAGGCGAAAGGGGTCGCACTGTCGTCATAGGTCATGCCTGTTCCTCCGGTTCGGCGTTGTCCTCGTCCGGGAGTACCAACATGCCCTGTGTGCGCAGGGCCTCGCCCATGCGAGGGGGCGGCGTGGGGCGTGAGCTGGCCGTGGTCTCGCGGCGTCGGCGCCGGTCGGCGGTGACGGCCTTGGTGTTGCGATGGGTGAGTTCCGCGGGTGAAGGTGCCGGCGGCAGCCGACGTGGCTCATCCGAATTCTGTGCGGGCCGGTCCGCTGCGGCTGACCGGGCACGAGCAAGTTCCCGTGCTCGCTCCGATCTCTGGCTTTTGGCCATCTGGCTTGGCCAGGCCGAAACTGGTGTGCGGGCCGCGACCAGGTCCAGCAGCACTGGCAGGAGGTCACAGTCATCTTGAGGCTGGAGACCGATGCGGGCCGCTTCGCGCAGTACCTCGCGGACCCTCGCGTCGGAGAAGGCCGGGATGTCCTCACCCTGGGGCAGACCGCGCCATCGCAACGGATGCCACTCGTTCGTGTCGGGGTCTTGGAAGAAGACCTCACGGCAGTCGCGCGGGTCCCGATGGACAGCCCACTTGCCGCGGTGGACTCCGCTTCGCGCCGAAGGGCGACTGCGGTAGGGGCCCAGCGCGGGGCCGTCATACCAGAGCCCGCCGACCTTCACTCCGCGGTTGCCGTGAATCTTCACATAGTGTGGAAACAGCAGCTCGTAATAGAGGTCGGGTTCGGGCACTTCCAAGTCGATGCCGTCGCGGGCGCCGGCCATGGCGAAGAGCGTGTTCGGGCTGTGCCGACCGCCGGGGTCCCAGGCGGGCCCATACTCGGTAAGCTCGCGGTTTTGCCACACCCGGACGATCCAGGTCGCCAGCAGGTGTTCCATCTCGTCCAACGTCCAGGTCGCATCGCCCTCGGGATCGGCTCCGCGGTCAGCGACATCGACCCCGCTGTAGCCCAGTAGGAGTTCCAGCAGCAATGACCGGATTCCCCCGAAAGCCCGTTCGCAGGCGGCCTTGTCAGTCGGGCGCATGGTCCGGGCCGGCAGCACGACCACGCCCAGTTTGTGGGCAGCGCCCACCATGTGATGGTTCTTGTAGACGCTGCCGTGATCGCTGGTGACCGTTTCCGGGGCAAAGTAGGGTCGGCCCGCCACCGGGTGTCCCGCAAATTCCGCCACCACCGCAGCAGGAACTCCCGGGTAGGGCCATTCCATCTCTGTCCCCCAGCCAGGCCGCATGGGCAGCGGGAGCATCACGTCCCGCAGCAGCATGGCCACCTCCACCGAGGAGTCCGATCCGGGGGTGAGCCGGAAGGCAACCAGAGAGTGAGTGAAGGCATCGAGGGCCAACGTCAGATCAACAGAAATCGGCTCTCCGAAGACGTCGTCCAAAACCTTGACCGGCAACGGCGTGGTGTCGAGCACGACCACCTGCCCAGGCCTCGAGATCACCACCTGGGAAGTCCCCGCATCCACTGCGGCCGCCGAGCGCACGTACCTCTGCCGGGCTCCCTGCGAACCGAACCACTCCTTCCAGACCCGCCACAACGTGACGTAATGCGGGATCTCCTCCTCTGCCCTCGCGCCGAACTTCTCCCGAACGTATTGGTGAATCATGCGTTCCTTCGTGCGCATGCTCACCTTTGAGCGGTGCAGCGTCTCTGCATGAACAGCGTGAATGGCTTTCTCCGTGGCTGACCCGATCGATCGGTGCCCGCGCAAGGGCGGTGTCCATCGGCCATCGGCAAGGCCCATCAGGCCATCCTCGTCGAGATCCGCAGCCATCCGTTCCAGGGTTCGGAAGCTGATCTGGCCCAGGCCTAGGAACTTGGCATCCCTCGGGTGCAGAGCGCGCAGCTCGGCCACCTTCGCCCGGCGGCGCTGCGTCACTGTGGTGCGTTCGGGATCGTACTGAGGGCGCGGTTCGCCGGGCTCGGGCCAGAATGGGCTGCCGCTGCGGAACCCTGTCTCGACCTCGAGAAGATGCGCCATCCGGGCCCGGGCCTGATGGATCTCATCAAGGTCATCGATTTGCTGCGGTTGGCGCTTCTCTGTCATCCCGGCCTCCCACTCGATAGATCCAGGTCGCGTCCTTGAAGGGCTGGGCCAAATCCATGGCCAGGCGGCGGTGCCAGAGCAGATGGATGGCCTGCGTGCGGGCAACCTGAGGCAAGGAGGTGTTCGCGACGAGATCACCAAAGCGCCGTGGCTGTCCGTGCACTCCGCCCAGCAATTGCTGCCGCAGGCCAAGCCGATCGGCCATGCTTCTGCGGCGGGCGGACAAGGTGTCGATACCCGTCATCACCTGTCGTCGCCAGCCCGTCACAACGGCGTAACGCCAGCCCGCCGACGCGGCGACCTGGGCAGCCGCAGCGAAACGCACCTCATCTTCGGGCTTGATTCTCGCTGCGGGGCGAACATCCACCAGCCACACCGCCTCGTGCCCGAGAGCCAGGTAGTCCGGCGTGTGCTCACCCGCCCCGTCCGTCAAAGTGAACTGCAGCCGAAACGGCTGCGACAGCACCTCGCCCACCCGCCCAGCGAAATCGAGCGCCAGTAGCAGTCGTCGTTCCGCGAGGCTTTCGAATCCGTGCTGGCGCCCTGTCGACACAAGACACTCAAGCCCGGGCCGGTGTCCTTGGCCAGGGCGCCAGGAGAACGTTCGCGAAGGAAGGGACCACGGCACGGGCGCGCTGGCCAACTCTCGCACCGGGAAGATGACATTGGCCCTTCCGGTCTTCCACGTCGTCATCCACCGGCGTGTCCACCCCGTGCTGCTGTCGAGCTGGCGTACAGCTGACTCCGGCACCGCATACGGAGCCTTCAGATCATCAAGGGTGCACTGGTGCGACCAGATCACAGATGAGACCGCACTCTCCGTACAGGATGTGGCACTCATGACACGAGCACATCGCTACCCGAACCTCGGCAGACAGATTTACTCAAAAACGCTCCAAGTACGTACCTGGGCCGCTATCCTGCCCGCCAACCATCGCGCACAACCCGCCAAGCACAAAGCAAGGTCTCACGTTCGTGGGCCACGGCCTGGTCCTGTGACGGCGACGAGGTCGTCCGGCCGGTGCGGGGACCGGGCGGCGGTGCTGCTGCTACGTTCCGGCCCGTACGGCAGCAACGCGCCCGGAGCATCGACACCGGGCAGCCGCTCACACAGCAGTGAACGCGACCGACCGAGGAGGCCGGAACAGGCGACCTCCTGGGGGCGCCAGCGCGGGCGAGGATGCTCTTGTGGAGGCCGCGGTGCGGAGGTGGTGGGTGAGTCGGTCGCCGAACGGCATCGCGCGGTCCGGGTCGGTCCCGACTCGCCAGGGGGAGGCGGCAGTTACGTCACACGAGCGCCGGGCGCCGGTCGCCCGGCTGCGGAGAACATCCGTCATGGGCTGGATATTCGGTTGCGGGGCTCTTCCGGGGACTCCTAGCCTGATGCGGCTCTGTCGTGCCCGTTCGGGGGCCCGACGATGTGTTGTGAGGTGATGACGTATCTCCCAGGCCCTGTAGCCGCTCGTCTTGAGGCTCTTTCCGGTTGCCCGCCATGGCGGGCTGCTGACGTATGCCTCGGCGGCGGTGCACCAGATGGCCTGGGCTTCGTCATACCTTTCGCTCCTGTCGCGCTGTAGGCGTACGGGCATGCCCGGGCCTGCCCTTTTCCCTCCTCCACGCGGACAGGAATCTTGGTTTCCGTGTCTACCGACACTTCTCCCTCCGTCCGGCCACGCCCCGCCGCCGGGCCGGGCCGGGCCCGCACCGTCACCTTGATCGTGGTGCTGGCCGCCGAGCTGATGAACGCGCTCGACGGCTCGATCGTCTACACCGCGCTTCCCTCGATCCAGGCCGGCACCGGCGCCTCCAGCGCCGCCGTGCAGTGGATCCACGCCGCCTACGCGCTGACCTTCGCCCTCGGGCTGATCACCGGCGGCCGCCTGGGCGACCTCTACGGCCGCAAGCGGGTCTTCCTCCTGGGCACCGGCGCCTTCACCGCGGCATCCGTGGTCTGCGGTCTCGCCGGTGCCCCGGGCCTGCTGATCGCGGCCCGCATCGTCCAGGGTGGCGCCGCGGCGGCGATGGTTCCCCAGGTCCTGGCGACCTTGCACGTCACCTTCGACGAGGGCTCCAGGGCCAGGGCGTTCGGCCTGTACGGCACGGTCATGTCGCTGGGCAGCGTCCTGGGGCCGGTCCTGGGAGGCGTCATCACCGGCGCCGACCTCTTCGGCCTCGGCTGGCGGCCGATCTTTCTGATCAACCTGCCCATCGGCCTGGCGGCCGTGCTCCTCGGCCTGCGCTGCATCCCCGAGTCCCGGGAGCGCGACGCCCGGCGCCTCGACCCCCTGGGCATGGTGCTGTCCGGTCTGGGCCTGTTGCTGATCACCCATCCGCTGACGGTCGGCGCGGAACACCACTGGCCCGCCTGGAGCCTGTTCATGCCGGCGACGGGCCTGGCGGCCCTGGCGGTCTTCGTGCTCCAGCAGGGGGCCAGGAGCGCGCGGGGGGCCGCCCCGTTGGTCGTGCCGGCACTGTTCAGGAGCAGGGCCTTCTGCGGTGGTCTGGCCGCTCAGCTCGTCTTCGGTCTGTTGTCGGGCGTGTTCTTCCTGGCGTGGACGCTGTTCATGCAGGACGGCCTCGCCCTGTCTCCCGGTCAGGCGGCGCTGGGCTTCGTGACGGCCTCTCTGGGGGAGATGGCCGGTGCCTGGCTGGCGATGAGCCTGGCCGCCCGTCAGGGACGGCGCGCTCCGCAGGCCGGGGCGTTGCTCGCCGCTGCCACACTGGGCGGCTACGCGTGGCTGATCGCGGACCGGGGCACCGGCCTGCCGTTGGCGTGGACCGTTGCTCCGATGCTGGTGGTCGGGCTCGGTCTCGGCCTGATCGGGGCGGCTCTGGCCGAGATGACCCTGGGGCAGGCCGACCACGGCTCCGCCGGCTCCGCGTCCGGGGTGTTCAACACCTCGACCCAGCTCGGGATCGCTCTGGGTACGGCACTGACCTCCGTGGTGTTCTTCGCCCGCTCTCCGGCCGGCAGCCGGGGAACCACCGTCGCCACGGCGTTCACCGGAACCATCTGGTACGTCATCGGCGCCCTGCTGGCGATGTGGGCTCTCATGCTCCTGCTGCCCGGACGCCGGCGAACATTCTGACCGCCCTCCTGGGCCCGGACCGGCGCGGCGGGTCCGGGCCCAGGACCTGCCGCACAGCCGCCGCTGCGAAAGCCGCTCGCGCACCAGCACGCCGTGTGCCGGTGCCCCGTCCAAACCCCCTTACGGAACTGGGAACCACGTCGGAGACAGCGGGGAAAGGCCCGGAGTTGACCGGGCCGGCCACCGCGCTCTCCTTTCCCGAGGTCCTTCACAGAGGAACTACCACCCCATGATCCGAGTGCTGGTCGCAGATGGTCTGCGACTGACCCGCGAGGCACTCTCCGCTGTCCTCGCGTCCGAACCCGGTGTGCACGTGGTCGCGCAGGTACCGCGGGGCGACGACGTCGTGCCGAGCGCCCTGCGAACCCGCCCGAACGTGGCGCTGCTGGACGCCAACCTGCCCGGCCTGGAAGGGATCTCGGCCGCAGCACAGCTCAAATCCGCCCTGCCCGCCTGCCGCATCATCATCGTGACCGCTCCTGATCGCCCCGGTGCCCTGCGGACCGCCCTCAAGACAGGGGTGGACGGGGTCGTGAGCAAAGGCGCATCCGTCAGAGAACTGGCCGACACCGTTCGGACGGCAGCCCGTGGCGAGCGGGTCCTGGACCCGCACATCGTCGCCGACGCCCTGCACGCCCCCGACAACCCGCTCAGCGAACGTGACGTCGCCATCCTCCGCCTGGCCGCCCAAGGACACACACCTCAGGAAATCGCCGGGACGCTGCATCTCTCACCGGGAACGGTCCGCAACAATCTCGCCGCCATCAACCGCAAGACCGGAGCACGCAATCGCATCGAGGCGATACGCACCGCCGCCACACACGGCTGGATCTGACCGAGGGCTCCGGCGCCCGGCCAGGACTCCACGCGATCGAGGCGTGCAATCTGCACGAAGAACGATGCACTTTGCCTCTCCGCAGGAGCTTCCGCGATGCCCCCTGATGCCGCCTCACTTCACATATCCGCAGGTCAGCGCATTTCTGACCGGGAAACCGGAGTGCAAATCGGCGGAGCGCGTTCCGAATGGTTCTGGAAGAGTATGAACTCGGCGCGGGCCGTTGGACGGCCCGGCGCCTGCAGCACGGCCTTCTCCTGGCCAGTGCTGAATGCCAAATGACGAGCCCGCGACTTCACGGCCGGCGATGCTTCGCCGAGTGCCGGTCAGGCCAGCTCTGAAGCGCATGGTCAGTCAAGGGAACAAAGGGCGACGGTATCCGTCGCAGAACCGGGAGACACGATGTCCAGTCGATGTGATGTATGCGGCAAGCAGCCCAGCTTCGGGAAGCGCGTCGCGCGCGCGGGGCTCCGGGCTCAGGTCCGCCACGTCAAGGGGCGGTCGAGCCGCCGCTTCAATCCGAACATCCAGCCGGTCAGGGCGGTCAAGGACGGCACGCCCGTACGTATGAAGGTGTGCACCTCGTGCATCAAAAAGGGCAAGGTGGAGCGCCGGGTCTCGGCGTAAGCCTTTCGGGCCGTCACTTCGGGCATCTCAAGGACAGGTTGCGCATCCTCGACGCGGTCGTCGGCAGGTGGTGTCGCCGTCCCGAGAGGGATGAGTTTCCCTGTCACGATTGCGGGCTGCTGACCGCACCCCTTGACGGCCCGGACGAGTGGTACACCGTCATGGACAGCGTATGGGAGCGCGCCGGCGCCGACGAGGAAAGTGTCCTTTGCATCGGCTGCCTTGAGGCGCGCCTCGACCGCCGACTGCGGCATACGGATTTCGTCACCGCCGCCCTCAATGACCCGGACTATGGACGGCACAGTAAACGGCTGCTCAGCCGTTTGCAGCCCCCGGGTCAGGGCTGATGTCATCCGGTACTCCGCCCTCCGTCGCGTTGCGGAAGCGGGCCGTAACGGCATTTCCAAGATCGCGCCCGTGCAGGGCGCCGGGCAGTGACAGGACTGGGGCAGGGCGGACGAAATAAATGGGTTTGCCCAGGATGAAGCCTCCTCTACCCTGGAAAAGATTGCGAAGCGCGTTCGCGCTTCATCTGTTCCGCGTTTCGAGGTGATGACGTATCTCCCAGGCCCTGTAACCGCTCGTTGTGAGGCGCTGTTCCGGTTGTCCGCCGTTGGCGGCTTTCCATGCGACGCCTCCCCCGCGGTGTACCCGATGGCCTGGGTTTCGTCATGCCCTTCTCCGCTCCTGTCGCGCTTGCAGGCGACACGGGCACGCCCAGGCTTGCCCGTGTCCCACCCTCAACACGAACAGGAATCCTCGTTTCCGTGTCCACCGACACCTCCACCTCCGTCCGACCGCGCCCTGGCGCCGGGCCGGGCCGTACTGCCATGATCACGCTGATCGTGGTGCTGGCCGCCGAGCTGATGAACGCGCTCGACGGCTCGATCGTCTACACCGCACTGCCGTCGATCCAGGCCGACACCGGCGCCTCCAGCGCCGCAGTGCAGTGGATCCCCGCCGCCTACACCCTCGTCTTCGCTCTGGCCCTGATCACCGGCGGGCGCCTGGGTGACCTCTACGGCCGCAAGCGGATCTTCCTCGCCGGCACCGCGGTGTTCACCCTCGCCTCGCTGTTGTGCGGCATCGCCACCGGCCCGGCCGTTCTGATCGCCGCGCGAGCCCTCCAGGGCGCCGCGGCGGCGGCCATGGTGCCGCAGGTCCTGGCGACCATCCACGTCACCTTCGACGGGGAATCCCGCGCCAAGGCGTTCGGCCTGTACGGCATGATCATGTCGCTCGGCGGTGTGCTCGGCCCCGTCCTCGGTGCCGTCCTGACCGCTGCCGACATCGCCGGACTGGGCTGGCGGCCGATCTTCCTGATCAACCTGCCCATCGGCCTGGCCACGGTGCTGCTCGGTCTCCGGTTCGTCGCGGAGTCCCGAGAACAGCAGGCACGGCGCCTGGACCCGCTGGGCATGGTGCTGTCCAGCACCGGTGTCCTGCTGATCGCCTACCCGCTCACCGTGGGCGGCGAGCGGCACTGGCCGGCCTGGAGCTTCGCCATGCTGGTCGCGGGCGCCCTCGTGCTGGCCGTTTTTGTCGCCCAGCAGCGGACCAGGACTGCCAGGGACGGCTCCGCGCTGGTGGCGCTCTCCCTGTTCCAGGGCAAGGCGTTCACCGGCGGGCTCGCCGCCCAGTTGGTCTTCGGCCTGGTCTCCGGCGTGTTCCTGCTGACGTGGACCCTGTTCATGCAGGACGGGCTCGGCCTGTCCCCGGGGCAGTTCGCTCCGGCCTCCGTCGCCATCTCGATCGGCGGTATGGCCGGTGCGATGCTCGCTTCGAAGTGGGCCGCACGCCACATGCGGCGGGTGCCTCAGGCGGGTGTCCTCCTGGTCGCCGTCACCCTGGTCGGCTACCAGCTCCTGGTGAACGGCCAGGGAACCGGTACACCGTTCGCGGCCGCCGTCGCTCCGATGATCCTCCTCGGATTCGGCTTCGGCATGATCGGCGCCGGCCTGGCGGGCCTCACCCTCAGCCAGGTCGACCACGAGGACGCGGGCTCCGCGGCAGGGCTGTTCAACACCGCGATGCAGCTCGGCACCGCCATGGGTATCGCGCTGGCCTCCGTGGTGTTCTTCACCCACGCCCCCGCAGGCAGCCACGGCACCACCGTGACCAGCGCCTTCGCGGGCAGCATCTGGTATGTCATCGCGGCCCTCGCGGTGATGTGGGCTCTGATGTTCCGGCTGCCCGAGCCGGCACGGCACACCTGACCCACACCGGCCCCGCCTGCCACCATCAGGGCGGGGCCGCCGCCAGACCGGTGCCGGCGTCGCAGCCGTCCGCCCGTTTTGCCATCAGACTGTTGCCACCGGCTACCGAACGTCGTGGGGCAGGCAGGGTCGAGACGAACAGCAGCTCACGGTCGAAAGCGAGACCACGGTCCTGCGCCCAGGCCGCGCCGAAGAAGTACGAACGCATCGGGTCGGACGGCGTCAGGAAAACGGCCGCATCGGTGGCGACGACGGCGTCTGGAGAAAGCGCCGCATCGGTGGCGATGACGGCGTCAGGGCAGGTGAGGGGAGCGCGGGCGTTTACCCTCGCCCGCGCTCCTCTGCCACCGGCTGCGTGCCGGCTTGTCGTTCCGTGCCGGCTGACGGTTACTCGTTACGCGTTGTTCTACGTTCTACTGGTCCTGCTGCTCGCGCTTCGCCTGTTCCACCTTGTGCTTCTCCTTGATCCGCACGTTCTCCTTGCGGACCTCGGCCTGGGTGGCGCGCTCCTTCTGGAGCCACTCGGGGGACTCCGCCTTCAGCGCGTCGATCTGCTCCGTGGTGAGCGCCTCGGTGACTCCGCCGCGGGCGAGGCCCGAGATGGAGACGCCCAGCTTCGCCGCCACGACGGGCCGCGGGTGCGGGCCGTTGAGCCGCAGCTCCCGGAGCCACTCGGGCGGGTCGGTCTGCAGCGCGTTCAGCTCGGCGCGCGAGACGACACCCTCCTGGAACGCGGCGGGGGTGGCTTCGAGGTACACACCCAGCTTCTTCGCCGCGGTCGCGGGCTTCATCGTCTGGGTGTTCTGGTGCGACGTCATGATGTCAAGGGTATCGATCGTGTGCGCTACCGCTGACCACGACCGGTAACCTGGCGGAGTGACAGGCTCGGAAGAAACCCTCTCGTTCCGGCTCGCGTACGTCCCGGGGGTGACGCCCACGAAGTGGGTGCGTATCTGGAACGAGCGGCTGCCCGGCATCCCGCTGGAACTCGTCGCGACGCCTCCCGCCGAGGCGTACGACGTACTGCGGGACGGCGGTGCCGACGCGGGTTTCGTACGGCTGCCGGCCGACCGTACGTTCTTCAGCGCGATCCCGCTCTACACGGAGACGACGGTGGTCGTGGTCCCGAAGGACCACCTCTTCACAGCGGCCGACGAGGTTTCCCTCGAGGATCTGGCCGACGAGGTCGTGCTGCATCCCCTCGACGACACCCTCGGCTGGGAGCGCCCGCCGGGGCAGCCCGCTTTCGAGCGGCCCGCGACGACGGCGGACGCCATCGAGCTGGTCGCGGCGGGCATCGGCCTGCTGGTCGTCCCGCAGTCGCTGGCCCGGCTGCATCACCGCAAGGACCTCAAGTACCGGACGCTGACGGACGCCCCCCAGTCCCAGGTCGCGCTGGCCTGGCCGGAGGAGCGGACCACCGACCAGGTCGAGGATTTCATCGGCATCGTCCGCGGCCGGACCGTCAACAGCTCGCGCGGCCGTACCCAGGCCCCGGCTCCGGCCCAGTCGAAGTCCAAGCAGCCGGCCAAGGCCGGCGCCCGCCAGAAGCCCGCCGCGCGCAAGCCCGCCGGCAAGGGCACCCGCAGCCCGCGCGGCGGCTCCGGCGCCCCGAAGGGCGCCAAGCGGGGCAAGCCCCGCCGCTGACCGGTCAGCTTCCGGACGGACGTGACCGGTCGGCTCCCCGGACGGACCTGACCGGTCGGTTTCCGGACGAACCCGACCGGTCAGCTCCCGGACGGACCGCCTCCCACCCCCGCTCCAGCAGGTCGAAGATCTCTTCGGTGGCCCGGCGGGGGGTGGTGTACTGGCCGCTGAGGGTGCGGGAGGCGAGGGCGAAGTGGGCCAGGGCGGCACAGGTGACGTCGTCCTCGGGGGCGCCGACCTCCTCGGCGATGGCGCGGGCCAGGGCCGATTCATGACGCATCCACATCCGCTGGGCGTAGTCGCTCAGCGCCGGGGTGTCGGTCACCAGGCGGACGAACGCGGCGATTTCCGGGTGCGCGGTGTCCTTCTCGGAGAGCAGGACGTACTCGCGCAGGGCCCGCAGAACCGACTGGCCGGGGGCCCGGTCGCGTACCGCGGCGACGAGGGCGGCCTCGATGTCGTCCTCCTGGTCGAAGACGAGCGCTTCCTTGCCGGCGAAGTGCTTGAACAAGGTCGTCACCGACACGTCGGCGGCATCGGCGATCTCCTTGACGCCGACCTGCTCGTAGCCGCGCTCCAGGAAGAGCCGCAGGGCGGCGTCGGCCAGTGCCTTGCGGGTCTGTGCCTTCTTGCGTTCGCGGCGGCCGACGGGAGCGGCGCCCCGGGAAGGCGGCGGGGGCTCGATGCGGGGAACGGGTTCGGTCACGGGTGCAGCCTACCGTGTGGTGCATCGAGTACGAAGGTTAATTCATTGCACTTTTTTAGTGGGTGTGCTTTTTTAGTTGGAGAGGCGCCGGACGTGCGGTCCGGCGCTCCGCGCATCCCTGGAGGGGGACCCATGAATTCCACCCGTGCGGCCCGCGTCGCGATCGTCGGCGCCGGCCCCGGCGGCCTGGCCTGTGCCCGCATCCTGCAACTTCACGGCCGTTCCGTCGCCGTCTTCGAGCGCGAGGCGTCCGCGGACGCCCGTTCCCAGGGCGGCAGTCTCGACCTGCACCCGGATACGGGCCAGGCGGCTCTGCGCGCGGCGGGGCTGCTCGACGGGTTCCACGCCCTGTCCCGCCCCGAGGGCCAGGAGTGGCGGAAGGTGGATCACGCCACCGCGGCCGCCCTGGAACAGGAGTGGCCTCCGGGGGACGAGGGCGCGGGCGTCGAGGACCGGCCGGAGATCGACCGGGGGCACCTGCGGAAGCTGCTGCTGGACTCGCTCGCGCCGGGGACGGTCCGCTGGGGAAGCGCCGTCGGCGGCGCCACGCCGCTCGGTGACGGCACCTGCCGTCTGGAGTTCGCGGACGGCAGCTCCGAGGACTTCGACCTGGTCGTCGGCGCCGACGGCGCGTGGTCGCGGGTCCGCCCGGCCGTCTCGGACGCCCTCCCCGCCTACACGGGCGTCGCCTTCCTCGAAACCGGCTTCGACGACAGCGACGTACGCCACCCCGCCCTCGCGCAACTGGTCGGCCCGGGCACGCTGGTGGCGGAGTCCGGCTCCACGATCCTGTTCGCCCAGCGGAACAGCAACGGTCACATCCGCGTCTACGTGGCCTTCCGGGCCCCGCAGGACTGGCTCACGACCGCCGGGCTGGACGTGGACGACACGGCGGCGATGCGCGCGTTCCTCGGGAAGAGGCTCGACGGATGGGCCGAGGGACTGCGGTACGCCATGCTCAACGGTGACCACGGCTTCGCCAACCGGCCGCTGTTCGCGCTGCCGGTACCGCACATCTGGGAGCACGTGCCGGGCGTCACGCTGCTGGGCGACGCCGCGCACCTGATGCCGCCCCTGGGCGTGGGCGTCAACCACGCGCTGCTCGACGGCGCCGACCTGGCGCAGGCGCTGGTCGGCGAGGAGCGGGTGGACGACGCGGTACGTGCGTACGAGGAGCTGATGCTGCCGCGGTCCGCCGACTTGGCGAAGAAGTGCGCGGAGGGGCTGAAGCACCTGGTGCCGTGAGCGGGCTCCGGCTCGTCCGCGCGCGCCGAACAGGGACGGGTCCGCCCCGGCCGGACAGCAGTGCTGTCGGCCGGGGCGGACCCGTCGTACAGGTGCGGGGCGGCCGGCGGACGGGAGCACCCGTCCGCCGGTGCCCGGCGCCGTATCAGCTACCGAGGGTGGCGAGCGCCTGGTTGAACGTCTGCGACGGGCGCATGACGGCCGCGGCCTTGGCCACCGCGGGCTGGTAGTAGCCGCCGATGTCGGCCGGCGAGCCCTGGACGGCGATCAGCTCGTCGACGATGGTCTGCTCCTGCTCGGCCAGCGTCGCCGCGAGGGCCGCGAAGGACTCCGCGAGCTGCGCGTCCTCGGTCTGCTTGGCCAGCTCCTGGGCCCAGTACAGGGCCAGGTAGAAGTGGCTGCCGCGGTTGTCGATGCCGCCGAGCTTGCGGCTGGGCGACTTGTTCTCGGCGAGGAACGAGCCGGTCGCGCGGTCGAGGGTGTCGGCGAGCACCTGGGCGCGCGCGTTACCCGTCTTCTGCGCGAGGTGCTCGAAGCTCACCGCGAGCGCGAGGAACTCGCCCAGGCTGTCCCAGCGCAGGTAGTTCTCCTTGACCAGCTGCTGGACGTGCTTGGGCGCGGAGCCGCCGGCGCCGGTCTCGAACAGGCCGCCGCCGTTGATGAGCGGCACCACCGACAGCATCTTGGCGCTGGTGCCCAGCTCCAGGATCGGGAACAGGTCGGTGAGGTAGTCACGCAGCACGTTGCCGGTGACGGAGATGGTGTTCTCGCCGCGGCGGATGCGCTCGACGGAGAACTTCGTCGCCTCGACCGGGGACATGATCTCGATCTGCAGGCCCTCGGTGTCGTGCTCCGGAAGGTACTGCTTGACCTTGGCGATCAGGTTCGCGTCGTGCGCGCGGCCCTCGTCCAGCCAGAACACGGCCGGGTCGCCGGTCGCGCGGGCGCGGGTGACGGCCAGCTTCACCCAGTCGCGGATCGGCACGTCCTTGGTCTGGCACATGCGGAAGATGTCGCCGGTGGCAACCGTCTGCTCCAGTACGACGTTGCCGTCCTGGTCGAGGACCCGCACCGTGCCGGTGGTGGCGATCTCGAAGGTCTTGTCGTGGCTGCCGTACTCCTCGGCCTTCTGCGCCATCAGACCGACGTTCGGCACCGAGCCCATGGTCGACGGGTCGTACGCGCCGTTCGCCTTGCAGTCCTCGATGACGGCCTGGTAGACGCCGGCATAGCTGCTGTCCGGGATGACGGCGAGGGCGTCCTGCTCCTGGTCGTCCTTGTTCCACATGTGGCCGGAGGTGCGGATCATGGCCGGCATGGAGGCGTCGACGATGACGTCGCTCGGGACGTGCAGGTTGGTGATGCCCCGGTGGGAGTCGACCATGGCCAGGTCCGGGCCCTCGGCCAGCTCCGCGTCGAAGGAGGCCTTGATCTCCTCGCCCTGGGGCAGCGCCTCCAGGCCCTTCCAGATGCCGCCGAGACCGTCGTTCGGGGTCAGGCCGGCCTTGGCGAGCACGTCACCGTACGCGGCGAAGGTCTTCGGGAAGAAGGCGCGCACCACGTGACCGAAGATGATCGGGTCGGAGACCTTCATCATCGTGGCCTTGAGGTGCACCGAGAACAGCACGCCCTCGGCCTTGGCGCGGGCGACCTGCTCCTTGAGGAACTCGCGCAGCACGGCGACGCGCATGACGGAGGCGTCCACGACCTCGCCCGCGAGCACCGGTACCGACTCGCGCAGGACGGTGGTCGAGCCGTCGTCACCGGCCAGCTCGATGCGCAGGGTGCTGTCCTCGGCGATGACCGCGGACTTCTCGGTGGAGCGGAAGTCGTCGCCGCTCATGTGCGCGACCTCGGTCTTCGAGTCGGCCGACCAGGCGCCCATCCGGTGCGGGTTGGCCTTGGCGTAGTTCTTCACCGAGGCGGGGGCGCGGCGGTCGGAGTTGCCCTCGCGCAGCACCGGGTTGACGGCGCTGCCCTTGACCTTGTCGTAGCGGGCGCGGATGTCGCGCTCCTCGTCGGTCTTCGGGTCGTCCGGGTAGTCCGGCAGCGCGTACCCCTGCTCCTGCAGCTCGGCGACGGCCGCCTTGAGCTGCGGGATCGAGGCCGAGATGTTCGGCAGCTTGATGATGTTGGCCTCGGGCGTCTTCGCCAGCTCACCGAGCTCGGCGAGGGCGTCGTCGATGCGCTGTTCCTCCTGGAGCCACTCCGGGAAACCGGCGATGATGCGGCCCGCCAGGGAGATGTCACGGCTCTCCACCGCGACCCCGGCCGTCGAGGCGTAAGCCTCGACCACCGGCAGGAACGAATACGTCGCCAGGGCCGGGGCCTCGTCAGTGTGTGTGTAGATGATGGTCGAGTCAGTCACCGGGTGCTCCGCTCCACGTCTGCAACATTGCTCGACATCAAGATATCTCGTGATCGGGTCCTTACAGGAAGGGCCCTGGTCTGTCGGGGATCCGGGCGGGGTCCCTGTCGGGTTCCGGGCGGGGTCACGTGTCGGGTTCCGGGCGGGGTCAGCCGGGTTGGCGGGGGTGGCGGGGGCACGTACCGGGATCCCGTCGCCGCCCGCTCGGCAGTCGACTCGTATGCGCCGTCCCGCCGCGACCGTTTTGCATGCTTCCCACAACCTGACGCCCCCGAACTCCGTGGAAGCTGCCACCTGTCACTCCAGCGCTCCCCTGGCAGAGTGAGCACCAAGTTGATCATTTCCCGACCCGATTCGGCCCGGGAAGTTGTATCCATACGACAAAGGGGGTTCATCTCATGCGTGCGGTCACCGAGGATGTGGTGGTCACCGGGCTCGGCGCCACGACGCCGCTGGGCGGAGACGCCGCCTCGACCTGGGACGGCATGCTGGCCGGGCGGTCCGGCATCAGCGCCATCGAGGAGGAGTGGGCGGCCGGACTGCCCGTGCGGATCGCGGGCCGGCTCGCGGTCGAGCCCGGTACGGTCCTGGACCGGGTGCAGGCCCGGCGCATGGACCGGTGCGAACAGGTCGCGCTCGTGGCGGCCCGGGAGGCGTGGGCCGACGCGGGGGCACCGGCCGTCGATCCGGAGCGGCTGGCCGTGGTGATCGGTACGGGTACGGGCGGCGCCCTCACCATGCTCGGCCAGGACGACGTACTCGAAACGTCCGGCGTACGGAAGGTGTCCCCGCACACCGTCCCGATGCTGATGGCGAACGGCCCCGCCGCCTGGGTCAGCATCGAACTGGGAGCGCGCGGCGGCGCCCACACGCCGGTCAGTGCCTGCGCCTCCGGGGCCGAGGCCATAGCCATCGGCCTGGATCTGATCCGTCTCGGCCGGGCCGACGTGGTCGTGGCGGGCGGCGCCGAGGCGTGCGTCCACCCGCTGCCGCTGGCGGGTTTCGCCCAGGCCAAGGCGCATTCCACGCGCAACGACGAGCCGGAGCTGGCATCACGCCCGTTCGACGTCGACCGGGACGGTTTCGTGATCGGCGAAGGTTCGGCCGTGGTCGTTCTGGAACGCGCCGGATTCGCCGCCGCCCGCGCGGCCCGCGCGCACGCCACCCTCGCGGGCGCGGGCGTCACCTCGGACGCCCACCACATCACGGCCGCGCACCCCGAGGGGCAGGTCCGCGCGATGCGGCTGGCCCTGTCCGCCGCCGGGCTGTGCCCGCGCGACATCGAGCATGTGCACGCCCATGCGACGTCCACGCCACTGGGCGACCTCGCGGAGGCCCGGTCGATCACGGAGGCCGTCGGCACCCATCCGTCCGTCACCGCGACCAAGTCGATGACCGGCCACCTCTTCGGCGCGGCCGGCGCGGCCGGCGCACTCGCCGCGATCCTCGCCGTACGCGACGGTGTCGTCCCCGCGACACAGAACGTCGACACCCTCGACCCGGAGGTCGGCCTCGACGTCGTCATGGGCGAGCCACGGAAGGGCGCCCTGTCCTCCGCCCTCACGAACTCCTTCGGCTTCGGCGGTCACAACGCGTGCCTGGTGTTCACGGCGGCGCGCTGAGGGGGTGGAGTAGGGGGCGGGGACGGGCTACGGGGTACGGGGCTAGGAGGCTACGGGGCGGGAAACGGTGCGCGCCGGAAGGCGGTGCCGTGGAAGCCCTCGCCCCGCGGGAGCCCGTACTCGTACAGTGCCGCCCATGCTCCTGTGGATCAACGGCCCTTTCGGCGGCGGCAAGACGCAGACCGCGCACGAGATCCAGCGCCGGCTTCCCGGCAGCGTCATCTGCGACCCCGAGCACGTCGGCTTCGGCCTGCACCGGATGACGCCGCCGGCCCTGCGCGGCGACTTCCAGGACCTCCCGGCCTGGCGGCAGGGCGTCCACGAGGTGCTGGACCTGACCCTGACCAAGCACCCGGGCACCGTGATCGCCCCGATGACACTCGTGGAGACCGCCTACTTCGAGGAGATCGTCGGCCGGCTGCGGGACCACGGCCACGACGTCCGGCACTTCGCACTGCTCGCGGACCGGCGGACGGTGCTGCGGCGGCTGCGTGAGCGCGGCTTCGGGCACTTGGTGGGGTTCGTCGCCGGGAAGGACACCCCGTTGCGGCGGGAGAGCTTCGCCGTGGCGAAGCTGGACCACTGTCTGGAGCGGCTGCGCGGGCCGGAGTTCAGCGAGCACGTGTGGACCGACCGGCGTACGGTCGCACAGGTCGCCGACCGCATCGCCGCCTCGGCCGGGCTGGAGCTGGCCCCCGACACCGACAGCGCGCTCCGTGGGCGGCTGCGCCGTACGTGGACGAGCGTCAAGCACATCCGCTTCGGCTGACCCGGCGGTCGGCCCGGCCGATCAGCTCGATCGGCGAACCCGGTCGGTGGATCGGGTGGCCTTACCAGGCAGAGCCCGCGACCTGCCGGGTGCTGACGTTGACCCTGTTGAAGAAATTCGTCATACCGATCATGAGGACCAGAGCGGCGAGTTGCCGCTCGTCGTAGTGCACCGCGGCCTCGTTCCAGACCGCGTCCGGTACCGGGTCGGTACGGTCGCTGAGCCGGGTGACGGCCTCGGTGAGCGCCAGCGCCGCGCGCTCGGCCGGAGTGAGGAAGGGGGCGTCGGCCCAGGCCGCCACCGTGTGCAGCCGCTCGTCACGCTCGCCGGCCTTCCGGGCCTGCAGCGTGCCGCCGTGCACGCAGTAGCTGCATCCGTTGATCTGGCTCGCCCGAAGGTGGACCAGGTCGAGCGTGGCCTGCGGTACACCGGCCTTCCTGACCGCCTTGAGAACGGCGAGGACCGGTTCCGTGACGCCGGGGAGGAGCATGGCCGGGTTCGGTATCCGTGCTTGCACGGCGGCGTAGGCATTCTGCGTGTTTTGAGCTTCCGCCATGCCCTGAGCGCGCTGTGTGTTCTGTGTGTCCTGCATTCTTTGCGTGCCTTGTGTGCTCTGTGTGCTCTGCATGATCGTGGCTCCTGTCCTGCTGCTCTTGCCCTGTTCCTGTGTCGGTCCGGGCGCACCGGTCCTGCGAGGCGGTCCGTCACATCGAGGGGAAACGATTCGTCATCGTTCTGACGGAACACGACGGGAGAATGTGACAGGTGGACGAGAAAGATTTCCTGGCGGAGCGCTTCGAGGAACACCGGGCGCATCTACGGGCGGTGGCCTACCGGATGCTCAGTTCGCTGAGCGAGGCGGACGACGCCGTGCAGGAAGCCTGGTTGCGGCTCAGCCGCTCCGACGTCAGCGACGTGGCGAACCTCGGCGGCTGGCTGACGACCGTCGTCGGCCGGGTGTGCCTGGATCTGCTGCGGACGCGTACGGCGCGCGGCGAGGAGCCTTTCGACGTACGGGTGCCCGACCCCGTCATCAGCAGGGCCACCGGCGGCGGAAGGGACGGCAGCGGTACGGACGGGACCGATCCGGAGCAGCAGGCGCTGCTGGCCGACGCGGTCGGCCTCGCCCTGCTGGTGGTGCTCCAGACGCTGGCGCCCGCCGAACGCCTCGCGTTCGTCCTGCACGACATGTTCGGGGTGCCGTTCGACGAGATCGGGCCCGTCGTCGGACGGACTCCGGCCGCGGCCCGGCAGCTCGCCAGCCGGGCTCGCCGCCGGGTGCGGAACGCGGCCGCCGTGCCCGACACAGGTCTCGTGCGGCAGCGCGAGGTGGTCGATGCCTTCCTGGCCGCCGCGCGCGACGGTGACTTCGAGGGGTTGCTCGGGGTGCTCGATCCGGACGTGGTGCTCCGTGCCGACACGGGCGCCGGGTTCCCGGGGCTGACCAGGACAGTTCGCGGTGCGCACGAGGTGGCCGGGCGGGCGCTCGCTTTCCGGCGGTCCGCACACGGTGCGCGGTACGCGCTGGTGAACGGGGCCGCGGGGGTGGTCACGGTCGTGGACGGGGCGCCGGTATCGGTGATGGGCCTGACCGTCGTGGGCGGGAAGATCGCCGCGATCGACATCCTCGCCGATCCGGAACGGCTGCGGGGGCTGGACCTGACGGTACTCGGCGCGGACGCTGACGCCAGGCGGCTGACGGCTGACGGCTGACGGCTGACGGCTGACGGCTGACGGCTGACGGCTGACGGCTGACGGCTGACGGGAGGAACGTATGCCGACGGCACTGTGGTGTTCCGCAGGTGGAAGCGGGGGTTTTCCTCATGGTCGCGGCTGTGGACGGCGCTCTAACCTGAAGATCGCCGCATCGGAAGGCGCGGCGATCCGCACCGCGCACGCGACCTGCGCGTGGCGCACCGTGCACTGAACCAAGGGGGAAACCGTGCGTCGTCATCTCCGAGTCCTCGCGGCCGTCGCGCTGGCCGGTATCGCTGTGAGCGGGATCGGCGCATGCGGACTCATGGACCGCTCCACCTACGAGGACGACGCCAAGCTCTCCGCCGACGTCAAGTCCGTACGCCTGGACAGCGGTTCGGGCGGCCTCACCCTGCGCGGCAAGAAGTCCCTCGACACCGTGTCGGTCCACCGCGAGCTGCGGTACCGGGGCGAGCGGCCCGAGAAAGCGAGCCACCGCGTGGAGAACGGTGTACTGGTGCTCGGTGACTGCGGGAGGAACTGCTCGGTGCACTACACGGTCGTCGTGCCGGCGGGCCTCCCGGTGACGGGCGAAACCGCGTCCGGCGCGGTGAGCCTCTCGGAGGTCGGCCCGGTACGGGTTACCACCAGTTCCGGCGCGGTGAACCTGAACGGCGTGACGGGCGCCGTGGACGTCCGTACCTCCAACGGCCGGATCCACGGGCGCGGCTTGAAGGGGGACGGGATACAGGCGCGGACCAGCAACGGCGCCGTCGACCTCGTCACGGAGTCACCGCAGAACGTCCTGGCCGAGACATCGAACGGTGCGATCAGCCTCACCGTGCCCGGCGGCCCGCACCACCGCTACCGAATAGCCGCCGAGGCCGACAACGGTCACAAGAGCCTGGGTATACCCAACGACCCGGCCGGCGCATACCGGCTCGACCTCACCACGGCGAACGGAGCCCTCACGGTCAAGGCAGGCTGACCCGAGCGACGGGACGACCACCAGGAAGGGACGGGGCAAGGAGTCGTCGTACAGGGTCGTAGCGACGGGTCGTCGTGGGGGGGGGGGCGGGGGGGGGGGGGGGGGGCCCCCCCCCCGCCCCGCCACAGGTGGGGGCAGGGGAGCGCACCCCGCCGG
>NZ_JBEZAN010000015.1:194231-214701 GCF_040646595.1 Streptomyces sp. NPDC045470
TGGGTCTGGGCTGGGTGACCCGTGCGTGGGGACCACCCCCTGTTGGGTCGGGGGAATGGTGTGGTGTTAGTGGGTCTTCGCGGGGGGGGGGGGGGGGGGCCCCCCGGGGGGGCGGTGGGGGGCCCCCGCCCCCGTCACGGACTCAGGTGCCGGAAGCTCTGCCCTCCCGGCAGGGCAGCGGCCGGAGCGCTCAGGCGGACGAGGTCACTTCGGAGCCGCCCGACGCCTCCACCGCACCGGCCGACACCTCTTTCGGGTCGCCCGACGTCTCTACCGGGGCGCCGCCTCCGTACGGGCGGGTGATGATCTCCATCGCGTGGCCCGCCGGGTCGAAGAAGTAGACCCCGCGTCCGCCGTCGTTGTGGTTGATCTCGCCCGGCTGCTTCCCGTGCGGGTCGGCGTAGTAGGTGAGGCCGGCCTGCTGGATCTTGGCGAAGGCGCTGTCGAACTCGGCTTCTCCGATGAGGAACGCGTAGTGCTGCATGACGATCGACTCCGCCGGGACCGTGGCGAAGTCCAACGTGACGCCGTTCGCGGTGTCCACCGGAAGGAACGGGCCCCATTCCGTACCGATTTCGAGCCCGAGGATGTCCGCCAGGAAGGTGGCGGACTCCCGGTTGTCCCGGGAGTGAATGATGATGTGGTTCAACTGCACTGACACTGTGGAATGCCTCCGTAAGGCAAACTCACGGGCACCTCCATGCCTCACCCGGTCGGTGACCGACACGCGATGCCGTCGCCGCCGATGGTAAGCGGCGTCCCGGGTTTCGTCGAGTGACCTTTCGGAGCGCCCTGTACCGTCCTGGACCGTTCGCTGCCGTTCGCTGCCGAAGCTGTGCCTAACGGTCCGATCGCCGCCGCTCGGAGGCTTTCCGGCTCATCTGCCGGGGCGTTTGACCGCCTGGCCGACGATGACGGTCTCGACACCGGCGATGCCCAGGCCCGTCAGGTCTTCGGTGATCAGCCGGTACAGGGCGGCCAGGTCCGGCACCCAGACGGCGGCGTGCAGGTTCGCGGCGCCGCTGGTGGCGAACGCACCGTGGACGGCGGGGTGCCGGGCCAGAGTGCGGCCCACGGCGTCCAGGTGATCCGGGGGCACCTGCATCATCACATTGGCGTCGATGAACAGGCCCAGGCGCCTGGGGTCCACGGCCACTTGCGTGCTGAGCCGGCCGTCGGCCATCAGGCGGGCGAGGCGGCGCCGGACGGTGGAGGCGGGGTGCCCGGTCCGGACGGCGATCGCCGCCGCCGGAGTGCGGGCGTCGTCGCTCAAGGCGGCCAGGATGTCGGCATCGACGGGATCGAGCCCGGTTCCGGGTTCGGAAACGGCTGGCGGTACGGATGCGGAGGGGGTGCGCACCGGGGTCAGGGCGGCGCGTTCCGCGGCGGTCAGGACGTCGTGGCGCCAGTCGGACGCCTCGGAGAACACGTGCAGCACGGTGGCCACGGACACGGACGCCACCGCCGGTGTGGCCGGCAACTGCCGGAACACCAGGTGGTCACGGGATCCCGGTTCGGTGAACGAGACCGCGGAGATCTCGTCGCCCGAGGCGGACAGGTCGATGAAGGGGATGTCCGGGCGGGCGGCCAGGGCGGCGGTGAGGGCGTCCAGCTTGCCCTTGAGCACCTTGATGCGCAGCAGCAGCGCACCGACCGAGTCGGGGCGCACGGGCTGGGCGATCACCTTGACCGTGCCGTCGCCGATCAGCGCCTGCCAGCGGCGGTGCACGGTACGGGGGTTCTCCCCCAGCACCTCGGCGGCCCGCTCCGCGCTCAGCCGCCCGTCGCACTGCAACGCGGCGATCAGGCGCTGGTCACGGAGTCCGAGGACGGGAGACGGGATGGATGAGGAGACAGCCGAGGGAGCGGATGAGGGGGCTGGTGACGGAGTGGGCGAGGGGGCGGGTGTGGGGGTAGGTGAGGGTGCGGGGGCGGCTGAAGAGGTGGGGCTGTTTGCGGGAGTGCTCGTTTTGCGGGGCATGAGTGACAGTTTCGCTCAATGTTTTCGTACGCAGGGTCTGTTTATGGCCCTCGTAGCGCAGGATCGACGGCATCAACCGCTCCCGGCGTCGGACGAGGACCGCTGTCCTTGGCGTCGGGGAAGGGTCTGCCGTTCCCGTGGAGAAGCTCATGACGTATGCATCCCTGCTCGCCCCGATGGCTGCTGCCGCCCACGAAGTCGGTGCGCTCCTGCTCGCCACCCCGCGCCGCGCCACCACGCCCACCGACACCATGGAGGAACTGGCCGCCGCCTACCTGGCCTTGGAAGCCCCGGCCGTTGCCGTCGTGCGCCGGCATTTGGACGCACTGCTGCCCGGTGTTCCCTGGGCCGAGGAACTGCACGACGACCGGAGCCCAGGCGCCACTCCGGACGCCGCCCCGGCTCCCGGGCTGCCTGCGGACGGGGACGTGTGGATGGTGGACGTGATCGACGGCGCGGTGCAGTTCATGCAGGATCTGCCGTACTTCTGTGTCAGCCTCGCGTTGGTGCGGGCCGGTGAGCCGGTGGCCGCGGCGCTGCACGCGCCGCTGCTCGGCGAGACGTATCTCGCCGCGGCCGGGCACGGCGCCACCCGCAACGGCGAGACGATCACCCCGTCGGCCCGGACCCGGCTGGAAGCGGCCCTCGTGGGGACCAGTCACCCGCCCTTCGCCGCGGGGCAGCCCTCGGCCGTGGCGGCAGCCGGCCGGTCGCTCGCCGCGGTGCTGCCCGCCGTGGGAGCCGTACGGAACCTGGGCCCCACCTCGTGGCAGATCGCCGACACGGCGGCGGGGCGGTTGGACGCCTTCTGGGAGTACGGCCGGGACGACGCCAATCTGCTGCCCGGCGCCCTGGTGGCCCGCGAGGCGGGAGCCGTCGTCTCCGACACGGCGGGGCGGCCGTGGCAGGCCGGAGCACCCGGTTTCCTCGTCGCGCCCCGTGGGCTGCACGGCCCCCTGCTGGAGCTGCTGAACCCGTCCCTCACCCTGAGCCCTGCCTGACCCGCCGGCCTGCCCGCCCCGCCGGTCCGTCCTGCCCGCCCCTCGGTCGGTCCGGTCTACGCCGCCGACCGGTCCGGTCTGCACCGGCGGTCCCGTCTGCACCGTCTCGGCCGTGACCTCGGCCGGCCGTCGTCGCGGCAGGGGCCGTGCTCAGTCGGCCGGGCGGGGCATGAACGCCATGCCGACCGAGGCGGGTGCGGTCTCGGTGAAGCCGAACTGGGCGTAGAGGTGGCGGGCGTCGCCGTCGGCGATCAGGGAGACGTAGGCGCCCGCCGGTGCGCGGCGCTCCAGTTCGGCGGTGAGGGCGGCCATGATGCGTTTGCCCAAGCCGTGACCCTGGTGCTGCGGCAGCACACAGATGTCGACGATCTGGAAGAAGCAGCCGCCGTCGCCGATGATCCGGCCCATGCCGACGGGGCCTGCGCCGTTCGTCGCACCGCCGTCCGCGGACTCCGGTGACGCGTGCACGGTGACGCCGTACCAGGTGTTCGGGAGGCCGATCGCCGCGCCCTCGGCCGACTTGTCGCCGAGGCCGGTCGACCGGCGCAGTTGCCGGTACGTGTCGGCAGTCGGGACGCCGGGCCTGACCTCGTAGCCGTCATGGTCGTCGTGGTTGTCAAAGCCGTCTATGCCGTCGGGCCGGACGTCGTGCGGGGTGACATCACCGTTCGCCTGATTCATGCCTGGCAGGTTAGCGGTCGCCCCTGGTACGGAGCGGGAGGCCCGCGGCCGGGGGAACAACCTGAAGAAGTGGGGCGGCAGTTGCGCGGATGCCATGATCAGTACATGAACGATCCGGGGGGCGCCGCAGCCGTGGCGGGCGGAGCCGCGGACGCTCCGGGCGGCTTCGCCTTACACCGACCGCCACCAGCGGGACCACGATCGCGTTAGAAGACGCGCCGGCCTCGCGACGGCGCTGGCCCGGGCGTGCGGGCTGCGTACGGGCGGAGGGCGGCTTTCCCATCCGTCGCCACAGCACCATTGCCTCGCCGCAGCACCATTGCACTGATCGCTGCCTGCTGGTTAGCTCTTGAGGGCTCCCGGCCGTCCGGTTTGGGGGCCCGAGGGCGGGCGCGAACGGTTCTGCGGAACCTTGGACCGGTTCTTCGAGGGGGTGGCCGGTGATGCGCGACGCAACCGGCGGGGACACGGGCTCGGCAGACTTACGGCACGACGGCGGCGCACCACAGCCCGGCGGACCACCCCGGCAACAGCCCGGCGGACCGCTCCGACATCAGCCCGGCGGATCGCCCCGCCGCCAACTCCTGCGCGCCGGGGCCGCGCTGGCGGCCGGCGCCGCCGGGGGGACTCTCCTCGGTGCCTGCGGTTCCTCGGCGGCCAGGAGCGTGGGCGCCGACGGCCGGATCGTCGTCGAGTTGTGGCACGGCCAGGCCGACACCGGCCGCAAGGCCGTCCAGGCGCTCGTGGACGACTTCAACCGCAGGCAGTCGCGCATCCGCGTCGACGCCGGAGGCGGCGGGGTCGTGGCCGACGCCATGCTCCAGAAGGTGACGGCGGCACTGGCCGCGGGATCGTACCCGGACATCGCGTACATCTTCGGGGCCGACCTCGCCCGGGTGGCCCGCAGCCCCCGCGTCGTCGATCTCACCGACACGCTGCGCGGCACCGCGTACTGGCCGCAGTTCTGGAGTTCGGTCCGCGACGCCGTCGCGCTCAACGGGCGGGTGCGGGCGGCGCCCGCCGTGCTGGACTCCCTGTGCTACGTCTACAACAGGAAGCTGTTCCGGCAGGCCGGGGTGCCCTACCCCAAGGCGGGCTGGACCTGGGACGAGTTCGTCCGTACGGCACGCCTGCTGACCGACCCGCGCCGCGGCACGTTCGGTACGAGCTGGCCCGGTACCGGCGACGAGGACACCGTGTGGCGGCTGTGGCCGCTGGTGTGGGACCTCGGCGGCGAGGTCATCGCCCAGGACGGGCACAGCATCGGCTTCAAGGACGTCGGGGAGCGGGCGCTGAGCACCCTGGCGCGGCTCGCCGCCGACAAGAGCGTCTACGTCGACCCCAAGCCGGGCAGCGAGCAGATGCACCAGGTCTTCATCGGCGGACGGATGGGGATGATGGCCACCGGCCCGTGGGAACTGCCGGACATCGTCGAGGGCAAGGTCGACTACGACGTGGTGCCGCCGCCGACGTACAGCGGCCGGCCCTGCACGATCGCCGGCCCGGACACCTGGACCGTCTTCGACAACGGACCGGAACGGTCGCGGGCGGCGGTCGAGTTCCTGCGCTGGCTGGGCGATCCGGCGCAGGACGTGCGGTGGGCGCTGGGCGGCGGCAGCCTGCCGCTGAGCAAGGCGACGGCCGCGCGCCCGGAATGGCGGCGGCACTCGGCGCGGACCACCGGGCTGCCGGTGTTCACCGCCGCGCTCGACACCGCGCGGGTCCGGCCGGTCCACCCGGCGTACCCGCAGATCTCGCAGGCTGTCGGTGAGGCGATCGTGGCCGTACTGCTGGGCCGCAGCTCGCCCGCCGAGGCGCTGCGGACCTGCGCCGAAAAGGCCGACGCGGCCCTGCTGATCCCGCGATGACACCGGACGACGCCCGGGAGGCGGCGGCCGGACACGGCCGGACGGAAGAGGGGGCCATGCCACCGAGTCCGCACGCGGACGACCGCACGGGACCGGAGCACACGGAAACGGGGCGCGCAGGACCGGACCGTACGGAACCGGAGCGCACGGAAAATCGACGTACAGGACCAGAGCGTACGAGACCGGGGCGCACGGGACCGGACCGTAAGGGAACAGGGCGCACAGAATCCGGCCGTACGGAATCGGAGCGTACGGGAGCAGGGAGCACGGGACCGGAGCGCACGGGAACAGGACGTCCAGCCCGCCGCACCACACCCCGCCCTCCCCGCACCCCCCGCCCCCTCACCTTGAACCCCCACCACGAGCCCCCCGGCCGCCACCGCCCCGGAAACCGGCACCCGTCCGCCCTCACCCCCCGCCGCCCCCGCACCCTCGCCGGCCGTGTCCGCCGGGAGAACGCCACCGCCTGGGCCTTCGTCGGCCCGTCCGTCCTGATCATCCTCGGGCTGAGCATCGTCCCCGTCGTCTGGTCGCTGTTGCTCTCCTTCCGGGCGGACGACCTGGTCACGCCGGGGCGCTGGGTGGGCCTGGACAACTACCACGCGCTGGTGCGGGACCCGGGCTTCCGTACGGCGGTGGAGAACACCCTCGTCTACGCGGGTCTGTACGTGCCGCTGAGCCTGCTCGGCGGGCTGGTGCTCGCGCTGGCGCTCAACCGCCGCATCCGGCTGATCGGCCTCTACCGGACGTTGATCTTCATCCCGTTCGTGATCTCGGCCGCGGCGCAGGGCGTGCTGTTCTTCTTCATCCTCGACCCGCAGTTCGGGGTGGCCAACTCCCTGCTGCACCACCTGGGCGTGTCCCCACAGGGCTTCCTCTCCGACCCCGGGCAGGCGCTCTACCTGCTGGTGCTCATCTCGCTGTGGAGCGGGGTCGGCTTCTGTGTCGTCGTCTACCTGGCCGCGCTCCAGGACGTGCCGCCGGAACTGATCGAGTCGGCGCGGCTGGACGGCGCGGGCCGGCTGCGGGTGCTGTGGCACATCAAGCTGCCCTCGCTGACGCCGGTGACCGTCTTCCTGCTGCTGTGGCAACTGATCACCGCCCTCCAGGTGTTCGACCTGATCTACGTCACCACGAAGGGCGGCCCGCTCGGGTCGACCACCGTCATCGTCTACTTCGTATGGGAGCAGGCGTTCCAGATGTTCACCGCCGGATACGGGGCCGCCGCCGCATACGTCCTCGCGGTCGCGCTGCTCGTCGTGGGCACCGCCCTGCGCCTGTACCGGCGGCGCCGGCCGGGTGCCGCGCCGGACGGAGCGGTCCGTTGAGCGCGCCCGCGGCCGTGCCGCCCGGTGACGCGCACCCGCACAGGACCGCCGGCCCGAGCGGGACCGCCACGCCGCGACGCCCGGCCCGGCGCGGGCGTCTGCCCTTCAGCGCCTGGCACCTGGTGCTCGCCCCGCTGTCGCTGGGCTTCGCGCTGCCGCTGGTGTGGCTGGCGCTCAGTTCGGTGATGACCAACGCGGAGATCAATCGCTTCCCGCCCTCGTTGTGGCCGTCCGGCATCGATCTCGGCGGGTACGACTACGTGCTGGGCAACGCGATGTTCCCGCGGTGGTTCGCCAACTCCTCGATCGTCGCGGTCACCGCGGTCCTCTCCAACCTGGTGCTCGGCTCGCTGGGCGGCTACGCCTTCGCCCGGATGCGGTTCACCGGGTCGCGGCTGCTGCTGGGGCTGATGCTGGCGACCATGGTCATCCCGTTCCAGCTCACCATGATCCCGACGTTCCTGGTGATGAAGAACCTGGGACTGATCGACACGCTGGGGGCGCTGATCGTGCCGTCCCTGGTCACGCCGTTCGCGGTCTTCCTCTTCCGGCAGTTCTTCCTGGCGCTGCCCAGGGAGCTGGAGGAGGCGGCCTGGATCGACGGGTGCTCGCGGCTGCGGGTGCTGTACTCCGTCGTGCTGCCGCTGGCCCGCCCCGCGCTGGCCACCGTCGCCGTACTGACCTTCCTGACCACCTGGAACGACCTGACCTGGCCACTCATCGCGATCAACCACGACACCCAGTACACGCTCCAGTTGGGGCTGACGACCTTCCAGGGACAGCACCACAACCGGTGGTCGGCGATCATGGCGGGCAATGTGATCACGGTGCTGCCGGTGCTGGTGGCGTTCCTCTTCGCGCAGAAGACCTTCATCCAGTCGCTGACGTCGAGCGGGTTGAAGGGGTAGCCGCGTCGCCCGACCGTGACGAGCCCTCACCCGATCCCTCGCCCGGCCCTCACCCGTACCGATCTCGCCCGGCCCCCACCCGTCCCGATCTCCTCATCGAGCCCCCGTCCCTGTCCCCGCCCCCGCCCCGGAGGTACCCGTGCCCCGCTCCTTCGACCTCCTGGTGATCGGCGACGCCAACCCCGACGTGGTGGTCGGTCCCGTCCCCCGCACCCTGGAGTACGGGCAGCGCGAGCAACTCGTCGCCTCGGGACGCCTGCTGATGGGTGGTTCGGCCGCGATCACGGCCTGCGGAGCGGCGCGGCTGGGGCTGCGCGTGGCGTTCGCCGGGCGGGTCGGTGACGACGCCGCGGGCGCCTTCGTCCGTACGGCACTGGCCGAGCGCGGCGTCGACGTCACGGCGCTGGTCACCGACCCGGAACGGCCCACCCCGCTCACCACCGTCCTCGCCCGGGGCGACGACCGCGCCATCCTCACCGCTCCCGGCTGCCTGGCGGCCACCGGGGCGCGGGACGTGCCGGACCGGCTGCTGGCCGACTGCCGGCACGTGCACGCCGGATCGTTCTTCCTGATGCCGCGCCTGGCCCGGTCGCTCGGCGACATCTTCGCGCGGGCCCGCGGACACGGCGCCGCCACCTCGCTCGACACCAACGACGACCCCGCGCAGCGCTGGGACCCGGAACTCCTCGGCCCCGTACTGAAGTCCACCGACGTCCTGCTGCCGAACGCTGCGGAGGCGCGGGCGCTGGCCGCGGCACTGGCTCCCGGGCCGCCCGAAGGCGACGGACCCGAAACCGGCCCGGCCGCCGCTGCCGCCGCCCTCGCCCGCCTCGGTCCGCTGGTCGTCGTCAAGGACGGCGCGGCCGGCGCGCTCACCCACGACGGCGCCACGCTGACCCGTACGGCCGCCGTCCCCACCGACCCGGTGGACAGCGTCGGCGCCGGGGACAGCTTCGACGCCGGTTTCGTCGCCGCGGTCCTGCACGGCATGGACCTGCCCACGGCGCTCTCCTTCGCCGCGGCCTGCGGCGCCCTGTCCACCCGCGCCCACGGCGGTACGGCGGCCCAGCCCACCTGGGACGAGGCCCGTGCCGCCGCCCTCACCACCCGACCAGGGAGCCACACATGACCAGCACCGCCCCGACCGGCGAGACCGGACCGACCGGCCGCACCGGCCACACCGGCCGCACCGACCGCGGCACCATAAAGATCGCCTTCATCGGCGCCGGCAGCGTCGTGTTCACCCAGGGCCTCCTCGCCGACCTGTTCGCCTTCCCCGAACTGCGGCGCGCGCACGTCGCCCTGCACGACATCGACCAGGAACGCCTCGCCACCGCCGAGGGCGCGGCCCGCCACATCGCCGCCACCCGCGGCGCCGAGCCGGTCGTCACCGCCCACCTCGACCGCCGGGCGGCACTCGACGGCGCGGACTTCGTCATCAACACCGTCCAGGTCGGCATGGACGAGGCCACCCGTCTGGACTTCCGCATCCCCGCCCGCCACGGGGTGCGCCAGACCATCGGCGACACCCTCGGCGTCGGCGGCATCTTCCGCGCGCTGCGGACCTTCCCGCTGCTGCGCGCCCTCGCCGACGACATCGCCGAACTCTGCCCGGACGCGTGGCTGCTGAACTACACCAACCCGATGGCGATGAACGTGATGTACCTGGCGCAGGCCACGCCGCTGCGCCGCGTCGTCGGCCTGTGCCACTCGGTGTACTGGACCGTGCACGACCTCGCGGAGCTGCTGGGTGTCCCGTACGAGGAGGTCTCCTACCTGGCCGCGGGCGTCAACCACCAGGCGTGGGTGCTGCGTCTGGAACGGAACGGGGAGAACCTGTACCCGCTGCTCGACGACGTGATCGCCAAGGACCCGCAACTGCTGCGCCGGGTACGCGTGGACATGTACCGCAGGCTCGGCCACTACCCGACCGAGACCAGCGAGCACTCCTCCGAGTACGTGCCCTGGTACCTCCACCACGACAGCGAGGTGGAGCGGCTGCGGCTGCCGATCGGCACGTACCTGGACATCATCAAGGAGAACGCCGCGGAGTACGAGCGGACCCGGGACGCGCTCGCCGTCGGATCACCGCTGCCGGTGGAGGGCACGATGGAGTACGCTCCGCAGATCATCCACAGCATCGTCTCCGGCACCCCACGCACGGTCTACGGCAACGTCCCCAACCACGGCCTGATCGACAACCTGCCCGGCGCCGCCGTGGTGGAGGTGCCGTGCCTGGTGGACTCGCTGGGCGTCCAGCCCACCCGGGTCGGCGCCCTGCCCCCGCAGTGCGCGGCCCTGAACCGGGCCTACGTCAGCGCCAACGAGCTGGTCGTACGGGCCGCGGTGGACGGCGACCCGCGCCACATCCGGCACGCGGCGATGGCCGACCCGGCCACCGCGGCCGCGCTGCCCGTCGAGCGCATCTGGGACCTGTGCGACGACCTCGTGCGCGCGCACGCCGACCTGCTCCAGCCGGAGCTGCGGGAGGTGCTGGGGCACTGAGCCGGGGCCCGGCGCCGCTACTGAAGGCCGAGCGCCATCCACTTGCCCGGCTCGGACAGCGGCTCGAAGCCCACCCGCGCGTAGACGTCGTGGGCGTCGCCCGTCGCCAGCAGGATGCGGCGCAGGCCGTACGGTGCCAGGTGATCGCGGATGTGGGTGACGAGGGCGGTGCCGAGGCCCTTGCCGCGGGCGGCGGGGGCGATGTAGACGTCGCAGAGCCAGGCGAAGGTGGTGCGGTCGGTGACGACACGGGCGTAGCCGACCTGCCGTCCCCGGCCGGAACCGCCGTCCGCCGCCCCGTTCTCGTAGAGGCCGAAGTTGAGCGACCCCGCCACCGCGCGGTCCTGGCGCTCGCGGGGGCGGCCGAGCGCCCAGTACGCGTCGGTGGAGAGCCAGTGGTGGATCAGGGCCAGGTCCAGCCGGTCGGCGTCGGTGGAGACCTCGTAACCGGCCGGAATGCCGTCGGACACGGCCGCGGGGGCGCGCTCGCCCGGAGCGCCGGGGATGCTGTCGTTCATGGACGGAGGCTCGCAGAGGAGCCGTCCGGAGTCGAACGTATTACCCGTCGCCCTGCGCTCGGCCCCTCCCGTGCCCCGTAGGCTCACCCGCCCCTCGGCACTTCCTCGTACGCCGCCCGCAACCGCCTCGCCCCTTCCGCCAGTTCGGCCGTACCGGCCGCCGAGGCGAACGTCAGGCGCAGGTGCGGGGCCGGGGGCTCGGCGGCGAAGTACGGGCGGCCGGGCGCGACCGCGACGCCCGCGCGCAGTGCAGCGCCGGCGAGCGCCGCCTCGTCCGTACCGTCGGGCAGGCGCAGCCAGAAGTGGTAGCCGCCGGGCGGCACGACCTGCACCCCCGGTCCTGCCCCGGACGGCTCCGTACCGCCGAAATGCCGGTGGAGCGCGGTGGCCAGCGCGTCCCGCCGCACCGCCAACTGCCCGGAGATGACGCGCAGATGGCGGCTCCAGGCCGGGGATCCCACCAGTTCCAGGGCCGCCTCCTGGAGCGGCCTGGGCACGAAGAAGCTGTCCACGACCTGGATGGCCCGCAGCCGGTCGAGGACCGGCCCGTGCGCGGCGAGCGCGCCCACCCGCAGGCTCGGCGAGGTGGCCTTGGTCAGCGAGCAGACGTGGACGACCGTGCCGTCCGGGTCGTCGGCGATCAGCGTGGGCGGCAGCGGCGGCGCGTCCTCGTGGACGAGGCGGCGCGCGAAGTCGTCCTCGACCACGAACGCGCCGGCCGCGCGGGCGATCCGCAGCACCTCGGTCCGCCGCCCGGCGGCCAGTACCGTCCCGGTCGGGTTCTGGAACAGCGGCTGGCAGACGAAGAGCCGGGCCCCGCTGGCGCGGAACGCCTCGGCCAGCAGGTCGGTCCGTACCCCGTCCGCGTCCATCGGTACGGGGACGGGCCGCAGCCCGGACGCGCGGGCGGCGGCCAGCATGCCCGGGTACGTCGGCGACTCGACGAGCACCGGCGCGCCGGGCGGGGCGAGCGCGCGCAGCGCCGCGGTCAGCGCGCTCTGCCCGCCCGCCGTCACCAGTACGTCCGAGTCGGCGAGCGTGCCGCCGGGGCCGCCGATCTCGCGCGCGAACCAGGCCCGCAGTTCGGTGACGCCTTCCATGGGCGGCCGGCCCCAGGCTCCGGGGCGGCGCCCGGCCCGGGCGAGCGCGGCGGCGAGCGCGCGTTCCGGCTGGAGGCCGGGGTGCAGATAGCCGCCGTTCAGCTCGATGACGCCGGGTGCGGGCGCGGCCAGGGTGGCCAGCACGCCGGAGGCGTCCACGCCGCGTGGCGCGTGGTCGTCGGCGGCCTCCGCGCTCAGCGCGATCTCCTGCCAGGAGGTGTCCACCGGGCGGGCCTGCGGCCGGGCCTCGGCGCGGAAGGCGCCGGCGCCGGGGCGGGTGGTCACCAGCCCTTCGGCCGCCAGCTCGGCCAGGGCGCGGGAGACCGTCACCGGGCTGACCCGGTGCCGTTCCACCAGGGCGCGGCTCGATGGCAGCTTCTCACCCGGAGAGTAGCGGTTGAGGCCGTTCCGGAGAATGGCGGCCAGTTCAGCGACGCTGCTACGCTCGTGCATGAGAGATCACGATAGCGCTACTCCGAGCAGCACGATAGCGGTCAACGCTCCGGGCACCGGGCCCGCCGCAGCCGTCCACCCGGCCGCCGCCCAGGCCGTCGGCCCGACCGCCGGACCCACCGCCCCGGCCGGCACGGCCCCGCGCCCGGCCCCCGTGGTGCACGCCTGCGCGCCCCGCGTCGCCGCCCGCGGCACCCTGCTCGCCGCCCTCGGTGTCGCCGCCTTCTCCCTCACCTTCCCGGCCACCGCGTGGGCCCTGGAGGGCATGGGCGCCTGGACGGTGGTGACCCTGCGCAGCGTGCTCGCCGCCGCCGTCGCCGGGTGCTGCCTGGTCGTCCTCCGCGTCCGGTTGCCCGAGCGCCGCCACTGGGCGGGCCTGGCCGTCGTGGCGGCCGGTGTCGTCCTCGGCTTTCCGCTGCTGACGACCCTCGCGCTGGAGACCTCCACCACCTCGCACGCCGCGGTCGTCGTCGGCCTGCTGCCGCTGACCACCGCCGCGTTCTCGGCCGTACGGACCGGCGCCCGCCCGTCGCGCACCTTCTGGGCCGCGGCGCTGGCCGGCGCGGTCGTCGTCATCGGCTTCGCCGTCCAGCAGAGCGGCGGCGCGCCGAGCACCGGCGACCTCCACCTCTTCGCGGCGCTCCTGGTGTGCGCGGCGGGCTACACCGAGGGCGGCCGGCTCGCCCGCCATCTGCCCGGCTGGCAGGTGATCGGCTGGGCCCTGCTGCTGGCCCTGCCGGTCACCGTGCCCGGCGCCGCTCTGGCGCTGCTCGCCGAACCGCCGCACCTGACGGCGCACGCGGTGGCCGGCCTGCTGTGGCTGGCCCTCGGCTCGCAGTTCCTCGGCCTGGTGGTCTGGTACCGCGGCATGGCGGCCATCGGCGTGTCCAAGGCCAGTCAGCTCCAGCTCGCCCAGCCGCTGCTGACGCTGGTCTGGTCGGTGCTGCTGCTCGGCGAGCAGCTACCGCTGGCCGCTCCGGTCGCCGCCGTCGCCGTCCTCCTGTGCATCGCCGTCACCCAGCGCTCGGCCGCCTGAGCGGCCGGGGGCGGCAAAAGTCCGTACCGGACCCGCGCGGGTGGCGCGTTCCGCGGGTGCATCGGCGGAGCCCGGCCGTAGACTGACGGCCACGCAACAGTCACCCTCCGACCGACTGACGAGGAGGCCGTAGCCGATGAGAGCGAGTGTGGGAGACCGGCTGCTGGTGCACGGCAGGATCGTGGGGCAGCACGACCGGACCGCCGAGATCATCGAAGTCCTGGGGGTGGACGGCACCCCGCCGTACCGGGTGCGGTTCGAGGACGGCCACGAGACGCTGATGTCGCCCGGCCCGGACACCGTCGTACGGCACTTCCCGACGGCCGACGCCCAGGAGTAGGGCCCGGCCGCCGTCTCACGACGCGGGGCGCGGGGGCCGCACCGGCCCGTGGTAATGGTCGGCGACGACCCGCGCCATCGCGCCGGTGCGGTCCTCGGCCACCTCTTTCGCGGAGAAGAAGATGTGGCCGCGCACCTGCGGGTGGCCGCGGGCCAGGGTGAGGTGGCGGGAGAGCTCGGCGGGGTCCTGCCAGGCGGGCGGCTGGCCCGGCGCGCCCGCCTTGTACAGCGCCTCGCCGACGCACAGCTGGACGCGGGTGCCGGTGACCGTCTCCGACCACCAGGGCAGGAGCTTGGCGTAGTCGGCGGCGGGGAAGCCGATGTTCCAGTACACCTGCGGCACGATGTAGTCGATCCACTCCTCGCGTACCCACTTGCGGGTGTCGGCGTAGAGGTCGTCGTAGGTCTGCACGCCGGCGCGGGTGTCCGAACCGGCCGGGTCGGTGGCCTGGTTGCGCCATATGGCGAAGGGGCTGATACCGAAGCGTACGGGCCGGTGGTGCGTACGGCGCGGCCTGCGCCACCGGCCACCGCCCCGGCCGGGCCACCGGCCGCCGCCCGGCGACCGCGCGGCCCGCACCCGCTCCGCGGTCTCACGCACCAGCAGGTCGATGTTGTCGCGCCGCCAGTCCGCCCGGGTCGCGAAGTCCCCGCCGTACTCCTCGTACGCGGCGTCGTCGTCGAAGGTCTGGCCCGCCACCGGGTAGGGGTAGAAGTAATCGTCGAAGTGGACGCCGTCGATGTCGTAGCGCTCCACCGCGTCCAGGATCGCGTCCTGCACGAAGGCGCGGACCTCGGGCAGACCCGGGTTGTAGTACAGCTTGCCGCCGTACGGCACGGCCCAGTCCGGACGCAGCCGCGCCGGGTGGGTGGGCACCAGCCGCGACGGGTCGGTGTGGTTGGCGATGCGGTACGGGTTGAACCAGGCGTGCAGTTCCAGGCCGCGCCGGTGGGCCTCGCGGACGGCGAAGCCGAGCGGGTCCCAGCCGGGGTCACGGCCCTGGACGCCGGTCAGGTACTCCGACCAGGGCTCGTACGGGGACGGCCACAGCGCGTCCGCCGTCGGCCGCACCTGGAAGACCACCGTGTTGAGGCGGCGTGCCACCGCCGCGTCCAGATATGCGCGCAGTTCGGCCTGCTGCGAGGCGGCGGGCAGGCCCGCCCTGGAGGGCCAGTC
Organism: Streptomyces sp. NPDC045470; assembly: GCF_040646595.1. Lineage (NCBI taxonomy): Bacteria > Bacillati > Actinomycetota > Actinomycetes > Kitasatosporales > Streptomycetaceae > Streptomyces > Streptomyces sp. NPDC045470. The sequence goes on from NZ_JBEZAN010000015.1 coordinate 209,127, forward strand.
CCGGTTGGCGACCGTGGCCAGCCACATGCCGCGGAACTCCGGCCGGCCACCGTGCGCACCACGGCCGCGGGCCGCCGCGCTCCCCGGCGCCGGTGCCGCGGCGGCCGCAGAGAGAGCCGCGACCGCGAACGCTCTTCGTGTGATCCGTCTCATGCCACGCCCCCAAAGTGTCCGGAACGTCCGTCTCAGGACAACAGAATGCCCGCCCCTGCCCCCGCCGCACAGCATTCCGCGGAGTAACGTCGGGGCCGAGGCGGACGCCGGGGTCCCTGCCGCAGGTACGGCCGGTCCCGCGCGCCCCGCCGGACCCCGAGATCAGCGAAAGGCACGATGTGACCGACATCGAACGCGTCGGAGTGGTGGGCTGCGGCCAGATGGGCGCCGGTATCGCCGAGGTGTGCGCCCGCTCCGGCCTGGACGTGATGGTCGCTGAGACCACCGGCGAGGCGCTGGAGCTGGGCCGTACGCGGCTGACCAACTCCCTCGGCAAGGCAGCCGAGCGCGGCAAGATCACCACCGCGGAGCGCGACGCGACGCTCGACCGGCTCAGCTTCACCACCGACCTCGGTGAGTTCGCCGACCGCGACCTCGTCATCGAGGCGGTCGTGGAGAACGAGCAGGTCAAGACGGAGATCTTCCAGGTCCTCGACCAGGTCGTCACCCGCCCGGACGCGATCTTGGCCTCCAACACCTCCTCCATCCCGCTGGTGAAGCTGGCCGTCGCCACCTCCCGCCCCGACCAGGTCATCGGCATCCACTTCTTCAACCCGGCACCGGTGCAGAAGCTGGTCGAGCTGATCCCCGCGCTCACCACCGGCGAGGAGACGATCAAGCGGTCGGAGGCGCTGGTCCACGACGTGCTGGGCAAGCACGCGATCCGCGCCCAGGACCGGTCCGGCTTCGTCGTCAACGCGCTGCTGATCCCGTACCTGCTCTCGGCGATCCGGATGTTCGAGTCCGGCATCGCCAGCCGCGAGGACATCGACAACGGCATGGAGATGGGCTGCGCCCACCCGATGGGCCCGCTCAAGCTCTCCGACCTGATCGGCCTGGACACGGTCGCCTCGGTCGCCACCTCGATGTACGAGGAGTACAAGGAAGCCCTCTACGCCGCTCCCCCGCTGCTGGCACGCATGGTCGACGCGGGCCGCCTCGGCCGCAAGACCGGGTCGGGGTTCTACTCGTACTGATCCCGTACTGACCCCGTACGCAGCTCGTGGGCGACGCGTACGCGGCTCGTGATCTCGTGCGCCACGGCGCACCCCGCACGCAGGAGTAAGGGCGGGACCGGTGCCCCGGTCCCGCCCTTTTTCCGCGTCGCCGGTGCGAAGCCCGCGACCGTCCTTGCCGCCCGCCGTCCCAGACCCCCTGAGTGGCGCCCCCCGTCGTGGTCCGCCCGCCGCTCGGGGGAAAGACGGCGGGCGGACAACCGGCCGATGGGCGCCCGTCCACCGGCAGCGGCCCCCGTTGAAACCAGCGTCGGCCTTTCGGGCCGTGACCGGGAGCGTGTGAAGGCGGCCTCTTCGGGTGCGGGGTTCGCACCCCGTGTGAAGCGGGCACTCCCCCGGCGGCCGTCACGACGGGTGACTTCACACGGGGTGTGCGCGGCAGACCCGCATATTCGTCCCGCACACGTTCCCCCGTACGTGCCGAGGCAGTTGACTGGTGCGCGTATGGACAACGAAGTCCCGCCCGAGAGAGGAAAGAGGAGCGGACCGTGACCGCCCACCCCGAACCCGACCTGGTTGCCACCGACATGGCGGAGTTGAGACGCTGCCTCGATGTGCGGACGGCACGTGTCGACGGCCAACTGGCGCTGCTCGCGCAGCGCTCCGAACAGAACGAGCGTGACGCGGGCGACATACAGGCCCGCGTCACGCGGTTGGAGCACGGCCGCTGGCCGCTGCCCTCCATCGCCGCACTCACGGGGCTCGCGGCGCTGGCGATCGCCGTATGGCAGGCGATGGGGCGCTGAGGCCGGCGGGCCGGCGGCGCACCTCGGGCGCCGCGGCCCGGGTCACCCCAGCCGGATGTGATGCAGCAGCAGCAGAGCGGCCGCCATGTTGGCGGCCGGCACCTCCCCTCGCGCGATCATGTCGGGTACCAGTTTCAGGGGGACCCATTCCCGTTTGTCGGACTCGAAGTCGTCCTCGGGATGGCCCACGTACGCGCCCCGGTCGGACCAGAAGATGTGGTGCCGGGCGTCCGTGAGGCCGTTGGACGGCTCCACGGAGAGGAGGTGTTCGAGGGGGCCGGGGCGCCACCCGGTCTCCTCCTCCATCTCCCGGGCGGCCGCGGCGGCGATGTCCTCGCCGTCCTCGACCACGCCTGCGGCGAGTTCCCATCCCCAGGTGTCGGTGATGAAGCGGTGCCGCCACAGCAGCAGCACCTCGTTGGCCTCGTTGACCACTGTGGCCACGGCGACGGGCCGCAACCGGATCAGGAAGTGATCCAGGTGACGGCCGTCGGGGAGTTCGACATCGGCGAGGTTGACCCGGAACCAGCGGTTCTCGTACACGGTCTGCTCACTGAGATTCTTCCATCGCACGTATGTGCCACCTTCCGCCGTTGAGCAGGCAAGGTGACACGGGCCGGCCTCACAGTGGAACGCGCAGCGCCTCGTCGATCAGATCGGCAGCTCGGTCGGTGGCGGAACCTCCGGTTTCGGCCAGGTGCTCGCGCACCGCCCGCAGCCGGTCCCGTAACCGCTGCGACTCCATTCCCCGCGCCTGTTCGGTCATCTGCGCGGCGTTGGCCACAGCCTGGTCCGCGTCCCCTTGGCGCAGCTCGATATGGGTGAGCATGGCCAGCCGGTGGACCCGGCCCCGGTCGTGCGCGGGGGTGTCGACGGCGGCGTCCGCGTGGGCCCGGGCGGCCCGCAGGTCCCCCAGGCTCAGCAGCGCCTCCGCCACTTGGACGTTCACCAGGCCCGGCTGGACGTAATCCGTTTCGTCGGGTTCCTGACCAGGGCGTATGCGCTCGGCCGCCGCCTCCGCCCGCCGGATGCAGGAGAGCGCGCTCGCGCCGTCCCCCAGGCGCGCGTACGCCTTGGCCTGCATCGCGTAGAGGTCCGCCGCGAGTGCCGGGGTGATCTGCGGCCCCGCCGCCCGCAGGGCCGCCTCGGCGAAGGCGACCGCCTGACGGTACTCCCGTACGAACAGGGACTGGTTGACCAGCAGCGCGATGACGTACGCGCCGAGTCCCCGGTCCCCGCTCGCCTTGGCCAGCCGCAGCGCCTGATGGAAATAGCGCTGGGCCAGCCCGAGGGCATCCGAGTCGTACGCACAGATTCCCGCGACGGCCACCAGCCCGCCGGTGGCCCGGTGGAGCTGACGGCCCGTCGCATCGGTGTAGCTGCCCCGCAGCAGCGGCGCCGCCTCGGTGTTGAGGAATCCCACGATCCGCGTTCTCGTCGCGATACCACCCGCCTTCCGGTACATCTGCTCGTAGTGCGTACGCGCCGCGCGGAGCATTTCGATGTCCGCCATGGAGACCCTGGTCAGGCCGGTCCGGGACACGTCGGAGTCCTCGGGCGGGTTCTCCCACTCCCAGACGGGGATGACCGCCGAGGTACCGGTGAGGGCGGGGGCGGACAGCACATGGGGGCGCTGCTGCTCGTCGGAACGCCACAGCGCGGTGGCCCGTTCCACGAATCCGGAGAGCGGCGTGTCCGGGACGCGGCGCACGCCCGGCCGGCTCAGTCCGATGTCGTCGAGCCCTACGGCCCGGTGCAGCCGTTCGCTGAGGACCTCGCAGATGAGGTCGGGTACCTGGCCCCGCGGCCGCTGCCCCTTCAGCCACCGGGCCACGGCCGTGTGTTCGTAGCGCAGCGCGAGTCCGCGCTGCCGGCCGAGCTGGTTGACGTGCAGCGCCAGCCCGGCGTGCGATATGCCTGCCTCGTCGAGAATCGCGTCGAGCAGGCTGTTGGGCTCCATGGTGCCCTCCTGACGGGGTCGCCCCACCCCCCGGCCGGGCGACCGCTCGTAGACTTGTCGACTCAACAACCCTTGAGATCAGCCTAATGAGGTGGGCTTCACACGGGGTGTGAACCGATCGCGCCCTGCTTCACTCCGCCCGGCCCGCCCGGACGCGCCCGCGTGCCAGGGCCGCCGGGTCCGCCCCTGCGGGTACCCGCAGGCGGTCGTTGCACAGCACCAGCAGCGCCACGTCGTCCGAGAGCCGCCCGCCGCAATGGCGCAGCAGCGCGGCCCGTACGCCTTCCACGACCGCGGAGGCGCGGCAGTCCCTGACCGACCGGACGCTCTCGTCGAGCGCCCGCGACAGCGGGAAGAACGTGCCGTCGGCGTCCCGCGCGTCCGTCGCCCCGTCGGTGTGCAGGAAGATCGCCTGACCGGGCAGCAGCGGCGGGCAGTCGATCACCGGCAGTTCGGCGGGCAGCGGGAAGAGGCCGAGCGGCGGCATCGGCTCGCCGGGCGCGTCGGGCAGCGCACCGCTGCGGCTGAGGCGGTACGGCCAGGGGTGCCCGCAGTTGAGGGTCCGTACGGCGCCGTCCCGGGCGATCTCCACCAGCAGCAGCGTCACGAACTCCTCGGACAGCGGGTTCTCCGGCTCCCCGCCCCCGGCCGACGGGTGCTCCGTACGGGCCCGCTCCCGCAGATGCCGGTGCAGCGCCCGCTCCAGTCGGCGGAGCACCCGGCCCAGCTCCGGCTCGTCGTGGACCGCCTCCCGGAAACTGCCGAGCACCGCGGCGACCGTGCCCATGGCGCCGAGGCCGTGGCCGCGCACGTCGCCGATGACGACCCGTACGCCGTGCCGGGTCGCCACGACGTCGTACAGGTCGCCGCCGACCGTCGCCGCCTCGTCCGCCGCCAGGTGGTCGGCGGCGACCACGATGCCGTCGACCCGTGCGGGCGGCGGGGGCAGCAGCACCCGCTGCGCCGCGGTGGCCACCTCCTTCGTACGCTCCAGCTCCCGCAGCAGGCGCAGGCGCCGGCCCGCCGTCAGATAGCTGGCGGCGACGACCACGAGGACGGCGCAGCACGTGCCGACGCGGGTGAGGGGGTGCGCCCCGGAGGACACCGTCCCGAGGGGCGACAGCGCGAGCAGGGCGCACAGGCCGCCGAGCACGACGCACTGGCGTCGGCCGGTGCCGGCGCAGGCTATGGCGGGGGCCGCGGCGAGGAGTTGCAGGAACTGGCCTTCGGCGGGGGTGCACAGCTCCCAGACCACCACGCCGAGCACCCACAGACCGGGCAGCACGAGGACGAAGGCCCGCCGGGCCCGCGCGGCCCGCGGCCGCGCGGCGCTCCGCCGCGCCCAGGATCGGATCATGCCGATGCTTCCCCCCAGCAACCATCGAGGCGGTCGGCCCGGTCCCGCGGCAGACCCTCTGTCTGAGCAAGCCGCATCGTCCGCTGACGATTCTTGCGACCGCATGTGCTCAAACGGATACTTTGCGCTCTGATCTCACCCGATCGGATGAAGGTCGGCACAACGCACCGGGCCCGGCGACGAACCTCGCCGCGCCGGCTCTCCACCAGCCCCTCGTCCTGGAGCACCTTGAGCACCTCGCGCAGCGTCACCCGGCTGATGTGCAGCCGCTCCGCCAACTCCC
>NZ_JBEZAN010000016.1:0-186002 GCF_040646595.1 Streptomyces sp. NPDC045470
GGCCCGTGGCACTTGAGTGCCACGGGCCCCCGCGCTTTTCATGGAACGCATGGATGCGCACCTCGCGGCCCTGGCGACGACCACCGCCCAGGAGCTGTTCGCCCGGTCGCGGACGGACCGGTGGCACCGCTCACGCGACGAACTGACCGGTCTGCTCGCCCGGTTCAGCCCCGGCGGCGTCGACCGCGAGGCGCTCACCGACGAACTGGAGGACTCCCGCGAGGAGTTCCTGACCGCCCGGCTGGAGGGCGACCCCGCGGCGGCCGACGACGTGGAGGCCGGGTGGCGGGCGCGGCTGCGCCGCCTGCTGCGCGCGTCCCCCGCCCTGGCCGGCCCGTTGCGGGACCTGCTGGCCCGCTGGAGCGCGGCGGACGACCGGCAGGAGGACGCGGGGCCTCCGTACCGTCCCGGGCCCGGCGTCAGGAGCTGTTGACCACGTCCTCCGGGAACGTCAGCTGCCGGCTCATCCACTGGAGCGCGGCGGGCAGTTCGCGCCGCCAGGTGGCGAAGTTGTGGCTGCCCTGGTCGAGGATGATCGACTCGGCCTTCATCGGCGGCTTGACCGCGTTCAGGAACTCCTTCGCCGCCGGGTAGTTCTTCTCGCCCTCCCGGCTGGTGCCGATCAGCACCGAGACCCGCGGTGCGGGCAGGTGCGCCAGCCGCCACATCAGGTCGTGCTCCCGCTTGCGCTCGGCGCGCTCCTTGCCGTCTCCGAAGAGGTTGCCGGTGGTGGGGTCGCTGGTGACTTTGTAGTCGGGCGAGAGGGCCGCCGCCGAGGTGTACGTGCGGGGGTGCCGCATGGTGAGCTGGAGGGCGCAGCTACCGCCGGACGAGTAGCCGAGCAGCCCCCAGCCGCTGGCGGCGTGCCCGACCCGGTAGTGCTCCTTCAGCGCGGTGGGCAGGTCGCTCGCGAAGAACGTCTCCGCCTGCGGGCCGTCCGGCACGTCCACGCACTGGGTGTCGCGGGGCGGCGCGATGGTGGGCCGCAGCATGACGATGACGGTGGGCTGCATCTTCCCCTTGCCGATCAGGCCGCCGGCGGTCTGCGGCACCCGCAGGTGCTGGCCCAGCAGGAAGTGACCACCGGGGTAGCCGCTGATGGCGACGATGACGGGGAAGCGCTGGCGCTCGTACTGCTTCTGGAAGTACTGCGGCGGCAGGTAGACGTACGCGGGGTCGACGGCCTTGGTGCGCTTGCCGACGATCCGTACGGACTCCACCCGGCCCACCTTGTCGGGCGGTCCTTTGGGCAGGCCGTGCACCTTCTCCAGGTCCTCCGCGCCGGCGGGCTGCACCAGCCCCTTCGACGGGTCGCCGGCCGGGCCCGCTCCCCCGTCGCCCCACTTGGCGACCGCGCCCGGGGCGTCGTCGTACAGGCCGAGCAGTTCGTGCCAGGAACCGTAGAACTGGAAGTTGGCGTTCACCACGAGGCCGAGCGCGGCGACGATGGAGAGCTGCGTGGCGAGGATGGAACCGATACGGCCCAGCCAGGCCAGCGGGCCGCGCCTGGCGAAGCGCGGCCACTGCCAGAGCGTGACTCCCACGCACACCACGGCGACCGCGATCATGGTGTACAGCAGCGATCGGCTGGTCAGTTCCATTGCTTCCCCAGGTGTTCCCGCACGCGTTCGGACGGTCTCTGCAGACCCCATTGCGCCAGGTTTGATGCCCCTCGGACGTGCTCCGTTGCCACCTTGGCCACTTGTTCGCCGAGGCGCCCGCGCCGCCTTCCCTCCCCGTCATCCGCGGGCCGCCTGCCGTCCACCCCGCGCTCCGGGCGGCGCCCGCGCGGAGCGGGGCGCCGTCCCGGTCCGAAGGCTGGCGGCCCGGGGGCAGTGGCATCCTGGGGGCACCGGTCCGCTGGAGGGCCGCGCTCAGGGAGGACGGCGAGGACGGCGATGGTGACCGAGACGGCAGGGCAGGAATCCGTACGACCCATGCGTGCCGACGCGCGCCGCAACTACGAGCGGCTGCTGGCGGTGGCCCGCACGGCCTTCACGGACCACGGCACCGACACCTCGCTGGAGGACATCGCACGGCGTGCGGGCGTGGGGATCGGCACGCTCTACCGGCACTTCCCCAACCGGACGGCCCTGATGGGCGCCGTGTTCCAGGGCGAGGTGGACGCGCTGCTGGCGCACGCGCGGGAGCTGAGCGACGCGCCGCAGCCGTGCGCGGCGCTGGTGGAGTGGCTGCGGGCGATCATCACGCACGCCAGCACCTACCGCGGGCTGTCGCGGGCGCTGATGGCCGCGCCCGGCGACGCCAGTTCGGGGCTGTCCCGGTGCAGTGTCCCGATGCGCGAGGCGGGCGGCGAACTGCTCAGCCGCGCGCAGCAGGCCGGTGCCGTACGGTCCGATGTGAGCATCGGTGATCTGATGCAGTTGACCAACGGCATCGCCCTGGCCGCGGAGGAGTCACCGGACGACCCCCGGCTGGCCGACCGGCTGCTCACCCTGACGCTGACGGGGCTGCGCGCCGAGCAGGGGTGAGCGGGGCCGGGCGTTGCCGTGCGCCCGGGCGTGCGCCGTACGGGGCCGGGTGGCGCCGTCCGCCGTACGGGGCCGGGTGGCGCCGCCCGCCCGGCCGTTCACCGTGCGGTGCCGACGCGGCCGTACGCGCGCCGGCACCCGCTCAGCGACGGCGCGGCGCCAGGTCGGCGACCCGGCTGCCCGGCGGCTCCGTGAGGGGAGCGGCCGTACGCAGCTGGGGCCCGGAACCACCGCCGCCCGGAGCCAGATTGCGCCGTTGGCCGGGCAGCGGCACGTCCCGGCGTGGGCCGCGGCGGTCGGCCGCCACCGCCTCCGGTGCCTGCTGGGCGGCGCCCGCACCGGGGCCGCCGGCCACCGCGATCTGCACACCCTGGTCGGCCAGGGCCTGCAGCTCGGTCGCGGCCCGGTCGTCGTGGCCCGGCGGCTCGTCGGTCACCAGCCGGGTGATCACGTCGGTGGGCACCGTCTGGAACATGGTGTCCGTACCGAGCTTGGTGTGGTCGGCGAGGACCACGACCTCCGCCGCCGCCTGCACCAGCGCCCGGTCCACGCTCGCGGAGAGCATGTTGGACGTGGACAGGCCGCGCTCGGCGGTCAGGCCGCTGCCCGAGAGGAAGGCGCGGGAGACCCGCAGCCCCTGGAGCGACTGTTCGGCCCCGCTGCCGACCAGCGCGTAGTTCGACCCGCGCAGGGTGCCGCCGGTCATCACGACCTCGACACGGTTGGCGTGGGCCAACGCCTGGGCGACCAGGAGGGAGTTGGTGACCACGGTCAGACCGGGCACCCGAGCGAGCCGGCGGGCCAGCTCCTGCGTGGTGGTCCCGGCGCCGACCACGATGGCCTCGCCTTCTTCGACGAAGCCGGCGGCGAGATCGGCGATGGCCGTCTTCTCCGCGGTCGCTAGATGGGATTTCTGTGGGAAGCCGGACTCCCGGGCGAAACCGCCCGGCAAGACCGCACCGCCGTGCCGGCGGTCGAGCAGTCCTTCTGCCTCCAGCGCCCGCACGTCCCGCCGTACGGTTACTTCGGAGGTCTGGACGACGCGGGCGAGCTCACGGAGCGACACCGCTCCGTTCGCGCGCACCATTTCGAGGATCAGTTGGCGACGTTCTGCAGCGAACACGAAACTGACAGTAACGCCAACGACCGTCTGCTTTCAGCAGGTTGCACCAATTAACGGAAGTTGTTCGTTACCGACCCTCGCACGTGGTATATGCCGCTGGCCGGTCACTCAGGGACACCAGACTGCCACGAACCGGCCCCCGCCGCCTGCCTTCCGCGGCAGGACGGCACCGGAAGCGGTACGCGGAACGGCCCGCCGCGCGGGCGGGCGCACCCCGTCCCAAGGGGTGCCGCACCGCCCGCCGGGCGGACCGTTCATCCGGCTGGCCGCGGTCTATTCGCTGGACATCTTGCGCGTGTGCAGTTGCCGCGCCACCTCGGCGATCGACCCGGACAGCGACGGGTAGACCGTGAACGCGCTGGCGATCTGCTCCACCGTGAGGTTGTTGTCCACCGCGATCGAGATCGGGTGGATCAGCTCACTGGCGCGCGGCGAGACGACCACACCGCCCACCACAATGCCCGTGCCGGGGCGGCAGAACAGCTTCACGAAACCGTCCCGGATGCCCTGCATCTTCGCGCGCGGGTTACGCAGCAGCGGCAGCTTGACGACCCGGGCGTCTATCCGGCCCGCGTCCACGTCCGCCTGGCTGTAACCGACGGTGGCGATCTCCGGGTCGGTGAAGACGTTCGCGGAGACGGTCTTGAGGTTGAGCGGCGTCACCGCGTCACCCAGGAAGTGGTACATCGCGATCCGGCCCTGCATCGCGGCGACCGAGGCCAGCGCGAACACGCCGGTGCAGTCGCCCGCCGCGTAGACGCCGGGGGCCGAGGTGCGCGAGACCTTGTCCGTCCAGATGTGGCCGGACTCCTTCAGCCGTACGCCGGCCTCTTCGAGCCCTATGCCCGCGGTGTTCGGGATGGAGCCCACCGCCATCAGGCAGTGCGAGCCGGTGATCGTACGGCCGTCCGACAGGGTGACCTCGACGCGGTCGCCCACCCTCTTGGCGGAGGCGGCACGCGAGCGCGCCATGACGTTCATGCCGCGGCGGCGGAAGACGTCCTCCAGGACGGCGGCGGCGTCCGGGTCCTCGCCGGGGAGCACCCGGTCGCGGGAGGAGACGAGGGTGACGCGGGAGCCGAGCGCCTGATAGGCGCCCGCGAACTCGGCGCCGGTGACGCCGGAGCCGACCACGATCAGCTCTTCCGGCAGCTCGTCCAGGTCGTAGACCTGCGTCCAGTTCAGGATGCGCTCGCCGTCGGGCTGCGCGTCCGGGATCTCGCGCGGGTGCGCGCCGGTCGAGACGAGGACCGCGTCGGCGGTCAGCGTCTCCTCCGTACCGTCCGCGGCGGTGACCGTGACCGTGCGCGAACCGTCCGGCGACTGCCCCGGCTCCAGACGGCCGCGGCCGCGCATCACCCGGCCACCCGCGCGGGTGACGGAGGCCGTGATGTCGTGCGACTGGGCGAGCGCGAGGCGCTTCACCCGGCGGTTGACCTTGCCGAGGTCCACCCCGACGACGCGCGCGGGACGGTCGATCGGCGGCGTGTCGTCCGCGACGATGATGCCCAGCTCGTCGTACGACGAGTCGAAGGTGGTCATCACCTCGGCCGTCGCGATGAGGGTCTTGGACGGGACGCAGTCGGTCAGCACCGACGCCCCGCCCAGGCCGTCGCAGTCGACGACGGTCACCTCCGCGCCGAGAGAGGCGCCCACCAGGGCCGCCTCGTATCCGCCGGGTCCGCCACCGATGATCACGATCCGAGTCACGTCCTCCATTGTCCCGTACGCCCGCGCCGGGTTACCCCCCGGGGGCCGCCGTTCGAACCTCACGTACCACGAGCGCACCCCTGGACCTCCCGTACCCTCGGAACCATGTCGCTCTACGCCGCGTACGCCGGCAACCTCGACGCGCGGCTGATGACCCGCCGCGCTCCGCACTCGCCGCTGCGCGGCACCGGCTGGCTCAACGGCTGGCGGCTCACGTTCGGTGGGGAGCAGATGGGCTGGGAGGGAGCGCTCCCGACGATCGTCGAGGCCCCCCGCTCGCAGGTCTTCGTCGCCCTCTACGACATCGCCCCGATGGACGAGGAGTCCATGGACCGCTGGGAGGGCGTGGGCATGGACATCTACCGCCGTATGCGCGTACGGGTCCACACCCTCGACGGCGACGAGGCCGCCTGGCTGTACGTCCTCAACGGCTACGAGGGCGGTCTGCCCGCGGCCCGTTACCTCGGCGAGATCGCCGACGCGGCGGAGTCGGCCGGGGCGCCGCACGACTATGTGATGGAGCTGCGGAAGCGTCCCTGCTGAGGGGAGGACGGCCGGAGCGGGCGGCGCCCCGGACGCCGTCCGGCCCCCGTCGGCGCGGCCCGCGAACCGGGCGGCGGGACCGGTGCGGCCCGTGCCTGCCGGTGTAACGCCCACGCATTCGTAGAGAGCTACGAACAGATCGGCGGGATGCCGTCGGCGAGGACATCTACGCGCGTAGGCATTTACCGGCTACCCTCGTCCGCGTGAACGCATCTGTTACCCCGGACATCGCGCGCGACCCGCAGGGCGCCGCTGCCGACGCCGCCGCCCGCCTGCGCGAGCTGACCGGCGCCGAGACCCACGACGTCGCCCTGGTGATGGGCTCCGGCTGGGCCCCGGCCGCCGAGGAGCTGGGCGCGCCCGAGCACGAATTCCCGGTCACCGAGCTGCCCGGCTTCCCGGCGCCGGCCGTCGAGGGCCACGGCGGCAAGTTCCGCTCGTACAAGATCGGTGACAAGCGGGCCCTGGTCTTCCTGGGCCGTACGCACTACTACGAGGGCCGCGGTGTGGCCCCCGTCGTGCACGGTGTGCGGACCGCCGTCGCCGCGGGCTGCAAGACCGTGGTGCTCACCAACGGGTGCGGCGGTCTGCGCGACGGCATGCGCCCCGGCCAGCCGGTCCTCATCAGCGACCACCTGAACATGACCGCCACCTCCCCGATCGTCGGCGCGCGCTTCGTCGACCTGACGGACCTGTACTCGCAGCGGCTGCGCGCGCTGTGCAAGGAGGTCGACGCGACGCTGGAGGAGGGCGTGTACGCCCAGCTCCCCGGCCCGCACTACGAGACCCCGGCCGAGATCAAGATGCTCCGCACCCTGGGCGCGGACCTGGTCGGCATGTCCACCGTCCTGGAGGCCATCGCCGCCCGCGAGGCCGGCGCCGAGGTGCTCGGGCTGTCGCTGGTGACGAACCTCGCCGCGGGCATGACCGGTGAGCCGCTCAACCACGAAGAGGTCCTGCAGGCCGGGCGCGACTCCGCGACCCGCATGGGCAGCCTGCTCGCGCAGGTGCTCGGCAAGCTCTGAGCCGCGCGCGGCAGAGCAGCGGTACGGGGCGTTCTCGGGCGCCCCGTACGGCGTTCGGGGTACCTGCGCGGGTGCTCCGTACGGCGTCAGGGGCGCCCGCCGGCGCTCCGCAGGCATGAAGCCGGGGTGTCCCGGTGGCGCGGCGCGCGGCCGGTGTCCGCGCGCCCGCCGGTCGAACCATCGCGCGGAGTGGGTAAGCGTTAACGCGCCGAGCGCTTCCCCCACCACCGCAACCAGAGGCAGGAGCATCACGTGGCAACCGATCCCGCGGAGCTGATCAGCCGGGCGAAGGCATGGCTGGCCGAGGACCCCGACCTCGAAACCCGCGAAGAGCTGGGCAAGCTGATCGACGCCGAGGACTTGGACGAGCTGTCCGCCCGGTTCGCGGGCACCTTGCAGTTCGGCACCGCCGGGCTCCGCGGTGAGCTGGGCGCGGGCCCGATGCGGATGAACCGCGCCGTCGTCATCCGCGCGGCGGCCGGGCTGGCCGCGTACCTCAAGGACCAGGGCCGGGCCGGGGGCCTGGTCGTCGTCGGGTACGACGCCCGCTACAAGAGCGCGGACTTCGCGCGGGACACCGCGGCCGTGATGGTGGGTGCCGGACTGCGCGCCGCGGTCCTGCCGCGCCCGCTGCCCACCCCCGTGCTGGCCTTCGCCATACGGCACCTGGGCGCCGTCGCGGGCGTCGAGGTCACCGCCAGCCACAACCCGCCACGCGACAACGGCTACAAGGTGTACCTGGGGGACGGCTCGCAGATCGTGCCGCCCGCCGACGGGCTGATCGCGGAGCGGATCGCGGCGGTGCGGTCGCTGGACGACGTGCCGCGGCCGGAGCAGGGCTGGGAGGTGCTGGGCGAGGACGTGCTCCAGGCGTACCTGGAGCGTACGGACGCGGTGCTCACGCCGGGCTCGCCGCGCGACACCCACGTGGTCTACACGCCGATGCACGGCGTCGGCCGGGACGTGCTGGTCGCCGCCTTCGCGCGGGCCGGCTTCCCGGCGCCGACCGTGGTCGCCGAGCAGGCCGAGCCGGACCCGGACTTCCCGACCGTGGCCTTCCCCAACCCGGAGGAACCGGGCGCGATGGACCTGTCCTTCGCGACCGCGCGCTCCGTCGGCCCGGACATCGTCATCGCCAACGACCCGGACGCGGACCGCTGCGCCGTCGCCGTGCCGGACCCCGGTACCAAGGACGGCTGGCGGATGCTGCGGGGTGACGAGGTGGGCGCGCTGCTGGCCGCGCACCTGGTCGGCAAGCAGGCGACCGGCACCTTCGCCACCACGATCGTGTCGTCCTCGCTGATGTCGCGGATCGCCGCCGCGGCCTCGCTGCCGTACGAGGAGACGCTGACCGGCTTCAAGTGGCTGGCCCGGGTGGACGGCCTGCGGTACGCGTACGAGGAGGCGCTGGGCTACTGCGTCGACCCCGAGGGCGTACGGGACAAGGACGGCATCACCGCCGCCCTGCTGATCACCGAGCTGACGGCCGAACTGAAGCAGTCCGGCCGCACGCTGACGGACCTGCTGGACGACCTGGCGTTGCAGTTCGGCCTGCACGCCACCGACCAGCTTTCGGTCCGCGTCGAGGATCTGTCGCTGATCGCCGACGCCATGCGGCGGCTGCGCGAGCAGCCGCCGGCCGCACTGGCGGGCCTGGCCGTGTCGTCCTCCGACGACCTCTCCCGGGGGACGGACACCCTGCCGCCCACCGACGGCCTGCGCTACTACCTCGCGGGCTCGGAGCAGGACGGCGTGGAGGCAGGCCGGGTGGTGGTCCGGCCCAGCGGTACCGAGCCCAAGCTGAAGTGCTACCTGGAGGTCGTGGTGCCGGTGGCCGACGCCCAGGGGCTGGGCGCGGCGCGCGCCAAGGCCGACGCGGTGCTCGGTGCGATCAAGGCGGACCTGTCGGCGGCGGCCGGCATCTGACCTGACCGCGCACACGGCTGTCACGTAGGACGGGCCCCGGGACCACGGCGTTCCGGGGCCCGATCCGTTTCCCCCGTACGGGTGGCAGCCGTACTGCACCTGCCGCAACGCGCCCGTCCGGCGTCCGGCACCTCGGGACACCCTGGTCTGGTCCGACAACCTGCCCGGCCCACCCAGGAGTTGCCGCAGTGCCCCCGACCGCGCCCGGTCCGACCGCGTCCCCTTCGACCGCGCCCGGCCCGGCCGCCGTCTCCGCACCGGTCGCGGGCCCCGCTTCCCGCGGTCCCGCCGCGCGGGCGGCCGGGGACCTGCTGCGCCGCGCCGGGCCCGCGCTGCTCGGCTACACCGCCGTACGGCTGCTGGGCACCCTCGTGCTGATGAAGTGGGCGCATCTCCAGCACCGCGGTCTGTGGCCGCTGCTGGCCGACCGGTGGGATTCCCGCTGGTACCTGGGGATCGCGGACCACGGCTACGCGTACGCGTTCGACGCGGACGGCTTCAACGAGAGCAACCTCGCGTTCTTCCCGCTGTACCCGGTGGTGGTGAAGGCCGTCGCGGGAGTCACACCGGGCTCGCGTGCCTCGGTCGGGGTGGTCGTCGCGGTCGGCTGTGCGCTGCTGGCCGCCTGGGGGATCTTCGCGGTGGGCGACCGGCTCCACGGGGCGCGGGTCGGCACCGTGCTGGCCGTGCTGTGGGGTGCCACGCCGGTCGCCCTCGTGCAGTGGATGGGCTATACGGAGTCGCTGTTCACGGCGCTGGTGGCGTGGTCCCTGTACGCCGTGCTGGCCGACCGCTGGGTCGCGGCCGGTGTGCTCTGCCTGCTCGCCGGCCTCACCCGCCCCACCGGTCTCGCGCAGGTCGCGGCGGTCTGTGTCAGCGCCGTCGTCGCCCTGTGGCGCCTGCGCCGCGCCGCCCTCGTTCCGGAGCCCGCGGACTCCGGCGCGCCGCCCGCGCCGGAGTCCGTACCGGGCCGGGCGCCGGAGCCCGCCCCGGAGCCCGCGCCCCTCGCCGCGGACCGCGACCGGGTGCGCCGGATCGTCCTCGGCGCGCTGCTGGCGCCGCTCGGCTGGCTCGCGTACGTCGGGTGGGTGGGCCTGCGGCTGGGCCGCGCCGACGGCTATTTCGCGGTCCAGCGGCAGTGGGAGAACCAGTGGGACGGCGGCAGGGAGACGCTGCGTACGCTGCGCGACCTCTTGATGTACCCGTCGCACCCACAGCTCTTCCTGGTCGTGGTGGCGCTGGTGCTGATCGTGTCGGTGGCGCTGTTCATCCTGTGCGTGGGCGACCGGCAGCCCCTGCCGCTGCTGGTCTTCAGCGCCGCCCTGCTGCTGATCGTCCTGGGCAGCGGCGGCGTCTTCTTCCCCCGGGCCCGCTTCCTGCTGCCCGGTTTCCCGCTGCTGCTCCCCCTGGCCCTGGCGATCGCCCGGGCACACCGCCGCGTCGCCGTGCTGGCCCTGGCGGGTGCCGCGCTGGGCTCGGCGTACTTCGGGGCGTACATGTCCCTGGTGTACGGCGGCCCACCGTGACCCGCCCGCACAACTGCCCGCGCGCTCCCGGACCGCTCAGGGGGCGGGGCGGTGGCGGAGGTGGACCATGCCGTTGCGGAAGCGGCGTTCTTCGAGCGGTTCGAGGTCCAGCCGGACGCCGGCGGGGAAGTACGGGGTGCCGCCGCCCACCAGGACCGGGGTGAGGAAAAGGTGGTACTCGTCGACCAGGCCCGCCCGGATCGTCTGCGCGGCCAGCCCGGGGCCGCCCACGGCCAGGTCCCGTCGGGCCGGCGCCTTGGGGTGTGGGACCGCCGCCGGGTCGAATCCACGTTCCAGACGGGTCCTGGCGGTCGTCACCGACTCCGGCGTCGTGGAGTAGACGATCTTGTCAGCGCCGCGCCACAGCTCCGCGAAGTCCCGGACCGCCGGTGACGACTCGTCATGGGCGTCCACGGCCTCCCAGACGGCCATCGTCTCGTACATCCGGCGGCCGAAGAGGCAGGTGCCGCACGAGCGCATCAGCTCGTTGACGAAACCGTGCGCCTCCTCGTCCGGGGCGGCCCAGGTGAACGCACCCTGCGCGTCCGCCGCGTGCCCGTCGAGCGACGTGATGGCCGAGTAGATCAGCTTGCCCACCGCGGTCTCCTACCCGCCGCCCGGTGCCCGCCGTACGACCGGCACCGCACGCCACACCGCGGCGCCGCACGCGACGCTCCCGGCACCGCGTCTAGACGGTGACGAGGACCACCAGCGCCACCGCGCCCACCACGCACGGCGCCAGGATCTCGTACGCCCACTTCACCACCGGAGCGCCCTGCGCGCCCTTCCGCGCGGCGCCCCGCTCCTGGAGTTCCCGCAGTTCGTCGAGCGACCGGTCGGCGGTGGCCCGCGGCACACCGGACTCCGCGCCGGAGCCGAGGTGCGCGTCACCACGGCCGCGCGCCGGGCGCCCCGCGGCGGCGCGCTGCGCCTGCCGGTTCGCCCTCTTGCGCTGCCGCAGCGACACCGGAATCGACCAGAGCTGGTACTTCGTACCGTCCGCGGTGAAGACCTCGCTGGAGAACGACGCCCGCAGGTCGGCGACCGCCGCCCAGGGCAGCGTGATCGTACGGAACGGGTTGCGCACCAGCAGCCGGTCCGCACCGGCCCGCACCAGCGGGCGCAGCGTGAAGGCGACCACCAGCGGCACCGCGAACAGCAGCCCGGCCACCGCCGTGAGCTTGGTGTGCGCCGTGCCGCGCACCAGCGCGTCACCGCCCAGCCAGGCGGCCAGCGCGAGCAGCAGCACTCCGCCGACGAGGGCCGCGGGCGAGCGGTAGCTGCGGTCCGCGTACTGCTCCTGCGGCGTGGAGGACTGTTCCGGGCTCGTCATGCCTGCGATTCTGCCTGAGCGTCCGGAACCCGGACGTTGCGGTACGGCATCATTCGTACGCGGGGCGCCCGCGCCCGGCGGCCACGCCCGGCGCCCGCGCCCGGTGCCCGCCCCCTCGGTCCGCCGTCTCAGTCCGCCACCAGATCGGCGTAGACCACGATGTTGTCCGGCCGGTGGCCGTCCACCAGATCGCCGCCGCAGGTCACCAGGCGCAGCTCGGGCCGGTCGGTGTCGCCGTAGACCCGCTGGGTGGGGAACGCCTTCTTGTCGACCTGCTGGAGCGCCCGGACGGCGAAGACCGCGGTGCGCCCGTCCGCCCGGTCGACGTAGATCTTGTCGCCGGGCCCGATGCGGCCGACGTTCCGCAGGACGGCGGGGCCGTCGACGGTGTCGTAGTGGCCTATGAGGACGGCGGGCCCGGTCTCACCGGGGGTGACGCCCTGGTCGTACCAGCCGATCCGGTCGGCCTGCGCCACGGACGGCACCTGCGCCGTGCCGTCGGCGGTGAGTCCCAGGCCGAGGACCGGGCCGGTGTTCACACCGGCGGCCGGTATGCGGACGCGTACCGGCCGGGAGGCGGGCAGGGCGGCCGGGGCCGGCGCGCGCGGGGCCGCGGCGGGGGCGCCGACGTTCGCGACGTGCACGGGCGGCGCCGCCCCGGAGGCGCCGCTGCCCAGGACACCCCGGGCGATCAGTACGCCGCCCGCCACGAGGAGGAGCAGACTGGCCGCCGTCAGCAGACGGCCCGGCAGGCGCCGGTCAGAGCCCCGGCTCAGCACCCCGTTCCCTCGGACTGACGGCGTCGGCGCACCGCGAAGACGACGCCCGCCGCACCGGCCGCGGCGAACAGGCCGCCCGCGGCGAACAGCGGGGTGGTGTCCGGCTGCTCCAGGTTCTCGTAACCGGCGGCCACGGCGCCCTTGGGCAGCACCTTGGTCTGGCTGCCGGTCGGCGTGGCCTGGGCGCCGACCGCGCCCGGGCTCTTGCTGCCCGCGGGCTTGGCGCCGGGCGCGCCGCTCTTGGCGGGCTTCGCGGCCGGGGCGCAGCCCTGGGGCAGGGCGGGGAAGTTGGCGGTGCCGGGCGGGTAGTTTCCGCCCTGCATCTTGAAGCGGAGCTTGGGGCGGGCGCCGTACGGGTCGACGATCTTCGCGCCGAAGCGGGCCAGGGTCGGGTGCGCACGGTCGAGGCGGGCGCCCGGTACGGCGTTGCCCGGACCGTCCTCGAACGTCGCCGAGGGCCCCTGCGGACCACGCTTCAGTACGGCGAGGGTGCCGCCGCCGATGGCCACGCGGCGGGTGACGGTGCAGCTCTTGCGGCTGCCGGAGGCCGTGCCGCTGTCGGTCCGGTGCGCGGTGGGCCGGCCCTGCGGGTGTGCGGTGGCCTGGCCCGCCTGGTGTCTGCCGGCCGTGTCGCCACCGGCCGACTTGCCGCCCGCCGCGGGCGCGGCGGACTGCGGCAACGCGAAGCTCCTCGCGCCGCCGGGGCCGCCGCTGACGTGCAGCTTCGGCGACGTGCCCGAGAGGCCGGTCAGCCGCAGGGACAGGCCCTTGAGGTGTGCGCTCGGGTGCTCGCGGTCGAGCAGGCCGAGCACCCGGACCAGGTACCAGTCGCCCGGCTTCCACTGCGGACCGACATAACGGATCCACGCCTCCGGTCCGCCCGCGGCGGGCACGTTGCGCAACACGGCCACCATGCCGTTGCCGATGGCGACCGGCTTGCCCTCGTAGCGGGCGGTGGGGTCGGCGGCGGACTGCGCGGCAGTGGCCACTGTGACGGGCGTGGTGGTCGTTGCGGGGGTGGCGGCGAAGGCGCCGGAGGCGGAGCCGAGAACGGCGGCCCCCAGGGCGGCGGACGCGACGGCGGCACGCAGTGTGCGGCGGGCGGACTGTGCGGTCATGCGGACCCCCGGGGGATGGTCGGTCGTTCGGCGACGTGACCACATCCGCCGCCCTTCGTGCGGAAGGCCGGAAAGTGCTGCGGTGCGGTGCGGCACTACTGAAGGTAGGGGACCGCCGTGACGACCCGTCCGCTGTTGTGTAACGGTCGCCGCACAGAAGCGCATCACTCCCCCGCGCGCCTGTTACAGAACGCCTGCGCACAGCCGTTACGGGGCCCCTGCGCACGTTGTTACGGAGCGCTCGCGCGAAACGGCCGCACGCCCCCCGTGCCCCGCCGCGAACGGCGCCGGCGCACCCGGCCGGACGGCCGCCGCGCCCGTATCCGTCCGCGGGGGGTGACATGCAGCTACGCGCGTAGATATGCTCCCCTCGTGACCATGCCCACCACTGTTCCCGCATACGGCAAGGAAGCCGCGGGGCGTCTGGCGTCGATGGCGGACGTGACCGCTTCCGACGGTGCGCTGCGCCGCTTCCTGCACGGCCTCCCGGGCGTCGACGCGGTCGGCCTCCAGGCCCGCGCCGCGACCCTCGGCACCCGCTCGATCAAGACCACGGCGAAGGCGTACGCCATCGATCTCGCCATCTCGATGATCGACCTGACGACGCTCGAAGGAGCGGACACCCCGGGCAAGGTCCGGGCCCTGTGCGCCAAGGGGATCAACCCCGATCCCACCGACCGCGGCACCCCCAAGGTCGCCGCGATCTGCGTCTACCCCGACATGGTGGCGACCGCCAAGGAGGCCCTGACCGGCTCCGGCATCCACGTCGCCTCCGTCGCCACCGCCTTCCCGGCGGGACGGGCCGCGCTGCCCGTCAAGCTGGCCGACACCCGTGACGCGGTCGCGGCCGGCGCCGACGAGATCGACATGGTGATCGACCGGGGCGCGTTCCTGTCCGGCCGGTACCTGTCCGTCTTCGAGGAGATCAAGCAGGTCAAGGAGGCGTGCCGCCGCGAGGACGGTTCGTACGCCCACCTGAAGGTCATCTTCGAGACCGGCGAGCTCCAGACGTACGACAACGTGCGCCGGGTCTCCTGGCTCGCGATGCTCGCGGGCGCGGACTTCATCAAGACGTCGACCGGCAAGGTCGCGGTCAACGCCACCCCGCCGGTGACCCTGCTGATGCTGGAGGCCGTCCGCGACTTCCACGCCACGACCGGCGTGCAGGTCGGCGTGAAGCCGGCCGGCGGCATCCGTACGACCAAGGACGCGATGAAGTACCTGGTCATGGTCAACGAGACGCTGGGCGAGGAGTGGCTGACCGCGGACTGGTTCCGCTTCGGCGCCTCCAGCCTGCTCAACGACCTGCTGATGCAGCGGCAGAAGCTCGGCACCGGCCGCTACTCCGGCCCCGACTACGTCACGGTGGACTGAACCGATGAGCTCAGTATTCGCATACGCACCGGCGCCCGAGTCGCGCGCCGTCGTCGACATCGCGCCGTCCTACGGCCTGTTCATCGACGGCGAGTTCACCGAGGCGGCCGGCGGCAAGGTCTTCAAGACCGTCTCGCCCGCGAACGAGGAGGTCCTCTCCGAGGTCGCGCAGGCCGGCTCCGAGGACGTGGAGCGCGCCGTCAAGGCCGCCCGCAAGGCGTTCGAGAAGTGGTCGGCGCTGCCCGGCGCCGAGCGCGCCAAGTACCTCTTCCGCATCGCGCGGATCATCCAGGAGCGCTCCCGCGAGCTGGCCGTGCTGGAGTCGCTGGACAACGGCAAGCCGATCCGCGAGTCCCGCGACTCGGACCTGCCGCTGGTCGCCGCGCACTTCTTCTACTACGCGGGCTGGGCCGACAAGCTGGGCCACGCGGGCTACGGCGCCGACCCGAAGCCGCTGGGCGTGGCCGGCCAGGTCATCCCGTGGAACTTCCCGCTGCTGATGCTGGCGTGGAAGATCGCCCCGGCGCTGGCCTGCGGCAACACCGTGGTCCTCAAGCCCGCCGAGACCACGCCGCTGTCCGCGCTGTTCTTCGCGGACATCTGCCGTCAGGCGGGCCTGCCGAAGGGTGTCGTCAACATCCTGACCGGTGACGGTTCGACCGGCGCCGAGCTGGTCGCGCACCCGGACGTGAACAAGGTCGCCTTCACCGGCTCGACCGAGGTCGGCAAGGCCATCGCCCGTACCGTCGCCGGTACGGACAAGAAGCTCACCCTGGAGCTGGGCGGCAAGGCCGCGAACATCGTCTTCGACGACGCGCCGATCGACCAGGCCGTCGAGGGCATCGTCAACGGCATCTTCTTCAACCAGGGCCACGTCTGCTGCGCGGGCTCGCGCCTGCTGGTGCAGGAGTCCGTGCAGGACGAGCTGCTGGCGGCGCTCAAGCGCCGGATGAGCACGCTGCGCGTCGGCGACCCGCTGGACAAGAACACCGACATCGGCGCCGTCAACTCCGCCGAGCAACTGGCCCGTATCACGGAGCTGGCCGACGCGGGCGAGTCCGAGGGCGCCGAGCGCTGGGCCCCGGCCTGCGAACTGCCCGACACGGGCTACTGGTTCGCGCCGACGCTGTTCACCGGCGTCACCCAGGCCCACCGCATCGCCCAGGAGGAGATCTTCGGGCCGGTGCTGTCGGTGCTCACCTTCCGTACGCCGGAGGAGGCCGTCGCCAAGGCCAACAACACCCCGTACGGGCTGTCGGCGGGCGTCTGGACGGAGAAGGGCTCGCGCATCCTGTGGATGGCGAGCAAGCTCCGGGCGGGCATCGTCTGGTCCAACACGTTCAACAAGTTCGACCCGGCCTCGCCGTTCGGCGGCTACAAGGAGTCGGGCTTCGGCCGCGAGGGCGGCCGGCACGGTCTGGAGGCGTACCTCGATGTCTGATCGCTTGAGCGTTCTCAAGACCTACAAGCTGTACGTCGGGGGCAAGTTCCCCCGGTCCGAGAGCGGGCGGGTGTACGAGGTGACCGACGCAAAGGGCAAGTGGCTCGCCAACGCCCCGCTGTCCTCCCGTAAGGACGCCCGGGACGCGGTGGTCGCGGCCCGTAAGGCGTTCGGCGGCTGGTCCGGTGCGACCGCGTACAACCGCGGTCAGATCCTCTACCGCGTCGCGGAGATGCTGGAGGGCCGCCGCGAGCAGTTCGCCGCGGAGGTCGCCGACGCCGAGGGCCTGTCGAAGGCCAAGGCCGCGGCGCAGGTGGACGCGGCGATCGACCGCTGGGTCTGGTACGCGGGCTGGTCCGACAAGGTCGCCCAGATCGCGGGTTCGGCGAACCCGGTCGCCGGGCCGTACTTCAACCTGTCCTCGCCGGAGCCGACCGGTGTGGTGGCCGTACTGGCGCCGCAGGAGTCGTCGTTCCTCGGCCTGGTGTCGGTGATCGCCCCGGCGATCGTCACGGGCAACACCGTCGTGGTCGTCACGAGCGAGAAGTCGCCGCTGCCCGCGCTGTCCTTGGGCGAGGTGCTGGCCACCTCCGACCTGCCGGGCGGCGTGGTCAACGTGCTGTCCGGCCGCGTCAACGAGCTGGGCGGGCCGCTGGCCGCGCACCAGGACGTCAACGCGATCGACCTGGCGGGCGCCGCGGGCGACGCGGAGCTGGTCAAGGCGCTGGAGACGGCCGCGGCCGACAACCTCAAGCGCGTGCTGCGTCCACAGGCTGTGGACGGCGCCGCCGACTGGGCCGCCGACCCCGGTACGGAACGGATGCTGGCCTTCCTGGAGACGAAGACCGTCTGGCACCCGATGGGAGTCTGATCCCCCGGCCCGCGCGCGTCCGTGCCCGCGAGCCACTGCCTCCGCGCGCGTCCGCGCCCGCGGAAGTACGCCGCCGCCCGCCCTCATCCGTCCATGAGGGCGGGCGGTCCGCGTCCCACCCCGTGACCGGCGGCCTCAGCCGGGCAGCAGCCCCACGGCCGCGCCGGTCAGCGGCAGATCCTCCAACGCGCCTCCACGGGCGATCGGATCCGTCACGATGCCGGTGGTCAGCGGCTTGAAGTCGGCGACCTGGGTGCCGATCTTGTTGGTCAGCGGGTCGGCGGTGGTGCCCGCCAGCGGGTCCAGTTTGAGGCTCTTGACCGGCCCGACTCCGCCCGCGAGGGAGTGCTGCAACGCGCCCCCCAACGCCTTGCCGGCCGCCTGGACGTCCAGGTCGCTGTCGTGGCCGGGCGCCGCGCCCGCCGGTGCCGCACCGGCCGCCGCGAGCGCCGCACCGGCCACCGTGAGCGCCAGACCCACGCGCGTCGGACCGCGCGGTACGCGGCGCCGGTGCCGGGGTCGTGCATGTGAGGCCATGTGCCACCTGCCTGTGCGTCGCCGGAGACATAATTGCGTAATCGAACGATTGCGAAGCGTAGTTGAGCGGTGCCGGGCCGTTCCAGCGACCGCGCTCCGGGTAACCCGCACGGCCCAATGCGCGACAATGGCTTCCCGTGAGCTCCCACACCGCCGCCCGGCCGCCCGCCGCCCGGGTCGTCCTGCTGACCGGCCCCTCCGGCTCCGGCAAGTCGTCCCTCGCCGCCCGCAGTGGCCTGCCCGTGCTCAACCTCGACGACTTCTACAAGGAGGGCACGGACCCGACGCTGCCGTCGCTGGCCGACGGCGGCGGCACCGACTGGGACTCGCCGCTGTCGTGGGACGCCGGTGCCGCCGTGGCCGCGATCGAGGAACTGTGCCGTACGGGACGTACGGCCGTGCCGGTGTACGACATCGCCGCCAGCGCACGGGTCGGTGAGACGGTTCTGGAGCGGGGCGACGCGCCACTGTTCCTCGCGGAGGGCGTCTTCGCGGCGGACATCGTCGAGCGCTGCCGTACGGCGGGTCTGCTCGCCGACGCGCTGTGCCTGCGCGGCCGCCCCACCACGACCTTCCGGCGGCGGCTCGTCCGTGACCTGCGCGAAGCCCGCAAGCCGGTGCCGGTCCTGCTGCGCCGCGGACTGCGCCTGCTGCGCGCCGAGCGCACGATCGTCGCCCGGCACACCGCGCTGGGCGCCCACCCGTGCGCGAAGCCGGAGGCGCTGGCCCGGATCGCGGCGGCCCGGGACGCGGCCGCCGGAGCAGGCCACGCCGCCGCGACCCCCACGCATTCCGCGACCCCCGCGGACCCCGCGTCTGCGACCGTGAGCGTCTGAACACCTGAATAACGTTCGGGTCCGCGGCATGCGGCCCCAACGGCGAAGGAGCGGATTCGCGCCGTACCCCCCGGCCGGCCGAACCCGCTCCTCATCCCCCCGTGTCCCCCGTGCTTCCCCCTCGGGCCCCCGTCCCCCCTCTTCTCGCTCCCCCGTGTCCCCCCCCCGTCTTCCCCGCCCTCAGGCCACCAGCTCGCCGAAGGACTCCTGCTCGTCACGGCCGAAGCTGAGGACGTCGTCCTCGCGCAGCCGGCGCAGGGAGCGCCAGATGCTGGACTTCACCGTGCCGACACTGATGTTGAGAATGTCCGCGATCTCCGGGTCCGTACGGCCCTCGTAGTAGCGCAGCACCAGCATCGTGCGCTGCGTCTCGGGCAGTCGGGCCAGCGCCTGCCACAGCACCGCGCGCAGCTCCGTGCCGCGCATCGCGTCCGTGTCACCGGCCGTCTCCGGCAGCTCCTCGGTCGGGTACTCGTTCAGCTTGCGGCGGCGCCACGCGCTGATGTGCAGGTTGGTCATCGTGCGGCGCAGGTAACCGCCCAGCGCCGCCTTGTCACTGATCCGGTCCCATGCCCGGTAGGTCGAGAACAGCGCGCTCTGCAGCAGGTCCTCGGCCTCGAAGCGGTCGCCGGTCAGGTGGTAAGCGGTGGCGTACAGGGAAGCGCGGCGCTCCTGGACGTAGGCGGTGAACGCCGCGGCGGCGTCCCCCGTTTCCTCCGCCTGCGACGCGGTGCGCCGTTCCCCCGTGCCCTCCCTGTACGCCGGTCCCGCGGCGGAAGCACCGTCGCCCCCGTCGGTTCCCCCGTGTCCCCCGTCGCGCTGCGTCATCGCGTCGATCGCGACCATGTAAGGAATGCGATGACGCCCGGTGCCGCGAGCGCACCCCCGCCCGCCCACGGCACCGGACTTCTCGACGGCCCGGCCGACATCGTGCAGACGCGTGATGACTGCGCTGGTCGTGGTGCTGTGCAGTGTGTTCATCGCGCGCCCCCCGTCGGTAGACCCTGCTTGCTTCGGTTCGTGATGGGGAAAACTCTGCCGAAGCAGTTTCATGACGCTGTCTGCCGTCTGTCACAGCCCTGTCACAGCGGGAGGGTCGCGGCCGGAACACCGTACGGACGCGGGGCGGGCCGGGGCACGGGCCCCGCCGGACACCGTGCAGGTCGAAGTCCTGGTCCCCCATGGGCCAGAATGGCCGGTGTGCCTTTCCTGTTGCTGATCGAGGACGACGACGCCATCCGCACGGCCCTCGAACTCTCCCTGTCGCGCCAGGGTCACCGTGTGGTGACCGCGGCGACGGGCGAGGACGGCCTGAAGCTGCTGCGCGAGCAGCGCCCGGACCTGATCGTGCTGGACGTGATGCTGCCGGGCATCGACGGTTTCGAGGTGTGCCGGCGGATCAGGCGTACGGACCAGCTGCCCATCATCCTGCTGACCGCGCGCAACGACGACATCGACGTGGTGGTCGGGCTGGAGTCCGGCGCGGACGACTATGTCGTCAAGCCGGTGCAGGGGCGGGTGCTGGACGCCCGGATCCGGGCCGTGCTGCGGCGCGGGGAGCGGGAGTCCAACGACGCGGCGACGTTCGGTTCCCTGGTCATCGACCGCTCGGCCATGACGGTCACCAAGAACGGCGAGGACCTCCAGCTCACCCCCACCGAGCTGCGGCTGCTGCTGGAGCTGAGCCGCCGGCCCGGGCAGGCGCTGTCCCGGCAGCAGTTGCTGCGGCTGGTGTGGGAGCACGACTACCTCGGTGACTCGCGGCTGGTGGACGCGTGCGTGCAGCGCCTCCGGGCGAAGGTGGAGGACGTACCGTCCTCGCCGACCCTGATCCGTACGGTGCGCGGTGTCGGCTACCGGCTGGACACCCCGCAGTGACGGAGCCCGTGTCCGGAAGCCGTACGGATGCCGAAGCGGCCGGTGACGGCGAGGACACGCCCGGGCGGCCCGGTTTCCTCCGGCGGTGCGTACGGGCGCTCGGCCTGCTGCGCTGGACCAGCCTGCGGCTGCGGCTCGTCTTCGTCTTCGCGCTGGTCGCGCTGACCGCGGCGGTCTCCGCCTCCGGCATCGCGTACTGGCTCAACCGCAACACCGTGCTGGACCGCACCCAGAACTCCGCGCTCAACGACTTCCGCAAGTCGCTGGAGGACAGCACCCGTTCGCTGTCGCTGCGGCCGCGGTGCGCGGAGCTGGACGAGGCGGCACGGCAGATGGCGGGCGGGCCGCAGAACTACGCCGTCCTGCTGGTCGCGCAGGGCAGCGACGGCAAGCAGTGCGTGGCGTCCACGGACAAGGACCTGTTCACGCTCAAGACGGTGCCCAAGGCGCTGCAGACGGCGGTCAACGAGAAGCGCGCGCTGGACGACGGCAACCGCGTCCCGTACCACATGTACTGGCAGCGCAAGGAGCTGCGGGACACCCCGTACCTCGTCGCCGGGGCCCGGATGAACGGCGGCGGCCCGACCGGCTACATGCTCAAGTCGCTGGCCACCGAGCGGCAGGACCTCAACTCGCTGGCCTGGTCACTGGGGATCGCCACCGCGCTGGCCCTGGTCGGCTCGGCGCTGCTGGCGCAGGCCGCCGCGACGACCGTGCTGCGGCCCGTGCAGCGCCTGGGCCACGCGGCCCGGCAACTGGGCGAGGGGCGGCTGGACACCCGGCTCCGGGTGACCGGCACCGACGAACTCGCCGACCTCTCGCGCACCTTCAACCGCACGGCCGAGCGCCTGGAACAGCGGGTCGAGGAGCTGAGCGGCCGCGAGGCGTCCTCCCGCCGCTTCGTCGCCGACATGTCGCACGAGCTGCGGACGCCGCTGACGGCGATCACGGCCGTCACCGAGGTGCTGGAGGAAGAGGAGGACTCCCTCGACCCGATGATCGCGCCCGCGGTGAAGCTGGTGGTCAGCGAGACCCGGCGGCTGAACGACCTGGTGGAGAACCTGATGGAGGTCACCCGCTTCGACGCGGGGACGGCGCGTCTGGTGCAGGACGAGGTGGACGTCGCCGACCAGGTGACCGCGTGCATCGACGCGCGGGCCTGGCTGGACGCGGTCGAGCTGGACGCCGAGCGCGGCATCGTGGCCCGGCTGGACCCGCGCCGCCTCGACGTCATCCTGGCCAACCTCATCGGCAACGCGCTCAAGCACGGCGGCTCGCCGGTCCGGGTGTCGGTGCGCACCGAGGCCACGCCGGACGGCGAGGATCTGCTGATCCGGGTACGGGACCACGGCCCCGGCATCCCGCAGGAAGTCCTGCCGCACGTCTTCGACCGCTTCTACAAGGCGAGCGCCTCCCGGCCGCGGTCGGAGGGCAGCGGTCTGGGCCTGTCGATCGCGCTGGAGAACGCCCACATCCACGGCGGCGAGATCACGGCCGCGAACTCGCCGGAAGGCGGCGCGGTCTTCACCCTGCGGCTGCCGGTGGGCCTCTCGGCCGCCGGCTCCGCCGCGGAGACGGACACCGGTACGGACGCGGGCACCGGTACGGAGGCAGGCCCCCGCGCCGACGCGGACGCCGGTTCCGGAGGCACGGAGCGCCGCGGCACCGAAACCCGCGGCACGGAAGGCGGTGACGGCCGATGACGTGGCGCACCCGCACCCTGTCGACGGGGCCCGGACCCGGTCCCCGTACCCGCACCCGGTCCGCACCCCGGCGCCGGGCCGCGGCACTGACCGCCGTGGCCCTGGGCGCCCTCGTACCGGCGCTGGCGAGCTGCGGCATCCGCGGTACGTCCGTGCCGGTCGACGCCGGGGGCGCGCCCTCCCGCGTGAGCTGCAAGGTTCCCGCGGAATCGGTCCCCCCGGTCCCGCCCGACAGCTCGCGGGTCACCGTCTACCTGGAGTGCAGCTCGGCGCTGGCACCGGCGGAGCGGACCGTGACCCACCCCAAGCAGCAGCCCGCCGACCGTCTCCGGTCGGCCCGCGCGCTGCTGGACGAGCTCCAGGAGCAGCCGGGGCCCGTCGAGGAGGAGGCCGGGTTCGTCACGGCGGTGCCGGAGAACCTGGAGGTGTCCGGGCCGCGTGCGGGTGATCCCGCCGGGACGCTGCGGCTGAGCGCGCGGCCGGAGGACCTGCCGTCCTTCGCGCTCGCCCAAATCGTGTGCACGTTCGGCGAGAGCGCGGCCCTGGGCCGTACGCACGCCGCGGTACTGGGCGGCCCCGGCGATGGGCATCCGCAGCGTTACGCCTGCTCGGACGAGGTGCGCACGCACCCGGACAGCGTGCTGGGCGCCGGTTCGGACGCTCCGGCGACGTCGGGCTGAGGCGGACGGGCCCGGAGTGCGGGCGTGGGGCGGGAGCGCTGGGCACGGGCGCTGGGCGCCTCTCCTCCCGGAACAGCCGCTCCGTGCCCCGGAGTGACCGGGACGACCGCGGGCAAGGGGTCTTACGGAACCGCGGCCGCCGGTAGGCGCGTCCTGGCCTGTGTGCAGGGTCATGGCCGCGGCGGTACCGCCGCCCTCCGTATGCGCGCCGCGGGAGCCGTTCTCCTCGTGGCGCATCTGCTGGTCGTCGGCTGGCTGTCGCTGCGTCCCCGTACGGTTCCCTGGGTGCCCGCCGCGAACCTCCGGCCGCTGGCGACGATCCGCGCGGAGCTGGCGCACGGGCCGTGGGAGGCCGTGCAGAGTCTCGGGGGCGCGGTGCTGCTGCTGGCGCCGCTGGGCATCCTGCTCCCGATGGCAGCCGGCCGCCTGAACGTTTCTCCGCTGGGCTCCCTGGCGCGTACGGTCTTCACCGGCGCGATGGTCTCGCTGGCGATCGAACTGCTGCAGGCCGGCATACCCGGCCGGGTGCCGGACGTCGACATGGTGCTGCTCAACACGACCGGGGTGATACTGGCGCACCTGCTGGTCGTACCAGGGTTCCGGTACCGGCTACGCCGCAAGGAGGACCCGCCCGCACGGCCGACCCCCACGAGGGCCAGGGTTCACATCGCACCGCAGGCCGACGCCCTGTCGGGCTCCCGGACCTACCTTTGAGACATCGGGGCACACCGTCCCGTACCCGGTCGAAAAGGAGTCGTGAACCATGGCCGCCGCACTGGTCCGCCCCCGCAACAACAGGATGATCGCCGGAGTGTGCGCGGGCCTTGCGCGGCGCTTCGGCACCACGCCCGGCACGATGCGCGTGCTCTTCCTTCTCTCGTGCCTGCTCCCGGGCCCGCAGTTCCTGATCTACCTGGCCCTGTGGCTGTTCCTGCCCTCCGAGGACAAGGCCCACCGGAGCGCCTGGTAGTCCGCACACGGCCGTGCCCCGGCTCCGTACACGAAGTACGGGCCGGGGCACGGCCGTGTCCGCTCCGGGACGCGTCGCGGAGCCGGTGACTCAGCCGAGCGCCTTGGTGAGGCCCCCGGCAGGCAGGCCGCCCAGCAGGTTGCCCTTGTTGTTGGTCTTCAGGGCGTGCTCGGCGCCGTGGTCGCCGGTGACGCCCTTGGCGGTCTCCTGGACGGGCAGGCTGTTCTGCAGTGTGTCCGCGACGTCACCCGGTACGTTGGCGCCGGTCACCTCGGCGGCGGAAGCCGTACCGGCCGCCGCGGCGGCGAAGGCGACGCCGAGCGCGGCGGCACCGAGGGTCCTGATGGTTCCCTGCTTCATGGAAATACATCCTTGTGATGGGAGATCGACCGGACCGGAATCTAGTGACGCCACCGACACGCCGCAAACACCCGCCGGGAACGGAAAACGACCGGCGCTTGACACGCCAGCCGTTCCCTTCTCCCGTAAGCGTTCCGCTTACTCGGAGCGATACTCGCTGATCACCGCGGGCTCGGCGTCCACCTGACGGAACAGCCATTCGGACCGCAGTTCGGCGTAGCCGGGCTTGATGACATCGTTGATCATCGCCAGGCGTTCATCGAAAGGAATGAACGCGCTCTTCATCGCATTGACGGTGAACCACTGCATGTCGTCGAGCGTGTATCGAAATGTCGAGACCAGGTGCTCGAATTCCCGGGACATGCTCGTACCGCTCATCAGCCGGTTGTCGGTGTTGACCGTCAGACGGAACTGGAGCCGGCGCAGCAGGCCGATCGGGTGCTCCGCGTACGAGGTGGCGGCACCGGTCTGGAGGTTGGAGGTGGGGCACATCTCCAGCGGGATGCGCTTGTCCCGTACGTACGAGGCGAGCCGGCCCAGCTTCACCGAGCCGTCGTCGGCGACCTCCATGTCGTCGGTGATGCGCACGCCGTGGCCGAGCCGGTCGGCGCCGCACCACTGGAGGGCCTGCCAGATCGAGGGCAGGCCGAACGCCTCGCCCGCGTGGATCGTGAAGTGGTTGTTCTCCCGCTTGAGGTACTCGAACGCGTCGAGGTGGCGGGTGGGCGGGAAGCCGGCCTCGGCGCCCGCGATGTCGAACCCGGCGACCCCCAGGTCGCGGTAGCGGTTGGCCAGTTCGGCGATCTCCAGGGCCCGGGCCGCGTGCCGCATGGCGGTCAGCAGGGCGCCGACGCGGATGCGGTGGCCGGCCGCGCGGGCCCGCCGCTCGCCCTCGCGGAACCCCGCGTTGACCGCCTCGACGACCTCTTCGAGGGTGAGGCCCTTCTCCAGGTGCTGCTCGGGCGCGTACCGGACCTCGGCGTACACGACGCCGTCCGCGGCCAGGTCCTCGGCGCACTCGGCCGCCACCCGCGTCAGGGCCTCGCGGGTCTGCATGACGGCACAGGTGTGCGCGAAGGTCTCCAGATAGCGTTCCAGCGAACCGGAGTCGGCGGCCTCGCGGAACCAGACGCCGAGCTTCTCGGGGTCGGTCTCGGGCAGGCTCTCGTAGCCGACCTCGCGGGCCAGCTCGACGATGGTGGCGGGGCGCAGGCCGCCGTCGAGGTGATCGTGCAGCAGCACCTTGGGCGCGCGACGGATCTGGTCGACGGTCGGCAGGGTGGTGGTCTCGCTCGTCATCTCGGCACTGTAGCCCCTACGCGCGTAGAACTTCACGAACGATACCCAACGGTGACCCGTACACGGGGTGGCCGGAGGCTCGCCTTCTGCCATCGTTTCGGTCATGGCTCAGCAAGCGTTGCCGGTGCGCGGTGCCCGGCTGGGGAAACCGCGGGGAGCGGCCGGAGCGGGACGGGCGGTGTGCGGCGTCGCGCTGTTACTGCCGGAGGGCGGCCCTTCGGGCACCCGGCGCCCCTCCCCCTTGTCCACCCTGGCGGCCCGTCCGCTGGCCGCCCGGCTGGCCCGGGCGGGCCGGACGGAGGGCCTGGTGGCCCACGTCGTGCACTACCGCTGCCGCGGCTGGAACGGTGCGGCAGCCCATCCGGCGGCGGACGCCGCCTGGGCACTGGAGGAGGTGGTGCGGCGGTACGGGGACGTGCCGGTCTGTCTGGCCGGTACGGGCATGGGCGCCCGCGCCGCACTGCACGCCGCGGGCCATCCGGCGGTCAACTCCGTACTGGCACTGGCCCCGTGGATACCCGACCTGGGCCCGGAGGGCGCCGACTCCGTACCCGTGAAGCAGCTCGCCGGCCGGCGGGTACTGCTCGTCCACGGCACCAACGACGAGCGGACCGATCCGGACCTGTCCTACCGCTACGCCGAACGCGCCAAGAAGATCAACCGCGACGTCTGCCGCTTCGAGGTCCACTCGGACGGCCACTCCCTGCACCAGCACCGCGCCGAAGTCCTGTCCCTGGCAGCCGACTTCGTCCTGGGATCGCTCTTCGCCCACAGCTACGCCCGCCCGGTCGCGGACGCGCTGGCGGCGCCGCCGCCGCTGGGCCTGCGGATGCCGCTGGCGTCGGGCTTCGGGGAGTCGCTGAAGCACTAGGAAGGAGGTACGCGCGGCAGCGCGGTTTCCGGGCTCCTGCCCACCGTCAGCTCCGTCGACCGACTTGATCGGCTTGATCGGCTCGATCGGCTCGATCGGCTCGATCGGCTCGATCGGCTCGATCGGCTCGATCGTCAGGGAGGCTCTCGTGCCGAACACGCTCGACCACGTGATCGTCCACTGCCACGACCAGAAGGCCACCGCCGCCTTCCTGAGCGACCTCATGGACGCCCCCGCGCCCGCCGACTGGGGGCCGTTCACCCAGGTGCAGACCGCCAACGGCGTCGGCATCGACTTCCTCGACAGCCAGGTGGCGCCGGACGCGATCAACGGCAGCCATGTCGCGTTCCTGGTCACCGACGAGGAGTTCGACGCGATCTTCGACCGGATCCAGCAGCGGTCGGTGCGCTACTGGGCCGACCCGTACCGCGCGAAGGAAGGCGAGATCAACCACCACTGGGGCGGTCGCGGGCTCTACGTCCTCGACCCGGGCGGCACGGTCGCCATCGAGTTCATGACCGTGACGTACGGAGCCTTGGAGGACATGGGAACGGAGTGACGCCGGCGGAACGCCCGCATCTCACCGGGGAATCAGCTTCCCCCTCCGCCCCAGCAGGAACTTTTTGAACGCCGCCACCGGAGGCGTGTCGGGATGACCGTCCATCCAGGCCAGCCCGATCTCGCGGACCGCACGCGGGGCCGTGACCGTCAGCTCGGCGACGCCCGGGCGCGGCACGGCCGGCGGCGGCAGCAGCGCCACCCCGAGACCGGCGGCGACCAGGCCGCGCAGCGTCTCGGCCTCCTCCCCCTCGAACGCGATCTTCGGCGTGAAGCCCGCCTCGGCACACAGCGCGTCGGTGATGCGGCGCAGCCCGTACCCCGGTTCCAGGGTCACGAACAGCTCCCCCGCCGCCTCGGCCAGCCGGACCCGCTTACGGGCCGCCAGCGGATGGTCGTCCGGCACGACCAGCCGCAGCTTCTGCTCGTCCAGACGGCGCGCGACCAGGTCCGGATAGTCCGGGACCGGCGAGGTCAGGCAGAGATCCAGGTCACCGGCGCGCAGCCGCTCGATCATCGCCTCGCCGTAGTTCTGGACGAGCTGGAAACGCACCCGCGGGTGGTCGGCGCGGAAGGTGCGGATCAGGCCCGGTACGGTCTCCGAGCCCATGGTGTGCAGGAAGCCGAAGGCGACCTTGCCCGCCGTGGGGTCGGTGTCGGCCCGTACGGACTCGGTGGCACGCTCGACGTCCAGCAGCGCGCGCTCGGTGGAGGCCAGGAACGCACGGCCCGCCGGGGTCAGGGAGAGCGCCCGGCCGCGCCGGGCGAAGAGCGCGACGCCGAGGTCGGCCTCCAGCCGGACGATGGCGCGGCTGAGGGTGGACTGCGGCATGCCCAGCTCGTGCGCGGCCCGCGTGACGTGCTCGTGGCGTGCGACGGCGGCGAACTGCGCGAGCCGGGGCGTCAGGGCCAGCGCCCACGAATCCACCCCGAGGTCCGCGGTCTCCGCCGGCTCCCCCGCCCGCGCCCGGATGTCTTTCGCGTTGCCATTGTGCGACAGAGGCTGCCCTGAGCTGCTGTTATGTGCCACAGCATCGATTATGGCGTTTCCATGCATTGGACGCATGAAACCGGCAGGCATACGTTCGGATCATGCCTCCCGCCGATACCGGGGCGTCGGCCGCCGCGCGCGCCGACGCCTGTGCGCAGTCGTCCCCCGTCACCTCCTCCGCGCCCGCCGCCGACGCGCCCCCGGCGCCCGACCCCGAGGCCGCCAAGCTGCACCCGGGCGGCCCCGGTTACCGCCGGATGAGCTTCGCCCTCTTCGCGGCAGGCGTCGCCACCTTCGCGCTCCTGTACTCCACCCAGGCGCTGCTCCCCGCGATCTCGGCCGACCTCGCCGTCCCGCCCGACCAGGCCAGTTGGTCCGTGTCGGCCGCGACCTTCGGCCTGGCCCTGGCCGTCGTACCGCTGAGCGCGCTGTCCGAACGCTTCGGCCGCCGCACGATGATGACCGCCTCCCTGACGGTGGCCGCGCTGATCGCGATGCTGGTGCCGTTCGCCCCCGACCTGGGCTGGCTGGTCGCGCTGCGCGCCGTCCAGGGCGTGGCGCTGGCCGGACTGCCGGCCTCCGCGATGGCGTTCCTCGCCGAGGAGGTACGGGCCAAGGCGCTGGTCGCCGCGATCGGCCTGTTCGTGGCGGGCAACAGCATCGGCGGCATGTCGGGCCGGATCGTCACCGGCTGGGTGGCCCAGGCCTGGGGCTGGCGAGCCGGGCTCGGCGCGGTCGGGCTGATGGCCGTGATGTGCGCGGTGGCCTTCCGCATCCTGGTCCCCAAGGCCCGGCACTTCTCCCCCCGCGCGGTCGGTCCGCGCGCCCTGGCCCGTACCCTCGGCGGCCACCTCTCCGACCCGCTGCTGCGCCGCCTGTACGGCATCGGCGCGCTCTTCATGACGGTCTTCGGCGCCGTCTACACCGTCATCGGCTACCGCCTGGTCGACGCGCCCTTCAACCTTCCGCAGGGCATCGTCGGCTCGATCTTCCTCATCTACCTGGTCGGCACGGTCTCCTCCGCCGCGGCCGGCCGCCTGGTGGGCCGCGTCGGCCGCCGCGGGGCCCTCTATCTCGCGGTCGGCACCACGGCGGCGGGCCTGCTGCTCACCCTCACCACGTCGCTCGCCGCCGTCCTGTTGGGCCTGGTCCTGATCACAGCGGGCTTCTTCGCGGGCCACGCGGTGGCGTCGTCCTCGGTGAGCCGTACCGCGAAGACCGCCCGCGCACAGGCGTCGGCCCTGTACCAGTGCGCGTACTACATCGGCAGCAGCGTCGGCGGCGCGCTCGGCGCGGCGGCGTTCCACGCGGGCGGCTGGGAGGCCACCGTCGCCCTGGCCCTGGCCGCGATGGCCGGCGCCGCGTCGATCACGCTGTACGCGACGCGGAAGGCGATGGCGGAACGGCGCGTCCTGCACGTACGGCAGGCCGCGTAGGCGGCTCCGCCGCCCGGAACCCGGAAGGCCCACTCCGCCACCTGTCCTGGTGGGGTGGGTCTTTCGTCCGTCTCAGGGACCGAAGGGAAACACGCTGGTGTCGATGGTGAGGCCGAAGGGCTCCGGGAGGTGAATGTCCTCCCCGAACTTCACCGCCTGGAGTTCCTGGTAGACGGCGTCTTCCGGCTCCCCGAACAGCGTGACCGTGGGTCCGGCGGGAGCGAAGCGATCAATGAGGAGGTAGAGCGGAACGCCCGCCTCCGCGTACGCGGCTGCCTTGTTCAGCCGGTCGTAGCCCGCGTTGTTCGGCGAGGTGACTTCGACGATCAGCTCCGCAGAGGTGAGCGGGACGTCCTCGCCTCCTTCGATCCGGTCCAGCACGTCGTCCGGGACCACGACGAGGTCCGGGATGAACAACCGCCCACGCATGGGATGCGTGACCCCGAGGGTCTGGTAGACCTCCCAGTCCTTCGGCAGCACTGAGTACAGGCTGCGCTGGACCTTGGCGGCGATGCGGTTGTGCGGTGCGGCCGGTGGTGGTGACACAACGATGACTCCATCATGAATCTCCACCTTGCTGCCCTCTGGCCAGTCCGCTTCCTGCCGGAAGCGGAGCAGCTCATCCCAGTACTCCGCCGGAGCGGGGTCGGCGGGGAGTGCACTCATGGCGGTCTCCTTACGTGTTGTGGCACCGATCCCAGCATGCCGAACAGGACCGGCACTGGTCCACCGGTCCCGTTCACCCGAACGATTCATCCCCTCACCCCTTCAACGGATCATGCCCCCAGTTCATCAACGAATACCGCCATGTCGTCTCCTTCACGTCCCCCGACGGCTTCTGCGCGAGATGGCGGTGGACGTACCCCGTCACCTTGCGCATGTGCGCGTAATCGTCGTCCGAAAGATCCGCACGCTTGGTGCGCAGCAGCGAAACGATTCGGCGGCCCGACTCGTGGCCCACGGACTCCCCACCCCCCTTGTGCTGCCCCGACTCCTTGGACTCGTCCTTCCTCAACCAGGACTCCAGCTCGGACGGGGACATGTTCACCGCGTCCTTGAAGTCCTCCCAGACGGTGTCCTGTTCGTCCTCCGTCTTCGCCATGGCCTCAGGACCGCTTCTTCTTCAGGGCGCCGGGCTTGTGCACGGCCGAGCCGCCGGACTTCTCGCTGCGGACCTTGTACTGCGGGTCGTCCGGCGAGGCGTCCACCGTGCGGCCCGCTTCCTCCGTACGGCTCGTGATCTTCTTCTCCACCTTGCCGACGGCCTCACTGCCGTGGCTCTTCCAGGTGACCTTGTCGCCCTTGCTGAAGTCGTCCTTCTTCTTCGCCATCGCCGGTCTCCTCGCGGTCGGGTGCTTCCAGGACAGCACCGGTCGGGGCGCGGCGCGCGTCGGGCGCGCCCCGGAAGGAGCGCGCCCGACGGCGGCGGTGCGGGGCCGGATCAGCCGATGCGGTCCAGCACCACCGGGTTCGGGGTGAAGTCCGTGCCGGGCGGGGCGATCAGGACGCCGCCGTCGAGGGCTTCGAGGGCGTAGGGGAACTTTTCAGGGGTGTCGGTGTGGAGGGTGAGCAGGGGCTGGCCCTCCTTGACCTCGTCGCCGGGCTTGGCGTGGAGTTCGATGCCCGCGCCCGCCTGGACCGGGTCCTCCTTGCGGGCGCGGCCGGCGCCCAGGCGCCAGGCGGAGACGCCCACCGCGTACGCGTCGAGGGTGGTCAGGACGCCGGAGGAGGAGGCGTTGACGGTGTGCTGTTCGCGGGCGACCGGGAGCGGGGCGTCGGGGTCGCCACCCTGGGCCTGGATCATGCGGCGCCAGTGGTCCATGGCGGAGCCGTCGGCGAGGGCCTTGGCCGGGTCGGCGTCCTCCAGGCCGGCCGCGTCGAGCATCTCGCGGGCCAGCGCGAGGGTGAGTTCGACGACGTCGGCCGGGCCGCCGCCCGCCAGGACCTCCACCGATTCGCGGACTTCGAGGGCGTTGCCGGCGGTCAGGCCGAGGGGGGTGGACATGTCGGTGAGCAGCGCGGAGGTCCGTACGCCGTGGTCGGTGCCGAGTTCGACCATGGTGGTGGCCAGTTCGCGGGCGTCCTCGATGTTCTTCATGAAGGCGCCGGAGCCGACCTTGACGTCCAGGACGAGCGAGCCGGTGCCCTCGGCGATCTTCTTGGACATGATCGAGGAGGCGATCAGCGGGATGGCCTCGACGGTGGCGGTGACGTCGCGCAGCGCGTACAGCTTCTTGTCGGCGGGAGCCAGGCCGTCGCCCGCGGCGCAGATGACGGAGCCGACGCGGTCGAGTACGTCCATCATCTCGGCGTTGGAGAGCAGCGCGCGCCAGCCGGGGATGGCCTCCAGCTTGTCGAGGGTGCCGCCGGTGTGGCCGAGGCCGCGGCCGGAGAGCTGGGGTACGGCCGCGCCGCAGGCGGCGACGAGGGGCGCGAGCGGCAGGGTGATCTTGTCGCCGACGCCGCCGGTGGAGTGCTTGTCGGCGGTCGGGCGGGCCAGGCCGGCGAAGTCCATCCGCTCGCCGGAGGCGATCATGGCGGCGGTCCAGCGGGCGATCTCCGTACGGTTCATGCCGTTGAGGAAGACGGCCATCGCGAGGGCCGACATCTGCTCGTGGGCCACCTCGCCGCGCGTGTAGGCGTCGATGACCCAGTCGATCTGCTCGGGGGTCAGCTCCTGCTTGTCGCGCTTGGCGCGGATGACCGAGATGACGTCCATCTGGGCTTCCTTTCGTGGAACGGCCGGCTCAGCCCGTCCCTGTACCCGGGAACGACGCGGCGAGCGGGCGTGTTCAGTTCTACACGCATAGAGCCGGGAGATCGAGGGGCCCGCACCGCTGGGGTGCGGTGCGGGCCGGTGGGCCGTCAGCGGGCCAGGTGCTGGGGGCCGAACGCGTCGGGGAGGAGGTCGTCCAGGCGTCGGACGCCCGCCTCCCCGCTGTCGACCAGCAGGCCGGGGCCACCGTGCTCGTACAGCAACTGGCGGCAGCGGCCGCACGGCACGAGCAGTTCGCCCCGGCCGTCCACGCAGGTGAACGCGGTCAGCCGGCCGCCGCCGGTGGCGGCCAGCGCGGAGACCAGGCCGCACTCGGCGCACAGGCCCAGTCCGTACGAGGCGTTCTCCACGTTGCAGCCGACGACCGTACGGCCGTCGTCCACCAGGGCCGCGGCGCCGACCGGGTAGCCGGAGTACGGGGCGTACGCCCGGGACATCGCGTCCCGGGCCGCCTCACGGAGCGTCTCCCAGTCGACCGGTGCCCGGCCGTCGTCGTTCCGGCCTTCGTTCATCCGGCCATCGTCCGTCATGTGCCCTGCCCCCGCCGGTACGGCTTGCCGTTGGCCTTCGGGGGCCGCAGCCGCTGCGCGAACAACGCCAGCACCAGCAGCGTGGCGATGTACGGGCTGGCCTCGACGAGCTCCAGCGGCACCGCGTCGGTGAGGAAGTACCAGAGGACGAGGAGGACCGCCGCGACACCCGCGACCGCCCCCTGGGCGCGCTTGGCCGCGCGCAGGCGGAACAGCGCCAGGACGGCGAGCAGCGCGGCCAGGCCCAGCAGCAGCGCGTGCACGGTCGGGCCGCCGCTGCGCAGTTGCATGGCGTCCATGAAGCCGAACAGGCCCGCACCCATCGCGACCCCGCCGGGCCGCCAGTTGCCGAAGATCATCGTGGCCAGGCCGATGTAGCCGCGGCCGCCGGTCTGCCCGTCCTGGAAGAAGTGCGTGCTGATGGACAGGAACGCGCCGCCGAGCCCGGCCAGCGCACCGGAGACCAGCACCGCCGCGTACTTGTACGTGTAGACGTTGACGCCCAGCGACTCCGCCGAGACCGGCGCCTCGCCGCAGGACCGCAGCCGCAGGCCGAAGGAGGAGCGCCACAGCAGGTAGAAGGTGCCGACGAAGAGCAGTACGGCCAGCACGGTGAGCCAGGAGACGTTGGTGACCAGGCCACCCAGGATGCCGGCCACGTCGGAGACCAGGAACCAGTGGTGGTTTTCGAGGGATCGCAACGCGTCCGAGAGGCCCGGGACCGTGAACGTCGGCATGTCGGCCATCGGCGGCGACTGCTTGTCGTTGCCGCCCGCCCGCATCGCCGCGCTGCCCTCCGCCCCGAACCACAGCGTGGCCAGGTACTGCGTCGCGCCCAGCGCCAGGATGTTGATCGCCACACCGGAGACGATGTGGTCGACGCCGAAGCTGACGGTGGCGATCGCGTGCACCAGCCCGCCGAGGGCGCCGCCCAGGATGCCGACGGCCGCGGCGGCCCATGGGCCGTGCTGCCAGCCGATCCAGCCGGCCGCGAACGAGCCGAGCATCATCATGCCTTCGAGGCCGATGTTGACCACGCCGGCCCGCTCGGCCCACAGGCCGCCGAGACCGGCCAGGCCGATCGAGGTGGCGGCGGCGAGCGCCGCGCTGAACTGTCCGGCCGAGGTCAGGTCGTCGGTGCCGGTCACCGCGCGCAGCAGGGACACCGCGACGATCGCCCCGGCGACGATCAGCAGGATGACGGGGTAGGTCAGCTTGCGGCGGCCGCCCCGCGACGCACTGGCGCCGGGCCGGGCCGCGGGCTTGAGTTCGGTACTCACGCGGTCGCCTCCGCCTTGTCGTTCTCACCTGGGTTCGTACGGGCCTGGGCGGCCAGCTCCTCGCCGACCTTGCGCTGCTGGGCGCGCAGCCCGTACCGGCGCACGATCTCGTACGCGATGACCACGCACAGCACGATCACGCCCTGGATGACGCCGACGATCTCCTGTGCGTACCCCTCGAACTCCAGGCGGGAGCCGGTGCGGTCGAGGAACGCCCACAACAGCGCGCCGAACGCCATGCCCACCGGGTGGTTGCGGCCCAGCAGCGCGATGGCGATGCCGGTGAAGCCGATGCCGGCCGGGAAGTCGGTGCCGTAGTTGAAGGACTCGTTGAGCAGGGTCGGCATGCCCACCAGGCCCGCCGCGGCACCAGAGAGCAGCATGGAGATGACCACCATGCGCTTGACGCTGACGCCGCTCGCCTCGGCGGCCGGCTCGGAAGCACCCACCGCGCGCAGGTCGAAACCGAAGCGGGTGCGGTTGAGCACGAACCAGTAGACGAAGCCGGCCAGCGCCGCGATCAGCACGAAGCCGTAGACCGGCTTGGGGTCGGTCGGGAAGCTGAAGAAGTGGCTGGACTCCGGCAGGAACTTCGTGTGCAGGAGGTTGCCGTCCTTGATCGCGAGGCGGCCGTCCTGGAGGAAGTAGCCGATCACGGAGGCGGCGATGGCGTTCAGCATGATCGTGGTGATCACCTCGCTGACGCCGCGCGAGGTCTTCAGTACGCCCGCGATGCCCGCCCACACCGCGCCCACCAGCATGGCGATCACGATGAGCAGGACGATCTGGAGCGCGCCGGGCAGCGCGATCGCGCCGCCGACCGCGGCCGCCGCGAAGGCCGCCAGCCGGTACTGCCCGTCCACACCGATGTTGAACAGGTTCATCCGGAAGCCGATGGCTACCGCCAGTGCCGACAGGTAGTACGGCACCGCCTTGTTGACGATCCAGACCTGGCTGTCGCTGTAATGGCCGTAATCGACCATGATCCAGTAGGCGCGCAGCGGGTTCTCGCCCGACGCCAGGAAGACCAGCGAACTGATGACGAACGCGGCGGCGACGGCCAGCAGCGGCGCCGCGAGCGCCAACAGCACCTTGTCCTTGGTGAACGACCTGGTCAGCGTCTTCACTCCCGGTCACCACCCTCGCGCGTCTCAGCGTCTTCAGCGGTGAGGTGACCGCTGGCGGCACCGGTCATGGCCGAGCCCAACTCCTCCGGGGTGATGGTCGCGGGGTCGGCGTCCGCGACCAGCCGGCCCCGGTACATCACCCGCAGGGTGTCGGAGAGCCCGATCAGCTCGTCCAGGTCGGCAGAGATCAGCAGGACCGCCAGGCCCTCCCGGCGCGCCGCGCGGATCTGCTCCCAGATCTGCGCCTGCGCGCCGACGTCCACGCCGCGCGTGGGGTGGGCGGCGATCAGCAGCTTGGGGTGATGGCTCATCTCCCGGCCGACGATCAGCTTCTGCTGGTTGCCGCCGGACAGCGAGGCCGCCGTCACCTCGATACCGGGCGTCCGTACGTCGTACTCGGCGACGATCCGCTCGGTGTCCTTACGGGCACCGGCCAGGTCGAGCAGCCGGCCCTTGCTGTTCGGGCGCTCCGTGACGTGCCCCAGGACGCGGTTCTCCCACAGGGGTGCCTCCAGGAGCAGGCCGTGCCGGTGGCGGTCCTCGGGTACGTAACCGATGCCGTCCT
The DNA here is from genome assembly GCF_040646595.1 of Streptomyces sp. NPDC045470. NCBI lineage: Bacteria > Bacillati > Actinomycetota > Actinomycetes > Kitasatosporales > Streptomycetaceae > Streptomyces > Streptomyces sp. NPDC045470. The sequence goes on from NZ_JBEZAN010000016.1 coordinate 35,659, forward strand.
CGCGGCGCTTGCGCGTGCTGGCGCCGGACAGGTCCTGCCCGTCCAGCGTCACGGTGCCGGTGTCCAAGGCGCGGGTGCCGATGATCGCCTCGACCAGTTCGGCCTGTCCGTTGCCCTCCACGCCGGCGACGCCGAGCACCTCGCCCTTGTGAATGGTGAAGGTGATGCCGTCCAGCACGGTCCGTACGACGCCGTCGGAGTCGGTGGCGCTCAGACGGAGATCCGCGACGCCCAGCATCGGTGTGTCCGTCACCGTCGACTCACGCGTCTCCGGGGACGGCAGTTCGCTGCCCACCATCAGCTCGGCGAGCTGCTTCGGCGTGGTCTTCGACGGCTCCACCGAGGCGACGGTGGTGCCCCGGCGGATGACGGTGATGTCGTCCGCGACGGACAGCACCTCGCCCAGCTTGTGCGAGATGAAGATGACGGTCAGGCCCTCGGACTTCAGCTCCCGCAGGTTGTCGAAGAGCGCGTCGACCTCCTGCGGGACCAGGACCGCGGTCGGCTCGTCGAGGATGAGCGTACGGGCGCCGCGGTAGAGGACCTTGAGGATCTCCACCCGCTGCCGGTCCGCGACGCCGAGGTCCTCCACGAGGACGTCGGGCCGGACGGCGAGTCCGTACGCGTCCGAGATCTCCATGATCTTGGCGCGGGCCCTGCCGGCGATGCCGTGCAGCTTCTCCGCGCCGAGGACCACGTTCTCCAGGACGGTGAGGTTGTCGGCCAGCATGAAGTGCTGGTGCACCATGCCGATGCCGCGGGCGATGGCGTCCGCCGGGGTGCCCAGTGCCGCCTGCTCGCCGTCGAGCGTGATGGTGCCCTCGTCCGGCTTCTGCATGCCGTAAAGGATCTTCATCAGCGTCGACTTGCCCGCGCCGTTCTCGCCGCACAGGGCGTGCACGGTGCCGCGGCGCACGGTCAGGTCGATGTCGTGGTTGGCGACGACACCGGGGAAACGCTTGGTGATACCGCGGAGTTCGACGGCTGCGGGGCCCGGCTTCGCCGGGCGGCTGATCGTGGGTGCTGCGTTGATGGCGCACTCCCCTCGGGGGTGGTTGTCCTTGGCCATGTCCTGGGCGGACGGCGTGTCCTTGGGCGGACGGCGGCAGCGAATACCGGCCGTCGGGGGCGCGGGCGGGGGTGTGTCCGCGGCCGCGTGGTGATTCGGCCGGGGTCTGTCCGCGGCCGGACGGTGATCCGGCCGGGGTGTCTCCGCGGCCGCGGTGGGGCGCACGGTATCGGGCCGCGATGCGGCGGGACACCGTCCGGCGCCCTGCTACGGCGTCTCCTTGACCTTCACCTTGCCCTCGACGATCTTCTGCCGGGCGGCGTCGATCTGCGGCTGGATGTCCTTGATGAAGCCGCCCGACGTGGCGAGCGTGACGCCCTTCTTCTTCATGTCGTACGCGTGCACGCCCGTCAACGGCTTGCCGTCCTCGACGCTCTTGATCAGGTCGAACACCGCCACGTCCACGTTCTTGACCACCGACGTCAGGATGCAGTCCTTGTACTTCGCCAGGCCCGGCTGAAGGTACTGGTCGGAGTCCACGCCGATCGCCCAGGCGCCCTTGCGCTTGCTGATCGCCTCGATGGCGCCCGCGCCCGACTGGCCGGCCGCGGAGTAGATCACGTCGATACCGCTGTCCAGCATGCCGCCGGCCTTGGCCTTCGCGGCGGCCGGATCGTTGAACCCCTTGTCGTTGTTGGGGTACAGGTACTGCGACGTGATCTTGGTGTTCGGGTCGGTGTCCCGCACACCTTGCTCGAAACCGGCCTGGAACTTCTGGATCAGCGCGTTGTTCACGCCGCCGATGAAGCCGACCTTGTGGTTCTTGCTCTTGAGCGCGGCGGCGACGCCCGCCAGGTACGAGCCCTCGTGCTCCGCGAAGACCATCGCGTCCACGTTCTTGCCCTGCGGCACCGCGTCCACGACGCCGAACGTCGTCTCCGGGAAATCCTTGGCGACGTTCTCGATGGACCGGCTGTAGGCGAAACCGACCCCTATGACCGGGTTGTATCCGGCCTCGGCGAACGACGTGAGCCGCTGCTCGCGGTCCGCCTCCGTCTCGCCGTTCTTCGCGGTCAGCATCTTGACGTTGACGCCCAGCTTCTTCCTGGCGTTCTCGGTGCCGCGGGCGGCCGCCTCGTTGAAGGAGTGGTCGTCCCGCCCGCCGATGTCGAACGCGAGCCCGACACCGGCATGGCTGGCCCGGTTCGCCTCGGCGAAGCTCTGGCCGCAAGCGGTGGCGGTGACCGCGAGAAACGCGGAGGCGCTGGCCGCGGCGGCAAACCTGGTGACCCGACGCACGGGGCCTTCCCTTCGCTCACAGCGCCCACGGTGGCGCTGGCTTGACGGGAGATTAACGCGCGTAGACCTGGCGCAAAACCCTTCACTGCGTGGCCGTTATCTGATTGTTCCTCCCGGCCGGGCCACCGGGCCACCGGGCCGCCGGGCCGCCGGGCCGCCGGCGCGGCGGGTGGGGGTGGTGGGCCTTGCGCGGTTCGCATTGCTTGCGTCGTGGGGCGGGGCGCGCAGGGGGCCATCTCCTCGGCATCCTTTAGTTAAGGTGCATCGGATACGTGGGCCAGTGTCCGGACTGCCTGCGGGGATGGCCCCCTGCACGCCCCTCCGGTCGGATTGGCGAGCTCGGCCCGGTGGGGGGAGAAAAAGAACGATCACCCTGGTGCGCGCCCACCTGGTGCAGAGGCTCACGGGAGCTTCGGCGCCACCGCTGCGCCCCTCCGGGGCGCCTCCCGCTGCTCCGCGCGGGAGAAGGGCCCCTCGTGCTGTGCGCAGGAGACGGGGCCCCGTCGCGCTGTGCGCGGGAGAGCGGCCGTCCTCGCGCTGTGCGCGAGGGACGGGCTCTCGGGCTTGTGAGAGTGCACAGCCCGATCGCCTGGGACAGCCGCCCGACGGTCAGGGCTCGGGGACATTCCGGGGTCTCCCCGCAGGCAGTCCGGACACTGGCCCACTATCCGATGCGCCTTGGCTAAAGGATGCCGTGGGGGCGCCCCCGGCCGAAGGTTGGGGGAGAGTGGACCCGAGCCCTCGCCACCGACCCCATCGCGCCCCCACCAGACCGCACTACCCCAGCAACGCCGCCGCCGTGAACAGTTCCACCCCGGCGCGGATCGAGCTTTCGTCCACGTCGAAGTCGCCTCGGTGGAGGTCGAAGCGGGCCGTGCTGCCCGGGGGGCGGACGCCGAGGCGGGCCATGGCGCCGGGGACGTGTTCCAGGTACCAGGAGAAGTCCTCGCCGCCGAGGGACTGCTCGGTGCCTTCGACGGCGTGTGAGCCGCGGCGGGCGGCCATCGCGTCGTGCAGGAGCTGGGTGGAGACCGGTTCGTTCACGACCGGTGGTACGCCCCTCACGTAGGTGACCTGGCACTTCGCCCCGTACAGCGCAGCGACCTCGTCGATCGCCGCGTGCACCATGTCGGGTGCGCCGCGCCAGGCGTCGAGGTCCAGGCAGCGCACCGTGCCGGCCAGCTCCGCGTGCTGGGGGATGACGTTGCAGGCGTGGCCCACGTCCAGGCGTCCCCAGGTCACCGCGAGACCGGCACGGGTGTCGACGCGCCGGGAGAGGAGGGCGGGGACGTCGACGACGACGCGGGCGGCGGCCGTGACGAGGTCGGTGGTCAGGTGGGGCCGGGCGGTGTGGCCGCCGGGGCCGTCGAGGGTGACCTCCAGACGGTCGCAGGCGGAGGTGATCGCTCCGGTGCGCAGCCCGATGCGGCCGGCGTCGACGCGGGGGTCGCAGTGCACGGCGAGGATGCGTCCGACCCCGTCGAGCGCCCCGGTGCCGATCACATCGGTGGCGCCGCCGGGCAGCGCTTCCTCGGCGGGCTGGAAGAGGAGGCGTACGGGGCGCGGCAGCCGGCCTTCGCGGGCCAGTTCGGCGAGGAGGAGGCCGGCGCCGAGGACGACGGTGGTGTGGACGTCGTGGCCGCAGGCGTGTGCGCGGTTGGGGACGGTCGAGCGGTAGGGCACCGTCTTCACGTCGGGAATCGGCAGCGCGTCGATGTCGGCGCGCAGGGCGAGCAGCGGTTGCCCGCCGTCCCAAGGGGTGAGACCGGGCGTGATGTCACAGATCAGGCCGGTGCCGATGGACAGGACGCGTGGGGTGAGGCCGGCCCGCTCAAGGCGCGCCTTGAGCGCGGCGGTGGTGCGGAACTCCTGGTTGCCGAGCTCGGGGTGCATGTGCAAGTCGCGGCGGAACGCGATCAGTTCGGCGCACAGCTCTTCCGGCAGCGCGCCGGGCAGCGGTTCCCCGGCAGGGGCGTCTTCGGTTGCGGCCTCGCGGGACATCAAGTGGTTCACCCGTTGAAGGTTACGGGTGCGGTTGGGGCAACTGTCCCTCGATCAACAAAAGTTCAGCCCGTTAGGGGAAGGAAATCTAGGCCGCCCGGCGCATGGAGCAGTCATCACGGGGGTATCAGTATCGGTTCCGCTTCTTTCCGGAATCAGGGGTGCCGGTCGCCTCGGGCGCCCCGTGCGGCGGTTCGGCCCCCGGCGTCGACGGCGCCGCGGGGAGGCGTCGTACGGCCCGTGCGGTGCCGGTCACGCCGGACAGGAAACCTTCGGCGCGTGGGGACGCCTTGCTGGTCAGCCAGGTCGGGTCGATGTCGCAGACGGCGACGCCGACCTCGGTTCCGGCGAGGGCGAGCGGCAGTGTGTGGACCACGGTGGACGGGAAGCTGAGCACGAGGCGGCCAACGGGTCCGCGCCGGGCGATGAGTTCCAGGGGCAGGTCGGGGCGGACCACCTCGAGGCCGGTCTCGGTGGCGATGCGGTGAAGTTTGGTGGCCGATTCACGCCGGTGGGCGAAGTAGCGGGTGGCGCCGTGGTCCCGGGCGAGTGCGGCGACGGCCGTCAGGTAGCGGTCGGGGTCGACGACGCCGGTCTCGACGAGGGAGGTGCCGACGATGTCCGCGCCGCGGGTGAGCCGGGGCGGCCCGAACCGCCGTCTGGTCCAGGCGAATTCGTTCGACAGGGTGGCGATGCCCGGTGGCGGGTCGACGGGCATCGAGGTGAAGAGGGCCACGGCCCGGCGGCGACGGCCGGGGGCGAGCCGGCGGCGGGCGGCGGCCGCGCACGGTGCGAAGAGCAGGTCGCGCGGGCCGCGGCCGCCGTGGCGGTGCCAGCGTACGAGGCTTTCACCGTTGGCCAGTTGGGTGACGAACTCCATCGTGGCCGTGCCGTCGTCGACCACGACGAGATCGCGGGCGCTGGTGAGGGTGAGCAGGAGCTGGACGTAGCGGGAGAAGGGGTCGCCGATGACGACGCGGCCGGCGCGTCGCAGCCGGGGGGTGAGACCGCCGATGGTGCGCAGGGGTGCGGCGGCTCCCCCGCGGGCTTCTTCCCACCGTACGGAGAAGCCTTCTTCGCGGGCGAGTTCGGCCATCCGCCGGAGCTGGCCGCGGGTCATCGGGTCGCGCGGGGCGAGGACGACGACCGTGAGGTCCGTGGCCTGTTCGCGGTACGCCCATTCCAGGACGTTCAGCAACTGGACCGGGCTCTCGACGAAGGCGAGGGTGCCCGCGGCCGCGCGCCGCGCGTCGCGTCGGGCCGCCCGCCCGGTGGCACGGGTGTGCTGAGCCGTCTCCCCGGTCCCGGCGCGGTGCGCGGCGGATCTGCGGCGCTGCCGGGGGACCCCCAGGAGGCGGCGGGCGGGAGTCCCCGCCGCCTCCCGGGGCGGGCCACAGGCCCTGTCTGGTGAGCTCACGGTGGGTACGTCCCGTTCGTCAGGCGTCTGGAGCGTCGTGCGCGGGCGGGTGCGGCCGTACGGAGGTGAGTACGGGTACGGGTCAGGCGGAGACCGGCTCGCGGTCGGCGGCCTCCGCCTCGGCGACGACGCCGGCGACGCGGCGCAGCTTCTTCATCGGGCCGAGTTCGCTGTCGTAGACCTTCTTGACGCCGTCGCCGAGGGAGTCCTCGATGGTGCGGATGTCGCGGACCAGGCGGGTCAGGCCCTGGGGCTCGACGGAGGCGGCCTGGTCGGAGCCCCACATGGCGCGGTCGAGGGTGATGTGGCGTTCGACGAAGGCGGCGCCGAGGGCGACGGCGGCGAGGGTGGTCTGCAGGCCGGTCTCGTGGCCGCTGTAGCCGATCGGGACGTTGGGGTATTCGGCCTGGAGGGTGTGGATCATGCGGAGGTTCAGCTCTCCGGCCTTGGCGGGGTAGGTCGAAGTGGCGTGGCACAGGACGATGTTGTCGCTGCCCAGCACCTCGACGGCGTGCCGGATCTGCTTGGGGGTGGACATGCCGGTGGAGAGGATCACCGTGCGGCCGGTGGCGCGCAGTGCGCGCAGCAGTTCGTCGTCGGTGAGGGAGGCGGAGGCGACCTTGTAGGCGGGGATGTCGAACTTTTCCAGGAAGGCGACGGACTCGACGTCCCACGGGGAGGCGAACCAGGCGATGCCGCGCTTCTTGGCGTACTCGTCGATGGCGCGGTAGCCGTCCTCGTCGAACTCCACGCGGTGGCGGTAGTCGATGTAGGTCATCCGGCCCCAGGGGGTGTCCCGCTCGATGTCCCACTGGTCACGCGGGGTGCAGATCTCGGGGGTGCGCTTCTGGAACTTCACGGCGTCGCAGCCGGCGTCCGCGGCGGCGTCGATGAGCGCGAAGGCGTTCTCCAGGTCGCCGTTGTGGTTGATGCCGATCTCACCGGTGACGTAGACGGGACGGCCGGGGCCGACGAGGCGGTCGCCGAGGGTGCGAAGGCGGGGGTTGCTGGTCATCTGGGTGAGTTCCTTACCTGGTCAGAGGGTCGGGCCGAGGATCCACGAGGCGATCTCGCGGATCGCGCCGCTGCCTCCGGGGGTGGAGGTGACGGCGCGGGCGGCGCCGCGTACGACGTCGTGGGCGCCGGCGACCGCCACGGGCCAGCCGACGAGGCCGAAGCACGGGAGGTCGTTGACGTCGTTGCCGACGTAGAGCACGCGCTCGGGCGCGATGCCCTGTTCCTCGCACCACTGCTTGAGCGCGAGGTCCTTGCGGTCGATGCCGTGGAGCACGGGCAGGCGCAGTTTCCTGGCCCGTGCGGCGACGACCGGGTTCACTTCCGTGGACAGGATGAGCAGCTTCAGTTCCGCCTTGCGCAGGGCGGCGATACCGAGGCCGTCGCCGCGGTGCACGGCGACCATCTCCCGTCCGTCGGAGTCGACGAGCACCCGGTCGTCGGTCTGGGTGCCGTCGAAGTCGAGGACGACCGCGTCGATGTCGTCGCGGGTCGGCAGCGCGCCGGGGCGCGCAGTGTCCAGCAGGGGCGCGAGGGCGCGGGCGCGCGCCAGGTCGTGCGGGTCGTCGACCTCCAGCACGCGGGCCGGATCGGTGCGGACCAGTTCCGTACGGCCGAAGAAGCGGTGCCCGGCGGCGCGGAAGCCGGCGGCGTCCATGGCGTAGGCGGCGCCGGTCTCCAGGTAGTCCTGGGGGCGGTCCTGGCGGCGGGGGCGGAAGGCTTTGTCGTGGTTGACACCGGTGCCGCCGGGAATCGTGGGGGCGGCCTCCGCCTCGACCGCCGCGTCGGCGCCTTCGCGCCATACGAAGCCGTGGAACGGGGCCACGGTCAGCGCGCTGTCCGCACCGGTCTCGACGACCGCGGCGGCGACCGCGTCGATGTCCTCGCTGATCAGGAAGGGGCTGGTGCACTGGACGAGCAGGACCGCGTCGACGGGCCTGCCGTGCTCGGCCTCGTAGGCGTCCATGGCGTGCAGGACCGCGGCCTCGCTGGTGGCCGTGTCGCCCGCGATGGTGCCGGGGCGGCGTACGACGACGGCGCCCGCGCCGCGCGCCGCGGCGGCGATCGCCGCGTCGTCCGTGGAGACCACGACGTCGGTGACCCGGCGGGCCGCGCGGCATTCGCGGACCGCGCGGGCGATCAGCGGGACGCCGCCGACGGCGGCGAGGTTCTTGGCGGGTACGCCCTTGGAGCCGCCGCGGGCGGGGATGACGGCCACGACGGTGGGCACGGCCGTACGGCTCGGGGTGGTCGGCATTGCGGGCTCCTTCCGGGGGCCGTGCGGGCTCCGGGAGCGGGCGGGTGGGCGGCTCACAGCTGTCCCCAGCGGCGGATGGCGGGCGCGACGCGCTGGACGCCGTGGCGGTAGGCCCCGCGGGCGGCGTCGCGCACGGTGTCGCGGGCGAGCCGTCGCAGGCCGCCGGTCTCCGCGGGTTCGGCGGTCCGTCCTGGCAGCGGTTCGCCCTCGGGGCCGAGGCCGTGGCGGGCGAGGATGCCGGGGAGGTGGCCGGGGGCGGTGCGGGGTGTGTAGTACGGGGTGAGGGGCGGCAGGCGGTCTGCGGCGCGCAGAGCGGTGACGCGGGTGCGGGCGGCGTCGAAGGCGGTGGCGTAGCGGGAGCCGGGGGCCACGCCTTGGCGGTCCAGCCAGTCCGGGTCGGGGTCGGGGTGGTGTCCGGCGTCGAGTTCGTCCCAGGAGGCGAGGCAGCCGGAGCCGAGGAAGTGGTGGTTGCCGAGGACTTCGCGGATGCCGAGGTCGGTGAGGACGGCGGTGGGGATGCCGCGGTGCAGGGATTCCAGTGCGGCGGTCGAGCTGACGGTCACCAGGAGGTCGGTGCGGTCCAGGACGTCGCCCATGTTGCCGTACGCGAGGCGGCAGTTGGGGGGCAGGCCGCCGGGGAGGCGGGCGGCCAGTTTCTGGTACGGGAGTTCCTCGATGTGTGTGGTGTGTTCGCCGGGCTTGCTGCGCAGCTTGATCAGCACCTCGCGGCCGGGGTTGCGGCGGGCGTGTGCGGCGGCGCGGCGCAGGAGGTACGTACGGTCCTCGCGGCGGTCCGGTACGGAGGGCTGGGCGGCGAAGACGACCGTGTGCGGGCGGTCGTCGGCGGGTGCGTACGGGGCACCGCCCAGGAAGGGCAGGGCGCACTCGACGACGCTGCCGCTGTCCGCGCCGACGCCTTCGTACACCGCGCGGAAACGCTCCGCGTCGTGGCGGGAGTTGGCGAGGACGACGTCCGCTCCGTGCCGCAGCAGCAGGCCGTCGGCGAGCTTCTCGTAGACGACGCCGACGTAGCCGGTGACGACGACGGGCCGCCGGGCCGCGCCGCGCCAGGCGCGGGCGAGGCCGTGCAGCATCGCCTGCACGGCGCCGCCGACGCAGGCGAGGACGACCACGTCGTACCGCGTGGTGTCCTTCATCAGCTCCAGGAAGTCCGCGCCGCGGATCTCGCGCAGCGTCTCCGCACGGGCGCCGACCTCGTCGAGCTGGCGGACCGTGGGGGTGGCGCGGCCGCGGAGCAGATATCCGTCCAGACGGATGTCCGATTGAATACGGTGCGCTGTCGAAGCGCCCCATTTCCATCGGGTGTCCGAATCCGCGAGCACCGCGACACGCGGCTGGGAAGTGGTACGAGTGGGCACGACGAAAACGCTAGGAAGGCGTTCCGTTCGGCGGGCCAACTGTGCCGCAACAACGGGTTAACAGCGCGACGCGGGACAGCGAACCGGCCGGCCGAATTGCCCGGTTAACCATCCCGCCATTCTTCGTTCACCGTGGAGCCCGCGTCCCGTCAAGACGAATGCCGGGACCGCGCCTAACGTCACCCGGGTGGTTAAGCTCTCCGTCGTCGTGCCGTTCTACAACGTGCAGACATATGCGCCCGACACCCTGCGAAGCCTGGCGGCCAACGCCCGTGAGGACTTCGAATTCCTGCTGGTGGACGACTGCTCGCGGGACGAGACGCCGCAGATCCTGGCGCGCGCCGAGGGCGAGCTGCCCGGCGCGCGGGTGCTGCGGCACGAGCAGAACGGTGGCCTGGCCACCGCCCGCAACACCGGCCTGGACGCGGCCAACGGCGAGTACGTGACCTTCCTGGACGGTGACGACTGGCTGGCGCCCGGGTACTACGGGCAACTCCTCGCCACCATCGAGGGGTTGGGGTGCGACTTCGTCCGTACGGACCATGTGCAGTGCACCGCGCGCGCCCGTTCCGTGCACCGCGTGCCGCACGGCCGCCGGAACACCGTGCTGGACCCGCGCGCGCTGATCCTGCCCGCCGACCGCTCCACCTCCGTCGACTACGCCTTCGCCTGGGCCGGCATCTACCACCGGCGGCTGCTGGACGACGGACTGCTGCACTTCCGGCACGGTCTGCGCACCGCGGAGGACCGGCCGTGGATCTGGCGGCTGCACCGTGCGGCCCGGTCGATGGCGGTGTCCGGGCTGCTCGGTGTCTTCTACCGGCGCGGGGTGGCGTCCTCCCTCACCCAGATCGGCGATGTGCGGCAGCTCGATTTCATCCGCGCATTTGACCAGGTCATCGAAGAAACGGCACAGGACCGGGAAGCGGACCGGCTGCTGCCGAAAGCCGTCCGCACTTATTGCGCCATCATTGCCCATCACCTCGGTTCGATCGAACGATTCGAACCGCAGGTCGCCCGTCAATTGCGCGCACTGAGCGCGGCGGCGCTGAGAAGAATGCCGCAGGACGTACTGAAGGAAGCACTGAATTCCATGGACACGCAGCGTGCCTCCCGTCTGCGACGGCTGCGCCGGCGCCCGGTTCCGGCGGAGGTGGCCGTCTGATGGCCCCCCGTACCGACGCCGAGCACCGGCCGGGCCGGCCGCGTACGCAGCTCTTCCTGGCGTCCACCCTGTACGGGGCCGCGACGCTGGCCGCCGCGCTGGACGCGGACCGCTTCGGGCCGGCCGACCGCCGGCTGCTGCTGGTCAGCAACAACGCGGCGACCCCGGAGACCGCCACGCCGGTGGACCGGATGCCCGGCTTCGAGCGGCTGCGCGGCCGCTTCGACCGGGTCCTGTCGTGGAACGAGACGATCCGCCCGTTCCACCCCGGCGGCTGGTCCCCGCGCCCGGACGACGTCCCGCTGTGGGAGCGGTACCTGCGGCTGCTGTGGGAGCTGGGCGAGGACGAGATCGAGCTGGTCGTGGAGTCCCTCCAGGTCCACCCGGCGCTGGCACTGGCGCAGCTCTTCCCGGACGCGCCGGTCGACGTGTACGCGGACGGCCTGATGAGTTACGGCCCGACGCGCAACAAGCTGGACCCGCTGGTCGGCACCCGGGTCCGCCGCCTGCTGCACCTGGACCTCGTGCCCGGCCTGAAGCCGCTGCTCCTCACCGAGTTCGGGGTGGGCGCGGAGGCCGTGCCGGACGCGGCGTTCCGGGAGGTGCTCGCCGACCTGGCCGCGGACTTCGACGACCCGGCGCTGCACGCCGTACCGGAAGGCGCCGCGCTGCTTCTGGGGCAGTACCTGTCGGCGCTCGGCATCCTCACGCCCGAGGAAGAGGAGGAGCTGCACGTCCGGATGGTGCGCGGCGTGGTCCGGCGCGGGCACCGCGAGGTGGTGTTCAAGCCGCACCCGTCGGCGCCGGCCCGCTGGTCCCGTGCGCTGGAGCGGGAGGCGGAACAGCTCGGCGCCGCGCTGACCGTACTGGCCACACCGGTCCTCGCCGAGGTGCTCTACCAGCGCAAACGGCCCGCGCTCGTGGTCGGCTGCTTCTCCACCGCGCTGCTGACGGCGTCCGTCTTCTACGGCCTGCCGACCGCCCGCGCCGGCACGGAGCTGCTGCTGGAGCGCCTGACCCCGTACCAGAACAGCAACCGCGTGCCGGTCACCCTCGTGGACGCGCTGGTGCCCGACCTGGCGGACGAGCCGGGCACGAAGCCGGTGCCGACCCACATCAACGGGCTGGTCAGCGCGGTCGGTTACGCGATGCAGAACCAGATCTACCCGGACCTGCGCCCGGTCGCCGAGCGCTACCTCGCCTCCCACCTGAACGAGCGCACCTGGCGCTACTTCAAGCGCCGCCGCCTGACCGCGCTCGCCCTGCCCGGCGCGCTGCCGTCCCAGCTCTCCTTCATCCCGCGCAACGCGGCCGTCCGCAGGGTCGCGCGGCGCGCCCGGGCGATGCAGCGGCGCCTGAAGAAGCGGGCCGCGTTCGGATGACCGCGCAGCTCCCGGCCGGCGCGCCGATACCCGCGACGGTCGCCCGGCCCCTGCCCGCCGTGCCGGACGTACGGCACGGCGCGGCGGCCCCGCCGGCCAAGAGACCCCGTGGCGTGCCCCGTCTGCGCGCCCTCGACGGGCTGCGGCTGTGCGCCGCCCTGATGGTCGCCGCCTACCACCTCGGCGGCCGGAACGGCGAGATAGCCAAGGCGTGGGGCAGCTCACCGGCACACCAGTTCCCCACGCTGCACAGCGCGTTCGCGTACGGCTGTCTCGGCGTCCAGATCTTCTTCGTGATCAGCGGCTTCGTCATCTGCATGAGCGGCTGGGGGCGTTCGCTGCGCTCCTTCATCGCCTCCCGCGTCGCGCGGCTGTATCCGGCGTACTGGGTGGCGATCCTGCTGGTGACGGCCGTCTTCGCGCTGCCGTGGGTGGCGTTCGGGGCACTGGGGCCGAGCGAGGTGCTGACGAATCTGACGATGCTCCAGCAGCCGCTGGGCGCGAAGCGGGTGCTCGGGGTGTGCTGGACGCTCTGGGCGGAGATGCGGTTCTACGCGCTGTTCGCGCTGTGCGTCGTGCTGCCGGGTGCCACCCGCCGCCGGGTGGTGCTGTTCTGCGCCGGGTGGACGCTGGCGGCGGCGCTGGCCCAGGCCGCGCACGTCCCGGCGCTGGACGTCGTGCTGATGCCGCAGTACGCGCCGTTCTTCATCGGCGGCATCGGCTGCTACCTGCTGCACCGCTACGGCGGGCGCGACCCGGTGGCGTGGGCGGTGGTCGGCGTGAGCTGGCTGACCGGCCAGCACCACGCGGTGGCCGGACTCTGGCACCCGCCGTCCGCCCACGCGTTCTCCTACCGCTCGACGGTGGTCGTCGTCGCGATCGTCACGGTGGGCTTCGCGCTGGTGGTGGCGATCGCGCTGGGCCGGATGCAGTGGGCGAACTGGCGCTGGCTGACCGTCGCCGGGGCGCTGACGTACCCGTTCTACCTCGTCCACGAGCACCTGGGCTGGGTGGCCGTCCAGGGCCTGCACGGCGGCCTGCGGCTGCCTTCGTACGCGACGCTCGCCCTGACGGTGGCGCTGATGCTGACGCTGGCGTGGGTGCTGCACCGGTGGGTGGAGCGGCCGCTCACGCCCGTACTGCGCCAGGCGGTCGACCCGCGGCCACGCCGCTGAGGCCGGGGCGCCCGGGGGCGGCCCCCTCGGGCACCCCGGTCACTCGCCGTGCAGCAGCGCGGCCTCGATCCCCGCGACGACGGCCCGCAGGCCGTCCTCGAAGCCGCGTGCGGTGTCGCCGAACATCTCGACGCCGGCCGCGGCCGTGAGCGGGTAGTCGGCGCCCACGCTCCGCTCCCGTTCCTGCTGGTCGTACGCGGGGTCGCGGTGCGAATCACCGGGCACCGGGAAGACGGACTGCTCCTCGATCACGTAGCCGATGGTGTAGGCGTACGTGGTGAACCAGGCCCGCGCGGCCCGCTCCGTGGTGAACCCGGCGCCCCGCATGGCGGTCAGCAAGGTCTCCATCGGCCGCAGCAGCGCCTGGTCGCGCAGCCGGGTGCCGCCGAAGACCTTGCCGCCGTCGCGGTAGCGGAGCAGCGTGTGCCGGGTCTGCCGGCACGCCGCGGTGAGCATGGCCCGCCAGTCGCCGCCCGCGGAGCCGTCGCCGAAGCCGTCATTGAAGCGCTCCCCGGAGCCGCCCGCGGAGCCGTCACCGGCCCCGGTGACCGGCGCGGTCATCTGCCCGAGCAGCACGGTGGCCATCTCGTCCAGCAGCTCCTGCTTGTTCTTGAAGTGCCAGTAGAGCGCGGGCGCCTTGACGTCCAGCTCCTTGGCGATACGGCGCAGGGTGAGCCCTTCGAGGCCGACGTCGTTCAGCAGGCCCAGGGCGGTCTCCGCCACCAGTTTCCGGTCGAGTCTCGTAGCCACGTTGACAATTTAACACCGTTAAGCGCATCCTCGGAAGCAGGCAACTTAACGACGTTAAGGAGACTCCCATGGCCAGCACCGACTCCCTGCCCGGACACGTGGACGTACTGATCTCCGGCGCCGGCCCCACCGGCCTGGCCCTCGGCCTCGACCTCGCCCGGCGCGGCGTGCGCGCTCTCGTCCTGGAGCGCCAGGACCGGCTGGCGCCCGGCACCCGCGGCAGCGGCATCCAGCCCCGCACCCAGGAGGTGTACGAGGACTTCGGAGTGCTCGACGCCGTCCGGGCGTCCGGCGGGACGTACCCGCCGCGGGGGGACTGGAAGGACGGCCGCATGGTCGACGAGCGGGTGATGGTCGAGCCCGGCGTCCCGACGCCGGCCGCCCCGTACAGCACCATGCTGATGCTCCCGCAGTGGCGCAACGCGGAGATCCAGTACGCGCGGCTGACCGAACTGGGCGGCACGGTGGCGTTCGGCACCGGCCTGGAGTCGTTCACCCAGGACGCGGACGGCGTCCAGGCCCGCGTCGCCGGTGCGGACGGCACCGTCCGCACGGTGCGCGCCTCCTACCTCGTCGCGGCCGACGGCGGGCGCAGCCCGGTCCGCAAGACGCTCGGCGTCACCATGACCGGCCAGTCCGTCGCGCCGTACCCGATGCTCCTCGCCGACATCCGCCTCGACGGGCTGGACCGGGAGCACTGGCACATGTGGGGCGAGTTCCGGGCCACCGACTTCGTCTCGCTGCTCGCGCCGGCGAAGTACGACTACTTCCTGCTCATGGCGGGCTTCATGCACCCCGACACCGAGCCGGACACCTCGCCCGACGGTGTGCGCAAGCTGATCGCGGACCGCACCCACCTCTCCCTCGACCAACTGGGCGAGGTGCTGTGGTCCTCCTCCTTCCGTCCGAACGCCGCCCTGGCCGACCGGTTCCGGGTGGGCCGGGTCTTCCTCGCGGGTGACGCGGCGCACGTGCACTCCCCCGCGGGCGGCCAGGGCCTGAACACCAGCGTCCAGGACGCCTACAACCTCGGCTGGAAGCTGGGCCAGGTCATCCGGCACGGCGCGCCGGACTCCCTCCTCGACAGCTACGAGGCCGAGCGGCTGCCGGTCGCCGCGGGCATCCTGGCCACCAGCACCCGGCTGCACCGGTCGGGCGACATGCGGCGCGGCAGCGACCTGCACCAGATGGGCGTCGGGTACCCGGACGGGCCGCTCGCCACCGAGCGGCGCACCGGCCTCGCCGACGGCGGGCTGCGCGCCGGCAACCGGGCCCCCGACGCGCCCTGCGCCACCCCCGACGGCACCCCGCGCCGCCTCTTCGAGGTCTTCCAGGGGCCGCACTTCACCCTGCTGGCCGTCGGGGACGTCGAACTCCCGGCGCTGGACGGCGGGATGATCCGTACGTGCCGCGTCGGCGGCCCGGCCCCCGACCTGCTCGACCCCGAGGGGCACGCCCGCGACGCGTACGGCGAAGGTCTGTTCCTCGTCCGTCCCGACGGCTACGTGGCGTACGCCGCCGACGACGCGTCCGGCCTGCCGGAGGAACTGGCCCGGTACGGCCTCCTCACGGCCGCGGCACACTGACGGCGGCCTGCCCGGCGCCCTGCTCCGAGGGCCGCCGGGCGCCCTCCCCCGGCTCGGTCAGCGTCCGCGCGACGAGCCAGGCCACGACGCACAGCGCGATCAGCGGCAGCAGCGCGGTCCGCAGGCTCGTGGCGTCGGCGAGGGCGCCGATGGCCGGGCTGGCGACGCCGCCGACGCTGACCGCCAGGCCCAGGGTGACACCGCTCGCCGTACCCATGCGGTTCGGCAGGAGGTCCTGGCCGAGGGTGATGTGCAGGGAGAACGGCACGTACAGGGCCGTGGCCGTCAGGGCGGCGAAGACGTACAGCGCGGGGCCGGGGACGAGGACCAGCCCGGCGACGGCCGGGACACAGGCCGCATAGGCGATCCGTACCGTACGGACCCGCCCCCACCGGGACGCCAGCCGGCCGCCGAGCACGGTGCCCACCGCGCCCCCCGCGAACAGCACGAACAGGGCCACCGAGCCCGCGGTGGCGCCCCCGCCCACCCGCTGCTGCGCGTACACGGCGATGAAGGCGCTCAGCCCGACGAAGACGATGGAGCGGCAGACGATGACGGCCGTCAGCCGCAGGAACGCCGGCCAGTCGTCGCGGCCTGCCGTGCGCGCCGCGGCCTTCGCGACGGCCGCCCGGGGCGCCAGTGCGCGGATCACCGAAGCGGTGATCAGGGCACCGGCCACCGCGGGCACCGCCAGCCACGGCGACGCGCCGAGCGAGCCCGCGGAGAGCAGCGGGCCGACGGCGGCCGGGGCGAGGGCGAAGCCGATGTTGCCGCCGAGGGAGAACCAGCCCATGGCGACGTGGCTACCGCCGCTCGCGATCCGGGCCAGCCGCGCGGCCTCCGGGTGGTAGGCGGCCACGCCGATACCCGAGAGGGCGACCGCGAGGCAGGTGAGGACGTAGGAGTCGCCGAGTCCGGACAGGGCGATGCCGAGTCCGGCGCACAGGGTGCTCACCGGGATCAGCCAGGGCATCGTCCAGCGGTCGGTGAGCGAGCCGAACAGGGGCTGCACGAGGGAGGAGAGGAGGGTGGCGGCCAGCACGATGCCCGAGGCGGCGGCGTAACCGTAGTGGCGTTCGGCCAGCAGGAAGGGCACCAGGGCCGGGACCGCGCCCTGGTAGAAGTCCACCGCCGCGTGTCCGACGGACATCATCGCTACCGGCCGCCGGGGAGCGGCCACGTGCTTCGTCGTCATGCGTCGATCCTGGCGACCGCACCCGGTGGCGGACTTCCCATAAGCTGCCACATCATGCCGGTTTTCCGCCATCATCCGCCGCACGTCACGACCGTCACCCGCTTCCTGCCGCAGGGCACGGAGGTGACGGCCCATCACCACGACGTCCACCAGATCGTCTACGCGGGGCGCGGCGTGCTCACCGTGACCACGGACGCCGGGAGCTGGGTCACCCCGGCCACCCGCGCGATCTGGATCCCGGCCGGGACGGTGCACGAGCACCGGGCGCACGGGGACACCGACCTGCACACCGTCGGCGTACCGCTCGCCGCCGACCCGCTGCGGCTGGACCGGCCCGCCGTCCTGGCGGTCGGCCCCCTGCTGCGCGAGCTGATCATCGCGTACAGCGGTACGGGCAGCCGCCGTACGGCGGAGGCGCGGCGCCTGCTGACCGTACTCCTCGACCAGCTCCGCCACACCCCGCTCCAGGCCCTGCACCTGCCCAGGGCCCGCGACCCGCGGCTGGCGGCGGTCTGCGCGGCGCTGCGCGCGGACCCGGCCGATCAGCGCTCGCTGGCCGCGCTGGGCGCGGGCGCCGGGGCGAGTGAGCGGACCCTGGCCCGCCTCTTCCGCGCCGAACTGGGCATGACCTTCCCCCAGTGGCGTACGCAGCTACGCCTGCACCACGCGCTGGTGCTGCTGACGCGGGACGGCCCGGCGCTGTCCGTGACCGCGATCGCGCACCGCTGCGGCTGGGCGTCGACCAGCGCCTTCATCGATGCCTTCCGCCGGTCGTTCGGACACACGCCGGGCGCCCACCGGGCTCTCGTGGGCCCGGCTACAGCACCAGGGACAGCAGCAGTACGCACACGATCCCGACGACGGAGATCAGCGTCTCCATGAGCGACCAGGTCTTGAGCGTCTGGCCGACGTTCATGCCGAAGTACTCCTTCACCATCCAGAAGCCCGCGTCGTTGACGTGGCTGAAGAACAGCGAACCGGCGCCGACGGCGAGGACGAGCAGGGCGGTGTGGGTGGTGGACATGTCCGCGGTGAGCGGCGCCACCAGGCCCGCGGCGGAGATGGTGGCCACCGTCGCCGAGCCGGTCGCGAGCCGGATCGCGACCGCGATCAGCCAGGCCAGCAGCAGCGTGGAGATGTTCCAGTCCTTGGACAGCTCCAGGATCATCTGGCCGACGCCCGCGTCCACCAGGGTCTGCTTGAAACCGCCGCCCGCGCCCACGATCAGCAGCACGCCGGCGATCGGGGCCAGGGACTTCTCGACGGTGGTGGCGATCCGGCCCTTGGTGAACCCGGCCGACCGGCCCAGCGTGAACATGCCGACGAGCACGGCGGTGAGCAGCGCGATCAGCGGGGAGCCGACCACGTCGAAGACGCGCTGGATCGTCGTTCCCTTGTCGTCCACGACGACGTCCACCAGGGCCTTGGCCAGCATCATCACGACCGGCAGCAGCACGGTCGCGACCGTGATCCCGAAGCCGGGGCGCTTGTCCAGCTCGCCGGAGGCCCGCTCCGGGACCATGTTCTCCGGCGGGCGGATGTCCACCCAGCGGGCGGCGTAGCGGGAGAAGAGCGGACCGGCGACGATCGCGGTGGGGACGGCGACGACGACGCCGAGCGCCAGGGTGACGCCCAGGTTGGCGTCCAGCGCGGCGATGGCGGCCAGCGGGCCGGGGTGCGGCGGGATCAGGCCGTGCATGACGGACAGGCCGGCCAGCGCCGGGATGCCGATGCGCATCAGGGAGAAGTTGCCGCGCTTGACGACCAGCAGCACCACGGGGATCAGCAGCACGATGCCGACCTCGAAGAAGATCGGCAGGCCGACGATGCCGGCGATCAGCACCATCGCCCAGGGCATCACGCGCCCGCTCGCCTTCGCCAGGATCGTGTCCACGATCTGGTCGGCGCCCCCGGAGTCGGCGAGCAGCTTGCCGAGGATCGCGCCCAGCGCGATCAGGATGCCGGTGCCCGCGACCGTACTGCCCAGGCCGGACGAGAAGCTGGCGATGGCCTTGTCCAGCGGCGCGCCCGCCACCGCGCCCAGCACCAGCGAGCCGATGATCAGGGACAGGAAGGCGTGCAGCTTGAACTTGGTGATGAGCAGGACGATGACGGCGATGCCCGCGAGGACGGCGATGCCGAGCTGCGCGTGACCGGCCGAGGTGATCGGCTCGGTCGCATCCGCTGCCAGCATCTCGACGCTGAGATGTGTCACGGCTGTTCCCTAAGGGGTGCTGTTGCTGGTTGTGGTGGCCCCGGCGCCGTGGCGTACAGGGCGGTGTCCCGCGGTGGCGCGGGGCGTACGGGACGGTGTCCCGCGCGGTGGCGGGGCATCGGGCCGAGGTCAGGCGGGGGCGGGCCGACCGGTGTCGTACTGGCGCAGCGCCTCGACGGCCCGCCCGGCGATCTCCTGCGGAGTGCCGGACACGTCGACGGCGACACCCGCCTCGTCCGCGCCGAGCGGCTCCAGGGTGGCGAACTGGGAGTCCAGCAGCGCGGTGGGCATGAAATGGCCCTTGCGCTCGGCCATCCGGGACTCGATCAGCGAACGGTCGCCGGTCAGGTGCAGGAAGACGACGCCGGGCGCGGCGGCCCGCAACCGGTCGCGGTAGGCGCGCTTGAGGGCCGAGCTGCTGACGACCCCGCCCTGACCCGCGCGGCCGTGGGCCCAGGCGCCGATGGCGTCGAGCCAGGGCCACCGGTCGGCGTCCTGGAGCGGGGTGCCGGCGGACATCTTGGCGATGTTGGCCGGGGGGTGGAAGTCGTCGCCCTCGGCGTAGGGGACATCAAGGTCGGCGGCCACCAGCGGCCCGATCGTCGTCTTGCCGGTGCCGGCCACGCCCATCACGACGATGACGTGGGGGGTGCTCATCCCGTGTACCTCGCTGTCCTCTTTGACCTCGGTCTGTCGTCCCACTGAAACCCATGGGATACGACGTATTCAAGCCTCTGTGACGTAAAAGTCATACTTAAAGGCGGGCCTTCCCCGGGAACGTAGGCTGATCCCATGGAGAACCAGGGGGCGGGGCAGGGGCTGCACGCGCGGGTACTGGAGTCCCTGGGACCCGCCATCACCGCGGGCGAGTACCCGCCGGGCACGATCTTGCGCACCGACGAGCTGGAGCAGCGCTTCGACGTGTCCCGCACGGTCATCCGCGAGGCGATACGGGTCCTGGAATCCATGCACCTGGTGGCCTCGCGCCGCCGGGTCGGCGTGACCGTGCGTCCCGCCGAGGAGTGGAACGTCTACGACCCGCGCGTCATCGGCTGGCGGCTGGCCGGCCCGGACCGCCCCCGGCAGCTCCGTTCCCTGACCGTGCTGCGCTCCGCCGTCGAACCGGCCGCCGCGGGCCTGGCCGCCCGGCACGCCACCCCCGCGCAGTGCGCCGAGCTGACCGAGCACGCCATGGGCATGGTCGCCACGTCCCGGGGCCAGCAGCTCGACGCGTACCTGGTGCACGACACGGCCTTCCACCGCATCGTGCTGACCGCCTCCGGCAACGAGATGTTCGCCCGGCTCGGCGACGTGGTGGCCGCCGTCCTAACCGGCCGCACCCACCACCACGTCATGTTCACCGACCCCGACCCGGCCGCGGTGACCCTGCACGTCCAGGTCGCCGAGGCGGTACGGGTCGGCGACGCGGAGCGCGCCGAGGCGCTGACCCGGGAGATCACCGTGGGCGCCATGGCCGAACTGGACGTCCTGGCACCGTAGGCGCGGCCCGCCACCGCCCCGAGGGCGGGCCGGCCCACCGGCGCGCCCGGCCGGGACGGCACGGCCCTCAGGCCCCGTAGGCGTTCTGCTCGGCGAACCGCTGCGCCAGGGCCGTGAGCAGCTCCGGCGCGTCCTCGCGCGGCAGGACCGCCTCGATCAGCACCAGTTCGTCCGGTGTACGGGCGGCCAGCGCCAGCGCGTCCGCCAGCTCGGCGGGGGTCCCGACGCGCACCGCGACCGTGCCGGGGCCCGCGCCGAAGGCGGCGGGCAGGGCGGTGTAGTCCCAGGCGGCGATGTCGTTGTACGAGGCGGTGGCGCCGTGGATGGCGCGCTCGACCGTGTAGCCGTCGTTGTTGACGACGATCACCACCGGGGCCGCGCCGTACCGGGTCATGGTGCCCAGCTCCTGCGCGGTGAGCTGGAGGGAACCGTCCCCGATCACCAGCACCGAACGCCGGTCCGGCGCGGCCAGTTCGGTACCGAGGGTGGCCGGGAGGGTGTAGCCGATCGACCCCCACAGCGGCTGCCCGACGAACCGACCGTCCGCGGGCAGCGGCACCTCCTGGGCACCGTAGAACGCGGTCCCCTGCTCCGCGACAAGCACACTCCCCGCAGGCAGGAACGCCCCGACAGCAGCCCAGAGTTGACGCTGCGTCAGCCACGTGCCCGTTCCCTCCTCATCCCCCACCTCCGGGTACGAGAAAGACTCCCCGTACCCCTCGGGTTCGGGCAGCTCCGCGTCCCGCAGCAGCCCGGCCAGTCCACCGACGGCGTCCGCCATGGCCATCCCCTCGAACACCGCGCGACCCGCCGAGGCGCGCCCAGGGCGCAGCTCGATGGTCCGCTCCGGGGCGAAGTGATGGCTGAAGCCGCCGGTGACGCTGTCCGAGACCGGTGCGCCGACCAGGATCAGACAGTCCGCGTCCTCGACGGCCACCCGGGCCCGCTTGTCGCTGATCTCCCCGGTGTAGGCGCCGACGAACCCGGGAGCGGTCTCGTCCAGTACGCCCTTGCCGCTGGAGAACACGGCGGACCGGACCGGCGCGGCGGCGAGCAGGTCACCGAGCGGCCCGCGCAGTCCGAACCGCTCGGCCTCGTGCCCGGCCAGCACGGTGACGCTGCGCGCCCCGTCCAGCATCCGCGCGCAGCCCGCGAGGAAGTCCGGCAGCAGTCCCGGGTCGGCGGGCCCGTCCGGCACGATCAGCGGCCCGTCGGGGGCGGGAACCGGGGCCAGCACGACATCCGTGGGCAGATTCAGGTGCACCGGCTTGCGCTCCCGCCGCATGGCGCGCAGTACGCGGTCGATCTCGGCCGGGGCATTCTCGGCGGTCAAGTCGGCGCGGGCCACCGTCACCTCGGCGAACATCCGGCCGAAGTGCCGGTAATCACCGTCCATCAGGGTGTGGTGCACGGGACGGCCGGCCGCGGCGACCTCGGTGGCGGGCATCCCGGTGACGGCGACGACCGGTACACATTCGGCGTATGCGCCGGCCACGCCGTTGACGGCCGACAGTTCGCCGACGCCGAAGGTCGTGACGAGGGCGGCGGCGCCGCGCAGCCGGGCGTAGCCGTCGGCGGCGTAGGCGGCGTCGAGCTCGTTGCAGGTGCCGACCCAGGCGAGGCCGGGGAAGGCGGTCACCTGGTCGAGGAAGCCGAGGTTGTAGTCACCGGGGACGCCGAAGAGGTGTTCGACGTCCAGCTCGCGCAGTCGGCGGAGCAGATAGTCGGCGACGGTGATCCGGGCGGTCGCGGCCTGGGGGGTGACGGCCTGCGGGCCGATGTCCGAGGGGGTGTCCGACATGGCGGTAACCGGCTTTCTTCACGCTTGAACGGTTTAGGTCAAGGTTGTTGACCCAAGTAGCGAGCGTACGGAAGTCCGGGATAAAATGTCAACATGCTTGACCCTTGTCGCCCGGACGCCTACGACCGCGATTTCACCCTGTTCTACTTCGCCTACCGCGCCTTCACCGGAGCGGCCGACGCGGCCCTGACCGAGCAGGGCATGGGCCGCGCCCACCACCGCATCCTGACGTTCCTCGCGTACTCCCCCGGCATGAGCGTCGGCGAACTGTGCCAGGCACTCCAGCTCACCAAGCAGGCCATCAACGGACCGCTGCGCAAACTCGGCGACGAACAACTGGTACGGGTGACGCCGGGCGAACGGGACCGCCGCCGCAAGGAACTCCACCTCACCAGCCGCGGCGCGGACCTCGAACGCAAGCTCCACGAACGTCAGCGCGCCCTGTTCACCGCCGCACTGGAGGAAGCCGGACCGGAGGCGGCGCAAGGGTGGCGCCGCGTACTGGCCCCCCTGGCAGGCCACGCGTGGGAATCCTTCACCACATCGGTGGAAGCCCGCCGGACGGAGGGCAAGCCCCTCCAGTCCTGACCCCTCAGAACAACGGCTGCTGCCCGGGAAACGGCGGCTCCTCCGGATCGAACAGCCGCTCCGCCGGGGCCATCATCGGCGCGATACGACGGGAGCCGGGGCACGACACGAGCTCCAGCACGGTACGGCGGCCCGGCGGGTCGTGCCGGGCGAAGCGGCCGCCGACGACGGCGATCTCTCGGGTGCATACGGGGCACGGGCGACGCGGTGACATTTCCTCATTGTCCCCCGGAGCCCCGTGTACCCCTGCGCGCGGCCCTGCCGAAGCGGCACCGGCCCCACCGAAGCGCCCAGGGGGCGCACACCGAGGCACACCTCCGCGCCCCCGCACCCCTTCACCCCTGCGCGCGTCCAGGTTCGGTTCTCCACAGGCCTGGGAATCTAGGAGAGGCCGGTGTCACCACGGGGGTGACGCCGAGACACCGACGCGGAAGGGACACGGCGTGCGCAAGGGACGTGCGGTGGCCGCGGGGCTGCTGGTGCTGGCCGTGACGACCGGCTGCAAGACCATCACGATCAGCCCGAACGGCGGACTCTCACCGACGACGGCCCCCTCGCCGTCCATGCCGGGACGGGCGGACGTGATGCCCGCGCGGACGGCGGACCAGGAGCCCCCCGCACACATCCGCGCCACCAAGGCCCCCCGCCGCACCGCGAAACCGGTGCTCGCCAAGGGCTCCCGCGGCCCCCGGGTGCGCGAACTACAGGCCCGTCTGGCCCAGTTGTCACTCTTCCGACGTAAACCCACGGGCTTCTACGGCCGGCAGACCGCGGCCTCCGTCTCGGCGTTCCAACGCAAGCGGGGCCTGCCGCGCACCGGCACTCTGGACCGCGCCACCTGGCACGCCCTGCACTCCTGCACACGCCCGCCGACCCGCACCGAGACGCACCCGCACACCAAGAAGACCGCGAAGAAGCCCACCCGGAAGCCGGCCGGGAAACGAGCCCCCCGCCGCGACCCCCGCTGCATGACGGGCCGCGTCCTGTGCATCAGCAAGCGGAGCAACACGCTCGCCTGGATGGTGAACGGCAAGGTCCGCTCGACGATGGACGTCCGTTTCGGCGCCCAGTACACGCCGACCCGGGAAGGCACGTTCCGCATCTCGTTCAAGAGCCGCGGCCACGTGTCGTCGATCTACCACACCCCCATGCCGTACGCGATGTTCTTCAGCGGCGGCCAGGCGGTCCACTACTCAGCCGACTTCGCCGCCCACGGTTACCAGGGCGCCTCCCACGGCTGCGTAAACGTCCGCAACAAAGCAAAAATCGCAGACTTGTTCCACCAGGTAGCCCCAGGCGACAAGGTAGTCATCTACAAATAGCCCCACACATACCCGCACCCATTCCCCGGCCCCCGCCCCCCCCGCAGTAACCCCAACCATCAATTGAGCAACCCCCACAAACAGCAACCAGGCCCGCGAGAGCGGCGCCGGCTTAGGCGCAAAAAGAGGCGCGGGCAGGGCCGGGGGAACGAGCCCCGCCCGCGCCGGATGCGGCGAGCCGTTGGTACGGGGGGAACCCCGGCACGCGCGCAAGCCGATGACCAGTCGGCTTCACTACGTACTGCGCCGGGGGGCCGGAAAGTGTCACACCCGGGCGACGGGTGGTGCTCCGGGGATGCGTAGCTCGTCGGGTGCGGCGGGGGTGGTGGTGACGGTGCCGGCGGGGTCGGGGGCGGTGGTCATGCCGGGGATGCCGGCGGACGGGGCGTAGCGGTGGTGGTCGTCGTCCTCGTCGTCGCCCTTGCCGCCGTGGCCCTTTCCGTGCCCGTTGTGGCCGCCTTGGCCATGGCTGCCGCGGCCGTCGCCGTCATCGTCGCCGTCGAAACGGCCGCCGCCCTGGGTGTGGGCGAGGTACTGGCGGCAGAACGCGTGCACCTTGTCCGGGCCGCCTGCCGCGCGTTCCAGGCGGCGGAGGGTGTCCTGGCCGAGGACGGAGCGCCGGCCGGATTCGTAGGTACGGCAGAACATGACGCCGAGCCGGTTCTTCTCCTCGCTGTCCGGTCCGCCCCGGGGGTCGTCGGGCCGGTTGCCGCCGTCGCCGTTCCCGGTGCCGCGGGTCGGGTCCTGGCCGGGGGTGCTCTGCCCGGGGGCGGGGGTCCGGGTGCCGCCGGTGCGGCTGTCCTTGCCGTCGCCGGTGTTCAGGGGTTCGGGCCGGTCCGTGCCAGGGCCGGTGGGGTCCGGCATCCGGGTGGTGCCGTCGGTGGCGGTGCCGGTGTCGTCGGTGGCGAGCGGGCCGGGGGATTCGGCGGCGGAGACGCTGGTGGCGGGGGCCGGGCCGGTGCCGCTGTGGAAGGGGGTCGGCAGGACGCCCACGCCGGCGGCGACGGCGACGCCGCCGAGTGCGCAGCCGGCCAGGGCCACCATGAAGCCGCGGCGCAGGGGCCGCCCGAAGCGGCGGCGGGTGGCCGCGCCGGGGTTGCCGCGAGGAGCACGTGCGGCTTCCACCGCGGCCCCGGCAGCCGTGACGTCGGCCGCCGTCGAAGCCTGCCCTCGCACCTCCCGAAAGGCAGCGACAGCGGCTTCCTCGCCGGGCAGTGGTGCGTCCTGACCCGTGTCACGGCCTGCCGCGGCGGCGGCGTTCAGCAGGGCGGTGAGTTCCGCGGCGCCGGTGCCGGCCGGGGAACCGGCGGGTTCGCCGCGCAGCAGTCGCTCCGCGGCCTCCTCGTCGAGCCAGTTGTACCGGTCGTCGGCCATCACATGTCCTTCTGCGTTCGTGCGGCCGTTTCCGTCACACCCGGTACGTACGATTCCGCCGCGCTCTCACCCCGTCCGCCGCCCTGTGCGGGCACTCCTCCTCCGGGTCCGCCGTCCGGGCCGGGCCCGGTGCCGCCGCCGTCGGGTCCGGCGCCGAGCAGGTCGGCGAGCCGCCGCAGGCCGCGGTGGGCGGCGGTCCGTACGGCGCCGGGCCGTTTGCCCAGCACTCCGGCCGCACTCTTGGCGTCCAGGCCGACCACCACGCGCAGGACGACGGCTTCGGCCTGGTCCTGCGGGAGGCGGGAGATGAGGCGGAAGGTGTGGTGGGTGCCGAGGGCTTCCATGGCCTCGTCGGCGGTGTCCGATCCGCCCGCTTTGTCGGCCAGTTCGGTCTCGTCGCCGCCGACCGCGGGGCGGCGGCCGCGCATCCGTATGTGGTCCAGGGCCCGGTTGCGGGCTATCCGTGCGGCCCAGCCCCGGAACCGGTCGGCGTCGCCGCTGAAGCGGGCGAGGTCGCGGGTGATCTGGAGCCATGCCTCGGAGGCCACGTCCTCGGCGTCCGCCTCGCCCACCAAGGTCCGTACATATCCGATAAGCCGGGGATGCACGGCGCGGTAGACGGTACGGAATGCCGCCTCGTCGCCGCCCTGCGCCGCCTGTACGGCGACTGTCAGCCGGCCGTCGTCCGGCTGAATGTCATCCCCTCGCACGGGTCCATCCTGTCGCACCCGGAAAGTCCGCCGCCCGGTCCTCGCTGATTCGCTGTTCTCGGGCACCGCGGGTACCCCTGGTAACCCGTAGGTCCCCGCTGACGGTAACCCGGCCGCCCGCACACCGGGCACCCGGGCCGCTGCCGGCCTGCCCCTCCGCTCCGGCGGACGGTGCGCACGGCCACCGTGCCGGACCGGCGCGGACCCGCACGCTACGGCCACGGCCCTTCCCGCGTCCAGAGCGCCCGCGCACCGGGGCGGCACCCGGCGCGCGGTACGTGCCGCGCCCCGGACCGCACCCGTGTGACGCTTTCGCGGCGGATGGCGCTGTAAAGGTCAGGGGCTCGTCACCGGGCCTCCCTGGAACGACGGCCGGGGCCTCTCCTGTGGGGGGTGGCGGCCCCGGTCGTCCCCTTCTCGCCGCGTCCGGCCCTGGCCGCTCAGACCTGGTCGGCCAGTTTTTTGAACTCCGTCCAGGAAAGGGCCGGATCGCGGCGGTCCCAGACCTTCTGCGCCAGCGCGCGCAGCGGCATCCGGATGCCGTCCGCCACCTGCTGCTGCGTCTGTTCGTCCGCCAGGTCGCACCAGACCGCCAGGCGCGCGCCGAGCACCCGGTCCGGGCCGGACAGCGACTGCGGTACGGCCTCGGTGCCGCGCAGCACCCCGGGGGTCCACCGGGTGTAGATGCGTTCGCCGGTCGGGTACGGCATGTTGTTGGGTTCACCGAGCACGTAGTACAGGTACTCGTCGTTGAGGTTGACGACCTTGCGGTTCTCGCGCAGGTACTCGTCCGGTTGGCGGGCGCCGATCTCCTTGCCCGTCCAGTAGGCGACGGTGCGGCCGGAGTCGGGGGCGACGTCCGTGTCGCGGAAGTAGCCGTCGTTCCAGGCCTCGACCTGTTGGGCACCGGCGGCGCGCACGGTCTTGTCGCGGTCGTTGAGCCAGCCGGTGGCCAGGTCCTCGATCGTGGCGTCCGCCCCGTACTTCTCGCGGGCGGCGCGGGCCAGCTGCGGGTAGTTCTCGGCCGGGGACCGGTCGGCCAGCGCGCGGTACTCGTCGCCGCCCAGGTGCCAGTGCTTGCCGGGGAAGAGCGGGGCGTACTCGCGCAGCAGGTCGTCCACGATCTCGGCGGCCCCGGGCTGCGAGATGTCCATCGCGCCGCGCTGGATCCGGCCGTCGGCGGACCGCAGCCGGAGGTCCGGGTGGGCGCGCAGGACGGCACCCAGGTGGCCGGGCGAGTCGATCTCCGGGATGACGGTGACGTGCAGGCCGCGGGCGAGGTCGACGAGGTGGCGCACCTGGTCCTTGGTGAGGTGGTCCTCGGACACGATCTCCGGGTGTTTCTCGCTCTCGATGCGGAACGCCTGGTCGTCGGAGAAGTGCAGCTGGAGCTGGTTGAGCTTCAGGCCCGCCAGGTCGCGGATGCGGTCCTCGATCCACTTCACGTCGAAGTGCTTGCGCGCGATGTCCAGCATGAAGCCGCGCTGGGCCCGGTCGGGCCGGTCCTCGACGGTGCCTTCCGGGACGCCGCCGGAGACCCGTACGGACTGCAGGACGGTGCGGGTGGCGTTGAAGATCCCGGCGTCGGTGGGGGCGGTGAGGGTGAGACGGGTGCCGCGCGCGGTGAGGGTGTACGCCTCCTCGGCGGTGTCGTACACGGCGGCGTTGTCCTCGCGCCGGGTGGCGTCCTCGCCGCCGGACAGCCGCAGCTCGACATCTCCGGGCCGTACGGGTTGTTTGCCCCAGACTGTCCGCAAGCCCCCCAGTTCCTGGGCGAACCGCCGGGCTTCGTCGGCGACCGGGCTCTTCTCGCCCGCGGGCACCACGACGCGGGCCTGTTCGGTGGGCCGCCAGCCGCGCCCGTCGGCCGCGCCGAACTTCTGCACGGCGGGCACGGTGCGGGGCGGGCCCGGCACCGGTTCCCAGGTGGGGGTGGGCGCGGCGGAGGTGGTGCCGCCGTCCCCCTTGGGCGGGGCGCCGCCGCTGTTCGAGCAGCCCGCGACGGACAGCGCCGTGAGGGCGGCCGTCACTCCTGCGGTGATGCTCGCGGCCAGTTTTCCGGTCCTCATATACGCAAAACCTCCCTTTCCGGGGCGAAGGTATTGCCAGGTGACAGACGTTTGTGTCTACTACGCGCGCGAAAGCTCTCTCATACGGGTGAAATTCGTGCATCCGTCGGACAGTGACCGACAGACGTCGTTACGGTGGCGTCCCAACCTGCTCACCCCTCCCGGAGCCCACGGCCCCCGCGCATCCGCCGCGGCCGCGCACGCTCCGGCCGCCCGATCCGACGTACTCCGCCCCGGTCCGGCGTTCACCGCCCGATCCGGCGTTCGCCGCCCCGAGGAGCCCATGCAGCCCAGCGACATCCCGGCCGCCCCGCCGACACCGCTGCGCACTCCCCGGCCCGCCACACCCTCCCAGAAGCTCCCACCGCTGCCGCCACCGCCTCCCGGCAGCGCCGCCGCGGCCAGGCCGGCCGGCCTGGACCGCCTGAACGGCGCCCCGGCGGACGCCGCCGAAGCCGCCCTGCTGCGCTGCTGCGGGAGCCGCCGCTGGGCCGGCCGCCTGGTCGCGCACCGCCCGTACCCGGACCCGGAGGCGCTGCTGGCCGCCGCCGACGAGGCGAGTTACGACCTGACCGCGGACGACCTGGACGAGGCGCTGGCCGGGGAGACCGTCTCGCCGCAGCCGCTCGTCGGCGCCCGCGGCCCGGGCACCCTCGCGGCACACACCGCGCTGCGCGCCGCGCACGCCGAGTACGAGCGCCAGTTCCGGCACGTCTTCGTCATCTGCCTGGACGGCTTCCGCGACACCGAGCTGCTCAACGTGGTGCTCACCGCCATCCACGACCGGCTCGGCAACGAGCCCGAGGAGGAGCGCGCCGTCGCCGCGGAGGAGCTGCGCCGGATCGCCCGCGGGCGGCTCGCCCGGTTCGCGGCCTCCCGGGACTGAGCGGCCCCGGCCGTCCGGCCCGCCCCTTACCCGTTCCCCCGCCCGGCGTACAGGGCCGGAACGCCCTCGGCGGATAGCCCGTACGTGCCTGTTTGATCACACCTGAGGACCCCGGCGGGAGGAACCGACAGTCCGTCGCTACGATGGCCGGGGCCGGTGGACCGTACCCGGCCGGGCCAGACCGACAGAGAAGCCGGCAGGCCCCGATCCCCGCTCCCGGAGGGTTTTTCCGTGCCGGCTGGAACGCTGTACCGCGGCCGGGAAGGCATGTGGTCCTGGGTGGCTCATCGAGTCACCGGCGTCCTCATTTTCTTCTTCCTGTTCGTGCATGTCCTCGACACCGCACTCGTCCGCGTCTCTCCCGAGGCCTATGACGACGTCGTTGCCACGTACAAGACGCCCCTCGTCAACGTGATGGAGTACGGCCTCGTCGCCGCCATCCTCTTCCATGCGCTCAACGGCCTTCGCGTGATCGCCGTGGACTTCTGGTCCAAGGGACCGAAGTACCAGAAGCAGCTGCTGTGGACCGTTGTCGGCGTGTGGGCCGTCCTGATGGCCGGCGCCTTCTACCCGGTGCTGCAGCACACACTGCGCACCCTGTTCGGGAGCTGATGACGCGCGATGTCTGCTGAAACCCAATCCCCCGCAGGTCCCGCTGTGAACGACTCCGTCTCCCTGTACGACGTGGACAACCCGGCTCCCGTGATCGAGCCGCCCCGAAAGCGTACGAAGAAGACGCCCAAGTCGACCCGTACGAACTTCGAGATGTACGGCTGGCTCTTCATGCGCCTGTCCGGCATCGTGCTGGTCGTCCTGGTCCTCGGCCACCTGCTGCTCCAGCTCGTGCTGGACGGCGGCGTCTCCAAGATCGGCTTCGCCTTCGTGGCGGGCCGCTGGGCCTCGCCGTTCTGGCAGGTCTGGGACCTGGTGATGCTGTGGCTGGCGATGCTGCACGGCGCCAACGGCCTGCGCACGGTCATCAACGACTACGCGCAGCGGGACAACACCCGCTTCTGGCTGAAGATGCTCCTGTACACCGCCACGGTGTTCACCGTCCTTCTGGGCACGCTGGTGATCTTCACCTTCGACCCGAACATCCGCTAGGCCCCGGGGCTGAGGTAACCGACTCATGAAGATCCACAAGTACGACACGGTCATCGTCGGCGCCGGTGGCGCGGGCATGCGCGCGGCCATCGAGGCCACCAAGCGCAGCCGCACCGCGGTACTGACGAAGCTGTACCCCACCCGCTCCCACACCGGCGCGGCGCAGGGCGGCATGGCCGCCGCCCTGGCCAACGTCGAGGAGGACAACTGGGAGTGGCACACCTTCGACACGATCAAGGGCGGCGACTACCTGGTCGACCAGGACGCCGCCGAGATCCTGGCGAAGGAGGCCATCGACTCGGTGCTGGACCTGGAGCGGATGGGCCTGCCGTTCAACCGCACCCCGAACGGCACCATCGACCAGCGCCGCTTCGGCGGTCACTCCCGTAACCACGGTGAGGCCCCGGTCCGCCGGTCCTGCTACGCCTCGGACCGCACCGGCCACATGATCCTCCAGACGCTGTACCAGAACTGCGTCAAGGAGGGCGTGGAGTTCTTCAACGAGTTCTACGTCCTGGACCTGCTGCTCCAGGACGTAGACGGCGTGAAGAAGTCGGCCGGTGTCGTCGCGTACGAGCTGGCCACCGGCGAGATCCACGTCTTCCAGGCGAAGGCCGTGATCTTCGCGTCCGGCGGCACCGGCAAGTTCTTCAAGGTCACCTCCAACGCGCACACCCTGACCGGTGACGGCCAGGCCGCCGCGTACCGGCGCGGGCTGCCGCTGGAGGACATGGAGTTCTTCCAGTTCCACCCGACCGGCATCTGGCGGATGGGCATCCTGCTGACGGAGGGCGCCCGTGGTGAGGGCGGCATCCTCCGCAACAAGGACGGCGAGCGCTTCATGGAGAAGTACGCGCCGGTCATGAAGGACCTCGCCTCGCGTGACGTCGTCTCGCGCTCCATCTACACGGAGATCCGCGAGGGCCGCGGCTGCGGTCCCGAGGGCGACCACGTCTACCTGGACCTGACCCACCTGCCGCCGGAGCAGCTGGACGCCAAGCTGCCCGACATCACCGAGTTCGCGCGCACCTACCTCGGCATCGAGCCCTACACGGACCCGATCCCGATCCAGCCGACCGCGCACTACGCGATGGGCGGCATCCCGACCAACGTCGAGGGCGAGGTGCTGGCCGACAACACCACCGTCGTCCCGGGCCTGTACGCCGCCGGCGAGGTCGCCTGCGTGTCCGTGCACGGCGCCAACCGCCTGGGCACCAACTCGCTGCTGGACATCAACGTCTTCGGCCGCCGGGCGGGCATCGCGGCGGCGGAGTACGCGGCCACCGCCGACTTCGTCGAGCTGCCGGAGGACCCGGCGAAGATGGTCCAGGACCAGGTCGAGCGGCTGCGCTCCGCCTCGGGCAACGAGCGGGTCACCGAGATCCGCAAGGAGCTCCAGGAGACCATGGACGCCAACGTGATGGTGTTCCGCACCGAGCAGACGATCAAGACCGCGGTCGAGAAGATCGGCGAGCTGCGCGAGCGCTACCTGAACGTGTCCATCCAGGACAAGGGCAAGCGGTTCAACACCGACCTGCTGGAGGCCGTCGAGCTGGGCAACCTGCTCGACCTGGCCGAGGTGATGGCCGTGTCCGCGCTGGCCCGCAAGGAGTCCCGCGGCGGTCACTACCGCGAGGACTACCCCAACCGCGACGACGTCAACTTCATGCGGCACACCATGGCGTACCGCGAGGTGGCGGCAGACGGCTCCGAGTCGATCCGCCTCGACTACAAGCCGGTCGTCCAGACCCGCTACCAGCCGATGGAGCGTAAGTACTGATGAGCACCTCCACCCTCGAAAAGCACTCCAAGGCCCTGGACGCGGCCGAGGACGGCGCCTCGCACACGATCACCATCACGCTGCGGATCCGCCGGTTCAACCCGGAGGTCTCCGAGGACGCGAGCTGGCAGGACTTCCAGCTGGAGATGGACCCGAAGGAGCGCGTCCTGGACGCCCTCCACAAGGTCAAGTGGGAGCAGGACGGCACGCTGACCTTCCGCCGTTCCTGCGCGCACGGCATCTGCGGCTCCGACGCGATGCGGATCAACGGCAAGAACCGCCTGGCGTGCAAGACGCTGCTGAAGGACATCAACCCGGAGAAGCCCATCACGGTCGAGGCCATCAAGGGCCTGACGGTCCTCAAGGACCTCGTGGTGGACATGGAGCCGTTCTTCCAGGCGTACCGGGACGTGATGCCGTTCCTGATCACCACCGGCAACCAGCCGACGCGCGAGCGCCTGCAGTCCGCCGAGGACCGCGAGCGCTTCGACGACACCACCAAGTGCATCCTGTGCGCCGCGTGCACGTCCTCGTGCCCGGTGTTCTGGAACGACGGCCAGTACTTCGGCCCGGCGGCGATCGTCAACGCGCACCGCTTCATCTTCGACAGCCGGGACGAGGGCGGCGAGCAGCGGCTCGAAATCCTCAACGACAAGGACGGCGTCTGGCGCTGCCGTACGACCTTCAACTGCACGGACGCCTGCCCGCGCGGTATCGAGGTCACCAAGGCGATCCAGGAGGTCAAGCGCGCGCTGATCACGCGTCGCTTCTGACCCCGGGGTACACCCCCTGGCACCTGGTTCCGGTCAGCGACCCGAACCGGGTCTGGAACCCGCGAAGGGCTCCGCTCCCGTACGTCCGGAGGCGGAGCCCTTCGGCACGACCGGCCCCGGCCTGCGCAGCGCGCCCGGACTCCGCCGCCCGTACCGGCGGTGCGGCGGGGTAGACGAGGACCGGCGGCAGCTCGGTGTCGACGAAGGTCACCGGACGGGTGCAGAAGTACGACGGCACGAGCAGCAGGCCGCGCCCCTCCAGGCGCAGGTCCCCGTCGCGCGGATAGATGACCTCCAGGACCGGCCGCCGCCAGCGCATCTCCGGCCCGAACGTCCGCAGCATCGCCTCGGCGCCGTCCTGGCGCAGCGCGTGCAGCCGCAGCGTACGGTCGGCCTCGACACGCTGCCCGATCAGCGGCCAGCCCGGTCCGAGGGCGGTGTGGTGGTACGTGCGCAGACTGCGGGCGAGGGCGCGCAACGCGGCCGGTTCGCCGTCGGCCAGGGAGCGCATCCAGGACGGCGGGGCGGCGTGCTGGCCGTGTCCCGGCCGGTACGTCTGCCCCGCCAGCAGTCCGATCTCGCCGCGCAGCCGGCGCCGGGGCGTCGTCATGACGGCCTCCAGGCCCGGCTCCACACCGGCCGAACCGGCCGCCGGGGTGAGGAAGTCGGGAAAGTAGCCGCGCGGCGGGACCAGCGGCAGCAGCATCCGCAGCGGTCCGGGGCCGTGCCGCGCGGCGTGCTGCCGCCAGGCGGCCAGGGCCGGTTCGGTACGGCTCTCGCGCAGGCGGTGCAGGCTCAGGACGGTCTCCCACAGGGGGTCGGCCCCCTCGGCGATCCGCGTCCGGCGCAGATCCTGCGTCGTGAAGTGGACACGTAACACAACGATCCCCCGATACCGTGAGCACACCGCTGTTCCCCCGAACAGCGGTGCACCCGAGGATCCGACCCGTGGGCCGCATTCCGCAACCCGTTCACGCCATCGGCCGTGGATTTGTTCAATGAAAAATGAATGAGAAGACATTTGCGCAGGTCACGGCGGCGCGTCTGACATGGCCCGGGACGGACCTGCCACGGCACGACGCCGCGACGTCAAGCCGAGCGCAGCGCCACGGCCGCCAACGCCCGGTCCTGGTCCCGGCGTCGGCGCATCACATGCGCGTACGCCGCCAACGCCTCCCGTTTGCGCGCCAGTTCGGCGATCTCCGCGTCCAGCTTCACCATCTGCCGCTCCACCACCCCGCACGAGCGGTCGCAGAAGACCAGCCCGGGACCGCCCTGGGCGCACGGCAGCAGCTCCCGTATGGCGTCCGTGCTCAGGCCGGTGGCGAGCAGTTCGCGGATCCGCGCCACGGTCTCCGGCGCGTCGGGGCCGTAGCGGCGGTAGCCGTTGGCGTCCCGGTCCGCGCGCAGCAGGCCCTGTTGCTCGTAATAGCGCAGTGAACGGGCGCTGGCCCCCGTGCGCTCGGCCAGCTCACCGATCCGCAGACCGTCCCCCGCCGCGCGGACCGCGCGCTCCCCCGACCGTGCCATCGACTGCCTCCCCTGTGCGACCGGACTCGAACCGGCGGCTTGATCTTCGAACCGGCGGCTTGGCCTTCCGACCTGCGACTTGACCTTGACACCGGTGTCAAGGGTCAACCTGGTGCGCATGACGAAGATTCCCACGGCCACCGCACCGCGCCTTCCCGCCCTGTCCACCACCGTCACCCCCGCCGACGAGGGCACCGGCCCCGCCGCCCACGGCATCCTGCTCGCCCACGGCGCCACCGGCAGCATCGAGGGCAACTACGCC
This sequence comes from Streptomyces sp. NPDC045470, assembly GCF_040646595.1. Lineage (NCBI taxonomy): Bacteria > Bacillati > Actinomycetota > Actinomycetes > Kitasatosporales > Streptomycetaceae > Streptomyces > Streptomyces sp. NPDC045470. The sequence continues at coordinate 70,203 of NZ_JBEZAN010000016.1, forward strand.
GGGCTCGTCCCCGCGCTGGCCGCCACCGGCCACACCGTCGTCGCGCCCGACTACCCCGGCTCCGGCGACACGCCGCGCGCCGACGGCCCCCTGGAACTCGACGCCCTCGCCGACGCCGTCGTGGCCGAGGCCGTCGCGGCGGGCGTCGAGACGTTCACCCTGATCGGCTTCTCCCTCGGTACGGCGGTGTCCGTACGGGCCGCCGCACGCCACCCCGAGCGCGTACGCGGCCTCGTACTGACCGCCGGACTCGCCAAACCCGACCGCCGTACGGACATCTGGCTCGACCTGTGGCTGCGCCTGCTGGACCGCGGCGACTACGCGGGCTTCGCGCAGGCCCGCGCGCTCAGCGGCCTCTCCCCCGAAGCCCTGAACACCCTGCCGCCCGCCGAACTGGCCGCCGTCCTCGACGCCAGCCCCGACGGCCCGCCCGCCGGTTCGGCCGAGCAGGCCGCACTGGTCAAGGAGGTCGACACCACCGGCGACCTGGCCGGCATCACCGTCCCCACCCTGGTCATCGCCACCACGCGGGACCAGCTGATCCACCCCTCCCACTCCCGTTACCTGGCCGATCACATACCCGGCGCCGAGTACGTGGAGATCGCCACCGGGCACGTGCCGATGGCGGAGCGGCCGGAGGAGTGGGAAGGGCTGATCGTGAAGTTCTTGGCAGAACGGGGGCTGTAGGCGGGTGCGGACAGGAGCCCGAGGGGACCGGCCGGCTCGGGCGTCCGGCCGGGGGCGGGGGGAATCCGGGGGCGGGGAGGGGCGAGGGGGCGGCGTCTGTGGCCGGTGCCGGGGGCGGGGAGGGGCGGAAACCGTGGGCGGGCCGGGGGCGGGCAGGAGCGGCATCCGTGACCAGTGCCGGAGACGGGCAGGAGCGGCGCCCGTAGCCGGTGCCGGAGACGGGCACAAACGGCGCCCGTGACCAGTGCCGGAGACGGGCAGGGGCGGAAACCGTGGGCGGGCCGGGGGCGCATTAAGGTCGGTGCCGTGGATGAAGCGACGCGGGCGGATACGGACGGGGACGGGGCGCGGGACGTGACGGACGACGGCGGCCCGGCCCAGGGCGCGGGGCCCGCCAACGCCGCGGAACCCGCCCGCGAGCGCACCCCCCACGGCTCCCGCACCCGAACCCTCATCCTCGAAACCGCCCTCCGCCTCTTCCAGGAGCGCGGCTACGACAAGACCACCATGCGGGCCATCGCCCAGGAGGCCGGTGTCTCGGTCGGCAACGCGTACTACTACTTCGCCTCCAAGGAACACCTGATCCAGGGCTTCTACGACCGCATCGCCACCGAGCACGCGGCCGCCGTCGCCGACGTCCTGGCGACCGAGCGGGACCTGGCGGGACGGCTGCGCGGCGTGCTGCTCACCTGGCTCGACATCGCCGCGCCGTACCACCGCTTCGCTGCCCAGTTCTTCAAGAACGCCGCCGACCCGGACAGCCCGCTCAGCCCCTTCTCGGACGCCTCCGAAGGGCCGCGTGAGGCCGCCATCGCGCTGCAGCGGCAGGTGCTGGCCGGCGCCGGGACCAAGGCCGACCCGGAACTGGCGGAGCAGTTGCCACAGTTGCTGTGGCTTCAGCAGATGGGGCTGGTCCTGTACTGGGTGCACGACCGCTCGGAGAACTGCGAGCGCAGCCGCCGCCTCGTCGAGCGCACCTCCCCCCTGGTCGCCCGTGCGGTCGCCGCGTCCCGCTTCCGGGTACTGCGGCCGCTGGTGCGCGAAGTCACGGACGTATTGAGCGAGTTCGTCCTCCCGGCGGCAGCGGGTGCCGCGGCCCGCCCCGCCTCCCGCGAGGACGCGAAGCACCCGCCGGCCGGACACGACTGACCCGTACCGCCGGCCGGTGCCTCGGCCCCGTGCCGCCGGCTCCTCCCCGTACGGTGTGGTCATGATCCACATCCGACGCGGCGCCGTAGCCGCGCTGCTCGCGCTCACCCTGCCGCTGCCGCTCGTCACGGCGGGCATCGCGTCGGCGACGAGCCCTGCCGCCACCGCGAACGTCGCGACCACCGCGCCGGCCGCCGTACCCACCGACCCCCCGGCCCTCCCCCGCCCGCTGTCCCTGTCCCTCCCGCGCCCCACCGGCCCGTACGCGATCGGACGGGACAGTCTCCACCTGGTGGACCGCGGCCGCGAGGACCCCTGGGAGCCGTCCGCCCACGGGCGCGAGCTGATGGTCTCCCTGTACTACCCGGCCCGTACCGGCACCGGCCGCCCGGCCCCGTACATGACCACGGCGGAGGCCACGACGTTCTTGGAGCGTCAGCGGCAGGCCGGTCAGCTTCCGCCGCAAGCCGAGGTTTTCCCGCCCGAGGTGCTCAGCAAGACCCGCACGCACGCGCGCACCGGTGCGCGCCCGGCCGCCGGCAAGCACCCCTTGGTCGTACTCTCCCCCGGCTTCGGCCTGAACCGTGCCACACTCAGCGTGCTCGCCGAGGAACTGACCAGCCGCGGCGACGTCGTGGCGCTCGTCGACCACGCCTACGAAGCCGACACGGCCTTCCCCGGCGCACGCACCCTGCCCTGCACCGCCTGCGCGAAGCTGGACGCGATACCGTCCCCGGACGCGGGGGCAGCCTTCATGGCCGACGTCGCCCGCAGCCGCGCCAAGGACATCAGCTTCCTCCTCGACCGCGTCCTGCCCGGCCACCACACGGCCTGGAAGCGCAGCGGCCTCATCGACCCGAAGCGCGTCGGCATGGCAGGCCACTCCATCGGGGGCGCCGCCACCACCACCGCCATGGCGGGCGACACCCGGATACGCGCCGGCGCGAACCTGGACGGCACCGTGTCAGCCCCCGTACCGAAGCAGGGCCTGAACGGGCGCCCCTTCCTGCTGTTCGGCGACCAGGCGACGAGCCGCCCCGGTGCGGACGAGACCTGGGACACGACCTGGTCCCGCCTCAACGGCTGGAAGCGCTGGCTGACCGTGACCGGCGCCACCCACCTCACCTTCACCGACCTCCCGGCCCTCGCCCAGCAGGCGGGCCTCCCCACGCCCCCGGGAACAGTGCCCGGCCTGCGCGGCAGCGACCTCACCCGCAGCTACGTGAGCGCTTTCTTCGACCAGCACCTCCACGGCATCCCGCGCCCCCTCCTGAACGCCCCGAACCCCGCCACCCCCGAGGTCACCTTCCAGGCCCCTTGACCACCCACGGGACCGGGCCGCACCCCCATGCGCCCCGGTCCCCGCCCCACCGCAATTCCCCCACTCCCCCGCCCCCCTTACTCCCCCACTCCCCCACTCCCCCTACTCCACCTCGAAAACCTTCTCCACAAACGCGTCGAGATTCGTCACCAGCCGAGCAATACGGTCCGCCACCGGCAACGTCTCCTCATGCCGCCCGGCCAGCTGGGACTTCTTCTTTCCCCGGACGTACAGCGAACACGCCAGGTCCGCGCAGACATAAGCCCCGACGGTATTCCCCTGCCGCCCCAGCGGCCCGGCCTTCCGCGCGGCGAGCAGGCTCACCCCGGACCCGGGATGCCCGGTGACACACAACGAACACACGGTCGTCTTGGTGAAACTCCGCCGCACTCCTTGCGGCACCCGCAGCGTCACCCCGACGACGCCACCCTCCCGAGGCGCCACCAGATAACTCCGGTCCGGCGCCCCGGGGTCCCGCCACCCGAGGAAATCCAGATCTCCCCACGGCATTCCGGAAAGCCCCACCGGCAGATTGATGCGGCTCGCCTCCCCCTTCGAACAGTTGACGAAGGAGGCACGTATCTCTTTTTCACCCAACGGATCCATGACTGGTGAAACTAACAGTCGACCGCGCGGGGCGTCGCTCGATTTTTGCCGGGTGGCTCCGGGGGGTCAGCTCCAAGCCTGCGAACGGCCGCGGCGACGGGAAACCACCACCGCGACAATGACCCCGGCGACCACGACCAGCGCCAGCGCGGCGCCGCCGATGACCATCCACTTGCTCTTCGAGTCGGTGGCAGAGGCGGCCTCCTGCCCCTGGCCGGCACCGGCCGCGGGCTGGGCTGCCTTGCCCTGCGGCATGTCCAGCGGGCCTTGGGCGGGCCCTGCGGGAATGTCGCGGGTCAGAGCTGCGGCAGGCTGGATGAACCCGTAGCCGTAGTGCGCGTCGGGCAGCTTGAGGTTCTTGGCCTTCTCCGGCTTGGCCAAGCCCGCCGTCTTCACCAGGCGGTTGGCGATCTGGCCAGGTGTGAGGTCGGGGAACTTCTCCCGGAGGAGGGCAACGGCGGCGGACACGTAGGCGGTGGCCGACGAGGTGCCGTCGTTCGTGGTGTACGCCGAGTCGCTCTTGCCCTGGGCAAGGGACATGTCCACTCCGGGGGCGAGCAGGTCGACGGTGTCGTTGTAGTTGCTGCGCGTCCACACTTCGCCGTACTCGTCCACCGCGCCGACGCCGATGACCCCGGGGCAGGCTGCCGGGTAGTTCTTCTTGGCAGCCCCGTCGTTGCCGACACCCGCGACGACGATGACGCCCTTGTCCAGGGCGTAGCGAATCGATTCGCAGGTGTCCGCGTCGCGGGTGACGCCGTAGGACATGTTGATGATGTCGGCGCCGTGGTCGGCGGCGTACCGGGTCGCCGACGACTCGTTCTTGTACGCGGTCAGCGGCATGATCTTCGCGCCCGGCGCCAGGCCCTTGACTCCCTGGGCTCCGCCCGCGCCGTGACCGTGCCCGGCGATGATGCCCGCCATGGCCGTACCGTGGTCGCGGATGTCCTGGCCGGGCTTGAGCACCTCGGAGCCGTCGACGCCCTGGGTGAAGTCCTTCCCGGGCACGAACTGTCCGGTGAGGTCCTGGTGGCTGGTGCGCACGCCGGTCTCGATGAGCGCGACCGTGACGCCCTTGCCGGTGGCCTGCTTCCAGATGTCCTTGGCACCGAACGCCTCCAGCGGCCACTGCTTGCTGCGGACCTGGTCCGCCTGTGCCGTGCCGCCCGCAGCCAGGAGCAGCGCTCCGGTCAGCGCCACGCCCGTACCGGCGCGCAGTGTCCGTGTGACCCTCATGCTTCGCTCCTCGTGTGCGTTCCGTGCGGTCCGGCACCGCCCGGACGAACGCCCCGCCGAGGAGGCGGGGCGACCGTCCGTGCCAGGGCCCGTGGGCCAGATTCTCTACTCGATCACGCGTGGCGCCACATTACGCTGCGGGGTCCACGTCTCCTCGTCCTCGACGAGGTAGTCGGGGCGCTTGCTGGTGTTGCGCTCCTTGTCCTCACCCTTGCCACGCGCCCCGGGGGCTCCGGCCATGCCCATGCCATTGCCGCGCTGGTCGGGACGTGCGGCCTGGGTGCCTCCCCGGCTGCGGTGCAGCCCGGAACCACCCTGCTTGGCACCGCCCGTCGGACCGCCCGGCTGGCCGGCCACACCACCGGGTGTCCGGGCCTGCACGCCGCCTCGTACCGCGCCGCCACGGCCGGCCGCGCCGGCGCCACCCGCTCCGCCACCGGGCATGCCGGGCACTCCGGCGCGCCCACCGCCCTTGGCTCCAGGGCCGCCGACTGTCCCACCGGACGGCATCCCCGTGCGTCCGGCACCACGGACACCCCCGGTGCCGCCGCCGGGCGGCATTCCCCCGGGGAGGCCCGGGATGCCGGGCAGCTGCTGCTCCTTCGGTGTCTTACCGCCACCGATGCCGGGCCCGCCGCCGGGCCGGTCCAGCAGGCCGGGACCACCGGGGCCGGGTACGCCCTTCTGCAGTCCGTCCAGGCCCGTACGCACCGGCGGCGGCGAGGTCGGCTTGACGTTGGGGCTCCGCAGGCCGGGAGGCACGGCGGAGCCGCCCGGAACCCGAGACGCGCCGGGGGTCACGGTGGTCGGGCGGGGCCGTGTACCGCCCGGCGTCGGCATGTTCACCGGGGGCGGCGCTGTCGTCTGGGCCGGGGGCGAGGGCCAGTCGCCGCCGCCTCCCGGCGGAGTGCGTTCGCCGGGGTTGAAGTCGCTGCGGGCCCGGTAGTTGGCCGCCAGCTCCTCCATGACGATGACCGCCTCGACCTGGCGCTCCTTGCTCAGGGAGAGGTTGTCCCGATTGAGTTCGAGCGCCATCTTGGCGTCCATCTTCGGGTCGGCCATGTCCTTGTGGAACTGGGAGTCGTCACCCTTCTCGTCCCCCACCTTGTCCCAGAACCCCGGGTCCTTGATCTTCGACATGGCCTTCTTCGCCTCACGGAGGTTGTGGGCGACGCCGGCCTGCTCACCGCTCGCGCGGGTGCCGATCAGGGTCTGCTCGACGTTGCGGGAGTGCCCGTACGTCCGGTCGATCTTCTCCAGGACCTGGCGCGCCTCGCGCCGGAACGCGTCGGCGGCCTTGCCCGTCCAGTGGGCCGTGGCGTGATCGACGGCCTCCATGAACGCCTTGCGGATGCCGCCGCGGCCGTCCTCGCCGGCCAGTCGGTCGGCGGACGCCCGCCAGTGCTTGCCGGACGTCTCGATGGCGTCGGGATCGGCGTTCTCGATCATCGCGCGCAGCGCGTCGATCCCGTGGTGGTGGAAGTCGGAGTCAGAGGCGCGAACGACGCGGTGGTTCTTGAACGACTTCAGCCGCTCGTCCCTCTCCTCCGCCTTCCGCTGCCGCTCCATCGCCTTGGCGCTCTCGTACTCCTGCCGGGCGTCAACCACGCCGGCCCCCCTTCGTCGTCATTCCTCACTCACCACCACGGCACTGCCCGGCACGGACGCCGGCGCCGTTCTCCGCCCCACCGGAGCACCTCAGCCGTTCATCGAGACCTTGGTGTTGTGCTCCTGGTCCTCGTACGCGCCTCTGCTGCGCTCCGTCTTGTCGCCGAAGTCGCGGATCAGGTCCTGGAGCGCCTTGACGGTCTGCGCCATGTAGTCCTGCATGTCGTCATGTGCGGAGGAGAGGTCGGAAGCCTCGATGAAGTTGCTGCCGAAGGCCGACTTCGGGATGGTCGTGCTGTACTTGACCTTCTGGCTGGGTTCGTCCATGTCGGCCTGCAGCCTCTTGAGCTGCCGCACGACGTTGTCCAGTTCGTGCAGGTCTACCTTGTACTGCTCACCCACGACTACTCTCCCCGTTCGCCCCGTGTGTGCCGCTCGTCACCGTCGCTCCTCGCTGTCGAGTCCATACGGTTAAGAGCAACGTAAAGACAGTCAATGCTAGGGAGTTGTGAGACGCAAACGCAAGATCGTAAGCCCTTCTGTGCCCATCTTGCGACGCTCCGCTCCGGCCCGAGGCCCCGCACACCTGCCGGAAGGAACGGCACCTGCGCTTCCCGGGCAGAATGCCCGGGCAGTCCCGTCGGCTGCGGACCGCCTGACCGTGACGAAGGAGCACCGTGTCCCGGACCGTTTTTCACGTTTCGCAGACCGAGGAGTCGCGAGATTTCGCCCCACCACCCGGCTACGAGGCATGGGGAGTGCTGCAATCCGGCACATTCGACAACATAACGGTACTGGCGCGGGTCTACCGGGACGTGGGGGCACACGGCCCGGGGCCGGAGTTCCTCCTCGCGTGTCCCTCCGGGACGGGGCAGGTCATCTGCACGGTCAGCCGGCCGCTCGCCGGTGACGGGCAGCGGAAGGAGAAGGAGTACGCCGTCCACGGTTCCGACGGAGGGTTCGTCGGATGTGTGGCGCACGGGCGTTCACCGTGCGGGGTGCGTCAGGCGTGGCGCATACGGCCCCAGGCGGGCGGTCCTGTGGCGGTCGGCTACAAGGGCGCGTTGCGGGGCTGGGTCACCTTTTGGGGGACGATCCCCTTGCTACCGGTACTCACGGTGGTGGGGCTGCTGCACGACGGCGGCGGGCCGAGCACCTGGATGTGGGGCATGCCCAAGCGCATCGCGTGGCGGGGCAGGTCGGCGGTCTTGGGAGGCCGCCGGGTTCTGCGTTTCACGACGTACAACTCGGTGTACGACTGGGACAGCAAGCGTCTCGGCAAAGAGCTCGCCTACGCGCAAGCCGTCCTCTACTGGGCATCAGGTGTGATGTAGCGCACGGCTTCCAGGTCGCCGGCCCCTGCGCGCGCCGGGATCAGCGGGTCGTGCCGGTGGTCTCGGTGGAGGGGCCGGGGGTGGGCCTGTTCAGGGCGCGGACGCTGCGGAACCCGATCACTCCGATTGCCGTCCCCAAGAGAAAGGACGTCACCGCGAGCGCGAGGTGCACCCAGAAGTAGGCGGTCGGGTCACCCGCGTCGTCGAAGGCGAGGCCGCTCCCGTCCTTCCAGAGGTTTTTGGCGAAAGTGATCCAGATGAACCAGCTCCATACCCCGAACGCGAGCAGGAACCAGGAGACGGGGCGCGAGAGCTTCATGGAATCCAGTATGGGCAGCGGCTCCATCCGGCGGTCGGCGGGGGCACTCTTCCGTGGGGTGGTGTCCGGGGCGTCCGCACCGACGGGTACGTTCACCGACGTGCCGACCTCCTCTGCCGTTCATCCGATCACCGCCGCGCCCGTACGGCGCCGGGTGCTCACCCGTACGGGCGCCGCCCTGGCCGGCACCGCCGTCCTGCTGCCGCCGCTGCTGCTCGCCGCGCCCGCGCACGCCGACGAGAAGCCGAAGGACGGCAAGGGCGGGCAGCACGCGCCGAAGGCGCCGGTGCCGCCCGCCGAGATGTCGAAGGTCGGCGGTGGCCGGCTGGGCCAGGCCGGTACGCAGGTGCAGCTCAAGCCGGGGGCGCCGAAGCTGCCGGACGACATCACGGCCCGTTCCTGGATCGTCTCGGACGCCGAGAGCGGCAAGGTGCTGGCCTCGCACAACGCGCACTGGCAGCTACCGCCGGCCAGCACGCTGAAGATGCTGTTCGCCGACACGGTGCTGCCGAAGTTCCCCAAGGACCAGAAGTACACGGTCAAGCCGGCCGACCTGGCGGGCATGGGCGCCGGCAGCAGCCTGGTGGGGATAAAGGAGAATTTGAGTTATACCGTTCATGACCTTTGGCTGGGGGTCTTTCTGCGCTCGGGGAATGATGCTGTGCACACCCTGTCGGCGATGAACGGTGGTACGGCCAAGACCGTTCAGGAAATGCAGAAGCAGGCCGAGGCGCTGAACGCGACGGACACGCATGTGGTGACGCCGGACGGCTACGACGCTCCGGGGCAGGTCTCCAGCGCGTACGACCTGAGTCTGTTCGCCCGCGCGGGGCTGCAGAACGCGGACTTCCGGGAGTACTGCTCCACGGTCAGCACGCAGTTCCCGGGCGAGGTCAAGGACGGCAAGCGCGGGACGTTCGGCATCCAGAACACCAACCGGCTGCTCAGCGGGGACTACGACGTCAAGCCGTACCCGGGCATCGCGGGGGTGAAGAACGGCTACACCACCAACGCCGGCTCGACCTTCACCGGGGTCGCCCAGCGTGGCGAGCGCAAGCTGCTGGTCACCGTCATGAACCCGGAGAAGAAGGAACACAACGAGGCGTACAAGGAGACGGCCAAGCTCTTCGACTGGGGGTTCGCGGCGGCGGACCAGGTCGAGCCGGTCGGCCGGCTGGTCGGCCCCCGGAGCGAGGAGGGCGACGCGCGGACGGGCGGCGCCAAGCTGGACGGCGACCGGACGCGGGCCGGGCTGGAGGACACCTCCGGCGGCTCCGGCGGCGCGTGGACCGCGCTGGCGATCACCGGCGGAGCGCTGGTGGTGCTGGGCGGCCTGGCGCTGCTGGTGCACCGCCGCTGGCCCCTTCCGGAGCTGATGCGGCGGCGCGGGGGCAAGCACTAGCTGCCCAGCGAGGGCCGGCTCCGGTGCGGCGCGGGGCCGGCTCTAGCCGTGGCGCGGTTCGGCGGCCTCCTCGTCGCAGTCCAGTGACTTGCGTGACGACTCCGGGTCGCAGCGCTGGGTCGCGGTCCAGGAGGCGCAGAAGACCACCAGTTTGGCCGTGAAGTTGATCCACAGGAGCAGGGCGATCGGTGTGCCGAAGGCGCCGTACATGCTCTTGGCGGCGACACCCTGGAGGTAGCCGCTGAGCAGCAGTTTGAGGAGTTCGAAGCCGACGGCGCCGATGAAGCCGGCGACGACGACGGCGCGGCGGGGCGGGTGGACACCGGGGAGCCTGGTCAGGACGTAGGCCAGCAGCAGGAAGTCGGCGAGTACGGCGATGCAGAAGCCGACGGCGGACAGCAGGACGCTGCCGATGCCGCCTTCCGCCAGGCCGAGGGCCTTCGCCGCCCTGCCGACCGCCGCGCTGGCGAAGCCGGAGCAGACCAGGGAAGCCAGGGCGGTGCCGCCGAGGCCGAGGAGCAGGGCGATGTCCTTGAGCTTGGCGACGAAGAAGTTGGTGTCCTCGTCGTCCTTCTCCCAGACGGCGCGCAGGCAGTCGCGCAGCGACTCGACCCAGCCGGCGCCGGTGAAGAGCAGGGCGACACCGGCGATCACGCCGACGGTGCCGGCGTTGTCGACGAGGGCGCCGAGGTCGAGCTGTCCGGAGATGCCGGGGATCTGCTCGGCGATCTTCGACTGGACGTCGTGCAACTGCTGCTCGCTGAGCAGTGCGGCGCCGATCGCGGCGGCCACCGTCAGCAGCGGGAAGAGCGCCACGAAGCTGGTGAAGGTGATCGCGGCGGCCAGCCGGGTCCAGTGGACGCGTTGCATGCGTTCGTACGCCCGCCACAGGTGTGTGGTCATCAGCCAGGACACGGCCGGGCCGACGACCGGCAGCTTGCTCAACCATTCCATGGGCCCCGCCTACCCTTCATCAGCCTTCGACACCATCTGTACAGGTATGTCGCCCGCGTGGCGGAAGACTAGCGTCCGCGTACCCCAGAAACGCAGGCATGTCGCCAGCGCCATGCCGACACCCGCGCCCGAGACGGTGTCGGCGGTCGCCGAGGTCAGGCCGAGGACATGGTGCGAGACCCCGAGGCAGGTGAGCTGCACGAGGGCGCCGGCGAGGTTGACGGCGAGGAAGACGGCGTAGCGGCGGAGACGGACGGGGGCGGGGGTGCGGGCGCCGGGGCCGCCGTACGGGGGTGGTGCCGGGCGGGTGCGGGCGCGGTACGTGCCGACGGCGTTCCCGGCGTACGCGACGGTGCAGCCCGCCAGGAACGACAGGGACTTGGCGGTGAACGGGTCCAGTCCGGCCGGGCCCCGCAGCCAGACGAACAGGGCCAGGTCGGCGGCGTACGCGATGCTCCCGGCCAGCGCGAAGCCGAGCAGTTCGGGGGCGAGGGCCCGGAAGCGGTGGGCCGGCGGCGGGCGGTCCGGGGTGCTGTGGCGGGTGGGGCTCCGGGGCATGGCGGTGCGCCGCTCGTCCGTTCACACGTCCGCGACGGCCATCGCGTACAGCCCGGTCCAGGCCAGCCCGATGACGGCCAGCGGGCGGTCCCGCAGGACGACGTCCTCCGGGGTGCCCGCGGTGCCCCGGTCGGCGAAGACCGCGTAGCGCAGTACGGCGAGGATGAACGGGACCATGGAGAGCTGGCGCCACGGCAGGACGCCCGCGGACGTGCCGCCGCTCTCCAGCGCCCACAGGCAGTACGCGAGGACGGCGCCGCCCGCCGCGAGCTGCCACACGAAGCGCAGATAGCCGTCGCTGTACTCGCGCAGCAGGGGCCGGGTCGCGCCCCTGTCCGCCCGCTCCTCCCGCGCTGCCCGGACCGCCTCGGAGTAGCGCTTGGCGGCGACCATGAACAGCGCGCCGAAGCCCGCGGTGATCAGGAACCAGCGGGACAGCGGGATGCCGAGCGCGGGGCCGCCGGTCATGGCGCGCAGCAGGAAGCCGGTGGTGACCACGGCGAGGTCGACGACCAGGACGTTCTTCAGGCTGACGCAGTAGGCGAGCTGCATGAGGAGGTAGGCCGCGAGCAGGGCGGCGGTGGCGGGGTTGCACAGGACGGCGGCGGCGACCGGGGCGAGGACGGCGAGCAGGGCGCCGGCCGCGTAGGCGACGGGTACGGGCACCTCGCCCGCGGCGACCGGGCGGCGGCACTTGTCGGGGTGGGCGCGGTCGGCCGTGGCGTCGCGTGCGTCGTTGACGAGGTAGACGGCGGACGCGGCGGCGGTGAAGAGGAGGAAGAGGAGCGGGAGTTGCAGGAGGGTCCGGTGGAGGAAGAGGTCTCCGGCGGCCGCCGGGGCGGCGGCCACCAGGACGTTCTTGACCCACTGGCGTGGGCGGGCGGTGCGCAGCAGGCCCAGGGGGAGGGCGAGTGCGCGGGGGCGGAGGCCGGGTTGCGCGGGGGTGGCCGCTCCGGGGCCGGGCGGTGGTTCCTCCAGGACGGCGGCGGAACGTTCGGTCACGGTTGCCCCCAGCGCATGCTTCCCGGCGGCGCCCAACCCATGCTCTGCATCCGCGCCCCGCGCACGCCCCGCGCCCGCCTCTCACGCACGCCCCGCGCGCGCCCGCCCCCCACCCGCGCCGTGAGCGCGCCCAGTACCACGCCCGCCGCCACGTCCGACGGGTAGTGCACGCCCACCACCAGCCGGGACAGGCACACCGCCGCGGCCAGGAGAGGCAGGACGGGCGGGGCAGGCAGGGACGTGCCCACCGGCCACAGTGCGCCCAGGGCCACGGCGGCAGCGGTGGCGGAGGCGGCGTGGGCGCTGGGGAAGGAGTGCGGGCTCGCGGTCCGTACGAGGGGGGCGTGGCCGGGCAGCAGGGGGCGCGGGCGGCGTACGACGCGCTTGAGGCCGGCGCTCAGCAGGTGGGCGCCGCAGCTCAGGGCCGTGCCGCGGAGCCAGGCGGGGCGCCGGGACCGGTCGGCCGCGGCGCCCGCCAGCCCGGCGGCGAGCCAGAGCGCTCCGTGCTCGCCGCCGTGCGAGAGGGCGCGGGCCACGGCGGCCACCCGCGGGTCGGTTCCCCGGGTGCGCAGCGCCACGAGCAGGCGGTGATCCATCTCTTCGGGAGACAGCGGGGTCACCTCGATCCGGTTCGTGCCGGCTCCCGGGCGGACCGCCCGCTTCGTGGGGTCCGCCCGGCGCCTGTCCCTCAAGCCCTTGGGGGCTCCGCGTCCGACTCTTCCGGGGCGCCGCGCGCCGCGCCGTCGCGATTAGCCCATCCACCTCGTTAATCACTCTTTTCGTGCGGCCGGGGCGGATACCCGGATCGGTGCGAGTGCCGCATTACGGTCGCTGGCATGTCGTCGCCCGCCGGCCCGCCCGGCTCCCGCACCGCCTCCGATACCGCCACCGCCTCCGTCACCAGCTCCGTCACCGGCTGGGGCCGTACCGCCCCCACCACCGCCCGGCTGGTCCGCCCGGGCTCGTACGACGAGGCCGCGGCGGCGGTGCGGGCGTGCGGGGCGCGCGGCGGCATCGCCCGGGGGCTCGGGCGCGCGTACGGGGACGCGGCGCAGAACGCGGGCGGCGTCGTCTGGGACATGACCGGGCTGGACCGGATCCGGGCCGTCGACACCGAGGCGGGCACGGTGGTGTGCGACGCGGGGGTGAGTCTGCACCGGCTGATGGAGGTGCTGCTGCCGCGGGGCTGGTTCGTGCCTGTGTCGCCGGGCACCCGGTACGTGACGGTCGGCGGCGCGATCGGCGCGGACATCCACGGCAAGAACCACCACGTCGCGGGATCCTTCACCCGGCACGTACGGTCCTTCGAACTCCTCACGGCGGACGGCGCGGTGCGCACGGTGCGGCCGGGCACCGCCCTTTTCGACGCGACCGCCGGCGGCATGGGTCTGACCGGGGTGATCCTCGCCGCGACGGTCGCCCTGCTGCCCGTACGGACGTCGCTGATGACGGTGGACACCGAACGCGCGGCGGACCTGGACGACCTGCTGGCGCGGCTGTCCGCCACCGATCACCGCTACCGCTACTCCGTCGCCTGGATCGACCTCCTCGCCCGCGGCGCGGCGACCGGCCGCGCGGTGCTGACCCGCGGCGACCACGCCCCGCTGGACGCCCTGCCGGCGCGGGCCCGCCGCGCGCCGCTCGCCTTCCGTCCCGGGCGGCTGCCGCCGGCGCCGCGCGGCCTGCCGGACGGGCTGCTCGGGCGCCGGTCCGTCGGCCTGTTCAACGCGTTCTGGTACGGGAAGGCGCCCCGGTGCCGGACCGGTGAGCTGCGGAAGCTCTCCGCGTTCTTCCATCCGCTGGACGGGGTGCCGCACTGGAACCGTGTGTACGGGCGCGGCGGCTTCGTGCAGTACCAGTTCGTGGTCGGCCTCGGGGCGGAAGGGACGCTGCGGCGCATCGTGGAGCGGATCGCGGCGCGGGGGTGTCCGTCGTTCCTGGCGGTGCTCAAGCGCTTCGGCGCGGGTGGGCCGGGGTGGCTGTCCTTCCCGTCCGAGGGCTGGACGCTGGCCCTGGACATCCCGGCCGGGCTGCCCGGCCTCGGCCCCTTCCTCGACGAGCTGGACGAGGCGGTGGCGGCGGCGGGCGGCCGGGTCTACCTGGCCAAGGACGCCCGGCTGCGGCCCGAGCTGGTGGACGTCATGTACCCCCGGGCCGACGCGTTCCGCGCCCTCCGCGCGCACACCGACCCGCGCGGCGTCTTCACCTCGGACCTCTCGCGGCGCCTCGCGCTGTGACCGGCACCGGCTGTCCTCCGTACGCCCTCCACTCCCAAGGACTCCCCATGAAGGACGCCTTCGGCTCCCCCCAGTCCCTCCTGGTCCTCGGCGGCACCTCCGAGATCGCCCTCGCCACCGCCCGCCGTCTGGTCGCCCGCCGCGCGCGTACGGTCTGGCTGGCGGGCCGTCCGTCCCCCGCCCTGGAGGAGGCGGCCGGGCGGCTGCGTGCGCTGGGCGCCGAGGTCCGTACGGTCGCGTTCGACGCGCTGGACACCGGCGGCCACGAGGAGGCGCTGGGCAAGGTCTTCGCCGAGGGTGACATCGATGTGGTGCTGCTGGCCTTCGGGGTGCTGGGCGACCAGGAGCGGGCGGAGGCCGAGCCGGCCACGGCGGTCCAGGTCGCGCAGACCAACTACACCGGCGCCGTCTCGGCGGCTCTCGTCTGCGCCCGGTCGCTGCGCGTCCAGGGGCACGGTTCGCTGGTCGTGCTGTCCTCGGTGGCGGGCGAGCGGGCGCGGCGCTCGAACTTCGTCTACGGCTCCAGCAAGGCCGGGCTGGACGCGTTCGCGCAGGGGCTGGGGGACGCGCTGTACGGGACGGGGGTGCACGTGATGGTGGTACGGCCCGGTTTCGTCCGGACGCGGATGACGGCGGGCCTGGAGCCCGCACCGCTGGCCACGACGCCGCAGGCGGTCGCCGGGGCGATCGAGGCGGGGCTGCGGCGGCGGAGCGAGGTGGTGTGGGTGCCGGGGACGCTGCGGCCGGTGATGACCGTACTGCGGCATATGCCAAGGGCACTGTTCCGGCGACTGCCGGTATGAAGCCCGGACGCCGGCCGACCGGGTACGGGCCGGGACGCCGGCCAGCCGGTTCAAGCCGGGATGCCGGCCACTCGGCCTAACGCGTGGGCGTAGGCGGCCGCGAAAGATCCGCCTGCCGCGGCACCCCGGAGGCGGGCGCGCCGAACGGGTACTCCCGCTCCAGGCGCCACACGCCGTCCTCCCCCTGCTCGTACAGGGCGAAGCCGCCGATCGTCCAGGCGGCCTCGAAGTCCTTCAGCGCCACGAACGCGCGGTCCATGGCCTCTTCGGAGATGCCGTGCGCGACGGTCACGTGCGGGTGGTAGGGGAACTGCAGTTCGCGGGCGCAGGGGCCGGACGCGGCGCGTACCCGTTCCTGGAGCGCGGTGCACTCCGCCTCGCCCTCGGCCAGCTTGACGAAAACCACCGGCGACAGCGGCCGGAAGCTGTCCGTGCCCTCCAGGCGGAGCCGGAAGGGGCCGAAGCCCGCGGCGACCTCGGCGAGGTGCTCCTCGATGGCGGGCAGGTCCTCCGTACGGGCCTCGGTGGGCGGCAGGAGGGTGATGTGGGTGGGGATGCCGTGTGCGTGCGGGTCCCCGAAGCTCGCGCGCCGCTCCTGGAGGAAGCTGCCGTACGGCTCCGGGACCGCGATCGAAACGCCGAGCGTAACGGTCCCCACTGCGTTCTCCCTCCTGAAGCTGTCGTCGGCCCCGGATGCCAGTGTGCCGGGTGGGCCGTCCCCGCGGCGACCGTCCTAGGTCCCGCCGTGCCCGGGCCCGAGGACCCTGTACGGCGGCGGGCCGGGGCGCGTCGGGCCCCGGCCTGGCCGGTCAGTGCTTGGCGGGCAGGAACCCGATCCGCTCGTACGCCGAGGCCAGCGTCTCGGCGGCCACCGCGCGGGCCTTCTCGGCGCCCTTGGCCAGGACCGAGTCCAGCGTCTCGGGGTCGTCGAGATATTCCTGCGTACGGTCCCGGAACGGTGTGACGAAGTCGACCATGATCTCCGCGAGGTCGGTCTTGAGGGCGCCGTACATCTTGCCCTCGTACTTCTTCTCCAGGTCGGCGACGGACTCGCCGGTGAGGGTGGAGTAGATCGTCAGCAGGTTGGAGACGCCCGGCTTCGCCTCGGCGTCGTAGCGGATCACCGTGTCGGTGTCGGTGACCGCGCTCTTGATCTTCTTGGCGGAGGTCTTGGGCTCGTCCAGCAGGCTGATGATGCCCTTGACCGACGACGCCGACTTGCTCATCTTGACCGTCGGGTCCTGGAGGTCGTAGACCTTGCCGGTCTCCTTGAGGATGTACGGCGCCGGGACGGTGAAGGTGTCGCCGTAGCGGCCGTTGAACCGCTCGGCGAGGTCGCGGGTCAGCTCGATGTGCTGGCGCTGGTCCTCGCCCACCGGGACCTGGTGGGCCTGGTAGAGCAGGATGTCGGCGATCTGCAGGATCGGGTACGTGAACAGGCCGACGCTGGTGCGGTCGGCACCCTGCTTGGCCGACTTGTCCTTGAACTGCGTCATCCGGCTGGCCTCACCGAAGCCGGTCAGGCAGTTCATGACCCAGGCGAGCTGGGCGTGCTCGGGGACATGGCTCTGGATGAAGAGGGTGCAGCGCTCCGGGTCGAGACCGGCGGCCAGGAGCTGCGCGGCGGCCAGCCGGGTGTTCGCGCGAAGGGCCACCGGGTCCTGCGGCACGGTGATCGCGTGCAGGTCCACCACCATGTAGAAGGCGTCGTGGGACTCCTGCAGGGCCACCCACTGGCGGACGGCGCCGAGGTAGTTGCCGAGGTGGAAGGAGCCCGCCGTGGGCTGAATTCCGGAGAGTACACGCGGCAAACGCTGCATGGCGGAGCCAGTCCCCTCGGGGCGGTGGTGGGCGACGGGTGGGCAGTCAGAAGCCATGACAGGCATTGTCTCAGGTCCGGGGAGGGGACCGGCGCGCGGCCGGGCAGCGGCGGGGGCACCGGTAGTGACCGGTCGGGCGCACGACGGTGCCGGGCGGGCGCACGGAGATGTCGGGGCGGGCGCACGGAGGTGCCCGGGCGGACGCGGAGGCGCCGGGGCGGGCGCAAGGAGGTGCCCGGGCGGACGCAGAGGCACCGGGGCAGGCGCACAGAAGTGCCCGGGCGAACGCAGAGGCACCAGGACGGACGCACGGAAGTGTCCGGGCGAACGCAGAGGCACCAGGACGAGCGCACGGAGGCGTCCGGGCGAACGCGGAGGCACCGGGGCGGACGCACGGAAGTGTCCGGGCGCCCCCGGAGGCACCAGGGCAGGCGCACGGAGGTACCGAGGCAGACGCACGGAGCTACCCAGGCGGACGCACGGGATGCCCGGCCGGGCCGCGTACAGCCGCCGGGCCCGCCCACCTGTCACCCGCCACCCGCCGGCCACCTGTCCCCACCACCGGCCACCCGCCACCGCCCGCAGGGAAAGCGCTCCGCCATGCAGCGGCTGCCGCCCGCCGCCCCCTGTTCCCCGCACACCGGAGCTGCAACCGTGGAGCCATGACCGAAGCCGATGCCCCTTCGTCCGGTACGGCATCTTCGTCCGGTACGGCGCCCGGATCAGCCCCGACCACTCCCCCGCCCTCCCCGTCCTCCCCCTTCCCCCTGGACCCCACCGGAGCCGGCCTGCGCGAGGCCGCCCAGGAGTTGCGGGCCCGCGGCCCCGCCGTGCCGGTGGTGCTCCCCGGCGGTGTCCTCGGCCACGCCGTGACCCGCCACCACGCCCTGCGCGACTTCCTCACCCACCCGGAAGTGGCCAAGAACGCCTGCCACTTCGCCGCGCTGCGCGAGGGCCGTATCCCGCCCGGCTGGCAGCTCACCACCTTCGCGACCGTGGACGGGATGACCACGGCCGACGGCGCGGACCACCGGCGGCTGCGTGAGCCGGTGGTCAAGGCGCTCTCGCCCCGGCGGGTGGCGGCGCTGCGGCCGCGGGTGGAGCGGATCACCGCCGAGCTGCTCGACGGTCTGCCCGCCCTGGCCGCCCAGGGCGGCGGGACGGTCGATCTCCGGTACGCGTTCGCCTATCCGCTGCCCATGCGGGTGATCTCGGAACTCATCGGCGTGGACGAGGAGTTCCGGGACCGGCTGCACGAGCTGTCGGGGCTGGTCGTGAACACCACCCTCGACCCGGAGACGGTGCTGGCGGCCAACCGGGAGCTGGCCGCGGTCCTCGCCCAGGTCGTGGCGGCCCGCCGCGCGGCGCCGGGCGACGACCTGACCAGCGCGCTCATCGCGGCATGCGACGCGGATGAGGCCCGGCTGAGCGAACAGGAACTGATCGGCACCCTGCTGCTGACCATCGCCGCGGGGCACCAGACCACCCTCGACCTGATCACCAACGCCGTACGGGCCCTGTGCGCCGACCGCGGGCAACTGGACCTGGTCCGTTCCGGGCGGGCGGACTGGGCGGACGTGGTCGAGGAGACGCTGCGCCACGACAGCCCGGTGGCCAACTTCCCGTTCCGCTATCCGACCAGGGACCTGGACATCGGCGGCACGCTCGTCCCCCGGGGGACGCCGGTGCTCGCCTCGTACGGGGCGGCCGGGCGCGATCCGGAGGTGTACGGGCCGGACGCGGACCGCTTCGACGTGACGCGGCGGCCCGCCGCCCGGCACCTGTCCTTCGGGCACGGGGCGCACGTCTGCCCGGGCGCGCCGCTGGCCCGTCTGGAGGCCGGCATCGCGCTGCGGGCGCTGTTCGACCGGTTCCCCGACCTGGCCCCGGCCGTGCCGGAGGCGGACCTGCGGCCGCTGCCCACCTTCGTGGGCAACAGCGTCACGGAACTTCCGGTACGGCTGGGCCGGGACGCGGGGCCGCCCGTGCGGCCCGGAAGCGGTCAGGACGAGTCACCCCTGCGGCCCGGGGCCGGTCAGGACGGGTCGGCGACCAGCCCCGGCGCCGGATAGGCCGCCATCAGTTCGGCCACCTCGGCGCGGACCGTGGTGAGCGCGTCCTCGTCGCCCGCGCCGGCGGCCTCGACGCCCCGGGTGATCCAGTCGGCGACCTGCGGCATGTGCTCGGTGCCCAGGCCGCGCGAGGTCAGCGACGGGGTGCCGATGCGGATGCCGGACGGGTCGAACGGCTTGCGGGTGTCGAACGGGACGGTGTTGTGGTTGACGACGATCCCGGCCCGGTCCAGCGCCTTGGCGGCGATCTTGCCGGGGACCTCCTCGGGGGTGAGGTCCATCAGGATCAGGTGGTTGTCCGTACCGCCGGAGACCAGGTCGAAGCCGCGGGCCAGCAGGTGTTCGGCGAGGGCCTTGGCGTTGGCGACGACGGCGTGCGCGTAGGTGCGGAAGGACGGCTGCGCGGCTTCGTGGAGGGCGACCGCGACGGCGGCGGTGGTGTGGTTGTGCGGGCCGCCCTGGAGGCCGGGGAAGACGGCCTTGTCGAGGGGCTTCGCGTACTGCTCGCGGGACATCAGCATGGCGCCGCGCGGGCCGCGCAGCGTCTTGTGGGTGGTGGTGGAGATGACGTCGGCGTGCGGCACCGGTGAGGGGTGGGCGCCGCCCGCGACCAGTCCGGCGATGTGCGCGATGTCGGCGACCAGGACGGCGTCCACCTCGCGGGCGATCTCGGCGAAGGCGGCGAAGTCGATGGTGCGCGGCACGGCCGTACCGCCGCAGAAGATCAGCTTCGGGCGCTCCTTGCGGGCCAGGTCGCGCACCTCGTCGAAGTCGATACGGGCGGTGTCGGCCCGTACGCCGTACTGGACGCCGCGGAACCACTTGCCGGTGGCCGAGACGCCCCAGCCGTGCGTGAGGTGGCCGCCCATCGGCAGCGCCATGCCCATGACCGTGTCGCCGGGCTCGGCGAAGGCGAGGTAGACGGCGAGGTTGGCGGGCGAGCCGGAGTACGGCTGGACGTTGGCGTGCTCGACGCCGAAGACGGCCTTGGCGCGGTCGGCGGCCAGCCGTTCCACAAGATCGATGTTCTGCTGGCCTTCGTAGTAGCGACGGCCGGCGTATCCCTCGCTGTACTTGTTCTGCAGGACGGTGCCGGTGGCTTCGAGGACGGCGGTGGAGACGTAGTTCTCGGAGGGGATCAGGCGCAGCGTCCCGGCCTGGAGGCGTTCCTCGGCACCGATCAGGGCGGCCAGTTCGGGGTCGGCGGCGGCGAGGGCGGGGTGGGGCAGGGGACGACTCATGAGGTCCTCCGGGGCGATCGGGTGCGGTTCGGCTGGCCGGTCGTACTCCCGGGGTGCCTGGGGGTCCCCCGGACGCAGTCCGGGGGAGGGGCGACACCTCGTGGTGGGCCGTCGCTGAACGGCCGCGCGCCGCTCCCTCGGGGTCGCTCCCCCGTGCGCCGGTCGCGGTGCGCGGAGCCAGTCTATCGGGGGCTGTGCGGCGCAACCTTTCTTCGCATACCGTCCGCCCAACGGGATTTTTTCGCCCGGGATCGCCCGCATACCGAACGGAGTCAATGGTGACCCCCACGACGTCCACGGAACGCAGCATCGCCGCCGCCGAAGCCCACAGCGCGCACAACTACCACCCGCTTCCCGTCGTCGTGGCCTCCGCCGAAGGGGCCTGGATGACGGACGTCGAGGGCAAGCGCTATCTGGACATGCTCGCCGGGTACTCGGCGCTCAACTTCGGCCACGGCAACCGGCGGCTGATCGAGGCGGCCAAGGCGCAACTGGACCGGGTGACGCTGACGTCGCGCGCCTTCCACCACGACCGGTTCGCCGAGTTCTGCACGCGGCTGGCCGAGTTCTGCGGCATGGAGACGGTGCTGCCGATGAACACCGGTGCGGAGGCCGTCGAGACGGCGGTCAAGACCGCCCGCAAGTGGGGGTACCGGATCAAGGGCGTCCCGGACGGCCGGGCGAAGATCGTCGTGGCGGACAACAACTTCCACGGGCGGACGACCACGATCGTCTCCTTCTCCACCGACCCGGAGGCGCGCGCCGACTACGGCCCGTACACCCCGGGCTTCGAGATCGTCCCGTACGGCGATCTCCGGGCGCTGGCGGACGCGGTGGACGAGGACACCGTGGCGGTACTGATCGAGCCGATCCAGGGCGAGGCGGGCGTGCTGGTGCCGCCGCCCGGATACCTGCCGGGTGTGCGGGAGTTGACCCGCGAGCGCAATGTGCTGTTCATCGCGGACGAGATCCAGTCCGGGCTGGGCCGTACGGGCGCGGACTTCGCCTGTCGGCACGAGGACGTGGTGCCGGACATGTACGTGCTCGGCAAGGCGCTGGGCGGCGGCATCGTGCCGGTGTCGGCGGTGGTCTCCTCGCGTGAGGTGCTGGGCGTGTTCCGGCCGGGCGAACACGGTTCGACGTTCGGCGGGAACCCGCTCGCGTGCGCGGTGGCGCTGGAGGTCCTGGCGATGCTGCGGACCGGCGAGTACCAGCAGCGCGCCACGGAACTGGGCGAGCACCTGCACCACGAGCTGGGGCTGCTGGTGGGCGGCGGCGCGGTGGACGCGGTGCGCGGGCGCGGGCTGTGGGCCGGGGTCGACATCAGCCCGGCCCTGGGGACGGGCCGGGAGATCTCGGAGCGGCTGATGGAGCGCGGCGTGCTGGTCAAGGACACCCACGGCAGCACCATCCGGCTGGCGCCCCCGCTGGTCATCACCAAGGAGGACCTGGACTGGGGGCTGGACCAGTTGCGGACGGTGCTGGCCGGGTGACCGGGCGACCGGCTGACCAGGTGACCGGCTGACCGGCTGACCGGGGGGCGCCCCCTACGGGGCGCGCCTCACAGGATCACGTGCGGCAGGAAGCGCGCGTACTCGTCCGTGACCAGCCCCGCCGACTCCCGGATGCCGAGCCCCGCCGACTCGTTCTCGACGACCCACGCGCCGAGCACCACCCGGTTGCCGTCGAAGTCGGGCAGCGGGGCCAACTCCTGGTAGCAGCACGGCTCGTCGCGTACGACGGGGGCCGCGCCCGGCTCGTGGACGGTGACGCCGGCGCCCTCGCGGCCGAGCAGCGGCTTGGCCACGTACCCGGGCGCGTCCGGCCCGCCCGCCAGTTCGCGCGGCCCGTCGAGATAGGCGGGCAGCAGGTTCGGGTGACCCGGGTACAGCTCCCAGAGGACGGCAAGGAGCGCCTTGTTGGAGAGCAGCATCTTCCAGGCGGGCTCGATCCACAGGGTGGTGCCGGTGCCGCCGCCGTTGTCGAGCGTGTCGAGCACGTGCGGCCCGAACTCGTCCGTGGCCAGCCACTCCCACGGGTAGAGCTTGAAGCAGGACCGGATGAAGCGCAGCCGCTGGTCGACGAAGCGGCCCGAGAGGCGGTCCCAGCCGATCTCCTCGACCGGTATCGCCACCGTCTCCAGCCCGGCCTGCCGGGCCGTCTCCTCCAGGTAGGCGACGGTCATCAGGTCCTCGCCCAGTTCGTCGCCGGCGGAGTGCGCGAAGTGCACGGGCGCGCCCGGCGGCAGCAGCCCGGCCTGTTTGCGCCAGGCGTCGACCAGCCGTTCGTGGAGCGAGTTCCACTGGTCGGCGCCGGGGAAACGTTCCTCCATCCAGAACCACTGCGGGCCCGCCGCCTCGACCAGCGAGGTCGGCGTGTCCGCGTTGTACTCCAGCAGCTTCGCGGGTCCGGTGCCGTCGTGGCGCAGGTCGAACCGCCCGTAGAGGGTGGGGAGTTCGGCGCGCCGGTACCAGGACTCGGCGACCAGGTCCGCCAGCCGCCGGTCCTCGATGCCGAGGTCGGCGAAGCGCCGGTGCTCGACGATGTGCGCGGCGGCGGCCAGGCACATGGCGTGCAGTTCCTCGACGGTCTCTTCCAGTGCCTCGATCTCGGGCAGCGAGAAGGAGTAGTACGCGCTCTCGTCCCAGTAGGGGCGCAGCGAGTCGTCCGGGTGGCGGGTCAGCGGATAGATCAGGCCCTGTGCCTCGACGGTCTGCTGCCAGCCGGGGCGCGGCCGGGTGGTGTGCCGCTTCATCCGGGGCTCCCCCCGCGACCTCTGGTCCGTCGCACCACCGTCACCCGCCGCTGGAGCCGGAGCAGCCGAAACCGCCGCGGTTGACGGCGGTGCTGTGGCTGAAGGTTCCGGAGTCGGCGTAGCGGCCGCTGACGTCGGAGCCGTAGTACCACTGGCCGTCGACCTTCTGGCCGCGTCCGGCGGTGCCCTTGTTCTTGCCGGCGCCCCCGCCGGTGTTCTTGCCGGACGACGAGCCCGTGCCGCCCGTACTTCCGGTGCCGCTCGACCCGCTGCCGCTCTTGCAGGACTTGGAGTCGATGACGCGGTAGCCCTTGACCGCGTCGTAGCTGTTCCGGTCGACGCAGCGCTTGTCCGGTTCCGAGCCGCAGGAGGTGAGCGCCGCCGCCAGCGCCCCCATGCCGCCCAGGATCACCGTGCTCGACCGCAGCCTGCGCCGGGCTTTCGTGTGCTCTGCCATCCCTTGCCTACCCCCGTACATCCGTGGCAACAGTTTTCAGCCACGCCAGCCTAAAGGCCAGGGTCCGCGCCACCGCAACGGGCCTGCGGGGACCGCCGGGCCTACAGTCGATGTGTGCTGCTTGGGATGATCTGTGCGCTCGGTTCGGCGGTCTGCTTCGGTACGGCGTCGGTCCTTCAGGCGGTGGCGGCCCGCGCCACCGCGCCGGGGACCGGCTCGGGGTCCGGGGTGGACCCCAGACTGCTGCTGCGCGTCCTGGGCCAGTGGCGCTATCTGCTCGGCCTCGCCCTGGACGGCTGCGGCTTCCTCCTCGAACTGGTGGCGCTGCGCTCGCTGCCGATCTACGCGGTGGGCGCGGCCCTCGCCGCCAGTCTCGCGGTGACCGCGGTCGTGGCCGTACCGCTGTTGCGCGTACGGCTCAGCCGGGCGGAGTGGGCGGCCGTGCTGGTGGTCTGCGGCGGGCTCGGCCTGCTCGGGCTGGCGTCGGGCGCGGAGGGGAAGGCCACGGGGTCCACCGCGCTGCGCTTCGGGACGCTGGCCGTCGCGCTGGCGATCCTGGCCTGGGGCGCGGTGGCCGGGCGGCTGCCCGGCCGGGCGCGGGCGGTGGCGCTGGGGCTCGGCGCCGGGTTCGGCTTCGGTGTCGTGGAGGTCGCCGTACGTCTGGTCCCCGACCTGTCGCCCGCGTCCCTCCTGTCGAACCCCGCCACGTACGCCCTGCTCATCGGCGGCGGCGCGGCCTTCCTGCTGCTGACCTCGGCCCTCCAGCGCGGCTCGGTGACGGCGGCCACCGCGGGCATGGTGATCGGCGAGACACTCGGGCCCGCGCTGGTCGGTGTGGTCTGGCTCGGCGACCGCACCCGTGCCGGGCTGGCGCCGCTGGGCATCACGGGGTTCGCACTGGCGGTGCTGGGCGCGCTCGCGCTGGCCCGCTTCGGCGAGGCGCCGGAGGAGGCCGGAGTGGTGGAGGAGCCGGAGGGGCCGTGGGCACCAGAAGAGCCGGGGGCGGCCGGGCCTTCCGACATGACAGCCGGCGCGACGGCCGAGGAGCCCGCCACCACCGGCCTACGGCGCGGGCGGCAGCACCCGTAGCAGCGCTTCCAGGACCCCCGCGAAGGCGTGGTCGGGCGGCCTGCCGTACGTCACGACCAGGCCGTCCCGCGGCGCGGCCCCACCCGCTCCCCCCTGGCCCGCGGAGTGCGCGAACGTACTCAGCCCCTCCAGCGCCAGCCCCTGCCACCGGGCCGCCTGCACGACGGACTGCTCGGTGCCGGGCGGCAGTTCGAGGACGACGTGCAGTCCCGCCGCGATGCCGCTGACGCGGATGTGCGGGGCCTGTTCGGCCAGCGCGGTGACGAGCTGGTCGCGGCGGCGCCGGTAGCGCAGCCGCATGCCGCGTACGTGCCGGTCGTACGCGCCGGAGGCCATGAACTCGGCGAGCGTGAGCTGTTCCAGCGCGCCGGTCTGCCACTCCCCCGTGCTCTTGAGGGCCAGCACCGGATCGACGAGGTGGTCGGGGAGCACCATCCAGGCCAGCCGCAGCGCGGGGGCGAGGCTCTTGCTCGCGGTACCGAGGTAGGCGACGCGGTCCGGGTCGAGCCCCTGCAATGCGCCCACCGGCTGCCGGTCGTACCTGAACTCGCCGTCGTAATCGTCCTCCAGCACCAGCCCGCCTCCCGCCCGCGCCCAGTCGATGACGGCGGCGCGGCGGTCGGGATGCAGCGGTACGCCGGTGGGGAACTGGTGCGCCGGGGTGAGCAGCGCCGCCCGTACGCCGGGCAGGTCCGCCAGCCGTCCGGTGTCCGCGCCGTGCGCGTCGACGGGCAGCGGGGCGGGGCGCAAGCCGGCGCGCGTCAGCACGTCGCGGTGGAAGTGGAGGCCGTACGCCTCGGTGCCGACCCCGCGCGCCCCCGCGTCCCGCAGGACGCGGGCGAGCAGGCCGAGGCCCTGCATGAAGCCGGTGCAGACGACGACGTGCTCGGGGTCGGTGCGTACGCCGCGGGCGCGCGCCAGGTAGTCGGCGAGCACGGTGCGCAGTTCCGGGCGGCCGAGGGACGGGCTGTAGCCGAACGCGTCGTTGGGGGCGGTGGTGAGCGCGCGGCGGGCGGCGGCGAGCCAGGCGGCGCGGGGGAAGCCGGAGACGTCCGGGGTGCCGGGCCGCAGGTCGTAGCGCGGGCGGTCGGGCAGCGGGGGCCGGGCGGAGCGCCGGGCGGGCGGTGCGGAGCGGGACGGTTCGGCGCGCCGGGCGACCCGGGTGCCGGAGCCCTGCCGGGCGCTCAGCCAGCCCTCGGCGACCAGCTCGGCGTACGCGTCGGCGACGGTGTTGCGGGCGATGCCGAGGTCGGCGGCGAGCGTACGGGAGGACGGCAGCCGGGTGCCGGGCGTCAGGCGGCCGGTGCGGACGGCCTCGCGCAGGGACCGCATCAGGCAGGCGCGCAGCCCGCCGGGACCGGAGAGGTCCAGGTGGAGGTCGCGCCCGAAAGTGGCCCAGGAATCGTCCATACGAATGGACCATACCCGTGCGCCAATGGCGGCATAGTGTCGCTGGCATGACGACGAATCCCCAGCACGGGCACCATCAGCCCCGCATCGCCATCGCGCGCAACGCGCCCGAGGTGTACAAGGCGATGGTCGCCCTCGACGCGGCCGCCAAGAAGGGCCTGGACCCGGCGCTGGTCCATCTGGTGAAGATCCGCGCCTCGCAGGTCAACCACTGCGCCTTCTGCATCGACATGCACATCAAGGAGGCCCGCAAGGAGGGCGAGACCGAGGAGCGCGTGTACCTCCTCAACGCCTGGGAGGAGGCCGGCGCCCACTACACCCCGAAGGAGCAGGCCGCCCTCGCCCTGACCGAGGCCGTCACCGTCCTGACCGACGGCTTCGTGCCGGACGCGGTCTACGAGCGGGCCGCCGCCCACTTCGACGAGGGCGAACTGGCCCAGCTCATTGCCCTGATCACCACCATCAACGCGTGGAACCGCTTCGGCGTGACCACCCGCATGACTCCCGGACAGGCATGATGACGACCACCACCGGCTCCGCCCGCCTCGACTTCTACAAGCGCGCCCCGGGCATCTACCAGCCCCTGCTGAACGCGCACATCGCCGCGAAGAAGGGCCTGGGCGACGACGTCCTGGCCGAGCTGGTCCTGATCCGCGCCTCGCAGATCAACCACTGCGCCTTCTGCCTCGACATGCATGTCAAGGACGCGCAGAAGGCCGGGGTCTCCGAGGAGCGCATCCACCTCCTCAACGCCTGGGAGGAGGCCGGCGCCCACTACTCCGCCAAGGAGCAGGCCGCCCTCGCCCTGACCGAGGCCGTCACCGTCCTGACCGACGGCTTCGTGCCGGACGCGGTCTACGAGCGGGCCGCCGCCCACTTCGACGAGCCCGAGCTCGCCCACCTGATCGCCCTGATCACCACCATCAACATGTGGAACCGCATCAACGTCGCGGTCCGCCAGCCCATCGGCGGCGCGGCGTGACCGCTGCCGCCCTGCGCGCCCTGCACCACGGCCGGGCGGCGGACGACCCGCTCGTCCTGCCCGGCCCGTGGGACGCGGAGAGCGCGCGGATCTTCGCGGCGGCCGGTTTCCCGGCCCTGGCGACGCCGAGCGCGGGCATCGCGGCGTCGCTGGGGTACGAGGACGGCAGTACGCCGCCGGACGAGATGTTCGCGGCGGTGGCCCGGATCGTACGGGCCGTGGACGTACCGGTGACGGCGGACCTGGAGGCCGGGTACGGGCTGCCCGCGAAGGAGCTGGTGGAACGTATCGCCGCGATCGGCGCGGTGGGCTGCAACATCGAGGACAGCGACCAGGGGACCGGGCAGCTCACCGACGTGGAGCGGCAGGCGGACCGGCTGGCGGAGATCCGCGCCGCGGCCGGCGACGAGCTGGTGATCAACGCCCGTACCGACGTGTTCCTGCGCGCCGGGGACGGCTCGGGTGGTGCCGGGGGCGGCCTGGCCGCCCAGGTCGAGGAGGCGGTACGCCGCGGGCTGCGGTACGCCGCGGCGGGCGCCGACTGCGTGTATCCGATCCTCGCGCCGCCGCAGGTGCTGCGGGAGCTGGCGGACCGGATCGGGCTGCCGGTCAACGCCATCGCCGTACCGGGCGGCCCGGCCCCGCGCGAACTCGGCACGCTGGGCGCGTCCCGGATCACCTTCGGCGGCGGGTTGCACCGGCGGGCGATGGAAGGGGTACGGGCGGTGGCGGAGGCGCTCCGTACCGGCTGAGCTGCCGTGCGGGGGTGGTGGCGGCGCCCGCCACCACCCCCGCACGGTCACTTCTGCTTCTTCTGCGTGACGTTCTGCGTGGCGGCGATGATCTCGGCCAGCGCCGCGACGACGTCGGCCTCGGACGCCTCCTTGGTGATGCCGAGGCCGTGCAGTACGCCCTCGCCGTCCTCCAGTTCCAGCAGCGCGAGCAGGATGTGTTCGGTGCCGACGTAGTTGTGGCCCAGGCGCAGGGCCTCGCGGAAGGTGAGTTCCAGCGCCTTCTTCGCCTGCGCGTCGAAGGGGATCAGCGCGGGCATCTCCCCGGCCGCGGCCGGCAGCAACTCGGTCACGCGCTGCCGTACGGCGTCCAGCGTCACGCCCTGCGCCACGATCGCCCGCGCCGCGAGGCCGTCCGGCTCGGCCAGCAGGCCGAGCACCAGGTGCAGCGGGCCGATCTCGGGGTTGCCCGCGGCGTGGGCCTCGTTCTGCGAGGTCACCACCACGTTCCGGGCGCGTTCCGTGTACCGGCTGAAGCCCTGGCTGGGGTCGAGGTCGGACGCCTCACCGGGCGTCTTGGGCACGAACCGCTTCTGGGCGGCCTGCTTGGTGACGCCCATGCTCTTGCCGATGTCCGTCCAGGACGCGCCCGAGCGGCGGGCCTGGTCCACGAAGTGGCCGATCAGGTGGTCGGCGACCTCGCCGAGGTGTTCGGCGGCGAGTACCGCGTCGGTGAGCTGGTCCAGCGCGTCGGGGTGGACCTTCTTGATGGTCTCGATCAGGTCGTCGAGGCGGATCGGATGGGTGCTGCGACTGGGTTCCGTCATGCGTCAACCGTAAGTTGACGCCCCTCAGTCGTCAACCCCTGGTTGACGTCCACTGTTTTTACTAGAGCGCCTGCTCTACTATTACGGCGATGCGTACCGTCAACCCTGAAGAGCACGCCCGTAAACGGGCCCACATCCTCGGCGCCGCGGCCGGCGAATTCGCCGCGTACGGCGTCGACGGCACCTCGACCGCGCGCATCTGCCGCGCCGCCGGGATCGGCTCGGGCACGCTCTTCCACTACTTCGCCACCAAGCGCGACATCTTCCACGCGCTCTTCAGCGACGACCTGCCGCGCAACGCCGAGGCATGCGCCCGCGCGACCGCCCAGGACCGCCCGGAGGACGGCATCCGCCTCCTCGTGGACCACCTGCTCGCCGACCTCGCCGACCCGCTCGTGCCGGGGCTCGCGGCGGCGGTCGTCTTCCAGGTCAACCGGGACGAGGAGTTCGCCCGGCTGATCATGTCCGACACCGCACAGATACGGGCCGCCCTGGAGACGTTGACGGCACGCCTCGCCGAGGAAGGGCGCCCGCTCCCCTTCCCGCCCGAACGGGTCGCCGCCTGGATCCAGGGGCTGCTGGACGCGGCCTACCTCGCCGCGGGGGAACCGGACTTCGACCCCGCCACGCACACGGCCGAACTGCGGCGCGTTGTCACCTGGCTGACCGGCGGCCAGGCACCCGGGACGGTCCCCCCGCCCACCGGCACACCGTCCTCACCCGGCACCAAAAACCGCCCCCGTACCGCCCCAGAGGGAGAACCGGCCCGATGACTTCCGACCACCCGACGCCCGAGAATTCACTCTCCAAGTCCCCGTCGCCGCCCTCCGACCGGACCACCGTCGGCCCCACCACCGGCGAACGCGCCGTGCTCTGGGCAGGCTTCCCCGTTGCGGGAGCGGTGGCGTTGTGGCTGGTCAGCAGGGCTGCGGGCTGGGTGGCTTCGCTCCCGTGGGCCCCGTTCCAGGGGCCGTTCAAGCTGGTCGCGTCCGCGCCCGAACCGCTCCTGTCGATCGGTGCCGCGGCCGTCGGCGTCCTCGTCGGCCTGGCCATCGCCTTCTTCGCCGACCTTGAGTACGTGACCGCCGACATCGGGCCGGACCGGGCCGCCCTGACCGTCGACCGGGTCACCCGGACGGTGCCGCGCGCGGCGACCGCCGCGGTCTTCCAGGACGGCAAGAACCTGGTGCTCCTCGGTCACGACTCCACCGAACTCGCCCGGGTGCACGGCGATTTCGACGTCGACCGGTTCACGGCCGCCTTCGAGCGGCACGGCTACCCCTGGCGCCCGGAGGGCGATCCGTACGCCGCCGACTTCCGCCGCTGGGTCACGGCGCAGCCCGACCTGTCCAGCGACGCCCACGCCCTGCTCAAGGCCCGCGCACACGCCCTGAAGAAGAGCCGGAAGAAGGACGCCGAGCAGCTCAGGGAGGAACTGGCCAGGCTGGGCATCGTCGTACGGGACGACAAGAAGAAGGCGCAGCACTGGAGGCGCGTCCGGCCCACCCAGGACAACCCTGCCGAATGAGCGCGACGCGTTCGACTTCGCCCGCCACCACACACAGTCACAGCGCGTAGTCGCCGCACCGCCCCGCATCGCACCCCGAAGGGAGTGATTCCCGACACCGGTCTTTTCCGTTATCCCGCAACGTCACTGGTCAGGCGCACAATTCGCGCCTGGCCGACTTTTTTCGGCACGTCATGACATGTGCAGGGCATCGTGTAGGGTTTCGATCTCTGTCACCCAGGGTGTTTCTTTGGCCAGCGATTGGCGTCCCCCGTCGCACGCCTCGGCACCCCGGTGGGCAGCGCGCAACTCCCGCACAGCGGTGTCCGCGTGGACCGGATCTGGTCGGCCAGGTCCTGGCCGTGGGCGCCGCGGAAAGGTTTGCCCATGTCCCGGAAACGGGCCTTGAAGAGACGCGTCCTGCGGCCTGTCCCGCTCGTCGCGCTGGCGGGCGCCGGCGCCTGTCTGGCCGTCGTCGTCGTACCGTCCGCGTTCGGCACGACCGCCCCGGCCGCCCCCGCCGGCCCGGCCGCGAAGAGCGGCACCTGCACGATCCGCTCCACCGGCGGGCACTCCGAAGCTCCCCCCAGTTGCCTCGGCGTCACCGCCTCCCTCGACCACCTGCCCGCCGTCGGCGAACAGGCCACGCTCACCGTGGACGTCAAGGCGCAGGCCGACGTCAAGAACGCCGGGCTGGCCGTACAGCTACCGCCCTCGCTGCGAATAGCCGGCAAGGACTCCGGTCTCACCGCCCCCACGACGGACGCTTTCGGCCAGCGCACCAGCCAGAAGATCGCCCTCACCCCGGGCACCCGCTCCGTCGAGATCAAGGTCAAGGCCGTCGCCGCCGGACCCGCGCAGATCCAGGCGGACATCAGCGACATCGACCGTCCCGACCCGCGCCGCGCCGGGCACGACTCGGTGGAACTCACCGTCGGCACCGCCAAGGGCTCCACCGACGAGGGCCTGTCGGTCGTCAAGGGCCGCGCGACCAAGGTCGACGGCCCCGGCCCCGGACAGCGCAAGCCGCGCAAGGTCACGCCCAAGACGCCCGCTCCGGCCCGCGCCTCGGCTGCCGCCGCACCGGCCGCACGCGCCCAGGTCTGCGTCGGCGGCACCTTCCGCAACCGCTTCCAGTCCGCCGAGGGCGGCAACTGGAACGCCAAGGCCAACCGGGACGAGCCGGTCAGCAACGCCAACGTCACCCTGTGGGGCAGGCCGACCGCCAACGGCGCCGTACAGAAGCTCGCCACCGGAATGACCGGCAACGGCAACGGCCAGTTCAACCTCTGCTACACGCCGAGCACCGCTGTCACCTCCACGGCCTGGGTGGAGTTCCAGACGCAGGCCGGCGGCATGTGGTCGGTGGTCGACCGCAACGGCAGCCGTTACGCGACCACCTCGTACGCGCTGAACAACGTCTCGCGCAGCACCAGCCTGGGCAACGTGTACGCCAACCAGGGACAGAGCCGCGCCTGGCACGTCCTCGACACGCTCAACAAGCTGTGGTGGAACCGCGGTTCCACCACCAACTGCTGGGCGTCCAGCCAGCAGAGCGGCCGCTGCACCCCGATCACCGTGCAGTGGTACCCCGGCTCCACCGACGGCACGTACTGGATGTCCGGCGAGGACAAGATCCACCTCGCGGACGACGACCCGGACTCCGAGCACACCACCGTGCACGAGGCGGGCCACGCGCTGATGGGCAAGCTCTACCGGGGCTGGTGGCCGCAGGTCACCAACTGCTCGCCGCACTACGTCAGCCGCACCTCCTCCGCCAGTTGCGGCTGGACCGAAGGCTTCGCCGACGCGGTGGCGTTCCACACGTTCGACGACACCACGTACTACTGGGGCAACGGCGCCTCCCAGAACCTCGCCAACGACCGCTCCACCAGGGACATCGACCCGGGTGACGCCTGCGAGGCCCGCGTCGCCACCGCCCTGGTCGACCTGTGGTCCCAGGTCGACGGCGACTGGACGAGGAGCAACACGATGATGGCCCGCGACCCGCAGTCCAGCTTCCGCGAGTACTTCACCACGGACCGGCCGGCATACGGCCTGGACACCGGTGACACCGCGCGCAACATCATCTGGAAGCACACGATCTGGTACTGACGGGTACTGACGCGAGCTGACCGCTCCAGGGGCCGGGCCGACCACCAGTCGGCCCGGCCCCTGCACACGCGTACGCGTACGCGTCGCCTCATTTCTACTGCCGCAGCCGTTGCGTCCCGGTGGGCGCGGTGAAGATGCTGACGGATTCCTCCGTGTGCCGGGTGAAACGCTTGTGCCCGGTCTCCGCCCCGTGCGCGCGAATCCACGTGTTCGACTGCGTGGGATTGTCCCAACAGGCAGAACGCGCACCACACGCTTCCCGGTCGACCTCGGTGACACACTCGGCGAAGTGCGCGCGAATACCGGTGATCTGGATTTCGAGGCGGGTCGTTACGGGGGGCGTCGTCGGCGTCGTCATGACCATGCCTTTCGGCTGGGGGAGGCTGAGGGCAGGGTTACTGTCGCCACTGGTGCGCACAATGAGCACGCCGTCACTTCCGCGTGAGCGCATGAGCCGGGTGAGGCGCTTCCGGCCCGAAAACTGGTCAGGTTCACCCTTTCGGGGCAAGGTTCGCTCCTTTCCGTAGCGGTATCACTACTGGAGGGAATTAGCGTGACCCACAGACGAAGCCTGTTCAACTTGCGTCCTTTGAACGGACAGTTGGGTGGTGGCGGTTGAACCGCAAAGAGCTGGACCCTGATCATTCGCCTGCGGCGCGCTTCGGCGTCCGTCTGCGTACGCTGCGGGACGAGCGCGGGTGGACCCAGGAAGAGCTGGCGGACCGCTTGGGGTACTCCGGAACGCATATTTCCGCCATCGAAAATGGTCGGCGCCCTCCAACTTCCCGCTTCGCGGCAAGAGCGGACAAGGTGCTGGGGAGCGGCGGCCGCCTCGAACGACAGGGACGGTCCGTGCGTCAGCCTGCGCTGCTGGACGGGTTCCCGGAGTATGTGGGGCACGAGGGGCGGGCAGCAGAAATCCGGCTCTACGAGGTGGGAGTCATCCCTGGCCTCCTCCAGACGCCGGAGTACGCGACGGCCCTCGCAGAGAGCCATGTGAAGCGGGGAGCGATCACGGCCGAACAGGCGGAAGAGCGGGTGACGCTCGTGGCACAGCGACAGGCCGCGCAAGTTCGAACACCGTCACCGCAGATCTTTGTAGTGCTGGACGAAAGCTGTATTCGCCGACCTATCGGCGGGCCCAGGGTCATGGACGCCCAATGGGATCGCCTGGTCGAGTTTGCTGACCTGCCGAACACAGTGCTCCAGGTCGCCCCATTCGACATGGGCGAGCGTCGCCCCCTCAACCTGCCGCTTTACGTCCTCACACTGCCGGACCGCAAGCTCGTGTCGTACGCGGAGTCCGCCCAACGTGGGCATCTCGAACGCGACATGACGTCCGTACTGCCCATGCTGGCGGCCTACCATCAGCTACAGGCTGAAGCGCTCTCCCAAGCGTCCTCCCTGGCCTTGATCGAACAGCAACGAAAGGGCACCTCGTGACCACCGAATCCCCCCGTTGGTTCAAGTCCTCATACAGTGACAACGGTGGCGCTTGCATAGAGATCGCCACCAACCTCCTCGCCACCCACGGCATCATCCCCGTCCGCGACTCCAAGAACCCCAACGGCCCGCACCTGACGCTCAGCGCGGACGCCTGGTCCGGACTGGTCGAGTTCGCCAGGCAGGCCACCGTCTGACCTGGCCGGACCCGCACATTGCCCCGCCGCTCCCCAGGAGTGGCGGGGAACCGGGCCCGCATGCCAGGTGTGGTTCAGGGGAATCGACGAACCAGCCGCCACGCCCGTAGGGCGGCTCGCGGCATCAGCGCACGGTGGTGACAGCAGCCGACAGCTCGCGGACTCCGGCCGCGCGAGGGTGGCGCCGGGCCAGGTCGGTGACGACCTGCCGGATGGCGGGCCGGTCGCGGACCTCGCCGCGCGATGCCCGTACGGCGTGCAGCAGCGCGTCGGCGGCCGGTTCGGGCTTGGACATCTGCCACCAGGCCCGCGCCATGTCGGTGTGCATCCGGGCTTTGCGCTCGGGTGTGGCGAACTGGCCCTCGTGTAGATGGGCACCGGATTCGAGAGCGGCGCCGGCATCTCCCAAGGCCCAGTGGACGCCGACGGCGTACAGAGCTACGGCCGCTGGGGTCAACGGGAACAGACGCTCGGACGGGGCCCGTTCGGGTAGGAGCCGGGCGACGCGCTGGGCCTCGCCGATCGTGGCCAGGGCATGGCCCCGGTCGCCCGCACGGGCCGCGCAGTACGCCTGCGTACACAGCATCTGAGCGTACGCCGAGGACTGCGCGCCGCTGGTGAGTCCGGTGGCTTCGACGTGCGCCGCGGCCTTGAGGATCAGGCGCTGAGCTGCAGCGGGCCGATCCTGATGACGCAGGACGATGCTCATCTCTCGCGCGGCGGCCGCGGCCGCGAGCGGGGAGCCGGACAGGTCCGCGTAAACGGTGGCCCGGTCGGCGGCCTGGCGGGACTGTTCGTAGCGGCCGATCTTCGTGAGGACCTGGGACAGGAGGCTGTAACCCGTCGAGAGGCGGGCCAGTGCCAGTTCCTGCCGGGAGCGGGCTGCCAGGTGCGCGTCACCGAGCAGGCCGGGCAGCACCTCCAGGAGTCGGGCGTGCCGGCCTGCGTCGAACAATCCGCGGGCCTGGGCCATGCGCCGGCCGAGGGGCGCGGCGGAGCCGCTGGGATCGGGGACGCCCGCCAGTGCGACATCGACGCCGATCAGGAACTGCGCGGGGGCCGCGAGTCCGGCGGCAGCGAGCAGGGTACGGCGGCGCATCGGGTCCTCCTGCGCTCGTGGACCATCGAGCGCCACCTTAGTGGCCGAGGAACCGCCGACAGCGAGCGACGCCGTCAGAACATCCGTCGGGACTCCCACCTCTTCGGCGGCGCGTCGCAGCAGACGCAGGTCGGAGGGGCAGCGGCGAGCTTCGAGCCGGGAGACCGTGGAGGTCGAGCACCCCAGACGGCCGCCCAGGTCTTCTTGTCGCCACCCGCGCGCAGTACGCCCGACCTTGACCAGGCCGCCGGCGTGCCGGGTGGCGACGAGGGAGCGGACCATGTCGGAGCACCACGGCGTGTCGCCGGACACAGCACCTCCCGCGCGCCAGGGGCCGAGGCCCGTACCACGGTAGTGACTGAACGTGCCCGCGTCGATGCCGTGTGCACTATCCGCAAATGGTCTGCACAGCATGCACGGCGCCCTCCGGCCGCTCCTGCCCGGTGGTGTCGTGGTCGTACGGCCCACGGTGGGCCGGACCGTCACACGCAGGAGGGCACGATGACGACAGTGGCCGAACCCAAGACACCGGTCCGCGATCCACGGGATTACGTGACGCGCGAAGTGTGGGCCCGGCAGATCCAGCTCCTGATGCGGGATCACCCCGTGGACGAGGTGATGGCCAACCGGCTGTTCGGGGCCGCGGTCTCGTACCTGATCACCGCGATGGAGAAGTGGGGCCGGCACTTGGAGCTGTGCTGCGGCCGCCTCGTCGACCTGGCGGTCCATGTGTTCATCCTGGACACGAAGAACTACCGCGACTTCTGCCACCGGCACTTCGACGGGAAGTTCCTGGAGCACATTCCGGAGATCGCGTTCAAGTACGACGGCAGTGTGGAACGCACCGCCCGGGTGATCGCGGACAACGGCTTCGAGGTGGACTGGAAGCTGTGGGAGCGCGACTACGCGGCGTGCGGCCCGTGCCGTCCGGGGGAGGAATGCCACTGAGCGACGCCGCACACCGTCGGCCGGGAACGCCTGCGCGTTCCCGGCCGACGGCTGCTCGGGTGACTCCGAGGTGAACCGCCCCCAGGAGCAGGACGGACCGGTACGGTGCCTGGTCCCGTCGCTCTCCCGAGGAGCCGTATGTCACGTGCGCCACAGACTCCGGGCGAATACTGGGACGCGTACAAGCCGTACCGGGGCGGTGGGGCTCAGCCGCGGCCTGACGTCGGTCGGTTCGAGTGGACGCAGTATGCCGGGCACGGCCCCGGCGCCGAGCTGCTGGGCTCGCCGGGCCGGGCTCTGGACCTCGGGCCGGCCGAAGGCAGGGAAGCCGCCTGTCTGGCCGGACGCGGCGTGCGGGTGACCGGCGTGGATCTCTCCGCCGTCCAGACTGCCCGTGCCCGCGCCTGGTGGCAGGACCTGCCGGGCCTGGACTTCGTACACGGTGAGGCGTGCTCCTACCTCAGCGGGACCACGGAGACGTACGACGCGATTTACTCGGTGTGGGGAGCGGTCTGGTTCACCGACCCCGGCCGGCTCCTCCCGCTCGTCGCCGCCCGGCTGGCTCCCGGTGGCGTGTTCGCGTTCTCCCAGGCCGAGCCGGCACCGGGCGCGTACGGCCCGCAGGCCGTGCGGGGCAAGTGGCTGGAGGGCCGCGAGCGGGAGCTGACCGTGACGCGCTGGCAGTACCCGCCCGAGAGCTGGGCCGGCCACCTCAAGCGGGCCGGTTTCGACCGTGTGGACGCACGCATCCTGCCGGCACCGGACGGGGAGGGGCCGGGCACGCTGTTGGTCGTTGCCCCGCTGAGCCTCACGCGAACTTCCGGCTGATCCCGTCGAAGACCCGCTTCGCCTCCGCGCCCAGGTGCGGCCCCGCCAGCCAGGTGTGGTTCAGGGAGCCTATGGAGCTGTTGGAGACCAGGTACGTGCGGCCGCCGTAGTTCGTGAACCAGCCGCCGCCGGACGTGCCGCCGGTCATCGTGCAGCCGATGCGGTACATCGTGGGGGTGCCCTGGGCCATCGTGAGGCGGCCGGGGCGGGCGGGGCAGTTCATCATGCGGGCGCCGTCGTACGGGGGCGCCGCCGGGTAGCCGAACGCCTGGAGGCCGCTGACGCGGTCGGCGGAGGGCGCGCCGAACCAGACCGGCAGCGCGGCGCCGACGGTCTCCTGGAGCGACCTGCCGCCGCCCCCTTCCGGCTTGACGTGCAGGACGGCGAAGTCGTACGCGGAACCGGCGTTGCCGGACTTGGTGCTGCCCATGTCGATCCACTCGCCGGACGTGGTGACCCAGTTCGCCCACCACACCCCGTACGGCGCGACCTCCTGCGCCGGGGCCCGGCCGACCTCGCTCATGGACAGGCCCTGGTCGTTGTAGGACGGCACGAAGACGATGTTGCGCATCCAGCCGCCGCTCCTGCCGGTGTGCACGCAGTGGCCGGCGGTCCACACCAGGTTCGACTTGCCGGGGTGCGCCGGGTCCTCCACGACCGTGCCGGAGCAGACCATCGGGCCCTGCGGGCTGTCGAACATGATCTTGCCTATGGGGGCCATGTGCTGGTGGTAGGGGCGGGCCACCTGCCGGGCCTGGACGGGGCGCGGTTCCGGGTCGCTGCCGCCCTGGTCACCGGCGGCCTCGGTGGTGACGTCCGGCGCGTTCCTGGCCTCGGCCATCCGGGACGGGTTCCACAGGTCCTTGATGACGGGGTTGGCGAACTCGGACGCCTTGCGGGCCCACTGGTCCCAGTCCTTCCAGCCGCCCTTCTGCCACTTCTTGACGTCGTCGAGGCTGGTCGGCAGCCCGCTCGGCAGGTCGGCACCGCCCGCGTCCGCGCCCGCCTCGCCGCCGCCCTGATGGTCCGCGGCCGCCGAACTGCCGGGGGTGGCGGCGGCCTTGTCGTCCTGCGGGCCGCAGGCGGTCGCGGTGGCGAACAGGGCGACCGCCGCGGCGGCGGCCGCTGCGGTACGGCGTATGACAGGCATGGAGCGGTTTCCCCCTGGTACGTACGTCCGGTGAGGCGCCATGGGTCATGGCGTGACATGCCCCCGGCCGGGGGCGCCTCTACTATGCCTGTGCTCCACGCGGGGCCAGGGACGAGGGGTTGCGCTCACCATGGATATTTTTGCCGACCGTGACCTGCGGACGCGTCGGATGCGGCTGCGGTGGCTGACCGAGGACGACGCGCTCCGCCTCGTCGCGCTGCACGGCGATCCGGACGTCATGCGGTTCCTGGGGGACGGAAGGCCCGTACCGCGGTCCGAGGTCCTGGAGCGGACGCTGCCGGCGATGCTGGCCCGGCACGGGAACCTGGGGCTGCTCGGGTACTGGGCGGCCGAGGAGGTGGCCACCGGGGACTTCCTGGGGTGGTTCGAGCTTGTCCCGGCGGGCCGGGGCGACAGTGGTGAAGTGGAGCTGGGGTACCGGCTGTTCCCGTCGGCGTGGGGGCGGGGGTACGCCTCGGAGGGAGCCCGTGCGCTGGTCCGTGCCGCGTTCACGGTGGGTGGGGCGCAGCGCGTCATGGGCACCACCATGGCGGTCAACACCGCGTCGCGTCGGGTGATGGAGAAGGCGGGCCTGCGCTACGTACGGACGTTCCACGAGGAGTGGCCCACTCCCCTGGAGGGGGCGGAGCACGGCGACGTCGAGTACGCCCTCGACCTCGCCGACTGGCGGCCCTGAGATCCGCCGGCTGACGGCTCCGGGGCCCGCACAGGCTCCGCCGCCTCGTCTCAGCCCGCCAGTCCCGCCTGGTGCGCCAGCAGGGCGGCCTGTACGCGGCTCTGGGTGCCGGTCTTGTCGAGGATGCGCCCGACGTGCGTCTTGACGGTGCCCAGGCCGATCTCCAGGCGGCTGCCGATGTCCAGGTTCGACAGGCCCTGGCCGAGCATCGCCAGTACCTCCCGCTCCCGGTCGGTCAGCGCGGCGAGCCGCTGGTCGGGGCCGTCCGCGCCGTTGGCGGCGCCGACCCGGCCGCCGCCCTGGAGCATCCGCTTGACGACATGGCCGGTCACGCCGGGCGAGAGCACCGCGTCGCCGGCGGCCGCGGCCCGTACGGCGCTGATCAGCTCCTGCGGCCCCTCGTCCTTGAGCAGGAAGCCGCTGGCGCCGGCCTGGAGGGCGCGGGTGACGTTCTCCTCGTCGCCGAAGGTGGTGAGCATGACGACCTGCGGCTTGGGGTCGAGCCGGACCAACTGCTCGATGGCGGCGAGGCCGTCGAGGACGGGCATCCGGATGTCGACGAGGGCGACGTCGACCGGGGTGCGGGCGGCCAGTTCGACCGCCTCGGCACCGTTGGCGGCCTCCGCGACGACGTCGATGTCCTCGGCGTGCCGCAGGATGAGGCGGACACCGTGCCGGATCATCTCCTCGTCGTCGGCGAGGAGGACTCGTACGGGCTGTGCGGCACGCGCGCCGGGGAGATCGCTCATGGGCCCAGGCTAACGGGGTGCCCGCGCGGGGCCGGGCCGTCGGCGGTCGGTGCTCTCGCTCACGCAGGGTCCATGGGCACCCCGAAGCTGAACTCGCCGCCGGGCTCCTCGCGCAGTGAATCGGGAACTCCGCCTACTCCGGCCAGCAGGGCTTCGGCCATGCCTCGGGTCAGTCGTGTGTCCGGTCGCGGTGCGGGTCCCTGGGAGGGCGGATCGCTCTGGGCGGCCCGTCCGCCGCCCCAGTCCCTGAACCGGGGCAGGGTGACGCCCCCGGTGCCCGGCCCCATGAAGGCCGCCGTGTCCGCGGCGACGACCACCCGGGCCCACGTCCTGCCGCGCTCGGGGACGTACTCGCTGAAGACGGTCAGCCGCACGAGGCCGTTGCCGTCGTCCATGCTCCAGGGCAGGGTCCACTCCAGCGCCCCCGGCACCGGGTCCATCCACGTACCGGCGCGCCGTTCGCGCAGGTGCACGCCCCGGCACACCTCCAGTAACGGCTCCAGGTACTGAAGCACGTGCGCGTGCCAGACTTCCACGGCCATGTCGTCGCTCCCCTCGGCGGCCTGCGACCGACGACCACCGGCCGATGACCGCCTGCCTTCGCCTGGCCGCACGGTAGCCGGGGCGGCTTCGCCACGGCAGTCGGATCGAGGGATCGAGGGGTCGAGGGGTCGAGGGGTCGAGGGGTCGAGGGATCGAGGATCAACGAGTTCGGGGGGTCGGGGACTCGGACGCCCGAGGTTCGCGGACCGACGGCACCCAGAACCTGTCGATGTCGGTCAGCACATCGCCACGGAAGCAGTACCGCGTCAGTTCCAGGCGTCCGCCCAGGGCCTCCTCGCCGGTGTACGGGAAGATGCAGTCGGTACCGCTGGGCCGCCGTGGCTCGTGGCCCGCGGCGGCGGCGCGGGCCAGGTCGTTGTCGTACAGGTACGCGGACCGGACGTCCTTCCTGCTCATGCCGACGTGGACGCTGTCCGGGGAGAGCTGTTCCTGGACCGGGCGGGAGCTCTGCACCAGGACCAGCCCGAATCCCAGCATCGTCCCCACCCCCACGAGTCCGAGGACGCCGGTCGCGAGGCCGGGCAGGTGGCGCAGGATGCCGGGCAGGGCGCCGGACTGGTGGTGTTCCTCGGCGGCGAGGGATGAGGGGGAGGTTTCCGTGTGTGCGGCGGACGCCGAGGGTGAGGCCGGGTGCGCGGGAACGGTCGCCTCGACCAGGAAGCCGCCGACGCCGGTCGGGCCGGTGCGCAGTTCGCCGCCGAGCAGGCCGACCCGTTCGCGCAGGCCGGTCAGTCCGCGGCCGGTGCCGAGGCCGGTGGTGGCCTCGGGGGGTGCCGGGGGCGCGCCGTTGCGGACGGTGACGCGTACGCGGTCGTCGGTGTGCTCCACGGTCAGTTCGACGGACGCGCCGGTCGCGTAGCGGTGGACGTTGGTCAGCGACTCGCGAACCACGCGGTGCACCGCGCGCCGTACCCGCGGTTCCAGGCCGTCGAGGTCGGGGCCCTGCCGGCGGACGGTGACGGCGATGCCCGCGGCGCGGGACTCCTCGGCCAGCGCGTCGATGTCCGCGTGGGTGCCGGTGGCGTCGGTGAGGGCACCGGTGCCGGTGTCGCGGCCGAGCGGGCCGAGGACGCCGAGGACCGCGCGCAGTTCGTTCATGGCGTCCCGGGTGGCGACGCGGACCTGTGCGGCCTCCTCCTTCAGCTCGGGCGCCTTGGTGGCGAGGGCCATCTCCAGGCCGCCGCTGTGCAGGGAGATCAGACTGAGGCGGTGGCCCACCAGGTCGTGCATCTCGGCCGCTATCCGGGAGCGCTCCTCGACGCGGGACGCGCTGTCGATCAGCCGCCGGGCCTCCTCCGCGGCGGCGGCACGTTCCCGCAGAGCGACGACCAGGCGGTCCTGCTGTCCGCGTGAGCTGCCGGCCAGGCCGGGAATGAGGACGCAGACGCCGCCGACGACCAGGCCCAGGGCGAAGCCGTAGCGCCAGCTCCCGTACCCGGTGCAGACCGTGCCGACGATGCCGGTGAGCACGGGGATCATGGTGGCGGTGAACAGGACGACGGTACGGCGGCGGGGGCCGTCGACGCGGCGGATCGCGTCGAAGGCGACGAGGGCGGTGAGCATCCCGCCGAGCGGCAGGGCGCCCGCCACCGCGGCGAGGACCAGCAGGCAGGTGACAGGAAAGCGCCTGCGGAAGGGCAGCAGCGCCGCCGCCCCGGCACACAGGGCCAGTTTCCCTTCGAACGGCAGGAGCTCGAAATAGCCCATTGCGTCGGACCCCAAGGCCCCCAGGGCACTCGTGCCGGCCAGGTAGAAGAACGCCGTGCCGACCTCGAAGAGGACGGCCAGGCGGCGCCGCTTGCGCCGTCGCGGTGGGGCGGCCTCGTACGGCCGGGGCGTCGGCGACGTGAAGGGCATGGTCTCGATTATCCGTACGACGCGGGCGGAATCGCTGGACCCTGGGAAGGAGGCGGGGCCGGGCGGGTCTGTCCGAAGACAGACCCGCCCGGCCCCGGCCGGTCGCCCGTGGCTATGTCTCGGGCAGCCGCTCGGCTACTTCTTCGGCAGCCACTTCTTCCAGACCTCCGGGTGCTTCTCCACCCACCGCTTGCCCGCCTCGTCGGCGGACAGGCCGTCGGCGGCGATCATCTCGGAGACCTCGTTCTGGTTTTCCTTGGTCCACTTGAAGTTCTTCAGGAAGGCCGCGGCCTCGGAGCCGCCCTCGGCGAATTCCGTGTTGAAGAACTTCTGGAGCGGTGTCGTCGGATAGGCGCAGTCGATGCTCGACGGGTCCTTCGCGCCCTTCTCCGCGCAGGCGTCGGTGTACTCGGGGAGTTTCACCTCGACCATCGGCACCTGGTTGAACAGCCACTGCGGCTCGTACCAGTACGTCAGGAACGGCTTCTTCTCCTTGGCGAACTGCTGGATCTGGGTGATCTGCGCCGCCTCGGAACCCGCGAAGACGACCTCGAAGTCCAGCTTGAGGTTCTTCACCAGCGCCTTGTCGTTGGTGACGTAGGACGGCGAGCCGT
This sequence comes from Streptomyces sp. NPDC045470, assembly GCF_040646595.1. Classification (NCBI taxonomy): domain Bacteria; kingdom Bacillati; phylum Actinomycetota; class Actinomycetes; order Kitasatosporales; family Streptomycetaceae; genus Streptomyces; species Streptomyces sp. NPDC045470. The sequence continues at coordinate 112,571 of NZ_JBEZAN010000016.1, forward strand.
CCATAAGCTGGCCCTTGCTGCCGCTCTCGGAGGTGCGGAGCTGGTCGGCGTACTTGTTGAGGTTCTTCCAGTCGGTCACGTCCGGGTGCCGGTCGGCCCAGTACTTGGGGACCCACCACCCGATGTGGCCGGTGACGCCGTTGCCGCCGCCCGCCGTGATCGTTCCCTTGTCCTTGATGTACCGCTGCTCCTGGTCCGGGTGGCCCCAGTCCTCCAGGATGGCGTCCACCCGGCCCTGGCTGAGCGCGTCCCAGGCGGGGATCTCGTCCACCTGGACCGTGTCGACGTGGTAGTCCAGCTCGTGTTCGAGCAGGTACTTGGCCACCGCGACGTTGGCCTGCGCGCCGACCCAGGTCTGCGTGGACAGCGTCACGGACTTGGCGCCGCCCGGCGCCTGGAAGGGCGAGCCCTGCTTGGTCATGTCGGCCTTGCCGCAACCGGAGAGGGCGAGCAGCGTCGCCGCCGCCAGTCCGGCGGCTCCCAGCACGCGTATACGGGTACGGGCCATGGTTACGCTCCCTTCCCCGTCGTACGGCGCTGCGTCGGCTGGGTCACCCGGTCGAGCATCAGGCCCAGGCAGACGATGGCCACGCCCGCGACCAGGCCGAGGGCCAGGTCGCCGGTCGCCAGGCCGGTGACGACGTCGTAGCCGAGCGCGCCACCGCCCACCAGGCCGCCGATGATGACGACGGCGAGGACGAGGACGACACCCTGGTTGACGGCCAGCAGGAGCGCGGGCCGGGCCAGCGGGAGCTGGACCTGCCGCAGGGTCTGCCAGCGGGTGGCGCCCAGCGAGCGGGCGGACTCCATCGCGGCCGGGTCGACCTGCCGCAGGCCCTGGGTGGTGATGCGGATGACCGCGGGCAGCGCGTACACGACGGCGGCGGCAGCGGCCGGGGCGCGGCCCACGGCGAACAGCGCGACCACCGGGATCAGGTACACGAACTGCGGCATGGTCTGCATGACGTCCAGCACCGGCCGCAGGATCGCCTCCAGGCGCTTGCTGCCCGCGGCGAGAATGCCGACGGCGAAGCCCAGCACCAGGGTCACCGCGAGGGCGGCGAGAACCTGGGAGAGGGTGTTCATGGACGGCTTCCAGACGCCGAGGACGCCGATGGCGGCCATCGCGAGCGTCGCGGTCAGCGCGGTGCGCCAGGTGCCGATCAGCCAGGCCAGCGCGGCGACGATGAGCAGCGCGCCCCACCAGGGCAGCGCGGTCAGGCCGTCGCGCAGCGGGTCCAGGACCCAGGAGGTGAAGTGCGCGGCCCAGTCGGCGGTACCGCCGACCACCGGGACTCCGGAGTAGAGGTGGTCGACCATCCACTCCTTGAAGTCGTTGACCGGGCGGGCGATGGCCACCGTCCAGCCGGACGGCCAGACGGTCGAGCCCGCCAGCCGGCCCGCGGCGGTCACCAGCGCGGTGAGGACGGCGATACCGGCCCAGGCGCGCCGGCCGCGCAGCAGCTTCGGGCCGTGGGCGGCCGGGTCGGCGCCCATCCGCTCGCCGGCGGCGGCGGTCGTGCGGTCCATGACGATGGCCAGCAGCACGATCGGTACGGCGGCGGCGAGCGCGGCGCCGACGTCCACCGAGGCGAGGGCCTGGTAGACGCGGTCACCGAGACCGGCCGCGCCGATCATGGAGGCGATGACGGCCATGGACAGCGCCATCATGATCGTCTGGTTGAGGCCGAGCAGCAGTTCCTTGCGGGCCAGCGGCAGGCGGGCGGTCAGCAGCCGCTGCCGGCCGGTCGCGCCGAGCGAGGCGACGGCCTCCAGGACGCCCGGGTCGGCGCCGCGCAGGCCGAGCGCGGTCAGCCGGGCCATCGGCGGGGCCGCGTAGACGACGGTGGCCAGCAGCGCGGCGGGCACACCGATGCCGAAGATCAGCACGACGGGCAGCAGGTACGCGAAGGCCGGCAGCACCTGCATGGTGTCCAGCACCGGCCGCAGGATCTTGAACAGCCGCTCCGAGAGGCCGCCCGCCAGGCCCAGCAGCGCGCCCACGGCGACCGAGGCGAGCACCGCCACGATCATCAGGGCGAGGGTCTGCATGGACGGCAGCCACATGTCCAGGACGCCGCTGACGGCGAAGGAGATCAGCGCGGTCGCGGCGATGCGGACGCCCGCGACGCGCCAGGCGACGAGGGTGACGCCCGCGGTGACGCCGGTCCAGCCGAGCAGCAGCAGAAGCTGGTAGACGGCGCGTACGGAGATGACGACGGCGTTGCTGAGGTGGCCGAGGAAGTACACGAACAGCGGGTGGCTGTCGCGGTTGTCGATGATCCAGTCGCTGGTGCGGCCGAGCGGGCCGGTCAGGTCGACGGTCAGGTCGCTCGGCCAGGTGCCGCTGGACCACTTGGCGTGGGCGAGCGGTACGAGGACCGCGGCGGCGACGGCGAGGATGAGGATCTTGCGGAGGCCGCGGCTCTGGAGGGCGGCTCGCAGGGCGCCCGGCTGGTCGGGCGCGGCGGTGGCGGTGCTCGCGGTGGGGGTGGCGGCCGTCATGCGCGCCCCCGCTTCACCGTGCCGGCCGGTATCTGCATCGCCGCGGCGCGCCGGGCCTCGTGCCAGCGGCGCTGCACGGCGGTGCGGAACCGGTCCGCCAGGGAGGGGGAGGCAGGGACATCGCGGGTGCGGTCCCGGGTCGGCGGCTGGAGCGTCCGCACCTGGGCGGGGGCGACCCGCACGGGCCGCCGGGTCGGAGGCCAACCGGCCGCCACGGCGGCCGCGTCGGCGGTACTGGAATGCGCGGACATCAGGCAGCCACCTCGCCGGCGTCGATCTTGGCGACGACGTTGAGCAGGCAGGTGCTGTCCACGATGCCCAGGCAGCGCTTGCCGTCCATCACGCGGGCCGAACCGCCGGAGCGGGCGACCGCCTCGATGGCGTCGGCGACCAGGGTGTCCGGCGCGAGCGCCGCGCCCGTCTCCGTCTCGCCGGACTCGGCCGGGCGCATGGCGCGCCGTACGGTCAGCACCTGTTCACGCGGTACGTCCTGGACGAAGTCGCGGACGTACGCGTCGGCCGGGGAGCCCACGATCTCCTCGGGCGTGCCGAGTTGAACGATTTTTCCGTCGCGCATCAGGGCGATCCGGTCGCCGATGCGCAGCGCCTCGGCGAGGTCGTGCGTGATGAAGACCATGGTGCGGCCCTCGTCCTCGTGCAGCCGGACGACCTCTTCCTGCATGTCCCGCCGGATCAGCGGGTCGAGCGCGCTGAACGGCTCGTCGAACAGCAGGACTTCGGGGTCCACGGCGAGCGCGCGGGCGAGCCCGACGCGCTGCTGCTGGCCGCCGGACAACTGCCCGGGGCGGCGGTGCTCCAGCCCCGCGAGGCCGACCTTCTCCACCATCTCGGCGGCGCGCTCGCGGCGTTCGGCCCGCGGCACGCCCTGGATCTCCAGGCCGTACGCGACGTTGTCGATCACCGAGCGGTGCGGCAGCAGGCCGAAGTGCTGGAAGACCATCGCGGCGCGGCGGCGGCGCAGTTCGCGCAGCTTGGTCTTGTCCATGGCGCGGACGTCCTCGCCGTCCATGTCCAGGCCGCCGCTGGTCGGCTCGATGAGCCGGGTCAGACAGCGCACCAGGGTGGACTTGCCGGAGCCCGACAGGCCCATGACGACGAAGACCTCACCCTTGTGGACGTCGAAGCTGACGTCGCGGACGGCGGCCGTGCAGCCGGTCCGCTCGCGCAGTTCCTGCGCGGACAGACCGGTCAGCTCGGCGTTCTCCGGGACGCGCTCGGCCTTGGGGCCGAAGACCTTCCAGAGGTTGCGGACGGAGAACACGACGTCCCGGGGGTCCCGGGAGTCACGGGGGTCCCGGACTTCCTCGGCCGTCAGGTTGTCGGCGGCCTCGCGGGGCTGGGGTATACCGGCTTCGGGGGCGGCGGCGGCCATCACGCACCACCTCCCTGGGTCGGGGAATCAACCAGCAGCTCGGCTGCCTTCTCCCCCACCATCAGCACGCCCAGCATCGGGTTCACGGCGGGCATCGTCGGGAAGACCGACGCGTCGGCGATCCGGATGCCGGACAGGCCGCGGATCTTCAGCTCGGGGTCGACGACCGCCATCGTGTCGTCCTTGGCGCCCATCTTGCAGGTGCCGGCCGGGTGGTAGACGGTGTGCGCGGCCTTGCGGACCAGCTCGCTGATCTCCTCGTCGTCGGTCACCTCGGGGCCGGGGAAGACCTCGCGCTTGAGCCACTTCTTGAACGGCTCGGCCTCGGCGACCTTACGGGCCAGCTTGATGCCGTCCACGAGGGTCTTGCCGTCGTAGTCGTCCTCGTCCTCGAAGTACTTGAAGTCGAGCGCGGGCTTGACCTCGGGGTCCTTGGACGTCAGGTAAAGCCGCCCGCGCGCCCGGGACTTGGGGATGTTCGGCGTCATCGACACACCGTGCTCGGGGCGTTCGTAGCCCAGTCGCTCCGGGTTGTCGGTGAACGGGATCTGGTAGAAGTGGAACATCAGGTCCGGGCCCTTGTGGTCCGGGTCCCGCTTCACGAACAGGCCCGCGTCGGAGTCCATCGCGGAGTTGTCCGGGAGCGGCCCGTTGGTCTCCCAGACGATCACCGACTCCGGGTGGTCGATCAGGTTCTCGCCCACGCCCGGCAGATCGACCTTGCAGTCGATGCCCAGCGCCTCCAGGTCCTTCTTCGGCCCGATGCCCGAGTGCATCAGCAGGCGCGGGGTGTCCACCGCGCCGGCGCACACCAGCACCTCGCGCGCGGCCTCGACGTAGACCTTCTCGCCGTCCTTGGTACGGACGTGGACGCCCTTGGCGGTGGTGCCGTCCAGCTCCAGCTCGGTGGCCCAGGTCTCCAGCATCAGCGTGAGGTTGGGCCGGTCACCGGCCTCCATGTGCGGATGCAGGTACGCGACCGAGGCGGAGGACCGCTTGTTGTTCTCCGGGTGGTACGACAGGTCGAAGAACCCGACGCCCTCCTCGAACGGCTGGTCGTTGAAGCCGACGATCTCGGGCACGCCGAGGGCGGTCTTGGTGGCCTCGATCCAGTCCGTGGCGATCTGGTTCTGGTCCTTCTTCGCCACCCGCACGATGTTGTTGCGCAGCTTGCCGAAGTAGGGGTCCATGGCCTTGGCGCCCCAGCCGGTGGCGCCCGCCGCCTCCCACTCGTCCCAGTCGGACGGCAGCGGCTTGAAGGAGATCAGGGTGTTGTGCGACGAGCAGCCGCCGAGCACCTTGGCGCGGCTGTGCAGGATGTGCGAGTTGCCGCGGGGCTGCTCGGTGGTGGTGTATTCGTAGTCCAGCTCGCCGCCGAGCAGGCCGAGCCACTTGCGCAGCGTCAGCACGTCCTCGCGGTCGATGTCGGAGGGGCCGCCTTCGATGACGGCGACACTCACGTTCGGGTCCTCGGTGAGCCGGGAGGCGATCACCGATCCGGCGGTGCCACCGCCGACGATCACGTAGTCGTACACGGGCATGAGGTGGTGCTCCTTCTGCAAAGTTCGTGCGTGCGTGGTGCGGTGAACAGACGGGGCCTCAGCCCGCGAACCAGCGGACCGGTTCCGGCCGGAGGTTCTCGTAAACGTGCTTGCTCTCGCGGTACTCGTCCAGACCGGCGGGGCCCAGTTCCCGGCCGATGCCGGACTTGCCGAAGCCGCCCCACTCGGCCTGCGGGAGGTACGGGTGGAAGTCGTTGATCCAGATGGTGCCGTGCCGCAGCCGGGCGGCGACCCGGCGCGCGCGGGCGGTGTCGGCCGACCAGACGGCGCCGGCCAGACCGTACTCGGTGTCGTTGGCCAGCGCGACGGCCTCGTCCTCGGTCGTGAACGTCTCCACGGTCAGGATCGGGCCGAAGGTCTCCTCACGGATCACCTTCATGTCGCGGTGGCAGCCGTCCAGGACGGTCGGGCTGTAGAAGTAGCCGGTGGCCGGGCGGACGTCACTGGCCTCGGGGCGGCGTCCGCCGCACCGAAGCTGGGCGCCCTCCTGAAGGGCGGAGGCCACGTACGCCTCGACCTTCTCCAACTGCTGCTGCGAGACGAGCGGACCGCACTCGACGCCCTCCTCGGTGCCGCGCCCCAGCTTGATCTTCTCGGCGCGGCGGGCCAGTTCGGCGACGAAACGGTCCCGCACCGACTCCTCGATGATCAGGCGGGCGCCGGCCGAGCAGACCTGGCCGCTGTGGGCGAACGCGGCGTTCAGCGCCTGGTCCACGGCGGTGTCGAAGCCCTCGTCGGTGGCGCAGGAGTCGGCGAAGACGACGTTCGGGTTCTTGCCGCCCAGCTCCAGCGCGATCTTCTTGGCACCCGCGACCGCCGCCGCACCGGCCTTCGTGCCGCTGGCCAGCCCGCCCGTGAAGGAGAAAAGATCCACATCCGGGTGCTCGGCCAGCCGCTGGCCGACCGGCAGCCCCGCACCGGTGACGATGTTGGCGACCCCGGCCGGCAGCCCGGCCTCGACCAGCAGCTTGATCAGGTACACCGTCGTGAGCGGCGTGACCTCACTCGGCTTGATGACGAAGGTGTTGCCCGCGGCGAGCGCCGGAGCGATCTTCCAACTCGCCTGGAGCAGCGGGTAGTTCCACGGCGTGATCATCGCGCACACGCCGACCGGCTCGTGCACGACGACACTGTGCACGTCCGGGCTCCCGGCGTCCACCACACGCCCGCCGCTCTCGTTGATCACCAGATCCGCGAAGTACCGGAAGGCGTTGGTGACGTCGTCCACGTCGACCCGGCCCTCTTCGAGGGTCTTGCCGGTGTCCCGGCTCTCGATCAGGGCGATCTCCTCGCGGTCCCGCTGGAGCAGGTCCGCGACCCGCCGCAGCAGCGCCGCCCGCTCCGCGACGAGGGTGCGGGGCCACTCGCCCGCGCCGTTGTCGAACGCGCGGCGCGCCGCCTCGACCGCCGCGTCGGCGTCCTCGGCGCCACCCTCGGCGACGACTTCGAGCGTCTTCGCATCGGCGGGGTCCAGGATCTCCCGCGTGGCGCCGGATACGGCGGAGCGCCACACCCCGTCTACGTGAATCGTCTCGCTTGCCGACACGTCTGTTCTGCCTTTCGACTTCCGGTTTGTTGCCACTGGTTCACACCAGCAACGAGGACCCCTCCCCGGAACCCCTTTACCTATGCCGAAACGTCCGAGGAAAGTGACCCGACTCACTCTTCCGGCCCCCGGAATACAGGTTTGCGAGGGCCGATCCGGGTCACCGGACGGTCCTTATGGCCCACTGTCCGGGCAGGCGAACATCCGTTCAGGAGGGCCTGACGGCCCCGCGGCCGCCGGTCAGGAAGCGCGAGGGTCGAAGAACTGCAAAGCGGTCTGCTGGATGCGGCTCTGGGCCGGCCAGTCGGCGTCGGGGCCGAGGACCAGGACGGCGAACTGGCGGCCGTCGGGGACGGTGAAGGCGCGGTCGGTGACGCGGGCGCGGACGCCGAGTTTTTCGCTGTCGTAGGCGTAGACGAGTTCGACCGTGCCGGAGCTGACGCCGACGTCCTTGGCGGGGCCCAGGCCCATCTCGACGTAGCCCGGCTTGTCGGCGAGGCTCCGGGAGGTGGCCTTGAGGGCTTCGAGGGGGGTGATGTCGGGCTCGGTGACCTCGAAGACCTGGAGGAGGTACCGCTCGTCGGGGGCGGTGTAGAAGACGCCGTCCGAGCGCTGGCTGCGCTGCCAGTTCTCCGGTACGGCCAGGGAGAAACCGGCGCTGTCCCGGGCCAGCCGGTAGCCGGGCGGGACCGCGCCCGAGGGCGAGCCGGACGGGCTGCCGGTCGCCGGGTCGTCCGTGGAGGGGCCGGTCGGTACGCCGGGCTCGGCGGTGGCCCGGTTCGGGCCCGGTGAGGAGACCGCGGTCCCGGGTTCGGAGCGTACGGCGGTGTCGTCGCCGCCCCAGAGCAGCCAGCCGCCGCCGAACCCCACGGCGACCACGGCGGCCGCCGCGCCGACGACGAGCGGCGTCGGCCAGGTGCGCGGGTTGGTGGCGGACAGGCTCGTGCCGGGTGCCGCCGTCGGGCCGTGGCCCGGCGGGCGGGGCGGCGGGTAGGCCGGGAGGAGCGGTGCGTCGGCCGTGGCGTCGGTGGAGAAGCCCGCCTCCGGTGGGGACGCGGGGCCGGGTACCGACCCGGGCCTGGACGGCGGCGGGCCGGTGTACGGCGCGGGAGCCGGGCCGCCGGTGTCCCAGCGCTGTTCCTCGTCGTTCCAGCGCACCCCGCCCGCGCCGCCCCCCTGCTCGCCCATCCTCAGCCTCCCAGCAGCGCGGCCACGGCCTGCCCCACGGCGGCGCCCGACGCCAGCATGCCGGTGACCGCGCCCGCGTCGGCCAGCGCCGTACGCAGCCGGTCCAGGCGGCCGGGCGCGGTGCTGCCGGTGGTCTCGATCTCTTCCTGCGCGTCGGTCAGTTCGGCGGACAGCAGGGTGACCTGCGGCGTCTCGACGACCCTGGCCAGATCTTCGCGCAACTGGCGTACGGCGGTGAGCAGTTCTTCGTGCGCGGGGTCGGCGCCGCGGCGGCCCGTGGTGTGCTCGTTGTGGGTGACCGTGTTGTGGTCGCCGATGGCGAAGGCCCCGTGCACCTCGCCGATGTGGATGCCGCGGTTGCGTTCGTCAGCCGTTGCCATGTCTGCCTCCCCGTTCGTCCGCTGCGTTCGTCCGCTGTGGTGCCGTGTGCGCCGGCCGTGGTCACGATTGTGCCTCGCCCCGGGCGGGGCCGTACCGGCGGTTCACCGGCCTGTGTCGGCGGTCTTGGCGGTCTTCGCGGGCCTGGCTGCCTTGCCGGCCGCACTCCCGCCCGACGCGCCGGAGGCCGCCGCCCCGCCCAGCCCTCCGTTGCTGGTGATCGTGTTGTGGTCGCCGATGCCGATGGCACCCTGCGCCGACTCGATGAACACCCCGCCGTTGGTGACGTTGACGACCCGCTGCTCGAACTCGTCGGTCTGCCAGCCCGCTTCGTACAGCGCGCTCCGCACCCCGCCCGCCACCCGGTCCTGGATGCTCTTCAAGTAGCGGGTGACGTCCATCTCCTGGAAGAGCGAGGCGTCCCCGTCGGAACCCAGTTCGCGGACCGAGGCCGCCGGTCCGTCGGGCAGCGCGCCGCCGTGCCCGCCGGTGAGCAGGCTCCAGGCGGACACGAAGCCGCGCCACAGGCTCGTCACCGCGCGCCCGGCGGAGCGCGGGGTCTGCGCGAGGGCCCACACCGCCTTGCCGAAGGGGTTGTTGCGGCGGTAGCGGTGGGCGATCCGGTCGGCTTCGCGGTACAGCGCGCGCACCGGCCACAGCACGTGCGGCGCGACCTCCAGCATGAGCATGCCGCCCTGCGTGTGGACCCGTACGAAGACGGTGACGACGATGCCCTCGCCCCAGCCGCCGACCCGCACGCGCAGGAAGTGGCGCCGGGTCTCGCCGCCCTCCTCGACCGCACGGGCCCGGTGCGCGGCGAAGCCGTCGGGGCCGTACGGGGCGGCGTCACGGGACGGCAGCCCGGCCACCGGCAGGAAGACGCACTCGTCGATCTCCAGCTCGCGCAGCCGGTCCCGCACCGCGGCGGCGGCCTGCGGCGACCCGTGCGCCGAGGGCTCGCGGAGCGCCGCGACCAGCGGGATGATCCGCTGGAGGACGGTGTCGTTGTCCAGCGGCACCGGCCCGCCGTCGGCGCCCCCGGCCGGGTCCGGCGCCGCGTCCTTGCGGGGCCGCAGTTCCACCGACAGCGACCAGGTCTCGTACGGCGTGCCCGCGCCGCAGAACGGATCGGCGGCACGGTACATGACCAGCGGACCGTGCTGCTCGGTACGGATGCGGTGACGCAGCCGCTGGAAGCGCACGTTCTCGGCCCGCTCGGCGGGGTCGGCGGCGGCGTCCGGGAAGCGGGCCCGGGACAGTTCGGTGGTCAGCGCCTTGGCGATGTGGCCGTGCTGCGCGCCGACGGCCCAAGCCAGGACGAAGGGGAGCGCCAGGGCGAGCCAGGCGTTCAGCGGTTGTGCCGCGAACATGTTCTGGCCGAAGAGGTCGGTGGGCAGGAAGAACAGCAGCGGGTTGTCCGACAGTCCGGAGGAGCTGCCGGAGTAGCCGTACGACGAACCGCCGGACCCGCCGGAGTCGTCGCCGAACACCATGGCCAGCAGCACCACGGCCACGCCCAGCACGGCCAGCCGCCCGTACCAGCGCAGCAGCCAGCCCGCGAACCGCCGGTACCAGGGCGGATGCACGGCGCGGCCCCGTACGAAGGAGGCCAGCGAGAGCAGCAGGACCGGCAGCAGGTAGAGCAGGGTCAGGCCGGAGGAGAGCGGGACGGACACGACCCACAGCAGCAGGACGGCGGCCGCCCAGGCCAGCTCCATGCGGCGGGCGCGCAGCGCGTGGGCCAGTACGCGGGCCGCGTCGAAGCCCAGCGACGGGGCCGCGAGGCGTTCTTCGTGGACGTACAGCTCGTCGATCACCGCGTCGCGGTAGGCGGGGTCGAGGTAGGTGCCGGCGCAGAGCAGCCGGGTGGCCTCGCTGGCACCGGGGGGCCGGAGGTCCGGGGCGTGCGGGCCGCTCTGTGAGCCGGAGTGCGAGCCGGACTGCTGCGGCACGTGCGGATGCGTCACCTGGTTCCCCCCGGACGGCAACAGCCCGGACGGGCGGGCGGGTTGCGTGTCATGAACGCCGCAGCATAAAGGAGGCGAGTGAACCGTGCCAGGCGCTTGCCCGGAAGATCACACCAAGGTGTGACACCGGGGAGGGACAAGAACGCCGGAGCCCGTACGGAACCCCGAGGGGTTCCGTACGGGCTCCGGTCGTGCGGGCGCGTCGGAGGGCACCGCCCTCAGAACGTCAGAGCAGGCCGAGACCGCGCACGGCCTCGCGCTCCTCCGACAGTTCCTGGACGGACGCGTCGATGCGCTCGCGCGAGAAGTCGTTGATCTCCAGGCCCTGGACGATCTCGTACATGCCGTTCTTGGTGGTGACCGGGAAGGAGGAGATCAGGCCCTCCGGGACGCCGTAGGAGCCGTCCGAGGGGATGCCCATGGAGGTCCAGTCGCCGTCCGCGGTGCCGTTGACCCAGGTGTGCACGTGGTCGATGGCGGCGTTGGCGGCGGAGGCGGCCGAGGAGGCGCCCCGGGCCTCGATGATCGCGGCGCCGCGCTTGGCGACGGTCGGGATGAAGGTGTCGGCCAGCCACGCCTGGTCGCCGACGGCCTCGGCGGCGTTCTTGCCGGCGATCTCGGCGTGGAAGATGTCCGGGTACTGGGTCGCGGAGTGGTTGCCCCAGATCGTCAGCTTCTTGATGTCCGAGACCTGCGCGCCGGTCTTCTGCGCAAGCTGCGAGATGGCGCGGTTGTGGTCCAGACGGGTCATCGCGGTGAAGCGCTCGGCCGGTACGTCCGGGGCGGCGGCCTGGGCGATCAGGGCGTTGGTGTTGGCGGGGTTGCCGACGACCAGGACCTTGATGTCGTCCGCGGCGTGGTCGTTGATGGCCTTGCCCTGCGGCTTGAAGATGCCGCCGTTGGCCTCCAGCAGGTCGCCGCGCTCCATGCCCTTGGTACGGGGGCGGGCGCCGACGAGGAGGGCCACGTTCGCGCCGTCGAAGGCCACGTTCGGGTCGTCGGAGATGTCGATGCCGCGCAGCAGCGGGAAGGCGCAGTCGTCGAGCTCCATGGCGGTGCCCTCGGCGGCCTTCAGGCCCTGCGGGATCTCCAGGAGGCGCAGCTTGACCGGCACGTCCGCGCCGAGCAGGTGACCGGAGGCGATGCGGAAGAGAAGGGCGTAACCGATCTGGCCGGCCGCGCCGGTGACGGTGACATTGACGGGAGTGCGGGTCATGGCGATCTCCTGCGCGATGTTTTCTGGGTTTCCTGGGGGCAAGCCCCCGTACCGCGTTGGTGGCGGCGGGAACCCCTGCCCGTTGAGCGAGATCTCTTGGTATCGAGAGACCCGGCCGTCAGGCTATCGGACCGCCGCGCCGCGCCGCCCCCGGGCCGGTGTGGAACGCCTCACCGGGCTGGTCCGCGAGGTCCGGCGGGCCCCCGCGGGCGCGTGGCGGGCGGCCGTCCGCTCAAGGAGGGGGGAGCGCGGACGGCCGCCCGGTGATGCCGCACCCGTGGGGGGTCATCCATGCCCCTGCCCCCGATTCGCTCGGGCAATCCCCCTGCCGGAGATCTTCCCGCGACGGCCGGTTTGCGGCGTACATCCCGATGCGTACCGACTGTTGGTGCCCCGATCCGCTAGGCCACCGGCTTCGCGCAGCCCTTCCCGCCCGCCGTGGTGGTCCCGCACGCGGTGACCTCGGCCGGGTCCCCGGACACCGGGACCATCGCGGTGTACGCGTCACCGTCCTGCCCGGCAGCGGCCTTCTCGGTCCGGCCCGCCGAGCTGATCGACGCCTGGTCGCCCGGCGCGGCCCCGGTGATACGGGCCCAGGCGGCGCCGCACACCTTGCTGTAGCGCACCTCTATCAGGGAGCTCCCGGCGAACCCGCGCGACGGGCTGGTGGCGTTCCGGCCGCCGCACCCCATCGCCTCGGGGTCCTTGCCCGCGCAGTCGGCCCCGGCGCACTTCACCCCCGCCGGCAGCACCGGCTTCTTGCTCGGGGACGCCGACGGCGCGGACCCGGCCTGCTTGCCCTCCTCGCCGCCGCCGATGTCGAGCAGCAGCACCGCGGCGGCGATCACCAGCAGCGCGCCGACGACGCCCGCCAGGAACATCGTGACGCGGCGCCGGCGGAGCTGCCGGTCGGTGTCGTCCGGGCCCGGGGGCGGCACCGGCCCGCCCGGGTGGCGCGCCGCGTCGGACGCGGGCACGTCGTACGCGGGCGTCTCGTACGGCGGCGGCTCGTGCCGGGGCGGCGGGGCCACCGGAGCGGCGTCGGGGTAACCGGCCAGGCGGGGCCAGACCACCTTGTCCGGCCGGTCGGCGGTGCCTCCGTCCGGAGCGTCGGCGGCGGGCGTCGGCGGCGGCGCCGTGTCCGGTGCGGCGGGCGGTGGCGCCGCGGCGGCCGACGCGGCGAAGTCGGGGAAGTCCGCGGGGGACGGCAGTGCGTCACCGCGCCGCGGGGACGCGGGTGCCGGGGCGGCGGCCCGTGCGGCGGCGCCGCCCTGCTCCGTGCTCCGGCCCGCCCGCTCCTCGGCCTTCGCGGCGGCCCGCGCCCCGGCCTTCGTTGCGGCCTTGCCTCCGGCTTCCCCCTCAGCCTTCTCCGGGCCCTTCTCCGCACCCTTCCCCTTGACCTTCTCCTTGATCTTCTCTTTGGTACGGGACGTGGCCGACTTGCCCGGTTCCGGGCCGAACTCCCCCAGCGCGGCCCGCGCCTGGGCCACCCGGATCGCCTCCATGGTGGCGTCGTGCCGCATCTCCGAGCGGCTCCACGCCCGTTCGGCCAGTTCCCACAGGGTGGTGAGGTGTCCGGTGTGCGTGCCGGTCGCCTCGGCCAGCGCGATCACGGCGCGTTGTGGCGGCAACAGCCGTCCGTTGAGGTAGCGCTCCCACGAGGTCTTGCTGTACCCGGTGCGGTCCGCGACGGCGGCGACGCTCAGGCCGCTGCGCTCCACGAGTCTGCGCAACTGGCCGGCGAACTCCTTGACCTGCGGATCGAGTTCTTCCGGTAGCGCCCTCCAGCGAGGCATTGCCTCCCCCTAACCCCCCGTATGCGCGTGGTTGCGCCTGTCGAGTGCTCTGGTGCTCCGCTCCTTCGCCGAGGCGCGACCCCCGCGGCCCGCCCGGTCGTTACTCACAGGGATGCTCAGAGCCAGGATGCCAGTTCCCCTCTCCCGGGCGCACGGGAGCGTTCGGGCGCCGGACATGCGGACGTGCACGCCCGTACACTTCCGCTCCCCCTCCGGGCGGACCGGGACGGACCAGGACCGGGACCAGGGTCAGGACCATCTCCCCAGGGCCAGGACCGGCCCGAGGAAACCCTCAGGTGTCGGCCATCGCCTTCTGCAACCCGATGTCGAGCGCGTCGAGGAACTTCCGCGTGGTCAGGTACGGCTGGTTCTCCGGGACGAGCAGCGCCAGATCCTTGGTCATCCGGCCGCCCTCGACCGTCTCCACGCAGACCCGCTCCAGCGTCCGGGCGAACCGGGTGACTTCGGGGGTGCCGTCCAGCGCGCCGCGGTGGGCCAGTCCGCGGGTCCACGCGAAGACCGAGGCGATCGGGTTGGTCGAGGTGGGCCTGCCCTGCTGGTGGCGGCGGTAGTGCCGGGTCACCGTGCCGTGGGCGGCCTCGGTCTGCACGGTCCGGCCGTCGGCGGACATCAGGACCGAGGTCATCAGGCCGGGCGGGCCGAAGTCCTGGGCCACCGGCGGGCCGGACCGGCCGTCGCCGTCGTGGCTCTTGCAGGCCCGGACGTAGCCGCCCGGCCACGTGAGCGCGGCGGCGGCCGTGTCGTCGGTCGGCCGGTGCTCGTAGGCCAGGCCGCGGGCGTCGAAGTCGGCCTTGAACTCGGCGTCGAACACCTCCTGGAAGAGTTCCTTGAACCGGCCGTCGTACTTCTTGAGGACGGTGTTCCCGGTGACCAGGCAGACCGGGTACGAGCGGGCCAGGCCGTAGTGGAAGGCGGCGCGCGCGAAGTCGCGGACCGACGCGTCGTGGTGGTACATGGCGAGCGCGATGCCGGGTCCGGTGAAGTCGTGGACCCCCAGCTCGACCGGGTCGCCGCCGTCCCGGGGCGTGTACGTCAGGGTGAGGGTGCCGGGGCCCGGAACCCTGAGGTCGGTGGCGTGGTACTGGTCGCCGAGGGCGTGCCGGCCGACGACGACGGGCTCGGTCCGGCCGGGTACGGGCCGCGGCACGTTCGCCATGATGACCGGCTCGCGGAAGACGGCGCCGCCGAGGAGGGTGCGGAGGGTGCCGACGGGCGAGCGGTACATCGCCTTCAGGCCGAATTCCTCGACCCGCGCCGCGTCCGGGGTGATGGTGGCGCACTTGACGCCGACGCCGTACCGCTGGATCGCGTGGGCGGCGTCGACGGTGACCTGGTCGCCGGTGGCGTCGCGGTGCTCGATGCCGAGATCGAAGTACTTCAGGTCGACGTCGAGATGGGGCAGGACCAGCGTGTCCCTGATGGACGACCAGATGACGCGGGTCATCTCGTCGCCGTCCAACTCGACGACGGGCTGGGCAACCTTGATCTTGGCCATGGAGCGCCAAGGTACTCGGCGGCGGGGCGCCCGGGCCGCCCCCGGGGGCGGCGCGCGGGCGGACGTCACGCGAATGGCGTGCGGGGGCCGGGCACCCCCCCGGTCACCACACCGTGAAGTGCACCAGGTCGTCCAGGAACGGGATCTTCAGCCACGGCTTGGGCTGCGCCATCAGCGCCAGCAGCACGATGGCCACGCCCAGCCCGCCGTACGTCGCCATGTCCGTGAAACGGGACCGTACGGCCAGCATGCCCACCTTCGGCAGCACCCGTCGCAGCACCGCTCCGCCCAGCAGCGACAGACCGATCAGGAGCGTACCGATGCGGAAGCCGTCGAGGGCGACGATGAACAGCCCGAGGGCCACACCGCCCATGACGGCCAGCAGCGGCCACTGCCGGGCGGGCGGGGCGGCGCTGCCGGGGGCGGTACGGCCGCCGCCCTCCGGCCGTGCGGTGTCGGTGGTGATCCGCGGGAAGCGGCGCGAGGGCCGCTGCGGCTCGGAGGCGCCTTCCGCGTGCGCTTCGGCACTCATGGGTGGCCGTCCCTTTCCCTGTCCGTTGTCCCAGTCCGTTCCGGTGCTGCGGGCGGCGGCGGACTCAGCCCGCGGCGCGCTCGGCCGCCTCGACGACGTTGACCAGTAGCTGGGCGCGGGTCATCGGGCCGACGCCGCCCGGGTTCGGGGAGATCCAGCCGGCCACCTCGGCGACGCCGGGGTGCACATCGCCGACGATCTTGCCGTGCTCGTCGCGGCTGACGCCGACGTCCAGCACGGCCGCGCCCGGCTTGACGTCCTCCGGCTTGATGATGTGCGGCACACCGGCGGCCGCCACGACGATGTCGGCCTGCTTGAGCTGCGCGGCCAGGTCACGGGTGCCGGTGTGGCACTGGGTGACGGTGGCGTTCTCCGACTTGCGGGTCAGCAGCAGCGGGATGGAGCGCCCGACGGTGATGCCGCGGCCGACCACGACCACGTGCGCCCCGTTGATCGTCACGCCGTGGTGGCGGAGCAGCTGGATGATGCCGTACGGGGTGCAGGGCAGCGGCCCTTCGATGCCGAGCACCAGGCGGCCCAGGCTCACCGGGTGCAGGCCGTCGGCGTCCTTGGCCGGGTCCATCAGCTCCAGGACCCGGTTGGTGTCGATGCCCTTGGGGAGCGGCAGTTGGACGATGTAGCCGGTGCAGGCCGGGTCCTCGTTCAGCTCCCGTACGACGGCCTCGATCTCCTCCTGCGTGGCGGTGTCCGGCAGTTCCTTCTGGATGGAGGCGATGCCGACCTGGGCGCAGTCACGGTGCTTGCCGTTGACGTACCAGCGGCTCCCCGGGTCGTCGCCGACCAGCAGGGTGCCGAGTCCGGGTGTCACGCCCCGGGCCTTCAGTGCCTCCACGCGGACGGCGAGTTCGGACTTGATCGCGGCGGCGGTGGCCTTGCCATCGAGAATCTGGGCGCTCATACCCCCATCTTCCCGGATGAGGCCTCCCCCGTTCCAATCAGGGCGCGCTTCCGGGGCGCACTATGGCCGCTGACAAGAGCGATGACCGGAGATGACCGAAATGCATTTCCGCAATCGATCATTGCACTTGCACAACACCTGCCCTCTTGACTGGACAAGAATATTGCGCAACTAGAAGGATTGGCGTTCAGTGCCGCAGGCATCATCGGGGGGCGGGGCACTTCATCCCAGGTTTTCCTCCGAGCACGCCCTGCCGTCCCCCACTGGACACCAACGGAGGAAACCAGCCAATGAGCTTTGGCGACCCGAACAATCCCTACGGCCAGCCGCAGGGGCAGCCCAACCCGTACGGCCAGCAGCCGCAGGCCCCGTACGGCCAGCCGCCCCAGGCGCCGCAGGCCCAGCCGGGGTACGGCTACCCGCAGCAGGCACAGCCCCAGCCGGGCTACGGCTACCCGCAGCAGGCCCCGCCGCAGCCGCAGGCCCCGTACGGTCAGCCGCCGCAGGTGCCCCAGCAGCAGGCGTACGGCTACCCCCAGCAGGGCTCCCCGTACGGCCAGCAGCCCGGTATGCCGGGAATGGGCGGGCCGCAGCCTTACGCGAGCTGGGGTGCGCGGGTCGGCGCGGCACTGCTGGACGGTCTGATCGTCGGTGTCCTCCCGACGATCCTGTACATCATCGCGGCCGTCGTGACCGCCAACACGGTCACCCACGTGACGCGGCCGGACACGTCCTACTGCGGCACCGACTACCAGTGCATCTCGGACGCCTACACCGCCGCCAACAGCTCCGCCGGCAGCACGCCCGTCCTGGCGCTCATCCTCATCTCGATCGCCGCACTGATCACGCTCGCCGGCGGCCTCTTCCTGATCGCCAAGGAAGGCTCCACCGGTCAGACCCCGGGCAAGAAGGCCCTGAACATCCGCGTCGTGCGCGAGGCGACGGGACAGCCGCTCGGCTTCGGCCTGGCCCTCGGGCGCAAGCTCTGCCACGCAGTGGACGGTCCGCTGTGCGGTCTCGGCTACTGGTGGCCGCTGTGGGACGAGAAGTCCCAGACGTTCGCGGACAAGATCGTCAGCACCGTGGTCGTCCGTACTCAGTAGGGCTCCGTACGGCAGCTCGTCCAGCCCTGGGCCCCCTCGCACAAAATGACGCGAGGGGGCCTTCGCCGCCCCGTAGGCTCTTACCGATCTTTTACCTCACCCGGGACCGCCGGAACCGCGCAGCACCGGCTGACACCAGGTCACACCGCTCGAAGGACACGCTCGTGAGCTATCCGAACCAGAACCCCTACGGCCCGCCGCAGGGCCAGCCCCAGGGCCCGCCGCAGCCCCAGTACGGCTACCCGCAGCAGCAGCCGATGCAGCCGCAGCCCATGCAGCAGCAGCCGTACGCGCCGTTCCCCGCGGGCCCCGTGGGCCCCGGCGGGATGCCCGGCATACCCGCGCCGCAGCAGATGCCCGGCAGCACCAAGGCGGCCCGGGTCATGCTGTTCGTCCTCGCCGGGATCACCGTGCTCGGCATCATCGGGGTGACCGTCGCACTGAACCAGATCAGCAGCGCTTCCGCCCAGTACAACGGGTTCAGCGGGGACGCCGACAGCATGTTCGCCATCGGCAAGGGCGCCATGGTCTTCGTCATGATCCTCCAGGCGGCCTACGCGGCGGTCGCGCTGGTGCTCGCGCTCCAGTTCTCCAAGGGTGCCAACGGCGTCCGTATCGGCACGATCATCTTCGGGTCCGTGTCGGTCCTGTGCAGCATTCCCTTCGCCATCGCGCTCTACGGCATCCCCAGCTTCGTGCTGTCCATCCTCGTCATCGTCTTCGCGGCCAAGCAGGAAAGCCAGGCGTGGTTCATGCGCCCTCGCTACTGAGGCCGCCGCACGCGAAAGGCCCGTCCCCCGCGGCACGCGGAAGACGGGCCTTTCTGCTGACTGCGGCTCAGTGGAAGAAGTGCCGGGTGCCGGTCAGGTACATCGTCACGCCCGCGGCCTTCGCCGCCTCGATCACCTGCTCGTCACGGACCGAACCGCCGGGCTGTGCGACGGCCTTGACGCCCGCCTCCAGCAGCACCTCCAGGCCGTCCGGGAACGGGAAGAACGCGTCGGAGGCGGCGTAGGAGCCGCGCGCCCGCTCCTCACCGGCCCGCTGCACGGCCAGCTTCGCCGAGTCCACGCGGTTGACCTGGCCCATGCCGACGCCGACCGTGGCGCCGTCCTTGGCGAGCAGGATCGCGTTGGACTTCACGGCGCGCGACGCCCGCCAGGCGAAGGCCAGTTCGGCCAGCTCGGTGTCGCCCAGCGGCTCGCCGGCCGCCAGCGTCCAGTGGGCCGGGTCGTCGCCCTCGGCCTGGAGCACGTCCTTGACCTGGGCCAGGCCACCGCCGTCGATCGGCTTGAACTCGGCCGGCGGCTGCGGGCCCTCCGGGCAGCGCAGCACCCGGATGTTCTTCTTGCGGGACAACACCTCGACGGCGCCGTCCTCGTAGTCCGGGGCGACGATGACCTCGGTGAAGATCTCCGCGACCTGCTCGGCCATCGCCACGGACACCGGGCGGTTGACGGCGATGACGCCGCCGAAGGCGGACAGCGAGTCGCAGGCGTGCGCCTTGCGGTGCGCCTCGGCGACGTCCGCGCCGATCGCGATGCCGCACGGGTTGGCGTGCTTGATGATCGCGACGCAGGGCTCGCTGTGGTCGTACGCGGCCCGGCGCGCGGCGTCGGTGTCCGTGTAGTTGTTGTACGACATCTCCTTGCCGTGCAACTGCTCGGCCTCGGCCAGGCCGCCGCAGCCGCCTGTGTAGAGGGCGGCCGCCTGGTGCGGGTTCTCGCCGTAGCGCAGCACGTTCTTGCGCGCGTACGTCACGCCGAGGAAGCCGGGGAACTCGCCGCCGTCACCCGCGTAGTCCCCCGCGAACCAGGAGGCCACGGCGACGTCGTACTCGGCGGTGTGCCGGAACGCCTCGGCCGCCAGCCGCCTGCGCTCCTGAAGGTCGAAGCCGCCGTCCGCGACGCCCTTGAGCACGTCCGCGTAGCGGTCCGGGTTGACGACGACGGCGACCGAGGGGTGGTTCTTGGCGGCGGCGCGCACCATCGAGGGCCCGCCGATGTCGATCTGCTCCACGCAGGCGTCCGGCTCGGCGCCGGAGGCCACGGTCTCGGTGAATGGGTAGAGGTTGACGACCACCAGGTCGAACGGCTCCACGCCCAGCTCGTCGAGCTGCCGCCGGTGGTCCTCCAGCCGCAGGTCGGCGAGGATGCCCGCGTGCACCTTCGGGTGCAGCGTCTTGACCCGGCCGTCCAGGCACTCGGGGAAGCCGGTCAGCTCCTCGACCTTGGTCACCGGGACGCCGGCCGCCGCGATCTTCGCGGCCGTCGAGCCCGTCGAGACGAGCTGGACGCCCGCCGCGTGCAGCCCCTGGGCCAGTTCTTCGAGGCCCGTCTTGTCGTAGACGCTGACCAGCGCCCGGCGTACGGGCCGCTTCCTTGCTTCGGCGGTCACGGGATCAGTACCTTTCGTCCCTCAATGCGGTAGCCGTGCCGGGCCAGCAGCCCCACGACCTCGACGAGCAGCTTGCGCTCGACTTCCTTGATGCGCTCGTGCAGCGCGGATTCGTCGTCCTCGTCCCGGATCTCGACCACACCCTGGGCGATGACCGGGCCGGTGTCGACGCCGTCGTCGACGAAGTGGACGGTGCACCCGGTGACCTTGGCGCCGTACGCGAGAGCCTCGCGCACACCGTGGGCACCGGGAAAACTCGGCAGCAGGGCCGGATGCGTGTTGATGATCCGGCCGCCGTACCGGGCGAGGAACTCCGCGCCCAGGATCTTCATGAAACCGGCCGAGACCACGAGGTCCGGCTCGTACGCGGCGACGGCCTCGGCCAGCGCGCGGTCCCAGGCGGCCCGGTCCGCGTGGTCCTTGACCCGGCACACGAAGACCGGCAGCCCGGCCCGCTCGGCGCGCTCCAGGCCGACGATGCCGTCGCGGTCGGCGCCGACCGCGACCACCTCGGCCCCGTACGCGAGGGCCCCCTCGGCGGCGACGGCGTCGAGCAGTGCCTGAAGGTTCGTACCCGAACCGGAGACGAGCACGACGATGCGGGCCGGGGAAGCGGCGGGCACGGCGGCGGAAGCGGATGAAGAAGAAGCGGAGGCCACGGCGGGACTCTTTCTCGCGCGGTCTGCTGTACGGCGGTGCTGCTGTACGGCGGTGTGCAGGTTGTGCGGTCGTACAAAAACAGGGGTGACCGAAAACCGGGGAACCCTACGAAGGCGCCGACCGTCAGCAACGATACCGGCACACCGCGCGGCCCCCACGGGACGGGGGCGCACGCGAGAGGTAGCGTCGGGCGTGAGAACGCACGCTGTTCGTGGTATCCGCCCGCCCGGCCACCCGTCGGACGTACGGACGAGACAAGGGGAAGACACACTCCAGATGCCGGACCGACGCCGCCGCGCGGCCCTCCTCCTCCCTCTCCCGGCCACCGCCGGGGGGTGCCCCCAGCCCGCCGTCGCGCCCGGGGCGGTGCTGCTGCGCGAGCGCAAGCCGTCCTCCGATTCCGCGGGGGCGGGTGCTCCGGGCTCGTCGGGTCCGTCGGGTTCGTCGGGCCCGTCCGGAGGACCGGCCAGGGAGCGGGCCCATTCCCACCCCTCCGGTCAGGACGCGGGAGGGCAGGACGGGGACGGACAGGGCGGAAACGATCGAAGCGGAAGCGATCGGGGCGGAAGCGGTCAGGACGGGCGGGACCGCGGCAATCCGTTCGCGCCGCCGCCCGCCGACGCTCCCGAGCAGCCGTGGCAGCCCCGCGGCCACGGCCAGGACCAGGACGGTGACCAGGACGGGCCGGGCGACCGGCAGCAGCCCTCCTGGGGCAACCAGTGGAGCAGCCGGCAGCCGGGCCGCCAGGGCGGCGGTTTCGGTACGCGCCAGAGCGGCCGCAACAACCAGCAGCCCGGGGGCCAGGGCGGCCCCGGGAACTCGGGCGGACTGCGCTGGGACCCGACCGACCCCGCCCAGCGCCGCGCGCGCTACGCACTGCTCGCCGGTATGTGGGGCTTCTTCTTCGTGCTGTTCAACCTGCCGGAGATCGCGCTGCTGCTGGCGACGCTCGCCCTGTACTGGGGCATCAGCTCCCTGCGGGCCAAAGCGGCGCGTACGGGCAACGGCGCGCGGTCCGGCAGCGCGCGCGCCACGGCCGCCGACGTCTCGGGCCAGGCCGCGCCCCGTACGGACTCCGGCGCGTCCGCCGCGGACCGCACCCCGGCGGTCTCCACCCGCCCGCAGACGACGGCCGCGGTCGCCGGCCTGGTCACCGCCTCGCTGGCGCTGGCCATGGTGGCGGCCACCTACACGGTCCAGCTCGTCTACCGCGACTACTTCACCTGCGTGAACGACGCCCTGACCCGGTCCGCCCAGCACTCCTGCGAGAAGCAGCTCCCCGAGCAGTTGCGCCCGCTGCTCGGGGCCGACAAGGAGTAGCCCGGCCGGAGCCGGACCCCGCGTCTCTCTCAGCCGCCGCCCTTGGGGTCGGCGGCTGAGGTGTTTCCGGGGAGTCAGGGGAGTGAGGGGGGCGAGAGGTGCGAGGGGTGCCCCGGGGCTTCCTCATGGGGCGGTACGGCGGGCTCGAAGTCGGTCATCAGGCCGCCGGAGGAGGCCCGGAGTGCCGACCAGCGGGCCCGGCGGGTACTGGCGTCGTGCCAGGGGGCGGGCGGCGGCGACGGGGACGACGGAGGCGATTGGGGTGGCGGAGGCGGCAGTGGGGATGGAGGTGGCAGGGGTGACGGGCGCGCCGGGGGCGTGAGAGATCCGGGGTCCGTGGGCGGCGACGGTGTGCGGGGGCCGGGGCCCGGGTGGTCGCGGCCGTACGGAGCGTCGCCGCCAGCCGTACGGCGGTGCCGTGCCCGGCGACGGGGCGGCCGGGCGACAGCGTGCCGTACAGCCCGCCGCCGGATCCGCCGGACCGTACGCCGCAGCGCGGCCCAGCAGAAGCGGCAGGCGGCCCACGTCCACCGTCCGGCGGCACGGAGAGCCACCGGACCGAGCCGCTTTCCCCCGCGCCACAGCCGCTTGCGGAGCTTCTCGCGCGGCTCCCGTACGGGCTTCGGCGGGCGCGGCACGCCGCGCAGCCACCAGGCCCGCGCGACGAGAGCGCCCGGAACGCCGATGAGCACCGTCCAGGCCAGCGCCGCCAGCCCCGTCTGCCACCAGCCGGGTCCGAAGCGGGCCAGCGCCGCGGTGCCCAGCGCGCCGCCCGCCAGTCCGGCGAGCAGCGCCGACGCCACCGCACAGCCGAGTGCGGCGAGCCCGGCGGCCGCGGCCGTCCCGCGCCAGCCGGTCCACTCGACGTCCGCCGTCGTCGGCGCGGCAGGCGTGGCGTCGGCCCCGGCCCCCTCCTTCGTTCCGGCCCCGGCCTCCTCGTCCGTTCCGGGCCGGGCCCCCTCGTCCGTTCCGGCCCCGGCCTCCTCGTCCGTTCCGGGCCGGGCGGCCGCGCGTGAGGCGGCCGCGTAGGCCTTCGCGGGCAACGCGGCGTACCGGGCCAGTGCGACGCCGACGGCGAGCGGCACCGCGGCGGTCAGCCAGTGCAGCGGGCCGGTGCCGCCCGCGTCCGGGACCATGCCCAGCAGCGGGAAGTGCGGCAGGGCCGGATGTCCGACGGCCGCGAGCGGGCCGACCGTGCTGCCCGCGCCGAGCGTGAAGCCGGGGCCGAGCCCGTACGCCAGTCCCCACACGACGGTGTTCGGCAGCAGTACGAGGCTGAGCAGCAGCACGGTGCACCGGCCCGCCCAGTCGTGGGTGAGCGCGAGGAACTCGGACCGGACCGCGGGCGCGTGCCAGCCGAGCGCGAGGAGCACCAGCAGCGCGCCGCACAGCAGCAGCACCAGGAGGGCCGCGGCGCCCGCGCGCGCCGCGGCGGCCAGCCGACGGCCCCGCAGTGCGGCCCGCAGCCCGGCCGGCAGCCGGTCGTGGGCCCGCTGGACCGGGCCGGGCAGCGGCGCGAAGGCGGTGGGCCCGAGAGAGTGCCAGGCCGCCACGGTCAGGGTTGCCACGGCGACCAGCGGTACGTACAGCAGGGCGCTGAGCGGCTCGACACGCAGCGGGCCCGTCGAGGCGTACAGCAGGGCGGCGGCCGCGACCAGCAGATATCCCGTCAGCAGCCAGCCGAGCAGTTGGCGGGGCGTGGGTTCCGGGTCGATGTCCTCGGGGTGGAGGAGGCCGGGGCCGGCGGATTTCGGGGGGTGGGCGGGCTGCGACGGGACTTCGAGGACGTGCCGCGCGGACCGGTACAGCAGCCACAGGGGCAGGGCCATCAGGAGCAACGGCGTCACGGCGACGGGCGACGCGCCGCCGGAGGCGGCCACGGTCCGTACGAGGTCGCCGCCGTGGGCGAGGAACCACAGGTCGGCGGCGAGGTGCAGGGCGCGCGACGGGTCGGTGTCCGGGTAGGGGGAGGCCACCCAGAGCAGCAGTACCGCGACGGCGAGGGCCCCGAGCCCGAGCCCCGCCGCCAGCACTCCGCCGAGGAAGGCGGTGCCGAGCGCGGAGGACCGCTGGGTGGAGGCCCGGCCGCGCGAGGACAACGTCGGTCCGCGGTCGGTCAATTGGCTCACCCGGCCATGCTGCCAACAACACACGTTTCCGCCATGGAGCAGGCAATTGCCGGACGTGTCGCTCAATATATGCTTATGTACCTTTTCACGTCGCCGCGACGCGTTGGACGCCCCGGTCGCCTGGGTCGCCCGGGGCGCACGGGCCGCCTCGTGCGCACGGGCCGCCCGGGAAGCACAAGTCGCCTGGGAAGTACGGGCCGCCTGGGACGCCTCGTGCGTCCGGACCGTCCCGGGCGCCCCGGACGCCCGAGGAAGACCGCCGAGACCACGCCGACAACACCCGACGCCCCGTCAGCAACGGAACGGGAAACGGTTCCTGATGGAGTATCAGTCAGCGCCGGGACCGCCTCCCTCACCCCCGCAGCCGCCTTCGACGCCCTCTACACCCGGCACGCGCACGACCTGACCCGCCAGGCGATCGTGCTCACCGGCCTGCCCCACCTCTCCCAGGAAGCCGTCGAACGGTCGTTCCAGGCGGCCTGGCAGCGCTGGCCCGAGGTCGCGGTCGACCCCGACCCGGCGGGCAGGGTACGCGCCATGGTGCACGAGTACGCGCTGTCGCCCTGGCACCGTATGCGCCCGGGTCTGCGGGCCGGGCAGCGGCCCTCACCCAGGGTGCCCGCCGCGCCGCCCGCCACTCCCCCGCAGCGCGCGCTGCGGGACGCCCTGCTCAGCCTGCCTGCGGCCTACCGGCGGGCGCTGCTCCTGCACGACGGTCTCGGCCTGGACCTGAGCGAGACGGCGGCCGAGGTGGAGGCCAGTACGCCCGCGACGGCCGGACGGCTGCTGCACGCGCGCCGGGCCGTGGCCGAACGGGTGCCCGCGTTCGGCCTGGCCGCCGAGACGCCCGTACGCCAGCGGGAGATCCTGCGCGAACGGCTGGCCGGGCTGGCCGCCCTGTATCCGGTGGCGCCGCCCGCCGCCGCAGCCGTACGCACGGGCGGCGAGCGGACGGTCAGCCGGATGACACAGGGCGCGTTCGGGCTGACGGCCGTCATCGCGGCGGCGACGGCCTTCACCCTCGTCAACGAGGCGACGGACCCGCTGCCCGGCCGCCCCGAGGCCGGGCCCCCGGCCCTGTCCGCGTCCCCCACGCCCGGCGCGAAGGCCCGGGGCCCCCGTACGGAGCAGGCGAAGCACGCCCGCACCCGGCAGCAGGCCGCGGCCGGCGGCCCGGTCCGGCGGAACGTGGTCCGGTCCGGCCTCCTCGCTCCGGAGGCGCGGTAGCCGGGGCCCGGGGAAGCGGGGCAGCGGGAAGGAAGGCGGGGAAGGGCACGTGCAGGGACAGAGTCCAGGGTCAGGGTCCGCACAAAAGGCGCGGGCCCGCACCCCCACCAGGGGTACGGGCCCGCGTCCGACGCGTGGCGCGATCAGCCGACGAGGATCTCGCGCGCCAGGCGCGCGGTCTCCGACGGGGTCTTGCCGACCTTGACGCCGGCGGCCTCCAGGGCCTCCTTCTTCGCCTGGGCGGTGCCGGAGGAACCGGAGACGATGGCGCCGGCGTGGCCCATGGTCTTGCCCTCGGGCGCGGTGAAACCCGCGACGTAGCCGACGACCGGCTTGGTGACGTTGGCCTTGATGAAGTCGGCCGCACGCTCCTCGGCGTCGCCGCCGATCTCACCGATCATGACGATCAGCTCGGTCTCCGGGTCGGCCTCGAAGGCCTCCAGGGCGTCGATGTGGGTGGTGCCGATGACCGGGTCGCCACCGATGCCGACGGCCGAGGTGAAGCCGATGTCGCGCAGCTCGTACATCATCTGGTAGGTCAGCGTGCCGGACTTCGACACCAGACCGATCTTGCCGGGCTTGGTGATGTCGCCCGGGATGATGCCGGCGTTGGACTGGCCGGGGGTGATCAGGCCGGGGCAGTTCGGGCCGATGATGCGGGTCTTGTTGCCCTTGCTCGACGCGTACGCCCAGAAGGCGGCCGAGTCGTGCACGGCGATGCCCTCGGTGATCACGACGGCCAGGCCGATCTCGGCGTCGATCGCCTCGACGACGGCGGCCTTGGCGAACTTCGGCGGCACGAAGATGACGGACACGTCGGCGCCGGTCTTCTCCATCGCCTCGGCGACCGAGCCGAAGACGGGCACGGACGTCCCGTCGAAGTCGACCTCGGTGCCCGCCTTGCGCGGGTTCACGCCACCGACGATGTTGGTGCCGTCGCCCAGCATGAGCTTGGTGTGCTTCATGCCCGTGGCACCGGTCATGCCCTGGACGATGACCTTGCTGTCCTTGGTGAGGAAGATAGCCATGGTGGTCTGGTTCCCTCTGTCCCTTACTTCGCGGCCGCGGCGAGCTCGGCGGCCTTGTCGGCCGCGCCGTCCATGGTGTCCACACGCTGGACCAGCGGGTGGTTGGCGTCGCTCAGGATCTTGCGACCGAGCTCCGCGTTGTTGCCGTCCAGGCGGACGACCAGCGGCTTGGTGACGTCCTCACCCTTGGACTTCAGCAGCTCCAGGGCCTGGACGATGCCGTTGGCGACCTCGTCGCAGGCGGTGATGCCACCGAAGACGTTGACGAACACGGACTTGACGTCCGGGTCGCCGAGGATGATCTCCAGGCCGTTCGCCATGACCTCGGCGGAGGCGCCGCCGCCGATGTCGAGGAAGTTGGCGGGCTTGACGTTGTCGTGCTTCTCACCGGCGTACGCGACGACGTCCAGGGTGCTCATGACGAGACCCGCGCCGTTGCCGATGATGCCGACCTGACCGTCGAGCTTGACGTAGTTCAGGCCCTTGGCCTTGGCAGCGGCTTCGAGCGGGTTGGCCGCTGCCTTGTCCTCCAGGGCCTCGTGCTCGGGCTGGCGGAAGTCGGCGTTCTCGTCGAGCGAGACCTTGCCGTCCAGCGCCAGGATGCGGCCGTCCTTGGTCTTCACCAGCGGGTTGACCTCGACGAGGAGCGCGTCCTCGGCGACGAAGGTCTCCCACAGGGTCACCATGGCCTCGGCGACGCCCTCGGCCACCTCGGCCGGGAACTTCGCCTGCGCGACGATCTCGCGGGCCTTCTCGATCGAGACGCCCTCGTTGGAGTCGACCGCGACCTTGGCGAGCGCCTCGGGGGTCTTCGCCGCGACCTCCTCGATGTCCATGCCGCCCTGCACCGAGGCCATGGCCAGGAAGGTGCGGTTGGTGCGGTCGAGGAGGTACGAGACGTAGTACTCCGCCTCGATCTCCGGGGACAGCTCGGCGATCATCACCTTGTGGACCGTGTGGCCCTTGATGTCCATGCCGAGGATGTCCGTCGCGCGGGCGACGGCCTCGTCCGGGTCCGCCGCCAGCTTCACGCCGCCGGCCTTGCCGCGGCCGCCGACCTTCACCTGCGCCTTGACGACGGACTTGCCGCCGAGGCGCTCGGTCGCCGCGCGTGCCGCCTCAGGCGTGTCGATGACTTCACCGGCCAGCACCGGTACACCGTGCTTGGCGAAGAGGTCCCTCGCCTGGTACTCGAACAGGTCCACGCGCGTCCGTCCCTTGTCTACTCAGAATCGCCGTAGTGATCGCGGTTCGTTGTCTGCATGGGCGTGCCGCGAAGGGCAACGTGACTGCGCTGTCACTGAGGGAGGCGTACACGGTGACCGGTACGCGGCATGTCCGTCTCGCAGGTTATCCCCGCAGGACCGGCCGCCCTAAATCGCAGATCACACTGCGGCGGTGATAACAGTCACAGAGACGGTGGTCACAGATCACACAGGGGTACGGGCGGGTGGCCGCCAGGTGGACGGCCCGCTCCGCCCGTCCGCCCGTACGCCTGTCTGCCCGTCCGTCTGTCTGCCCGTCTGCCCGTCTGCCCGTTCGGTCCCGCGCACAGCGCGGAGCCGGGCGGCTCCCTCCCAAGGGGAACCGCCCGGCTGCTCGCTCACTGCCGCCATGGGCGGCGGTACGGGCGTACGGCACACCACCCTGTGCTTACGCCCGGCCGCCTGGCGGGGGTGGTCAGGCGCCCTGGACCGGGAGGGCGGTCGGCAGGGTCGGCAGAGTGGTCGGGAGGGTCGTGGTGCCCGGCAGGGTCGGGAGCGCCGGGACGTTGGCGGGGTTGGTCAGGTCGGTGGGTACGGCGGGCACCGCAGGCGCGGCGGGCACCGCAGGAACTGCGGGTACGGCGGGCACGGTCCGGCCCGGGAGCTCACCGTGCAGCCCGGCGGTGGCGCCCCCGGCGATGCCCGAGGCGTCGTCCTTGACGGTGCCGACCAGACCCTGCGCGAACGGGGTGGCGTCCGCGGCCACGCCCTGCACGAACGGGGTCGCCCGGCCCTTCACGTCATCGGCCAGCCGACCGACACCGCCGACGGCACCCTGGGCGACCGGCACGACCTTGCCGACGACGCGCTGGGCGACGGGCGGCAGGACGTCGGCGGCGGTGTTGTCGAGGTCGGCGACCTTGCCCAGATCAGCGGCCTTGCCGAGGTCCGCCGCCTTGCCCAGGTCGGCAGCCTTGCCGAGGTCGGGGGTCTTGCCGAGGTCGGCAGCCTTGCCGAGGTCGGTGGCCTTGGCCAGGTCACCGGCCGCAGGCAGTTCCGGGGTGGCGGGCAGCTTCGAGGTGCTGGGCACCTTCGGGGTGGCGGGCAGGTCCTGGGTGTGGACGTCCCCGCCGGTGACTCCGGCGACCTGACCGGCCACACCGTCCACGGTCTTCTTGACCGTCTTCTCGGCGGTACCGGCCACGTCACCGGCCGGCAGCTTGTCCCGCACCGTGCCGCTGACGGTGTCGGTGACCGCGTCCGTGACCGCACCGGCGGCGGGCAGGTCGGTGGTGCCGCGCAGGCCGGCCGCGTTGGCGGCGACGGAACCGAGGGCCCACAGGCCGGAAGCGGCGGCGGCTACGACGATGGAACGACGGATGTGCTGACGCATGATGCTGAAATGTCCTTCGAATTCAGGGGTTTCGACGGGCAGACCTGTCCCGCCCCCGCGCGGCAGGTCCTGTGCAGACGCGTCGTCTGCGGACGGGCCCCGGACGCTGAAGGTCCGGAGGTCTGCCCTAGCCCGGGAATTCGAGGATGTCGGCGGCGCGCTGCCGCGTGGGCGGCTCGGCGGCCGCGAGGACGCCTCCGGGCACCAGCCCGAAGTACGCGGAATGTGCCGGTACGGCGGCGAACTGCTCCCCGCCGCGGGGACCGTGGCCGTCGCCGACGATGTGCGAGGCCGACGAGGCGGGTACCTGCGGAAGCTGGCCGGGGAGGCCAGGGAGCCCGGGGAATCCCGGGAGCCCGGGGAGGCTGCCGTGGCCCTGTCCGGGCCGCCGCTCCGACGCCGAGTCGGCGTGCTGCACAGGGTGTGACGAAGCGCCCCGCAGCTCACCCGCTTCCGCCCAACCAGCCGCACAATGAGCCGAGTTGGAGCCATCGGCCCCTTGCTGATCACCGGCTCCGGGATGCTGCGGGCCGGTGCCGCGCTGCGGCCCGGAGCCCTGGCCCGGCTGCTCGCCGGGCCCGTCACCACGCCCGGTGTCACCGTCACCGCCGACACCGGGAATCCGGTCCGGCAGCTCTACGGGGAGCGAGCCCGCGTCGGCCACCTGGCGCACCTCGCGCACCACGTCCCGTACCGGCTCGGTGACCCGCCCGGCGACCGGCTCGGTGACGGGGTCGGGGCCGGTTTCGGTGACGGGATCGGCTGCCTGCCCGGCAGCCGGTGCGGTGCGCTCGGCAACGGGCCGCACGGCCTTGCCGACCGGCGTTTCCGCCACCGCGCCCGCGGCCGTCTTGCCGCCGCGCCGCAGTTCCCGCCCGGCCTCGACCGCCGAAGCCTTGACCGCCGCCTGCGGCACGGCCGGAGTCACCGCCCCGGCAGGCGGCTTCGCGCTCGCCGAACCGTCCGCCGCCTGCGCACCGCCGCCGAACGCGCACCCCAGCGCCACGAACCCGGCCAGGAACAGCCCCGCCAGCAGCACACGCCGCACCGCCGCGCTGCGCGGCAGGCGCGCGGCGGCGGGAAGGGCGGACGCAGCAGACACGCGGAGATCCTTTTCGGCGGGCCGGAAAACGCGGGGAGCCAGGGCGTACGGAAAGCCGGGGCATGACCGGCCGCGGACACGCGGCCGGTGCGGGCGCTACGGCCAACCCGCCGGCGGGCCCCGATCCTTGCACGACAGGCCAGGGGCCCCGCAAGCCCCCTGAGGCTCTCGTTACCGTTGCTCCGTCATGTCCGGTATCGGCAGCGGACGCTTCTCGATCGCGGCCGCCATCACCTCCGGGAAGAGGTCGGGCGTACAGGCGAACGCGGGGGCTCCGAGGGCGGCCAAGGCTGCCGCGTGGTCCCGGTCGTACGAGGGCGCTCCCTCGTCCGACAGCGCGAGCAGCGTCACGAACTGCACGCCGGACGCCTTCATCGCCGCGACGCGTTTGAGCATCTCGTCGCGTATGCCGCCTTCGTAGAGGTCGCTGATGAGTACGACGACGGTGTCGGCGGGCCGGGTGATCCGCGACTGGCAGTAGGCCAGGGCGCGGTTGATGTCGGTGCCGCCGCCGAGCTGGGTGCCGAAGAGCACGTCCACCGGGTCGTCCAGCTCGTCCGTCAGGTCGACCACCGTGGTGTCGAAGACGACCAGCCGGGTCGCGACGGCCCGCATGGACGCCAGCACCGCGCCGAACACGGAGGCGTAGACGACGGAGGCCGCCATCGACCCGGACTGGTCGACGCAGAGCACCACGTCCTTCTTCACGGACTGCGCGGCCCGCCCGTGGCCGACCAGCCGTTCGGGGACGAGCGTGCGGTGTTCGGGCAGGTAGTTCTTGAGGTTCGCGCGGATCGTACGGTCCCAGTCGATGTCCCGGTGCCGGGGGCGGCTGACGCGCGCCGACCGGTCCAGGGCGCCGCCGAGCGTGGCGCGGGTACGGGTGGAGAGCTGTTTCTCCAGTTGCTGGACGACCTTGCGCACCACGGCCCGCGCGGTCTCCTTCGTCGTCTCCGGCATGACCTTGTTGAGCGAGAGCAGCGTCCCCACCAGGTGCACGTCGGCCTCGACGGCTTCCAGCATCTCCGGTTCCAGCAGCAGCGCGGACAGCCCGAGCCGTTCGATCGCGT
Source organism: Streptomyces sp. NPDC045470 (assembly GCF_040646595.1). Lineage (NCBI taxonomy): Bacteria > Bacillati > Actinomycetota > Actinomycetes > Kitasatosporales > Streptomycetaceae > Streptomyces > Streptomyces sp. NPDC045470. The sequence continues at coordinate 143,723 of NZ_JBEZAN010000016.1, forward strand.
CGCGCTGCATGACCTGGACGACGGAGGTGGGGAAGTAGGTACGGATGTCCCCCAGCCAGCGGGCCACGCTCGGCGCCGAGGCGCCCAGGCCCGCCGTGCGCGCGCCCCCGCCGCCCTGACCGTCCGGGCGGCGGCTTCCGTAGAGGGCGCTGAGCGCCCCGTCCATGGCGGCGTCCTGCCCCCGCAGCTCGCAGCCGGTCCCGTCGGCGCCGTCCCCGCCCAGCACCAGCCGCCACCGCCGCAGCCGCTCCTGTGCCTCGCCCGTCCCGCTCATCCCCGCACCCCCGTTGTCGTCCGCCCCTCCGCGGGGACCTCCCCGGAGCCTTTCTCCCCGAGGCCCTTGTCCTCGGCGCTCTCCCCGCGGCTCTCCTCGAAGCCCTCTGTGAGGCCCAGCAGCATGCGCAGGGTCGGCAGCACTGCTGCTGCCCGGTCGCGGTCCAGCCCGGGGCCGAAGCCCGGTATCGCTGCTTCGTGGCCGGCCTGTCCCGCGCCCTGTCCGGTACCAGGCCCGTCGGGGCCGTCGGGCCCGGCCGGTCCGCGGCGTATCAACTCGCCCAGTGTGCGCCGCACTCCGGCTTCGTACTCGGCGAACGTACGGCGCAGCAGCGGCAAAACGTCCGTGAAGGAGTCCGCCGGTACGCGGGCCAGCCAACGGTCCACCAGGGCGAGCAGCCGTTCGTCGTGCACCAGCAGCAGCCCGCCGGCGTCACCGCCCGCGAACCCTTCGATCCAGCCTGCCGCCTCGGCCGGCGGGGTGCCGGGTGACAGGGCCAGCCCCATCAGCCGTCCCGCGTCTTCGGAGGTCAGCCGCCCGTCGTCGAGCAGCAGCCGGACCGCACGCCCGCGCAGCAGGCCCGGCACCGGCTCCCGTTCGGCCAGCTTCCGCAGCACCGCCGCCCAGCGCTTCCGCAGTCCGCCGCCCCGGGCCCCTGCCTCGCCCCGCGCCGGCACCTCGCCCCGCACCGTTGTCCCGCCCCGGGCCGCTGCCTCACCCCGGGCCCCTGCCGCACCCGGGGCCACGGCGCCGGTCCCGGCTGCCGGAACGCTCGCCGGCCCTTCGTCCATCAGCCCCACCGCGTGGTGCGTGGCGTCCAGGTGCCGGCGCATGTCGGCGGCGCCGTCCGTGTCCAGGCCCGTGCAGGCGGGTGGCAGGCCGACGAAGACCCGTTCGGCCAGCCCGGCGGCCACCTCGGCGAGTGCGGCGGCGTCCGTGCCGCGTACGTCGCCGTAGCGGACCGAGCGGACCAGCGCGGGCAGCGCCTGGGCCAGGTGCCCCACGTCCGCGTCCAGCGCGGCCCGGTCCGTGAGCACCCGCATGACCACGGGCAGCGCGTCCGGGAGGGCTGCGAGCAGACAGCGCTCGGCCAGTGCCGTGACGCCGGCGAGGGCGGTGGTGGCCAGGGCGTCGGACTCCGCCTTGGCGGTCGCGGCCGCCGCCACCGTCGTGCCCCAGATGCCGGCCTCGGCGGCCCGGACGGACAGTTCGGGCTCCCACCGGAGCCGCCAGCTCTCCCGGAACGTGCCGGTGCTCGCGCGGGTCCGTACCGGCTCGCCCCACGGCACGCCGAGCAGCCGCAGCCGGTGCAGCAGCCGGCTGCGCCCGGCGTCCGTCTCCTTGCGCAGGTCGAGGTCCAGCTCCCGGTCGGCCGCCTCCGGTTTGAGGCGCAGCGAGCGCTGGCTGCGCGCGATGTCCCGCTGGAGCGGTACGGCCGGAGCGCTGTCCGGCACCTGTCCCAGTACGTCCCCCACGACCAGGCGGTCGTGGACGAGGGCGGACGGCGCGTCGGAGCCCTCGCCGAGCACCGCGCGCACCGCGTCACCGGCCTCGGCCAGTCCCGCCAGCGGTCGGCCGCGCATCGCGGCCAGGGCCTCGGCGAGCCGTACGGCCTCGATGACGTGGGCGGAGGAGACGGCGTAGTCCTCCTCGCGCAGCAGTCCGGCGACCTTGGTCATCCAGCGTTCGACGGGGCGGTCGGGCGCGCTGAAGAGGTGGCCGTACCACCCGGGCGAGGAGATGCCCGCGCCGTACCCGCTGCGGCGGGAGAGCCTGCGGTGGGTCCACGGCACCCACGTCACCTCGGGCTTCACCTTCGCCAGGCCCTTGAGCAGTCGCCGGTCGGCGGTCACGGTCGTACGCCGGGCCAGCGCCGGGACGTGCCACGCCCCGCACACCACGGCGACGCCGTCCCCGAACTCCCGGCGCGCCTCCCGCAACCGGAGCCGCATATGGGCTTCGCGCACCAGGTCGCGGTCGTGCCCGCCGGCGCCGTACGCCTCGCGCAGTGCCCCCATCGCCTCGGCCAGCGCCTCGAACGGCGCGAGCGGATCGGCGACCGCGGCACCCCCGCTGCCGAGCCCGAGCCCGACTCCGTCCCCGGCCCTTTCCTCGCGCTCGCCGACGCTCTCGGCCCCGTTCCCGTGCCCGTACGCGCTCGCGTGGGCCCGGTGTTCGATCACGTCCTCCCACCAGCGCTCCGGATCGTCGTACCCGGCGGCCTCGGCGAGCACCGCCACCGGGTCGATGCGCGCCGCCGCCCGGTCGGCCCCCGTCCCTCCGTCGGGGCGGCTTTCCCCGGCGCCGTCCCCGCCGTCCTCCCCGCCCGCGTCCTCCCCGTCCGCCTCGAACGCCAGGGAGTGCGCCGCGGGCAGGTCGATGAAGCGCACCGGTACGTCATGGGCCAGGGCCCACCGGATCGCCACCCACTCCGGGGAGAACTCCGCCAGCGGCCAGAACGCCGCCCGCCCCGGGTCGGTGGGCACATGGGCCAGCAACGCGACCGGTGGCCGCATCGCCTCGTCGGCGACCAGCGCCACCAACGCGTCCGCCTCCGGCGGCCCTTCGATCAGCAGGGCGCGGGGTTCGTGGTGCTCCAGGACCGCCCGGACCGCCCGCGCCGAGCCCGGTCCGTGGTGCCGCACCCCCAGCAGCAGCGGCCGGTCCGCCCGGGCATTCATGCGCCGGCCTCGCGGCAGGCGCGGTAGAAGTCCTTCCAGCCGTCGCGCTCGCGCACCACGGTTTCCAGGTATTCCTGCCATACGACGCGGTCGGCCGCCGGGTCGCGGATCACCGCGCCGAGGAGGCCCGCCGCCACGTCGCCGGACCGCAGCACGCCGTCCCCGAAGTGGGCGGCCAGTGCCAGGCCACCGGTCACCACGGAGATGGCCTCGGCCGTGGAGAGGGTGCCCGAAGGGGACTTGAGCCTGGTGCGCCCGTCGGTGGTGACGCCGTCGCGCAGTTCCCGGAAGACCGTGACGACGCGGCGGATCTCGTCCGTCCCTTCGGGGGCGGGCGGCAGGTCCAGCGAGCGGCCGATCTGGTCGACGCGCCGGGAGACGATGCCGACCTCCTCCTCGGGCGTCGCGGGCAACGGCAGTACGACCGTGTTGAAGCGGCGGCGCAGGGCGCTGGACAGCTCGTTCACCCCGCGGTCGCGGTCGTTGGCCGTGGCGATGAGGTTGAAGCCGCGCACCGCCTGGACCTCTTGGCCCAGCTCCGGGATCGGCAGGGTCTTCTCCGACAGGACGGTGATGAGGGTGTCCTGGACGTCGGCCGGGATGCGGGTCAGTTCCTCCACGCGGGCGGTCATGCCCCGGGCCATCGCCCGCATGACCGGGCTCGGCACCAGCGCGTCCCGGCTCGGGCCGTGGGCGAGCAGTTGCGCGTAGTTCCAGCCGTAGCGGATGGCTTCTTCCGGTGTGCCGGCCGTGCCCTGCACGAGCAGGGTCGAGTCGCCGCTGACGGCTGCCGCCAGGTGCTCGGACACCCAGGTCTTGGCGGTGCCGGGGACGCCGAGCAGCAGCAGCGCGCGGTCGGTCGCGAGGGTCGTCACCGCGACCTCGACGATCCGGCGCGGGCCCACGTACTTCGGTGTGACGACCGTGCCGTCCGGCAGGGTGCCGCCGAGCAGATACGTCGCCACCGCCCACGGTGACAGCCGCCAGCGCTCGGGGCGCGGCCGGTCGTCGGCCGCCGCCAGCGCCTTGAGTTCGTCCGCGAACGCGTCCTCCGCGTGGGGCCGCAGCACCTGCGCGGAGCCGTCGGCGCCGGGGCCTCCGGCGGCCTCTTCGGTGGTGTTCTCGGGCATGGTCTCCCCCTCGTCGCACGGTCTGCGGCCGATACCCCGCCTCCGCCGGCCGCTTGCGTGAACAACCCTGCACCACACCACTGACAATCACCGGAAACCTGGCTCTGACCTGCTATTTCAGCGGCGACATGCTGATACGTGACGGAGCAGGCCACCTCGCCCCGCCCTCGGCGGCGACGGAGGTCGTGACAAGGCGGATCTTCGCTGGTCAGGGCGATTGTCAGTGGGGGCTCGTAGCGTTTGGGGCATGAATCCGCAGGGGGAACGCTGGACGTCGGATCACGTGCTCGCGCTCGCGCCCGACGCACCGTCACGCAAGGCGGGCAGCAGGCTCGCGACACCGGACTCGTGGCCGGAGACCGGCACACGGGACGGGGCGGTGTGGGGCCTGTGCGAGGGCAGCGGCAGCAAGCCGTACCGCACCGTCGTCGACACGGCCGGACCGGCCTTCAAGTGCAGCTGTCCGAGCCGCAAGTTCCCGTGCAAGCACGCACTGGGCCTGCTGCTCATGTGGGCGGGCGGGGAAGGGGCCGTGACCAGCGGCGAGCCTCCCGCGTGGGCGGAGGAGTGGATCACCTCCCGTCGGCAACGTGAGCAGCAGAAGGCGTCGGCGGGCGCCAACGCCATTACGGCACCGCCTGGTTCACCGTCTCTCGCGGCGCCCGAGGCCGCGCGGCGGCGGGCTGCGTCGCGCGCCCGTCGGATCGCCGCCGGCGCCACCGAGCTGGAGCAACGGCTGGAGGATCTGCTGCGCTCCGGGCTGGCCACCGCCGACCGTGCGGGACCCGGCACCTGGGACGAGATCGCGGCCCGCATGGTCGACGCGCAGGCGCCCGGCCTGGCGGCTCGGGTACGGGAGTTGGGCCCGACCGTGGCGTCCAGGGCGGACTGGCCGTCCCGGCTCCTCGCGGAATGCGCCTTGATCCACCTCCTCGACCAGGCGTTCCTGGGCATCGACCGGCTGCCGCCCGCGCTGGCCGCGACGGTCCGCACCCGGGTCGGGCTGACCACCGACACGGCGGACGTGCTCGCCGGCCCGGACACCGCCACCGTGCGTGACCGCTGGCTGGTGCTCGCCCAACAGGACGCGAAAGAGGGCGTGCTGACCAGCCGTCGGGTATGGCTGCGCGGTGAGCGGACCGGCCGTATGGCCCTGCATCTCTCCTTCGGCGGACCCGACCGGGCCCTGGACCTCTCGCTGCCCAGCGGGCTCGTCCTGGACGCCGACCTCGCCTACTACCCGGGCGCGCGCCCGCTGCGCGTCGTCCTGGGCACACGGCACGCCGATCCGGTCCCGGTCACGGGACCGCCACCGGGCGGCGGCACCGACGCCGCGCTGGCCGCGTACGGCGACGCGCTGCGCGACGACCCTTGGCTGGACGCCTGGCCGGTGGTCCTGGCCGACATCGTCCCCGTACCGGGCCAGGGCGGCGAGCCGTGGCAACTGGCTGACGCGGACGGGGAGTCAGCGCTGCCGGTGGACCCGCGCTGCGCGGAGCGGTCGGGGCTGTGGCGCCTGGCCGCCATATCCGGCGGTGAACCGGTCACGGTGTTCGGCGAGTGCGGGCACCGCGGCTTCGTGCCCCTGACCACCTGGGACCCGGACCCGGTCGCTCTGTGACCCGGCCACTCCGCGCCCCGTCACCACCCCCTCCTCCGACCGGTCGCCCGTCCGGCCACCCTCCCGACCGCCCGTCCAGCCAACCGTCCAGCCCTCCGCCCGATCTCCCACCCCATCGCCCGCCCCATCACCCGCCCACTCGCCCGATGTCCGTTGTCCGATCACCGTCCGGGGGAAGACCATGATCGAAGCACCCGGCGCCCACGGCACCCGCCTCGGGCCCGCCGCCACGCCCGAACCCTCCTGGGACGAGCTGGTGAGCTCGGCGCTGCTCGGTACGGAGCGCCGCACCCCGCCGGTCGCCGCCCGCGAGGGCCGGAGCACCGCGGCCGCGCTCCTGGACGCGGCCGCGGTGAGCACGGTCCGGCGCCGGGCGGCGCTGCGCCCGGCGCCCGCCCGCGAGCGCCCCGTACCGGCTCCGGCCGACCCGCGGCCGCCGCTGCCACCGGCCGCGCGGCGCCGGCTCGCGCTGCTGCTCGCCGACCGGAACGGCGCCGGCGGCGGTCACCGCCGGGGTACGGCACCCGATCTGACCGAGCTGCTGCCGCAGTGGCTGGCGGCTGCCGCCCAGCACGGATACCGCGCTCCCGAGGCGCTGCTGCCCGCGCTGCTCGACGCGGCCCGCGCGCGGACGGATCTGCGCGCGGCCGCACTGGATTTCGCCGGGCCGCGGGCGCTGTGGCTGGCCCGGCTCAACGACGAGTGGAAGTTCGCGCTGCGCGGCGTCGGGAACACGGCCGCGCTGCCCGGCGCCGACGAGCCGGAGGCCGTACGCACACTGTGGGAGGAGGGGCTGTTCGCGGAGCGGGTCTCCCTGCTGGCGGCGCTGCGCCGCCGTGACCCGGCGGCCGGGCTGGCCCTCCTGGCCGCCACCTGGTCGAGCGAGCGCGCCGAGGACCGGCTGATGTTCCTCGACTCGCTGCGGGAGGGCCTGTCGATGGCCGACGAGCCGTTCCTGGAGCAGGCGCTGTCCGACCGCAGCCGCAATGTCCGCGGGACGGCCGCCGAGTTGCTGTCGGCCCTGCCCGGCACCGCGCTCGCCGCACGCATGGCGGGCCGGGCCCGTGCCTGCGTCTCCCTCGTCCGTACGGAGGACGGCACGGACCCGTCCGGCACGGCGGCCCACCTGACGGACCCTTCCGGTACGCAGGCCGTGGGGAGCGACGACGCCTGGGCGCTCGTCGTCCAGGCTCCGCGTGCGTGCGACGCTGCGATGCAGCGCGACGGCGTGGTGCCCAGGCCGCCGACCGGCCGGGGCGAACGGGCCTGGTGGCTGAGCCAACTGCTGGAGGCCGCGCCGCTGAAGTGCTGGAGCGGGTGGCTGGGCGGCCGGGAACCGGCCGAGATCGTCGCCCTGCCGGTGGCCGACGGCTGGCGTACCGAGCTGCACGACGCCTGGTGCCGGGCCGCCGTACGCCAGCGGGACGTGGCCTGGACGCGCGCCCTGCTCGGCGCCCCGGCCGCCGCCGCGCAAAGCTCCGGCACGTACGCCATCGGCCCCGCCGCCACCGCCTCCACGGCCCCTGCCGCCTCCGTCACCACCGCCGCCGCGATGTCCGGCAGCGCGTCCCCCGACAGCCCGGCCGGTTCGTCACGTGACCTGGCACGGCTGCTGACGGTGCTGCCCGAGGAGGAACGGGCCCGATGGGTCGCGGAATACATAGCGGCCCACGGCTTGTCCGACGCGTTCCGGATGCTCGGGGTGTGCGCGGTGCCGTGGACCGAGCCGCTGGGGCGGGCGGTGGTGGACGCGCTGGACATCGCCCGGGACGCGGGCAGTTATCCGTGGAGTTTCAGCGGCGTGATGGGCCTGGCCGAGCGGTGTCTGGACCCGGACGTCGCGGACCGGCTCGCCATGCTCACGACGGCGCCGGACGAGCCGGCGGACGGCTCCCCCGGTGCGGTCGGCTACTGGTCCGAGGCGTTCCAGCGTCTGGTGGGCACGCTGCGGCTGCGCGCCACGATGCGGGCGGAGCTGGCCCCATGACGCGGGTGCGGGTGGAGCCGGCCCGTGACGCGGGCGGAGCCGGCCTCGTGACGCGGACGGAGGAGGCCCCGTGGCGCGGCCCGCCGGCGGGCCGCGCCGGTCACCTGGCGCCAGCCCGACCGGCCGGTGCGGCGTCAGGCTGCCAACTGCCGGACGTTGGCGCGGACCCACTCCACGATCGACGTGGTCGTCGCCCCGGGCGTGAAGATCTCCGCGACACCCAGCTCCTTGAGGGGCGCGATGTCCGCCTCCGGGATGATCCCGCCGCCGAACACCTTGATGTCCGCCGCGTCCCGCTCCTTGAGGAGTTCAATGACCTTGGCGAACAGGGTGTTGTGCGCACCGGACAGGATGGACAGGCCGATCGCGTCGGCGTCCTCCTGGATCGCGGTGTCCACGACCTGCTCCGGGGTCTGGTGCAGCCCTGTGTAGATGACCTCCATGCCGGCGTCGCGCAGCGCCCGCGCGATGACCTTGGCTCCCCGGTCATGACCGTCGAGCCCCGGCTTGGCCACCACCACGCGGATCGGACCCTGCACACCCATCACTGCCTCCCAGCCCTGCACGGCACGACACGGCTCCTGCACGGGGCAGGGCCGTCGGACCGACATCCGAATGGCGGCCGCGTCGGCCGCCCCAAGCGTGAACGAACGTTATCGCCAGCATCCCGTACCCGGCCGTTTCGTAACACTGAGGGAGGGGGAAATCACACATTGGGACACGTTCGCTACGCGTTGCGTTCCGCGGTGCTTCACCGGCGGGACGGACGCACGGGGAGCCGCAGTGAGGTCGCCGCGCCTCCGCGCCGTCAGCCGCGCGGCACGGGGGTCCGGCCGTTGAACGCTTCCGTCGCCGTATCCGTACGTCCGGGCAGCAGCTCGTTCACGTACTTGTACGTTGCCGGAAACGGCTGCCCACGACGGGCCACGGGGGACAGAGTCGTCTCCCGTGTGCCATTCGGGAGGTCGGCCATGAAGGCCCTGCCCTTTCTCTGCTGTCTGGCCCGCCCCACCGCGCTGCTGCGTGCGACGGTGATGGAGCTGGCGATCCTCGTCGGGCATCTTCTGCTGTACCCGACCGGCATCCAGCAGGAACAGCACAGAGCCCTGCCCGGCGCGCCCGCCGGCCCCGGAACCGGATCGGACACCGGCGACCCGGACACCGCCGACGGCCGCGCTCCCGGCCCGGACGGCCCAGAGATCGCCCCCGCCCTCTCCCCCGCACCCGCACCCTCACCCCGCGCCACCCTGCTGCCCACGGAGGGCCGGACCCACCCGCCGGTGCTCCTCCTGCACGGCTTCATCGACAACCGCTCCGTCTTCGTGCTGCTCCGCCGCTCGCTGCTGCGGCACGGCTGGCGCCATGTGGAAGCGCTCAACTACTCCCCGCTCACCTGCGACCTGCGCAAGGCGGCCGAGTTGCTGGGCCGGCACATCGAGCAGGTCTGCGAGCGCACCGGCCACAGCAGGGTCGATCTGGTGGGGCACAGTCTCGGCGGCCTGATCGCGCGCTTCTACGCCCAGCGCCTCGGCGGCGACCTCCGCGTGCGCACCCTGGTCACTCTCGGTACCCCGCACGGCGGCACCCGGGTCGCACCGCTGATGTCGGCCCATCCCCTCGTACGGCAGATGCGCCCGCATTCCGACGTGATCGAGGAGTTGGCGCGGCCCGCCCCGAATTGCCGTACGCATTTCGTCTGCTTCTGGAGCGACTTGGACCAGCTGATGGTCCCGGCCGAGACCGCGCGTATCGATCATCAGGATTTGATCAGCCGCAGCGTGCGGGTATCCGGTGTCGGGCATCTCGCACTCCCGGTCAACGGTGCGGTGGCGGCCGGAATACGGGAGGCACTGAGCGCCGAGGAGGTCTCGGCGGCGAGCGCGGACGCCACGTCGGTGGCCTGACCTCCGCAGAGCCCGGCCGCGTCCCGGCCGCATCCCGCCCTGCCCGCCGCCACCCACCGCCCGGCGGATCTGCGCCGCGGGCACTTTCCAAGGTCGTGCCCGCCCATTCGATCTTCCGGCGCGCACTTCCGCACCCCGCGCCGCCTCGAACGCGCTTCGAACGCGGCGCCAAGAACGCGCATAGTGTCCGCCGAAAGGCGGCCAAATGCCCGTTGCCGAGAAGCCCGAAACCTGCCGAAGATTGTCGCCGTCACGTACTGCCGGGTACAGTCGCCGCTAATTCTCCTGCTGCCGAGGCGAAAGAGAAGTGGTGGTGAACGACCGTCACTCGCCGGAGTCCCCCGCTCCGGCTGTCCCCTCTCCCGACGCCTCGTATGCGCACTACCCGGCCTACGGGTCCTACGGACACCAGGACACCCAGGTCGGCCATGCCGCATACGGCGGCGGCGACCCGTACTTCGGCGCGCTCCCCGGCCACCAGGCCACCGGTGCGCACGACGCCGCGCCGTACGGCACCGCCGCGTACGGGACCGACGGGTACGCCGCGTACGCCACCGATGCCCACGACGGCGGCTACGACCCGGGTACCCACCCCGCGGGCGCCTATGACACCGGAACGTTCAACTCCGGCGCCCAGGCCCCCGGCACCCAGCCGGACGCGGCCTACGACCCGTACTCCCACACCGCGCACGACACCACGTACGACTCTGCATACGCCACCGCGTACGACACCGGTGGCTACAGAGCCGAGGCCCCGGCCGGGCCCGACGGCTACGAGGCCACCGCGGTCTGGGGCGTCGTCGGGGAGGGCCTGATCCCCGGCATCCCCGCCCAGGCGGGGCCTCCGGAGCCGGGCGTTCCGTACGGCGCCGACGCCAGCTCCCAGTGGGAGACCATGACTTGGGCCGGTCCGGGCATTCCGGGCCTGGGGCAGTACGGGAACGACCCGTACGAGCCCGAGCAGCCTTACGGTTCCGATCCCTACGCGAACACAAACGGTCAGTTCGAGTCCGCTTACGGCGGTTACGAGGCCGGGTACGAGACGTTTTCCGCCGCCGATTCGGCGGACAACCGATTCGCCGAGGCCCTCACCCAGACCACCCCGGCCATCGGCCCGGACTTCGCCGGTCCCGAGCGCACCGACGGCCGCGAGCCCGTCGACGGCGTGGACGACAGCCACGGCCCGGACGACGCCCCCGGCCTGGACCACATCCACGGCATGGACGGCACCCACGGCGCCGACGACATGTACGCGGAAGCCGCCGACATCACTCCCGGCGACAGCCCCGCCGCCTCCACCGCCCCCGCCGCCGGTTCCGTACCCGGCGCACGCGCCTCCCGCTCACGCCGGGCCGCGCCGGGCGGCGGTGCGTCCGGCCGCGGCCGCCGCCGTACCGCGAAGCGTTCCGCGCTGCTCACCGTCGCGGTGCCCTCGGTCGCCGCGATGGGCGTGTGCGCCGTGGCCGCCGCCTCCGTCACCAGCGGTGCGGAGAACGGCGCCAAGGACAGCACGACGACACAGGCCGCGGGGGGCCCCGCGGCCGTGCAGCCGGCCGCGGCCAACAACAAGCTCGACACCCAGCTCGCCAGCCTGAGCGCGGGCGCCGACGACTTCGCCAACCGCGCCAGCCGTACGCAGGAGCGCATCGACCTCAAGGCCCGGCAGGCCGCCGAGAAGAAGCGCAAGATCCAGGAGGCGGCGCGCAAGGAGGCCCTGCGCCCCAAGTTCATGCTGCCGGTCGCGCAGCACGGGCTGAGCGCGCTGTACGGGCAGGCGGGCCTGAACTGGATGTCCGTACACACCGGTATCGACTTCCCGGTCGACTACGGCACACCCGTCATGGCCGCCACGGACGGCACCGTACGCACCCAGTTCAACACCGCTTACGGCAACATGGCGATCGTGACCGCCCCGGACGGCACCGAGACCTGGTACTGCCACCTGAGCACCACGAAGATCCGGTCGGGCAAGGTCAAGGCCGGGGACCAGATCGCCTACTCGGGCGACTCCGGCAACTCCACCGGACCGCACCTGCACTTCGAGGTGCGCCCCGGCGGCGGCTCGGCCGTCGACCCGCTGCCGTGGCTCCGCAGCCACGGCCTCAACCCGAACTGACCGGCCCGCGGCACACCGGCCGGCCGGCCCACCCCGCCGTCCGGCGCCCCGAGGCGCCGGACGGTCTCGTTTCAGCACCAGCCGGTCAGAGCTTCTCCACCGGCGCGTACCGCAGCAGCAGCCGCTTCGGCTTCTCGCCGCCGAAGTCGATCGTCGCCTCCGCGTTGTCCCCGCTGCCCTTGACCGCGACCACCGAGCCCAACCCGAAGCTGTCGTGCGTGACGCGGTCGCCGACCGCCAGCGAGACCACCTCGCGGTCCTTGGCGCGCCGGGTCGCGAAGCCGCTCGGGCCGGCCTTCGCGCGCGACGAGGACAGCCCGGAGCCGAAGCCCCCGCCGCCCGTACCCGAGAGCGCGCCCATCGAGGCGGAGGGCGTCGCGGGGCCGGTGCGCCGCCAGTCGACGTACTGCTCCGGGACCTCCTCCAGGAAGCGGGACGGCGGGTTGTACGACGGCTGGCCCCAGGCGCTGCGCATCGTCGAGCGGGTGACGTAGAGCCGTTCGCGGGCGCGCGTGATGCCGACGTACGCCAGGCGCCGCTCCTCCTCCAGCTCCTTGGTCTGGCCCAGCGCGCGCATGTGCGGGAAGACGCCGTCCTCCATGCCGGTCAGGAAGACGGTGGGGAATTCCAGGCCCTTGGCGGTGTGCAGCGTCATCAGGGTGATGACGCCGGAGCCTTCCTCGTCCTCGTCGGGGATCTGGTCGGAGTCGGCGACCAGCGCGACCTGCTCCAGGAAGTCGGAGAGGGTGCCCGGGTTCTCTTCGCCGCGGTCCTGCTCGAATTCCAGGGCGACGGCGGCCAGTTCCTGGAGGTTCTCGATGCGGGTCTCGTCCTGCGGGTCGGTGGACGCCTGCAGCTCGGCGAGGTAGCCCGTACGCTCCAGGACCGCTTCCAGGACGGTGGCGGGGCCCGCGCCGGACTCGACGATGGTGCGCAGCTCCTCCATCAGCGTGTTGAAGCGCTTGACGGCGTTGGCGGAGCGCGCGGCCATGCCGTACGCCTCGTCGACCCGGCGCAGCGCCTGCGGGAAGGTGATCTTCTCGCGGGCGGAGAGCGCGTCGATCATGGCTTCGGCGCGGTCGCCGATGCCGCGCTTGGGCACGTTCAGGATGCGGCGCAGCGGGACGGTGTCCTCCGGGTTGGCGAGGACGCGCAGGTACGCCAGGACGTCGCGGACCTCCTTGCGCTCGTAGAAGCGCACGCCGCCGACGACCTTGTAGGGCAGGCCGACCCGGATGAAGATCTCTTCGAAGACGCGGGACTGGGCGTTGGTGCGGTAGAACACAGCGACGTCGCCCGCCTTGGCGTCGCCCGCGTCCGTCAGCCGGTCGATCTCGTCGGCGACGAACTGGGCCTCGTCGTGCTCGGTGTCGGCGACGTAACCGGTGATGCGGGGGCCTTCGCCGGCGTCCGTCCACAGGTTCTTGGGGCGGCGGTTCTCGTTGCGCTCGATGACGGCGTTGGCGGCACTGAGGATCGTCTGGGAGGAGCGGTAGTTCTGCTCCAGCATGATCGTCGTGGCGTCCGGATAGTCCTCCTCGAACTGGAGGATGTTACGGATCGTGGCGCCGCGGAAGGCGTAGATCGACTGGTCGGCGTCACCGACGACACACAGCTCACCGGCGGTCTCGGCCGGTCCGACCAGCTCCCGTACGAGGGTGTACTGGGCGTGGTTGGTGTCCTGGTACTCGTCCACGAGGACGTGCCGGAAGCGGCGGCGGTAGTGGTCGGCGACATCCGGGAACGCCTGGAGGAGGTTGACCGTGGTCATGATGATGTCGTCGAAGTCCAGCGCGTTGGCCTCGCGCAGCCGGGCCTGGTACATCGTGTAGGCCTCGGCCACGGACTTCTCGAAGCCGTCGGCGGCCTGCTGGGCGAAGGTCTCCTCGTCGATGAGCTCGTTCTTGAGGTTGGAGACCTTGGCGCTGAAGGACTTGGGCGGGAACCGCTTGGGGTCGAGGTCCAGGTCCCGGCAGACCAGGGCCATCAGCCGCTTGGAGTCGGCCGCGTCGTAGATCGAGAAGGACGACGTGAAGCCCAGCTTCTTGGACTCGCGGCGCAGGATGCGCACGCACGCGCTGTGGAAGGTGGAGACCCACATGGCGTTCGCCCGCGGGCCGACCAGCTCCTCGACGCGCTCCTTCATCTCGCCGGCGGCCTTGTTGGTGAAGGTGATCGCGAGGATCTCACCCGGGTGCACACCGCGCGCGCCGAGCAGATGCGCGATGCGGTGCGTCAGGACGCGGGTCTTGCCGGAGCCGGCGCCGGCGACGATGAGCAGCGGGCCGCCGGTGTGCACCACGGCGGCCTTCTGCTGGTCGTTGAGCCCCTCCAGGAGGGCGGCCGGATCCACCGCGGGGCGGGGGGCGCCGTCGCGGTAGTACGGGTCGCGGCCCGGGCCGACGGCGTGCGGGATGCCGCCGGGCACGTCGAAGCGCCCGCCGAACAGGTCGGCCGGGATCTCCTCCGGTGCCGGACCGTCCTCGTCCTCGGGAGGCGGCGGGGGCCCTTCACCCGTGGGGTCGAGGTCCGCCAGGAAGCTGTCGTCAAAGAGGCTGCTCATCGCCCACCGAGTCTAGGCCGCCGCACTGACAGCCCGGCCCGTACCGGGAAAACCGGCCGTGTGAGCTAGCACGCCCCGCCCCGGACCGGCCCGCCCCCGGACCGGACCGCGCCTCACCGCACCGCACCGGACGGTTACGGCCGGCCACCGCCCCCGCAGCGGACCGGCACGACAGCCACCGACTCCGTACGGTCACAAGTGACCCAGGACACGCCCTGGACTCGACCAGATAACGAAAAGGTTTCGGGCATATCGAACATCAGCCTTCCCAGAAGCCACACGGGTTGGCTACCGTGCTCGCTCGGGCAGCCCGCGTCCCCGCGGCCGACAGCGTCCGCACGGGCCGCCCCCGCCGAGTCCGGCCCTGCCGCCAGGCACCCGGAGCCGGGGACCCACACGTACCACCGAGGTGAATCGGCCGGTACGGCACACGACGAGAGGCGCCTCGGCGCACCGCCCGGAGCACCCGCCCGGAGCTTCCGCCCGGAGCACCCGCTCAGGGCGTCGCCCCAAGCCCTCTCCCGCAGCCGTACGGGCCGTAGGGCACCCTTCCGTACGCCCGAACCTGACAGCTAACCCGGTAGGCGGTCCACGGAAGGAGTCGCCGGCCTTGGCGTCGCACCGCAAGCCGCGCACCCGCATACTCACCTCCCCCGGCAGCCGCCGTACGGCCGCCGGGCTCACCACCGCCGCCCTCGCCTCCGTCACCCTGCTCTCGCAGACCGCCGAGGCCGCGCCGCGTCAGCCCCGGCAGTCCGTCGAAGAGGTCAAGCAGAAGGTCGACGACCTCTACCGCCAGGCCGAGGTGGCGACCCAGAAGTACAACGGCGCCAAGGAGCAGGCCGACCAGCAGCGCGGTACCGTCGACCGGCTGCTGGACGAGTCCGCCCGGCGCACCCAGAAGATGAACGACGCCCGGCGTGCGCTGGGCGTCTACGCCTCGGCCCAGTACCGCACCGGTGGCCTGGGCCCGACCGCTCAGTTGCTCCTCGCGCAGAATCCGCAGCAGTTCGCCGACCGCAGCCACCTCATGGACCGGCTGACCGGCCGGCAGCAGCAGGCCGTCACCGACTACCAGGAGCAGCAGGCCAAGGCCGTACGGCAGCGCGCCGAGGCGTCGCGGAACCTGGAGCGGCTGACCGAGACGCAGGCCTCTCTGAAGGAGGCCAAGAAGGACGTCCAGGACAAGCTGGCCGAGGCCCGGCAACTGCTGTCGCGGCTGACCGCCCAGGAAAAGGCACGGCTGGCGGAGCTGGAGCGCAAGAAGGAGGCCGAGGCCAAGCGCAAGGCCGAGGAGCTGGCGCGCAAGCAGGCCGAGAAGGAGCGCAAGGAGCGGGCGGACCGCGAGCGGCACGACGGTCCGGGCCAGGGCACCGGTTCCGGGTCGCCGGGCAGCGGATCCGGCGAGGGGTCCGGCGGCGGCCCGGTGGACGACGGTACGTACGCGACCAAGGCCGCCAAGGCACTCGCGTTCGCCCGCGCCCAGACCGGCAAGCCGTACGTCTGGGGCGCGACCGGCCCGAACTCGTACGACTGCTCCGGTCTGACGCAGGCGGCCTGGAAGGCGGCGGGGGTGTCCCTGCCGCGTACCACCTGGGACCAGGTGAAGGCCGGCGACCGGGTGGCAACGAAGGATCTGAAGCCGGGTGACCTGGTGTTCTTCTACAACGACATCAGCCACGTCGGGATGTACATCGGCGACGGCAAGATGATCCACGCGCCGAAGCCCGGCGCGAGCGTGCGGGTCGAGTCGATCTACTACATGCCGATCTACGGGAGCGTCCGGCCGGCATGAGAAGAGGGCCGTGGGGCGCGCACCCCACGGCCCCCGGCAGGCCCTCGTCAGTCGCCGCTCACGTCCACAGCAGGGCGATGAAGATGTTCACCATCGTCAGCAGCCCCACGGCCAGGAACAGGGGCTTCTCCACCTTCTCCTCGTCGCGCTTCACGTAGACCAGGCCCAGGATCACCACCAGTACGCCGAGCTTGACGCCGAGCTTGACGTTGTCGAGCGAGTGGTCCTGGGCCTGGTTGAGGCCGACCAGGGCGATGCCGGTCACCAGCATCGTCAGCGCGCCGTGCAGCATGGCCGGCGTGAAGCGGGCGGTGCCCGCGCTCATCGGCTTCATCTGGGTGAGGAAGCCGCCGAGCAGCGAGGCGATGCCGATGATGTGCAGACCCACGAAGACCTTGGTTACTACGTCCATAGTGGTGGAGCGTAGCCCCCGCACGACACCGCTTCTAACTTAGGTTTACCTCTCCTGGCGTTCCGGTCACAGCTCGTGCTCAGCCCGCTCCCGAGGCATACGGACCCGGACACCCGCGCCCATCACCGGACCGGAAACGAGCAATACCCGGCATCCGGCGGCCTTTCCGGGCTCCCGAGGTTTAGCGTCCTTCATCAGGCGGCCGACTCCCCACCGCCGCCGGATTCCGCCCCGGCGGTCGTCGGCCGTCCCCGCCGAGAGGAAGGGCGGCGGCCCGCTCCCCCTGTTACGGGCCGCCGCCCGACCCAGCCGCCCCGGATACGTACGGGCCGAGCCGGGCGGCCCGGACGCGTACGGGGCCGAGCCGGCCGGTGCGGATACGGACGGGCGTCGCGCGGCGCCCCGTTCTAAGATCGGCCGCATGAACCTCCCTATAGACAACCCCCCTATAGATACGACCGGTTCACCCCACGCCTCCCTCGCTTCCCCCGCGCCCCTCCCGTCCCACCTCCAGGACCTCGTCCGGATCTGGGTGCACGGCTGGACGCGCTGCCGCGGCACCGCCGCCCCCGTCGCCACCCGAGGCGGCTTCCACGTCGAGATCGACCGTCCGGGCCAGCCGGGCCGCTACGTCTTCCCCGCCGCCGACCCCGACGTCCTGCGGAGCCTCACCGCCTCGATCACCGCCCCCAACCTGTGGGTCAAGGTCTGTGCGCCGCGCGCGGTGATCGCTCCCGTACTGCCGTCCGGCTGGGAGTTCGACGAACCGCAGTTCCTGATGTCCGCCACGCTGGTCACCCCGGGCGGGCCCCCGGCCCGCCGCCCCCAGGCCCCGTCCGGCTACTCGGTCGAAACGGTGGACAAGGACGGCGACGGCATCATCGACTGCCGTGTCCTGCACACCGCGACCGGCGATCTCGCCGCCCGGGGCCGGGCCGCGGTCACCGACGTCTGCACGCCCGCGGCCGCGATATACGACATGATCCACACCAGTGCGGAGCACCGCCGCCGCGGTCTGGGCGGCCTCGTCATGAACGCGCTCTCCGCGCACGCCGCCGAACTGGGCGCCGTCCACGGCATTCTGGTGGCCAGCCCGGAAGGCCGGGCCCTCTACCGCTCACTGGGCTGGCGGCTGCACGCCCCGGTCACGGCCGCCCGCATCCCGCCGCCACCGGGCACCGGGCCCGGCGCCACGCCGCCGCCCGTCAGGACGTGAGCACACCCTCCGTCAGGACGTGAGCACACCCTCCGTCAGGGCGTGACCACACCGCTGAGCCACCGGAAGACCTCCGGGATCTGGTTCTTCCACACGGCCGTGCCGTGGCCGCCCGCGCCCGGCGGGATCAGCTTCACCTTGACCGTGGTCGGGTTCCGGGCGAGCTGCTTGAGGGCGAGCCCGGCCTCGTAGCCGTCCCCGGACGCGCCGGAGACGTAGAGCGCGGTACGCGGCGGCTTGCCCGCCTTGTTGGCGGACTTGAGGATGGTGACCGGGTTGCTCTCGATACGGAGCTTGGGGTCCTTGCCGGCGAGCGAGGCGGGCTCCAGCTTCGGGTCGTTGAAGCCGGAGAGGCTGACGGCGGCGCGGTAGCGGTCGGGGTGGGCCAGCGCGAGCTTGGTGGCGCAGTGCGCGCCCGCCGAGTAGCCCGCCAGCGCCCAGGACTCGGCCTTCTCCTCGGCCCGGAAGTTGTCGATCACCATCTGGCGTACGTCGACGCTCAGCCAGCTGTCGGCGTTCGCCTTGCCCGGGATGTTCACGCAGCCGGTGTCCACGCTGCCCAGCAGGGTGGTGCGCGGCGCGACGAGGATGAAGGGCTTGATCTTGCCCCGTTCCATCAGCGACTTGAGCTGCTGGGGCGCCTTGAGCGTGCCCATCCAGGACTTGGCGGAGCCGGGGAAGCCGGGCAGCATCTGCACGACGGGGAACTTCTTGTCCCGGTACGCCGGGTCGTCGTACTGCGGCGGCAGCCAGACGTACACCTCGCCGCTCACACCCGAGATCCGCCCCTTGAACTCGCCTTCCTGGACACCCGGCCCGACCACCGAGTCCTTCGGCGGCCCGAACTTCACCAGTTGCTTGGGTTCGTCCTTCAGCTTCAGCCCGCCCAGGCCGTCCGGACCGAGGTCCTTGGCGGCTTCGACGTGGTCGGACGTACCGAGCAGGTCGTCCCAGTTGTCGTAGAGGCTGTTGGCGTTGTTGACGGCCACGAACACCAGCGTGATCGCGGTGGCCTGGGCGAACAGCAGCATGCCCAGGCGCGCCAGCCCCCGTACGAACTGGGGGCCGCGGACGCGGCTCCACAACGCGAACGGCAGCACGACGGCGACGACCAGCAGCGCGATCGCAGTGAGGAAGAAGGGCGTGCCCGTCAGACTCATCGGGGATCTCGCTTCCAGGGGATGGTGCGGCGTGGGCATGGTTCTGGCCCTGCCGTCGGCAGCGAGCCTCTCCGCAAGATTAGATGGTCATCCGACAGCCCTCGGTTGCCCCCCTGGGAACCTTCTTTGCGCACCTCGGCCGACGGGTGTCCGCGCGGGATAAACCTGACAATCGTCATACGAACGTGTGAGCGATGCAGTACTGAAGACAGATGTGCAGAGGCGTTGCGGCCGGAAAAATCGCGGACAAGCCGGAAACCCGGCGGTCCGAAGACCGGCAGGGCTCCCCGAGCCCCCGGTCACGACCTGACGGAGATCACCATGCCCCTGCACTCTCCGAGCCGCCCGAGCCGCCGCCGGTTAAGACTGGCGGCCACCACCACGGCCGCCGCACTGGCCCTGCTGGCACCGGCCCTCCCCGCCTCGGCCGCCGGGCCGGACGCCCCGCGCCCCGCGCCCGCCTTGTCCGCTCTCTCCACCGCGCCCGCTCCTCCCGCGGTGACGGCCCCGCCGCACGCCACCGACCCGGGCCCCACCAGCCCGGACTCCACCGGCCTGGACCGCAAGGCGCTGAACCAGACGTTGCGGAAGCTGCACGACGTAGGCATGTACGGCGCCTACTCCGCCGTCCGGGACGGCGACGCGTCCTGGCAGGGCGCCTCCGGCGTCGCCGACGTACGGACCGGCCGCCCCGCGACGCCGCAGCTCCGGCACCGCATAGGCAGCATCACCAAGACGTTCACCGCCACCGCCGTGCTCCAACTGGCCGGGAAGGGCCGCATCGATCTGGACGCGCCGATCGGCCGCTATCTGCCCGACCTCGTCCCCGGCGCGCGCGGCCGGGCGATCACGGTACGGATGCTGCTCAACCACACCAGCGGGATCGCCGATTACGCCTACGCCATCTGGCAGAAGCCGGAGGATCTGGAGGCGCGGCGCTTCCACCGGTGGGACCCGCGCGAGCTGGCCGGGCTGGGCCTGGCAGCGCCCCCGACCGGCAAGCCCGGCGAGGTCCACCGCTACGCCAACACCAACTACGTGATAGCCGGGTTGCTGCTCCGCAAGGTCACCGGCCAGGCGCCGGAGAAGTTCATCACCGACCACGTCATCCGCCGGGCCGGACTCCGGCACACCTACTTCCCGGCCTCGCCCCGGATGGCCGGGCCGCACTCCAAGATGTACGAGGGCCTGCACGGCGAGTTCGTCCCGCCGCGTGACTTCAGCGTCTACGACATGTCCTGGGCCGGTACGGCCGGTTCGCTGGTCTCGACGATGGACGACCTCAACCGCTTCTTCCGGGCCCTGCTCACCGGCAAGCTGCTCGGCCCGGCCGAGCTGCGCGAGATGCAGACCACGGTGCCGACGGAGGCTCCCCGGCTCCGGTACGGGCTCGGCATGTTCTCGCTGGATTCGGACTGCGGCCGGTTCTGGGGCCACAACGGCCTGGTCATGGGCGCGGCGACCGATTCCTTCTCCAGCCCGGACGGCCGGCGGCAGATCTCCCTCGGCACGAACCTGGTGCGGTACTACGGAATCGAGGCGGACGGCACCACTCCGACCGTGGGCCCGATCGACTACGCCAAGGCCGCGCACATCGGCCAGGCCCTGTGCGGCACTCCGGCCCAGGGCGCGGGGGGTTAGGCAGAAAGAGGGGGCAGGAAAAGGGGAGGGGGCGGGGCTGGACGGATCGGAGTCCCGCTCCCTGCCCGGCAGGCAGGGTCAGCTCAGCCCTCCTGCTCCGCCGCCGTCCCGGCCGCCCCGGCCATCCCACCTGCCCCACCTGCCCCACCTGCCCCACCTGCCCCGGAGATCATCTCGCCGATGATGCCGGCGAGGCGATGCATCTGTGCGGCGAGTTGGCGCCGCTCCTCGGGCGCGAACTGCGACAGCGCGGCGTACTGGCGTGCGCGCAGCCCGGCCTGCATGGCGGCCAGGCGTTCGGCGCCTTCCTCGGTGAGGCGGACGAGGACCTGGCGCTCGTCGTGCGGTGCGCGGCGCCGGTCGACCACGTTCTTGCTCTCCAACTGCTGCAGCATGCGGGTGGCGGTGGGGACGCTGATCTCGGCGTTGGCGGCCAGGCGGCTGACCGGCAGGCCCTCGCGCCGGCCGTCATCGGCCAGCGCGGCGAGCAAGGACATCTGCGACATGGACAGGCCGGCCGCCTCCGACCGGCCGACCGTGGCCGCCCGTGAGCGGCGCATCGCGTAGAAGAGCCGATCGGCGGCCTGGGCCAGCTCCTCGATGTCGGGCTCCACACGCGGGGCAGCGGCACTGCCGGGCCGGGCTTCGGTCGTCTCGCTCATAACTGTTAGCTTACTAAAGGAAAATCGCTAGCAAGCTAACCATTAGGAGGCGAAGCACCATGTCTTCTCCCGCTCGCATCGATGTCCACCAGCACATCGTCCCGCCCGTCTGGGCCCGGACCCTCGCCGCTCAGGGCCTCGACTCCGGCGGCTGGGCCATCCCGGACTGGAGCCCGAGGAGCGCCATCGCGATGATGGACCAGCAGGGCATCGCCACCGGCGTCCTGTCCGTCACCGCTCCCGGCGTGCACCTCGGCGCCGACGCGCAGGCCCGGGATCTCGCCCGCGCCGTGAACGAGTACGGCGCCGAGGTCGTCAAGGACAACCCCGCCCGCTTCGGCCACTTCGCCAGCGTCCCGCTGCCCGACATCGACGCCGCCGTGGCCGAGGCCGTGTACGCGCTGGACGTCCTGCACGCCGACGGCGTCGTGCTGCTGTCCAATGCCCGTGGGCGATACCTGGGAGACCCCGGCTTCGAGCCGCTGTGGGCCGAACTCGACCGCCGCGCCGCGAACGTCTTCGTCCACCCCGCCCAGCCTCCGATGCCCCTGCTCCCCGGCACCCCCGCCCCGCTCGCCGACTACGTCTTCGACACCACCCGCAGCGCCCTCGACCTCGTACTGAACGGCGTCATGAACCGCTACCCCGACGTCCGGGTGATCCTCTCCCACGGCGGCGGCTTCCTCCCCTACGCCGCCTACCGCTTCTGCGGCCTGACCTCCACCGTCGTCGCCCCCGACCGCAAGTCCGAGGACATCCTGCGCGACCTGAAGCGCTTCTACTTCGACACCGCCCTGTCCGCCAGTCCCAGCGCCCTGCCCTCGCTGCTCGCCTTCGCAGAACCGGGACACGTCCTGTACGGCAGCGACTGGCCTTTCGCCCCTCAGGAGGCCGGGACTTACTACAACCACTTCCTGGAGTCGTACCCGGACTTCACCCCCGGGCAGGAGGCGGCCGTCAACCGCAAGAACGCCGAACGCCTCCTCCCCCGCCTCGCCCGCTGACCCCTCACGCGGAAGGCCGCGAAGCCCGAGCAGTACACCGACGCCAAGGCACCGGGCGCCGGCCGGGGAGCCGGAGCGCCGGGTCAGGAACGGCGCTCACGGCTCAGCCACAGGCCGGTGCCCGCGATGAGCGCGCCGACGCCGCACGCCACACTCAGCAGGATCTGCTGCACACCGTCCTGGACCATCGCGTTGACGTACACGTTGGCCAGCAGACAGACAGCGAGTACGAGCCAGAGCAGAGCCTTCATGAGATTCCTCCATTGCTGCGGGGCGGGCCCGGGGCCCGGTGGTGGGATCGGGTGCAGCAATGACTCTTCCGAAGCGTGACGGTGACGACGATGGGCCCGACCCCCCTGTTCGGGGTGCATCCGACACCACCCTCGGCAGAGGTTAGGAATACACTCCTTAGGAGTGCGCTCCTAAGGAGGTCCCCGTGTCGCGTGACGCAGCAGTACGCAAACCGTCACTCGTCTTCGATCGCGGCGCCGAGTGGGAGGGGCTCGCCGCCTTCGTGCGCCGGCCTCTGGCGCACGCCATGCTGGGGATCGTCAGCGGCAGACGGCGGATGGGAAAGACGTATCTGCTGCGGGCCCTCGTCGAGCAGTGCGGTGGGTTCTACTTCGGGGCGACGGCCGGGACGGAGACCGAGTCCCTGCGCCAGTTCAGCTCCGCCCTGGCCGAGCACGCGGGTTCGCCGGTGCCCTTCTCCTTCGCCACCTGGGACGACGCGATGTCCTACCTCTTCGGGCTCGCCGCCCCCGGGAAGCGGGCCGAACCGTTGCTCGTGGTCATCGACGAATTTCCGTACCTGGCGAAGGTTTCCCCGGAGCTGCCCTCGCTCATCCAGCGCGAGATCGACCGCTGCCAGGTCGAAGAGAGCCGTATGCGCATGCTTCTGTGCGGCTCGGCCACGTCGGTCATGGGCGGTCTGCTGGCCAGTACGGCGCCGCTCCGGGGGCGGGCACAGCTCGAACTCGTGGTCCGGCCCTTCGGGTACCGGGCGGCCGCCGACTTCTGGGGGGTCGGTGATGAACCGGCGCTTGCGGCCAGGCTCCACGCCGTTCTCGGGGGAACGCCCGCGTACCGTCGCCAGTTCCTGGCGGACGACGTTCCGGCGGGCCTGGACGACTTTGACGACTGGATCTGCCGTACGGTCCTCTCGCCGTTCAGCCCGCTCTTCCGGGAGGCGCGCTACCTGCTCGCCGAGGAGACGGACATCCGCGACACGGCGCTCTACCACTCGGTTCTCGCCGCGGTGGCCCAGGGCAACACGACGCGAGGGGGCATCGCCGGATACATCGGCCGCAAGTCCGTCGACATCTCCCACCCGCTCAACGTCCTGGAGGACAGCCATCTCCTCAGGCGCGAGGCGGACGCCTTCCGGCCCGGCAAGTCGCAGTACCGCAGCACCGAACCATTGATCAATTTCTACGAGGCGGTCATGCGGCCGGCGTGGGCGCAGTTGGAGAGCGGCCAGGCCGCGGAGGTCTGGGCCCAGTCGGCCGAGCGGTTCGCGGCACAGGTGGCCGGACCACACTTCGAGACCGTGTGCCGGGAGTACGTCCTCGGGTCCGGGCGGTCCCTGCTCGGTACGGCGCTGGGACAGATCGGCAGCGGCGTGGTGACCGACCCGAAGGCGCGTCGGCAGATCCAGGTCGACGTGGCGGTGGTCGAGCCCGGGTCGGGAGGCACGAGGCCGTCGGTCTCTCTGCTCGGGGAGGCCAAGTGGGGCACGGTCATGGGACTGAACCACCTGGAACGGCTCGGCCGGGCCCGGGAGATACTCGCCGGACGAGGCATGGATACGACCCGGTGCGGGCTCGCGTGTTTCAGCGCCGCCGGGTTCAGCGACGCCCTGCGTGCCGAGGCCGAACGAGGGGACGTCCTGTTGATCGGCCTCGACGAGCTTTACGGACGCGCACAGCCGAAACCGCTCCTGTTCTGATGCACCGGGCGCGGCATTCGCTTTCGTGACGCGAAGCGGGGCCTTCGGTCAGGGGCGGGAGTGAGAGCGGGAGCGGCAGAGGGCGGCGAGTTGGTGGGTGCGTTCGGCGCGGAGGTGTTCGGCGGCCGGGTCGGGTGGCGGTGAGTCGCCTCGGCAGGGGCGGCAGAGGCCACCGGGGAGGGCTTCGGGGCGGCCCGGTACGCCGCACTCGGTGCATTCCAGGATGCGGGCGGGGGCCTGGGAGGGGGCGGTTCCGCCCGGTGGGGGGAGGGGCGGGGCCGGGGGGAGTTTGGCGGTGAGGCGGGTGCGGGCGATGGCGCCTGCGGAGTACACCTCGGGCGGCAGGCCGGCGGTGAGCGCGGTGACGAGGTGGGCGCTGGACACGCCCCGGGCCAGCCACTCGGCCGCGTGGCCTTCGAGTGCGGCGCATTCGGCGGCGGAGAGGATCATGCGGGGGTCGGCGGTGCCGAGGGCGGCGAGGGCCGCGTACGCCGGGGAGGGGGCCGGTGGGGCCGGGAGGGGGTCGGCGGGCACCGTGCGGCGGGAGGACGGCGGTCGCTCGTCCGGTTGAACCTGCGGGAGGGGCGGGGACGACGGCTCCGCGGCCGGGGTCAGGGCCGGGGACGGGTCCGGGGGCGAAGGTGGCGGGGCGGGTGACTGTGCGGGCGTGCCGACGGTCAGGAAGTGGTGCCACCAGGTGTCGTCGCGGGCGGTGCGGGTGAAGTACGTGCGGTAGACCCACTGGGAACGGCCGTTGCCGACGGTCTCCTGGACGCGGCGCAGGTGGCCTGCCGTCGAGAGGCGGGTGAGGGCGGAGCGGACGGCTTGCTGGCCGTAGCGGGGCTGTGCGGCGGCGAGGGTTTTGACGTCCATCGCGGCGCCGTCCGGGAGCCGGTCGATGAAGGCCCCGAGATACGCCTCGCGTTCGGGGAGGTGGGCGAAGTCGCCCCGACGGGAACGTGCCTGGTCAGGAGCGCTTCGCTTGCCGTAGCCGGCGGCGGCTTCGGGGTGTGGGGGTACGGGCGCGCAGAGTGCCGTAGTAGGTTTGGCGTCAGCCACGAGATCGCTCTTTCCGATCTTGGAGGTCAGACCCCGGTTCGGTGTTGGTAGCACCAGCCGGGGTTGCTTATTGCTCGCAACGCGCAACCGCTGCTCGCTGTCGCGACGGTAGAGCCTCGCGACGCTCGGTGGCAAGCCGGTCACGAGAAGTCATTCGCGCTGGTATGCGCGGGGGTTGGGAGGGCGGGCGGGTTGTCCCAACCCACCCGTTCCTCAGAGAAGGAGCTCGACGCCCGACGCCCGGAGCTCGGGTCTCAAGCGACGGAGGTAGCGGCGAACCCTATGAACGCCTCCCAGGCGTGGGCGGGGATGGCGAGCTGTGAGCCGGTCGCGTCCTTGGAGTCACGGACGCGGACGCCGTGGGGGTGGACGGCTACCTCGACGCAATTTGCGCCTTCATCGTCGCTGTAGCTCGACTTGACCCACAGACACACAGCGCTCACAGCTTCTCCGCCGCCTCTCTGATGAATTGCATCGATTCCTCCGCACTCAGGGCTTGCATGCGGATCACGCCATATCGCTGAGTGTGGTCGCTGACCTTGTCAGCAGTGCCGCACAGGACGCTTGTGCCTTGCGCCTCAGTGTACGAGTAGAGATTGTGCTCAGCAGTCTCCAGCAGCACCAACGGGCCGCTGAGTGCGGGGTACGCCGGGCGCCCCTCAGGCAGCACCTGCACGGAAACATTCCGCAATTCGGCCACCTCCAGCATGTGGTACATCTGGCGCTGCATCACTGTTGCACCCCCCACCATGGTCCGCAACGCGGCTTCGTAGACGATGAAGTTGAACAGCACCGTAGGGTTGCTCGTGAGCATTTCAGCGCGTCCCAGCCTGCTCGTGACTCGGGTATCGACCGTCTCGTCATCCAGTGGCGGGCAACGACCGCTGATCAACGCCCGTGCGTACTCCTCGGTCTGAAGCAAGCCCGGGATGAGGAGGCTTTCGTACGAGTGCAGCGCGATGGCGTCTTTTTCAAGGGCCATGAACTCGTGGCTGCGCTCCGGATGCTTCTCCGGCTTCAAGTACTCCTGCGCCGCCTCCAACAGGCCATGTGCCCCGCACATCTGATCCGCAACCTGGAGCAGGCGCAGCGTCGGCCTCCGGCGGCCCTGTTCCATGGACTTGACGTACTCGGCGTCGTAATTCGCCTCGTCGCCGAGCTCCTCGCGGGAAAGTCCCGACTGAGTGCGCCACAGTTTGATTTGGTTCCCGCAGTAGCGCCATGCCATGGGCGGCTGCGAAAGTTCGTTGGGCACCTTGCCCGCCTTTCTCCGGCACGACCGGTACAGCCTGGTGCGTACCCTTGTCGCGGCTGCTGACGGTACGCCCGCGTCGACAGGCTCGGGGTTGTGAACGACGGAAATTCCCCCCTCCAGAATGAATGGTGGCTGCCGCGCCACCCCCGGAGCGCGCGGCGGGCGCGTAAGTACCTGCGTGAACTCGCGGAGGTGTGGCAGTTGCGGGCCGAGGCGACCGATACCGCCGTGCTCATGCTCAGCGAGCTGACGGCCAACGCCTGTGTGCATTCACGTGCCCCGCGCGGCCGTTACGTACGGGTGCGGTGCCTGCTCCACGCGGGACGGCTCCGTATCGAGGTGTCCGACGCCGGTTCCGCGATGCCCGAGCCCCGGGCGGCGGGCTTCTACGACGAGGACGGACGCGGGCTGGCGCTGGTGGCAGCGCTGGCGGACGAGTGGGGGGCGTATCCGCGTCCGTACGGGATCGGAAAGGTCGTGTGGTTCGAGCTGGGAGACTGCCTCGGCTCGGCGCCACTGCTCCGGGAGACGGCGGATGAAGTCCAGTAGCGGGGTGCGGAACGCCTCGCCCATCGCTGGGACTTCTGCGCCGTGGCGTGTGCCGGGGCGGGGGCCGGGGGATGCTTTCCGCCCGCGCACGCCACGATCACTGTCGCCGGTGGTTTCCCGTGTGCCGCCGCTTCCGCCGTCAGTGCCCGGGCATGGTTCCAGAGCCGACGAAGCGACGGGTCCCTGCTCAAGGTGGTGAACTCATGTCGCGTCCACCTGACATGGCCGCCCCCGAGCCCGGACCGGGAAACCAACCGTGCCCGTCCCCGTTCCCGATGCCCGCACCGGGCAGTGTGGGCCCGCCGCCGGAGTACGCGGTGCTGCGCCGCAGTTGCCCGCTCGCGCGCGTCGCCACTCCGTTCGGTGCTCCGGCGTGGTGCGTCACCCGCTACGACGACGTGCGGAAGCTGCTCGCCGACGACCGGTTCGTCCGGCCGACCATCGACGACTGGCCGCTCGACGCGGACGTCACCGCGCGTGGGCCCGGCCTGGTCACCATGATGGAACTCGACGGGCCACGGCACGCGGCCCTGCGCCAGGCGCTGGCGGAACCGTTCAGTGTCCGCGCGACCCGGCAACGGCGGCCGTCCCTCCGCGCCACCGCCGACCGCCTGTTGGGGCCGCTCACCGCCGACGGGCCGCCCGGCGACCTCGTGAGCGGCTTCTGTGAGCCCTTCCCGCTGCTGGTGGTGTGCGAACTGGTGGGCATTCCCTATGCCGAACGCGCGACCTTCCTCGCCGCGGCGGACGCCGCGCTCGGCGCGCTGGTCACCCTGGCGGAAGGCCGTGAGGCCACCCACCAGCTACGTTCCTACATGTCCTCGCTGCTGGAACGTCACCGTCGCGCGCCCGGCGGGGACATTCTCAGCTCCCTCGTCGAGGCCGGTGAGCGCGGCGCGGTGGACGAGGAGAGCGTGCTGTCCTTCGGACTGTCGATGCTCGTGGCCGGTTACCGCACCACCACCATGTTCCTGGCCAACGCCGTACTGGCCCTGCTGACCGAGCCGGACCAGTACGAACGGCTGCTGGACGACCGCGCGTTGCTGCCCACCGCGGTCGACGAACTCCTGCGCTTCCTCCCCGTACAGAACGGCGTCATCGTCCTCCAGGCCCGGGAGGACGTCGCGGTGCACGGGCACACCATCCGCGCCGGCGAGGCGGTACTGCCCGTACTGGCCGCCGCCAACCGCGACGAGGGGACATTCCCGGAGGCGGACCGGCTGGTGCTGGACCGGCAGGCCAACCCCCACCTGGCCTTCGGGCGGGGCCCGCACAACTGCATCGGCGCCCACCTGGCACGTGCCCAGTTGAGCGTCGGCCTGGAAGCCCTGCTCGACCACTTCCCCCGGCTCCGCCTCACAGGTCAGCCCCCCACCTGGGAGGACCACTCGCCCGTACGGTCACCGCTCACCCTGCCGGTGACCTGGTGACGTACCGCGGGCCCCGGACGCCAACGCAAGCACAGGAAGGAAGACACCTCATGTCGTCGGATACCGCGCGCCCCGAAGAGTTCGATGTCGTCGTGGTCGGTGGCGGGCCCGGCGGTTCCACCACCGCCGCCCTGGTCGCCATGGCCGGACACCGCGTCCTGCTGCTGGAACGAGAACACTTCCCGCGCTATCAGATCGGGGAATCCCTCCTGCCCTCGACCGTCCACGGCATCGGGCGCCTCCTGGGCGTGGACGGCGTCCTGCGCGAGGCCGGATTCATGCGCAAGGGCGGCGGCACCTTCCGCTGGGGCACGTCCCCCGACCCATGGACGTTCTCCTTCGCCGACTCCCCCGGCCTCGGCCCGTCCATGGGCTACGCGTACCAGGTGGAGCGGACACGGTTCGACGCGCTGCTGCTGAATCACGCCCGGCAGGTCGGGGCCGACGTACGCGAAGGCTGCACCGTGCGGCACATCCTCCGCGCGGACGGCCGCGTCCACGGCCTGGCCTACCGCACACCGGACGGCTCGGCGGCCGAGGTCCGCGCCCGCTACGTGGTGGACGCCTCCGGCAACACCGGCCGCCTCCACCACGCGGCCGGGGGCGAGCGGGTGTACTCCCCGTTCTTCCGCAACATCGCGGTCTTCGGCTACTTCGAGAACGGACGGCGGCTGCCCCCGCCGAACCAGGGCAACATCCTGTGCGCCGCCTTCGACAGCGGCTGGTTCTGGTACATCCCGCTCAGCGACCGCCTCACCAGTGTCGGCGCCGTCGTCCACCGCGAACACGCCGACCAGGTACAGGGGGACCCCGAGCAGGCGCTGTCCAAGCTGGTGGGCCGGTGTCCTCTCGTACGGGACCACCTGGCCGACGCCCGGCGCGTCACCGAGGGGACGTACGGCACCGTTCGGGTCCGCAAGGACTACTCCTACTGCGACACGCGGTTCTGGGCGCCGGGCGTCGCGCTGGTCGGCGACGCCGCGTGCTTCATCGATCCCGTCTTCTCCTCCGGCGTGCACCTGGCGACGTACGCCGCCATGCTGACCGCCCGCTCGATCAACACCGTCCTGGGCACCGGGATGGACGAACGCCGGGCCTTCGACGAGTTCGAAGCCCGCTACCGCCGCGAATACACCGTCTTTCACGACTTCCTCGCCGCCTTCTACACCATGCAGGCCCCGCGAGACGCCTACTTCCGGCAGGCCCGCGAGCTGACCGGCGGGCAGGCGGGCGCGATGGCCTCCTTCATCAACCTGGTGGGCGGACTGGCCTCCGGCGACCGGGCACTCACCGACGCCGAGCAGGTCACCGACCGTCTCGGGACCGCCGCACGGGTGCTGGACGCATCCGCCCACTGCTACCAGGCGTCCACGGACGGCGACCCGTGGGACGAGAGCCCCATGCTCGGCGAGACCTTCGCACAGAGCGACCTGCTCGCCGAGCAGGGAGCCACCGGCGGCAGCTTCGCGGAGACGGCCCCGCAGCTCCCGGGCGGCCTGGTCGCCACCGCGGACGGCCTCCACTGGGCGGAGCCCGGCCCGCTCGCCGGTTCCCGCCCCGCCGGTACGTGAACGAGCGGCCGTCTACCGCGAAGCCGCCTCCGTCAGACCAGCCGCCGGGCCGTGGCCCACCGGGTCAGCTCGTGCCGGTTGGAGAGCTGGAGCTTGCGCAGCACCGCCGAGACGTGCGACTCGACCGTCTTGACCGAGATGAACAGTTGCTTGGCGATCTCCTTGTACGCGTAACCCCGGGCGATCAGGCGCAGCACCTCGCGCTCACGCTGGGTGAGCCGGTCCAGGTCCTCGTCCACCGGCGGGGCGTCCGTGGAGGCGAACGCGTCCAGCACGAAGCCGGCCAGCCGCGGGGAGAAGACCGCGTCGCCGTCGGAGACCCGGAAGACCGCGTCGACCAGGTCCGTACCGGTGATGGTCTTGGTGACGTAGCCACGGGCGCCGCCGCGGATGACGCCGATGACGTCCTCGGCGGCGTCGGACACGGACAGCGCGAGGAAGCGCACCGGGCGCTCGGGGTCGGCCATCATCGAGGCGGAGCGGCGCAGCACCTCGACACCGCCGCCGCCCGGCAGGTGCACGTCCAGCAGGACGACCTCGGGGCGGGTGGCGGTGATGACCGTGACGGCCTGGTCGACGTCGGCGGCCTCGCCGACGACCTCCACACCGGTCTCTTCGGTACGGCCGATCTCGGCCTGGACGCCCGTACGGAACATCCGGTGGTCGTCGACGAGGACGACGCGCACCGTGCGGGCGGGGCCGCCGGTCTGGTCGTCCTGTGCGGCGTCACTGTTCATCTCGTCCGTCCGTCCCTTGTCGGCGTTGGCTGCGGCGGTGCCACCTCATCATCCGTCATCCTTCCTCCGGCAGGCGCTCCGCCTCCAGCTCGACCACGGTGCCGCCGTCCGGCGCGGAGCGCAGCCGGGCCGTGCCACCGTTGCGCTGCATCCGGCCGATGATGGACTCCCGTACGCCCATGCGGTCGCCGGGCACCGCGTCCAGGTCGAAACCGGGGCCCCGGTCCCGTACGGAGACGAAGACCGCGCGGCCCTCCACCTCGGCGTACACCTGCACGGCGCCGCCCTCGCCGCCGTACTTGGCCGCATTGACCATCGCCTCGCGCGCGGCCTGCATCTGGGCGCCCAGCCGCTCGTCCAGCGGGCAGTCACCGACCACCACGACCTCGATCGGCACCCCGTGGTGGTCCTCGACCTCGGCCGCGGACTTGCGCACCGCCTCGGCGAGGGTGTCCGGCTCCTGCTCCTCGTCCTTCCCGCGGCCCTCCGGCTTGTAGAGCCAGGCGCGCAGTTCGCGTTCCTGGGCGCGGGCGAGGCGGGCCACCTCGCGCGGTTCCTCCGCGTTGCGCTGGATCAGGGTGAGGGTGTGCAGGACCGAGTCGTGGACGTGCGCGGCGACTTCGGCCCGTTCCTGCGCGCGGATGCGCATCAGGCGTTCCTCGGACAGGTCCTGCGTCATGCGCACCAGATACGGGCCCGCGAGCAGCGCGATACCGACCAGGACGGCGAGGGCGGCCTGGAGCACCGAACCGAGGTGCCGGACCGAGCCCTGAAGGACGACGATGCCGGTCACCCCGACACCGACCAGGACCACACCGGCCGCACCACGCACGACCGGCAGCACCCCCTTGCGGCGGCCCATCTCCAGCCACTGCGCGCGCCGCGCGTTGTCCGCCTGCCGCCAGACCAGCGCGACGCCCGCGCCGATCAGCAGGATCGGCCACACGTAGGCATTCGCCCGGCCCAACTGGAAGCGGGACGCGACGAGGGCCGCACCGGCGAGCAGGGTGAGCAGCGCGAATATCTGCCCCTTGTCGGCCTTCCGGCCGCCCGCCACCCGGCCCTTACGGCCCCACGCCAGGCACCCGGGAGCGGAGACGGACGCCTTCGCGCGCGCCGCGTCCACGCCGCCGACACCCAGCGGCACGATGAACCAGAAGGCCGCGTACAGCAGCGCGCCCATGCCCTCGGCCATGAACAGCGCGACGAACACGACCCTGACCCAGGACACCGGCAGCCCCAGATGCCCGGCCAGCCCGCGCGCGACACCGCCGAGCATCCGCCCGTCGGCGCTGCGGTACAGCTTGCGCAGGGGCGGGTCGTCGGGGTCGGGCACCGGGGCGTAGCTCGCCTCGGGCCGGGTCGGCGCGGTGGTCATGACACCGATAGTCACACGTGGGGCGGCTGCGGGGCATCAGGGTCGACCCTGACGGCACCCCTAAGCGTCGGTGACTGTGGGTGTGGGTGGGGTGGGGCTTTCGATACGGGGGCGGAGGTGGGACGGGTGCCGGGTTCAGGTACCGGGGCGGGGGCCGGGCTCGGACACCGGGGCGGGTGCCGGGTTCGGATACGGGGTGGGCCACGGCCGGAGCCGGTGACAGGGCGCCCCGTACCCGGGGCGTCCCCGGGCGGTCCCTCGCCGTCCCGCTACTGCTTGCGTTCCTCGGGCAGCTCCAGCCCGGCCAGGACGTTGTCGAAGACCTTCTTGTACCGGCCCCATTCGGCGTCCGGCGCGGAGAGGTAGACCGCGTACTCCTTCTCGCCGGGCCGGCCGAACCCCAGGTCGATGGCCCGGAAGTCGCGCTTGCTGCCCGCCCACCGCCACTCCCACAGCGCGGCGGGCCGCCCGCGGAAGACCGTGTCCTGCATCCGCAGCTGCTGGTATCCGGGGAACTTGCCCTCGCTGAGGGCGTTGCGCTCGTTGTCCTTCCAGTGCTGGAGCGGGTTCGCGCTCGCGAAGTCGAGGACCTCGATGCGCAGGCCGACCAGTTGGTTCGGGTTGAGGTAGGTGGAGCCGTTGCCGTTCGCCTGCCGCTGGCGGGTCCAGCCGTCGGGCACCGGGACGGTGACGTCGGCCGCCGGGTCCTTGACCCAGTGGTACCCGTCCGGCAAGGGCCGCGGGGTGGGCTTGGCGCTGGGCTTGGAGGGGGCGGGCGTCGGCACCTCGGTCTGCGGGGTGCCGCCGTCGGACGCCTGCGCGTCCCCGCCGCCCGGTCTGAAGCCGAGGGCGTACAGGGTGCCGCCCGTGACCGCCAGTACGGCGACGACGGCGACCGCGCTCAGCAGCAGCGTGCGTCCGCGCTTGCGCTTCTTGCCGGAGTCGGGGACGGCCGGGTCGGTCGTCGTGCGGTGGACCGGGGAGGTCGGGCCCTCCACGGGGAACGCGGCGGCCGCGCCGCCCGTGGTGGCCATGCTGCCGGTGACGGCCGTACCGTCCGCGGCCGGGGCCGCCGGGTGGTACGCGCCGGGAAGCGAGGGCGGCGACTGGGCCGGGACCGGTGCCGGTGCCGCGTACGGGTTGCCGGGGGCCGGGCGCGGGGTCGTGCCCGGGTTCGGGTGCGCGGCCGAGGAGCCCGTGGCCGTACGGGGGTCCTGGACCGGTGACGTCATGCCGCCCGTCGCCGCGGTGCCGCTGCCCCCGGCGGTGTCCCCTTCGCCCGCCACGCCCGGCACACCCGGATTGCTGCCCGATGTACCCGATATGCCAGGGGCGCCGGTGGCACCGGGCGTGCCGGACGCTCCCGACATGCCCAGCCACGCGGTGTCCGTGTACGCGGTCGGTGTGCGCAGCGCCTGTTCCACGGCCTCGGCCGACGGGCGGTCCGCGGGCTCCTTCGCCAGCAGCGCCTCGATCAGCGCGGTCAGCGGACCGGCGTTGCGCGGCGGGTCCAGCGGGTCGACGGCGATCGAGTACGCCGTCTCGACCGCGGTGAGCTTGCGGAACGGGGGCCGCCCCTCCATCGCCTGGTAGAGCGTGGCGCCCAGCGCCCACAGGTCGGCCGCCGGACCCGGCGTATGGCCGCGGACCCGCTCGGGGGCGAGGTAGTCGATGGAGCCGACCAGTTCGCCGGTCTTGGTGAGGGTGGAGGTACCGGTGGCGACCGCGATGCCGAAGTCCGTGAGGACGACCCGGCCGTCCTCACCGAGCAGGACGTTGCCGGGCTTCACGTCACGGTGCAGGACACCGGCGGAGTGCGCGGCCCGCAGCGCGGTGATCATGCCGCGGCCGATCCGGGCCGCCTCACCCGGCGGTACCGAGCTGTTCGCGAGCGTGGCCTCCTTGATGACGTCGCCGAGCGTCACCGACGGCACGTACTCCATGACGATGCAGGGCAGACCGGCGTCGTCGACGACATCGTGGACGCTGACCACATTGGGGTGGTTGATACGGGCGGCGGCCTGCGCCTCGCGGCGGGTGCGCTCGTTGCGGCGGGCCAGCTCGTCGGCGTCCAGTTCCGGGGAGACGTGCAGCCGCTTGACCGCCACCTGGCGGACGAGCAGTTCGTCGTGGGCCCGCCAGACGGTGCCCATACCGCCTCGGCCTATCTCCTCCACCAGGCGGTACCGCCCGGCGACCAGTCGCCCGTCGTCCACCGCCGCCTCCGTCACCGCGCCGCGCCCCTTCGGTTCCCCCCGTACACGTGTCCGGCGCAACGATAGTCGTCCGCCGGCCGTCCGCAGAGGGGCGGGGCGCGATCATCGGACACGTACCGGGACATCCGTCCCCCAACCGGAACCCCACCGGAACCGGGCCGGAACCCGGCCGTGAACCCAGCGGGGATTCCGGCGGGGATTCCAGCGGTGATCTCGGCTTCGGGGAGGGGTCAGTCGCGCTCCGAGCCGATCCGCACGCTCCGGCTCCCGCCGTCGGAGAGGAACGCCGCCAGCGCCTCCCCCTCCTCCCCCACGGCCGCGCGCTCGGCCGGGGAGAAGCGGCGCAGCGGGGAAACCGTCACGGTGCCCTCCCGGGCCGTCCAGGTCGCGGCGACCCGGCCGTCCACCAGGACGACCCGCTCACCGGCGACGGACAGGCCGCGGTGGGCGTCGTCGATGATCCGGCCGCGGTCCTGGTAGCCGAGGATCGCGTTGTCGAAGGCGGGCAGGAACCGCACCGGAGCGGGCGTTCCGGGGTCCGGGCGCGGCGCGTCGGGGAGGTCCAGCAGTTCCCGGCCGCGCTCGTCGCGGAAACCGACCAGTTCCTCGCGTACGGCGGCGACCGCGCGCGGCAGCCCGGCCAGACCGCACCACGCGCGCAGGTCGGCGGAGGCGGCGGGGCCGAAAGCGGCCAGGTAGCGGCGTACGAGGGCTTCGCCCACGGGGTCGGAGGCGGCGGGCGCACCGGGGACCGGCCTTCCCGTACCCGTGCCGTCCGGTGCCGGCGGGGCGGGTTCGCGGCCCAGCCACGAGGCGAGCGGCACATTCCGTACGCCTGCCTTCGTACGCCACAGGCCGCGCGGCGGCAGTTGCACCATCGGGATGAGCGCCGCGACCAGCATCTCCCCCAGCGGCCGCGGCCCCGGGCCGGGCCAGCGGCCGGCGACGGCCCGGGCCAGCTCGGGCATCGAGCGGGGCTCGCCGTCGGCCATGACCGCGCGGCCCGCCGCGGCGAGTTCTTCGAGGTCCACCCCTTCCAGCTCGCGGCGGTAGGTCCCGAGGACCCGCTGCCGCAGCATCGCGTCATGGCGGCCGCGCCAGGCCAGGACGTCGTCGGCGGTGAGGAGGTGGACGGTGCGGCGCATGAGGTGGGTGCGGACGACGTGGCGTCCGGTCAGCAGGTCGCCGAGCTGCGCCGGGGCGAACGCGGACAGCCGCGACCAGAGGCCGACGAACGGTTCCTGCGGCTCCTGCGCCTGGAGGCCGCACAGGTGCGCCACCGCGTCGAGGGCGGGCAGGTCCGCGCGGTCGAGGAGCAACTGCCGGGCGAGCGTGGCCCGGTTGAGCGCGCGGGTGTCGAGAACGGTCATCTGCTTCCTCGCCTTGTGCGTGCGGGCTCTGGGAGTGGTCTCGGAGCGGCTTCGGAGGTGCCCTCGGGAGCGGCTTCGGGAGCGGTCTCGGAGCGGCTTCGGGAGCTGCCAGGTCTGCGCGGATTCTTGGCCCAGCGGCCCCCACCCTGGCGTAGGTGGAGGACAGGTTGTGTCCTCCACCCGAGGCAGGATGGGCGCCATGCAGAAGACATCGGCGCGCCTGCTGTCCTTGCTCTCGCTCCTCCAGGCACGCCGGGACTGGCCGGGAGCGCTGCTCGCCGAGCGGCTGGGCGTCAGCCCGCGCACCGTACGCCGCGACGTCGACCGCCTGCGCGAACTCGGCTACCCCATCGCGTCGGCCAAGGGCCCCGACGGCGGATACCGGCTCGACGCCGGATCGGACCTCCCCCCGCTCCTCTTCGACGACGAGCAGGCCGTCGCCCTCGCCGTCGCGCTCCGGATCGCCACCACCAACGGCGCCGGTGTCGAGGACGCCGCGGCGCGCGCCCTGCACACCGTCCGGCAGGTGATGCCCGCACGGCTGCGCCGCCGGATCGACTCCCTCCAGGTCACCGCCGTCGAACCGCCGAACGCGCGGCCGAACCCGCAGGTCGACAGCGGCGTCCTCATGGCGCTCGGCGCGGCGGTGCACGCCCGCGAAGTGCTGCGCTTCGACTACGTACCGGTGTCGCCACCGGAGAACGGCCGGGGTGACGAGGGCCCGCCGCGCCGGGTGGAGCCGCACCACCTCGTCACCTGGGCGGGCCGCTGGTACCTCGTCGCCTGGGACCTCGACCGCGCGGACTGGCGCACGTTCCGCGCCGACCGGATCGCCCCGCGCACCCCGACCGGCCCCCGCTTCGCCCCGCGTGAGCTGCCCGGAGGCGACGTCGGCGCCTTCGTCCTGAACAGGTTCCAGGGCGCCGACGGCGGTTCGGGCGGCTGGCCCTGCCATGGCGAGGTGATCCTCGCCCTGCCCGCGGACGCCGTGTCCCGGTACACCCGGGACGGCATCGTCGAGGAGCTGGGCCCGGACCGCTGCCGGCTCGTACTGGGGTCCTGGTCGTGGACCGCGCTGGCCGCCGCTCTCGGCAGGTTCGACGCCGACATGGAGATCGTCGGGCCGGAGCGGCTCCGGGAAGCCTGCGCACGCCTGGCCCGCCGTTACACCGCCGCCGCGGGCGGTACACCCGGTGGCCGTCCGCGTACGCGTCCGGTCCCCTGACCTGAAGGCCGTCCGCCGCCCGCCCCACCAGGGCGATCTCAGGGACCAACCAGGGTTCCCACGGATGCCGTCCGCCCGACCCGCTTGCCACCATGGGCCCATGAACGATGCCGCGCCCGCCGAGGAGACGACGGGCCCCGCCGGGGCCACGTCCGACTCCGCAGGCACCCCGCCGCCCGCCGACGCACCGGGCCGCCAGGCTCCGCAGGTCCCCCTGCGCCGCAGCCGACGGCACAAGGTGGTCGCCGGTGTGTGCGCCGGGCTCGGCCGGCACTGGGGCCTGGACCCGGTGATCTTCCGGATCGTCCTGGCCGTACTGGCGGCCTCCGGGGGCATCGGCCTGATCGCGTACGGCTTCGCCTGGCTGCTCATCCCGCAGGACGGCGACGACGAGAACGAGGGCCGCAAGCTGCTCTCCGGCCGCGTCGAGGGCACGGCACTGACCGCGCTGCTCTTCGCGCTGGTCGGCTGCGGCTACTTCCTGACCTCCCTCGCCAACCGCGGCGTGCTGACCTTCACCGTCATGCTCGCGCTGGCCGTGGGCGGCTCGGCCTACTGGTCGCGGCAGCGCCGCGCGGAAGGCACGGACGGCCCGGGAACCACCGCCCCGGCCACCGCGCAGGCCGTCGTGGACGCGCCGCCCGAGACGACGGCGCCGCCCACCCGGAACACCCCGTCCTGGTGGCGGGACCCGCTCTCCAAGGAAGGGACGGCCGGCGTGGGCTACCTCTGGGGACCGAGCGACACTCCGTACGGACACGAGCAGGCGCACGCCGCACACGGGACGGCCGGGGCGGTGGGCCGGCCCTCCGGCGCGACCGCGTGGGCCGGGCGCGAAGGGCCGTCGGCCGGCCCACCGGTCCGGCGCCGCCGGGCGGGCCGGCCGATCGGCGGCTGGACGTTCCTGCTGGCACTCGTCGCGGGCCTGGCGACGGGCGGGGCCGCCGCGGACGCCCACCCGCTGAACACCGCCCTCGTCGCCGGGCTCTCCGCCGCACTCGTCGTCTTCGGCCTCGGCCTGGTGCTCAGCGCCTGGTGCGGACGGACCGGCGGCGGCACGGTCTTCATGGTCGTCCTGACGTCCCTGCTGCTGGCGGGCGCCTCGGTCATGCCGGACAACATCACCGCCGACTGGCGCAACCGCGTCTGGCTCCCGATGGACACCGCCTCCGTGAGGCCGAGCTACGAACTCGGCGCAGGGCGCGGAGAGCTGGACCTGAGCCACGTACCGTTCAAGAACGGACAGACCGTACGGACCAAGGCCACCGTCGGCGCCGGGCAGCTCAGCGTGACCGTGCCCGACGGCGTCACCGCGCGGCTGCACATCGACGTGAAGCTCGGCGACGTCCGGCTGCCGGGCGAGACGCCGGAGGACTTCAACCTCCAGGCCGACCAGGACCAGACCGTCACGCTGCCCGCGACGGGCCTGAAGAAGGGCGAGAAGCCGCACGGCACGCTCGACCTCGACCTTGAGGTGGGCGCTGGACAGGTCAACGTGGAGCGGGCCGCTCCGCAGTCGGGGGAGCAGTCGGAGAAACAGTCGGCGGGAGAGCGCCGAGCAGCGGAGCAGCAGGCGGAAGAGCAGGACACGGGAGAACAGCAGACGGGAGAGCAGTCGTGAAACGCCACCGCTTCGAGCCCGCCCGGCTCCTCACCGGCCTGACCGCGCTGGGCGTGGGCGGCGCCTACGTGGGCGAGGCGGCCGGAGCCTGGGACCTGCCCGGCGCGTTGCCGGTGCTGGCCGTACCGGCGGGCCTGTGCCTGTCGGGCATCACGGCGGCCGTCTGGGCGGCCGTACGCCGTCACCGGGCGGCTCCGGCGGGAGACGGCCGGGAGTAGCGGCCGGGATCAGCGTGTTCAGGGCCCGTTGCCCCGAAGGCCGGTGAACCGAGGAGGCGGGCTACGGCAGCCACTCACCCGAACAACTGCCGCCCCTGCCTGCCGCGCCGCGCCGCCAGGGCCGCGTCCAGGGACAGCATCGGTGCCCCGGCCAGCACCAGCGGCAGCCACGCCATCAAGTACGCCAGGTCGTTGCCGTAGTAGTACGGCTCGGCCGACCAGCTCACGGTGAGCCACAGGCTCAGCGAGATCAGTGCGCCGCCGAGCGCGGCGACCCGGGTGAACAGCCCGGCGAGGGTGCCGATGCCGACGGCCAACTCCCCGGCGGCGATGGCGTAACCG
Organism: Streptomyces sp. NPDC045470; assembly: GCF_040646595.1. Classification (NCBI taxonomy): domain Bacteria; kingdom Bacillati; phylum Actinomycetota; class Actinomycetes; order Kitasatosporales; family Streptomycetaceae; genus Streptomyces; species Streptomyces sp. NPDC045470. The sequence continues at coordinate 182,808 of NZ_JBEZAN010000016.1, forward strand.
AAGCCCGCCGGGTTCTTCAGGGCCAGGTCCACCAGGGCGGGAGCGGCCGAGGTGTCCCGTATCTGCCGCATCAGCTCGCCGACCGAACCGGCACCGGTGGAGGCGAAGAAGGCCGGGTCGGTCAGCTTGTCCAGGCCCGCGTAGACGAAGGTCACGCCGAGGAAGACGCGCAGCGGCAGCAGCGCGTACCGCGCCATCGCCTGCCGCGGGCCGCCTCCCCTGCCCGCCCCGGCCCCGCCCAGGCCGCTGCCGCCGACCGCACGATCCGCATGAGACATGGCGTCCCGCCTCTCCGTCGTCGCCGGACGCGGACGATGGGGTGCCCGCGGCCAGGTGTTCCACGAAGGGTACGGACGGCGGCTCATCCGGCGTTCAGCGCGGCGCGCCGGTGCGGTACGCCGGCCGGGCGGGGGTCGATGCCGTACACCGGTGCGGCGGGCTTCGGCCTCGTACACCGGTCGAGCGGGCTGCGGTCCCGTACGCCGGTCGAGCGGCTTCGGCCTCGTACGCCCGTCGAGCGGTCCTCAGTCCTGTACGTCGATCGTGTAGGCGTTCGTCTCCGCGCCCGCCGCCGTGACGACCCTGATCTCCACCCGGCCCGGTTCGACGTCCGCCGGTACGGGCACGGTGAGCACGCCGTCCGTCGGATTGCCGAACCCGCCGGCGACCGGCACCAGCGGTACGTGCACATGGACCGCGCCGATCCGTACGACGGTGCGCGCCAGCAGGTCCGCGCCCTGCGCACCCGGCGGCACGAAGCCGGTACCGCGGATCTCGATGTCGTCGCCGATACGGATGGGCGCGGCCAGGTCGCCCGGCTCCCGGGCCCGGACGACCGACAGCACGACCGGACGGCCGCCCTCCGCGTACTTGCCCGCCACGTACGTCACCGCGCCCACCACCACGACGACGGCGAACGCCCACGGCAGGTCCGGCAGCCGGGACGGGTCGCGGGCCAGCCGGACCACGGCGAAGGACACGGCGGCCACGTTCAGCAGCAGGAACTGGGTGTCGGTGAGGCTGCCGCGCCCCGCGTCGTCCGTGAGCAGGTCGGCGGCGCGCGGCCGTTCCGCGCGCACCTTCTGGAGGCGCCGCCCCTGGATGCGTACGGCGACGACCCGGCGCACCAGCACCGCCACCGCGCAGGTCACCGCCAGGACCGTGAGCAGCCCGGCGCCGCGCGGCAGTTCGAGGCCGTCCACCAGCGCCTGGCGCGCGTCCGCGTCCGTCACCAGCGTCAGGTGGACGGCCTGCACGAGGACGGCGTACGCCACCAGCAGCAGCCAGCCCGCCGCCACCGTGCGCGAGGTCGAGAGCCGGTTGTCCTCACCGATCAGCGGCGCCAGCAGACCGCCGCGCGCCCGGTGGCGCCATCCCGCGCCCGTCAGGGCCAGCGTCAGGACCACCGCCGCGGCCAGTCCCGCCGTACGCGGCGCCGTCCAGCCCGTACCGATCGCGGTGACCGCCTGCATGATCACCAGCACGGCGATCCCGGCCCACAGCACCAGCAGCGTGCGCCGCCACACCGCGTCCAGCCAGGACGCGCCCTCGGCGGCGGCGCGCTCGGCGACCGCGCGGGCCGACAGCGCCAGTTCGTCGGACACCCACTGCCGCGCCGCGCCCGCCGAATGGGCCAGCGCGGCCGGCACACCGCGGCCCGCGGCGTACTCCTCGCGCAGCGCCACGAACGCGGCGACCGCCCTGCGATGCCCCTCGCGTGCGCCGCGCGGGCACTTCCCGCAGGTGCAGTCACCGCCGTAACCGTCCGCCCCGGCCGCCACGGGCGGGCCCGCCGCCGTCCCGGGCCCCGAAAAGCCCTCGGTCCCTCCGGGCGATCCGGACGCCCCCGTCGTCCCACCCGCCGTCTCCACCGACACGTCCGCTCCGCCCAGCCACCAGTCGCCGCCAACTCCACCGTACTGAGAGGAAATTGTGCCGCACGTGACGAGGGCGAAAAGCCGGGCGGGCGGCTTTACGGGCGGTGACGGGCCCGGCGGAGCGGTGACGGGCGGTCCGGCAGGTTGACGTGGGGCCGTACGGGGGTCGCGCGGGGGCCGTACGGACGCCACGCCGGAGCCGAACAGAGGCCGCGCGGAGGCCGTACGGGCTCAGCCGAGCAGGTCCGGTTCGCTGCGCGTCATCTGCTGGTACAGCGGCTGGTAGTTGATCCACGCCACCAGGTCGTTGCCCAACTGCTCCCGCGTGTGCACGGCGTTCGCGTGGTCGATCAGTACGGGCTTGCCGGCGGCCCGCGCGGTCAACTGCACCTGGCAGGAACGCTCCATCGTAATGAACCACCAGGCCGCCGCGTCCACCGAGTCGCCCACCGTCAACAGGCCGTGATTGCGCAGGATCACGGCCTTGTGCGGGCCGAGCGCGACCGCGATCCGCCGGCCCTCCTCCTCGTCCACCACGACGCCCGTGTAGTCGTCGAACAGCGCATGGTCCTCGTAGAACGCGCACACGTCCTGGGTGATCGGGTCCAGCAGCTCGCCGAGGGTGGACAGGGACCGGCCGTACACCGAGTGGCTGTGCGCGGCGGCGACCACGTCCGGGCGGGCCCGGTGGACCTGCGCGTGGATCGCGAACGCCGCCTGGTTGACGTGGTGGCGGCCCTCGACGACCTTGCCCTCGTGGTTGACCAGGATCAGGTCGCCGACCGTGATGTGCTTGAACGACATCCCGAACGGATTCACCCAGAAGCAGTCGGTGAACTCCGGGTCCCGGGCGGTGATGTGGCCCGCCACCCCCTCCTCGAACCCGAACCGCCCGAAGAGCCGCAGCGCCGCCGCGAGGCGTTCCTTGCGGTGGCGGCGCTCCTCCTCGACGGTCGCGTGCTGCGGCGGCAGGGCGAAGTGCAGTTGGTCGGTGGGGACCGGGGTGGGGGCGGAGGCAGGGGTGGTGGCGGACGGGGTGTTCGTGGAGGTCGGGGTGGACGGCGTGGGCTCGGACATGGCGGCTTCCTCCTGACGCGCGTACAGCTCGCAGCGGAAGCTACCTGCCGGTAGTAGAGGTGAACAGGGGGTGGCACCGCTTTTCCGTCCCGGCTCGCCACGGCCGCGTGGGCGTTAGCGGGGTGTTAGCGGTGCGGCAGCCCGGCGCCAAGGCCGGTGGACAGAGTGGGTGACGTACCGAGGAGACCACGGAAAACCGACCGCCCCGGGGGGCCCGCCATGACCGCCACCACCACCGCCC
>NZ_JBEZAN010000017.1:0-178496 GCF_040646595.1 Streptomyces sp. NPDC045470
CGATCACCCTCGCCCCCGGCGAGAGCACCGACTTCACCCTCAACCTCGGCACGGCCCAGGAAAACGCCGAAGACTCCTGGCTGCCCCGGACCGTCACCGTCACCCCGCCCGACGAGACCACCTCCCTGACCCTGAAATGGCCCTGGGGCCCCCTCGTCGACCAACGCAGCGCCACCCACCCCGCCACCTTCGTCAACCCCATCGGCTGACCCCACCGCACTGCCGCACCCACCGACCCGCCGCCACGGAAATTCACTACGGAAGCGGCGGGCAGGGCCACTACCGTGCCCCCCATGGCTGCCACGACCGGTACTCCCCTGAGTTACGACCGCTACTGCGCCGAAATCGTCCACCAGGCCGACCAACTGCGGTCCACCGTCAAGAACACCGACCCGGCGGCCACCGTGCCGACCTGCCCCGGCTGGAACCTCGGCCAGTTGATCCGCCACGTCAACGGCGCCCACCGCTGGGTCGAGACGATCGTCGGCACCCGGGCTACGGAGCCCGTCTCCGACGAACTGGTCAACGAGACCCCGAAGCTCGCCGACGAGGACCCGGCCGCGCTGGGCGCCGTACTCGCCGAGGGCGCCGCCCGGCTGTCGGACACCCTGCGGGCCGCCGGTCCCGACGTGCCGGTGTGGACCGTGGCGCCCGGCGGCACCCCCGTCTTCTGGGCCCGCCGGATGACCCACGAGACCGCCCTCCACCGGGCCGACGCCGCTCTCGCCGCCGGCCGGGAGTACGTCCTCGACGCGGACGTGGCGCGCGACGCCCTCGACGAATGGATGGGATTCCACGCCGTCGAGGAGATCGCCGAGGAACAGCCCGGCGCACCCGTCCTGCTCGGGCCCGGCCGTACGCTGCACTTCCACGCCACGGACACCGAGGCGGAGTGGTTCGTCGACCTCACCGGCGAGGCCCCCGTCTGGCGCCCCACCCACGAGAAGGCCGCGGTCGCCGTCCGCGGCACCGTCACCGACCTGGTGCTCTTCCTCTACGGGCGGCCCGCCGTCGCCGGGGGCGTGGAGACCATCGGCGACCGGAAACTGCTCGACGTGTGGCTGGAGCGGACGCGGTTCTGGCTCCAGTGAGGTGGGTGGGGCATTGACGCAGGGCGCCCATGGCCGGTTCCCGACGTCCGCGCTACGCTGACGCCGACGTAAACGGAACGGCGTTCCAGGGGCGGAGGAGGCTCATGAGCGAGGGCCCGCGGCAGCAGACCGGCGCGGACACCCCGGCCGCGAGCCCCGCCAAGCGCGTACGCGCCGACGCGCAGCGCAGCACCGACGCCCTGCTCACCGCCGCCGCCGACGTCTTCGCCACCTCGGGAGTCGACGCCCCCGTACGGCAGATCACCGCCAAGGCAGGCGTGGGCGCCGGCACCCTCTACCGCCACTTCCCGCAGCGCGCCGACCTGATCGCCGCGGTCTTCCGCCACGAGGTCGACGCCTGCGCCGACGCGGCCCCGTCCCTCATGGCCGAGTACGGACCGGTCGACGCGCTCGCCCGCTGGCTCCAGCGCTTCGCGGGCTTCATCGCCACGAAGCGCGGCCTCAGCTCCGCGCTCCACTCGGGAGACCCGGCCTTCGACAGCCTGCCCGGCTACTTCCAGGAGCGCTTCGTGCCCGTCCTCAGCGCTCTTCTCGACGCCGCGGCGAGCGCCGGGCACATCCGCTCCGACCTGGACCTGGACCCCGAGGACCTGCTGCGCGCCGTGGCCAACCTGACCCTGCCCGCCGCCGAGGACGACGACCCCACCCAGCAGATGGTCACCCTCCTCGTCGACGGCCTCCGCTACGGCGCGCACACCCCGGACGCGTGCTGAGCCGACGGCGACTGCTGCGGTTCCAGCCGGCCACTGTGTGTCCGGCCTTGGCGAGGTTGACCGCCATCGGGCTGCCCATGATGCCGAGGCCGATGCAGCCGATGGTGCCCATCGCGCAACACTTCCACCTTTTTCGCCTGCCGGATCTCCTCTACCGTCATGCGGAAACGGGTGGGAGTGTCACCGGCACACGTCAACGCTCACGGGAGGACGATCGCGGTGAGGTCGATGTCGATGTCGAAGGGGGCGCCCAGCTTTACCTGCTCCCGGAAGGTGTGCACGGAGCGGTAAGTGCGGGTTTCCTCGTCCAGCTCGAAGACCTGCACGACGGGGTGGCCACCGGGCCCGGCCTTTTCGACCCGCCAGAAGTGCGTGATACCCGCCTTTGCATATTTGTGCGGCTTGGTGTCGCGGTCCCGTGCCTCGGATTCCGGAGAAACGACTTCGACGGCGAGCAGGACGTCCCGCACCTGAAAATGCGTCTGGTCCGAGTGACGCACCGCTGCGGTCCGCACTACCGTGATGTCCGGTTCGGGGCCGTTGCGTTCGTCGATCAACACAGTCATTTCGCGCGCGACCGTCAGTTCTGGCGGCGCCGTGCGTCGCAGCCCGCTGACCAACGAATCGATCACGACGCTGTGAAAAAACCTCTGTGGGCTCACAAACACCAAGCTCCCGTCGAGCAATTCCGTATGCGGCGGGAGGTCAGGCAGGGTCAGCAGGTCGTCCACGGTGTAACCGTCTGGCGGGGGCACGGGCCAGTGGTGCGCGATCTCAGCGGTCATGAGTCCTCCCATGGACGGGATTCTGGGCCGTACGGCCAGCGTACCCACCAAGAACGCCGCAGCCGCCGCTCGAACTGCTGAGCGACGGCTGCGGCGTTGACCTGGTGCGGGGACCTACGAGGGGGTCACTCCCACTCGATGGTGCCCGGGGGCTTGCTGGTCACGTCGAGGACGACGCGGTTGACGTCGGCGACCTCGTTGGTGATGCGGGTGGAGATGCGGGCCAGGACGTCGTACGGCATGCGGGTCCAGTCCGCGGTCATCGCGTCCTCGGAGGAGACCGGGCGCAGCACGATCGGGTGACCGTAGGAACGGCCGTCGCCCTGGACGCCGACGGAGCGGACGTCGGCGAGGAGGACCACCGGGCACTGCCAGATCTCGCGGTCCAGGCCGGCCGCGGTCAGCTCCTCGCGGGCGATGGCGTCGGCCTCGCGGAGGAGGTCCAGGCGCTCCTTGGTGACCTCGCCGACGATGCGGATGCCCAGGCCGGGACCGGGGAAGGGCTGGCGCTGGACGATCTCGTCCGGCAGGCCCAGCTCGGCGCCGACCGCGCGGACCTCGTCCTTGAAGAGCTGGCGGAGCGGCTCGATGAGCTCGAACTCCAGGTCCTCGGGGAGGCCGCCGACGTTGTGGTGGGACTTGATGTTCGCGGTGCCGGTGCCGCCGCCGGACTCCACGATGTCCGGGTACAGCGTGCCCTGGACCAGGAACTTCACGGGCTCGCCGGCCGCGCCGGACTCGGCGACGATCTCCGCCTGGGCCTGCTCGAAGACCCGGATGAACTCGCGGCCGATGATCTTCCGCTTCTGCTCCGGGTCGGAGACGCCGGCCAGCGCCTTCAGGAAGCGCTCGGAGGCGTCGACGACCTTGAGCTGGACACCGGTGGCGGCCACGAAGTCCTTCTCGACCTGCTCGGTCTCGCCCTTGCGCATCAGGCCGTGGTCGACGTAGACGCAGGTGAGCTGGTCGCCGATGGCCTTCTGGACGAGGGCGGCGGCCACCGCGGAGTCCACGCCGCCGGACAGACCGCAGATCGCCCGCGCGCTGCCGACCTGCTCACGGATGGCCGCGACCTGCTCGTCGACGACGTTGGTGGTGGTCCACACCGGCTCGATGCCCGCTCCCCGGTAGAGGAAGTGCTCCAGGACCTGCTGGCCGTGCGTGGAGTGCATCACCTCGGGGTGGTACTGCACGCCGTACAGCTTCTTCTCGTCGTTCTCGAAGGCGGCGACCGGGACCATGTCGGTGGAGGCCGTGACGGTGAAGCCCTCGGGCGCGGCGGAGCAGGCGTCGCCGTGCGACATCCACACGGGCTGCTCGGCCGGGGTGCCCTCGAAGAGGGTCGAGGCGTTCTTGGAGACGTGCAGGTCGGTACGGCCGTACTCACGGGCGCCGGTGTTGTCGACCGTGCCGCCGAGGGTGGTGGCCATGAGCTGGAAGCCGTAGCACATGCCGAAGACCGGGACGCCGGCCTCGAACAGGGAACGGTCCAGGCTGGGCGCGTCCTCGGCGTAGACCGACGACGGGCCGCCGGAGAGGATGATCGCCTTGGGGTTCTTGGCGAGCATCTCGGCCACCGGCATGGTGGACGGGACGATCTCGCTGTAGACCCGGGCCTCGCGTACGCGGCGGGCGATGAGCTGGGCGTACTGCGCGCCGAAGTCGACCACCAGGACGACGTCGGGGGCGGCAGCAGGTGACGCTGATGGCACTTCGGCGGCCTTCCGGCGGTGTGGTGCAGGGGTTGGACTTTCAATTCTAACGGGCTCATACTGAGCGCCATGTACAAGCAGCTGACCTTCGTCTTTACCTATGGCACCGGCCCGTCCGGCTGCCATGGTCGTGCTGCTTGATCAACTGACGAGCGACTTCCCAGGCGCCCCGGGCCGGTACAGGCCCGGGGCGCTCGGTTTTTCCGCGGGCGGCGGGCCCGTAGGCGGTGCGGACGGCGGCTGTGGGGTCATGATCCGTAGGAGTGACGGACATGAGCGGTATCCAGGCGGTCACGGACCCGGCGACGCTTCCCGAGACCACGGCCGCGGGCCGGGCCACGAGCAGGGCCACGGTGAAGCCCGACACCGGCGCGCGCACCGAGGCGGCGGCCGGAGTGATCACGGACGCCCGGGAGCGGATCGACGATCTCGACGGCCGGATCATCGGCCTCGTGCAGGAACGCATGGCCGTCTCGGCCGTGATCCAGCGCGAGCGCATCGGCTCCGGCGGGCGCCGGGTGAACCTGTCGCGCGAGATGGAGGTGCTGGAGCACTACCGGGGGCAGCTCGGCCGGCCCGGCACCGCCCTCGCGATGACGCTGCTGGAGCTGTGCCGCGGCCGGATCTGAGTCCGCGGCCGTCCGGGGCCGGGTCCGCGGCCGGTCCGGGCCGCGGGCGTCCAGGGCCGGGGCCGCGGCGTCCGCAGCCGAATCCGACCCGTGGGCGGCGACTCACCCGTACGGCGCCGTGACCGGCCCCCGCCGAACTTCGTTGTTCCGGATGCCACGCCAGCCAGGTGCGGTCTGCAGGACTACGCGTAGACGCCGCCCGTGGGCGGATCCACCGGAGCGATGAGACGCCGACCGACTTGGAGCGGTCCGCGTCGTGGGACCTCGCTACGGTGCTGTGGCCGGTCAGCAGGGGACAGCAGCCCGGTCACATCCGATGGGGCGGTCGGTCCTGGGGACGCCCGGGGCCGACCGCATCCGGTCGAAACGGTTGCGCCGGGTGAGGCGCGTCCAGCACGATGCACAAGAGCGGCACACCGTGCCCGAAGCGGGGCCGTGAAAGCGGCACGCCGTGCCCCGAACGGGAGACGGCACCCGTCGGCGGTCCGGACCGCCGACGGCGTCACGGACGCCGGAGCCACCGGCGCCGGCAGGCGGCCGAGGCCGCGAGCGCGGGGGTGCCCACCCCCGGGACAACTTGAGAGCCAGCGGCGCCATCCCCCCCGGCGCCGCCCCCTCGGCGCCGACGCTGCCCTGACGCCGGCGCCGAAAGCCAAGGGCCCCGCGGCCGTCCGCACCCCCCTCGCGGGCGGCGTCCCGGGGCCCTTCGCTATGGCGGGATGCGGGGCACTACGGAGCGACACCGGCGTAACTTCCGGCGCTCAGGCCGGACCGTGCAACCTTTTCCGCGCACGGCCGGTCAGTATCTGCAATCGCCCGGCCATCCCGCGCCCCACCGCGACGGCCCACCCCGAACCGGTGCCGTGATCACGGCACTTCGGCTCCGAGAGGTCTTCACGATGCAGCTCCGCCGCGCCCTGGCCGCCGTCACCGCAACGGCCGCCATAGTCCCTGCCGCCCTGCTGGCGGCCCCCGCCGCGTACGCCACCGAGACGCCCGAGCGGGCCTCGACGGCCATCGCGACCACCACCGCCACACCGACCGCGACGGCGACACCGACGCCCGGCGCGACCGAGACCTCCGGCTCCCCCGCGCCCGGCGAGAGCGGCAGGCCGCCGCAGAGCGGGGGCGGGACGAAGACCGCTGCGCCGGCTCCGCCCAAGGGCGTGGCCCCCGGGAAGAACGCGGAGCCGGGCACGCCGACCACGCCCTCCGCGACCCCGGAGTGCAAGGACTGGTCGAGCGAGCGGTCGGTCAAGGCCGAACTCCGCGGGCTGCCCGGCAAGATCGTCGCCGGGGCCGGATGGGTGGACTTCACCTACCGCGCCACCAACACCTCCACCGAGCACATCCTGTCCGTACAGGCGTACACGCAGGTCTTCGCCCTGGACAACAAGACCTCCGACGATCTCTCCGAGCACCTGACGCTCGAATGGTTCGACGCGGCGACGGGCCGGTGGAAGCCGGTCGCGGGCTCCGAGGAAGGCGACGGCTACTTCGCCTCGATCGCCGGTGCCGACGGCCTGCGCCCCGGGGAGTACGCGGAGGCGAAGCTGCGGTTGAAGGCCGACGCGAAGACCCCCGCCGGCTACGGCGGCGCGGTCAGCGTCGGCTGGTACCTGAACGCGGACCTGAACTGCGGCTCTTCGGACGCCGCGGACCACCCGTTCGACATCCTGCCCGCCGGCAGCACCCGGCCGCCCCACGTACCGGACTCCAAGGGGCGGCCCGGCACCCGCCCCAACCACCCGGCGCCGCACGGCGGCGTGAAGCAGCAGGCCCAACTGCCGGTCACCGGCAAGCTGGCCGAGACCGGCGCGTCCTCCGGACTCCCGGGCCTCGCGCTGTCGGGTGCGGCGGCGGTCGCCCTCGGTGCGGGGGCGGTGTTCGCCGTACGCCGCCGCAAGGGCGCCGACGCGTCCTGAGCCCGGAAGCCGGGACGGGACGCGCCCCGGATCAGCTCTCCGCCGGAGCCGTGACCTGCGGCTTCGGCGGGACCGCCGGTACGGGCAGCAGGGGCAGCCGCAGCGCCGCGAACGCCTTCTCCGGCACGGCCGGGCGGTGCGGCGCCACCGCCGACAGCCGCTGATAGGCCCGGCCCGGCGCGGGGCGGGGGTCCGCCTCGCCCTTGTTCGGCCAGAAGGACATGGCGCGTTCGGCCTGGGCGGTGATGGTCAGTGACGGGTTGACACCGAGGTTGGCGGAGACCGCCGAGCCGTCGACCACCGAGATGCCGGGGTGCCCGTACAGCCGGTGGTACGGGTCGAGCACGCCGTGGTCCGCGTCCTCGCCGATCGGGCAGCCGCCCAGGAAGTGGGCGGTCAGCGGGGTGCCCATCAGCTCGCCGACGTTGCTGCCCGCGAAGCCGTTGATCTCCTGGGCGAGCAGGGTGGCCGCTTCGGTGGCCTCGGGGATCTGCTGCGGGTTGGGCGCGCCGTGGCCCTGACGCGCGGTGAGCAGCCCTTTGCCGAGGCCGCCCGGCTTGCGGTACGTGGTCAGGGAGTTGTCCAGGGACTGCATGACCAGGCCGATGATGGTCCGCTCGGACCAGCGGCGGTTGGACAGGGAGCGCAGCAGCAGGAGCGGGTGGCGTACACAGTTGGCCGCCCAGGCCAGGGCGCGGGGCGCGCGGGTGGCGATCGGCACCTGGAGGACGGACAGGCTGCCCATCGCGTTGGAGCCCTTGCCGTAACGGACCGGCTCGATGTGGGTGCTGTCGTTCGGGTGGATGGACGAGGTGATCGCGACGCCGCGGGTGAAGTCGGCCTTCGGCGCGCCGTGCGCCTTGCGGTAGCGGCGGTCGTCGGTCTGCGCGCCGACCAGCGCCTCGGAGTTGGTGCGGGTCAGCTCGCCGAGCCGGCCGGAGATCCGGGGCAGCAGGCCGCTGTCCTTCATCCGGTGCAGGAGCGTCTGCGTACCGTACGTACCGGCGGCGAGGACCACCCGGCGGGCGGTGAACGTGCGGCCCTTGCCCTTGCGCTTGTCGTCGGTGGGCAGCGTGCCGACGGCGAAGCCGCCGCGGGAGTCCTCGGTGACGGTGACCACGGACGTCATCGGGTGGATGACGGCGCCGGCCTGCTCGGCGAGGTGGAGGTAGTTCTCGTTGAGGGTGTTCTTGGCGCCGTGCCGGCAGCCGGTCATGCACTCGCCGCATTCGGTGCACGCGGTGCGGGCGGGGCCCGCGCCGCCGAAGTACGGGTCGGGGACCTCGGTGCCGGGGGCGGCCTTCGCCGTACCGTCGGTGTCCTGGCCGTCGCCGAAGAAGACGCCGACCGGCGCCATGTGGAAGGAGTCGCCGACGCCCATCTTCTCGGCGGTGGCCTTGAGGTGGACGTCCGAGGGCGTCATGGTCGGGTTGAGGCGGACGCCGAGCATCCGCTGCGCCTGGTCGTAGTACGGCTTCAGCTCGTCCTGCCAGTCGGTGATGTGCCCCCACTGCTGGTCGTCGAAGAACTGTTTCGGCGGTACGTAGAGGGTGTTGGCGTAGTTCAGCGAGCCACCGCCGACCCCGGCGCCCGCCAGGACCATGACGTTGCCGAGCAGGTGCACGCGCTGGATGCCGTAGCAGCCGAGGGCGGGCGCCCAGAGGTAGTTCTTCAGGTCCCACGAGTTCTTGGGCAGCGTGGCGCGGGTGAAGCGGCGCCCGGCCTCCAGGACGCCGACGCGGTAGCCCTTCTCGGTCAGGCGGAGCGCGGAGACGGAGCCGCCGAAGCCCGAGCCGATGACGAGTACGTCGTAGTCGTAGGCGTGCCCGTCCTCGGCCGGTCCGGGCCGGTGTGGGGCATGGTGGTGCTGGGGCACTGGCACTCCCTCGATCTCGGCGGGTCCTGGGGCGCTTCTGCCGGCGCTCCGCGGCGTCGCGACGCCCGTGTCTCAGCGGAGGCGGAACGCCTTCATCGCGCGCAGGCTGCGGGTCATGAGCGCCGCGTACTTCTCGTCGTCCATGCCGAACGACGGGGCGAGCGGCATGAGGCGCTGGTGGGCGACGGTCTGCGCCTCGGTGTACTTCAGGATGCCCTCGGAGCCGTGGCGGCGGCCGAGGCCGGAGTCGCCCATGCCGCCCATCGGGGACTGGACGCTGCCGTAGGCCGCGGCGTACGCCTCGTTGACGTTGACGGTGCCGGTGCGCAGCCGGGCGGCGACGGCGCGGCCGCGGCGGCCGTCCCTGGTCCAGACGCTGGAGTTCAGGCCGTACGGCGTGGCGTTGGCGCGCGCCACGGCGTCGTCCTCGTCGGTGAACCGGTAGACCGAGACGACCGGCCCGAAGGTCTCCTCCTCGCACACGGCCATCGGGGACTCGACGCCGTCGAGGATGGTGGGCTCGTAGAACAGCGGACCGATGTCCGGGCGGGCGCGGCCGCCGGCGACCAGGGTGGCGCCCTTGGCGACGGCCTCGTCCACGTGCCGGGTGACGGTCTCCAACTGGCGTTCGCCGACCAGCGAGCCCATGTCGGCGCCGTAGGCGAGGGCGTTGCCCAGGCGCATCGCCTTCGTGCGGGCGGCGAAGCGCTCCATGAAGGCGTCGGCTATGGACGCGTGGACGTACAGCCGCTCTATGGAGATGCAGAGCTGGCCGGCGGAGGAGAAGCAGCCGCGTACGGCGCCCGCCGCGGCCTTGTCGACGTCGGCGTCGTCCAGCACCAGCATGGCGTTCTTGCCGCCGAGTTCGAGGGAGACGCCGACCAGGCGGGCGGCGGCGCCCTGGGCGACCTCGCGGCCGGTGCGGGTGGAGCCGGTGAAGGAGACGTAGTCGGCGTGCCGGACGACCTCGGGGCCGACGACCGGGCCGTCGCCGAGGACGACCTGCCAGACCTCCGGGGGCAGCCCGGCCTCGATGAGCTGCTCGCGGGCCCACAGGGCGGTCAGCGCGGTCTCCGTGTCGGGCTTCATGACGACGGCGTTGCCGGCGGCGAAGGCGGGCAGCGCGTCGCCGACGGACAGTTCGAAGGGGTAGTTCCAGGGCGCGATCTGCCCCACGACGCCACGCGGCTGCCGCAGTTCGGTGACCTTGGTGAGGGTCGGTACGACACCGGTGCGGCTCCGGGGGCGCAGGTACGCCGGTGCCTTGCGGCCGTAGTGGCGGGCCGCGATGGCGACGGCCTGGATCTCCTCGTGGGCGTGCAGCCGGGCCTTGCCGGTCTCCAACTGGATCAGGTCCAGCACCTCGGCCTGGCGGCGGAGCACCAGGTCGTGGAAGCGCAGCAGGACGGCGGCGCGCTGCCGTACGGGGACCTCGGCCCAGGCGCGCTGGGCGGTGCGGGCCCGCTCGAAGGCGGTGGCGACGTCCTCGGGTGTGGACTCGGGCAGGTCCGCCAGCTTCTCGCCGGTGAACGGCGTGTGGTTGGCGGTACGGCCGGTGCCGGTCACGCCGCGGGTGAGGCGGGTGACCAGGTGCGGGGTGACCACGTCGGCGGCGGTCCGGGTGCCGGCGGCGGCGCGGGCGACGGGGTTGCCGCCGGCGGGCGCGTCCCGGTCGGCGGCGGGCCCGGCGCCGACGGGTGCGGAGGAGCGGGTTCCGGTGTCCTGCGAGTCCGTCATGCGGGCGAGCGTATGACGCGCCGGACGCTTTGGGTACCCACCGGTAACGAGTTTTCCCGCGGTGGGCACAATCACGCCAGTATTCACTGGCCACAAGGGCGCTGTGCTGGGGGCTTACGGGGGGGCGGGGCGGATCGGGGGACGGTGCGCGAGTGGCACTCGGGCGGTCCCCGGGCGGTGCGGCGAACGGTGCGGCAGAGGCCGGGGCCGGCCGGCGAAGCTCCCCGTCACCGTGCCGGAGAGCCGGCGCCTACCGGGTGAAACGTCCGCAGGGCCACCGTGAAGTGGCGTTTCGCCCGCTCGCGTTCGGCCAGTGGTGCCGAGACCCACACGTCGTACGTCCTGCCGCCCTCCTCCCAGACGAGGTCGAAGGTGTGCCGGGGCCCGCCGTCCTCCGGACCGCCGTCCCAGGTGAACTCCCACCGGGCGGCGGGCAGGCCGCGGTGTGTGGCGGGCGAGACCGTGCCGTCGCGGTACCCGGGGTAGAGGCCGGGGCCGTCCGCGTGGGCCCGGCGCATCGCGTCCAGCGGCCCGGCGGGGGACGGTCTCCGGAGGAGGATGCCGAGCCGGTAGCGCCTGCCCTCGGAGGAGTAGAAGACGCGGGGTGCCTCGTACGAGCGGGTGGCGCCTTCGGGGACGGCGAGAGCGAAACCGAGTGGGTCGCGCGCCATGGTGTAACCCGGTGGGGCGGTGTCAGCCGTACCAGGGGTGCCCGAACGTTCCTGCGACGGGGACGGCGACCGCGACGGCGGCGATGGCGATGGCGATGGCGATGGCGATGGCGATGCAGACTGCGTCGCCCGGCGTCCGTCGCCCTTGCCGTCCGGGTCCCCGCCCCGGTCCCCGTCCCGCAGAAACAGTGCCGCGAGGCCCACCCCCGCCCCCGCCAGCACACACACCGCCAGACCGGCCAGGAACACGGTGCGCGCGCGTCCGGTGTGCGGGCGGGCCGCGGCGGCCAGCGCGCGGTCCGCCAAGGCGTCCGGTATCGGGACGCCGTGCGCACGGCCCGGTTCCGGCGCGGGTGCCGGGCGCCCGGGGGCCGCGGCCGCGGAAGCGGGCGGTGGTGTCTCGGGGGCGCGGCCCGACTGGAGGTAGCCGCGCAACAGCCGTTCGGTGCCCGGGATGTCCAGCCGCCGGTCCGGGTCGCGTTCCAGCAGGCCGCGGACCACGGCGAGGAGGGGGCGGGCCGGTTCCGGCAGTTCGATCTCGTCGTGCACGACCGCGCTCAGTACGCCGCCCAGCGAGTCGCGGTGGAACGGCGAACGCCCGCTGAGCGCCGCGCACAGCAGTGCACCGACCGACCACAGGTCCGCCGCCGGTCCGGCGTGCCGGCCGGCCATCCGCTCGGGCGCGGTGTACTCGGGCGAGCCGACGAAGCCGCCGGCCTCGGTCAGTGTCGGGCTGCCGGGGAGCTGGGCGACACCGAAGTCGGTGAGGACGACCCGCCCGGTGCCCTCCTCCAGCAGGACGTTGGCGGGCTTGATGTCGCGGTGCAGGACGCCGCGCGCGTGCGCCACCCGCAGCGCGCCGAGCAGGGCCAGACCGATGCGCGCCACCTCGCGGGGCGCCAGCGGGCCGCCGCCGGCCAGCCGGTCGGCGAGGGAGGCGCCGTCGACCAGCTCCATGACGATCCAGGGGCGCGCGTCCTGTTCGACGACGTCGTGCAGGACGATCACGTTCGGGTGCTTGATGCGCGCGACGGACCGGGCCTCGCGCATCGCGCGCGCCCGCTCCGCCTCCGGGTCCGCGCCGGCCGGGCCGTCGTCCAGGTGCAGTTCCTTGACCGCGACCTGGCGGCGCAGCATCTCGTCGGTGGCGCGCCAGACCGTTCCCATGCCGCCCCGGCCGAGCCGTTCGCCCAGGCGGTAGCGGCCGGCGATGAGCCGACCCTCGCCCCGCAAGCTCCCCATGGGGCCATCTTGCCCCAACGGCCGGGCGCCGGCGGTGGAGGTCCGGAGGGACACGGGGTGGACGAGAGGCGCACGGGTCGGTTGTGCACGATTGCGGCGCGCGCCCGCGGGCAGGGAGTGGGAAGCCTGGCCGGACGGTGTGCGGTGGGGCGTGGTGACCCCGCGTACGGCAGTGCCGCACGACACACGCGGGGGAACCTCCGCCGCCTCTGCCGCCGTCCTTGACACAGTGAGGCGGCAGCAGCACTCGGCAGAGGCAACAGGGCAGCGGCAAGAAGGCAGTCGGCGGCACACGGGCTCTGAGCACGGCACGGCGGATCGGGGGTCGGACATGGTGATGCAGGACGGCGGTGCGGTGGACGTCCGGCCCGGTCCCGACCCCGGGCGGGCGGCGGCCGGGCACGAGCGCGCGTACCGCACGGCGGGGGCCGCCCTCGCGGTCTACGGCGGCGCGCTGACCGCGTGGACGGTGTACGGCATCGTCCAGGGCGACGGCAGCGTCTGGGACTTCTTCGAGGGGCTCTTCAACCCGCGTGCCTCCTTCTTCATGTGGACGCTCGGGCCCGGCGAATGGGCCCTGGTCGTCGCGCTGCTGGCGGTCGCGGCGGGCGCGCTGGCCCTGCGGCGGGTGGCGCGTACGGGTGCTCTGCTGCTGGGCTGGGTGATCCTCGCCCAGTCCGTGCGCGAGATCGTCGGCCTGTGCCACGCCGGGTACCGGCAGTTGTACGCCGTGGAGCCGCTCGGCGGCTGGGTACTGGCGACGCGGGCCCTGGGGCTGCCGGCCGCCCTGATCGTGATCGTGGCACTGCTCCGGGCCACCGAACGGGCGGGAGCGGCCGGGGCCGCCGCGGGCGGCGGGGCCGCCGGAGAGGGCGACACCCGGACAGGAGTGACAAAACGGTCGTGCGCCGACACCGACTCCTGGTGGCGGCGCCGGCTCTCCCGTATCTGCGGGGTGCTCTTCCTCGTCATGGGCGCGACCCGGCTCGTCTGGGCGGCATGGAGCACGGCCGAGGAGCACATCGGCCTGGGCACCTATCTGCGCCGGGCGGTGGACGGCTCCGCGACCGGCGGCATGGTCCAGCTCTCGCAGTCCGGCGAGTTCACCACGCTCTCGTCGGTCAGCGTCCTGCTGGTGCTCGGCGTGCTCGCCGTCCGCAGCAACCGCGACGTGCGCGGCGCGTTCCTGGTGTTCGCCGCGGTCGAGCTGTACCTGACCGTGCGGACGGTGGTCCTGCTGACCGTCACCGGGTTCTTCGGCGGCCCGTTCGTCACGGGCGAGAGCGCGGCGTCGCTGGTGATCACGGCGTACGAACTGGCCGCCACGACCTCGGTGGTGGTCCTGGCGACCGGCCGCTCGTTCAGTGCCTATGGTGCGTACGAGTCCCGGCTCAGCGGCCCGTATGGCGGTGGAAGCCATCGATCATCGCCTGACGGCCGGGCAGGTTGAACTCCCGGCCCAGGGTCCGCATGATCGAGTTCTCGGTGGGCCGGTTGAGGCCGCGCGGGTGGTAGCCGCCGCCCTCGAAGGCGCCGACCTTGCCGCCGTCCGGCGAGTTCTGGCCGAGGTAGCGGTACCACTTGGCCTTCTTGGCCTTCATCTCCGCGACGCTCATCTTGGTGATGTTGGGCGCGGCCGGCTCCGGGCCGCTGTACGTGCCGTTGGTGTCGTACACGTACTCGTCGGCCAGCTTCCCGAGGGAGTGGCCCGTCTCGTGGACCGCCACCTGCGCGGAGTCGCGGTGGTCGGAGGAGGCGGTGGCGATACCGTCGTACCCGACGGACGAGGTGATGCCGTTGTAGCCCGCGCCGCCGTACTTGGCGGAGTTGCCGAGGACGATCACGAGGTCGGCGTCCGGGGCCTTGGAGGCGTACGACTCGACCTTGCCGGTGTCCACGCACAGCAGGCGCTCGATGTCGTCGCACCAGAAGCGGGTGTCCAGCGCGGTGTCCTTGACCACGCCCTTGGCCGGGTCGCCGGAGACGCCGGACTGGTTGGAGACGGCGTCCACGGTCCAGACGTTGAACAGCGAGCGGTTCGAGGCGTACGGCTCGACGGCGGAGACCTGCGCCCACTTGGCCTTCGCGTCGGCGTGGAAGTCCTTCTGCTGGGCGAGCGTGTAGCCGTCGCCGATGACGACGACGTCGACCTTCTTGTCGGTGGGGCCGTTGCGCACGACCGAGGTCACGGTGCCGTCGGCGGCCAGCTCGGCGGCGGAGCGCGCGCGGTGGGCGCTCACCAGGCTCTCGGGCGTGGCGGCCGGGACGGTGGTGTGCCGGGGGTGCCCCTGCGGGGTGAAGTACTCGACCTGCTGGGTGCGGGCGTCCGCGGGCGGGGGCGCGGACGCGGCGGGGGAAGCCGACGCGGCGGCGGGGGCGGTGGCCGCCATGCCGCCGACGAGCGCGAGGCCGGCCGCGGCGGCGGCCACGCGAAGGCCCGTACGGCGACGGGTGGCCGCCCGGGTCCGTATGCGCGTCCGTATGGAGGTGCCGGGCGGTGTGGGGATACGCCGGGGTCTGTGCACGAAGAAGCCTCCGAAGCGATGCCGAGCCGTGCCCCGGGGGGCCGTGCTCCGAGGGGGTGGTGGCCCGCGCGGCGCCCAACGGGCAGGCGTGCGGCGGATCGCGGCCAACCTAGAGGCGCCAGTGACGGGAGGCAACGGGCGGGGCGGAAGTTGTCCGGAGGTGAGCGACGCCGGGCCGGTCGCGGATACGGAACGGGTCCAGCGGGACGTTGCCGGGTGGCTGGTCGAAGTCCGCCAGGGCGCTCAACGGCGACGGCCGCCACGTGTGGGGGTCGCGGCGGCCGTCACTGTGAGCTGCGCCGCCTCGGCCGCTCGTGGCCTCCTCGGTGGTGCAGCATGAAAGGCACTCTGCCCGCGGGCGCCACCTCACGGCATCCTCCGCAGGTCGTGCACCGACCCCCGCCGTCCGGCGGGGGTCGCCACGGTGTGCGGCGGGCAGGCCCATGGACGCGATGCAGAGAGGGGCGGCCGGTGATCCGTGTCGCGGTGGTGGACGACGAGCGGCTGGTCAGATCCGGGCTGCGGATGATCCTGGGCACCGCCCCGGACATCGAGATGGTCGCGGACTGCGGCGGCGGCGAGGCCGTGGACACCGTGCTGGAGAGCGCGGCGGACGTCGTACTGCTCGACATCCGGATGCCGGACGTGGACGGGCTGACCGTCCTGCGCGGCCTGCGCGCCGCGCCCGAACCGCCCGCCGTGGCCATGCTGACGACCTTCGACGCGCAGGAGTACCTGACCGCGGCGCTGCGCGAAGGCGCGGCCGGTTTCCTGCTCAAGGACTCCGACCCGGAACAACTCGTCCGGGCCGTACGGACCCTGGCCGAGGGGGGCAGCGTGCTCGACCCGGGGGTCACCCGCACCGTGATCGGCGGCTTCCTCACCGCCGAGGACCAGGCCGCCGCGGTCCGCGCCGTAGGGGCGCTGACGCCGCGGGAGTCCGAGGTGCTGGCCCTGCTCGGCGAGGGCCTGGGCAACGCGCAGATCGCGGAGCGGATGGGCCTGGCACCGAGCACCGTCAAGGACCACGTACGGGCGCTGCTGGGCAAGCTGGGCGGGCTCAACCGCGTCCAGGCGGCGATCCTCGCGGACCGCGCGGGCCTTGTCGCGGGCGGTCCCCGGTGAACGCGCGCGGCGGCCTTACCGACGGCATACGCCGGGCCGTGCCCCAGGCCGTGTCCCGGACCGCGTCCCGGGCCGTACCCCTGGTCGTGCCGGTGCTGCTGTCCATGGTGGACGCCTTCCTCGTCAACGGTCTGGACCTGGGACTGGAGTTGGGCGTCTCCCTGGTCGCCGCCACCGCGCTGCTGCTGCGGCGCCGGCTGCCGCTCGCCGTCTTCCTCGTCACCCTGCCGGGCCTGTACATCGGCTGCATCTGGTTCGCGCCGATGATCGCCCTCTACACCCTCGCCGCGCTCCGCCCCGGCCGCGCCCGGCTCGGCGGCTGCGCCGCGCTGCTGATCGCCGCGCACTTCCTCCCGTACCCGCTCTCCGACCTGGACCCGGGCGCGTACCGCGAGAACGTGCAGGTGCTGATCGACGCGACGGTGACCTCGGCCGCACCCATCGCGCTGGGCCTGCTGGTGCGCACCCGCCGCGAACTCGCCGCCCGGGTCGACGACCTGACCCGCAGCCTGCGCCGCGAGGACCGGCTGATCGCGGACCGGGTGCTGGCCACCGAGCGGGCGCGGCTGGCCCGCGAGATGCACGACGTGGTCGCGCACCAGGTCAGCCTGATCAGCCTGCAGGCCGGAGCGGTGCAGGTGAGCACCGGGGAGGACGCCGCGCGGGAGTCGGCCCGGACGATCCGTGAGCTGTCCGTACGGACCCTGGAGGAGCTGCGGCACATGGTCGGCATCCTGCGGGCGGCCGGCGGCGGCAGCGCGGACGCGCGGGACCTGGCACCGCAGCCGGACCTGGCCGAACTGCCGCGGCTGATCGAGATGAGCGCCCTGGACGTCGTGTACGAGCACGAGGTGCCGGACGGGGCGGCCGGGGCCAAGGCCGTGGAACGGGCCGCCTTCCGGACCGTCCAGGAGGCGCTGACCAACGTACGCAAGCACGCGCCGGGCGCGCGGGTACGGGTGCGGGTCGCGGCGGTGGGGGCGGAGCGGGCGGAGGGGAGCGCCGAGGGAGCGGAGCCGGTGGCCCCGCGGGGGCTGCGGGTGGAGGTGCGCAACGGGCCGCCGGACGCCTCCGCACCGGCCCCGGCGCTGCCGGGCGGCGGCCACGGCCTGGTCGGCCTGCGCGAGCGCGCCCAGAGCCTGGGCGGGCTGCTGGAGGCCGGGCACACGGCGGACGGGGGATTTCTCGTACGGGCGGAATTCCCCCGGGACGCGGGGTGAGGATTCCGCCAGATTTGTGGCGAGTTGAAATGATCAGGAGCAGAAATGAAGGGCTCCGACTCGACACTTGATCCCGGTAAGTAATCGGCATGCGACTCTGCGCCATCATCGATCGCCGGGCGCGGTCGCCGGAAGACCCCGCCCCGGCGGGTCTCGTGGAACTACGCGGACAGCGGGGCGGCCGCTTCGTCGACGGCCGTGCTCAGGTCCGGGTAGACCTCGAAGAGGCGGCGCACGCCGAGCGCCGCGAGCACCCGGTTGACGTGTGAGCCGTCCACCGCGCCCTGCGCGGGCAGGATCAGCCGCAGCCGCCCCTGGCAGGAGCGCATCAGCCGACGGGCGGCGATCAGCACGCCGACGCCGCTGGAGTCGCAGAACTGGACCTCGGAGAGGTCGAGCACCACACTGCGACGGCCCTCCGCGACCGCGTCGTGCACGTGCTGGCGCACCGTCGGCGACGTGACCAGGTCCATCTCGCCGGAGACCTGCAATACGGCCCAGCGGCCCTGCTCGCCTTCTGCCACCTTCAACGACACGCGCTCGAAGCCTTTCGCTCGCTTGCGGACGGGACACTCCCCGGTACCAACCGGAATGCACCCTTCCCGCCTCGACTGCCCGGCCGTTCTTCCCTGAAACTCTTCAGAATTCTGTGCGCAACGGGCCGTTCCTCTCCAAGGCTATGCCCAGTGAGCGGGGAACTTTCCCCGGGAACCGGTCACACACGGATAACACATCGGCAGATACGGGCGCGAACGGTTGCGCTTCGATCCACCCTGAGCGGGCATTACCACCAAAAGTGACCGTCTCCATACCATCCGTAGGTCATCGGCAGGGCGGGTTTGCCGCAAAGGGGCATCAATGTCGGACCGGGCCACTACATTCGATGGCACGGTGGAGTGCGGGGCACGGCGGCGGCGAGGGATGGGGGCCGGATGGGACATGACGCACCACCGCGCTGGGACAGGCGGATGCAGCAGCGGCTGGCGCGCGGCGAGGCGGCCGCGCTCGGTGAGCTGTACGACCGGTTCGCTTCGCTTGTGCACAGCCTTGCCCGCCGAGTCCTCGGCAGCGAGACCGCCGCCGACCGCATCACCCGTGAAGTCTTCGGCTACATCTGGGAGAACCCCGACTCCTACGACCCCAAGCAGGGCTCGCTGCGCTCCTGGGTGGCCCAGCTCGCCCAGCGCCAGTCCGTGCACCGGCTGCGGCAGGCCGAGGCCGCCTCGGCCCGGGACCGCGGCAAGGACGCTCCCGAGCCCGCCGAGCTGGAGCGCCAGGTCCGCGCCGCCTCCACCGCCGCCCGCGCCGACTACATCGTCACGTCCATGCCCGCCCCGCTGCGCGCCGCCCTGGAGCTGGCCTACTTCCAGCGCCGCGACTACCGCCAGACCGCCGCCGACCTCGGCGTCACCGAGGACGAGGCCCGGCGGCGGCTGCGGCTGGGCCTGCAACTGCTGTCCACCGCGCACAACCATCAGGCCCTGCCGCCCGCGCGGCCGGCGGAGTCCCCGCCGAGCGGCCCCGGACCCGGACGGCAGCGGTGAACGGCCCGGAGGAGTGGGACCGGCACGATCCGGACGACCCCCACGGCCCGCACGAGCCAGGAGGCCCGCACGAGCCGGGAGACCCGCACGTCCCGCACGATCCGGGCGCCCCGCAGGGCCCCGGCACCGACGGCGCGTCCCGCTCCGGCGGCCGGCCCCGTATACCGTCCCCGCGCACCGCGGCCGAGGACGACGGGCCGCTGCCCGACGCGCCGTCGCCGACGGCGCGACCGCACGCACCGGAACCACCGGCCCCGGAACCACCGGCACCCGCGTCACCGCAGCCCGCATCATCGGAGTCCGCATCACCGGAACCGGCGACCGCCCCCGCGGACGCCGGGAACGGGTCCGCGCACCCCCTCGCGCCACCCGCGCCCGCGCCCGCACCGCCCCCGCACCGGGTCCTGAAGTCCCTGCTGGGCGCGTGGGCCCTGGCCGCCTGCTCCGCCGAGGAGACGGCCGCCGTGGAGGAGCACCTCACGGACTGCGCGCCCTGCGCGGACGAGGCGCTGCGCCTGCGGGACGCGGTCGGCCTGCTGCATCCGGCCGACCCGCTGGACCTCGACCCGCTGTTGCGCTCGCGGGTGCTGGAGGGCTGCCTGGGCCGGCGCCCGGCCCGTATCCCCGTTCCGGAGTGGGCGGCCCCGTACGACGCCGAGACCGCCAAGCTGGACGCGCTGCTCAGCGACATGGGCGAGGCGGAGTGGCAGGCTCCGGTGCGGCTGCGCTGGTTCGAGGACGAGCGGCCCGCCGAGCGGCGCACCACCGTGGCCGGGGTCATCGGGCATCTGATGGCCGTGGACGGCCTGGTCGCCACCGCGCTCGGCCTCGGCGACCCGCTGGGCGCCGCCGCCCCGCACGGGCCGGCCGGTCCCGACGACCGTACGGAAGCCTGCTGGCAGGCGATCGCCGACGGCCGCGCCCCGCACGCCACCCGCGGACCGTGGCGCGACCAGAGCCACACCCTGGTCCGGACGGTGTCCTTCGCCGGCCACGGCGTCACCGGACTGGCCGTGCCGTACGGGGGCACCCGGCTGCCGCTGCGCGACGCCTTCCTGGACCGCGCCTTCGAGTGCTGGGTGCACGCGGGTGACATCGCCGAGGCGGTGGACTATCCGTACGAGGCCCCGGCCGCCGGGCATCTGCACCTCATGGTCGACCTGGCGGCCCGGCTGCTGCCCCGCGCGCTGGCCTACCGGCGCCGGGCCGGGCTGGCGCCGCCGCCGCAGCGCCTGGTCGAGGCGGGCGCGCCCGGCCGTACGCTGCATCTGGAGGTCGAGGGCAGCGGCGGCGGTCACTGGTACATAGCCCTGGACTCGCCGGGCGCCCTCGGCACGCCGGACCGCACGGTCGCGCACATCGCGCTGGACAGCATGGAGTTCTGCCAGCTGGCCGCCGGGCACGTGCCGCCGGAGGAGACGGCCGCCGGGCAGCACGGCGAGCCGGAGGCGATCCGCGACGTGCTGTTCGCCACGGCGTCGCTCTCGCGGCTGTGAGCGTGCCCGTGCCCCGCCGGGGGCACGGGCAGCGGTCGCTACGCGAAGACGACCGTGCGCGAGCCGTTGAGCAGGACGCGGCGCTCGCTGTGCCACTGCACGGCGCGCGCCAGGGCCTGGCACTCCACATCCCGGCCGACCGCCACGAGCTGGTCCGGCGTGACGCCGTGACCGACGCGCTCGACCTCCTGCTCGATGATCGGGCCCTCGTCGAGGTCGGCCGTCACGTAGTGCGCGGTGGCCCCGATGAGCTTCACGCCGCGCGCGTGCGCCTGGTGGTAGGGCTTGGCGCCCTTGAAGCTCGGCAGGAAGGAGTGGTGGATGTTGATGATCCGCCCGGACAGCGCCTTGCACAGGTCGTCGGAGAGCACCTGCATGTAGCGGGCCAGCACGACCAGCTCGACGTTCTCCTCGCGCACCAGCTCCAGCAACCGCGCCTCGGCGGCGGCCTTGGTGTCCTTGGTCACCGGGATGTGGTGGAAGGGGATGCCGTACGAGCCGGCCAGCTCGGCGAAGTCGGTGTGGTTGGAGACCACGGCCGCGATCTCGACCGGCAGCGCGCCGATCCGGGAGCGGAAGAGCAGGTCGTTGAGGCAGTGCCCGAACTTGGACACCATCAGGACGATGCGCATCTTCTCGTCGGCGCGGTGGATCTGCCAGTCCATCTGGAAGGAGTCGCCGACCGCGGCGAAGCTGGCGCGCAGCTTCTCCACGCTGACCGTGGCGTCCGCGCTGAAGTGGACCCGCATGAAGAAGAGCCCGGTGTCGTGGTCCCCGAACTGCTGGCTGTCCTCGATGTTGCAACCGGTCATGAACAGGTAGCTGGACACCGCGTGCACGATGCCCTGCTTGTCCGGGCAGGAGAGGGTGAGGACGTACTGGTCGGGGGTACTGGGCTGCGAGTCGCTCATGACCTCATAGGGTCGCACATTCCCGGCCGTGGTCCGTCCCACGGCGGGACGGACGGCGGGGGCGGGAGCGGACGAAACCTTTCGGCCGCGGGGTCCCGCGCCGCGCCCTCAGGCCGGGGCGCCCTGCCCCCGCGTCATGATGGCCAGGACCTCCAGCGAGTGCGGCGGCGCGTCCGGGTCCTCGCCGTCCGCCACCGCCATCCGTACGTGCGCGTCGCGCGCGGCCCGTACCGCCTCCGGCCAGCCGTGGTGCTCCAGGTAGGCGGTCACCGGGGCGTCCGGGCCGACCTGGTGCATGATGCGCAGCACCCGCAGGACGGCGACGTCGACCAGCGACGCCTCCTGGGAGTCGCGGAAGATCGTGCCGACGTACTTCTCGGCGGACCAGTTGTCCAGCCAGGTGTCCTCGACGAGCCGGTAGACGGCGTCGGTGACGTCCCCGTACCCCGGGAGACCGGCCAGCCAGGTCTCCCGCTGGAAGACGGGGTCGGAAAGCATGTGCAGCGCGGAGCGCACATTGCTGCGCCAGCGCCACCACGGCATGTCGGTCAGCGGCATGGCGCCCATGGTGGTCGAGCGACGGCCGCGACGGGAAGACTTCTCCGAACCTTGCACAGTATTCGATCGTACGTTCTCCGCCGATGATCACTGGCGGCCCCCCGGAGTTCACCGCGCCGTCACCACCCATTGCTCCGGCGTCACTCACACGTTCCGGGCGAAGCGGAATGCTCCGTGCACATGACCGGACGGCGACGCCCCTCCTCCCCCCGCCCCTTCCCCCGCGCCCTCGCGGCAGCCACCGCCGCGACGGCCTGCACGGCGGTCCTGGCGTCACTGCTCTCGGCCTGCGGCTCCCTCCCCGGCGCCCCGGGAGGCTCCGGGGAGAAGGAGCCGCTCACCGTCATGACGTGGGCCCCGGTGGACACCAAGGCGACCAACATGCCGGGCATGCCCGCGATGGCCGAGGCGTACGCCCGCTGGGTCAACTCCCGGGGCGGCCTCGGCGGTCACCCGCTGAAGGTCGTCACCTGCAACGACCACAACGACTCGGTGGCCGCCGCGGGCTGCGCGCAGCGGGCGGTCGAGGCCAAGGCGGTCGCGGTCGTCGGCTCGTACAGCCAGTTCGGCCGCTCGTTCATCTCGCCCCTGGAGCGGAACGGCATCCCCTACCTCGGCGGCTACGGCGTCTCCGACGAGGAGTTCGCCAGTCCGCTGTCGTATCCGGTCAACGGCGGCCAGGCGGCCCTCCTGGCGGGCAACGGACGGCAGCTCGCGAGCGTCTGCGAACGGGTCTCGCTGGTGCGCCCGGACACCATCCAGGGCGACCAGATGCCGGCCCTGCTCAGCGCGGGCCTGGCCGACGGCAGCCGCGCCGCCGCGAAGGACGTCCGCGCGCCCGAGGACGGCACCGACTACGCCGACGCGGCACGGCGCGCGCTGGACGGCGTCGGCGCCGGCACGGCCGGAACGGGCGCGGCGGGCGGCGCCAAGGGCGCCGGCGGCTGTGTGACGGCCGCCCTCGGCGAGCGCACCGACACGTTCTTCGACTCCTTCCGCCGGCTCCAGCCCGACGGCTCGAAGGTACGGATCGCCTCGGTGCTGGGCAGTGCCGGCCAGGCGCTGGTGGACCGTACGGGCGGCCGGGCCGGGCCGCTGGAGGGCGCGTACCTGACGGGCTGGTACCCCGTCGCGAGCGACCCGCGCTGGAACCCGATGCGCAAGGTCATCCACGACCACGCCTTCGGCGACAACCGCATCGACCCCGCCGACCCGGGCGTCCAGACGACGTGGATCGCCTACACCGTGCTGCGCGCGATCGTGGAACGGCTGGGCAAGGAAGGCGTCGAGGACATCACGGCCCACACCGTGCAGCAGGCCCTGGACCGCGGCGGACAGGCCGTGGACACGGGCGGGCTGACGCCGAAGCTGCGCTGGCGCTCCGAGGACATGCTCGCGGTGCAGGACTTCCCGCGCACCGTGAACGCGCTGGTGACCTACCAGGTCGTACGGGAAGGGCAGCTCGTGGCGGCGAAGGAGGGCTTCGTGAACGTCGCCGGGACACTGGAGAAGCCGCGGGCGGACGTCTGAGGAGCGTCCGTAGCCGCCCGCTGAGGGACATCCGGCGCGCCCCGCTGAGGCGCGTCCGTCACATGCCGCTGAGGCACGTCCGTCGCGCCCCGCTCAGGGGCACCGGCCGACGCGCCCCGCTCAGGGGCACCGGCCGGCGCGCCCCCGCCTCCCGCCCGTACGGCCACCCGCTCAGCTCTTCTTCGTCAGGGCCTTCTCGACGTCCGTGAGGACCGCCTCGGCGGCGAGCGGGCCGCCCGAGCTGTTCCACGCCGAACCGTCGATCACCACGACGTGGTGCTTCTCGACGGCCTTGAGCTTGCCGAAGTTCGGTACGGCCGTGGCCTCCTTCAGTCCCTTCTCCCCCGCGGCCCGGTCGCCGAGCGCGCCGAGGAACAGCCAGTCGCCGTCGATGGTCTCCAGGCGCTCCAGGCTCACCGGCTCGCTGTGGCCGGAGCTCTCGCCCTGCTGGCCCTGGGGCCGCTTCAGGCCGAGCGCGGCGAGAGTGTCGCCGACGTGGCCCTTGCCCTTGCCGACGACCGAGGGCGCGCCGTTCTGCCAGCGGATGACGCTGGTGACGGCCCCGGCGTTGTCCCCGAGCCCGTTCTTCACGGTCTTCAGGCGCGCGTCGAAGGCGTCCAGCCACTTCTGGCCGTCGGCCTTCTTGCCGAGGGCGTCGGCGGTCGCGGTGAAGGCGTCCCGCCAGGGGGCGTTGAGCTTGGCGGTGAGCACGGTGGGCGCGATCCGGCCGAGCTTGTCCTGGACGCGCTTGGCGCCCACCGTCTCGTCGAGCAGGATCAGGTCGGGGCGCAGGGCGGCGAGCTTGTCCAGGTCGGGTTCGGCGACGTTGGCGACGATCTCGGCGGACTTCGCCTTCGGCGCGAGGTAGCCGGCCACGCCGGACTGGCCGCGGCCGCTGGTGGCGCCGATCGGGTGGGCGCCGAGGGCGAGGGCGGCGTCGAGGGTGGGTTCGCTGAGCGTGACCACCTTCTTCGGGGCGGCGGGCACCTCCACCTTCTTGCCGTTGGCGTCGGTGACGGTACGGGTGCCGGAGCCGCCCGCCTTGGTGTCGGCGCCGTCCTTGCCGCCGGAGTCGCCGTCCCCGCAGCCGGCGAGGGTCAGGGCGCCGGCCAGGGCGACGGTGAGCAGGGCGGCGGATCGGCGGTAACGCATCGGAAATGCTCCTCGGGTGTGCGGAAAAGTTCGGGGGAGGTCAGCGGGTGCCGGTGGCCGGGGGCGCGGCGGTGTCCCGTCGGCCGGGTGGCGTGCCGGGGCCGAGCAGGGCGATCAGCCCCTGGGCCAGGCCGACGGCCCAACAGGCGTAGTCGTGGCCGCCGTTGTAGTCGGAGCCGGTGACGGTGTGACCGTCGGCGCGGAGCTTCTGGCGCAGGTCACGGGTCTGTTCGAGCATGCCCCACTCGTGCAGCCCGGCCTCCAGGTGCAGCCGCAGGCCGCGCGGTGCGCCCGCGGCGTAGCGGCGGGTGATCCACGCGGTCTCCTCGGCCGGTTCGCCCGGGGGCCGCCACCACAGGGAGGGGGACTGGGCCAGGACGTTGCCGAAACGCTTCGGCGCCGTGTGCCCCGCGTACAGGGCGGTGAGTCCGCCCAGGCTCTGCCCGGCGACGACCGTGCGCGCCGGATCCGTGCCGACCGGCAGCCGGCCGGCGGCCCAGGGCAGCAGCTCTTCGGCGAGGAAGGTGACGTACTCCGGGTGGCCGCCGAGTTCCCGGGCGCGGGTGGCGTTGTCGACGGCGTGCGGGGCGAGCACGGTCAGCGGCGGGATCGCGCCGTCGGCGACGAGGCCGTCGAGCGCGTCCTCCAGGTGCAGTTGGCCGAACCACATGTCGCCGTCGAGCAGGACGAGGGTGTCGGTGCGCCCGCCGGGGCCCGCGCCGGGCGCCGACGGCTCGTACACCCACACCTCGCGTTCCGTGCCGAGCGCGGCGCTGGTCACCTGGTGGCGCCGTACCGTGCCGCGCGGGGCGCCGGGCCCCGCGGGGCGGGTCCACGGGCGGGGCGGGGCGTGCGGGAGTTCGAAGACGGAGCCGGGCGGACCGTGCCAGCGGGTGGCTATCGTGCGGGGGTTGAGGGGGTCGCCGACACCGGTGGCGGCCAGCGCGCCGAGGTCGTCCGGCGCCCGGCCCTCGGTGTCGGGGGCGATGCGGTACGAGCCGCGGTGGTCGCCGCGCAGACGGTAGGTCAGGTGCCACACGTCCGTACCGGGCAGGTGGCGCATCAGGCTGGCGGCCAGGTCGGAGCGGTCCATCAGCCGGTTGACCATCAGCAGCACCTGGCGGGTCGCGGGGTCGCCGCGCCACAGGAAGGTGACGGCGCGGTGGTCGGGGTCGGCGTCGAGCGGTTCGGCCAGTGGCGTGCCGCGGGCTTTCACCTCGTCCCAGAACCGGTCCAGCACCGCGGCACGGGCCTGTGCCGACCCGGCCGCGGCCAGCTCGGCGGCCAGGCGCCGTACCCGCGGGCTGTCCGTGGTCTCGGCCGGGTGGGGCCGGGGGGTGCGGGGCGGCCCGGCGGGGACTGCCGGGGCGGTGCGGGCGCCGGTCGCTGGGATGCCGTCCGCGTGGGTCATCTGTTCACTCCCTGGGAGAGGGCCAGTTCGACGAGCCGGGGTACGACGTCGGCAGGGCTGGGCATGACGGCCATCTCCTCGGCCGTCTCCCCGGCAGCGGTGGCCAGCGCTTCGTCCTCAAGGAGCCGGCGGACCAGTTCGCGCCCGGGGCGGTCGGGCCCGGCGAGGGCGGCCGGGTCCTCCGGCACCAGACCGCACCCGCGCCTCCGGACCGCCGCCGCGTTGGCCGGCCGGTCGGCGCCCTCGCCGAGGACGAGCTGCGGCAGGCCGGAGTCCAGGGCGGTCAGGGTGGTGCCCGCGCCGCCGTGGTGGATGGTGGCGTCACTGCCCGCGAGCAGCGCGCCCAGGGGTGTCCACGCCACGGGGCGGACGTTGTCGGGGAGCGGGCCGAGCGCGGACAGGTCGGCGCCGCCGAGGGCGAGGACGAACTCGGCGTCGGTGACGCGGGCGGCGTCCACGACCCACTCGACGGGCGAGACACCGTCCACGACCGGGCGGACCGTGCCGAGGGTGACCGCGATCCGGGGGCGTTTGCGGTCCTCGAAGAGCCAGCGCGGGAGCGCTCCGCCGCCGTTGTACGGGACGTAGCGCAGGTAGCGGCGGTGCGGTTCGGCGGTGACGCTCATGGCGGGCGGGGTGACGTCGAGCCAGGCGGCGACCGGGCCGGGGCCGGTGAGGCCGTGCCGGGCGTACCCGTCGGCGAGGGCGTCGTTCATCATCGCGACGTGCCGTCCGGTGTGGCCGAATCCGACCGCGTGCACGACCGAGGGGATGCCGAGGGCGGCGGCCACGAGCTGGCCGACGACGCCGTTGGGGGTGTGCACGACGAGGTCGGGCCGCCACTGACGGGCGATGTCGACCATGGTGTCCGCCATCTCCTCGCTGAAGAAGGAGAAGCCCTTGCCCTTGGGGGCGGTGCGCTGCTCGCCCGGGGCCGGGGGCTTGCCCTGGCGGCCCTTCTCCATGGCCGCGTACAGGGCGTCGGGGTCGATGCCGGGCGCGCAGTCGACGGCCGGCAGCCCGGCGGAGACGGTGTGGCCGACGGCCCGTCCGCAGGTGGCGACGAGGACGTCGTGGCCCGCGGCGCGGAACGCCTGGGCCAGCGGGACCATCGGGTAGAGCAGCCCGAAGAAGGGGGGCCCGGCGAACAGGACACGCATCGAACTACCTGCTTTCTTCCCCGACGGTCCGTCAAGACGCTCTCGGGTCACGGGTGGTACGGCGGGACGACTGAAACGGGTGGGTCGCGAGTGCATGTGTGCCAGGTCACACACTCCGAGTGACGACCAAGCACTTAGGCAAGCCTAAGCTAACCACGTGCTCAGCAGGTCAACAACGTCCCCCGGCTGGATACGCAGGCTCGGCGCCGCGTGCCGGCACCATCCCCGACTCCTCCTCGCGGTCGCCGTGAGTTCCGTGTTCGGCACGGGACTTGAAGCGGTCGGACCGCTGCTGGCCCGGCTCGGCGTCGACGACGCCGTGGCAGGTCGCACCGGCCGCATCGGCTGGCTCGCCGCCGCGATGGCGGGCCTGGCGCTCGTCCAGTTCGGCGCCGAGTTCACCCGCCGCTACGCCGCCGGAAAACTCGCCCTCGGTGTCCAGCACCGGCTGCGCACCCAGGTGTTCGACTCCCTCCAGCGCCTGGACGGCGTCAAACAGGACGCGCTCCGCACCGGCCAGGTGGTCTCCCGCGCCAACAGCGACCTGACCCAGGTGCAGATCATGCTCGGGATGCTGCCGATCCCGCTCGGCACCTCGGCCCTCTTCCTCGTCGCCGTCGGCGCGATGCTCTGGCTGTGCGCCCCGCTCGCCCTCGTCGCGCTGACCGTGGTGCCCGCCACCGCGTGGGCCGCCGCCCGCAGCCGCGCCCGGCTCGTCCCCGCCACCCGCGCGGCACAGGCCGGCGCCGCCCAGGTCGCCGAGCAGGTCGAGGAGGCCGTCACCGGCGTACGGGTGGTCAAGGGCTTCGGCCAGGAGGACCGTGAGACCGACCGGCTGGCACGCGCCGCCCGCGGCCTGTTCGGACGGCGGATGCGCGTGGCGCGCATCCAGGCCGGCGCCACCGCCACCCTCGCCGCGCTGCCCGCGCTCGGCCAGGTCGGTGTCCTCGCCCTCGGCGGCTGGCTGGCGCTGCGCGGCACCATCGGACTGGGCACCTTCCTCGCCTTCGCCGCCTACATGGCGCTGCTGGCCGGGCCCGCCCGGCTGTTCGCCAGCTTCCTGGTCACCGCCCAGCAGGCGCGCGCCGCCGCCGAACGCGTCAACGAACTCATCGACGCCCGGCCGGAGATCACCGAACCGGAAAACCCCGTCGCCCTGCCCGACGGCCCCGTCGGCCTGGAACTGCGCGACGTGCGCTTCGGATACGCGCCCAGCGACCCCGTCCTCGACGGCACGTCCCTGACCGTACGGCCCGGCGAGACACTCGCCCTGGTCGGCCCGTCGGGCTCCGGAAAATCCACCGTCTCCCTGCTGCTCCCCCGCTTCTACGACCCGCAGGCCGGCTCCGTGCACGTCGGCCCGCCCGGTGCGGCCGCCGACATCCGCGAACTGTCCCTCGCCGGCCTCCGCGCCACCATCGGTGTGGTCTTCGAAGAACCGTTCCTGTTCTCCTGCTCGGTCCGCGACAACATCGCCTACGGCCGTCCGGACGCCACGGACGAGCAGGTCAGGGCCGCCGCCGAGGCCGCCGAGGCACACGAGTTCATCGCCGCGCTGCCCGACGGCTACGCCACCGAGGTCGGCGAGCGCGGACTGACGCTCTCCGGCGGGCAACGGCAGCGCGTGGTGCTGGCCCGCGCCCTGCTGGCCGACCCGCGGGTACTCGTCCTGGACGACGCGACCTCCGCCGTGGACGCCGGCACCGAGGCCGCCATCCACCGCACCCTGCGCGCCGTCACCGGCGACCGTACGACCCTGCTGATCGCACACCGCCGCTCCACCCTCCAGCTCGCCGACCGCATCGCCGTCCTGGACGACGGCCGCGTGGTGGACACCGGCACCCAGGACGAACTGACCGCACGCTGCCCGCTGTTCCGCGAGCTTCTGGCCGGGCCCGGCGACTCCCTCGACGTACGCGTCACCGCCGACCCGCACACCGGCGACCGGGGCGTCACCCCGGACCTCTGGCCCGAGCCCCCCGCCGACGCGGACCGGAGCACGGCCGAGGAGACCACCGAGGACCCGCGCCTGGACGAGGCCCGGCTGCGCGCCCCCGACCCCGACGCCCGCTTCCGGCGGCTGCTCGCCCCCGTACGCACCGCCCTGCTCCTCGGCCTGCTGCTCGTCGTCGCCGACTCCCTCGCCTCCCTCGCCCTGCCCCTCCTCGTCCGGCACGGTCTGGACGCCGGGGTCGGCACGGGCGACGGCGGCGCGCTCGCCACGACCGTCCTGACCGCCCTGCTCGTCGTCGCCCTCGGCTGGGGTGTGCTCTCCCTCCAGGCGCGCATCACCCGGCGGGCCGGGGAACGGGTGCTGTACGGGCTACGGGTGAAAACCTTCGCCCACCTCCAGCGGCTCGGCCTGGACTTCTACGAACGCGAACGCGGCGGCCAGATCATGACCGCCATGGTCAACGACATCGACGCGCTCTCCGCCTTCCTCCAGACCCACCTGCTGACCTCGGTGGCCGCGCTGGCCACCCTGTGCGGCGCGGTGCTGGCGATGCTCGCCGTCGACCTGCCGCTGGCCCTGACCGCGCTCGCCCTCGTCCCCCTGATCGCCGTCGCCACCGCCGTCTTCTGGCGGCTGTCCTCCGCCGCGTACACCGATGCCCGCAAGCGCGTCGGCGAGGTCAACTCCAGCCTCCAGGAGAACGTCTCGGGCCTGCGCGTCGCCCAGTCCCAGAGCCGTGAGGGCCGGACCGCCGAGGCGTTCGGCAAGCTCTCCGAGAGCTATCGCGCCGCCCGGCTGCGCGCCCAGCGCTACGCCGCCGTGTACTTCCCCTGCGTCAACCTCACCGCCGAACTCGCCAAGGCCACCGTCCTGCTGTTCGGCGCGTACCGGGTCGCGGACGGCGGCCTCAGCCCCGGCGTGCTGGTCGCCTTCACCCTCTTCCTCGGCATGTTCTTCTCGCCGATCCAGCAGCTCTCGCTCGCCTTCGACAGCTACCAGCAGGCGTCCGTCGGCCTGCGCCGCACGATGGAACTGCTGCGCGTCGAGCCGTCCGTACGATCCGCCGCCGACCCCGCGCCCGTACCGGACCGGCTGCGCGGCCCGATCGAACTGCGCGACGTCACCCTCCGATACCCGGGGGCCGAGCGGGCCTCGCTCGACCGGGTCAGCCTGCGCATCGAGCCCGGCGAGACGGTCGCGCTCGTCGGCGCGACCGGCGCCGGCAAGTCCACCGTCGTCAAGCTGCTCGCCCGCTTCCACGACGCGACCGAGGGACAGGTGCTGGTGGACGGGGTGGACGTCCGTGCCTACGACCCGCCCGCCTACCGGCGGCTGCTGGGCGTCGTCCCCCAGGAAGCCCACCTGTTCACCGGCGACATCGCCGACAACGTCCGCTACGGACGGCCCGACGCCACCGACCAGGAGGTCGAGGCGGCCGTGCGCGCCGTGGGCGCGCTGCCCGCGGTCGCCGCCCAGCCGTACGGCTTCCGCCAGCCCGTCGGCGAACGCGGCCAGCGCCTGTCCGCGGGCCAGCGCCAGCTCGTCGCACTGGCCCGCGCCCACCTCGTCGACCCCGGCCTGCTGCTGCTCGACGAGGCCACCGCCGCCCTCGACCCGGCCACCGAACGCACCGTGCTGGACGCCGGGGACCGGCTCGCCGACGGCCGCACCACCGTCCTGGTCGCCCACCGCCTGGCCACCGCCGCACGGGCCGACCGGATCGTCGTCCTGGACGCCGGACGGATCGCCGAGCAGGGCTCCCACCAGCAGCTCCTCGACGCCGACGGCCTGTACGCCCGGCTGTGGCACCACCACGCGACCGCCGCCGAACCCGCCCCCCTCACCCAAGGATGACCCGCTCATGAAGGCACTTGTCCTCTCCGGAGGCACCGGCAGCAGGCTGCGGCCCATCACCCACACCGCCGCCAAGCAGCTCGTCCCCGTCGCCAACAAGCCGGTGCTCTTCTACGGCATCGAGTCCCTGGTCGCAGCGGGCGTCACCGACATCGGCATCATCGTCGGCGACACCGCGGCGGAGATCCGTACGGCCGTGGGCGACGGCTCTCGCTTCGGCGCCCGCGTCACCTACCTCCCCCAGGAACAGCCCCTCGGCCTGGCGCACGCCGTCCTGATCGCCCGCGAATGGCTCGGCGACGACGACTTCGTGATGTACCTGGGCGACAACTTCGTCGTCGGCGGCATCGCGGAACTCGTCGACGAGTTCCGCGAGACCCGCCCCGACGCCCGCATCCTGCTCACCAAGGTCCCCGACCCCAGCGCCTTCGGCGTCGCCGAGCTCAGCCCCGAAGGGGACGTCGTGCGCCTGGAGGAGAAGCCGAGCAACCCGCGCAGCGACCTGGCGCTGGTCGGCGTCTACCTCTTCACGCCGGGTGTGCACGACGCCGTACGGGCCATCGAGCCCTCGGCGCGCGGCGAACTGGAGATCACCGACGCCCTCCAGTGGCTGGTCGACGCCGGCCGCACCGTCCAGTCCACGGTCATCTCCGGCTACTGGAAGGACACCGGCAACGCCACCGACATGCTGGAGGTCAACCGCACGGTGCTGGAAGACCTGCCGCCCGCCGTCCTCGGCGACGTGGACGACGCCAGCGAACTGGTCGGCCGGGTCCGCATCGAGGCCGGGGCCAGCGTCGTACGGTCCCGGATCGTGGGACCGGCCGTCATCGGCGCGGGCAGCGTCGTCCGCGACTCCTACATCGGCCCCTCCACCTCCGTCGCCGACGGGTGCCTGATCAGCGGCAGCGAGGTGGAGTTCTCCATCGTCCTGGGCGACTCCCGCATCGAGAACGCCGGCCGGATCGAGGGATCGCTCATCGGCCGCATGGTCCGCATGAGCGGCGCCGCCCGCGCACCCCGCGCGCACCGCCTGGTGCTCGGCGACCACAGTCAGGTGCAGATAGCGCCCTGAGCCCCGGCCCTCCGCGCGCCCCCGCCCCCTTTC
The DNA here is from genome assembly GCF_040646595.1 of Streptomyces sp. NPDC045470. Taxonomy (NCBI): domain Bacteria; kingdom Bacillati; phylum Actinomycetota; class Actinomycetes; order Kitasatosporales; family Streptomycetaceae; genus Streptomyces; species Streptomyces sp. NPDC045470. The sequence continues at coordinate 31,951 of NZ_JBEZAN010000017.1, forward strand.
CCTTTTCTTGGACTGACGCCTTGAGAATCCTCGTCACCGGCGGAGCCGGTTTCATCGGCTCCCACTTCGTCCGCACCCTGCTCACCCCCGAAGGCCCCGGCGACGGCACCGGACCGCACGTCGTCACCGTGCTGGACGCCCTGACCTACGCGGGCGACCGCGCCAACCTCCGGCCCGTGGCGGACGATCCGCGGTACACCTTCGTGCACGGCGACATCCGCGACCGGCCACTGGTGGACGACCTGCTGGCCGACCACGACGCGGTGGTGCACTTCGCCGCCGAGTCGCACGTGGACCGCTCCATCGCGGGCGGCACCGACTTCGCCTCCACCAACGTCCTGGGCACCCAGGTCCTCCTGGAATCCGCGGTGCGCCACCGCATCGCCCGCTTCGTCCACGTCTCCACCGACGAGGTGTACGGCTCGATCGCGGAAGGCTCCTGGACCGAGCACGAGCCCCTGGCGCCCAACTCGCCCTACTCCGCCAGCAAGGCCGGCTCCGACCTGCTCGCCCTCGCCCACCACCGCACCCACGGCCTCGACGTCTCGGTGACCCGCTGCTCCAACAACTACGGCCCCTACCAGCACCCCGAGAAGGTCGTCCCGCTGTTCGTCAGCCGCCTGCTGGCGGGCGGGCGCGTCCCGCTGTACGGCGACGGGCTCAACGTCCGCGACTGGCTGCACGTCGACGACCACTGCCGGGCGCTGCGCCTGGTCCTGGAGGGCGGCCGGCCCGGCGAGGTCTACAACATCGGCGGCGGCACCGAACTCAGCAACAAGGACCTCACCGAACGCCTCCTCGCCGCCTGCGGCGCCGACTGGGACCGGGTCGACCACGTCACCGACCGCAAGGGCCACGACCGGCGCTACTCCGTGGACTGGACGAAGATCCGTACCGAACTCGGTTACGTCCCCCGGCGCTCCTTCGACGACGGACTCGCCGAGACCGTCGCCTGGTACCGCGACCGCCCCGAACGGTGGGCGCCCCCGGCCGACGGCACCACCGCCGCACCTGCCCTGGGGGGTGCCGCCCGGTGAACCGCTGGCTGATCACCGGCGCGGGCGGCATGCTCGGCCGCGAGGTCTCCCGCATGCTGGCCGCCGAAGGCGTGTGCGCGCTCCCCCTGGACCGCCGGACCCTGGACCTCACCGACACCCGCGCCGTGGCGTCCGCCCTGCGCCGCGTCCGCCCGGCCGTGGTCGTCAACTGCGCCGCGTACACCGACGTGGACGGCGCCGAGACCCACGAGGAACAGGCGCACCGCATCAACGCCGACGCGGTGCGCGGACTGGCCCGCGCCTGTGCCGGCACCGGCACCCGGCTGCTGCACGTGTCCACCGACTACGTCTTCTCGGGCGACGCCACCACCCCGTACACCGAAGGCGCGCCGACCGGGCCCCGCACCGCCTACGGCCGCAGCAAACTCGCCGGGGAACAGGCCGTCCTGGCCGAACTGCCGCACACCGGCACCGTCGTCCGCACCGCCTGGCTCTACGGCGCCCACGGCCGCAACTTCGTCCGCGCCATGGCCGAACGCGCCGTGCGCGGCGCCACCGTGGACGTCGTGGACGACCAGACCGGCCAGCCCACTCCGGCCCGCGACGTCGCCGGGCGGCTGCTCGCCCTCGGGCGCGGGCCCGCCCGCGCCGGCGTCTTCCACGCCACCACCGGCGGCACGACCACCTGGTACGGACTGGCCCGCGAGGTCTTCCGGCTGGCCGGAGCCGACCCGGACCACGTCCGGCCCACCGACAGCACCACCCTGAACCGGCCCGCCCGCCGCCCCGCCTGGAGCGTGCTGGGCCACGACCGCTGGGCCGCCGCCGGGCTGCCCGCGCCCCGGCACTGGCGCGACGCGCTCGCCGCCGAGTTCACCCGGGTGACCGCCGCACTGGAAGGAGCCGTCTCATGCGCCCGCTGAGCATCGAAGGAGCCTGGGTCCGCGAACCCCTCGTCCACCGGGACGACCGGGGCTCCTTCCACGAATGGTTCACCCAGCCGGAGTTCACCGGCGCCACCGGGCGCACCCCGATACTGGCGCAGGCCAACTGCTCCGTCTCCCGCCGCGGTGTGCTGCGCGGCGTGCACTTCAGCGAGGTGCCGCCCGGCCAGGCCAAGTACGTCACCTGCGTACGCGGCGCCGTCCTGGACGTGGTGGTGGACCTGCGGACCGGCTCCCCCACCTACCGCGCCTGGGAGGCCGTACCGCTGGACGAGGACGGGCTCAGCGCGGTCTACCTCTCCGAAGGGCTCGGCCACGCCTTCATGGCCCTGTCCGACGACGCCACCGTGGTCTACCTCTGCTCCACGGGCTACCAGCCGCAGCGCGAACACGGCGTCCACCCGCTGGACCCGGCCCTGGGCATCGACTGGCCCGCCGGGGTCACCCCGCTGCTGTCCGCCAAGGACGCCGCCGCGCCCACCCTGGAGGAGGCCGAGCGGCAGGGGCTGCTGCCGTCGTACGAGGAGTGCGTACGTCATCGGGCAACCGTCCGGGCCGCCGAACGGACCGCCGAACGGGAAGGCAGCGCGGCGTGACGACGACGGCGACCGCGGCGCGCACCGGAGCCCCCGCCCCGGAAGCCGAGCCCGCACCGCCCGCGGGACGCCGCGTACTGCGGGCCGGCGGGCTGCTGCTGGGACTGGCGCTGCTGGCCGTCGTCGTCCTGGTGAGCATCGCCGTGGGCGCCAAGGCCATCCCCCTCGACCAGGTGTGGCACGGCCTGTTCGAATCGACGGGGACGGCCGACGACCGGATCGTGCGGGAACTGCGGCTGCCCCGTACCGCTCTGGGCGTCGCGGCGGGCGCCGCCCTCGGCCTGGCCGGCGCCGTGATGCAGTCCCTCACCCGCAACCCGCTGGCCGACCCCGGCCTCCTCGGAGTCAACGCGGGCGCCTCGGCCGCCGTGGTCACCGCGATCAGCGTGCTGGGCATCACCTCCTTCACCGGCTACCTGTGGTTCGCGCTGGCCGGCGCCGGTGTGGCGGCCGTCCTGGTCAACGCCCTCGGCGGCAGCCGGGCAGCCACCCCCGTACGGCTGGCCCTGGCGGGCACCGCGGTCAACGCCGCCCTCTTCGGCTACGTCAACGGCCTGCAACTGACGGACCTGGGTGCCCTGGAGACCATGCGGCACTGGTCGATCGGCACCCTCACCGGCCGCCGCGGCGACCTGCTGCTGACCGCGCTGCCGTTCCTGCTGGCCGGCGCCGTCCTCGCGCTGGCGGTGGCCCGCCCGCTGAACGCGGTCGCCCTGGGCGAGGACACCGCCCGCTCGCTCGGCGCCCGGCTGGGCCGCACCCGGGTGCTGTCCATCGTCGCCATCACCCTGCTGTCCGGCGCCGCGACCGCCGTGTGCGGGCCGATCGGTTTCATCGGCCTGATGATCCCGCACGCGGTACGGGCTTTCTGCGGCCCCGACAACCGGTGGCTGTTCCCGTACTGCGCCGTCTTCGCGCCGGTCCTGCTCCTGGGGTCGGACATCATCGGCCGGGTGCTGGTGCCGCCGGCCGAGATCGAGGTCGGGGTCGTCACCGCGTTCTTCGGCGGCCTGCTCTTCATCCACCTCGTCCGCCGCCGGAAGGTGGCCCAGCTATGACCGCCGTACGCACCTCCCGCACCTCCCCCGCGCGCCGCACGGCGCCCCGTCCCACCGTCCTGCGCACCCGAGGCGGACTGTCCCTGCGGCTGGGCCGCCGCGCCCTGCTGGTCTGCGCGGCACTGGCGCTGACCGGCACCCTGGTGGCCGTCCTGTCGCTGGGCATGGGCAGCTACCGCCTCAGCCCCGGCGAAGTCGTCGCCACCCTCTTCGGGGACGGGCCGCCCGGCGCGGACTTCGTCGTGGTCGACCTGCGGCTGCCCCGGGTGCTGGACGGGCTGCTGGCCGGATTCGCGATGGGCATGAGCGGCGCGGTCTTCCAGTCGCTGGCTCGCAACCCGCTGGGCAGCCCCGACGTCATCGGCTTCGGCAGCGGCGCCTCGGCCGGCGCCCTCGTCTCCGTCATCCTCCTGGAGGCCGGCACCGCGCAGATCGCCCTCGGCGCGGTGGCCGGCGGACTGGCCACCGCCGCCGCCGTCTACCTGCTGGCCTGGAAGCGCGGCGTGCACGGCTACCGCCTGGTGCTCGTCGGCATCGGCGGCTCGGCGGTCCTCGGCTCGCTCACCAGCTACCTGTACGTACGGGCCGACATCGGCAAGGCCGCCGAAGCCGCCACCTGGATGATCGGCAGCCTCAACGGCCGCGGCTGGCCCGACGTGAGCGTGGCCGCCCTCGGCGTCGTCGCCCTGGCACCCGCCGTCCTGGCGCTGGCCCGGCGGCTCTCCCTGCTGGAGATGGGCGACGACACCGCGGCCGCGCTCGGCGTCGCCCCCGAACGCAGCCGCCTGGCCCTCCTCGCCACCGGCACCGGCCTGACGGCACTCGCCGTCGCCGCCGCCGGACCGATCCCCTTCGTCGCGCTCGCCGCACCCCAACTGGCCCGCCGCCTCACCCGCTCCCCCGGCCCCAACGTCCTGCCCGCCGCCTGGATGGGCGCCGTCCTGGTCACCCTCGCCGACTGGTCGGCGCAGCGCGTCTCCGGTACGGGCATCCTGCCGGTGGGCGTGATCACGGGGGTGGGCGGGGGCGTGTACCTGGCGTGGCTGCTGTTCCTGGAGAGGAGGTCGGGGAAGTTGTGAAGGTCCGGCCGGTCCGTGAGGGGCCGGCCTGTCCGTGAGGGGCCGACCGGTCCGCGCCGGCCGCTGACGGGCCGGGGGCCGCCCGTCAGAGCTGTTCCGGGCGGCGCTCCGTCAGGCCGTACTTCTGCGCGATCGGGTTCCAGAGCTTCGCCGCCTGCTGCTTGGCCTTCGTGGCCCGGCCGCTGTCCGCGTTGCCCTGGGCGGGCTCCTTGCCGCCCCGGGCCTTGCCCTTGGGGCAGCCCTTCTTGCCCTTCACCTGCCCGGCCCAGGCCGCGTAGTGGTTGTCGGCCGAGGCGGAGGACTTCCACGCCTCGTTGAGCGAGGCGGTCAGCTCACCGCTGCCGGGCAGCTTGTCGACGGGGAGCGCGGCCAGTCGGCTCACCAGGTCGTTGCGCTGCTTCGCGGCGTCCCGGAGGTCCTTGGCCGCCGCGTCGAGGTTGTCGCACGACTTGATGCTCTTGACCGCGCCGATCACGGCGGCACGGCTGTTGTTGCTGTCCTTCAGCAGCGCGTCGAGACCCTTCGCCTGCGCTGCCACCGGGTCGGCGGACGGTGACGGCTTGGTGTCCTTGCCGTCCGCCTCGTCCTTCGCGGCGCCGGACGCACCGGCGGACTCCTGCTTCTTCTCGGCGGGCCCGTCGTCACCGCCCCCGCTGAGCGCCCAGCCGACGCCGAGCCCGGCGCCCGCCAGGGCCACCACGGCGACACCGATGATCGCGGCGGGCGCGAAACGCCGACGCCGTCCGCCGCCGTCCGGCCCGTGGTCCGCCTGCGGCGCGTACTGGTCGAACTGCGGGCGGCCGCCGAAGGGCTGCTGACCGTACGGCCCCGGCTGCTGCTCCGGCTCGTCGAAGCGGGGCAGTTGCGCGGTGGCGTCCGGGACAGCGCCCGGCGCTGCGGCCGGGGCGGCGCCACCGGGGCCGGAACGGAAGAGGCCCTCGAACTCGGCCGGGGTCGGGCGGTCGCCGGGGGCGCCGGGGTGTGCCGGCCCTGCGGGTTGTGCGCCGAAGGGGGCGCCGGGCGGCGGAGTGCCGGGACCGATCGGCGGTAGGAACTGGGTGGCCTCGGAGTCGGCGCCGGGCGGCGCCGGCTGGGCGGATGGGGCGGGCTGGGCGGATCGGGCCGCGTCGGGCCGCGGGCCGTTCGGCTTGATCGCGCGCAGCGTACGGGTGGACTCACCGGGCGTCTCGGGACGGCCGCCCGCAGGACCGCCGGCCGCCGGCGGCATCGGCGCGGCACCGGGCATCGGGCCGGGCTGCCCGCCCTGCGTGCCGCCACCTGTCTGGCCCTGCTGCGGCTGCTGTGCGCCGATGGGCCGCAGCAGCGCGGTCGACTCCGGGTCACCGGCGGCGGGCGGCATCGGCGCACCGGCCTGCGGCGTCGCGGGGACGAGTTGGCCGGGCCGGGGCTGCTGTCCAGGGTGGCCGGGGTGGCCCTGCTGGATGGGCTGGCCCTGCTGGCCGGGGTGGCCGGACTGGCCCTGCTGGCCCCCGGGCTGCGGGCCGAGCGGGGACACTCCGGACATCGGGGACATCAGCGCGGTCGCTTCCATGTCCGGGGCAGGGCCCTGGTCCGGCTGCTGCCCCGGGTTCTGCGGGGGCTGCGCGGGCGGCGGCATAGGCGCGGCGCCCGGGGGCTGATGCTGCTGGAACGGCTGCTGCTGCGGCGGCTGCGCGGGCGGCGGCGTCGGAGGGCCTGAAGGAGCTTGGGGCGCCGGGGGCATCGGCTGGGCAGGCGGGTACTGGGCGAAAGGCTCCTGCCCGTACGGCTGCTGCTGGGCGGGAGGCGGCTGCTGCCGGCCGTACGGCGACGGTTGCTCCTGGCCGTACTGCGACTGCTGCTGACCGTACTGCGGCTGCTGCTGACCGTGCGGCTGACCGGGCGCCTGCTGACCGCCGTACGAGGGCCCCTGCCCCAATTGCCCCGCAACCGGCGGAGCCTGAACCGGCTGCCCCGGTATCGACTGTCCCTGCACCGGCTGGCCCTGCACCGGCTGGCCTTGAACCGGCTGTCCCTGCACCGGCTGCGCGCCCGGCGTCTGCTGCTGCTCGGGCCCCCAGGGCTGCCCCCAAGGCTGGCCCGCGGGCGGTGCGGCCTGCTGGCCGGGGACCCACGGATCACCGTGAGCGGGCAGCACAACGCCCTCTCGCGCGGGCTCGCCCGCAGGATAGTGCGGGTCGTTGCCCTGTCCGCTCTGCGTCACCGGGACTCCTACGATCTGCTGACTTACGGAAGCGTCGGCTCACGCTACCGGGTCGCAGTCTCGTTCGACCATGTCCCCTGGTCACCACCCACCCTTAACGCCCCACAAGGGCCTTCCAGGCCCTTCTGAGGCCCCTGTGGCAGTTCGGGAGGGCCCGCCGGGCGGACCCTGCGCGGTCCGCCCGGCGGAGAAGGACGAGGCGGCCCGGGCGCCGACAGGCCCTCCCCCGGCTGCCGCGGGCCGCGAATCCGCTACGCGGCTGCCCGCAATTCCAGCCGGGCACCGAACTCCCGCACCACCGGCTCGTCCCGGTACGGCTCCAGCCGCAACTGGAAGTCCTCCAGATACTCCGCGCCGCGGTTCGACCGCAGCCCGCTCAGCAACTCGATGGCCTGGGTGCCCGTGTGGCACGCCTGCTCGATCTCGCGCTGCTGCACCTGCGCGCTGGCCAGCAGCACCAGCCCGATGGCGCGCCGCCGCGCCCGTCCTTCGGGGTGCCCGTCCACCGCTTCCTGAGCGCGCTGGCGCGCCGCGCCCGCCTGGCCCAAGTCACGATGGCAGTGCGCGAGTTCGTCGGCGAGGTACGCCTCGTCGAAGTGCGAGATCCACACCGGGTCGTCGCCGGCCCCGGAGGAGCCGACGGCGCGTTCCATGGCGCCCACCGCCCGGCCCGCCACGACCTGGAAGGCGCGCGCGTCACCCATCAACGCGTGCCCGCGCGCCTCCGCCGCGAAGAACATCGCCTCCGCACGCGGCGTGACGTGTCCCCGCGCTCCTTCCTGGGCGGCCTTCGCGAGCTGCGCGATCTCCCGGGGGTTTCCGAGCGAGGCGGCGAGGTGGCTCATGCTGGCGGCCAGCACGTAGCCGCCGTACCCGCGGTCGCCGGCCGCCTGCGCCAGCCGTAGCGCCTGGATGTAGTAGCGCTGCGCCAGCCCCGGCTGGCCGGTGTCGACGGCCATGTAGCCGCCCAGTTCCGTCAGCCGGGCGACCGACGCGAACAGTTCGCGGCCGACCGACTCGCGGTACGAGCCGGCCAGCAGCCCGGAGACGACGCTGTTGAGGTAGTGGACGACGACCGGCCGGACATGGCCGCTGCCGTAGCGGTGGTCCAGCTCGCCCAGGGCCGTGGTCATGGCCCGTACGGCTTCGACGTCCGAGATGCCCACCCGCGCCCCGGCGTTGCGCGCGACCTGCGGGTCGGCACTGGTGATGAGCCAGTCCCTGCTCGGTTCGACCAGCGCGGAGGCGGCCACGGTGGAGCCGCTCAGGAAGTCGCGCCGGCCGACGTCGCTGCGCCACAGCTCGCAGACCTGCTCGATGGCACCGAGGACGGTGGGCGAGAACTGCAGGCCCACACCGGACGCGAGGTTCTTGCCGTCGGCCATCCCGATCTCGTCGATGGTGACCGTCCGCCCGAGTTTGCGGCCCAGCGCCTCCGCGATGATGGCGGGGGCCCGGCCGCGCGGCTGCTGGCCGCGCAGCCAGCGGGCGACGGAGGTCTTGTCGTAGCGCAGGTCGAGGCCGTGTTCGGCGCCGCACATGTTGACGCGGCGGGCGAGTCCGGCGTTGGAACAGGCGGCTTCCTGGATGAGCGCCTGCAGCCGTTCGTTCGGCTGCCGCGCGACGAGTGGCCTGGCGGCCATACTGCACCCCCTGATTACTGCTGCGCGTTCACCAGCGAACGCCGTACCCGTGGACCAATTCCCCACGCATATGCCGGATATCCGGGATATCTCGGATGTGCGTCATGTCCGCCGAAGCCTTGACATTTCCGGGTTGTGGCGATCGGGTCGGCCGGCCGGCGGATCGCTCCGCCGGATTGCGGTGTCCGGCACGTCCTGTCGCTCCGGTCCCGGGTACTGCCTCACGGTCTCGGCTCCTGCTGCTCCGGTCTTCGATGTTCGGTCGTCGGTGTTTCGTGTTCCGTGTTCGGTGTTTCGTGTTCCGTGTGCGGTCTTCGGTGTTCCGTGTTCGACGTCCGAACGTTCGGTGGAACGGTGTTCCGGGGAATCGGCCGAACCGGGGTACGCCGTGCGGTACCCGCGTCCTGCTCGCGGCGCCGCCGCGCCGTGCGGTCCCGGCGTTCGCTCCGGGGTCCGTGCCGGCTGTGCCGCGGCCTGCCGCCGGGCGGCCTCTCCGCCCGTCACGCAGGTGGCTACCCGTTCTCCCGGCGCTGCCCCGCACGCGCCCCCAGCCATGCATCCATGCGCCCCACGTGCGGGAACGATGCGCCGGGGTGGTGCACATGTCGGCCGTAACCCTTGGTGACGGGGAAAGTTGTCCACCACGTGGAAGACACCATCGGAGTCACAGGAGCCTCTCAGGTCCCCGAGCAGCGTGGCGAGCTGTTGATCGAAACTGCGGTGCGTTACGCGGAAGAGCGGCATTGGGACGTCTTGCCCGGCGCATGGCTGGAGGACGAGGGCGAAGTGCCGCGCTGCTCGTGCGGCGCGGCCGACTGCGCCGCGCCCGGCGCGCACCCCGCCGTACCGGGCTGGGCCGGCCACGCCACGGGCAGCGCGACGGCCGCCCGCCGCCTGTGGAGCAGGAATCCGCGCGCCTCGATCCTGCTGCCGACAGGCCGTACGTTCGAGGCGCTCGACGTGCCCGAGACGGCCGGCTGCCTGGCCCTGGCCCGGATGGAGCGGATGGACCTGCCGCTCGGGCCGGTGACCCGCACCCCGGGCCGCCGGATGCTCTTCTTCGTCCTCCCCGGCGCCGCGGTCAAGGTGCCCGACCTGGTGCGCCACCTGGGCTGGCCGCCCGCGTCGCTGGACCTGGTCGCACGGGGCGAGGGCGACTACGTCGCCGCGCCGCCGACGCGCGTGGGGGCGCACGGGGCGGTGCAGTGGGTACGTGAGCCCACCGCCGCCAACCGGTGGCTGCCGGACGCGGACGAACTCATCAGCCCTCTGGCGTACGCCTGCGGGCGGGAGGCCGCGGCGGCACGCGGACGGTGAGGACGGAGCGGCGGAACCGTACGGGGCGCGCCTGCCGTACCCGCCGCTCCGCCGCCCCGCCCCCGTGCACCGCGCGTGTGCGCCGGGCGCCTGTCGCGCCGCGCACGCCCCTGCACAGAACCGCGCGCCCCTCCCTCCACGCCGCACACGCGGCCGTTCGGACGTACCGGTCCCGTCGCACACCCGCACGTATCGTGTGATGAACGGACGGGGGCACGACCAGCCCCCGCGGGGACGTCGAAGGGCAGGCCGGTGGCCAACGAACCGGAGAACATCGACCAGACGGCGAAGGCGCGCACACCACCGGACGGTCCGTCCATCCGGGCGGACGGCACGGTTCCGCCCGCCGTGCGCATCCAAGGGCTGTGGAAGAAGTACGGGGAACAGATCGCCGTGGCGGGGATCGACCTCACGCTGCCGGCGGGCCGGTTCATCGGCCTGGTCGGCCCGAACGGCGCGGGCAAGACCACCACCCTCTCGATGGTGACCGGCCTGCTGCGCCCGGACGCCGGGCAGGTGGAGATCGGTGGCCACGACGTGTGGCACGACCCGGTCGCGGTGAAGTCCCGTATCGGCGTACTGCCCGAAGGGCTGCGCCTGTTCGAGCGGCTGTCCGGCCGCGAACTCCTGGCGTACATCGGGCGGCTGCGGGGGCTGCCCGGTGCGGAGGTCGACAAGCGCGCCGACCAGCTTCTGCAGGTACTGGACCTGGCCGGCGCGCAGAACAAGCTCGTCGTCGACTACTCGACCGGTATGCGCAAGAAGATCGGGCTGGCGGCGGCGCTGCTGCACAACCCGGAGGTGCTCTTCCTGGACGAGCCGTTCGAGGGCGTCGACCCGGTGTCCGCGCAGACCATCCGCGGCGTACTGGAGCGCTACACCTCCTCCGGGGCCACCGTCGTCTTCTCCAGCCATGTGATGGAGCTGGTGGAGTCGCTGTGCGACTGGGTGGCGGTGATGGCGGGCGGGCGTATCCGGGCGGACGGCCCGACCGCCGAGGTGCGCGGCGACGCGCCGTCCCTCCAGGACGCCTTCCTCGAACTGGTCGGTGCCAACGGCCGCGCGGCCGGACAGGACCTGGACTGGCTGGGCGGCGGGGCCGCCCGATGAGCACCTCCGCCACCTCCACGACACCCGCCGGGGCGCCGCCCGGCGCCCCGCACGCGGCCCCGGCGACGTCGCTGACGCCGGTCTTCGTACGGCTCAAGCTGTCCCTGCTGCGCAACGGCCTGCGCCAGTCGTCCGGCCGGACCGTCGCCTATGTGGCGTCGCTGGTCATGTCCCTGCTGTGTGCGGCAGGTGTCCTGCTCGGCCTGATCGCCCTGCGCGGCGTCGACCACGCGGGCGCGCTCGGCGTGCTGCTCGCCGCCGTACTGACACTGGGCTGGGCGGCGATGCCGCTGTTCTTCCCCTCGGGCGACGAGACCCTCGACCCGACCCGGCTGGTCATGCTGCCGCTGCGGCCCCGGCCGCTCATCGTCTCGCTGCTGATCACGTCGCTGGTCGGCATCGGCCCGGTCTTCACCCTGGCGGTGGCCGTCGGCTCGGCGATCATGTTGGCGCACACTGCGGGCGCCGCGGTCGTCGGTGTCCTCGCCGTCGTCCTGGTCGTCCTGGTGTGCGTGGCGCTGGCGCGCGCCGTGGCCACCGCCAACGTACGGCTGCTGACCAGCCGCCGGGGCCGCGACCTCGCCGTACTGAGCGGCCTGTTCGTCGCCATCGGCGCACAGGGCGTGAACGTCGGCACGCAGAAACTGTTCGGCTCGGGCGCCGGGCTGTCCGCACTGGAACCCGTCTCCGACATCCTGCGCTGGGTGCCGCCCGCCTCGGCCGTCGACGCGGTCCAGGCGGCGAGCGAAGGCTCGTACGGGCGTGCCGTCCTGGGCCTGGCGCTGGCCGCCGTGGCGCTCGGCCTGCTGCTGTGGTGGTGGCAGCGCACCCTGACCACGCTGATGACCTCGCCCGACTCCTCCACCCTCCAGGCCGTCGAGAAGGACAGCGCGCGCAAGCAACGCTCCTCGGGCGGCGGCCTGCAGCGGCTGCTGCCCGAGAGCCGTACGGGCACCGTCGTCCTGCGGATGATGCGTTACGCGTGGCGTGACCCGAAGTCCAAGATGTCGTGGGCGATGGCGTTCGCCGTGGGCCTGCTCGTCCCGTTCATCTCCGCCATCCAGGGCGGCGGCAGCATCTACACGGCGTTCTCGGCGCCGGCCCTGCTGGGCATGCAGATGTACAACCAGTTCGGGCAGGACACCTCGGCGTTCTGGATGGTCGCCTCGACGATTTCCACGCCCCGCGACGCCTACCTGGAACTGCGGGCGCGCGGGCTGGGCCTGGCCCTGGTCGGCGTGCCGTTCGTGACGCTGGTCGTGATCGGCGCGGCGGCCTTCCTCGGGCCGTGGTCGGCGTTCTTCGACGTCTACGGACTGTCGCTGGCCCTGCTCGGCGCCCTGGTGGCGACCGGCGCGATGGCCTCGGCGGTGTTCCCGTACTCGATTCCCGCCGAGAGCAACAAGAACGTCGCCCCCGGCCAGGGCGCCATCGCCTGGTTCAGCCTGTTCGGCGGCATGCTGGTGAGCGCCGTACTGGCCGCGCCGATGATCGGACTGCTGATCTGGCTGCACGTGGCGGGCCTGCACAGCCTGCTGTGGCTGCTGCTGCCGGTCGGAGCGGCGTACGGGGTCGGCATCGCGCTCCTGGGCATGCGGGTGGCGGCACCGCTGGTGGCGCGGCGCCTGCCGGAGATCCTGGGCGCGGTCAGCAAGGGGTGAGACTCGGGGCTGCGCCGACGCTGTCGGCGCAGCCCGTCCGAAGTTGTCCACAGGCTTCCCCACGGCACTTGCCGGGCCGGTACCGTCGTGGAACGCGGCGACGAAATGATCGCCGCGTCGACACACGCGTCGACACGGACATCGCCACGGCCGTCGACGCGGCCACCGGCGCAGCCGGTGAACGGGGGTGGGGAAGCATGTGGCTGACCGGAAGAACGTCCGCGACCACGACAGCGGCCCTCCACACAGCCCTGTCCTCCCCCACCACCACGGCTGCCTCCCCTCTCCGCTTCCTCTTCCTCGCCGCCGGACCGCTCCTGCTCGTCGCGGCGGTCGGTCTCCTGCTCCGGCGCCGCTCGCGACTGCGGGACCTCGCACAGCCGTTGGCGATCCCCCGGGCGGTCTTCGCCGCCGTGCACCGCGCCGACGAGGCCGGGATACGGGAGCGTGCCGCTGAGGAAGTCGCCCGTCTGGCCGGGCACGCGCAGGGCAACCGGGCTGCCCCGGCGGCCACGGGTCGGGCCCGCGAGTCCTGCGCCACGGCCGAGGCACTTTTGCAGCGGGCGAGTGGAGTCCCCGACCTGGCAGGCGTCTTCGCCCTCGTCCACGAGGGCCGCACAGCCCTCGACGGGTCGAAGGCGCCGCTCCCCTTGTGCTTCTTCCACCCGCTGCACGGCCCGGCGGCCCGGCGCATACCCTGGCGCCCGTCCGACGACGGCGAGCGTTTCCAGGTAGGCGCCTGCGCGACCTGCATACGGGACCTCCGGTCCCGCCGGGAGCCGGACACGCTCACCGACCAGCGGGCCGGCCGGCCCGTCCCGTACTTCGACGTACCGCACGAGCACAGCCTGTGGTCGGCCACCGGCTACGGCTCCCTGCTGACCGACACCTCCCTGACCACCCACGTCCAACGCGAACTCGACCCCTCACGATGACCCGCCCCCGACTCAGCAACGCTGGAGCGCGCTGCCGGTGTGAGCACAGTGGGTCGCCGCTCGCCACGTGTTTCCCGCTGCATCGCGGGTTCGCCGCGTCGTGGGGACCGGCCGGGCTTCGACGCCCTGTGCGCACTCACCCCGGAGGAAGGAAAGCGGAAGGTCACGCTGACGTTCGCTGGCGTCGATGAGAGGAGCGACGCCCCCTCGAATCGCTGCGCACGCGTAAGGGGACGTTCCTGGCCGACTACGGGGAGTTCATGCGCGGGAGCGTATGAAGGCGGCGGCAGGCGCCGGGCAGCAGGCCGAAGAGCTGCGCTACCGGATCGAGCCGGGTGGCCCACCTGACATCCGGGTCCACGAGGTCGCGGTAGTGGCGCCGGGGGCACCATCGTGCCGCGCGTGCGCAGCGCCTGCCCCGGATGTGGGGGTACCCCCGGCTTCAGGCTGTGGCGGGCGGGGCCGGGGTCGAGGGCAGGGCGGCGAGGGCGGCTTGTTCTTCTTCGGGGGTGTAGCCGAGGCGGAGCGGGGGCTCGCCCCGGGCACGGTCCCAGGCCAGGACGTCGGCCGCCGTCACCTCCAGTGGTGTCGCGGGCATGCCCGCCTGCCGGGCGCGCGCCGCGCTGCGCTGCTGGGTCGCCCAACTCGCGCGGACCAGCGGGAACATCCGGGGCGCACCCTCGGGAGGGACCGGCACGATGTCGATCTCGGTGCCCGCCGCCCGTGCGCAGGACTCGATCAGTTCGCCGAGTGTCGTCGGCTCGGCCGGGCCCACCGCATGGAAGGCGCCGGGGCGGTCGTCGGTGAGCAACCGCACCACCAGGCGGGCCAGGTCGCGCGAGTCGACGACCTGTACCGGCTGCGCGGGGTCGCCCGGCAGGGCCACCCGGCCGCCGCGCGCGGCGCGGCGTACCCAGTACGTGAACGTGTCCATCGAGTCGTGCGGTCCGGCCACCTTGCCCGGCCGTACGATCGTCGCCCGCGGCCCGTACCGGGCGGTCACATCGTCCTCGCAGGCCACTTTGAGCGGGCCGTACGTGGCTTCGCTCAGCTCCTCGGTGTCGCGTACGGGCGGACGGCGCGGGGTGTCCTCGTCGCTCCCCGGGGCCACGCCCGTACGTTCGTAGACCGCGTGGCTGGAGATGAACAGGTACCGGCCGACACGGTCACCCAGGGCGTCCATCGCCTGTCCGACGTGTCGCGGGACATAACCGCTGACGTCGACGACCGCGTCCCAACCGCCCTCGCTCAGGGCGGCGTAGTCGCCGGTGTCACGGTCGCCGATGAGCCGGGGCAGGCCGGGGAACAGGTCGGGGTTGGTGCGGCCCCGGCCGAACAGGGTCACCTCGGCTCCGGTACGCAGGGCGTCCTCGACGATCGCGCGGCCCACGAAGGACGTTCCACCGAGCACAAGAAGGCGCATGGTCACCGACACTACCGAGACCGCGGCGGGCCCGGCACGGAAAATGGGGCGGGAGGGACGGCAGGGGCGGGAGTGGGTGAGGGAGCAGGGACGGGCGCGGGAACGGAAACCCGGCGCGGGCGGTGACGGGGGGTCAGGGCGGGAGGACGGACTCCAGGAAGGGGCCCAGTACGCCTCGCCACTCCTCGGGGGCCTCCCAGGGGAGCCAGTGCCCGGCGTCCGGGATTTCGGCGTAGGCGCCGTGCGGGAGGACGCGGACCATCTCCTGGGCCTCGGCGCGGCCCAGTTCGCCGTCCAGGCCGCGGACCACGAGCGTGGGGCACCGCACCAGTGCGAGGTCCTCCCAATGGGCGTCGTGGACCCAGGTCTCGCGGGCGGTGAGCATCTGGTGGCGGGAGAAGACCGGACGCCAGCCGTCCGCGCGTTCGGCCATGATCTCGGCGAAGAACTCGCCGCGGGCCGGCTGGGGCCGCTCCAGGGTCGGGTCCTCCTCGCCGAACCACTTGCGTACGTCCGCGAGGGTGGCGAACGGGACCGGCCAGGAGCCGAACCAGTCCGCCCACTCCTGCTGCGAGGCCGCGCCCAGGGCGGAGGCCCGCATGTCGCAGACGACCAGCGCGCTGACGAGGTCGGGCCGGCGGGCGGCCACCTGCCAGGCCGTCAGGGCGCCCATGGAGTGGCCGATCAGGACGGCGGGCGCCAGGCCGAGCTGCTCGATGGCGGCTATGGCGTCAGCGATGTACGCCTCGCGGTCGTACGGGCCGTCCTGGGGCTTCTCGCTGCGGCCGTGGCCGCGCTGGTCCAGGCCGACGGCGCGGCAGCGGGAGCCGAGCCAGCGGGCGGTCTCGGCCCAGTGCGACGCCCGGCCCATGAGGCCGTGCAGGAGCAGCACACCGGGGCCGCGCTCCCCCTCCTCCCCGCCCCGGCCGGTCTTCGGCGGGTCGGTGAACTCCCAGGCGGCGAGCCGGACGCCGCCGGTCCCCGTCACGTCGATACGCCGCACCACGGGCCCTGGCACCCCCATTCGGTCCTTGAGCAGCCCCACACTATCGAACCCCTATTCGAATACGCTGTTCCTGCGCCCAATAACCCTCGTTCGGGTGACCACACCCAAGGATTGCCGGTCCTCGCCGAGGGGAGACACGTAGCGGGAGGCGGGCCCCACCGGGAAGGGGGCCCACGGGGAAAGACCCTGAGAGCTCGGGGCTCCGGGTCTTGGCGGGGGGACGTGGGGAGGCGGGGCCCCGGCTGCTCGCAGCGCCGGGGCCCTGGTCGTTCACGGGGCCACGGCCGCCGCGGCGCCGACGGGCGGCCCGCCGGCGGGCGGCCCGGACACCGGCCGGTCGGCAGCACCCGGGAGTGCCGCTTTCACCCCTGCGACTTCCCGAAGTCGCCGCACACATCGACCTTTTCGCGCACCTGACGATCAAGCGCTCCGAGGCCGGACACACCGGGGCCGGGCACTTCGGGGGCAGGCACTGCAAAGCCCTGCATTTCAAGCCCGGGCGCATCGTGACCCGGCGCTTCAAGCCCGGGCGCATCGGGGTCAGGCGTTTCAGGACCGGGCGCATCGGGGTCAGGCGCTCCCAGACCGGACACTTCGAGACCAGGGGCACCGTCCGGGGCCGAACCGGGGGTCGCGGCGGAGCGCTCCTCACCCGAGCCCCCTCCCCGACCCGGGCCCGCGGCGGCAGGCGCGGTCGCGCCCAGTGCGTCGTTCAGCCGCCTCGCCCCGGGCCTCCGGCGCCACACGTCATGAGCCCGCTGTCGTCGCGCGCGCACGCCTGCCGGGGTCCGTACGGCATCGCCGCGCGACCCTCGGCAAGCCTTCACGCACACGCTCAGCGCCAGCGTGACACGCCACCGGCCGCTCCGCTCGCGTTCCGCCAACTCCGTCCGTCGGCACAGCGGTTGAGCAGTACTCCGGAGCGGCCGTCGGGCCAGGTCAGGCGGGCGGAGCGGGGGCGGACGGAGGTCAGCGCTTGGCGACGAAGACGTGCGCGGCGATCTCGGATTCCAGCTCCGCCGCCTCGCCGCTGCTGCCGACCAGGACGCCCGTGGAGGACTCGGTCACGCTGACCACCGCGCCCGGCTGCACCCCGGCCCGCCGCAGCGTGTACATGAGCTGGGCGTCGGCCTGGATGGGCTCGCCGATCCGGCGCACCACGACCGTCTTGCCGTCCGCGCCGGCCTCCAGGTCCATCAGGCTCACCATGCCGGCGTCCAGGAACGGGTCGGCCTCGGCCTTCTCGCCCAGCTCCTCCAGACCCGGGATCGGATTGCCGTACGGCGACTCCGTCGGATGCCGCAGCAGCTCCAGGACGCGGCGCTCGACCGCCTCGCTCATCACGTGCTCCCAGCGGCACGCCTCGGCGTGCACCTGCTCCCACTCCAGTCCGATGATGTCGACGAGCAGGCACTCGGCGAGCCGGTGCTTGCGCATGACGCGGGTCGCCAGCCGGCGGCCCTCCTCGGTCAGCTCCAGGTGGCGGTCGCCCGCGACCGTGAGCAGGCCGTCCCGCTCCATGCGCGCCACGGTCTGGCTGACCGTCGGGCCGCTCTGTTCGAGCCGCTCGGCGATCCGGGCGCGCATCGGGACCACACCTTCCTCTTCCAGCTCAAGGATGGTGCGGAGATACATCTCCGTGGTGTCGATCAGTCCGGACATGCGTGCCCCTTGATGTGTCGTGCGGTGGCCCTGAACTCAATTCTGACGCATCCCACTGACAACGGATCCGCGTCCGCTCCGGCCGGACCCTCCCGAAGCCCCGGTACGGCGGCACCCGCCCCGCGGCGGGACGGCAACCGGGCGACGTCCCGGCGGCCGGAAGGTGTCCGTCCGGTCGCGAGCGGTGGCGCACACCGTATTGACAGGGCACTGGTCCAGACCGCAACGTGATCCGCGCCACGGCCGTCCCGCCAGGGCAGGCACGCGGCACCCCGGCCGGCTCGTACTGCCGGATGCGTCAGAACGTAGGACAAACGTACGAGGACCAACGTACAAGACCGATGAGTACCGACGAGAGGGGCCCCGCGGCGATGGGCGAGAGCAACCGGTTGGCCGGGCAGTACTTCGACGCCGCGATCGACCTGCTGCGCCGGGTGCGCGACGAGGAGGACGAGCGGATCGGCGCCGCCGGGACGCTCATCGCCGACACCGTCGAGGCCGGCGGCCGGGTCTTCGTCTTCGGCGCCGGGCACTCCTCCCTCCCCGCGCAGGACACGGTCTACCGGGCCGGCGGCCTCGCCCTCATGAACCTGCTCACCGTCCCGGGCGTCGTCGGCGTCGACGTACGGCCCGCGACGCTCGGCAGCGCGCTGGAGCGGGTGGACGGACTGGCCGGGGCAGTCCTGGACACCAGCCCCCTGGAGGCCGGTGACGTGCTGATCGTCATCTCGCTCTCCGGCCGCAACTCGCTGCCGGTCGAGATGGCCATGAACGCGCGGGCGCTGGGCCTGAAGGTCATCGGGCTGACCTCGGTGGCGTACGCGGAGGAGACCAGGTCACGGCACGTCTCCGGCACATATCTGCGGGACCACTGCGACATCGTCCTGGACAGCAAGATCCCGGTGGGCGACGCGGAGTTGACGCTGCCGGGCATCGAGGCGCCGTTCGCCCCGGCCTCGACGGTCGTCACCAGCGCGGTCATGCAGGCCGTCGTCGCGACGGCCGCGGGCGTCCTGGCCGACCGCGGCATCGACCCGCCGCTGCTGCGCTCCGGGAACGTGGACGGCGGCCACGACTGGAACGGCCGGGTGATGCGGGAGTACGCGGACCGGATCTACTACCGGCAGTAGCGGACGGGGTACGGAAGCGGGGACGGCGGCCCAACACCGACCCCGCCGGCCCCTCAGGCCCCACCAGCCCCCAGGCACCCCCGGCCCCACCAACCCCTCAGCCCCCCGCCACCTCGCCCGCGAGATCCAGCGCCGCGGCGATCCGGGAGGCGACGTCCTCCGCGTACGCCGCGTCCGCGCGGTCGAAGGGCCGCCGTGAGGGCCCGCGCAGGAACGTCACCACGCCCAGCGTCCGCCCCCGGCTGCGCAGCACCACGCACAGGCCGTGCACGGTGCCGTCCGGCCACTTGCGGGCCGCGGCCCAGCCCTCCGCGACGGCCGCGCCCGCGCCGGCCCGTACCGAGCCGCACCGTTCCAGCGCCAGCGCGGCCGGGTGGCCCGCACCGTAGGCCACCGGAATCCCGGTCGGCGGGACCGCCTCGGAGGGGCCGGGCGCGCCGGCAGGTGAGGCGATGGCCCGTACCAGGGCGGGCGCGCTCTCCGGAGGGACGCCGGTGCCGCTCCCCTCACCGGCGCCGCCGTCCTCGCCGGTCCCGCCCCGCACCACATCGACCAGCCCGTGGTCGGCGAACCCCGCGAGGGCGAAGTCCAGGTGGACCGCCGCCGCCTCCGTCGGGCCCTCGCACTCCCCCGCGGCCCGGCCCGCCCGGTGCAGCTGCTGGGCGCGGAAGCGCAGCAGGGCGCTCTCCTGTTCCGTGCGCTTGGCGTCCGTGACGTCCTGGAAGAGCCAGCCCACGCCGAGCGGTACGGGTTCCTCCGTGAGGGGCGAGGCCAGCCGTACGAAGCCGCTGCGCCAGCACCGGCGGGTCTGTTCGGCCTCGTCGGACCGGAGGGTCACCCACAGTTCGGCGGCGGCGGGCGGGGTGCCTTCGGCGAGGACGTGCGTCAGGGCGCTCTCCAGTTCCTCCACGCCCTGGGTCAGCAGGTCGCCCAGCGGGCGTCCGAGCACGGCCGTACGGCCCATGCCCAGGGCGCGGGCGGCGTGCGCGTTGACGACCGCGGGCCGCAGGTCGGCGTCGACCAGCACCACGGCCCAGGAGGCGTCCACGAAGAGCGCCTCGCTCAGCGCGATGGACCGTTCCAGGTCGATCTGGGTGTGCACCTCGCTGAACGCGCAGTACACGCCGGCCGCCCGGCCGTCGGGCCCGAGCACCGCGGAGGACTGGGTGCGTACCAGGACGCGGCGCCCGTCCTTGGTCAGCAGCGCGAACTCGTGGACCTGGCGCCCGGGTGAGCGGGTCGCCGCCAGCAGGCGGGCCTCCACCTCGTCGGCGTCCTCCTTGCGTACCGCCCAGCCGGCCAGTCCCTGGCGGCCGACCGCCTCGTCCGCCGTCCAGCCGAGGATGCGTTCCGCCTCGCGGTTCCAGTGGGTGACCGAGCCGTCCGCGCCGAAGGCGCACAGCGCGGCGTCCATCCCGTCCAGCAGGGCGGCGAGCAGGCCGGAGTCGTCGCTGTCCGGCTGCGGGTCCTGGTCCGCTCCGGGGCACCCGTCCGCGCACGCGTCGTCCGGTGGCGGGCCGTCCCGGTCCGCTTCCCGGCCCTGCCCGCCGGGCGGTACGGGCGCGAAGCGGCGCGACGAGGGCGAGGACGACGAAGAAGACGATGACGATGACGACGATGAGGACGAGGAGGAGGACGACGAAGACGAAGCAGCCACTGGCACCCCCTACGAACGCGGCCGTACGTGCTGCACGCCGGATCATTCAACTGGAACGTGACGCGGACCACACCCCATTCGGGGAAATCCCTCAAATCCCTGCCGCCGAAATTCGGTTGTGCGGCCGCCGTACCGGTTCCTAGGGTGTGAGGCACACGAGAAGGGAGGTGGTTCGGCAGATGATTTCGCACCGGACGCGTGAGGTGGCTGCGGGCTAGCGGCCCGTCGTCGCACTCAGTGTGCAGCGCCGGACCAGCACAGGAGAGAGCTGTGCAGCCGGCCAATCCCAAGCAGTCACCCGACCCGCGGGCTGCCGGTTCGTCCGACCGGCCCCTTCGCGCCCCAGGCGCGGGGGAAGCAGCCCGCGGGTCGTCTGCGTCTCCGGACCCGGACGCGTAGGCGGCACCCGCCGCTTCTCGGCGCGCGGGCACGTAGGCCGTACCCGCCGCCCCTCAGGCGCGAGCCGTACGGCCCCTCAGGGCGCCAGCCGTACGACCGACCAGCTCGCGCCCTCGCGCTCGTACCGCAGCCGGTCGTGCAGGCGGTTCTCCCGGCCCTGCCAGAACTCGACGGTCTCCGCGACGACCCGTACGCCGCCCCAGTGCGGCGGCGCCGGTACCTGCTCGCCCTCGGGGTAGCGGGCCGCCAGATCGTCGTAGGCGCGTTCCAGTTCGGCGCGGGAGGCGACCGGCGTGGACTGGTCGCTGGCCCAGGCGCCGAGCTGGGAGCCGTGCGGGCGGGTACGGAAGTACGCGGCGGTCTCGTCGCGGCCGATGCGGGCGGCCGTGCCGGTCACGACGACCTGCCGGGCCAGCGGGTGCCAGGGGAAGAGCAGCGAGACGTGCGGGTTCTCCGCCAGGTCGCGGCCCTTGCGGC
Organism: Streptomyces sp. NPDC045470; assembly: GCF_040646595.1. NCBI lineage: Bacteria > Bacillati > Actinomycetota > Actinomycetes > Kitasatosporales > Streptomycetaceae > Streptomyces > Streptomyces sp. NPDC045470. The sequence goes on from NZ_JBEZAN010000017.1 coordinate 53,249, forward strand.
TGCCGTAGTTGGTGAAGAAGACAAAGCCGTGCTCGTCGAACCGCTTGAGCAGTACGGTCCTTGAGCTGGGGCGGCCCGCGGCGTCGGCGGTCGAGACGATCATCGCGTTCGGTTCGTGCAGTCCGCTGGTGGCCGCTTCCTTGAACCAGCGAGCGAACTGGTCGTACGGGCCGGGGGCGAGTTCTGCCTCGGTGAGTCCCTCGGCGCGGTACTGCGCCCGCATGGCGGAGGGATCGAGCGGGTCCGGGGTGGGCGTGTCGGCGGAGTGCACGGCCACATCTTGCAGCATGAGGGCCGGTTGGGGCAGCCGGGTGGCAGGGAAGTCTGCCCTTGGTCGACGTGGCGTAACCCTCGCTTAAGCGAATCGTCCGGTGTGCCGGATCTCACCCTTCCCGGCACGTACCGGACCGGCCAAAATCGTGCCGCGCGCCACTGTGGCGCACGGGCGGTGCGGGATATCGTGTCCGCCCTGAAGTGATCGAAGTGACGTGCTCCGGGCGGGAAGCCACGGGTGCCGGTCGGGTGACCAACGCCCGCGCGGGGCATGACGGGAGTGACCGGGACGGACCGCGAGCCGCAGGGGCGGCCGCGTAACCGGACCGGCGCCCGGACCCGTCGTCCGACGCCCGGAGCGGCCCGCGGAGCCGGTGGTCCCGCCGGGGCCGTCCGCCGGCCGGTCACCGCGGCGGACTTCCGGACGGCGTCCACCGCACCGCCGGCCCGAACCACCCGAAACGCCCGACCCGACCAGCCTGACCTGACAGATCTCGCACGCACGGCATCTTGGTCATGAGCCGCATGTCGTCCACATCTTGAGGAGCCGCCTGATGTCCGACTTCGTACCCGGACTCGAAGGAGTCGTCGCGTTCGAGACGGAGATCGCCGAACCGGACAAGGAGGGCGGCGCGCTGCGCTACCGGGGCGTCGACATCGAGGACCTGGTCGGCAAGGTCTCCTTCGGGAACGTGTGGGGGCTGCTGGTCGACGGGTCGTTCAACCCGGGGCTGCCGCCGGCCGAACCGTTCCCGATCCCCGTCCACTCGGGTGACATCCGGGTGGACGTGCAGTCCGCGCTGGCCATGCTCGCGCCGGTGTGGGGCCTGAAACCGCTGTTGGACACCGACGTGGAGACCGCCCGCGACGAGCTGGCGCGGGCGGCGGTGATGGCGCTGTCGTACGTCGCGCAGTCGGCGCGCGGGCAGGGGCTGCCGATGGTGCCGCAGAAGGAGATCGACAAGGCCGGCACGATCGTCGAGCGCTTCATGAAGCGCTGGCGCGGCGAGCCGGACCCCAAGCACGTCGCGGCGGTCGACGCCTACTGGACCTCGGCGGCCGAGCACGGCATGAACGCGTCCACGTTCACGGCCCGTGTCATCGCCTCGACCGGCGCCGACGTGGCGGCCGCGCTGTCGGGCGCGGTCGGCGCGATGTCCGGGCCGCTGCACGGCGGGGCGCCGTCCCGGGTCCTCGGCATGATCGAGGAGATCGAGCGGACGGGGGACGCGACGGCGTACGTGAAGCAGGCGCTGGACCGCGGCGAGCGGCTGATGGGCTTCGGCCACCGGGTGTACCGGGCCGAGGACCCGCGGGCCCGGGTGCTGCGGCGCACCGCCCGTGAGCTGGGCGCGCCGCGCTTCGAGGTGGCGGAGGCGCTGGAGAAGGCCGCCCTGGAGGAGCTGCACAACCGGCGTCCGGACCGGGTCCTGGCGACGAACGTGGAGTTCTGGGCGGCGATCGTGCTGGACTTCGCGGAGGTCCCGGCGCACATGTTCACGTCGATGTTCACCTGTGCCCGCACGGCGGGCTGGAGCGCGCACATCCTTGAGCAGAAGCGCACGGGCCGCCTGGTCCGGCCGTCGGCCACGTACGTCGGCCCCGGCCCGCGCGGGCCGGAGTCGGTGGAGGGCTACACGCTGCCCGTGTGACGGGCCGGGCGCTCCTGGCGCCGTACGGCGTCCTCGGTGACCGGCGTGAAGAGATTGACCAGGTTGCCGTCGGGGTCCCGGAGGAGCAGCGAGCGGTTGCCCCACGGCATGGTCGTCGGCTCCTGGACGAACGTGCAGCCGTGGGACGCCAGACGCCGGTGTTCCGCGTCGACGTCGTCGACGCGGAACTCGGTGATCACCGTGTGGTTGGCGGCGGCCCGCGCGCTTCCTTCGCCGAACAGCGCCACCGTGCGGCTGCCGGCGATCGCCAGCGTGCCCGCCGGCGTCACGAGTTCGGCGAATTCGGGGGTGGCCCACGCTGCCGGGACGCCGGTGACGCGCTCGTAGAACGCGACGAGGCGGGCGACGTCGTCGGTGATCACGCGGAGGGAGACGAAATTCATGGTGCTGCTTCCTGGCGGGGAGGGAGAGGTGCCCGGAACGACGGGCGTCGCCGGGCATCGCCCACGCTAGGAGCAATACCGGACAGCTTCCGCCCGGTATAGACGCAAGACTTGCGAACGTGACCACTTCGACCACCGCCCGGGTGCTCGGCCTGCTGGAGCTCCTTCAGGGCGGCGGCACCCGTACCGTTCCCGACCTCGCCGCCCGCCTCGGCGTCGACGAGCGCACCGTCCGTCGCTACGTAGCCCACCTGCTGGACCTCGACATCCCCGTCGACGCGGTGCGCGGCCGCTACGGCGGCTACCGGCTCGCCCCCGGCTACCGCATGCCCCCGCTGATGCTCACCGACGAGGAAGCCCTGGCCGTGCTGCTCGGTCTCCTCTCCGGGCAGCGCGGCGGGCCGGGAGCCGTCTCGGGGGCCTCCGCGGCGGCCGGCGAGAGTGCCGCGGCGAAGGTGCGGCGGGTGCTGCCCGTGACCCTGCGGCGGCGGCTGGAAGCGCTGCTGGAGACGGCCGACTTCACCGACCGTCCCCGTCCCGCCGCGCCTCCGCGGGCGGCGGTGCTGCTCGAACTCGCCGAGGCCGTACGCGGGCAGCGGCCGGTGGCGTTCGCGTACACCGACCGCGCGGGCGACGACAGCGCCCGTACGGTCCTGCCGTACGGGCTCGTGGCGCACTCCGGGCGGTGGTACCTGACCGGGGCAGGACGGGACGGCGGGGAGTTGCGGATCTTCCGGCTGGACCGGATCACCTCGGTCCGCCTGCTGACCGGTTCGTTCGACGTCCCGGACGGTTTCGATCCGGCGGCGACCGTCCTCGACCATCTCGCCCGTACGCCGTGGACCCACGACGTGTCGGTGCGCGTCCGGGCCACCGTCGGGCACCTCCGCGACCGGCTCCCGGCCGGGATCGCCGCGCTGTCCGAGGCCGGGCCCGCCGGCGGGTGGGACGGTGGGTCCGGCGACGGGTCCGATGACGGGTCCGGCTGGGTCCACGTCCGTATCCGGGCCGAGCGGCTGGACTGGATTCCGCCCGTACTGGCCGCGCTGGACCGGCCGTTCGTCATCGAACGCCCCACGGAACTGCGGGACCTCGTCCGCGCGCTGGCCCGCCGTCTGGGCGCGTACGCGGACGCCGACGATCAGCCCGGCCAGGGCGGCTGACCATCCCCCGACGGCGGCCGGCCGTCCCCCGACGGCGGCCCGTCCCCGTTCAGCACCGTGTCCAGAATGCGCGCCCACTGCGTCACCACGCGGTCCCGGCGCGGCTTGTCGTCCGTGAGGAGCGTGGCGAGGCCGAGCCCCCGGGACATGTCGAGGAGTCCCTGGACGGTCTCGCGGACGCCGGCGACCGACTCGTCCGCGTCCAGGAGGCCGACCGCCGTACGGTGCGCCTCACGGCCGACGCGGGCCTCCAGAGCGGTGACCCGGTCCCGGAGCTGCTCCTCGTCGGAGGCGGCCACCCACAGGTGCAGGGCGGCGCGGAAGAGGGGGCCCGTGTAGAGGTTGACGATCTCCTCGACGACGATGCGGGTACGGGCGGCGGACCCGGCGGGCGGCAGATCGTGCGCGACGGCCTTGAGAGCCCCCTGGCGCTTCTCCGCGACGTGCTCGACGGCCGCCGTGAACAGGTCCTCCCGGGTACGGAAGTGGTGCTGGGCGGCCCCCCGCGAGACGCCCGCCCGCTCCGCGACGACGGAGACCGTGCTGCCGCTCCAGCCGCGTTCGGCGAGGCAGGAGACGGCCGCCTCCAGGAGCGCGCGGCGGGTGGCGCGGCTGCGTTCCTGCTGCGGTTCCCTGGGGTTGCGCGCGGGCGTCACCGTGCCCATGACGGTTCCCTGCGCTGGAGGAAGGCGGTCATGCCCTCCCGGGCCTCGTCGGAGGCGAAGAGGCGGGCCGAGGCGGCGGCGAGCGCCGCCGTGTCCCGGTCGAAGACGCGCAGCACCTCCGCGGTGACCAGGGCCTTGGAGGCCGCCAGGCCCTGGGGCGAGCCCTTGCGGAGGCCGGCGAGGACCGGTTCCAGGGCGGCGTCCGGGTCGTCGGCGGCCAGCGTCACCAGGCCGGTACGGGCCGCCTCGGCGGCGTCGAAACGCTCGCCGGTGAGGTAGTAGCGGGCGGCGGCCCGCGGGTCCATACGGGGCAGCAGCGGCATGGAGATGACGGCGGGCGCGAGACCGAGGCGAGCCTCGGTGAAGGCGAAGCTGGCGCCGGGGCCCGCCACGGACAGGTCGCAGGCGCCGAGAAGGCCGAGGCCGCCGGCCCGTACATGGCCGGTGACCTTGGCGACGACCGGCTTGGGGAGTTCGATGACGGTGCGCAGGAGACGGACGAGGCCGAGCGGGCCGGAGGCGGAAGCGCCGGTTCCGGTGGCCGCCTCCTCCGTCGCCTCCGCGAGGTCGGCACCCGCGCAGAACGTCGTCCCCGTGTGCGTGAGCAGCACGGCCCGGGTGTCGTCACTGGCGGCCGCGGCCGCCAGCGCCGCGTGGAGTTCGGTCACCAGGCGCCGGGACAGCGCGTTGCGGTTGTGCGGGGAGTCGAGGGTGAGGGTGGTGACGCCCCGCTCATGGGCGTGCCGCACCAAAGGCGCGGCAGCCGGCGAGGCGTCCGGCGTGGCATCGGTCATGAGGCCGTGGAACTCCTTTCCCTGGCGCGCAGTTCGCGCCGCAGGATCTTGCCGGTGGCGGCGCGTGGCACGGTGTCCGTGAACTCCACCCGCCGTACTTTCTTGTACGGGGCGACCTGTCCGGCAACGTACGTGATGACGTCGTCCTCGGTGAGCCGGGCCCCCTGCTCGCCGTGCCGCCGCACGACGTACGCCTTGGGGATCTCGTTGCCGTCCGCGTCGGTGACGCCGATCACCGCGGCGTCCGCGATGCCCTCGTGGGCGAGCAGCACCGCTTCGAGGTCGGCCGGGGCGACCTGGTAGCCCTTGTACTTGATCAGCTCTTTGACGCGGTCGACGACGTACAGCCAGCCGTCCGCGTCCACCTGCCCGATGTCACCGGTGTGCAGCCAGCCGTCGGCGTCGATCATCGCGTCGGTCTCCGCGGGACGGCCGAGGTAGCCCTTCATGACCTGCGGTCCGCGGATGAGGATCTCACCGCTCTCGCCGGTGCCGAGGTCCTTGTCGGCGTCCAGGCAGCGGATGCGCATCTCGGTGCCGGGCAGCAGCTTGCCGACGGTGCCGGGCGGCGCGTCGGTGGCGTCCAGCGGTACGACATGGGTGCCGGGCGACAGTTCGGTCATGCCGTACGCCTGCATGACGGGGCGGATGCCCAGGCGGCGGGCGCAGGTCTCGGCGAGGCGGGCGTCCAGCGGGGCGGCCGCGCTGACGACGTAGTCGAGCGAGGACAGGTCGTACTGGGTGACGGACGGGTGCTTGGCCAGGGCCAGGACGATGGGCGGAGCCACGTACACCGCGTTGACCCGGTACTTCTCGATCGTGCGCAGGAAGTGTTCGAGGTCGAAGCGGGGCAGCACGACGACGGTGGAGCCGTTGCGCAGCGGGGCGTTCATCAGGGACGTCAGCCCGTAGATGTGGAAGAACGGCAGCACCGCCAGGACGCGGTCGCCCGGGCCGCTGCTGATCAGCCGGTCGAGCTGGGCGAGGTTGGTGGCGATGGAGCGGTGGGTGAGCATGACGCCTTTGGGCGTCCCGGTGGTGCCGGAGGAGTACGGCAGGACGGCCACGTCCCGCGCCGGGTCGACGGGGACGGCGGGTTCGGGCGCGGTGGAGGCGAGCATGTCGCGTACGGAGCGGTGGCCCACGGCGCCGTCGCAGACGAACACCTCGGTGATGCCGCCCGCCTGTTCGGCGGCGCTGCGGGCCGTCTCCAGCAGCGGGGAGACGGTGACGATCCAGTTGGCGCCGGAGTCGCGGAGCTGCTGGGCGAACTCGGCGGAGGTGGCCAGGGGGTGGACGGTGGTGACGGCCGCGCCGCACCGTGAGGCGGCGTAGAAGACGGCCGGGTAGACGATGGTGTTCGGGCTGTGCAGGGCGAGCACGTCACCGGGCCGGACACCGGCGTCGGCCAGCGCGGCGGCGATCCGCCGCATGGCGCCGCCGAGTTCGGCGTAGCTGACCGTGGTGCCGTCCTGGCCGTCGATCAGGGCGGGCAGCGCGGCGTGCTCGGCGGCCGACCGGCCCAGTACCGCTTCGTGGATCGGCAGGTCCACGGGTGCGACATCGGCGTACTGACTGTGAAAGACCATGGCCATCCCCTCAGCAGCGGCGCGCGTCCGGGCCGGTGCGGGTCGCGGGCGGGCGCCTGTCCGTGTGCGTGCAGCATCGCGGTTGCCGGTGCGGTTGTCAGTACGGCGACCGCGATGCCGCGCCCGGCGCCGGGGCGCAGACGGGGGTGCGAAGACAGGCTCTCAGTAGGACTTCGGCAACCCGAGGCTCTGGTGGGAGACGTAGTTGAGGATCATCTCCCGGCTGACCGGCGCGATCCGCGCCACCCGGGCCGCGGTGATCAGCGTGGCCAGACCGTACTCGCGGGTCAGGCCGTTGCCGCCGAGGGTGTGCACCGCCTGGTCCACGGCCCGCACGGCCGCCTCCGCCGCCGCGTACTTGGCCATGTTGGCGGCCTCGCCCGCGCCCAGGTCGTCGCCCGCGTCGTACAGGTGGGTGGCCTTCCGCATCATCAGGCGGGCCAGTTCCAGTTCGATGTGGACCTGGGCGAGGGGGTGGGCGACGGCCTGGTGGGCACCGATGGGCTCCTTCCAGACCTGCCGGGTGCGGGCGTAGTCGACGGCCCGCTCGACCGCGTACCGGCCCATGCCGAGGGCGAACGCGGCGGTCATGATGCGTTCCGGGTTGAGCCCGGCGAAGAGCTGGAGCAGTCCCGCGTCCTCGTCGCCGACCAGAGCGTCCGCGGGCAGCCGGACGTCGTCCAGGGTCAGCTCGAACTGCTTCTCCGGAGCCGCCAGCTCCATGGCGATCAGGCTGCGCCCGAACCCGGGGGTGTCGCGCGGGACGATGAACAGACACGCCTTGAGCTTGCCGGTGCGGGCGTCCTCGGTACGGCCGACGACGAGGGTGGCGTCGGCGATGTCCACACCCGATATGAAGACCTTGCGTCCGTTGAGGACCCAGCCGCCGGTCTCCGGGTCGCGGCGGGCGGTGGTGGTGATGCGGTGCGAGTTGGAGCCGGCGTCCGGCTCGGTGATGCCGAAGGCCATCTTGCGGGAGCCGTCGGCGAGACCGGGCAGCCAGGTCCGCTTCTGCTCCTCGGTGCCGAAGCGGGCGATGACCGTGCCGCAGATGGCCGGTGAGACGACGAGCATCAGCAGCGGGCAGCCGGCCGCGCCCAGCTCCTCCAGCACGATGGAGAGTTCGGTGATGCCGCCGCCACCGCCGCCGTACTCCTCGGGCAGGTTCACGCCCAGGTAGCCGAGCTCGGCGGCCTCGGTCCACAGCTCGTCGGTGTGTTTGCCCTCGGCGACGACACGGGCGAAGTACTCCCGCCCGTAGCGCTTGCCGAGCGCGGCGACGGACGCGCGGAGGGCGCGGTGTTCCTCGGTCTCGATCACGGGGTTGCTCACGGGGACTCCGTAAGTTGTTGGGCGGCCCGGGAGGGCCGGGTGTGGCTTATGGGGACTTGTCTTCAGTGGCTTCGAAGGAGCGGCCGCCCGGCTCTCCGGGGCACCCTGGTCGCTGATTGAGGTGTGCGCTTCGGTCGCTGATAACGGAGTTGACGACGGGGTGTTCCTCGGGCCGACGGCACATCGCGCGGCACGAGGAGGGCGAGTGGGCAAGCGACAGGCTCAGGCCTGGGCGGGCATCGACGCCGGCAAGGGCCACCACTGGGCGGCGGTGGTCGACGAGACCGGCGCGACCCTGTGGTCGAAGAAGATCGACAACGACGAGACGGCGATCCTGACCGTGCTCAGCGAGATCCTGGACCTGGCCGGCGAGGTTCACTGGGCGGTGGACATCTCCGGCACGTCCTCGGCACTGCTGCTGGCTCTGCTCGCAGCCCACGGCCAGCAGGCTGTCCACGTGCCCGGCCGCACGGTCAACCGCATGCCCGGCGCCTACCGGGGCGAGGCCAAGACCGACGCCCGCGACGCTTACGTCATCGCCGAGACCGCCCGCCACCGTCGGGACTTTGCATCCATTGACGTGCCCGCCCAGCTGGCGGCCGACCTCGCGCTGCTGACTGCCCACCGCACGGACCTCGTGGCGGACCGGGTGCGCATGATCAACCGGCTCCGCGACGTGCTGACCGGCGTCTTCCCTGCGCTGGAACGGGCTTTTGACTACTCGTCCCAGAAGGGCGCGCTGGTCCTGCTGACCGGTTACCAGAGCCCGGCCGCAATCCGCCGCCGCGGCCGATCCCGCCTGACGGCCTGGCCGGCCAGCCGCAGCGTGCGCAGCGCCGACGCCATCGCCGCGACCGCACTGGAAGCCGCCCAGGCCCAGCAGACCGCGCTGCCCGGTGAGGACATCGCCGCCCAGATCGTGGCTGACCTGGCGGCACAGATCCTGGCCCTGGACGAACGGCTGAAGCGCATCGACAGGCAGATTCGCGCGATGTTCCACAGCCACCCGCAGGCAGAGATCATCGAGTCCCTGCCCGGCATGGGCCCCATCCTCGGCGCCGAGTTCGTCGTCGCGGCCGGCGACCTGTCGGCTTACGTCGACGCCGGCCATCTGGCCTCGGCGGCCGGGCTCGTGCCGGTCCCGCGCGACTCCGGACGCCGTACCGGCAACCTCCACCGGCCCCAGCGCTATAGCCGCCGCCTGCGACGGGTCTTTTACATGTCCGCGCAGACCAGCATCATCCGCGAAGGACCCAACCGGGACTTCTACCTCAAAAAGCGCGGTGAGGGCTGCAAGCACGTCCAGGCCGTCATCGCCCTGGCCCGCCGTCGGGCCAGTGTTCTCTGGGCACTGCTGCGTGACGGACGCGTCTTCACCCCCGCCCCGCCGGTCACGCAAGCGGCTTGACTTCGTCATTGAGGCTCCTTCGGAGGGGGAGGACGTCACTCGGGGCCGGCCTCGGACCGGCCTGGGAAACGGCTTCCGGACCAGCTTCGGGACCGGCTGAGGAGCCGGTGGCTCACTCGGTGACGACGGCCAGCGGCGTGCCGACCTCGACCTGCTGACCGGCCTTGACGCGCAGGGCGCTCAGCGTGCCGGAGACGGGTGCGGTGATCTTGTGTTCCATCTTCATCGCCTCCAGCCAGAGCAGCGGCGCCCCGGCTTCGACGCGGTCGCCCTCGGCCAGGCCGTCGGCCACCCGGACGACCGTGCCGGGCATCGGGGCGAGCAGCGACCCCGGTTCCGTACGGGCGGTGGGGTCGGGGAAGCGGGGCCGGGCGACGAGGACGCGGGAGCCGACGGCGGAGTCCACGAAGACCTGGTCGCCGTAGCGGCAGACGACGAACTCGCGCCGCAAACCGCCGGCTTCCAGCACGACCCGCCCGGACGCGGCCGACAGGAGCCGTACGCCCGGGAAGTCCTCGGCACACAGCCCGTCGCGGCCCAGCCGGTAGCGGACTTCGTGCTCGCTGCCACCGCAGGCGTACGTCCTGGTCTGCGGCTGCGACGGTACGTTGCGGAACCCGCCGAAGCGGGACCGGCCGTGCGCGTCGGCGAGGGCGGCGGCCAGCGCGCACAGGCCGGTGGCCGTGGCGTCCGGGGCCTCCGTCAGGCCCCCCAGGTTGCGGTCGTAGAACCCGGTGTCCAGGCCCGTGGCGGTGGCGAACTCGGGGTGCCGCAGGGACCGTACGAGCAGGTCGCGGTTGGTGACCGGGCCGTGCACCCGGGTCCGCTCCAGCGCGCCCGCCAGCTTCCGTACGGCCTCGGCGCGGCTCGGTGCCCAGGCGATGACCTTGGCGAGCATCGGGTCGTAGTGCACGCCGATGACGGCGCCGTCGTCCACACCCGCATCGAGCCGGACGCCATCGGGCACGGAGAGACAGTGCAGCGTGCCCGTCTGCGGCTGCCAGTCCGCCGCCGGGTCCTCGGCGTACAGCCGGGCCTCGACGGCGTGGCCGCGCGGCGCGGGCGGCGCGTCCGGCAACGCCTCCCCCTCGGCGACCCGTAGCTGGAGCGCGACGAGATCGACGCCGTACACCGCCTCGGTGACCGGATGCTCGACCTGAAGGCGGGTGTTCATCTCCAGGAAGTGAGCGTGGCCGGCAGCGGAGACGAGGAACTCGACGGTGCCCGCGCCCCGGTATCCGATGGTGCGGGCGGCGTCGGCGGCCGCCGCGTGCAGGGTGGCGCGCAGCTCGTCGGAGAGGCCGGGAGCGGGGGCCTCCTCGATCACCTTCTGGTGGCGGCGCTGAAGGGAGCAGTCCCGCGTGCCGAGCGTCCAGACCGTACCGTGCGCGTCGGCGAGGACCTGCACCTCGACGTGCCGGCCCCCGACGACGTACGGCTCGGCGAACACCTCACCGTCCCCGAAGGCAGCCGCGGCCTCGGCCCGCGCCGCCGCCATCTCCCCCGGCAGCGCGCCGAGTTCCCGTACGACGCGCATGCCGCGCCCACCACCACCAGCCGCCGCCTTGACCAGCAACGGCAAGTCGGCAGCGGTCGCCCGCTCCGGATCGACGGGGGCGAGCAGCGGCACCCCGGCCGCCGCCATCAGTTCCTTGGCGCGCGTCTTGGATGCCATCGCCTCGATGGCGGCGGGCGGCGGACCGACCCAGGTCAGGCCCGCGTCGGCGACGGCGGTGGCGAAGCCGGCGTTCTCGGAGAGGAAGCCGTAGCCGGGGTGGACGGCGTCGGCACCGGCAGCGTGCGCGGCCTTCACGATCAGGTCGCCGCGCAGGTAGGTGTCGGCGGGGGCGTTGCCCGGGAGGCGTACGGCGGCGTCGGCCTCGCGGACGTGCGGCGCGTCGGCGTCCGCGTCGGAGTACACGGCCACCGTGGCGATGCCCAGTTCCCGGCAGGTGCGGAAGACCCGGCGGGCGATCTCGCCACGGTTGGCGACGAGGAGGGAAGAGATCACTGGTTCCTCACATCCGGAAGACGCCGAAGCCGCCGCGCGCGCCTTCGACGGGGGCGGTGTGCAGGGCGGACAGGCACAGGCCGAGGACGGTACGGGTGTCGCGCGGGTCGATGACGCCGTCGTCGTACAGCCGCCCGGACAGGAACATCGGCAGCGACTCGGACTCGATCTGCTGCTCCACCATGGCGCGCAGCCCTGCGTCCGCCTCGTCGTCGTACGGCTGCCCCTTGGCGGCGGCGGAAGCGCGCGCCACGATCGACAGCACCCCCGCCAACTGCTGCGGCCCCATCACGGCGGACTTGGCGCTGGGCCAGGCGAACAGGAAGCGCGGGTCGTAGGCGCGGCCGCACATGCCGTAGTGCCCGGCGCCGTAACTCGCCCCCATGAGCACGGACAGATGCGGCACCCGCGAGTTGCTGACCGCGTTGATCATCATCGCGCCGTGCTTGATGATGCCGCCCTGCTCGTACTCCTTGCCGACCATGTAGCCGGTGGTGTTGTGCAGGAAGACCAGCGGGATGTCACGCTGGTTGGCGAGCTGGATGAACTGCGCGGCCTTCTGGGACTCCGCGCTGAACAGCACGCCCTGCGCGTTGGCGAGGACACCGACCGGGTAGCCGTGCAGTTCGGCCCAGCCGGTGACCAGGCTCGGCCCGTACAGCGGCTTGAACTCGTCGAAGTCCGACCCGTCCACGACGCGCGCGATGACCTCACGCGGATCGAAGGGCGCCTTGAGGTCACCGGGCACGATGCCCAGCAGCTCCTCCTCGTCGTACCTGGGCGGCTCGACGACTCCCGGATCGCCATGCGCCTTGCGCCAGTTCAGCCGGGCGACGACGCGGCGCGCCCGGCGCAGCGCGTCCGGCTCGTCCACGGCGAAGTAGTCCGCGAGCCCGGAGGTACGGGCGTGCATCTCGGCGCCGCCCAGCGACTCGTCGTCGCTCTCCTCACCGGTGGCCATCTTGACCAGCGGCGGCCCGCCGAGGAAGACCTTCGCCCGCTCCTTGACCATGATCACGTGGTCGGACATGCCCGGGATGTACGCGCCGCCCGCCGTGGAGTTGCCGAAGACCACGGCGACCGTGGGAATACCGGCCGCGGACAGCCGGGTGATGTCCTTGAACAGCGCACCCCCCGGAATGAAGATCTCCTTCTGGCTGGGCAGGTCCGCGCCGCCGGACTCCACCAGCGACACGACGGGCAGCCGGTTGGCGAAGGCGATCTCGTTGGCGCGCAGCGCCTTCTTCAGCGTCCAGGGATTGCTGGCCCCGCCCCGTACGGTCGGGTCGTTGGCCGTGACCAGGCACTCCACCCCCTCGATCACCCCGATGCCGGTGACCAGCGACGCACCCACCGGGTAGTCGCTGCCCCAGGCGGCCAGCGGCGACAGCTCCAGGAACGGCGTGTCCGGGTCGAGGAGCAGTTCGATCCGCTCACGGGCGAGCAACTTGCCGCGCTTGCGGTGCCGCTCCACGTACTTCGCACCACCCCCACCGATGGCCTTGGCATGCTCGGCACCGACCTCCGCCAGCCTGCCGAGCATCGCCTCCCGATTCGCCACGTACTCAGGCCCTGACGGGTCCAGCCGGCTGCCGAGCACGGTCACAGCAACACCTCCGGTATCTCCAGGTGGCGGGCGCGCAGCCACTCCCCCACGGCTTTGGCCTGCGGGTCGAAGCGGGCCTGCGCGGCGACGCCCGCACCGAGCAGGCCGTCGATCACGAAGTTCAGGGAGCGCAGGTTGGGCAGCACGTGCCGGGTGACGGGCAGCTCCGCCGCCTCGGGGAGGAGCGCGCGCAGCCGGTCGACGGTCAGCTCGTGCGCCAGCCAGCGCCAGGCCGCCTCCGTACGGGCCCACACCCCGACGTTGGCCGACCCGCCCTTGTCACCACTGCGGGCACCGGCCACCAGCCCGAGGGGAGCGTGGCGCAGACGGCCGTCATGGGCGAGGGGTTCGGGCAGGGCGGGCTCGGCGAGCGGTGTGATCTCGCGGGTCTCCGCCGGTGGCGGCAGTTCGACACGGCTGCCGTCCGGCAGTACGGCCCGGTGCGGTACGTCCTCCGCGGCCACGTACTCCGCCTCGAAGACCCCGTACGGCTCCCCCTTGCCCGGCGGCGCTGTCACATGGAAGCCGGGAATGCTCCCGAGCGCCAGCTCGACAGCCGCCCCGCTCACCACCCGCCCCACCGCGTCCTGCTCCGGGTCCCGCACCACCAGCCGCAGCAGGGCACTCGCCTCCTCCTGGACGGCGGCATCCACATGATCGGTCCGGGCCAACGACCACTCCACGGACGCCGGGCGGCGTTTCGCCGCGTCGAGGGCCGCCTCCATCTGCTCCCGTACGAGCGCGGCCTTGTCCGCGATGTCCAGGCCGGTCAGCACGAACGTGACCGCGTTGCGCCAGCCGCCGAGCCGGGTCAGGCCCACCTTCAGCGTCGGCGGCGGCGCCTCACCGCGCACCCCGTCGATCCGGACCCGGTCCGGCCCGTCCTGCGTGAGTCGCACCGTGTCCAGCCGCGCGGTCACATCCGGCCCCGCGTAGCGCGCGCCGGCCGTCTCGTAGAGCAACTGCGCAGTAACGGTGCCGACGGTCACCGCCCCGCCCGTACCAGCATGTTTGGTGATCACCGAGGACCCGTCAGCGGCGATCTCGGCGACCGGAAACCCGGGCCGGCGCAGGTCGTGGGCGGCGAAAAACGCATAGTTGCCGCCGGTGGCCTGGGTACCGCACTCCAGCACGTGCCCCGCCACGACCGCCCCGGCCAACCGGTCGTGGTCAGCGGGCGTCCACCCGAAATGCGCCGCTGCCGCCCCGCTGACCAGCGCGGCGTCCGTGACCCGGCCGGTCACGACCACATCGGCACCGGCCCGCAGGCACGCGGCGATACCCTCACCGCCCAGATAGGCATGGGCCGTCACCACACCCGCACGCCCGGCGTACCGGGCCATCAGATCGTCCCCCTCCACATGCGCCACCCGGACCGTCACACCGACCCGCGCCGCCAACTCCCGCACGGCACCGGCCAGCCCGGCAGGATTGAGCCCTCCGGCATTGGCGACGATCCGCACCCCACGCTCGACGGCCAGCCCCAGGCCCTCCTCCAACTGCCGCAAAAACGTCTTCGCATAACCACGCGCAGGGTCCTTGAGCCGGTCGCGACCCAGAATCAGCATGGTCAGCTCAGCGAGGTAGTCGCCGGTCAGCACATCCAACGGACCGCCGGTGAGCATCTCCCGTACGGCATCAAAACGATCGCCGTAAAACCCGGAGGCATTGCCCACACGCAGGACTCCCCCTCCACCGGTCACCGGGCACTCCCCCGGCCACCGCGACCGCCCGGCACCCGCCCCTTCCCCGGCGGACCGGCAAACGCCTGGGCGATACCCAGCCAGCGGTCGGCGTCCGCCCCGTCCGCCCGCACATCCACATCGTCACGATGGGCGCGCTGAGTCACCAACAAACAGAAGCCGAGCGCGTCCCCCGTCACCCGCTGAGCCGCACCTTCCGGCCCGTACGCCCAGACACCACCACCGGGAGCCCGCAGCTCGACCCGGAACTCCTCCTCCGGAGCAGGCAACCCATGGGCCGCATAAGCGAAATTCCGCGCCCGCACCCCGATGCGGGCCACATGCCGAAGCCGCGCAGTAGGTTCACGCGACACTCCGAGCGCGTCGGCGACGTCCTGACCGTGCGCCCAGGTCTCCATCAGCCGCCCGGTAGCCACCGAAGCGACGCTCATCGGCGGCCCGTACCACGGCAGTTTCTCCCCCGAGGGCCGCGCGGCCAGCACCTCTTGCAACTCGTCCCGTCCCGCCCGCCAACGGGCCAGCAGGCGCGCGGGCGGCGCCTGCGCCTCCTCCGCCGCACCCTCGTCGACGAAGGTCGCGGGAGCAGCCAGGGCCCTCCGAACGGCGCCCTGAAAGGCCACAGGATCCGTCGCGGACAACAGGGCCTGCCGATCGGTCCAGGCCAGATGCCCGATCTGGTGAGCGACGGTCCACCCCTCGGCCGGGGTCAACAGCGCCCACCCCTCCGGCTCGAGCCCGCCGACCAACACGTCGAGCGCGTCCCCTTCGTCCCTCAGATCGGCCAGTACGGCCTCGGCGTCGGACACGCGGCACTCCCCTCGTCGGCCATCTGCCGTGCGGGCAGGGCACGTTGACTCATGCGGTACGAGTTGCGGAACCGAGCGTGACAGCGCGACCGGAAACAATCAAGCACGCCTGCATGATTTTCTGAACCTGAGACCCGATGGGGGCGCGCGTGGTGCGCGAGCGTTCCGGTGGGAGGCTCGGGGCCACTCCAGCGGGGCCGCTCTCCCCCAGCCTTCGGCCGGGAACCCCCAAGGGCATCCTTCAGCTTCAGCGAATCGGATACGTGGGCCAGCGTGCGGACTGCCTGTGGGGCCCCGGAGGATGTCCCCAGCCCTGGCCGTCCGGCAGCCATCCCTGCCGATCGGGCTGGGCACTCCCACAAGCCCGTTCGCTCATCCCTCGCGCGCAGCGCGGGAGAGCGGCCGGAGGAGAGCAGCAGTGTCGCCCACGCTCACGCGAGCCTCACCACCACGGGGGCGCGCACCAGGGTGATCGAAAACTCCCCCCGACCTCGGCTCGCCAATCCGACCGGAGGGGGTGCGTAGGGGGCCATCCCCGCAGGCAGTCCGGGCACTGGCCCACTGTCCGATGCACCTCAGCTAAAGGATGCCGTGGGGTACCCCCGGCCGAAGGCTGGGGGAGAGTTGGCCCCCTACGCGCCCCGCCCCACAACGCACGCAACGCGAACCGTGCATCAGCACACACCCCGCGCGAAGCGCGAAAACCTCACCCCTTCCCACCACCCCCCGAACTCCGCACGGCACCCACACTCGCCAACACCACCAGCCCGATAGCCACCACCTCGGCCCAGCCCAGCGACTGGTGCAGGACCAGGAAGCCGGCCAGGGCGCCGGCGGCCGGTTCCAGGCTCATCATCACGGCGAAGCCGGAGGCGGGGAGCTTGCGCAGGGCGAGCAGTTCGAGGGTGTACGGCGTGACCGAGGAGAGCAGGGCGACGGCGGCGCCCAGGCCGATGGTGACCGGGTCCAGCAGGGCCGTACCGCCGGTGGAGATGCCGAGCGGCAGGCTCAGCAGCGCTGCCACCGTCATCGCCAGGGCCAGTCCGTCCGCCTGGGGGAAACGCTGTCCGGTGCGGGAGGACAGCAGGATGTACGCGGCCCACAGCGCGCCGGCCGTGAGCGCCAGGCCGGCGCCGAGCGGGTCCAGTCCGTCGAAGCCCTCCCGGCCGAGCAGGGCCACTCCGCCCAGCGCGAGCGCTGCCCACACCAGGCTCGACGCTCGGCGCGAGGTGACCACCGACAGGATCAGGGGGCCCATGAACTCCAGGGTGACGGCGGCGCCCAGCGGGATGCGGTCGATCGCCTCGTAGAAGAGGGAGTTCATGCCGACCAGCGCGACGCCGAAGGCGAGGACCGTGGCCCAGTCGCCCCGCGAGTATCCGCGTAGCCGCGGGCGGCAGGCGATCATCAGGACGAGCGCGGCGACGACCAGCCGGAGGGTGACCACGCCGAGCGCGCCGGCCCGCGGGAAGAGGAGTACCGCGACCGAGGCGCCGAACTGCAACGAGATGATGCCGCCGATGACCAGCGCCACGGACGTCAGGCGCCCGCCCGCCGCCGCGTCCTGTTCGGCGGCCCGGACCTCGGCGGAGGCCGGGACCGCCGCGGGGGCCGGGACCGTGACCGGGACCGGCTCCGGGACCGGAGGTACGGGCGGGAGGCTGCTGGACTCGTGGCGCGACTCGTTCACACGCCCACGCTAAGGCCCGCCTCCCGCGCCGTGAAATGTGATTTCCACCAGGTGTGACGCCTGACGGGCAGGCCGGGCAGACACAGTCCGTACCCTCAGGCCCCTCAGGGCCGCGTCGGGGCCCCCTCGGCCGGCTTGCCGGCCAGCCCTTCCGCCAGCACCTCCGCCAGGTGCCGGGCACGCCGCCCGGCGAGCTGATCGATCTGGGTGCGGCAGGAGAAGCCGTCGGCGAGCACCTCGGCCCCGGGGCCGGCTTCCCGTACGGACGGCAGGAGCTGTTCTTCCGCGCAGGCCACGGACACGTCGTAGTGGCCGCGCTCGAAGCCGAAGTTCCCGGCCAGTCCGCAGCAGCCGCCGCTCAGCGCGCCGTCCAGCCCGGCCCGGGCGCGCAGACGCTGTTCGGCCGCCTCCCCGAGTACGGCGTGTTGGTGGCAGTGGGTCTGGCCGACGGCCGGGCGGTCGACGCGCGGTGGCTCCCAGGAGGGCGCCTGTTCCTCCAGGGTCTGCGCGAAGGTCCGTACGGACGCGGCGACCCGCGCGGCCCGTGGGTCGTCGGAGAGGAGTTCGGGCAGGTCGGTGCGGAGGGCGGCCGCGCAGCTCGGTTCGAGGACGGTCAGCGGGGTGCCGTCCGCCAGCAGCGGGTCGAGGGCGTCCACCGTCCGGCGCATGACCGCGCGCGCCTGGTCGAGCTGGCCGGTCGAGACGTAGGTGAGGCCGCAGCACAGCGACGCCCGGCGGCGGCCCGCCGTAGGCAGGCGGACGTCGAGTCCGGCGGCCTCCAGGACGTGGACGGCGGCACGGCCCACCTCGGGGGCGAGGTAGTTGGTGAAGGTGTCCGGCCACAGCAGAAGCGCCGGCCGTTCCGGGACTGCCGGGGCTTCCGGCGCTTCCGGCGACCCTGCCGACCCCGCCACCCTTCCCGGCCCCTCCGGGGCCATCCGCTTCGCCCACCACCGTACGAACGGTTCACCGGCCAGTTCCGGAATCGCCCGCTGCGGCGCGATCCCGCCGAGGCGTTTGCCCGCCCCGGCCAGCGGTGTCCTGGCCAGGGCGTTGAGCAGCGGCGCGACGGGAGCGGCCGCGCGCAGCCAGCGCGGCAGGCGGCCCATCGAGTAGTGCGCGGCGGGCCGCAGCCGTCCCGCGTAGTGGTGGTGCAGGAACTCGGCCTTGTACGTGGCCATGTCCACGCCCACGGGACAGTCGCTGCGGCAGCCCTTGCAGGACAGGCAGAGGTCCAGCGCGTCCCGTACCTCCCCGGAACGCCAGCCGTCGGTGATCACCTCGCCCGCGAGCATCTCGTGCAGCAGTCGGGCGCGGCCCCGGGTGGAGTGCTGTTCCTCGCCGGTGGCGCGGTACGACGGGCACATGACGGCCGAGGCGGCGGGGGCGCTGTCGCGGCACTTGGCGACGCCGACACAGCGCCGTACGGCCGCCGAGAAGTCCCCGTTGTCGTGCGGGTAGCCGAACTCCACGTCCACCGGCCGCCGCGGCAGCGGCGCGAAGCGCAGGTTCTCGTCCATCCGGTCCGGCCGGACGAGCATGCCGGGGTTCAGGCCGCCCGCCGGGTCCCACAGGTCCTTGAAGCGTTCGAAGAGGCGGACCAGTTCGCCGCCGTACATCTTGGGCAGCAGTTCGGCGCGCGCCTGGCCGTCGCCGTGCTCGCCGGAGAGCGAGCCGCCGTGGGCCACGACCAGGTCGCCCAGGTCGCACGAGAACTCGCGGAACCGGCGGATCCCGGGCGCGCTCAGCAGGTCGAAGTCGATACGGACGTGGATGCAGCCGTCACCGAAGTGCCCGTACGGCGTACCGCGCAGGCCGTGCTGGGCCAGCAGGGCCCGGAAGTCCCGCAGGTAGGCGCCGAGCCGCTCGGGCGGCACCGCGCAGTCCTCCCAGCCGGGCCACGCCTCGGAGCCGTCCGGCATGCGGGTCGCGGTCCCGGCGGCGTCCTCGCGCACCCGCCACAAGGCCCGCTGCCGCACCGGGTCGGTCACCACCGTGTGATCGGTGGTGGCCGCGCCCGCGCCCCGGCACAGTTCCTCGGCCCGGGCGAGCGCCTCGGCGGGCGTCGCGCCGCCCATCTCTACGAACAGCCAGGCCCCGCCCTTGGGCAGCCCCGACGCGTCCCCCACCAGGTCGGCCGCCATGCCTTCGACGGTCAGCGGCCTTCCCCCACTCTCGGCTCCGCTCGACCGGGGGGACCCCGGGAGCAGCGTGTGCGCCGCCTCGGCCGCCGCGCTCTCGTCCGCGTACCCGAGCACCGCCAGCACCTTGGCGGCGGGCGGCCTGACCAGCCCGACGGTGGCCTCGGTCAGCACGCCGAGCGTGCCCTCGCTGCCGGTGAGCGCCCGCGCGAGATCGGTGCCCTTCTCGGGCAGCAGGGCGTCCAGCGCGTAGCCGGAGATGCGGCGCGGGAGTTCGGGGTAGCCGGTGCGCAGCAGCGCCAGATCGCCGTTCACCAGGGCCCGTACGCCGTCCCGCAGCCGCTGCGGGAGCGCGTCCAGTGCCGCCGTGCCCCGCCCGGCGCGCAGTTGCTCGCCCCCGTACGTCAGCACCTCCAGTTCCCGCACGCTGTCGGCGGTGGTGCCCCACGCCACCGAGTGCGAGCCGCAGGAGTTGTTGCCGATCATGCCGCCGAGGGTGCAGCGGCTGTGGGTGGACGGGTCGGGCCCGAAGGTCAGGCCGTGCGCGCCGGCCGCCGCCCGCAGGTCGTCCAGGACCACGCCCGGCTGGACGACCGCCGTACCGGCCTCGGCGTCCAGCGACACGATGCGCCGCAGGTGCCGGGTGAAGTCCAGCACCACACCGACGCCGGTGGCCTGCCCGGCGATGCTCGTCCCGCCGCCGCGCGGCACCACCGGCACACCGTGCTCGCGGCACACCCGCAGGGCGGCGGCGACGTCCTCCGCGTCCCGTGGCGCGACCACCGCCCGCGGCACCCGGCGGTAGTTGGACGCGTCCATCGTCATCAGGGCCCGGTCCCCGGCGGCGAGCGAGACCTCGCCGCGTACGGCGTCCGCCAACTCCCGGGCCAGCTCCCGTGTCCCGTCCGGTGTCCCGCGTGTCTTCGTAAGATCAGCCATGCCCCCAGCCTGCCCACTCGGCCGGGGGCGCGCCCTTCCGTTTTCCTGCCCGGTGTCCGGGTGCCGCCCGGCTACGCGCGGAACAGGTTCTCCGGGTCGTACGCCGCCTTGGCGGCGGTCAGCCGGCGGTACACGTCCTCCTCGTACGCGTCGGCCACCGCGTCACCGTGATCGCCGAACAGGAAGTTGACGCTGCGGCCGACCGCCCTGTGCGCCAGCGTCGCCCGCACCCGCGCGTGCAGGGCCCGTACGGCTGCGACGTCCGTGCCGTCCAGCGGCGACAGCAGACGCAGCAGGTAACGCGCGTCCCGGTGGCCGACGGAGCCACCGCCGGCGGCGAGCGCGCCGCCGAGGTGGTTGAGCTGCACCACGGTCATCATCGGGGCGTCCGGCCCGGTCAGCGCGGTCACCTCGCGCAGTTCCGCCGCGTCCAGGCCGCTGAGCAGGACACTGTCGCCGTCGTAGGCGTGCGGTGTCTCCGGGTCCTGGTGGATGGTGTGCGACGCGGTGTACGGCATGTCGCGCAGCGTGTCGGCCACCCGCGGCCCGACCGCGCGCAGCGGCGCGACCAGCCGCTCCCCCTCGGCCACCGGCCCCGTGTACGCGATCCGGACCTGCGCGAGGTGACGGCCGCGCAGCCGGCCGGGCACCGCCGGGACGTCCGGGTACGCGATCAGGCCGACCGACGAGGTCAGCGCGTCGGGCAGGTCCTCGGTCCAGGCCAGGTACGCGGCCAGCGCCTCGTCCATCAGGTCGGCACCGAAGACCAGTTGACCGCCGTACACCCGCTCCACCGGCACCAGCCCGAACTCCAGGCCGGTCACCACCCCCAGCCCGTGCCCGCCGCCGAGCAGCGCCCGGAACAGGACGGCGTCGCGCTCCGGCGTGACCCAGCGCAGCACGCCGTCCGCGGTGACCACTTCCACCAGCCGCACCCGGTCCGACGCGTAGCCGAATTCCCGGCCCAGGATGCCCAGCCCGCCCCCGAGCGTGTAGCCCACCACCCCCACGCCGGGCGACGACCCGTTCACCGGCGCCAGCCCGTGCGGCGCGGCCTCCTCGATCACATCGGCCCAGAGCGCGCCCGCCCCGGCCCACACGGTGCGCGCCTCGGCGTCGACCCGCACCTCGTCCATCCGGCACATGCTGACCAGCACTCCCCCGTCGGAGGCCGCCGACAGCCCGTGCCCGGTCGACTGCACGGACACCGGCAGCCCGTTGGTCCGGGCGTACCGCACCGCCGCCACGACGTCCGCCGCCGTGTCCGCCCCGACGATCACCGAAGGCCGGTGGACGTGCCCGCTCTGGAACCCGGCCCGCTCCGCTTCGTACCCGTCGTCACCGGGCACCAGGACGACGCCGGTGACGCGGTCGGCCAGCTCGGCGAGGGTGCCGAGGGCACCGTACGGAGCAGGGACTTCGGCGAGGACCGACGCGGTGGCGGCGGCGAAAGCGGCGGAAGCGGCGGACGAACCGGACATGACGGCGGAAGCATCGCTGTGCGTGGTCTTCATGCGGGGACTGTCCCGCCATAACCTGACACCGGCCGTCAGGTTTTCCGTCGCCTTCTCCGGGAGACTGGGCCGCGTGAAATCCGACCGCCTCCTCTCGATCCTCCTGCTCCTCCAGACCCGCGGCCGGGTGCCGGCCGCCGAGCTGGCGACACGGCTGGAGGTGTCCGTACGGACGATCTACCGCGACGTCGAGTCGCTGTCGGCGGCCGGGGTCCCGGTGTACGCGGAGCGGGGGCGGCACGGCGGGATCGCGTTGCTGCCGGGGTTCCGTACGGACGTGACCGGGCTGACCACCGACGAGGCGCGGGCGCTGTTCGTGCTGGCCGCCGAGGGGGCGCACCACGCGCTCGGGCTGGACGACGCGCTCGGCTCCGCGCTGCGCAAGGTCATGGCGGCGCTGCCCGCGCCGCACCGGCCCGCCGCCGAGCTGACCAGCCGCCGCATCCTGGTCGATCCCGGGCGCTGGCTCTCCGGGCCGCGGCCGGCCGTGGACCTGGACACCCTGCACACCGCGGTCTTCGCCGACCGGCGGCTGCGCCTGCGGTACCGGCACAGTGGCGAGACCGACCCGCGTACGTACACCGTCGATCCGTACGGACTCGTCTCCAAGGCCGGGACCTGGTACCTCGTCGCGGACCGGCGGCGGCGCGGACAACTGTTCCGGGCCGACCGGGTGGTCGCGGCCACCGTGCTCGACACGCCCGTGCGGCGCCGCGACGGCGTGGAGCTGGCCGACGCGTGGGAGGCGCTGCGGCAGCAGGTGGAGGCCCGGCAGGCCGGGCTGCGGGTGACGGCCCGGGTGCTCCGGTCCCGCTTGGACCTGTTCGTCCGCGTCATCGGTACGGCGCTGGTGGAGCCGCCGCAGGACACCGGCGGGACGTGGGTGACGGTCGAACTGGCGTTGCAGGAGCTGCGCGCGGTCCGCCAGTTGCTCCAGTTCACCACGTCCCTGGAGGTGCTGGACCCGCCGGAGGCCCGCGCGGAGCTGGCGCGGGCCGCCGCCTCGGTCACCGCCCTGTACGCGGACACCCGGCAGCCGGACACGGGCCGGACGGCGGCACCCGTTCCGTCTCACCCGGTGGACCCTGGTCCTGATCGGGCCCCGTGACGGATTACGCTTCGCCCGTGGCTGATATCCAGATTCCCGCTGACATCAAGCCCGCCGACGGTCGCTTCGGCGCGGGCCCCTCCAAGGTGCGTACGGAGGCGCTCGACGCCCTCGCCGCCACCGGAAGTTCCCTTCTCGGTACGTCCCACCGCCAGGCACCGGTCAAGAACCTGGTCGGCCGGGTCCGCGACGGCGTACGCGAGCTGTTCCGGCTGCCCGAGGGGTACGAGGTCGTCCTCGGCAACGGCGGTTCCACCGCGTTCTGGGACATCGCGACCCACGGCCTGATCGAGAACAAGTCCCAGCACCTGACCTTCGGCGAGTTCTCCTCGAAGTTCGCCAAGGCCGCCGAGCTGGCGCCGTGGCTGGCCGGGCCCACGACGGTCTCCGCCGACCCGGGCAGCCACCCGGAGCCGAAGGCCGAGGAGGGCGTGGACGTCTACGCCCTGACCCACAACGAGACCTCCACCGGTGTCGCCGCCCCGGTCCGGCGCGTGGCGGGCGCGGACGACGGCTCGCTGGTGCTGGTGGACGCCACCTCCGGCGCGGGCGGCCAGCCCGTGGACATCGCGCAGACCGACGTGTACTACTTCGCGCCGCAGAAGTCCTTCGCCTCCGACGGCGGCCTGTGGATCGGCGTCTTCTCGCCCGCCGCCCTGGAGCGCGCCCGCAGCGTCCACGCCTCCGGCCGGCACATCCCGGAGTTCTTCTCGCTGCCGACCGCGATCGACAACTCGCTGAAGAACCAGACGTACAACACCCCGTCGCTGGCCACCCTGTTCCTGCTCAACGAGCAGCTTGAGTGGATCAACGGCCAGGGCGGCCTGGACTGGTCGGTACGGCGCACCGCGACCTCCTCGCGCACGCTGTACGGCTGGGCCGAGGACTCCCCGTACGCGACGCCGTTCGTCACCGACCCGGCCAAGCGCTCGCAGGTCATCGGCACCATCGACTTCGACGACGCGATCGACGCGGCCGCCGTCGCCAAGGCGCTGCGCGCCAACGGCATCGTCGACACCGAGCCGTACCGCAAGCTGGGCCGCAACCAGCTCCGGGTGGCGATGTTCCCTGCGGTCGACCCGGCGGACGTCGAGGCGCTGACCGCCTGCATCGACCACGTCATCGGCAAGCTGTAGGACGTACCGTGGTACGTGTCCGGGCCCCGGCGGTCGCATCCGCCGGGGCCGGACGGCGTTCCGTGGTACGGCCGCTCAGCGGCCGAGGCGCTGGAAGCGGCGGACCGCCAGCGGCAGGAAGACCGCCGTGAGGGCGAGCGGCCAGACCACCGCCATCAGCAGGGCGTGCTGTTCGATCCAGCTCTCCCCCAACGTGCCGGGGTGGCCGAAGAGTTGACGCACGGCGTTCGCCGTGGAGGAGACCGGGTTCCCCATCGCGATCGCGCCCAGCCAGTCCGGCATCATCGACGGCGGCGTGAAGACGCTGGAGATCATGCCGAACGGGAAGGCCAGCGCGAACAGTCCGCCCGCCGCCTCCTGGTCGGGAACCAGCAGGCCCAGCAGTACCCCGACCCAGATGAGCGCGAAGCGCAGGTGCAGCAGCAGGGCGAAGGCGGCCAGGGTGGCGAGCGTGCCGCCGTCCGAGCGCCAGCCGACGACGACGGCGATCGCCGCCAGCACCGCGAGGTCCAGCGCCGCCCCGCACACATCCGCCACGCCCCGGCCACTGACCACCGCCGACCGCGCCATCGGCATCGAACGGAAGCGGTCGGTCACGCCCCGCTCCTTCTCGACCGCGACCAGCATCGCGGTGTTCATGAAGCCGAAGGCCATGGTCATGGCGAACATGCCGGGCATGGCGTAGTCCCGGTAGGAGCCCTCGCCGCCGACGTCCATCGCACTGCCGAAGACGTAGACGAAGAGCAGGACGGAGACGATCGGGAAGCCGAGCTGCCAGGCGATGGTGACGGGCTGCTTGACGAGGTGGGTCAGGTCCCGGCGGACGATGGTCCAGCAGTCGGCGAAGGCCCAGTACAGGCGCCGCTCGGGGGCGGCGGCGCCGGCGGGAACGGGGGCGTTCATGCGACGGCCTCCGTCCGGTGCGCGGGCACGGGGGCGGTCGCCTCCGCCGTACGGTGGCCGGTCAGCCGCAGGAAGACCTCGTCCAGCGTCGGCCGCCGCAGCCCGATGTCCGCCACGTCCAGCCCCGCGTCCTGGAGCGCCCGCGCCACCTCGGTGAGCGCCGCCACGCCGTCCGTCACCGGCGCGCCGACCCGCCGTTCCGCCACGTCCGTGTCCGGCGCGCCGCCGGCCGCGGCCGCCCGGGCCACGATCCGCGCCGCCCGGGGCAGTTCGGCGGCATCGCGCAGCACCACCTGGACGCGGTCGCCGCCGATGCCGCGCTTGAGCCCGTCCGGGGTGTCCTCCGCGACGGTCCGGCCGTGGTCGATGACGGCGATCCGGTCGGCCAGTTGGTCGGCCTCGTCCAGGTACTGCGTGGTCAGCAGAACCGTCGTACCGCCCGCGACCAGGCCCCGTACGGTCTCCCAGACCTCGTTGCGGCTGCGCGGGTCGAGCCCGGTGGTCGGCTCGTCCAGGAACAGCACCTCGGGCGCGAGCAGCACGCTGGACGCCAGGTCCAGGCGCCGCCGCAGGCCGCCGCTGTAGTGCTTGACCTGCCGGCCGGCCGCGTCGGACAGGCCGAAGCGTTCCAGCAGTTCGTCCGCGCGGGCCCGGGCCCGCCGCCCGTCGAGGTGGAAGAGCCGCCCGAACATCTCCAGGTTCTGCCGCCCGGTGAGGATCTCGTCCACCGCGGCGTACTGCCCGGCGAGGCCGATCCGCTTGCGTACGGCGTGCGGCTCGCGCGCCACGTCGTGCCCGGCGACCGCCGCCCGCCCGCCGTCCAGGCGCAGCAGGGTCGCCAGGATGCGTACGGCGGTGGTCTTGCCCGCGCCGTTGGGGCCGAGCAGGCCCTGCACGGTGCCGCGCCGCACGGCGAGGTCGAAGCCGTCGAGCGCCCGTTTGTCCCCGTACCGCTTCGTCAGGCCCTCCGCCAGGACCGCCGCCTCGGATGCCGATGTCGTCATGCGCCTCCCCGTCCTTCCCGGCCCCCGAAATCGGGTACGCCGTACTCAGTTATCGGGTCCACCGTACCCAACAACCGCGTACGGCGTACCCGGTTTTTCCGCGGCCGCTTAGACTGAGCGCACCATGACGACAGAACACAGCGGCAGCGGCGACGCGGCACGCAGCATGGAGCTGCTCTGGGGCACCGCCGGGCGGCCCACCCGCGGCCCCAAGCCCGGCCTGACCCTCGACCGGATCGTCACCGCCGCGATCGCGGTCGCCGACGCCGAGGGGATCGGCGCGGTCTCGATGCGCCGGGTCGCCGCCGACCTGGGCGTCGGCACGATGTCCCTCTACCGCTACGTCCCGGGCAAGGGTGAGCTGCTGGACCTGATGCTCGACAAGATCGCGGCGTTCGGCGCCGACGCGTTCCCCGGCCCCGAGGCCGGCTGGCGGGCCGTCCTGGAGAACGTCGCGCGCCGCGCCTGGCAGCTCCACCTCCGCCACCCCTGGCTGCTCCAGGTCGACCAGACCCGCCCGCTGCTGGGCCCCCACGCGGTGGACGTCCTGGAGCACACGGTCCGCGGGATGTCCGGCCTCTCCCTGCCCGACCCGGAGAAGATGCGGCTGCTGATGATCGTGGAGGGGTACGTCGCGGGCGCGGCACGCACCCGGCTGAACTCGGCGATGGCCGAGAAGCGCACCGGCATGACCGACGAGGAGTGGTGGAAGATCCAGGGCCCTTTCCTCGTCAAGGCGATGGAGAGCGGCCGCTACCCGCACCTCGCCGGGCTCTCCGAGGACACCTTCACCTTCGAGGACGACTGTGCCGACGACGGCGAAGCCCTCTTCGAATGGGGTCTGGGGCGCCTGCTCGACGGCTTCGCCGCGTACATCGGGAAGCGAGACGGCTGACGGCCGAGTGAGCGGCGCCCCGGAGACCGGGCGCGCCCGTTCTCCCCCCGCCGCTCACCTCCGTCGGAACATCCTCCGCAGCACCAGCACCACCACCGTCGCCACCCCGAACGTCGCCGCCGCCAGCAGTACGTTGCGGTTCTTGCCCGCTTCGCCCTGGCCGCCGTCCGCCGTGTCCCCCTTACCGGTGCCGTCGCCGTCGCCCTTACTGCCGGCCCCCTTCGCCGACTCCGGCAGTTGGTCGCCGCTGAGCCCCACCGGCTGCACCCGGCTGCCCTTGCCCTCCGACCCGAACAGCAGCGTCCGCCCGTCGGGAGTGAAGGTCACCGACTCGCCCTGCATCTGCAACGGCACACCCACGCTGCCGATGTCCTTGGGGCGCCCGCCCTCCCACCGGTACATCTCCGCGCCGAAATAACCGCGCAGCAGCAGCCGCGTGCCGTCCGGCGAGAACGCGCCGTCCGTCACCCACTGGTCGATGCCCGCGATCCGGCGGAAGGTGTTCGTCCCGCGCGCCGACAGCCGCTCGGGGCCCTCGTACAGGGCCGCGCCACCGCTCTTCTTCTTGCTGGCGATGTAGACCCGCCCCGTCCTGGGGTGCACCATCATCGCCTCCGCGTCCCGCGGGCCCTCGTCGTACGTGACTGTGAGCTGCGCCGCATCGACGGTCTGGTCGCGCAGCTCCTTCGGCTCGGGGAAGCGGTAGATCCATACGTGCTTCCAGGTGCCGCCGAGGTTGTCGCCGATGTCCCCGACGTAGACGTTGCCGTCCGGCCCGACCGAGATCGCCTCCACGTCGCGGGGGTCGCCGATGCCGCGCAGGGTGACGGTCGCGACGGTGCGGCCGGTCCGGCCGTCCACGGCGTAGACGTACGGCCCGTCGTCGCTGTCGTTGTGGGTCCAGTACACGCCGGGGTGGGCCCGGCTGGCCGCCAGGCCGCTGGACTCGGTGATCCGCTGGTCCTCGATCGTGAACCCCTCGGACCCTCCTCCGTCGTCGGCCGCCGCCGGCCCGGCCGCCGCGCACAGCAGAATTCCCGCGGCCCCGGCCGCGCACAGTAGCGAACGCATGGGCACAGCCTCCCACTTCGGCGGCGCGGCGGTGCGGCCCGCCCTGCCCCGGGGGCCACACCTGTCCGGTACCCGCCCGTCCGGGCGCGGGACGCGGCTCGCCCCGCCCGCCGCCCGGAACGTCCGGCTCCTTATGATCTCCGCATGACCACCCCGACAGCGCACTCCGGCGCGCCCGGGCCGGGCGGCCGGGAGGTCGTATGCGTGTGATGTTCGTCGGTGACTCGATGACGATCGGCCGCGCCGGCGACTTCACCTGGCGCTACCGGATGTGGCAGCACCTCAACCGGACCTACGGCGGCCCCTACCGCATCGTCGGACCGCGTACCGAGCTGTACGACGTGTCCGCCGACGCGGCGGCCTCGCACGCCTACCGCGACCCGGACTTCCCCGAGCGCGCCCGGCGCCACCTCGCCGGCTGGGGCGAGGGCTGGTGCCACATGGTGCCGCTGATCGGCGACGCGGTGCGCAAGCACAAGGCCGACACGCTGCTGGTCTCGCTCGGGCTGATAGACCTCGGCTTCTACACGAACGCGGAGCAGACCGCCGCGAACGTCCACCGCTTCGTCGCCGCGGCACGGGCGGCCGACGCGGGCGTACGGGCCGTGCTGATGCCCGTCATCCCGAACACCCGCGCCCTGTCCGACGCGCCCTTCGCCGCCGAGTGCGAGCGCTTCAACGAGCTGCTGGCCAAGGCCGTCGCGGAGCTGTCCACCCCCGCTTCGCCGCTGCTGCTGGCCTCCCACCCGGACGGCTACGACCTGGACCGGGACACCTACGACGGCACGCACCCCGCCGCGTCGGGCGAGCACCTGCTCGCGGCCGCCTTCGCGGACGCCCTGCACCAGGCGTGGGACGTGGGCGCCCCGTACACGGCTGTGGACGCCTGAGGGCGCGCGGGCCCGCCGTCCGTACGAGGGCACACGGACGCCGCACACTCCTTGATTCGAGCGCACTCCAAGGCGTTGGCTATGGCCCCATGGAGTACACGCAGCTCGGACGCACCGGACTCAAGGTCAGCCGACTCGTCCTCGGCACCATGAACTTCGGCCCCCAGACGGACGAAGCCGACAGCCACGCCATCATGGACGCCGCGCTCGACGCGGGCGTCAACTTCTTCGACACCGCCAACGTCTACGGATGGGGCGAGAACAAGGGCCGCACCGAGGAGATCGTCGGCTCCTGGTTCGCCCAGGGCGGCGGCCGCCGCGACAAGACCGTGCTCGCCACCAAGGTCTACGGCAACATGGGCGGCGACGGCGAGCAGGTCTGGCCCAACCACGACCGCCTCTCCGCGCTGAACATCCGGCGGGCGGTGGACGCCAGCCTCAAGCGGCTGAACACCGACTACATCGACCTCTACCAGTTCCACCACGTGGACCGGCACACGCCGTGGGACGAGATCTGGCAGGCGATCGACGTCCTGGTGCGGCAGGGCAAGATCCTGTACGCCGGGTCCTCCAACCACGCGGGCTGGCACCTGGCGCAGGCCAACGAGGCCGCCGCGCGCCGTGGCTCGCTCGGCCTGGTCAGCGAGCAGTGCCTGTACAACCTCGCGGAGCGCCGCGCCGAGATGGAGGTGATCCCGGCCGCCCAGTCCTACGGACTGGGCGTCATCCCCTGGTCGCCGCTGCACGGCGGGCTGCTCGGCGGCGCCGTACGCAAGGAGCGCGAGGGCGGCGGCGCCCGTACCAACGGGGGCCGCTCGGCCGGCGCGCTGGCGAACTCCGCGATCCGCGCGCAGATCGAGTCCTACGAGGCCCTGCTCGACAAGCACGGGCTGCGGCCCGGCGAGGTCGCGCTGGCCTGGCTGCTCACCCGGCCCGGTGTGACGGGGCCCATCGTCGGGCCGCGGACGGCCGAGCAGCTCGACAGCGCGCTGCGCGCCGTGGAGCTGGAGCTGTCGGCCGAGCTGCTGGACTCGCTGGACGAGATCTTCCCCGGCACCGGGCCGTCGCCGGAGGCGTTCGCCTGGTGAGCCGCCGGTGATCCACCGGCGGTCCGACGCGAGCCCGCCCGGTGATCCATGGCCCGTCCACCTGGCGATCCGCCCGGCGATTCGCCAGGTGGGACGGGTTCGGGAGCGGTGTCCTCGGGGCCGTCCGGCGGGTCAGCGCAGGGCGGCCGCCACGATCACGACGACGAGCAGCACGGCGAACAGGCCGGACATGATCCGGTTACGGGTTTTGGGGTCCACCCTTCGAGCGTAACCGGCCCGCTCACCTACCCAGCGGCCAGGCCGCCACCGTCTCGTACCGGGGCTGCTCGCCCGCCACCCCGGAGACCGGCAGGCGGCTGCGGACGAGCGCCAGCTCCCGCACCGTCCACACGCTGCCCTCGAAGTCCGCCAGGCCGTCGACGAACGGTTCGAGGTCGAGGGCTTCCGCGCGATTGCGCGCGACCGTCAGGTGCGGGGTGTACGCGCGGTGGCCGGACATCTCCAGCCCGGCCCGGCGGGCGGCCGCCGTGGCCGAGTCCGCCAGCTTGCGCAGGGCGGGCAGACCGCCGTCGGCGCCGGCCCACACCACCCGGTCCGCGAAGCGGCCGCCGCCCTTGAGGCCGAGCGGGAACGGCTCGTACCGCCGCGCGGCCCGCGCCAGCCGTTCGCGCAGGTCGGGCAGGGTGGTGTCGGACACCTCGCCGTAGAAGGCGAGGGTGAAGTGCCAGCCGGACCGCCCGGTCCAGCGCAGCCGGTCCGCGTCCGGGAGCGTACGCAACCGGCGTACCCGGGCGTCGAGTTCGTCGACGGCGGCCTCGGGCGGCAGTACGGCGGCGAAGAGTCTCATGCGGTCAGTGTCGCGCACGGGACAGGCGACGGGGCCGGAGCCGCGGCGCGCCCACGTCCCCGGCCCCGCCGCCGTACCGCTGCCTCAGGCCGCCGCGGCCAGCCGCTCCGGCTCGCTGTCCCGCTCCCGCGGCACGAACCGTACGTGCTGGTGGCCGCGGCGCAGGTCTATCCGGACCCGCAGGCCGCCCGCACGGGTCAGCACCAGGCCCACACCGATCGCGGCCAGGGCGGAGACCAGGCCGCCCGCGAGGAAGCCGATCCGGGCGCCGTACGCGTCGGTGACCCAGCCGACCAGCGGCGCGCCCAGCGGCGTACCGCCCATGAAGACCATCATGAACAGGCTCATCACCCGCCCGCGCATCAGCGGATCGGTCGCCATCTGCACGCTGGAGTTGGCCGTGACGTTGATCGTCAGGCCGACGACGCCGATGACGATCAGCAGCGCCCCGAAGACCCAGGCGGTCGGCGAGAGGGCCGCGGCCATCTCCAGGACGCCGAACAGCAGCGCCGCGCCCACCAGCAGCCGCAGCCGCGAGGTGCCGCGCCGGGCCGCGAGCAGGGCGCCCGCCAGCGAACCGACCGCCATCAGGCCGTTGAACCAGGCGTACATGCCGGCGCCGCCGTGGAAGACCTTGTCGGCGAAGGCGGTCAGCCAGATCGGGAAGTTGAAGCCGAAGGTGCCGATGAAGCCGATCAGGACGATCGGCCAGATCAGCTCGGGGTGGCCCGCGACATAGCGCACGCCTTCCCGCAACTGGCCCTTGCCGCGCGGGGCGCGGTCGACCTTGTGCAGCTCGCCGGTGCGCATCAGCAGCAGTCCGGCGAGCGGCGCGAGGAAGGACAGGCCGTTCAGGAGGAAGGCCCAGCCGCTGCCGAGGGAGGTGATCAGCGCACCGGCCACGGCGGGGCCGATGAGCCGGGCGGACTGGAAGTTGGCGGAGTTCAGGCTGACGGCGTTGCGCAGGTCGTCCGGGCCGACCATCTCGACCACGAACGCCTGCCGTGCCGGGTTGTCGACGACGGTGATCAGGCCGAGCACGAAGGCCATCAGGTAGACGTGCCAGACCGTGACGTGCCCGCTGAGGGTCAGTACGGCCAGCACCAGGCCGGTCAGGCCCATCGACGCCTGGGTGACCAGCAGCAGCTTGCGCTTGGAGACCCGGTCGGCGATGACCCCGCCGTACAGCCCGAAGAGCAGCATGGGCAGGAACTGCAGCGCGGTGGTGATGCCGACGGCGGCGGACGAACCGGTGATGCTGACGACCAGCCAGTCCTGGGCGATGCGCTGCATCCAGGTGCCGGTGTTGGAGACGACCTGGCCGGTGGCGAAAAGACGGTAGTTACGGACTCTCAGCGACCGGAACATGCCCCCGCGCGGTTCGGCGGCGGTGCCCTTGGTGCCTGTCGGGGGCGCGGTCGCGGCGTCGGTGGCGGTGGTGTCGTCGGAGTTCGGTGCGGGGGCGGAGTCTGCTCCGGATCCCGTACTCAAAGTGGGTTCGCCTCCTCGGCGCTCGGTCTCTACAACTGGGCGAGCTTCTCCAGCACGGGTGCGGCGGTCCGCAGTGCGGCCCACTCGTCCTCGTCCAGCCCGGAGGCCAGCTCGGCCAGCCACGCGTTGCGTTTGCGGCGGCTCTCTTCGAGCATCGCCTCGGCCTGTTCGGTCTGGGTGACGACCTTCTGACGGCGGTCGTCCGGGTGCGGTTCGAGCCGGACCAGGCCCTTGGCCTCCAGCATCGCGACGATGCGGGTCATCGACGGCGGCTGGACGTGCTCCTTGCGCGCCAGCTCGCCCGGGGTGGCGTGCCCGCACCGGGCGAGGGTGCCGAGCACCGACATCTCGGTGGGGCTGAGCGACTCGTCGACCCGCTGGTGCTTGAGTCGGCGGGACAGCCGCATCACGGCGGACCGCAGCGCGTTCACGGCGTCGGCGTCGGCGGCAGCGTCGTCGCCCAGGGACAGTTCCGGCATGTTCGTTAGCATAACTCATTACCCTCTCTAATGAAAGCCCGTACACCTGCGACCACCCGCCACACCCTTCCGAGTGAGGACGCAGCGGAAAGTGACCCGCCTGACCAGGGCATGAGAGGACCGTGGCGGTATGGGATCGGGAGTGCTCAGCCTGCGCATGGACGGGGAACTGCTGGAGCGCCTTCGGCAGCACGCCGCGAAACGCGGAATGAGCGTCCAGGACTATGTGACCCGGACGCTCATCCGTGAAGACTTCGACGAACGATTCAAGATGTCGGTGGACCGGACGGAGCGGTTCTACGCGGCACCGCCGCTCTGAACCGCACCGCCCACGCGGCGCGCGCTAGTGCACGCCCAGGACCTGCTCGATCGGATCGAGCAGGAAGTAGACGAGGAAGGCCACTCCCACGGCGTTCAGCAACCACGGGATCTCCTTGAAGCGGCCGGTCGCCGTCCGCAGCAGGATGAAGGCCAGCACGCCCATGCCGATGCCGTTGGTGATGCTGTACGTGAACGGCATCGAGATGATCGTCAGGAACGCCGGAACGGCGATCGTGAAGTCGCTCCAGTCGATGTCCCGCACGTTGGCCGACATGATCAGGAAGCCGACGACCAGCAGCGCGGGCGTCGCGGCCTGCGACGGGACGACCGTCGCCAGCGGCGTGAAGACCAGCGCCAGCAGGAAGAGCCCGCCGGTCACCACGTTCGCCAACCCCGTACGGGCCCCCTCGCCGACGCCCGCCGTGGACTCCACGAAGCAGGTGTTGGCGGACGCCGAGCCGACGCCGCCCGCCGCGACCGCGATGCCGTCCACCATCAGGATGCGGCCCATGCCGGGCAGGTTGCCGTCCTGGTCGGTCAGCCCGGCCTCCTCGCCGACGCCGATGATCGTGCCCATCGCGTCGAAGAAGCCGGACAGCAGCACGGTGAAGACGAAGAGGCAGCCGGTCAGCAGGCCGACCTCCTTGAAGCCGCCGAACAGGCTGATCTGTCCGACCAGGCCGAAGTCCGGCGCGCCGACGATGCCGTCCGGCACGTTCGGGACCGCCAGGCCCCAGCTCGCGTCCGGGATCTCCGCGATCGCGTTGACGACGATCGCGACGACCGCCATCACGACCATGCCGATCAGGATCGCGCCCTTGGTCTTCCGTACGGTCAGCAGGAACATCAGCGCCAGGCCGACCACGAAGACCAGCACCGGCCAGCCCTGGAGCTGGCCGCCCTGGCCCAGTGCCAGCGGCACGGTGGTGTGCGCGGCGTCCGGGTTGCGGCTGACGAAGCCCGCGTCGACCAGGCCGACCAGCGAGATGAACAGGCCGATGCCGATCGCGATGGCGCGCCGCAGCCCGTTCGGAATGGCGTCCATGACGCGCTGCCGCAGACCGGAGGCGACCAGGATCATCAGCACCAGACCGGCGAGCACGACCATGCCCATCGCGTCCGGCCAGCTCATCTTGGGGGCGAGCTGGAGCGAGACGACGGCGTTGATGCCGAGGCCGGCGGCGACGGCGATCGGCACATTGCCGATGACGCCCATCAGGAGCGTGGACAGGCCGGCCATCAGCGCGGTGGCGGTGACGAGCTGACCGTTGTCCAGTTGGTGCCCGAACTTGTCCTGGCCGGCGCCGAGGATGATCGGGTTCAGCACGACGATGTACGCCATGGCGAAGAAGGTGGCGAGACCGCCGCGCAGCTCACGGGAGACCGTGGACCCCCGCTGGGAGATCTTGAAGAACCGGTCGAGACCGTTCTTGGGCTGCTGCGGACCTGGGCTCTGGACGGCGTCGACCGGCGTGGTGGCCGAGGGGGACATGCGCGGACCTCAGTCGTACGGGCCTGGGAGGGCGTGGGGGCCCCGGATCGGGCCCAGAACACAAACAAGCCGGATCAGATTGGAGGATTCGACGAATCAAACCAGTCAGAACCGGATAGGTTCAGTATGAATAAACAAGGCGGTGATCGCTATCTCCGCGCGTAGACCCTTGCGGGACAGGGCCGGCCGCCGCCCGGGACCCGGCCCGCGGCACCGCCCCGCCCGCCACCCTGCCATGACCGGCCTTGTACCGGCCCTGTCGGTGGCTGCCCGTAAGCTGGCCCCATGTGGAAGAAGTCCGAACTGCGCGAGGCCCCGGAGCCTCTTGAGGGCCCCGTCGTCGGCACGATCACCGGCGGCACCATCATCTGGTTCGTGCTCTTCCTGGCCCAGCTCCCCTTCTACGGCTGGTTCGCCGACCACGACCGCACCTGGTGGGTCTGGACCTGTCTGGCCGGCGGCGGTCTCGGCATCCTCGGCATCTGGTACGTCCGCAAGCGCGACGCCGCCATCAAGCGCGCGGCGGCCGCCGCGGCCCCGGGCTCCGAGCGGGCGGCGGCGGACGCGCGCTGATCCGCCGGCGCACGCCGGGCCGCCGTCCCGGCACGGTGGAGCAGTCGTCCCGCCCCGCGGACATTTTCACCCCGTAGTGGACGCATCCCGACCCCCCACGGTTGACGCGCGCCCCTCCAACAACTCGCACCACCTTCCTGTGCGCATCCAGCGGGTGAATCGCCCGTTCCGCCCGTAACGTCGAAGGCATGACTCAGCGGGCGAAGACCGAAGCCGGAGGCCGCGCGCAGGCCACCGAACCGGCCCACCGCGGCCTGAGCGCCGCCGAGGTCGCCGAGCGGGTGGCCAGAGGCGAGGTCAACGACGTCCCCGTACGGTCCTCGCGCTCCACCGCCGACATCGTCCGCTCGAACGTCTTCACCCGCTTCAACGCCATCATCGGCGTACTGTTCGTGATCATCCTGATCGTCGGCCCGATCCAGGACGGCCTGTTCGGCTTCGTCATCGTCGCCAACACCGGCATCGGCATCATCCAGGAGCTGCGCGCCAAGAAGACCCTGGACAGCCTCGCCGTCATAGGCGAGTCCAAACCGACCGTACGGCGCGACGGCACGGCCGCCGAGATCCCCACCTCCGAGGTCGTCCTCGGCGACGTCATCGAACTCGGCCCCGGCGACAAGGTGATCGTCGACGGCGAGGTCCTGGAGAGCGACGGCCTGGAGATCGACGAGTCGCTGCTGACCGGCGAGGCCGACCCGGTGGTCAAGCAGCCCGGCGAGAAGGTGATGTCCGGCAGCTTCGTGGTCGCCGGCGGCGGCGCGTTCACCGCCACGAAGGTCGGGCGCGAGGCGTACGCCGCCCAGCTCGCCGAAGAGGCGTCCCGCTTCACCCTCGTCCACTCCGAGCTGCGCACCGGCATCAGCCAGATCCTCAAGTACGTGACGTGGATGATGGTGCCGACCGCCGTCGGCCTGATCCTCAGCCACCTGTTCACGCTCAACATGGCGGGCGACGAGGCCGTACGCCGCATGGTCGCCGGCATCGTCCCGATGATCCCCGAGGGCCTGGTCCTGCTCACCTCGGTCGCCTTCGCCATCGGCGTCGTCCGGCTCGGCCGCAAGAAGTGCCTGGTCCAGGAGCTGCCCGCCATCGAGGGCCTGGCCCGCGTCGACGTGGTCTGCCTGGACAAGACCGGCACGCTGACCGAGGGCGGCATGGACGTCAGCGACCTGCGCCCGCTCGGCGGTGCGGACGAGGACCACTGCCGGCAGATCCTCGGCGCCCTCGGCGCGTCCGACCCGCGCCCCAACGCCTCCCTCCAGGCGATCATCGACGCGTACCCGGCCCGCGACGGCCGGCGCGCCACCGACGCGCTGCCCTTCTCCTCCGCCCGCAAGTACAGCGGCGCGGCCCTCGAAGGCCCGGACGGCGAGCACACCACGTGGCTGCTCGGCGCCCCCGACGTCCTCCTGCCCTCCGGCGACGACACGCTCCCGGAGGTCGACGACCTCAACGCCCAGGGCCTGCGCGTCCTCCTGCTGGCCCGCGCCGAACGCGGCCTGCACGACGCCGGTGTCGCCGACCAGGTACGCCCCACCGCCCTCGTCGTCCTCGAACAGCGGCTGCGCCCCGACGCGATGGACACCCTGCGCTACTTCGCGGACCAGGGCGTCCAGGCCAAGGTCATCTCCGGCGACAACGCGGTCTCCGTGGGCGCCGTCGCCGGGAAACTCGGCATGCCCGGCGCCGATTCGCCCGTCGACGCGCGCAAGCTCCCCGCCGACCCGGACGACATGGGCAAGGCCCTGGAGGACGGCGCGGTGTTCGGCCGCGTCACGCCGCAGCAGAAGCGCGACATGGTCAAAGCGCTCCAGAAGCGCGGCCGCACCGTCGCCATGACCGGCGACGGCGTCAACGACGTCCTCGCCCTGAAGGACGCGGACATCGGCGTCTCCATGGGCGCGGGCAGCGAGGCCACCAAGGCCGTCGCGCAGATCGTGCTGCTGAACAACAGCTTCGCGACGCTGCCGTCCGTCGTCGCCGAGGGCCGCCGGGTGATCGGCAACATCACCCGCGTAGCCACCCTCTTCCTGACGAAGACCGTCTACTCGGTGCTGCTCGCGATCCTCGTGGCCTGCTGCCAGATCCCGTACCCCTACCTGCCGCGGCACCTCACCCTGCTGTCCACCCTCACCATCGGCGTCCCCGCCTTCTTCCTCGCCCTCGCCCCCAACAAGGAGCGCGCCAAACCGCACTTCGTACGGCGGGTGATGCGCTACGCGATCCCCTCCGGCCTGATCATCGGCCTCGCCGCCTTCGCCACGTACCTCCTGGCCCGCAGCCACTACAGCGGCCCGGACGCCCTCCCCGCCGAGACCAGCGCCGCCACCCTGACCCTCTTCCTCAGCGCCATGTGGGTCCTGGCGATCATCGCCCGCCCGTACACGTGGTGGCGTGTCGGCCTCGTCCTGGCGATGGGCCTCGGCTTCCTGATCGTGCTCGTCGTCCCCTGGCTCCAGAACTTCTTCGACCTCAAACTCGTCGGCACGACGATGCCGTGGGCCGCCGTGGGCATCGCCGCCGCGGCCGCGATCCTGCTCGAAGTCGCCTGGCGGTTCATCGGCCGACGCTTCCCGGCGTAGTCGGCTCCGCGCTTTCCGGCCACGCGGAACGGGGCGGGCCGACCGCGTCACCGCGGCCCGCCCGCCCCGCCCCGGAACGGCCTCAGTCGAACCAGCGGGCCTCCGCCAGCTCCTCCGCGCGGTCCGGGTCCTCCAGGAGCGCCGCCGCCTCGAAGCGGCGGGGCCACTGGCCGGCGGCCCAGGCGAGCCCCGCGGCGACCCCCTCCAGGGTCGCCGCGTGCAGCGTGCCGTCCGGCGTCCAGCGCCAGTCGAGTTCGGTGCCGCCCTCGACGGTCAGCTCCTCGTGCTCGACGTACGACTGCGGCGTGTCCGGGCCCAGCAGCGTACGGACCGGCTCCGGGACCTCGTGCCGGCTGCCCTCCGAGACCACCGGCGCCGCGAAGACCTCGCTCAGCCGCCGCACCTGGAACAGTTCCGCCAGCTCAGCGGCGCGCGCCGGACGGACCGGCAGCAGGGGCAGCCCGGCGGCCAGCGGCATCAGGTCCGGCGCGTCCGCGACCACGGCCTCCGCCGCGTCCACGATGCGCACCTCGCCGTCCACGACGGCCCGCACCTCCTCCGGCAACGTCACCTGATCGGGGTCCAGGTCCGCCAGCATCCCGTACAGCGCGTGCAACTGCGCGGAGCCCACCTCGTGCTCCGGGTCCGCGAGGCGGCCCAGCAGCTCGGCGGCGCCGCCCGGCTCCTCCAGGAGCGCCGCCACGGAGGTCCGCACCCCGAGGGCGCGCAGCACCTGCGCGTCCACCTCGCCCGCGTCGGCCGACTCGTACAGCCCCGCCAGCAGCGGATCGCCGCCCGCGGCCCGCAGACCGGCCGGCCGGCGGCCGTCCAGCACCGGGTGCCCGCGCAGCCACCACGCCGTGTACGGGCGGACCGAATCGGTCGTACCGTCCGGCAGCAGCACCCGTACGGGCGCGGTCAGCGCGTCCCGCAGCGGCGGCCGCGACAGCATCGCCAGCGCCTGCGGCCACGCGTCGTCGTCCACCAGATCCAGGTCCCGTACGGCCACCAGCTCCGTCGCGACCGGCGGCACCGGCGTCTCCGGCAGCCCGTCGAGGACGTCCTCGCACCACACGTCCACGGCGTCCAGCACACCGGCGTCGTCCGGCTCGGTGAAGTCGCCGTCGCGCGGCTCCAGCTCGTCCGGGTCCAGCACCACGTCCTGCGCCCGTACGAGGGCGAAGCCCGCCAGCACGCCCACGGCGGTCAGCGGCTGCTCGCCCCAGCGCTCCGCGAACCCGGCGTCGACCGCGGCGAGTTCACCCTCCCGGATGACCCGCTCGAAATCACTCCCGGGCAGTACCAGTTCACCCGCCGGTGCCGGCTCACCGTCCTCGTCCGGCAGCGCGAGCGCGGCCAGCCACGGCTCGTCACCGGGCGCCAGATGCGCATCGCGCACCAGCCCCAGCACGGCCTCGGCCAGCTCCTCTCCCCCCAGCCCGGCCGGCTCCCCGTCGAAACCGAAGGCGTAGTCGTCCTCCGCCGCGTCCAGGGAACCCGCGACGGCCGCCCGCACCTGCGGCGTCGTCAGCACGGCACGCGGCGCCGCCGGGGTGGCGCCCAGCTTCTCCAGCAGCGGATGCACGGCCTCCGGATGTGCGACCTTCAGCCCCAGCCGGGCCAGCGTCGCATGCCGCTCCGCGGCGTCACCGCCGTCGCCGTCCGGCAACGGAAGCAGCACCTGCCGCGGCCCGATCGTGGTCCGCGCGGCCTGCCCGTCCTCACCGGCAGGCCCGGCCAGCGGCACCGGCAGCCCGCTCAGCCGCTCCGGGTCCGTACCGGCCAGCGAGTCGTACAGCCGCCACCACCACGCCGGCGACCGCTCCACGCCCGCCAGCCGGTCCACGACCTCGCCGAGCGGCACCCGCGCCACCCCCAGCGCACGCAGCTCGGACCGCCGCTCCAGCCCCGCCGGCAGCAGGCTCGGGAACAGCTCCGCCAGCACCCGCACGGTGTCCGCGCCGGCCCCCTCGACCAGCTCGGCGTCCACCGGCCGCAGCACGTACGCGTCCTCCTCGCCCCGCGCACCGCCCCAGCCGCCGCCCTCACCCGGAGCCAGCTCGTCAGGCCCCGCCGACTGCGGCACCGTCTCCAGCGACAGTTCCGCGCCCGTGGCAGGTGCCGCCGCGCTCGGCAGGAACCGCACCCGCGGCAACAGCTCCAGCACCTGCCGCCGCAGCTCGTTGTCCAGCTCCCCCTTGCCCAACGGCCCCGGTACGAGATCGATCGTCCCCGCCGACACCGGCTGCCAGCCGGCCAGCAACGACGCGTACGCCTCGGCGGCGCGCCGCACGAGATGATCGGTCAGCGCCCCGGGCGCCACATGCCGCCGCGTCGGCTCCAGCGGGAACGAAGCGATCAGCAGTCCCGGCAGGCCCTGCGGCTCGTCGGTCGGCGTCGGCGCGTGCACGACCGGCGCGGTCGCCGGGCGCACCGGCGCGCCCTCCTCGTCCACCGGCACCGCCCACGTCACCGCCCAGTGCGGACGCAGCCGTTCCTCCACCGGACGGTCCGCCAGCAGCTCGGGCTCCAGCGCACCGCTCTCACTCACGACCCGCCAGCGCGAGACGCCCCGCTCACTGTCCTCGATGACGACGTACGCGCCCTCCTGGCGCCGCCTCATCTCCCGTACGCCGTCCGGAGTCTCCACGACGACCTCGGCCAGCCCCGGCAGCGTCAGCAGCAACGCCGCGTCGATCCCGGCCAGCAGGCGCACCGTCAGCTCGTGCGCGGCACCGTCACGCAGCGGCAGCACGACGGACGTGTCGTACCCCTGCGGAGCGGAGCCCTCCGCGGGCAGCGGCAGACGCAGCAGCGGTACGTGGCCGTCCCGGCGCCGCAGCTCACCACCGAGCCCCGGACTGTGCGCCGCCACCTGGCTGGCCAGCTCCCTGGCCTCGGCCAGCGACCAGCGGACACCGCCGGTACGGCCGACCAGCGCGGGCTCGTCACTGACCGCGAGCACCGCCGAGAACCCGACACCGAACCGGCCGACGGAGACCGCCGCCGCGGTCTCCCGCTTCGCGGACGCGCGCAGCGTGGCCAGCGATTCGACGCCGGTGGCGTCGATGGGGGCGCCGGTGTTGGAGGCGACCAGCACGGCGGGTTCGCCGCCCTGGGCCGGGTGCAGGGTCAGGCGCAGCCGCCCGGTCACCCC
The DNA here is from genome assembly GCF_040646595.1 of Streptomyces sp. NPDC045470. Lineage (NCBI taxonomy): Bacteria > Bacillati > Actinomycetota > Actinomycetes > Kitasatosporales > Streptomycetaceae > Streptomyces > Streptomyces sp. NPDC045470. The sequence continues at coordinate 93,937 of NZ_JBEZAN010000017.1, forward strand.
GGCGCGGCCCGCGGCGTCCGAGGCGTTCTGCGCCAGCTCCACGGCGAGCCGGTCACGGTACCCGCCGAGCGCGAGGTCCTCCTCGGCGTTCGCATCCTCCCGGAACCGGGCCGGCGAGGCCGCCCAGGCATCGAGCACCCCCCGCCGCAGCCGAGCCGTCCCGAACGGATCTGCCTCTGCCGCTTCGCTCACGTTCTCTCCCGTTCCTCCGATGCCGAACTCCACTTTCTACCCGGTGAGAGGCGAAGGTGGGGCATGGGGGTGGGATGTGCCCTGGTGGGGGCGCGCCGTGCGCAACGGACTTCTCACGAACCCCGGCACACCTGGCCCGGTGCGCGATGGGCCCGGCCGTCGAACGGCTATCCCAAGCGATCGGCCTGGGCACTCACGCGAGCCTCACCACCAGGTGGGCGCGCACCAGGGTGATCGGAAACTTCCCCCCACCGATACCTCGGCTCGCCAATCCGACCGGAGGGGCGTGCAGGGGGCCATCCCCGCAGGCAGTCCGGACACTGGCCCACATATCCGATGCACCTCAGCTAAAGGATGCCGTGGGGGTCCCCCGGCCGAAGGCTGGGGGAGAGTTGGCCCCTGCGCGCCCCCGCCCCCACAACGAACGCAACGCGAGCCACACGTCAGCACAACCCCCCGCGCGAAGCGCCCCCACCAACACCAGGTCAGCTGTGACCGAACTCCTCGGCCGGCCCCGAGTCCTCCACAGACCCCCCCGTCCGGTCAGGACGCAACGTGAACGGATCCACAACGGTCTCGTCAATAACGGGAGGCGCCGGCCGCGGAGGCCTCGGCATGACGGCAGCCTCAGAATGCCCCCCACACCCGTACCCGAGCGACACGACATGCCCATCCGCAGGCCCGAACTCGTTACCGCAGATACCGAACGCCTGACGGAGCGAGCCGGCCAGAGGCACCAGGAAGCCGCAGGAGACACAGTTGGCGGGGGCGGCCTGGGCCATGGCGGTCTTGGGGCCGTACTCCTCTTCCCAGCGGTCCGCCGCAGCGTGCAGACCGTAGCGGGAGAGAACCCGGGAGCGCCCCATGCCCAGCTCGTCGGCGACGGCGGCGATGCTGCCGCGGGCGGTCGACGCGGGCTGGGCCGCGGGCGACCCGGGCTCGACATCGGCGTCCTCGGCGTCCGCCAGCTCGGTGACGCCAGGTGAGACCTCGGTGCCACCCGCCCCCGCGACCTCCGCGGCCCCCTGGGAACCCAGGCCGGGCTCCAGCCGGAGATCCTCGGCCTCGGTGGGGAGCAGGTCGCCGGGCCCCATGTCGCCGGGGCGCAGCCGCTCGCTCCAGGGCACCCATTCGGGGGCCAGCAGCGCGTCGGGGCCGGGCAGCAGGACGCTCTCGTCGAGGGTGACGTGCTTGGCCCGGGACGCGCGGGCGACGGTGACGGCCCAGCGCCAGCCCCGGTAGCCGGGCTCCTTGCATTCGAACAGGTGCGTGACGACGCGGTCTCCGTCGGCGACGACGTCGACGTGCTCGCCGACCGTGCCGGGCGCCGCGGCCTCCTCGGCCGCTACGCGGGCAAGGTCGACCGCCTCGGCGCACAGGCGGTCAGGGGTACGGCTTCGCATCGCAGCACTCACAAGAATCGATTCTCTCTTCCACGCCGTCTCACGAGTGCGCCAGCCGGAGCTGTCCTGTCCTTGTCCGGACGACCGGCGTGCCGGGGCGGGCGGAGCGGACCTGGGGACCGCGTCGACGTCCGCGCCCGGTCATCTCGGTCGAGCGCACCTCTTACGACCCATTCTGCGGGATCGCGGCAAGGCGCGCGGCCAAGAACGACCGCCGGTGGCGCGCTACACACGCTACCCCTTCAACGGTGCACGACCCCTCGCCGGGAGCGGCAAATGTCACCGGCAGCGTCCGGCGGCCGGGCGGTGCGGCGCGACAGGGCCCGGAAAGAGCCATGTCCCGGGCGAGTTGGGGCAGTATTGCTGCGTGGCTGGCGGACGGGCGTCGAGGAAGTCGAGGCTGCCGCGGATGTCGCGGGCGTCGCGGATCTCCAGGTCGGGGACGGCGAGGGCGGCCCGGACCCCGCGGATCGCCAAGGCTTCGCGGATCTCCACCGGCCCGCGTGTCTCCAGGAGCGCGCGGGTCTCGACGGCGTCCACGCGGCCGGGCCGGGAGGGCGGCGGGGCGGGCCGGGTGTGCCGTGCCGCCGGGCGGGCGCTGCGTCGTCCGTTCACGGCGACCGGGCGTGGCATACGGCGTGCCACCCACGCGCACGGCGCGGGCGAGTCGGGTCTCGGCAAGCTGATCGAGTTGCACGCGGTGAATTCGGCCGGTGACATGTTGATCACGGTGGCGCTGGCCTCGACGGTGTTCTTCTCGGTGCCGACGGACCAGGCGCGCGGCCGGGTGGCGCTGTACCTGGCGGTGACGATGGCGCCGTTCGCGCTGCTCGCGCCGGTGATCGGGCCGCTGCTGGACCGGGTGCCGCACGGCCGCCGGGCGGCGATGGCCGGGGCGATGCTGGCCCGCGCGCTGCTGGCGCTGACCATGTCGGGCGCGGTGGCGGGCGGCGGCCTGGAGCTGTATCCGGCGGCGTTGGGCGTATTGGTGTCTTCGAAGGCGTACGGGGTGGTGCGGAGCGCCGTCGTGCCGCGCCTGCTGCCGCCCCGTATCTCGTTGGTGAAGGCCAATTCGCGGGTGACGCTCGCGGGGCTGCTGGCGACGGGCGCGGCGGCGCCGCTGGGGGGCGCGCTGCATCTGATCGGGCCGAGCTGGCCGCTGTACGGGGCGTTCACGGTGTTCGTGGCGGGCACGCTCCTGTCCTTCTCGCTGCCGCACAAGGTGGACTCGGCGAAGGGCGAGGGGCGGGCCCGGCTGGCGTCCGGCGAGGACGGCGCGGGACTCGGGAAGGCGGCGGGCGAGCTGCCGGGGAAGGCGGCGGGCGAGCGCCCGGGGAAGGCGCTGGCGGGCGGGCGGCGCCCGGGACTCCGCACGGTCGGGCCGTCCGTGCTGCACGGCCTCCACGCGAACTGTGCCCTGCGGTCGCTGTCCGGCCTGCTGACGTTCTTCCTGGCGTTCCTGCTGCGCGAGCACCCGCTCGGCGGGCTGGGGCCGCAGGTGTCGCTGGGTCTGGTGGCGGTGGCGGCGGGGGCGGGCAACGCGCTGGGGACGGCGGTCGGCGCGTGGCTGCGGGCCAGGGCGCCGGAGCTGATCATCGCGGTGGTGCTGGGGCTGGCGCTGGCCGTGGCGGTGACCGCTGCGGTCTTCTACGCACTGCTGGCGATCGTGGTGGTGACGGCCGCGGCGGCGACGGCGGGGTTCTGCCAGGCGCTGGGGAAGCTGTCGCTGGACGCGGTGATCCAGCGGGACGTGCCGGAATCGGTCCGTACGTCGGCGTTCGCCCGTTCCGAGACCGCGCTCCAGCTTTCCTGGGTGGTCGGCGGCGCGGTCGGGATCGGGCTGCCGCTGAACGGTACGGTGGGCCTGGCGGTGGCCGCGGCGCTCGTCGCGACGGGCGTGGCACTGGCCGTGCGCGGCCTGCTGGGCGCGGCGCGGCACGGCGCGCCCCACCCTCGTGTGGCGTGACCGGGGCCGACCGATAGCCTGCCCGCATGACCGCGTTCTCTTCTTGGGGTACTGGCCGCCGCGCCGCTGCCGCCCTCGGTGCCGTGTCCCTGGGGCTCGTCACCCTCTCCGCCTGTGAGAAGCCGACTCCGCTCGCCACGGTGACCGCCGGCAAGGACACCGTGACCGCCGAGGCCGCCTGCTACGACGACGGCAAGGTGCTCGGCGATCTGGCCGCCAGCGACAAGAAGGCGCAGGCCGAGTTCACCAAGTGCCTGACCACCGAGCCGAAGAAGACGCTCACCGTGCACCCGGGCGAGAAGCTGCGCCTCGGTGTCGAGCCGGACGTGGCGGAGGACGGCTGGATCGCGCTGTCCAACAACAGCCCCATCACCAACGTCAGCAAGCAGACGTACCAGGTCGTCGGCAGCGCGGACCAGCTTTTCGTCAACCAGCAGACCCGCAGTCTGGCCGATTCCACCGTGGTGTCCGTCGTGGCCACCAAGGGCGGCAAGTACACGGGCGTGTGGAACGTCAAGCTCAAGCGCGCGGAATCCTGAGTCCGCTGAGGTACGCGTGAGGCTGGTGGTGGTGAGGTGACCGTGCCGCGTGTCCTGGTCGTCACCGCCGTCGCGGCCGAGCGCGACGCGGTGGTCGCGGGCGTGGCCGGTGACGGCGGCGCGGAGATCGTCGCGCTGCCCGCGGGCGGCTGCGTACTGCACCGGGTACGGACGGCCGCGCCGTCCGCGCACGAGCGGGCCGGCGCGGTCCTCGACGTGCTCGCGGCCGGGGTCGGCCCGGCCGCCGCTGCCGCCGGTACGGCCACCGCGCTGACCGCCGGAATCTGTGCCGGAGCCGGTTACGACCTGGTCATCTCCGCCGGGATCGGAGGCGGTTTCGGGCCCGGTCCGGACGCGGTCGGCCCCGGCGCCGCGGTCGGTTCCGCGGTCGTCGCGGACGCGATCGTCGCCGCCGACCTGGGTGCCGAGACCCCGGACGGCTTCCTTCCGGTGACCGAGCTCGGCTTCGGCACCGTCGTCCACACCCCGCCGCCGGCCCTCGTACAAGCCCTCGCCGCGGCCACCGGCGCCGCGTGCGGCACGGTGCTCACCGCGTCGACCGTGACCGGCAGCGCGGAGCACGCCGCGCGCCTCGCCGCGCGCCACCCGCGCGCCCTCGTCGAGGCGATGGAGGGCTTCGGAGTCGCCGAGGCCGCCGCCGCGCAGGGCCTGCCGGTGCTCGAAATCCGTACGGTCTCCAACCCCGTCGGCCCGCGCGACCGCGCCGCGTGGCGCATCGGGGAGGCGCTCGGCGCGCTCTCCGCCGCCTGCGCCGCGCTCCCCCGCGTTCTGACGGCGGCCGGGGCCCCCACCTCCTGGAGGACGCCATGAGCGACGCGCTCAAGATCGCCTATTCGCCGTGCCCGAACGACACCTTCGTCTTCCACGCGTGGGCGCACGGCAAGGTCCCCGGCGCCCCCGCGCTGGACGTCACCTTCGCCGACATCGACATCACCAACGGCATGGCGGAACGCGGCGAGCTGGACATCCTGAAGGTGTCGTACGCGGTGCTGCCGTGGGTGCTGGAGGAGTACGCGCTGCTGCCGTGCGGCGGTGCCCTGGGGCGCGGCTGCGGCCCGCTGGTGCTCACCAAGGAGCCGGGCGAGGCCAAGGACCTGGCGGGCAAGACGGTGGCGGTGCCCAGCGAGCGGTCGACGGCGTACCTGCTGTTCCGGCTGTGGGCGGCGGAAGAGGTGCCGGGCGGCGTCGGCGCGGTCGAGGTGCTGCCGTTCGACGAGATCATGCCGGCCGTACGGGACGGCCGGGTGGACGCCGGGCTGGTCATCCACGAGGCCCGCTTCACGTACCGGAACTACGGCCTGAGCTGCCTCGCCGACATGGGCGAGCACTGGGAGCGCACGACCGGGCTGCCGATCCCGCTGGGCGCGATCATCGCCAAGCGCTCGCTGGGCGCCGAGCGGCTGCGCGAGCTGGCCGCGGCGGCCCGCGAATCGGTACGGATGGCCTGGGACGACACCGAGGCGTCCCGCGCGTACGTGCTGGAACACGCGCAGGAGATGGACCCGGCCGTCGCCGACCAGCACATCGGCCTGTACGTGAACGAGTTCACCGCCGACCTCGGCGAGAACGGCTACGCGGCCGTGCGCGGGCTGCTCACGCGCGCCGCGGCCGAGGGGCTCGTACCGCCCCTCGGCCGCGATGCGCTCAGCTTCGGCTGACCGGGCCGCGCCCGGCCGGCCGTCAGACGTCCAGTTGGTCGGCGACCGCCCGGAGCATGCCGGCGATCTTCGAGCCGTGCGCCTTGTCGGGGTAGCGGCCGCGCTCCAACTGCTGGGTGACGCTCTCCAGGAGCGTGGTGAGGTCCTGCACGATCGACGCCAGCTCGTCCGGCTTGCGGCGCTGGGCCGCCGCCACCGACGGCGCGGGGTCGAGGATCGTCACCGAAAGCGCCTGGTCACCGCGCTGGCCGGCCACTACGCCGAACTCGACGCGCTGGCCCGGCTTGAGTGCGTCCACGCCGTCGGGCAGCACCGACGAGTGCACGAAGACGTCACCGCCGTCGTCGCGGGAGAGAAAGCCGAAGCCCTTCTCGCTGTTGAACCACTTGACCTTGCCGGTAGGCACGTCTGTCCTCGTCCTCGTACTCGTCGGAAAACCACTGGGGTCCGGATTGCGCGTTTTCTGCGTCAACTGTGTTTTTTGCGTCTTCTGCGGGAAAAACAGCTCTGGATAGCAGTGCAGCGGGCCACCGGACCCGCCACCCCCCAAGGCTAATGGTCCGGTGCCCGGTGACAAGACGTCGCCGGGTGGTTCCTCCGCGCTTCTGGCCCGGACTTACCCTGGTCATGTGTCTGACGAAACTCCCCAGGCCGGGGATCTGCTGGTCCGGATCGGCGCGATTGTTTTCCTGATTGGCGCGGTGGCCACTCTCGCCACCGTGACCCCGTTGTTCGTGGGGGCCGATCCGCTGCCGTCCGTCTTCTACTGGGTCTGCATGCTGATGGGCGCCGGGTTCCTCATCGCCGGGGCCGGAGTGCTGCGTTCCGTCGCGGCGCAGCGCCGGCAGGCGAAGTCCTCCACGGCGTAGACGCGGGCGCCTCGCGTCGTCACGCGCTGCGCCGCGCCCGCTCCGCCACGTACTCCTCCAGCCAGGCCGGGAAGCCGGTCAGGTCGCCGAGGAGGACGTTGGCGCCGGCCGCGCGCAGCTCGTCCGCGTCGCACGGTCCGGTGGCCACGGCGACGGACACCGCGTCGGCGGTCCGCGCACCGCGTACGTCGCCGGTGTGGTCGCCGACGTAGACGGACGCGCCGTGCGCGCGCAGCGCCTCCGCCTTGGCCTCGGCCCACAGCGAGCCGATGACGGCGTCCGCGCCGATGTCCAGGTGCGCCAGGTGCAGCTTGGCGTTGGGCTCGTACTTCGCGGTGACCACGATCGCCCGCCCGCCGTGGCGCTGGACGGCGGCCACCGCCTCGCGGGCGCCCGGCATGGCGAGCGTCCCGGTGATCGCGTGGGCCGGGTACAGCTCGCGGTACAGGTCGCTGACCTCCGCGACCCGCTCCTCGGGGAACCACCGGCGGATCTCCTGCTCCAGCGGCGGCCCGAGCCGGGTGATCGCCGCGTCCGCGTCGACGTACGTCCCCGTCGCGGCGGACAGCGCCTGGTAGGCCGCCTTGATGCCGGGGCGGGAGTCGATCAGCGTCATGTCCAGGTCGAAGCCGACCGTGAGCTGCTGCGAGGCCGTGGCGACCGTGGGACCGGGTACCGGGTTGTGCGAAGCCATGGTGGCCATTGTGGCCGATGACCGTGGTGGTCCGGGCCTACACTGGCCCCGCCTGGCTCCGCCCCGCCCGCGCGCACCCCGCGACGCCCCCGCGAAGGGAACCGATGCCGGTCGTCCGGTCCCGCAGTCCCAGAGCCCCTTTGCCGAGACGTCGCGTCGGCCTGACGGCGGCGGCGGTGCTCGCCCTGCTGCTGGCGGTCTTCCTCTCCCTCGCGGTCGGCAGCCGCCAGCTGGCCCCGTCCGAGGTGTTCGACGCGCTGCTGCACGGCGGGGACGGCGACGCCGCGCAGGTGGTGCGCTTCCTGCGGCTGCCCCGCACGCTGATCGGCCTGATGGTGGGCGCCGCGCTCGCCCTGGCGGGCACGGCCATGCAGGGCATCACCCGTAATCCCATCGCCGACCCGGGGGTCCTCGGCATCAGCCAGGGGGCCTCGGTGGGCGTGGTCCTGGCGCTGTCCTTCCTGGGCGTGCACACCCTCGGCGGATACGTCTGGTTCGCCTTCGCGGGCGCCGGGGCCGCCTCGGTCGCCGTGTACGCGATCGCGGCCGCCGGGCGGGGCGGCGCGACGCCGGTGAAGCTGGCGCTGTCCGGCGCGGCGGTCAACGCGCTGCTCGTCGCGGTGACGATGGCGGTGCTGACGACGAAGGCCGCGGCGCTGGACGAGTTCCGGTTCTGGCAGGTCGGCTCGTTGACCGGCCGGGACAGCGAGGTCGCCGCGCAGATCTGGCCGTTCCTGCTGGCGGGCGCGGTGCTCGTGCTGTCCGCCGCGCGCGGCCTGGACGCCCTGGCGCTCGGCGACGACGTGGCCGAGGGGCTCGGGCAGCACGTCGCCGCGGTACGCGTCGTGGCCGGGCTCGGCGCGACCGTGCTGACCGGCGCGGGCGTCGCGGCGGCCGGACCGATCGCCTTCGTCGGCCTGGCCGTACCGCACCTCGCCCGCGCGGCGGTGGGCGGCGGCCACCGCCGGCTGCTGCCGATGGCGGCGCTGCTCGGCCCGGTCGTCGTGCTGGTCTCGGACACCGTCGGACGGGTGCTGTTCCCGCCGTCCGAGGTGCCGGCGGGCGTCATGACGGCGCTGATCGGCGTCCCGTTCCTGGTCGCCCTCGTACGGCGGAAGGCGGTGCCCGCGTGACGGCACCGGCCACCGGCCCCGGCGCGGCGGTACGGCACGGCCGGGCGCGGCCCGCCGGCTACGGCCTCGTGCGGGCCGGGCGCGGCTCCTTCCTCGTGCACCGGCGGGCGGCGGCCGTCGCCGGGGTGCTCGCCGTGCTGCTCGCCGCCGTCTGCCTGGCGTACCTGTGCGTCGGCGAGTCCTTCGTGGCCCCCGGCGAGGCGCTGAAGGCCGTCTTCGGGCAGCCGTCGTCCGCCGGGCTGGTCGTCGGGACGCTGCGGCTGCCCCGGATGGTGGTCGGGCTGCTGACCGGCGCGGCCTTCGGGGTGGCGGGCGCGCTGATCCAGACCGTGGCCCGCAACCCGCTCGCCAGCCCCGATGTCATCGGCATCACCCAGGGCGCGAGCGCGCTGACGGTGGGCGCCATGACGTACGGCGTCACCTCGTACGCCGTCCTGCCCTACCTGTCGGTCGCCGGCGGGGTCCTCGCCGCCGCCCTCGGCTACGTCTTCGCCTGGCGCGGCGGCCTGCACGCCACCCGCTTCGTCCTGATCGGCATCGGTTTCGCCGTCGCGCTGCGCTCGGTCACCCAGTTGTTCCTCACCAAGGGCGACTACACCGCGGCCCAGCAGGCGCAGGTGTGGCTGACCGGCTCCCTCAACGGGCGCGGCTGGGCCGAGGCCGCGCCGCTCGGCTGGGCGCTGACGGCGCTGCTGCCCGCCGTCCTGTGGGCGGCCCGCGCCCAGCGCACCGTCACGACGGACGACGACACCGCGACCGCCCTCGGCGTACGGCTGAACCGCACCCGTCTCGGCCTGGCCGCGCTCGGCGTGGTGCTGGCGTCGATGGCGACCGGCGCGGCCGGGCCGGTCGACTTCGTGGCGCTGCTCGCCCCGCAGACCGCCCGCCGCCTGACCCGTACGGCACAGCTCCCGCTGCTGTGCTCGGCGCTGTTCGGCGCGGTCGTCGTCGTGTCGGGCGACCTGCTGGCCCGCAAGCTCCTCGCACCGACCGAACTGCCGGTGGGGGTGCTGACCGCGGCCGTCGGCGCCCCGTACCTGATCCGTCTGATCATCCGCAGCCGGGCCGTGGGAGGACGCGCGTGACCGAGGGCAGCAAGGACGCGGCTGTCGCCGTCAGCCGTCTCACGGCGCGGGACCTGACGCTCGCCTACGAGGACCGCACCGTCGTCGAGGGGCTCGACCTCGACATCCCGCACGGCGCGGTCACCGTCGTCGTCGGCCCCAACGCATGCGGCAAGTCCACGCTGCTGCGGGCGCTCGGCCGGCTGCTGAGACCGCGCCGGGGCGCGGTCCTGCTGGACGGTACGGACCTGGCCCGCCTTCCCACCAGGAAGATCGCCCGGTCGGTGGGGCTGCTGCCGCAGTCCCCGGTGGCACCCGAGGCGATCACCGTCGCCGACCTGGTCTCGCGGGGCCGCCAGCCGCACCAGCACTGGTGGCAGCAGTGGTCCGAGGCGGACGAACAGGCCGTCACCGAGGCCATGGACCGTACGGACGTGGCGCAACTGGCCGACCGGGCGGTGGACGAACTGTCCGGCGGGCAGCGGCAGCGCGTGTGGATCGCGATGGCACTCGCGCAGCAGACCGACCTGCTGCTCCTGGACGAGCCGACGACCTACCTCGACATCGCGCACCAGGTCGAGGTGCTGGACCTGATCCGGCAGCTCAACCACGACCGGGGACGCACCGTCGTCGCCGTCCTGCACGACCTCAACCAGGCCGCGCGCTACGCCGACCACCTCGTGGCGATGAAGCAAGGGCGCATCGTCGCACAGGGGCGGCCGTCGGCGGTCGTCACGGCGCGACTGGTGCGCGAGGTGTTCGGGCTGGAGTCGGTGGTGGTACCGGATCCGGTGACGGGCTCGCCCCTGGTGGTTCCGGGGCGGCCTTGGCAGGCTCCGGGGACGGCCGACGCCGCGCCCGGGTCCGAGTGACCGCGCCGCTCCCCAGCCGAAAGGGCTTGTCATGCCGCTCTCCGCAGTTCCCCGCCGAGCCCGGCGGGCCGGACGACGCCGTGCCGCGCTCGCCGTGACCTCCGCCCTGGCCGCTTCCGTGGCGCTGTCCGCCTGCGGTGCGGGCGGGTCGTCCGGATCATCCGGTACGGGCGGTTCCGGTGGCTCCGGCTCTTCGGCCAGGGCGGCCGACTGCCCCGCCCAGCCCGCCACCACCTGGGCGCGGCCCGCTTCCGGCGCGGGACGGCACACGGTGCGTACGGCGCAGGGCGAGGTGGAGGTGCCCGACGCGCCGCGGCGGGTGGTGGTGCTGGACACCGCGGAACTGGACTCCGCGATCACCCTCGGGGTCCGGCCGGTCGGCGCCACCCGCTCCGACGTGGCGGGCGGCTTCCTGAATTACCTGCCGAAGGACAAGCTCGCGGGCATCGAGGACGTCGGCAAGATCGGCGCGCCCAACCTGGAGGCGGTCGCCGCCCTCAAGCCCGACCTGATCCTCACCAGCAAGGTCCGCGACGGCGGGCGGTACGCGCAGCTCAAGGCCATCGCGCCCACGGTCATGACGGAGACCACCGGCTATCCCTGGAAGCAGAACTTCGCCACCCACGCCGACGCGCTGGGCAAGATTCCCGAGGCGAAACGGGCGGTCGCCGCGTACGAGGCCCACGCCCGGCGGGTCACCGCGGCGCTCGGCGGGGCCGCGGCCGCGCAGCGCACCACGACCAACGTCGTCCGCTTCGTCGAGGGCGCCGACACCCGCATCTACGGCTGCCGCAGCTACATCGGCACGATCCTGAACGACGTCGGCACCGGCCCGACCAGCGTGGTGCAGGACGCGCCGGACGGCATGATGATCGAGGTCAGCGCGGAGCAGATGAACCGGGCCGACGCCGACGCGGTCTTCTACTCGGCGTACGGCAGCCCGGAGAAGTCCAAGGAGACGCGGGTCACCGGCGGCGCGCTGTGGAAGAACATGAAGGCGGCCAGGAACGGCCGGACCTTCCGCGTCGACGACGAACTGTGGATCCAGGGCATCGGCTACACGGCGGCCGACAAGATCCTGTCCCAGCTTCAGGAGAAGCTGACGCAGAAATAGCGGGAGCAGGCGGTCGGCGCAGCAGGGGGACGGTGGCGGCGGCCGGGCGGGACGGATCTCGTACGGTCCGCCCGCCCCGGCGACCGCTCAGCGCGGTTGCCGCCGCATCCGCCACACCAGGAACAGGGCCGAGGCGACGGCCGCGACCCGGACCACCACCGGCAGCACCCCGGTCAGCTCGTGCCCCAGTTGCCCGTCGGCGATCGGCTCGCCCCACCGCCCGTCCACACGGCCCCACAGCCACACCACCAGCCCGCCGACGATCACCCCCGGCACCCCGAGCGCCGCGAACCTCGCCTCGCCGCGCGGCAGCCGCCGGGAGGTGTACGCGAGCGCCCAGCCGCCCGCGAGCGCCAGCCAGGACCCCAGCACCGCGCCCGCGACCAGCAGCAGCACGGCCAGCAGCAGGACCGGGCTGAGCGGCGGCCGCGCGGCCCGGACGTACTCCGCCGGCTCGGGCTCCTCGGCGTACGGCTCCGGCGCGGCCGGCTCCGACGCGGCCGGCTGCCGGCGCCACGCGAGGACGCGCGGCAGTACCCGGGCCAACACGCCGGTGCGCGGCGCCTCGGCCGCCTCCTCGCCGTGCTCGCCGCCCGCCTCCGCGTCGGCGTCCTCCGCGTCGTCCGCCTCCCGCTCGCCCTTCTCCAGGGACAGCGGGCCGTCCTCCCGCTCGCCCGGCGGGCGTTCGCGGATCTCGGGGATCTCGATGCCGCCGACGAAGCCGGGCACCGTCTCACCGGGCTCGTACGACCCGTACGGACCGAGCGGGCCGTCCTCCACGCGCCACCAGTCGGGCTCGTCGGCGCCCTCACCGAAGGCGACGGTGCTGTCGCCCAGCTCGTCGAAGCCGGCGAGGTGCGGCGGGGAGGCGGTCGGCGGCGGCTCCGGTTCCCGGGCGCGGGAGGAGCGGCGCTTGCCGTCGCGCGGCGCGGGGACCTTTCCGGCCAGGCCGCGCAGCCCTTCACCGAGGCCGGACAGGCCCGGCAGGCCACCGCCCCTGGCCGGACCGCCGTTCCGGGCCGGGTCACCGCTCCGGGCCGGGCCGGCGTCCTGAGGCCCGGGGGCCGCCGTACCGCCCGCCTCGCCGGGTACGCCCGGGCCCCCGCCCGTGTTTCCGCCCGCACCGCCGCCCGCACCGCCCGTGCCGAAGCGGCGCGCGGCCCCGCCCAGCTTGTCGCGCAGGCCCGGCCGCGCCAGTGGTTCCGCAGCGGCCTGCGGCGTCAGCGGAGCGGGCGCGCCGCCGCCCGCCGCCGTCACCACCGCCTCGGGCGTACCGAGCCGGGCCAGCACACGTCTCACGCCGGGCACGGTGTCCGGCTTCGCCGCGTCCACCTGCGCCCGCAGCTCGGCCACCAGGCGCATCCGCGCCCCGGAGGACAGCCCGCGCTGCTGGGCCAGATCACCGACCCGGCTCAGATAGTCAAAGACCAGCTGGTCGCTCTCGATCCCCACGAAATCCCCTGTGGCACAGCCCGGTTCCTCCCGAGACCGTACCCCCGATCGCCCCTCCTACGGCGGCGGCGGCGCCGACCGGCCCTCGCGGTGCACGGACCCGGCCGGCCGTCGCCCGTATCCGGCGGCCGCCGTCCGGCACGGCGCTGCACCCGCCAACGTCACACGCCCCCGCTACCGTGTAGCGGATGAGTGAAACACCCCGCACGCTCGCCGAAGAGCTCCGCACCCGCCCCGACAGCGGGCTCGCCGACCTGCTGCGGGCCCGCCCCGACCTCCTCAACCCGGTCCCCGGCGATCTCACCCAGCTCGCCACCCGGGCCGGCACCCGCGCCTCGGTCGTCCGCGCCGTGGAGCGCCTGGACCGCTTCGCGCTGCAGACCGCCGAGGCACTGGCGGTGGCGCCGGACCCCTGCCCGTTCGAGACGCTGCTCGGGCTGATGGCGGGAGACCCGGCAGACACGGAAGCGGCAGACCTCACCTCCGACAACACCCCCGACATCACCGCCGCCGTCACCGCGGAACTGCCCCGCGCCCTGCGCACCCTGCGCGACCAGGCGCTGGTCTGGGGCGGCGACGACCGGCTGCGCCTCGTCCGTACGGCCCGCGAACTGCTCGCGCCCGGTCCCGCGCACCCCTCCCCCACCGGCCTGGGGCCGACCGTCGCCGAAGCCACGTCCGGTATGTCGCCCGGCCGCCTCCAGGAGATCCTGGCCGCCGCGGGGCTGGCCGCGACCCATGACCCGGTGACCGCCGTCGCCGCCCTGACCGGGCTGTTCGAGGACCGTACGCGGATGGCCGCGCTGCTCGACGGGGCGCCCGGCGAGGCACGCGACGTACTGGACCGGCTGGTCTGGGGCCCGCCGTACGGTGCCGTCACCGACCGGCCCGCCGCGCACCTCCAGTGGCTGCTGGACCGTGGCCTGCTGCTGCCCGCCGGTCCGCGCAACGTCGTCCTCCCCCGCGAGGCCGCGCTCCACCTGCGCGCGGGGCGCGCGCACCGCGTTCCCGAGCCGCTGCCGCCCGCCCTCGCGCCCACCACCGAACGCGACCCACAGCTTGTGGACAGCGCCGCCGCCGGCCAGGCGTTCACCGCGCTGGCCACCGTCGAGGAACTGCTCAAGGAGTGGGACCTCGGCGGCCCCGGTGTCCTCCGCGCCGGCGGCCTGTCGGTCCGCGACCTCAAGCGCACCGCCGCCGCCCTGGACGTCACCGAACAGACCGCCGCGTTCTGGCTGGAACTCGCCTACGCCGCCGGGCTGCTGGCGTCCGACGGCGAAGCGGACGAACGGTACGCGCCCACCCCGGCCGCCGAGGACTGGCGCCGGCTGCCGGCCGAGGAACGCTGGGCGCGGCTGGCCACGGCCTGGCTCGCGGCGACCCGTACGGCCGGACTGGTCGGCACCCCCGACCCGAAGGGCCGCGCCCTGTCCGCGCTCGGCCCGAACCTCGACCGTTCCGCGGCCCCCGAGGTACGCCGCCGGACGCTCACCCTGCTCGCGTCCCTGGCCCCCGGCACGTCCGTACCGGCCGAAGCCGTACTGGACCGGCTCCGCTGGGAACGCCCGCTGCGCGGCGCGGGCCGGACGGCGGCGGTCTCCGCCGCGAACAGCGGCACCAAGGCGGCCGCCCGCCGCCCCGACCCGGCCACCGCCACCACTTCCCCCTCGGCCACCGCCTCCGACGCCAACGCCGCCCGTAACGCGGGCGCTTCCCCGGCCCCGGCCGCCACCGACGACCTGCGCTCCCGTATCGCCCGGTGGACGCTCGCCGAAGCCGAACTCCTCGGCATCACCGGCCGCGGCGCCCTCGCCACCCACACCCGGGTCCTCCTGGAAGCCGGCACCGAGGCCGCGCCCACCGGCGCGGAGGACCCCGCCACGCGCGCCGCCGCGTTCCTCGCCCCGCTCCTCCCCGAACCCCTCGACCACGTCCTCCTCCAGGCCGACCTGACCGCTGTCGCCCCCGGCCCCCTCGAACGCCCCCTCGCCGACGCGCTCGGCGTGCTCGCCGACATCGAGTCCAAGGGCGGCGCCACCGTCTACCGCTTCACCCCGGCCTCCGTACGCCGTGCCCTGGACGCCGGCCGCTCCGCCGCCGAGCTCCGGTCCTTCCTCACCGCGCACTCCCGCACCCCGGTGCCGCAACCGCTCGCCTACCTCATCGACGACGTGGCCCGGCGCCACGGCCGGCTCCGCATCGGCGCGGCCTCCGCCTACGTACGCTGCGACGACGACGCGCTCCTGACGGAGATCCTCGCCGACCGCCGCGCCGTCGCCCTGCGCCTGCGCCGGCTCGCCCCGACCGTGCTGGCCTCGGCCACCGCGCCCGAACAGCTCCTGGAGGGTCTGCGCGCGATGGGCTACGCCCCCGCCGCCGAGTCCGCCGAGGGCGACGTCCTCATCGCCCGCCCGGACGCCTACCGCACCCCGCAGCGCGCCGCGCCCACCCCGGTCCCGGAGGGCCCGCCCGCGCCGGACACCACCCTCCTCGAAGCGGCCGTCCGCGCCATCCGCGCCGGCGACCTGGCGGCGACCGCCGAGCGCAAGCCGGCGAGCGCCCCCACCCCGGCCCCCGGCGCCCTGCCGCGCACCGCCTCCGCCGAGACCCTCGCCACGATGCAGGCGGCCGTCCTGACCAACGCCACCCTCTGGATCGGCTACGTCAACGCCGACGGCGCCGCCAGCCAGCGCGTCATCGCCCCCGTCCGCGTCGAAGGCGGCTTCGTCACCGCCTACGACCACACCGCCGACGAGGTCCGCACCTTCCCCCTCCACCGCATCACGGGCGTCGCGGAACTGGCGGACGAGACGGCTTCGTGAGGCCCGGCCGGCCTCACAGGGCCGGTCGGTCCACCGACGACTGCCGGTCCGCCAGCAGGCGGGACACCAGGGAGCGGGCCCATTCCGGGGTCGGCGGCTGCCCGGTGAAGACGGCCCGGTAGTAGAGCGGCGCCAGCACGGCGTCCGTGGCGCTTTCGAGGGACGGTGGCTGGTTGCCCCGGGCCCGCTCCCGGTCCAGTACGGCTTCGAGCGCCTGCCCGCGTTCGCCGCTGCACGCCCTGGCGCCCTGTCCTCCCGCGGCACCGACGGTGGCGCGCACCAGGGCGAGGGTGTCCGGGTCGCCGAGGTCCTTGGCGAGGTCGGACGCGTACCGCTCCAGGTCCCCGCGCAGGCTGCCGGTGTCCGGCACCACGAGGTCGCCGGAGAAACGGCTGGTCGCGACGTCCGCGAGCAGGTCACCGACGGAGCCCCAGCGGCGGTAGACCGTGGTGGCGTGCACGCCCGCGCGGGCGGCCACCACCGGAATGGTCAGCGGATCCGTGCTCTCGTCGGCGAGCAGTTCCCTGACGGCCCGGTGGACGGCCGCCCGTACTCGGGCACTCCGGCCGCCGGGTCGGCTGCCGGTGGGGGGCGAGGGAGGAGTCGTCAGCGGCATGACACCAGTATCGCACCGATCATTGCGTTATTAACGCAGCAATCACTGCTCTAGTGGTACGTTGGAACAGCAAACGCAACGATCACTGCGAGGGGCTCGTACGCCTCAGGAAGTGAGTTCCGCTGTGTCCAGCCGAGAGCCCGCAGGGCCCGAGACGCGCCCGCTGAAGCTGCGTGACATCACGATTCCCAACCGGGTCTGGATGTCCCCGATGGCCCAGTACTCCGCGGGGCCGGACGGCAGGCCGACCGACTGGCACCTCGTGCACTACGGGGCGCGCGCGACCGGAGGAGTCGGCCTGGTCATGGTCGAGGCCACGGCCGTGGGGCCGCACCACCGGACCACCGCGGCAGACCTCGGGATCTGGAACGAGGACCAGGCCGCCGCGCACCGGCGCCTGACCTCGTTCATCGCCGAACGCGGCGCGGTTCCCGCGATCCAGCTACTGGCCGCGGGACGGAAGAGCTCGCACCAGGTGCCGTGGGAAGGCAAGGGACAGAACGGCGCGGTGAGCGTGGCCGACGGCGGCTGGGAGACGATCGGGCCGACGGTGACCCCGTTCGGCGACCTGAGCGTTCCCCGGGAAGCCGGCCAGGCCGACATCGACGAGACCGTCGAGGCGTTCGCCCGGGCTGCCCGGCTGTCCCACCAGGCGGGCTACCAAGCCGTCGAGATCCACGCCGCGCACGGGTACCTCCTGCACCAGTTCCTGTCCCCCCTGGCCAATCACCGGACGGACGAGTACG
The DNA here is from genome assembly GCF_040646595.1 of Streptomyces sp. NPDC045470. NCBI lineage: Bacteria > Bacillati > Actinomycetota > Actinomycetes > Kitasatosporales > Streptomycetaceae > Streptomyces > Streptomyces sp. NPDC045470. The sequence goes on from NZ_JBEZAN010000017.1 coordinate 111,098, forward strand.
GCGGGAGCCTGCAGAACCGGATGCGCCTCCCGCTGCGCGTGACGCGCGCCGTCCGCGAAGCCTTCCCGGCGCAGCAGCCCGTGTTCGTGCGCATCACCGCAACGGACTGGGTCGCCGGCGGTATCACCGTCGACGAGGCGTCGGCCTTCGCCAAGGAACTGGCGGCCGTGGGCATCGACCTCCTGGACATCTCGTCCGGCGGAGCGGTACGGGACCGGGAGGCCCGCACGCCGGCGAGGGACGGAGTCCACATCGCATACGCCGAAACGCTCAAGAAAGCCTCGGGCCTCGCGGTCGCCCCGGTCGGACCGGTCGGCGACCTCGCAGACATCGCCGAACTCCTGGCCGCCGGCCGAGCGGACGCGGCACTGATAGGACGCGCACTGCTCCGCGACCCCTACCTCGCCCTACGCGACCGCCCCGACAACAAGACGGCCTGGCCGCGCCAGTACCAGCGCGCGCTGTGAGGCAGGCATCCCGGCACCCGGCCCCGGGAGCACCGGCAGCCTGCCCCCGGGCAACGTCACCGCGGGTGCCTGGACAGCCCGGCGGCCGACGGCCGGCAACCGCGCCGACGAGGTCCGCACCTTCCCCCTCCACCGCATCACGGGCGTGGCGGAACTGGCGGACGAGACGGCTTCGTGAGGGGGCGGCCACGGCTCCAGGAAGCGCCCGCTCCCTGAACCCGTCAGCGCCGCTGACGCGCCAGAGCTCCCGGGTCCACCTCGACGGGAAGCGGCTTTTCGATCAGCGTCGTCCGCCCGGCCTCGGCCACGGCCCGCTCCACATAACGGCCGTTCTCCAGCTCGCAGACGACCAGGGTGGGCACGGGCTCCAGCTCCAGCCGCCACAGGTGCTCGATACCGGCCTCGGCGTAATACGACGGCTTGAGCAGCCGGTCGGTGCGGCGCCCGGACGACGACGGCGAAACGATCTCGGCCACGAGCAGCACGGCCTCGGCGTCGAAATGCGTCGGGTCCTGAGCGGCAGCGGCGGCGGCATCCACCACGGCGATGTCCGGGATGAAGAGGCCGTCGGGCAGGACCACGTTGACCGCCCCCAGCACCTCGACCGGAGCCGTCGACATCAGTGTGACACCGGCCACTGACATCGCGCCGCCGGCTCGGCACCGCCCCGCTCGCTCCGCCCCGCTGCGGTGCCGCGTCCCCGCAGCGACCCCGATGTGACCGCCCGCCCATGAGGCACACTGGACGTTTGGCCGTACGGACGGCCGGGTGCCGCGGTCGGGCTGGGGAACGGCCGGGTGCAGGTGACGCGAAAGGCGAGGCGCGTGAACGGACCTCTCATCGTCCAGAGCGACAAGACGCTGCTGCTGGAAGTCGACCACGAGCAGGCGGAGGCGTGCCGCCGGGCCATCGCGCCGTTCGCCGAGCTGGAGCGGGCGCCCGAGCACATGCACACGTACCGGGTGACGCCGCTCGGGCTGTGGAACGCGCGGGCCGCCGGGCACGACGCCGAGCAGGTCGTGGACGCGCTGGTCGGGTTCTCGCGCTACCCGGTGCCGCACGCGCTGCTGGTGGACATCGCCGAGACGATGTCGCGGTACGGGCGGCTGACGCTGAGCAAGCACCCGACGCACGGACTGGTGCTCACCAGCACCGACCGGCCGGTGCTGGAAGAGGTCCTGCGGTCGAAGAAGATGCAGCCGCTGGTGGGGGCCCGGCTGGACCCGGACACGGTGGTGGTGCACCCGTCGGAGCGCGGGCAGATCAAGCAGACGCTGCTCAAGCTGGGCTGGCCGGCCGAGGACCTGGCCGGGTACGTGGACGGCGAGGCGCACCCGATCGAGCTGGACGAGGCCGGCTGGTCGCTGCGGCCCTACCAGGAGCAGGCCGTCGAGGGCTTCTGGCACGGCGGGTCGGGTGTCGTCGTCCTGCCGTGCGGCGCCGGAAAGACGCTGGTGGGGGCCGGTGCGATGGCACGGGCCAAGGCGACCACGCTGATCCTGGTCACCAACACCGTCTCGGCGCGGCAGTGGAAGCACGAGCTGGTGAAGCGGACCTCGCTGACCGAGGACGAGGTCGGCGAGTACAGCGGCACGAAGAAGGAGATCCGGCCGGTCACCATCGCCACGTACCAGGTACTGACGACCAAGCGGAAGGGCGTCTACCCGCACCTGGAACTGTTCGACTCCCGGGACTGGGGCCTGATCGTCTACGACGAGGTGCACCTGCTGCCGGCGCCGGTCTTCAAGTTCACGGCGGACCTCCAGGCCCGCCGGCGGCTGGGGCTGACCGCGACGCTGGTGCGGGAGGACGGGCGCGAGTCGGACGTCTTCTCGCTGATCGGCCCGAAGCGTTTCGACGCGCCGTGGAAGGAGATCGAGGCGCAGGGGTACATCGCGCCGGCGGACTGTGTCGAGGTGCGGGTCAGCCTGACCGAATCGGAGCGGCTGGCGTACGCGACGGCCGAGCCGGAGGAGAAGTACCGGTACTGCGCGACGACGGCCAGCAAGCAGAGTGTGACCGAGTCGCTGGTCCGGCGGCACCAGGGCGAGCAGACCCTGGTGATCGGGCAGTACATCGACCAGCTCGACGAGCTGGGTGAGCACCTGGACGCGCCGGTGATCAAGGGGGAGACGACCAACGCGCAGCGCGAGAAGCTCTTCGACGCGTTCCGGGAGGGGGAGATCTCCGTGCTGGTCGTCTCCAAGGTCGCGAACTTCTCGATCGACCTGCCGGAGGCGACGGTCGCCATCCAGGTGTCGGGCACGTTCGGGTCCCGGCAGGAGGAGGCGCAGCGGCTGGGGCGGGTGCTGCGGCCCAAGGCGGACGGGCACGAGGCGCGGTTCTACTCGGTGGTCGCCCGCGACACCGTGGACCAGGACTTCGCGGCGCACCGGCAGCGCTTCCTGGCGGAGCAGGGGTACGCGTACCGGATCGTGGACGCGACGGAGCTGCTCGCCGACGACTGAGCGGGGACCGGCCCCAGCCCGGTCTCAGCGTTCGGGGACGCGGGTGCTCAGCTCGCGGGACGGGCGGGCGGTGCGCGGCAGCGGGAAGGGGCGGCGGGCCAGAACGGCCGGCGGGGCGGCCGGGGTTCGGCGGCTCCACCAGGCCACCGCCGCCAGCAGCGCCAGCCCCAGGACCGGGTACGGGGCCGCCAGCGGCTGCTGCCACCAGGAGAGGTGCAGATCGAGGTCGCCCTGGTGCGGGAGTACCCACATCGTGCGGGCCGTGAAGAGGACCGCCACGGCGACCAGCAGCACGCGGCGCCACCGTACGCCGCGGACGTGCGCCCCGAGGGTGACCAGCAGCGGTACGCACCACACCCAGTGGTGGGACCAGCTGATCGGCGAGACGAGCAGGGCCGTGACCGCGGTGCACAGCACGCCCCAGGAGTCCAGGCCGCGCCGCACGTACACCCGGCGGGCGACGAGGAGTCCGGCCATGCCGGTCAGCAGCGCCGCGCCCGCCCACAGCAGGCCCGGTTCCTCGGCGTGCAGACAGCGGGCCAGCAGGCCCTGCAAGGACTGGTTGTCGACGATCCACGCCTTGCCGACCCGGCCGGTCTCGAACATCCGCTGTGTCCAGAACTCCACACTGGCGTCCGGCAGGACGAGCACGCCGAGCAGGACGGAGCAGACGAAACCGGCCAGGGCGGTGCAGGCGGCCCGTACCCGGCCGGTGATCAGCAGATAGACGGCGAACACCGCCGGGGTGAGCTTGACACCCGTGGCGACGCCGACCGCGAAGCCCTTCAGGCGGGCGCCGTCCGGGCGGGCCAGGTCCCACAGGACGAGGCAGGTCAGAGCGATGTTGATCTGTCCGAAGACGAGCGTCTGGAAGAACGGTTCGAGCCAGACGGCGACCGCGGTGGCGGCCAGCACGACGGGCAGGGTCCGCGCGCGCCGCAGCCGGGACGCACCCGTGGAGCCGCCGGTGCCGGGGGTGTACGCGGCCTTGTACGAGAGGTGCAGCAGGACCGGGACGAGGGCCACGTTGACGAGGACGGAGGCGACCTTGAGAGCACCGAGCGGGAGCCAGGTCGTCGGGATGAACAGCAGGGCCGCGAAGGGCGGGTAGGTCGCGGGGAGTTTCCACTCGGTGACGGTGAAGCCGTACAGGTCACCGCCGGTCGCCGCGGCCTCACCTTCGGCGCGGTAGACCGCTATGTCCGACATGGACAGGCTCACCAGCCGGAACACGGCGGCCAGCCCGGCCAGGGACAGCAGGAGCAGTACCGCTGCGGCGATCGTCTTCTTGTCCGGGCGCGTGAGATGCCGCGTCCACGGCCGTCTGTGCGGTAGCGACCGCGTCCCCTCGGCGGCAGACACTTGTTTGGCCCCTCCTCGTCGCCGGACGCACGCTGTCTGCGGCGACGCTAGTCGATCGAGACCGACTGTTTGTAACGGTTTCCGGTCGTCCGGATGCTGGTTGGGTATCGGTCGGGTGCTGGAGCGGGCCCGGATTCGGAAATCCCGGCGTACTCGTGGTCCGGGCTCAGTCCTCCGCGTACTCCCCGAGGAGGACGACGCTGACCGCGGCGGCGGCGAAGACCTTGACCGCGCGGAAGACGTTGCCGACGATGTGCCGCTGCTCGTGGGTGTGCTGCGCGTGGCCGGCGTCCGCGCCGAGGGCGGTGGCGCCGTGGGTCGGGTGCAGAGTGCCTGGGGTGATGGTTGCGCTGCTCATGTCTCCATGATGGTTTTCGCCAGGAGCCCGCACATCGGCCCACGGGTCCATCCCTGACCGGCCTTTGGTCAGTCCCAGGGCCGATCCCGCCCCCTACGGGAGATGGACGGGGCCGGGCGGAAGGTCAGGGGTCCGCCGGGCGGAAAGCCGGGGGCGGGACGGCCGGGCGACTGCCGGGCACGCCCTCGTCACCGCCGGCCGTCCCGCCGCGGAAATCCGTTGGCGCCCCGGATACCTGCTGGCTACAATCGCCGGTCTGCCCGCCTCCCTCAGAGCCTGAGCGGAGTGCCGCCGGCCGCACGGAAACCGGCCGGCTTCCCGCTTCACGCATCTGAACGCATCTGACACGCATCTGCAGACGCCCAGGAGTACGGACGAGTACGAGTACGCCGTCCCGTACCTCCGTGGCCGGATCCGCCGGAGGCAACACCGTGCCCTCGCACGCCCAAGACCAGGCAGCCGCCCACCCCGACCCGCTGGAGCGCGAACGCGCCCACCTCGCCGCCTCCCGGGCGGCGCTGCGCGCCATGCGCGCGGACGCCGAGGCGCTCAACATCGCGGACGTCACCGCGAACTGGGTCAACGCCGAAGTGCTCCAGGGCGAGGTCGACGCCCGCATCAAGGCGCTCGCCGACCTGGCCCACACCCCGCTGTTCTTCGGCCGCCTGGACTACCTGCACGCCCCGGGCGTGGACGCGGCCGAGGGCGCGGCGGGCGAGAACTTCTACATCGGCCGCCGCCACGTGCACGACGCCGACGGCGACCCGATGGTCATCGACTGGCGCGCGCCGGTCTCGCAGCCGTTCTACCGGGCCTCGAAGAAGGACCCGATGGACCTCGAACTGCGCCGCCGCTTCGGTTACACCGGCGGACGGCTGACCGCGTACGAGGACGAGCACCTGACCGACCCGGCCGAGGCGGAACAGCACAGCAAGCTGCTCCAGACCGAGATCGAACGGCCGCGGGTGGGGCCGATGCGCGACATCGTGGCGACGATCCAGCCGGAGCAGGACGAGATCGTGCGCGCCGGGATCGGCGGCACGGTCTGTGTCCAGGGGGCGCCGGGCACCGGAAAGACCGCGGTGGGCCTGCACCGGGTCGCCTACCTGCTGTACGCGCACCGCGAGCGGCTGGCCCGCTCCGGCACGCTCGTCATCGGTCCGAACCGTTCGTTCCTGCACTACATCGAGCAGGTGCTGCCCGCGCTGGGCGAGTTGGAGGTCAAGCAGGCCACCGTCGACGACCTGGTGGCGCACGTCGAGGTGCGGGGCACGGACGACGCGGCGGCGGCGACGGTCAAGGGGGACGCGCGGCTGGCGGAGGTGCTGCGCCGGGCGGTGTGGTCGCAGGTGCGGGCGCCGTCCGAGGCGTGTGTGGTGGTGCGCGGTTCGCGGCGCTGGCGGGTGCCGGCGTACGAGATCGAGGAGATCGTCGAGGAACTGCGGCGCCGCGACATCCGTTACGGGGCGGCCCGGGAGGCCCTGCCGCAGCGCATCGCGCACGCGGTGCTCGTACGGATGGAGCAGGCGGGCGAGGCGCCGGACGACCGGGTGCAGGACGCGGTGGCGCGCAACGCGGCGGTCAAGGCCGTGGTCAAGGAGGTGTGGCCGCCGGTCGATCCGGCGAAGCTGGTGCTGCGGCTGCTGTGCGACGCGGAGTTCCTGGCCGCGCAGGCGGAGGGCATCCTGACGCCGGAGGAGCAGAAGACGATCCTGTGGGCGAAGCCGGCCCGCAGCGTGAAGAGCGCCAAGTGGTCGGCGGCGGACGCGGTGCTGATCGACGAGGCGGCGGACCTGGTCTCCCGTACGCACTCCCTGGGGCATGTGGTGCTGGACGAGGCGCAGGACCTGTCGCCGATGCAGTACCGGGCGGTGGGGCGGCGCTGCTCGACCGGTTCGGCGACGATCCTGGGCGACATCGCGCAGGGCACCACGCCGTGGTCCACGGACACGTGGGAGGAGGCGCTGGCCCACCTGGGCAAGCCGGGCGCGCGGATCGAGGAGCTGACGCTCGGCTTCCGGGTGCCGCGCGAGGTGATCGCGTACGCCTCCCGGCTGCTGCCCGCGATCGCGCCCGACCTGACCGAGGCCACCTCGGTCCGTGAGTCCGCGGGGGACTTCGCGGTCCGCCCGGTGCCGTCGGCGGAGCTGGACGACGCGGTCATCACCGCCTGCCACGAGGCGCTGGCCAAGGAAGGATCGATCGGCCTGATCGCGGCCGAGGCCCGGCTGCCCGCCCTGCGCGCGGCGCTGGAAGCGGCGGAACTGACCGTTCTGGCGCCCGGCGAGGAGACCTCGGCCGAGGCCCGTCTGACCCTGGTCCCGGCCACGCTCGCCAAGGGCCTGGAGTACGACTACGTGGTGGTCGACGAGCCCGCCGCGATCGTCGACGGCGAGCCGGACGAACGCACCGGACTGCGCCGCCTGTACGTCTGCCTGACCCGCGCGGTCTCCGGGCTGACGGTGGTCCACGCGGCGGACCTGCCGGAGCGGCTCGGCGCGGCCGCCGGGTGAGCCGGTCCCCGTACCGGCCCGAGGGCGCCCGTGACCGGTTTCCGCACCGCTCCGAGGGCGCCTGAGGCCGGTCCCCTCACTGCGCCGAGGGCGGCGTGGACGCCAGGAGCGACTCCACGGGTCCGGGGAACCGCGCGTCGAGGCCGGCGCGGCGCAGCCGTACGGAGCGGTTGCGCCCGACGGCCCGGGGCGAGGCGAGTCCGGCCTCGCGCATGATCCGCATGGGGTGGGAGACCGTCGACTTGTGCAGGTGGTCCAGGCCCAGCCGTTCGGAGGAGCAGTCGCACTGCTCGCCCGTCGCGTAGCCCCGGAAGAGGCCCGCCGGATGGCCTTCCCCGCCCCGGCCGACGCGCCCCTGCTGCGCTCGCTCAACAGCCGTGCCCGGTACCTGGGCACTGCCGCGGGCGACGGCCGCGACGGCTGCCGCGGTCCCGGAGGAGGCGCCGGAGGAAGCACCGGAAGGGGTGCAGGAAGGAGCACCGGAAGGCGCACAGGCGCTGCGGCCCCGTACGGAACCGCAGCGCCCGTCCCCGGCCCGGCTCTAGACCGGCACCCCCTCCAGCGCCTCCCGCCACGCCGCCACGGCCCCCGCGTCCACCGGTGCTTCCCAGCCGGAGGGGCGGGCGGCGCCGCCGATGTGGAAGGCGTCCACCCCGGCCGCCAGCAGTTCCGGCAGGTGCGCGAGCACCAGCCCGCCGCCGATCAGGAGCCGCGGCCCGTAGCCGGGCTCTCCCTCCGCCGTACGGGCCCGCTCGGCCAGCAGCGTCGGCAGCCCGTCCTCGACACCGGCCGGCGATCCCGCCGTCAGGTACGTGTCGAGGCCGGGCAGCCCGGCCAGCTCCTTGCGCAGCGCGTCGCGGTCGGCGGCCCGGTCGATGGCCCGGTGGAACGTCCACCGGCAGCCGTGGACCGCGGCGGCCAGTGCCTGGACGGCGGCCAGGTCGGGCCTGCCGTCCGCGTCCAGGAAGCCGAAGACGAACTCCTCCGCCCCTTCGGCCCGCAGGGCGGCGGCCGACGCGCACAGGGCGTCGACGTCGCCCGCCGCGAAGCCGTCGGCCGCCCGCAGCATCACCCGTACGGGGATGTCGACGGCCGCCCGGACCGCCGCGACGGTCCGCGGCGACGGGGTGAGGCCGTCGGCGGCCATGTCGCTGACGAGTTCGAGGCGGTCCGCCCCACCGGCCTGGGCGGCCACCGCGTCGGCGGCATCGAGCGCGATCACCTCCAGGAGTGCGCGCTTGGTCATGGGTCCCCATTCCTTCGACGTGACGACTTCAGCAGGACTGGACGGGATGCCGACACGGACAGCGAGAGGACGACAGGTCTAGTCCAATATCCAGGGTACGGGCCGACCCGCCCACCGGGACCACAACGCCCCGGTACTCGACCGGAAACCCCCTCTTGACCTCCACCCGGGCACAATGGGCCGTATGGCTCGCACGACACCTCCGTCCGGTACGGCCCACACCCACTTCGGTGGCGGCGCCGACCCGTTCCCGGATCTGCACCACCGCTGGGCCACCGCCATCGCGGGCGCCCGGGGCGGCAGCGGCCCCGCCGACCCCGACCCGGCCCCGTACGCGGACAACCTGCTCGGCCGCTGGTCGGAGCCGCAGCGCCGGTACCACACCACCGGTCACCTCATCGCCGTACTGGACCGCATCGACGAGCTGGCCGTGCACGCGACCGACCTGGACGCCGGCGTCCCCGTGGACTGGGACACCGTCCGCCTCGCCGCCTGGTTCCACGACGCGGTCTACCGGCCCGAACGCTCCGAGAACGAGGAGCGCAGCGCCGCCCTCGCCGAGCGCGCGCTGCCCGAGCTGGGCATCGACGACGCATGTACGGCCGAGGTCGCCCGCCTCGTACGCCTCACCGCGGGCCACGACCCGGACCCCGACGACCACAACGGCGCGGCCCTGTGCGACGCGGACCTGGCGGTCCTGGCAGGAGCGCCCGAGCAGTACGCGGCCTACGCCGCCGCCGTCCGCGAGGAGTACGGGTTCGTGCCGGACCGGGAGTTCCGCGCCGGGCGCGCCGAGGTGCTGCGGCACCTCCTGGACATGGCGAGCCTGTTCCGGACGCCGTACGGCAAGCAGCAGTGGGAGCGGGTGGCCCGCCGCAACCTGACCACCGAGCTGGAGCTGCTCACCACCGGCTAGCGGCGGTCGCCGTCGCGCCGCGCGGCGCCGGCCGGTCCGTGCGCCGCGCGCGCCGCAGCGCACGGCCCTCGGCCCGGTACCAGCGGCACGCCACGACGGCCGCCAGCGCCAGCTCGACGGCATCGCCGCCGTAGTACATGACCTGCGAGGCCAGGTGCAGGTCGGCGGTGCCGAAGGAAGTGCCGGGCGGGCCCACCGCGTACAGGGACTTGGCGAGGACGGCGTGCGCCGCGCCCGCCGCCAGCAGCACGGCTGCCCGCAGGGGCATGCCGGGGCGGTGGCGTACGGGGTCCAGGGCGAGCAGCCCGAAGGAGAACAGGACACCGGCGAGCAGGATGTGCAGGTGCACGGCCGCGTTCAGCCAGGCGCTGTGGTGGCTGACGGACAGCAGCGGGGTGCGGTACAGCAGCCACAGCCCGCCGAAGTCGAGCAGGGCCGCCACCGGCGGTAGCACCGGGACCGCCGCCCAGCGCGAGCGGGTCAGGGCCACGAGCCCGCGGCGTACGGGCACGGGCGCGGTGCGCAGGGTCAGCGTCAGGGGACGGCCGAGGACCAGGAGCAGCGGCGCCACCATGCCCACGCACAGGTGCGTGAGCATGTGCGCGGTGAACGGCGGCGCGGCGCCCCAGGGCTCGGCCACGCCTGCCACCAGCACCGCACCGCCCGCGCAGAACAGCGCGTCGCGCCCGTACGGCCAGGCGTCCCCGCGGGCGCGCAGCCGGGCCGCGGCGGCCAGGTAGGCGAGGCAGCCGAGGACGGTGACGGCGGTGACGGCCGCGGCGAAGTGCGGGGGCAGGGTGGCGGACGCGCCGGACATGGCGAATGTGGATGGGGCAGAGGTGGCGGGCATGGCGGGCGTCATCGGCTGCGGGTGGTGGGCGCGGCGCGGCGGGACGACGTGGCGCGTGGAGTCGTGCGGGAGGCGCGCACCAGCAGGAGTGCGCCGGCCACCAGGAGCAGGACGGCGATCCCGTTCCACGTCCAGTCGTACGGCGCCAGGTCCACGCCGTACCGGATCTGGTGGATGCCCAGCCCCTTGTGCTGGAACGTTCCGTCGTAGAGCTGGAACCCGCCCAGCCCCAGACACAGCCCGCCCCACCACGCCTGCGGCACCAGCGTCCCGCGGCGCCGGACGTCCGCGTACAGGACCAGGCCCGCCACCATCGCGAGCCAGCTGCCCGCGTGGAACAGGCCGTCGGAGACCAGACCGACGTCCGTGGTGGACTTGTCGTAGAAGTGGTGCCAGTGCAGCAGTTGGTGGAACACCGTCTCGTCGAGGAACGCGGCCGTGCCGATGCCCGTCAGCACGCCGCTGACCACCGTCCTCGTACGCCTCATACGCACCTCCTCGCCGGACACCCCATACGGGCCTCCTCGCCGTCGCGGACCGGGCGGAGCCGCCGGGGTACCCCGGGCCGAGGGGGCAAAACGCCGTGGGGACGCGACCCGGCCATCCGTCCGGAACCGCCCGGTACCGTGCCGGGACCGGCACCGTGGCCGGGAATGTCATGGGCGTCAGCACTGTTCGTGCGTGACATGCAAGACCATCCCGATCGCACCCGCATGCCCCTGGCCGTCTACGTCCTCGGCCTCTCCGTCTTCGCCCTCGGCACCAGCGAATTCATGCTGTCGGGCATCCTCCAGCCCCTGGCCCGGGACATGGGGGTGACCATTCCCCAGGCCGGTCTCCTGGTCTCCGCCTTCGCGATCGGCATGGTGGTCGGCGCGCCGGTGCTCGCCGGCGCCACCCTGCAACTGCCCCGCCGCACCACGCTGATAGCCCTGCTCACCGTCTTCGGGCTCGGGCAGGTCGCGGGCGCGGTGGCACCGTCGTACGGCGTGCTCTTCGTCTCCCGCGTGGTCAGCGCGCTCGCCTGCGCCGGGTTCTGGGCGGTCGGCGCGGCCGTCGCGGTGTCGCTGGTGCCGGTCACGGCACGGGCCCGCGCGATGGCCGTCATGGTCGGCGGGCTGAGCATCGCCAACATCGCGGGGGTGCCGGCCGGCGCGCTGCTCGGGCAGCACGCGGGCTGGCGGTCCGCCTTCTGGGCCGTGGCGGCCCTCTCGGCGATCGGCCTGGTCGGCGTGATCGCGCTGGTGCCGCGGACGGCCGTACCGACCGGTGACGAGCGCCCCGTGCTCCGCCGCGAGCTGAGCATCTACCGCGACAAGCAGGTCTGGCTGGCCCTGATCGGCACCGCGCTGAACGGCGCCGCGGTCTTCGCGCTGTTCTCCTACCTGGCGCCGCTGCTCACCGACACGGCCGGGCTGGCCGAAGGCAGCGTGCCGACCGTACTGGCGCTGTTCGGTGTCGGCGCGCTGATCGGTACGTTCGTCGGCGGACGGACAGCGGACGCGCACCCGTTCGGGACGATCATCGGCGGTATCAGCGCCTCGGCCACCGTGCTGGCGCTGCTGGCCCTGACCGCGCACCACTCCGTCGCCGCCATCACACTCTCCCTGCTGCTCGGCATCACCGCGTTCGCCACCGCACCGGCCCTGAACGCCCGGATGTTCAACGTGGCGACCGCCGCGCCGACGCTGGCCGGCGCGACCACCACCTCCGCCTTCAACCTGGGCAACACCATCGGGCCGTGGCTCGGCGGGCTCGTCATCGGCGCGGGCTGGGGCTACCCGGCCGTCGCGTGGACGGCCGCGGCGCTCGCGGCACTGGGCGTCGCCACCACCCTCGTCGCCCTGCGGCTGCACCGTGCGAAGAGCACCTCCCGCCTGGTCGCCTCCTCGGCGGGCACGCCGCAGCACACGGCCGGAACGGTGGAAGCGGCGCACCCGGCCGAGACCGCCAGGACGGTGGAAGCGGCGGGGACGATGGAGGCGGCAGACCGGAGCTGAGGCACACCGCGTCCAGCACGCCTCCACCAGGCCCGTCCGGCATCCCGGGCGGGCCTTCGCCGTATCCGGACCCGGAGCCGACGGGGTGCCGACGCGGCACCCGCCCTCTGGCCCCTTACTCCCTCACTCCCCTACTGCCCCACCGCTCCGCTCTCCCGGCTCTTCGGGCGGCGCAGGCCCGCCGCGCGCAGGCGGCGGACCAGCTCCTTGCTGCCGATCTCCAGCGCGCCCGCGCGCACCGCGTCGGCGTGCCGCTCCGCCGGTATGTCGTAGTGATCGCCGTCGAACGCCTTGCGGGGGCAGCCGATGCGCTCCGCGAAGGCGTGCAGTTCCTCGAAGGAGGTGTCGCTGACGAGGTGGGACCACATCCGGCCGTGGCCGGGCCAGGTCGGCGGGTCGATGTAGAGCGCCACGTCAGCCTCCCCCGGTGGCGCCCAGCGAGCCGACCCGGGCCACCGAGACCGCCGTCTTGGGGCAGACCCAGTGCGGGTCGGGCCCCAACTCGGGCTCGACGTCGAGGGCGTGCGGGTCGCCGCCGTGCAGGCACACGGGGCACAGCGGCCAGCGGCCGTACCGCTCCAGGAGCGCGTCCTGGACGTCCTGCGCTATCAGCCCGGCCACGAACTCGGCGCCCTCGGGCCACTGCTCCACCCACCATCGGCGGTGCGTCACGGAGTCCTCGACCAGCGAGACGATCTCCGCGTCGGCGACTTCGCCCGCCACCAGGTCCGCGAGGACCAGCGCGCGGGCCGCGTGCAGTGCCTGTTCGAGCTCCATGCCCCCCATTCTCTCCCGCACCACCGACAACCGCTCCGGCTGCCCGCGCCGACGGCCGGCCGGCACCCGACGCCGATGCCGACACCCGGCACCCGACGCCGGCGCCAGACACCCGACACCCGGCGCCCGGCGCCCGGCGGGTATTGACGCGGACCGGCGCTGAAATTACTTTTCAACCGTGAGCCCCGACCTGAAGGAAACTTTCAAGGACTCCGGCGCCGCCGGCCGGGCCGCCCCGAGCCCGCCCGCCCCCGCGGCCCTGGCCGCCAAGGTGCGCACGCTGGCGCCGTCCATGACCCGTTCCATGCAGCGGGTCGCGGAGGCGGTCGCGAGCGACCCGGCCGGCTGCGCCGCGCTCACCGTCACCGGCCTCGCGGAACGCACGGGCACGAGCGAGGCCACCGTCGTACGGACCTCGCGCCTGCTCGGCTACCCGGGCTACCGCGACCTGCGCATCGCGCTGGCCGCCCTCGCCACCCAGCAGGCCACCGGCCGCGCGCCCGCCGTCACCGCCGACATAGCGGTCGACGACGCGCTCCCCGACGTGGTCGCGAAGCTGGCGCAGGAGGAGCAGCAGTGCCTGGCCGACACCGCGGCCGGACTGGACCTGACGCAGTTGGAGGCCGCGGTCGGCGCGCTGGCCGCGGCCCGGCGCATCGACGTGTACGGCATAGGGGCCTCCAACCTCGTCGGCCAGGACCTGGTCCAGAAGCTGCTGCGGATCGGCCTGATCGCGCACGCCCACTCCGACCCGCACCTCGCCGTGACCAACGCGGTCCAGATGCGCGCCGGTGACGTGGCCATCGCGATCACCCATTCGGGTCGTACGACCGACGTCATAGAGCCGCTGCGGGTGGCCTTCGACCGGGGCGCGACGACCATCGCGATCACCGGCCGCCCGGACGGCGGCATCGCCGCGTACGCCGATCACGTCCTCACCACGTCCACGGCGCGGGAGAGCGAGCTGCGCCCCGCCGCCATGTCCTCGCGCACCAGCCAACTGCTGGTCGTGGACTGCCTTTTCGTGGGCGTGGCGCAGCGTACGTACGAGACCGCGGCGCCCGCCCTGTCCGCCTCCTACGAAGCGCTCGCCCACCGCCACTCACCCCGTACGCCCCACCGCTGACCCACCGGCCGTACCGGATCCCGCCGGCCCGCCGCCTCCGCGCCCCCGTACAGAGCCGTACGCGCCCGTACCGAGCCGTACGCGCCCGGAAAGAGCCGCCACCGCCATGTCCTCCCCCGCCGAGTACGCACAGCTTCGCGCCCAGCTCGACACGCTCACCACCGAAGCCTTCCGGCCCGAACTCGCCGAGATCGACCGGCTGTCCACCCTGGAGATCGCCCGCACGATGAACGGCGAGGACACCACCGTCCCCGCCGCCGTCGCCGTCCGGCTCCCCGAGATCGCCGCCGCCATCGACGCCACCGCCGAGCGGATGGCCCGCGGCGGTCGGCTGATCTACGCGGGCGCGGGCACGGCCGGCCGGCTCGGCGTACTGGACGCGAGCGAGTGCCCGCCCACCTTCAACACCGATCCGTCCGAGGTCGTGGGCCTGATCGCGGGCGGCCCCACCGCCATGGTCGCCGCCGTCGAGGGCGCCGAGGACAGCAAGGAGCTGGCCGCCGCCGACCTGGACGCACTGGGCCTGACCGCCGACGACACGGTGGTCGGCGTCTCCGCCTCCGGCCGCACCCCGTACGCGATCGGTGCCGTCGAACACGCCCGCGCGGCCCGCGGCGCGCTGACCGTCGGCCTCTCCTGCAACGCGGACTCGGCGCTGGCCGCGGCCGCCGACCACGGCATCGAGGTCGTCGTCGGGCCCGAACTCCTCACGGGCTCCACCCGGCTGAAGGCCGGCACGGCGCAGAAGCTGGTCCTCAACATGCTGTCGACCATCACCATGATCCGGCTGGGCAAGACCTACGGGAACCTGATGGTGGACGTCCGCGCCTCCAACGAGAAGCTGCGGGCCCGCTCGCGCCGCATCGTGGCGCTGGCCACCGGCGCCGGTGACCCGGAGATCGAGGCCGCGCTCGCCGCCACCGACGGGGAGGTCAAGAACGCCATCCTGGTCGTGCTGGCCGGGGTCGACGGGCCGACGGCAGCCCGGCTGCTGGCCGACTCCGGCGGCCACCTCAGGGCCGCGCTGCACACCGCCCTGCACACCCCGCCCTTCGAGAGCGGCTGACCCGGCCAGGCGTCCCTCCACCACCAGTCCGTTCCGGCCAGCCCACCCGCACAGCAAGGCACCACCATGTCCGATGAGAAGAACCGCGCCACCGCCGTCGCGATCCTCCCCCTGGTCGGCGGCGCCGCCAACGTCACGTCCGTCACCCACTGCATGACCCGGCTGCGCCTCGGCGTCGCGGACCGCTCGCTGGTCCAGGACGACGCCCTGAAGGCGCTGCCCGCCGTCCTGGGCGTGGTGGAGGACGACACGTACCAGATCGTGCTGGGTCCGGGCACGGTCGCCCGCGTCACCCCGGAGTTCGCCGCCCTGGTCGACGCCGGACGCGACGCGTCACCCGCCCCGGAAACGCCGCCCGCCACACCCGATCCCACCACCACCGGTTCCACCGACTCCGCCCCCTCCCCCGCCGAAGAACTGGCCGCCCGGGGCGCCGCCCTCAAAGCCCGCCAGAAGGCCAGGAACGCGACCCCGGTCAAACTCTTCCTCCGCCGGATCGCCGACATCTTCGTCCCGCTGATCCCCGCCCTCATCGGCTGCGGCATCATCGCCGGACTGAACGGCCTGCTGACCAACTTCGGCGTGCTGCCCGCCCTCGTCCCGGCGCTGGCCGCCATCGCCTCCGGCTTCATGTCCCTGATCGCGGTCTTCGTGGGCCACAACACCGCGAAGGAGTTCGGCGGTACACCCGTCCTGGGCGGCGCGGTCGCCGCGATCATCGTGTACGCGGGCGTCGCCCAGGTGAGCGCCTTCGGCCAGCAGCTCTCCCCGGGCCAGGGCGGGGTGCTCGGGGCCCTGGGCGCGGCGCTGCTCGCCGTACAGGTCGAGAAGGCGTGCCGCAGGTACGTCCCCGAGGCGCTCGACGTCCTGGTCACACCCACCGTGACCGTGCTGGTCTCCGGCCTGGTCACGCTCTTCGGCCTGATGTTCCTGGCCGGCGAGGTCGCCACCGCCATCGGTACCTGCGCGAACTGGCTGCTGGCCCACGGCGGCGCCGCGGCCGGATTCCTGCTCGGCGGCCTCTTCCTCCCGCTCGTCATGCTCGGTCTGCACCAGGCCCTGATCCCCATCCACACCACGCTGATCGAGCAGCAGGGCTACACGGTCCTGCTGCCCATCCTCGCGATGGCCGGCGCCGGCCAGGTGGGCGCCGCCCTCGCGGTCTACGTCCGTCTGCCCGGCAACCGCTCGATCCGCAGGACCGTCAGGTCCGCGCTGCCCGCCGGTTTCCTCGGTGTCGGCGAACCCCTCATCTACGGCGTCTCGCTGCCGCTGGGCCGCCCGTTCGTCACCGCCTGCGTGGGCGGCGCGTTCGGCGGCGGCTTCGTGGGCCTGTTCCACCAGCTCGGTACGACGGCCGGCTCCACCGCCATCGGCCCGTCGGGGTGGGCCCTGTTCCCCCTGCTCAAGGGCGACCGGCCGCTCGGCGCCACCCTCGCCGTCTACGCCCTGGGCCTGCTCGTCGGCTACGCGGCCGGCTTCCTCGCGACGTACTTCTTCGGCTTCGGCAAACAGGCCCTGCCGGACCTGAACGCCACCACGGGCCCGTCGGTGGACGGCACCCAGCACCTGACGAGGGACGGCGCCGGAGGCTAGGGCGCCCCCGACCCCGCCCCCACCGTCTCCCGGCGCTCGGGCGCCGTCGGCGTGTCCGGCCAGCACTCCACCCCCGTCAGATCCGGCATCCGGGACCGGGTGAACACCGGGTCGAGGCCGGACCGGCGCTGGGCCGTGTAGTCGTCCAGGAGGCGGAAGGCGATGGCCGAGAGGGGGATGATGGCCAGGAGATTGATCAGGGCCATGAGGCCCATGAAGACGTCGGCGAGGTTCCAGATGACGCCGACCGAGCCCAGCGCGCCGAGGAAGACGACCGCGAGGACGAGGGCGCGGTAGACGGGCAGGACCCAGGCGCGCCGCGTCATGAAGCCGATGTTCGACTCGCCGTAGTAGTAGTTCCCGATCATGGAGCTGAAGGCGAGCAGGAAGACCACGGCCGTCAGCACGTGACCGGCCCAGCCGCCGAGCGTGTCGGTCAGCGCGGACTGGGTGAGGTCGGCGCCCTGCCGCCCGCTCAGCTCCGGGGTGGTCGTCAGGATGATGAAGGCGGTCATCGAGCAGATCAGCAGGGTGTCGAAGAAGACGCCGAGGGACTGCACGAGCCCCTGCTTGACCGGGTGGGTGACTTCGGCGGCGGCGCCCGCGTTGGGCGCCGAGCCCAGGCCCGCCTCGTTGGAGAACATGCCGCGCCGTACGCCCTGCTGGATGGCCGCGCCGATCCCGCCGGCCGCCAGCTCCTTGAAGCCGAACGCGCCGCCGACGATGTCGCCGAAGACCCGCGGCAGGTCGCCGAGGTTGAGAAGGACGACGGCGGTGCCCAGCAGCAGGTAGACGACGGCCATGACCGGTACGAGGACGGTCGTGACGGAGGTGATCCGGCGGACGCCGCCGCAGATCGCGACGCCCAGCAGTACGGCCAGCAGCAGGCCGACCGCCGGGGCGAACCACGACGCACCGCTGCCGGCGACGGACCCGGAGGCGACCGAGGTGATCGTGTTGGACTGCACGGCGTTGAAGACGAACCCGAAGGTCACGGTGATGGCGACCGCGAAGAGCACACCGGGCCAGCGCTTTTCGAGCCCACGCTGCATGTAGTAGGCGGGCCCGCCCCGGTACGTACCGGAGGCGGCGCCGTCGGGCTCCTTGCCGTCGCGGACCTTGTAGAGCTGGGCCAGCGCCGACTCGACGAACGCCGAGGCGCCGCCGACGAGCGCCATCACCCACATCCAGAACACCGCGCCCGCGCCGCCGAGGGTGATGGCGGTGGCGACGCCCGCGATGTTGCCCGTACCGACCCGGGCGGCCGCCGAGATGGTGAAGGCGCCGAAGGACGAGACCGGCTTGGAGCCGTCCGCCCTGGGCTGCGACTTGTCCTTCAGCACGCGCAGCATCTCCGGGAAGAGCCGCAGTTGCACGGCCCTGGAGCGGACCGTGAAATACAGACCGGCGCAGACCACCAGCGGTATCAGCAGGTAGGTCCAGAGACCGTCGTTGACTTCGACGATCAGGGAATCGAGCGTGCTCATGGGCGTCCTAGCGGGGCGTCCGGGGTACGGGGACGGCCATCGCGGAAGATCACCTTCCGGGGAGGCTCCGGAAAGTATGGCCGCCATGCCCATACCAGGACCAGCGCCGCCTTACATGCCGTATCTCACAGAAAACGACATAACGCCGGCGCGTTCCGACGACCGTCCGGCCCTCACATGGCGCAGCCGTGCAGCCCGCCGTCCACCACCAGGTCCTGCCCGTTGACGTACGACGCCTCACCGGACGCCAGGAAGGCCACCGCGTCGGCGATCTCCTCGGGCCGCGCGAACCGGCCCGCGGCCGTCTGCGCCCGCAGCTTCTCCGCCTCCGCCACATCGATGTCCGAGTCCACGAACATCGGCGTCTCGACGTAGCCGGGACTGACCGAATTGACACGGACGCGGCGCCCGGCGAGCGCCGCCGCGAGCGTCCGGGCGAGGTTGAGCGCGGCGGCCTTGGTCGCGGAGTGCAGGGTGGCGTCCGCCTGCCCGCGTTGCACGAGCGACGAGGCGTTGATGACCACCGCGCCGCCGTCCCGCAGCAGCGGGAGCGCCCGCTGGACGGTGAAGAACACGCCCTTGAAGTTCACGCCGACCGCCCGGTCGAAGTCGGCCTCGGTGATCTCCTCGAAAGGCGCGGCGGCGTACCGGCCCGCGTTGGCGAAGATGATGTCGAGGTGCCCGAAGCGGTCGCGTACCGCTTCGACCGCGGCGTCCAGGTCGGCGACGGAGGCCGTGTCGGCCCGTACGCCGAACACCCGGTCCGCCGCGCCACCGGCCGCCCCCGGGCCCGTCGCCGTCGCATCCGCAACGGCCGCCTCGCCGCCCGTCACCGCCTCCCGCGCCCGCTCCCTCAAGTGCGCCACGGCGGCGTCCAGGCGGCGCTCGTCGCGGCCGCACACCACCACCCGCGCGCCGTCCGCGAGCAGCCGCCGCGCGGCTGCCAGGCCCACTCCGCTGCTGCCGCCGGTGATCAGGGCGACGGTGTCCGCGGGGAACCGGTCCGGTCGGGCGGTCTGCCCGTTTCGAGTCGTCATGGGGCGATCGTGCCCCGTCGGGCCGGGGTCAGTGCAAGGACCGCCGTACGGAATCGGCAGCGGTGCGCCCCGGCCGTACGGAAGGCCGTACCGGTGACCGCTCGGACGGCCGTACCTGGAGGCCGCGCGGACGGCCGTACCGGAATGCCCCCGAAACGCCGCCGGGGCGGCACCCCCCTGGGAGGAGGAGTGCCGCCCCAGCGATCTGAGGACAGATGATCCGGGAGGATCAGAAGTCCATGTCACCGCCCGGCATGCCGCCCGGAGCGGCCGCGGCGGCCTTCTCCGGCTTGTCGGCGATGACGGCCTCGGTGGTCAGGAACAGCGCGGCGATCGACGCGGCGTTCTGCAGCGCGGAGCGCGTGACCTTGGCGGGGTCGATGATGCCCTCGGCGATCATGTCGACGTACTCGCCGGTCGCGGCGTTCAGACCGTGGCCGACGGCCAGGTTGCGCACCTTCTCCACCACGACGCCGCCCTCAAGACCGCCGTTGACGGAGATCTGCTTCAGCGGAGCCTCCAGCGCCAGCTTCACAGCGGCGGCACCGGTGGCCTCGTCACCCTCCAGCTCCAGCTTCTCGAAGACCGAGGAGGCCTGCAGCAGGGCGACGCCACCGCCGGCGACGATGCCCTCCTCGACGGCCGCCTTCGCGTTGCGCACGGCGTCCTCGATGCGGTGCTTGCGCTCCTTGAGCTCGACCTCGGTGGCGGCACCGGCCTTGATGACGGCCACGCCGCCGGCCAGCTTCGCCAGACGCTCCTGGAGCTTCTCGCGGTCGTAGTCCGAGTCGCTGTTCTCGATCTCGGCGCGGATCTGGTTGACGCGGCCCTGGACCTGCTCGCTGTCACCGGCACCGTCGACGATGGTGGTCTCGTCCTTGGTGATGACGACCTTGCGGGCGCGGCCCAGCAGGTCGAGACCGGCGTTCTCCAGCTTGAGGCCGACCTCCTCGGAGATGACCGTGCCACCGGTGAGGATGGCGATGTCGCCGAGCATGGCCTTGCGGCGGTCGCCGAAGCCCGGGGCCTTGACGGCGACGGACTTGAAGGTGCCGCGGATCTTGTTGACGACCAGGGTCGACAGGGCCTCGCCCTCGACGTCCTCGGCGATGATCAGCAGCGGCTTGCCCGACTGCATGACCTTCTCCAGCAGCGGAAGGAGGTCCTTCACGTTGGAGATCTTCGAGTTGACGATGAGGATGTACGGGTCGTCGAGCGACGCCTCCATACGCTCCATGTCGGTGGCGAAGTACGCCGAGATGTAGCCCTTGTCGAAGCGCATACCCTCGGTGAGCTCCAGCTCCAGACCGAAGGTCTGGGACTCCTCGACGGTGATGACGCCTTCCTTGCCGACCTTGTCCATGGCCTCGGCGATCAGCTCGCCGATCTGGGTGTCGGCGGCGGAGATGGAGGCGGTCGAAGCGATCTGCTCCTTGGTCTCCACGTCCTTGGCCTGCTCCAGCAGGGCGGCGGAGACGGCCTCGACGGCGCGCTCGATGCCGCGCTTGAGGGCCATCGGGTTGGCGCCGGCGGCCACGTTGCGCAGGCCCTCGCGGACCAGGGCCTGGGCCAGGACGGTCGCGGTCGTCGTGCCGTCACCGGCGACGTCGTCCGTCTTCTTCGCGACCTCCTTGACCAGCTCGGCGCCGATCTTCTCGTACGGGTCCTCGAGCTCGATCTCCTTGGCGATGGACACACCATCGTTGGTGATCGTGGGGGCGCCCCACTTCTTCTCGAGGACGACGTTGCGGCCCTTGGGGCCAAGGGTGACCTTGACGGCGTCGGCGAGCTGGTTCATCCCGCGCTCGAGACCGCGCCGTGCCTCCTCGTCGAACGCGATGATCTTGGCCATGTGAAGTGGTCCTCCCGGACTGGGGGTCCCCCCGGACTGCGTCTGGGGGAGGGTGGATACTCCGGACCGCGCTGGCGCCCGCGACGGACGGTTCGTGAGCTGGTGGTTCCTTGCCCCACCTGCCCGCGGACCTCACCGAGTCGGTCCTTAGCTGTCACTCTCACTCGTAGAGTGCTAACGCAATGATTAGCACTCGACCCATGAGAGTGCAAGCGGCTTGGCGGGAGCCATCCCCATGGGGGGCGGGTGCCAAACCAGGCGCGGGCGGACGACCCGCCCTCCCCCGGGACACTCCCGCCCGACCCACCCAAACACAGAAGGCCCGCGCCCCCACAGGGGACGCGGACCTTCGTACGCAGCAGTCGGTCGGCGCTTCAGCCGGCCACGCGGACCATGTCCGCCTGCGGCCCTTTCTGGCCCTGCGAGATCTCGAACTCGACCCGCTGACCCTCCTCAAGGGTGCGGTAACCGTCCATCTGGATCGCGCTGTAGTGGACGAATACATCCGCACCACCGTCGACCGCGATGAAGCCGTACCCCTTCTCCGCGTTGAACCACTTGACGGTGCCCTGAGCCATGCCTAACTCCCCTATTACTGGCCCTTGCACAGGACCGCACTCCGCGGACCCGGGTCAGACCTCACCCCCCGACAGGAGGGGGTGTGCGCCGGAACGCGTCGACCGCCGCTGAATGTATCTGTCCAACTGCCCAGCGCAACAGGTCAGTCGGACGAGAATTCTTCTCGCGAACAATCGCAAATATACGGAGAAAAGCCCATACGGCAGGGCAAGTCGGGCCGGGCAAAGCTCACCAACACGACAAATCATGTCCACACTTCGCGCACAACTTGCCGGGCTCTCATATGCGTTCGGCACGCGCTGGACGAGGAATCACCCCAACTGTATCGCCTTTAACAACACGGAATCGCCCCGTCCGCTTCGTGGCGGACAGGGCGATTCCAGCCGTCGGGCCGGGGAAGGGCCGAAAAAGATCGTTACGGCGTCCCGGGCGACCGGCTCAGCAGCCGCCGGCCACCGCCGGGATGATCGAGACGCCCGCGCCGTCCGGCGTCGGCGTCGCCAGGCCCTGCTCGAAGCGCACGTCGTCGTCGTTGACGTAGACGTTCACGAAGCGCCGCAGCTTGCCGGTGTCGTCCAGGACGCGGGCCGCGATGCCGGCGTGGTTCTGCTCCAGGTTCTGGATGACCTCGGAGAGGGTCGCCCCCTCGGCGGGGACCTCGGCCTGACCGCCGGTGTAGGTGCGCAGGATGGTCGGGATGCGGACGTTGACGCTCATGGTGTTCTGCCTTCCAGCTCGCGGGAGGAGTGCGTAAGGGCGGCGGGCGTACCGGTGGCCGCGGGCGCGGACGGAGGTACGCCGGCGCGTGTCGTGGTGTGCGGACGCGTGCCGGTGTGTGCCGACGCGTACGGGTGCGCGCGACCGCGTACGGGTGTGTACGGCCGCGCGCGGCGGTCAGCGCGCCAGGCCGGCGGCGCGGAACGCCTCCAGGCTCGGGCGGATGGTGGCCGAGGGCCCGGTCGTCGGCGCCACGGCGTCCAGCGTCTTGAGGCCGTCGCCGGTGTTGAGCACGACGGTGGTCAGCGCCGGGTCGAGCAGCCCGTCCTCGATCAGCTTCTTCGTGACACCCACGGTCACCCCGCCGGCGGTCTCGGCGAAGATGCCCTCCGTACGGGCCAGCAGCTTGATCGCGTCGACCACCTGCTCGTCGTTGACGTCCTCCACCGCGCCGCCGGTGCGCCGGGCGATGTCGAGCACGTACGGGCCGTCGGCCGGGTTGCCGATGGCCAGCGACTTGGCGATGGTGTCCGGCTTCTGCGGCCGTACGACGTCGTGGCCCGCCTTGAAGGCGGTGGAGACCGGGGAACAGCCTTCGGCCTGGGCGCCGAAGATCTTGTACGGCTTGTCCTCGACCAGCCCGAGCGCGATCAGCTCCTTCAGCCCCTTGTCGATCTTGGTGAGCTGGGAGCCGGAGGCGATCGGGACGACGATCTGGTCCGGCAGCCGCCAGCCGAGCTGTTCGCAGATCTCGTAGGCGAGCGTCTTGGAGCCCTCTCCGTAGTACGGGCGCAGGTTCACGTTCACGAAGCCCCAGCCCTCGCCGAGCGGGTCGCCGATCAGCTCCGAGCAGAAGCGGTTGACGTCGTCGTAGGTGCCCTCGATGCCGACCAGCTCGCCGCCGTACACCGCGGCCATGACGACCTTGCCCGCCTCCAGGTCGTGCGGGATGAACACACAGGAGCGGAAGCCGGCCCGGGCCGCCGCGGCGCCGACCGCCCCGGCGAGGTTGCCGGTGGAGGAGCAGGACAGGGTGGTGAAGCCGAAGGCGCGGGCGGCCTCGACGGCGATGGCGACGACGCGGTCCTTGAAGGAGTGCGTCGGGTTGCCGGAGTCGTCCTTGACGTACAGGCCGCCGGTGACGCCCAGCTCACGGGCCAGGTTGTCGGCCTTGACCAGCTTGGTCAGGCCGGGATTGAGGTTGGGCTTGGCCGCGACGTCCGCCGGGACGGGCAGCAGCGGCGCGTACCGCCAGATGCTGTGGGGGCCCGCCTCGATCCGCTTGCGCAGGCCCTCGGGGTCGCCGGCCGGCAGGTCGTACGCCACCTCCAGCGGCCCGAAGCAGGACCCGCAGGCGAAGATCGGTCCGAGGTCGAAGCGCTCGCCGCACTCGCGGCAGGACAGCGCGACGGCGGGGCCCAGGGAAACAGTGGCGGAAGTGGTGCTTTCGACGGATTGCACAGCCATGGAGGCGAGGCCCTTTCTCCTCATCTTCCTCGCGACGCACCTCGCCGCGAGACGGAATTGGCACCTTCCCGAGCCGGGAGCCTCGCGGGCCGCGTACGTGCGCGGCGACGGAGACCGGCTGGAGGGTTGCCGGGGCTTCAACGGGCCGTGTCCCTCTGCCCCTCTGGATGAGCGGTATGGCGCCGGGCCGGAGCCCAGGCGTTTGTCGCGCCGACCCCGGCATGTCCGGGGCGATCGCGTTGTTCAAGACTGTAGCCGAAGGGCCGGGCGGTTGAGACAGCCGTCCGCACCGCGAGATGGATCACATCGCTGGTCCGGGAACGAAGGAGACGCGCACGTGCTGGAAGAGGTGGAGCGCTGGCTGGCCAGCCGGTCCTGGTCGGCCGCGGACCGCCCGCTCGACCGGCTGCTGGCCGCGAAGCGCGAGACGGGGCAGACGGTCTCCGTCGTGCTGCCGGCGCTCGACGAGGAGGCGACGGTCGGCGCGATCGTCGAGGCGATCCGTACGGAGCTGATGACCCCGTCGGCGCCGCTCGTCGACGAGCTGGTGGTGCTCGACTCCGGCTCCACGGACGGCACCGCCAAGGTCGCGGCCGACGCGGGCGCGCGGGTGGTCCACCGGGACGAGGTGCTGCCCCGGCTGCCCGCGCTGCCCGGCAAGGGCGAGGTGCTCTGGCGCTCCCTGCTGGCGACCGGCGGCGACATCGTCTGCTTCGTCGACGCCGACCTGCGCGAGTTCGACGCGGGCTTCGTCTCCGGGATCGTCGGTCCGCTGCTGACCGACCCGGACGTGCAGTTCGTCAAGGGCATGTACGACCGTCCGCTGGGCGAGGCGGCGGGCCAGGGCGGCCGGGTCACCGAGCTGGTCGCCCGGCCGCTGCTGAACCTGCACTGGCCGCAGCTCGCCGGGTTCGTGCAGCCGCTCGGCGGGGAGTACGCGGCCCGCCGGTCGCTGCTGGAGCGGCTGCCGTTCCCGGTGGGCTACGGCGTCGAGCTGGGCCTGCTGGTCGACGCGCTGCACACGGTGGGGCTGGACGCGCTGGCGCAGGTGGACATCGGGGTGCGCAAGCACCGCCACCAGAGCGGCCAGGCGCTCGGCAGGATGGCGGCGGCCATCTACCGCACCGCGCAGCTACGGCTGGCCCGCGGCCATCTGGTGCGCCCGCGGCTGACCCAGTTCGAGCGCGGCGAGACCGGTTTCGTACCGCGCACCTGGGACGTGGACACCGAGGAGCGGCCGCCGATGGCGGAGATACCGGAGTACGCGGAGCGCCGGGCGGCCTGAGACGGCCGGTGGGCGGCCCGCGGCGCCCGGCCCGGGCCACGCTCCGGACGCTGCGTGGCCCGCTCCGGACGCCGCGTGAACCGTGACGTTCCGCCTCCGCTCCGCACGTTTGAGCGGATGGGTGGCGGGCTAGTCTCGCAACATGGTCTCCGAGCGTTCTGGTGCCAAGGTCCTCGTCGCGTCCAACCGCGGCCCGGTCTCGTACACGAAGGGGGACGACGGCACGCTGACTGCCAAACGGGGCGGCGGCGGGCTGGTCTCCGGACTGTCCGCGATCGGCCCGGACGCCGGTGCGGTGTGGGTGTGCGCCGCCCTCGGGGACGGCGACCGCGAGGCCGCCCGGCGCAGCGGCGGCCATCTGGACCCCGCCGACACGGGCGACCAGCACGTACGCATGCTGGACATCCCCGCCGACGTCTTCACCGACGCCTACAACGGCATCGCGAACTCCGTGCTGTGGTTCGTCCACCACCTGCTCTACCAGACGCCGCTGGAGCCCTCCTTCGACGACGGGTTCCGCGCGCAGTGGGCGTCGTACGAGGCGTACAACGCGGCCTTCGCGGACGCGCTCGCCGACGAGGCGGCGCCCGGCGCCGTGGTGCTCGTGCAGGACTACCACCTCACGCTGGTGCCGGGACTGCTCCGCGCCCGCCGCCCCGACCTGCGCATCGGCCACTTCTCGCACACGCCGTGGGCGCCCGCCGACTACTTCCGGATGCTGCCGGACGACGTGGCCGAGGCGGTGCTGCGCGGCATGCTGGGCGGCGACCGCGCCGCGTTCCTGACGCGGCGCTGGGCCGAGGCGTTCGCGGAGTGCTGCGCGGCGGTGCTGGGCGCCGAGGTGACGCACGGCGCGGACGGCGGACTGAGCGTCGTCCACGAGGGCCGGACGACGCGGCTCGGCGTGCACGGCCTGGGCGCGGACGCGGAGTTCCTGCGGGAGCGGGCGCACCAGCCCGACGTGGACGAGCGGCTGGCGGCGCTGCGCGAGCAGATCGGCGGGCCGGACCGGAAGACGATCGTGCGGGTGGACCGTACGGAGCTGTCCAAGAACATCGTGCGCGGGCTGCGCGCCTACCGGGCGCTGCTGGCCGACCGGCCCGAGTGGCGCGAACGGGTCGTGCACGTCGCGTTCGCCTACCCCTCCCGCCAGGACCTGGCGGTCTACCGCGCCTACACGGACGAGGTCGGGCGGCTGGCCGCGGAGATCAACGAGGAGTACGGCACCCCGGGCTGGCAGCCGGTCGTGCTGCACGTGAAGGACGACTTCGCGCGGTCGCTGGCCGCCTACCGGATCGCCGACGTGGCGCTGGTCAACCCGATCAGGGACGGCATGAACCTGGTCGCCAAGGAGGTCCCGGTGATCTCCGAGGCGGGCTGCGCGCTGGTGCTGTCCCGGGAGGCCGGGGCCTACGCGGAGCTGGGCGAGGACGCCGTCTGCGTCAATCCGTACGACATCTCGGCCACGGCGCGCGCGCTGCACGAGGCGCTGTCCATGGAGGACGGCGAGCGGGCCGAGCGCACGAAGCGGCTGGCCGCCGCGGCCACCGCGCTGCCGCCGGACCGGTGGTTCCTCCAGCAGTTGCGGGCGCTGGAGGAGTAGCGGCGCCGGGGCCCCGGGAGGGTCCCGGCCGCATCCGTCAGGCGGGCGCTCCCAGCCGGTCCGCGAGGGCGTGCAGCAGCGCGACGACGCCCGTCGGGCCGTCGACGACCAGGTCCGCCCGGCCTGCCAGCTCGGCGACCTCCGCGCTGCCGCTGCACACCAGCACCCCGGCCAGGCCGTCCGACCGCAGCTTGTCCACGGCGGAGTAGGCGGCGAGGTCGCCGAGGTCGTCGCCCCCGTACAGGACGGTGGTGGCGCCGGTCTCCCGTACGTACTCGGCGAGGGCGACGCCCTTGTCCATACCGGGCGGTCGCAGTTCGAGGACGTACCGGCCGGGCTCGACGATCAGGCCGTGCCGCTCGGCGAGCGCGTACAGGGGCTCGCGCAGCAGCTCGAAGGCGGCCTGCGGATCCTCGGCACGGCGGGTGTGCACGGCGATGGCGCGGCCCTTGTCCTCCACCCAGGAGGCGTGCCAGGCGCCCAGTTTGTCCAGGACGCCGGGGAGTTCGGCCTGTACGGCGGCGACGCCGGGCGGGGGCGCCGGCGCCCGTACCGTGCCGGTGGCCGCGTCCCAGCGCTCGGCGCCGTAGCCGCCGAGGACCACCAGCCGCTCCAGGCCCGGCGCGTCCGTGAAGCCGCCGAGGCGGACCGCGACGCCGGCCGGACGGCCGGTGATGACCACCAGGGAACACAGCCGCGGCGCGAGGCGGGCCAGCGCGGCCACGGCGCCGGGGTGGGCGCGGGCCTTCTCGGGGTCGGGCACGATGTCGGCGAGCGTGCCGTCGAAGTCGAGCGCGAGGACGGCGCGGCCGGGGCTGTCCAGCAGCGCGGCGAGACCGTCCCGGCCCGCTTCGGTGACCGGCGTCGGCAAGGAGTTCGGGGGGCTGCCCATGGTGACGACATTACCGGTCGCGCGCGGGCGGGTGCCGGGTACGGGGTATCAGCGCCGGCGCGGCTTCGGCGGCGGGTGCCGGGCACCGGCCGGATACGGGTGTGCCAGCGGCGGCGCGCCCCTCGGCGGCCTCCGCGGGCCCGCGGCCACGGCTGACGCTCAGCGGCGGCCGCGCCGGGCCTCGCGGACGCGGCGCAGCCGGTTGACCGTGACCGGGTCGTGGGCGAGCGCCCGCGGGTCGTCCAGCAGCGCGTTCAGCAGTTGGTAGTAGCGGGTGGGCGAGATGCCGAGCCGCTCGCGGATGACCCGCTCCTTGGCGCCCGGCCGGGGCCAGGAGCGGCGCTCGACGCCGAGCACCGCCTCGTCCTGGGGGGACAGTTCTCCTATGCCACCGCCTCCGGTGCCGCCGTCGGTGCCGTCGCTCGTCATCACCCGTCCACGATAAGGCCGCGGTACGACAATCCCCCGCCACCGGTCCGGGGGCGGGGGTGCCGGGTTGTGCGGCGGCTCACTCGGCGGTGTTGTCCGCCTCGTTGGCCGTGTTCTGGATGTCGCCGAGCACGCCGGCCGGGTTGCCGTTGGCGCCCACCGCCTTGCCCATCTTCGCCTTGACGGTCTTGCTGACCAGCGGCCAGGAGGTCTTGTCGGCGGGGTAGAACACGGCGTTGTCCAGCTGGCGCAGGAAGCTGTGCAGCTTGGCGTACTTGCTGTCGGCGAGCATCGCCTGGGAGCCGGAGGTGGTGACCGGCAGCAGGCCGTAGTGGCCCGAGAAGTCCATGACGTTCTTCTCGTCGTAGACGAAGTCGAGGAACTTGCCGACCTGGTCGCGGTGGCCGTTCTGCTTGAACGCCGTCATCCAGTCGGCGACGCCCATGGTGGCCTTGGCCTTGCCGGTGGGGCCCGGCAGCTCGACGGTGCCGTACTCGACGCCCTTGGCCTCGGCCTGCTTCATCAGGGTGGGGTGGCCGTTGAGCATGCCCACGTCGCCGGCCGCGAAGGCGTCGAACGCGTCCTGGCGGTTGAGCTTGGCCGGGTCGCCGCCGGTCAGCCCCGGGGCGACCAGGTCCTTCTTCAGCCACTCGAAGGTCTTGATGTTCTCCTTCGAGTCGATCGTGTACTTGCCGATGCTGTCGGTGTAGCTGCCGCCGCCGCTGAGCATCCACATCAGCGTCTCGGCCTGCGTCTCCTCCGGGCCCAGCGGCAGCGCGTACGGCATCTTCACGCCCTTGGCCTTGAGCTTGGCCGCGTCGGCCGAGACCTGTGCCCAGGTCTCGGGCGGGTCGGTGATGCCCGCCTCGGCGAAGAGCTTCTTGTTGTAGAAGAGGCGTCGGGTGCTGGAGCCGAAAGGCATCCCGTACTGCTCGCGCCCGTACTCCCCCGCCTCCGCGAGGGCGGGCACGAAGTCGGCCTGCACGGGGATGGAGAGCACGTCCCTGGCCTTGTAGAGCTTGCCTTCGGCCGCGTAGTCCGCGTACGCGCCGATCTGCGCCATGTCCGGAGCCTTACCGGACTTGACCAGGTCCTCGACCTTCTTGTCGACGTCCGTCCAGCTGTATACCGAGACGTCCACCTTGATGCCCGGGTTCTTCTTCTCGAAGTCCTTGACGAGCCTGTCCCAGTAGTGCCGGGAGGAGTTCGCCGCGTTGTCGCCGTAGTCCGCCGCGACGAGCTTGAGCGTGACGTCGCCACCGCCGCCCACGCCGCTGCCGCAGGAGGACAAGGAGAGCGTCATGGCCGTGGTGAGTCCCGCTGCCGCCAGGCTCAAGTACCGCCGCTGCACTGCCATTACCGCCTTTTGTCCCGAATGTTCCGTGCTTGCCGGGGAATGCCCGGTGGCTTCAGAGGTCCACCCTCAACCGACATGAACGACGAGTCTCCCCCGTTTACCCACACAAGGTCTACACCACCCCTCATTTCGCTGGCGTATCGCCTGTCACACAAGCAGGTCACGATGGCAGGGCAGCGGCCGTACGGAGCGGAACCACCCCGTCCCGGCGGGCGGGACCTCCCCGCCCCGGCCGGCGGCATCACCCCGTCCCGACCGGCGGAATCCCCCTTCCCCGGGCCCGAGCACGCCCTTCGCACGAGCGGAACCACGCCATCCCCGCGAGTGGACTAGACCTTTCGCGGCCGATCGCGCGAAACTGTTCCCGTGAGACACGTCATCGCCCTTGATGTGGGCGGCACCGGAATGAAGGCCGCCCTGGCAGGCGCGGACGGCACGCTGCTCCACGAGGCACGGCGCCCGACCGGCCGCGATCGCGGCCCGGAAGCGGTCGTCGCCTCGATCTTGGACTTCGCCGAGGAACTGCGCGAAACCGGACGGCAGCGGTTCGGCAGCACCGCCGCGGCGGCCGGCGTCGCCGTCCCCGGCATCGTCGACGACGCGCGCGGCATCGCCGCGTACTCCGCCAACCTGGGCTGGCGCGACGTCCCCCTGCGCACGCTGCTCTCCGAGCGCCTGGGCGGCGTCCCGGTCGCCCTCGGCCACGACGTCCGCACCGGCGGCCTCGCCGAGGGCCGCATCGGCGCGGGCCGCGGCGCCGACCGCTTCCTGTTCGTACCGCTCGGCACCGGCATCGCCGGCGCCATCGGCATCGAGGGCCGCATCGAGGCGGGCGCGCACGGCAGCGCGGGCGAGATCGGCCACATCGTCGTACGGCCCGGCGGCCCCGAGTGCGGCTGCGGCCAGCGTGGCTGCCTGGAGACACTGGCCTCGGCCGCCGCCGTCGGCCGCGCCTGGGCCGAGGCGTGCGGCGATCCGCAGGCCACCGCCGCCGACGCCGCCAAGGCCGTCGAGTCCGGTGACGCCCGCGCGCGGGCCGTCTGGCAGGACGCGGTGGACGCCCTCGCCGACGGCCTGGTCACCTCGCTCACCCTGCTCGACCCGCACACGCTGATCATCGGCGGCGGGCTCGCCGAGGCGGGCGACACGCTGTTCGAGCCGCTGCGTGCGGCGGTCCGCTCCCGGGTGACCTTCCAGCGGCTCCCCCTGATCGTTCCGGCGGCGCTCGGGGACGCCGCCGGCTGCCTGGGCGCAGGTCTGCTCGCCTGGGATCTTCTCTCCACGGAGGTAACTGCCTGATGCCGCTGCAACAGTCCGGGGACAGCGCCCCGAGCCCCCGGCGCACCGTCCTGACCGGCGCCCGGGTCGCCCTGCCGTCCGGTGTGGCCGACGCGGGCCTGGTGGCCTTCGAGGGCACCCGTATCACCGACGCGGCGGACGCCGCCGGGGCGACCGCCCCGGCCCCCGGCGACCAGGTGATCGACCTGACCGGCCACCTCGTCGTCCCCGGCTTCGTCGACATCCACGTACACGGCGGTGGCGGCGGCTCCTTCTCGTCCGCCGACGCCGAGGAGTGCCTGACGGCGATCGGCACCCACCGGCGGCGCGGCACCACCACCCTGCTCGCCTCTACCGTCACCGGCGACCTCGACGACCTGGCCCGGCAGGCCGCCGTGCTGTCCGAGCTGACCGAGCAGGGCGACCTGGCCGGCATCCACTTCGAGGGCCCGTTCATCTCCCCGCACCGCTGCGGCGCCCACCAGCCCGGCCTGCTGCGCGACCCCGACCCGGCGGACGTGCGCAAGCTCGTCGACGCCGCGCGCGGCACCGCGAAGATGATGACCCTGGCGCCCGAGCTGCCCGGCGGCCTGGACTCCGTGCGGCTGCTCGCCGAGGCGGGCGTGATCGCCGCCATCGGCCACACCGACTCCTCGTACGACGCGACACGTGAGGCCATCGACGCGGGCGCGACCGTCGCCACCCACCTGTTCAACGCGATGCCGCCGCTCGGGCACCGTGCGCCGGGCCCGATCGCCGCACTCCTGGAGGACGAGCGGATCACCGTCGAGTTGATCAACGACGGTACGCACCTGCACCCCGCCGTCCTGGAGATGGCCTTCCGGGACGCGGGCGCGGACCGGGTCGCCTTCATCACCGACGCGATGGGCGCGGCCGGCATGAACGACGGCATGTACCCGCTCGGCCCGATGACCGTCGAGGTCAAGGACGGTGTCGCCCGCATCGCCGACGGCCCCACCGCCGGTTCCATCGCGGGCTCCACCCTCACCCTCGACCTCGCCTTCAAGCGCGCGCTCACCATCGACGGGCTCACCGTCGCGCAAGCCGTACAGGCCCTGTCCGGCAACCCGGCCCGGCTGCTCGGCGTCGCCGACCGCACCGGCTCGATCGAGGCGGGCAAGGACGCGGACCTGGTCGTCCTGGACGCCGCGTACGACCTGGTGGGCGTGGTGCGGCGCGGGGAATGGGTGGTGCGGCCGGCGGGGGTGTGAGGGGACGTACCGGACAGCGGGGCGGAGCGCCTGCGCCCGCGTGACGTGCGACAGGGCCGAACGGGCCCCGGCACGTGCCACATGGCCGGTTCGGGGTGCCCGGACCGGTGCAGACCGTGCGGCGGTCGGCCCAAGGGCTGGGCCAACCACCGCTCGCGATGGCATGATCGCTGCGCACTCGCGCACCAGCGCACCGGTCCGTCCCGTACGGACCCACCGGCCACCGGCCCGGTGTGCCGCCGTATGTCCACGTACGTTCCGGGGAGGGGGAACCATGATCCTCACGGTCACGCTGAACGCAGCCCTCGACATCACCTACCGCGTGCCCCGGCTCCAGCCGCACTCCACCCATCGCGTCACCGAAGTCTCCGAGCGCCCGGGCGGCAAGGGCCTGAACGTCGCCCGGGTCCTGACCGCGCTCGGCCACCGGGCGGTCGCCACCGGCTTCGCGGGCGGCGGCACCGGCGACGCGCTGCGCTCGCTGCTCACCCAGGAGACCTCGGTGACCGACGCGCTGGTCCCGGTCGGCGGCGCGACCCGGCGCACCGTCGCCGTCGTGGACGAGTCCACCGGCGACACCACCCAGCTCAACGAGCCGGGGCCGATCGTCACACCCGCCGAGTGGGACGCGTTCATGTCCACCTACCGCGAACTGCTCAACGGCGCGCAGGCGGTGGCCCTGTGCGGCAGCCTCCCGCCGGGCGTCCCCGTCGACGTCTACGCACGGCTGACCCGCGCCGCCCGTACCGCGGGCGTGCCCGTCCTGCTGGACACCAGCGGCGAACCGCTGCGCCGCGGCCTGGCCGCCCGCCCCGACCTCGCCAAGCCCAACGCCGACGAACTGGCCGCCCTCACCGGCTCCACCGAACCCCTGCGCGCCGCCCGCGACGCCCGCCGCCGCGGCGCTCACACGGTGGCCGCCTCGCTGGGCGCCGACGGCATGCTCGTGGTCACCGCGGACGGCGCCTGGCAGGCCGCCCCGCCCCGCCGGATCGCCGGCAACCCGACCGGCGCCGGTGACTCCGCGGTGGCCGGCCTGCTCTCCGGCCTGGTGGAGGACCTGCCCTGGCCGGCCCGCCTGGCGCGTGCGGTGGCCCTGTCGGCGGCGACCGTACGGGCTCCGGCGGCCGGGGAGTTCGACCGGGGCACGTACGAAGAGCTGCTGGGGCGCGTGACGGTGACGGAGCATCCGGTGGCGGCGTAGGGGCCGTGGCGGCCCGGCCCTTCCGGGTACTGCCGAGTACTGCTGCGGGCCGCGGCTCAGCGCTGCACGTGCCCCGCCTTGAGGTAGACCCGGTCGAGATTGACCTCGCACTGGTCGCCCTGCTCGCAGGAGATCTTGAGCGTGTTGGTGCCCTGGTTGAGGGTGATCCACCGGTAAGTGGTCGTCCAGCCCTTGTCCCAGGCGCCTTCGGCGGCGTGCGCGAAGTTCGACATGTTGATCTTGTCGGGCTGCCCGCCGTTCACCCCGAGCGACGCCTTCATGTCCTTCCCCGGCACCCCGTAGTCGATGAGCAGGGTGTACTCACCGCTCTTGGGGACGTCGACCGACCAGGTGGCGGAGGCGCCGACCTTGTTCAGCGACACGTAAGCGCCGTTCGCCGCCTTGGCACCCGGCACCGACTTGTCGGTGCTCGCCTCCGGGCTGAGCGAGAGCGACGCCGCGGCCTCCTTCGGCAGCGGCCCCTGGGACGGCTTGCCGGACGGCTTGTCGCTGGGCTTGACGGACTCCCCGGCCGTCGGGGTCGGGTCGGCGCCGCCCGCTTCGTCCTTCTTGTCGCCGCTCTTGTTGGTGATCATCGCCACGCCGATACCGATGCAGACCACCGCGACGACCGAGACCGCGCCGATCAGCAGGCCCTTGTGGTTGCGCCGGGGCGCGCCGCCGTCACCGTGACCGGGGGGCGGGCCCTGGCGGGCGCTGTCGGCGCCCGGGAGTGTCTCGGGGGCCGCGTAGTGGGCGTTCTGCTGACCGTACGGCTGCTGGTTCTGCTGCCCGTACGGCTGCTGCGGGGGGACCTGCTGCTGGCCGTGCGGCCGCTGCCCGTACTGGCGCTCACCGACCGCGCGCACCTGGTTGTACGAGGCACGCGGTACGCCCGGCCGGCGCGCTGCCGAGCCGCCGCCCGCCGCGCCCTGCGCGCCGCCCTCGCCGCCCTCGGAGCGGTAGAGGTGGGCGAACGGGTCGTCGTCCTCGGGCGTGCCCGCACCGTTGTTGCCGGCCGTCATTCCGTGTCACTCCCCAGCGGTCTGTACGAGGTGGCTGCGCTGATCTTCGGGCCCCCGGCGGCGGCCCCGCCGCATCGGCGCAGCCTACCCCGTTCGAGCGATGGCACGCGGAGCCGGAACGGCCACAGGGTCGCTACAGAAACATGCGGCGGAGGTCCTGTCGGGGCCCCCGGGAGGCGCACTGCGGTGGTCAGGGGCGTACCAGGGCATCAGACCGCGCGTTCGGACAGCGCGCGCCCGCTCGCCCCCACTCCCGCTCGGTCCGCGCGCCCGTCCGCCCCGCGCGCCCGCTCGCTCCGCACTTCCGCTCGGCCCGCGCGCCCGCTCGGCCCGCACGCCGGCTCACCCCGCGCGCCGGCTCGCCTTCGAGCGGGACCGCTTCTCGACGTACATCCGCTGGTCCGCTGACTGCAGGACCTCCTCGGCCGACATCCCGCAGGCCGCCCACCCGATGCCGAAGCTCGCGCCGACCCGTACGCCGCGCCCGTCCACCCGGATGGGCGGGATGATGCCGTTGCGCAACCGGACCGCGAGGTCCTGCGCGTCGGCCTTGCCCAGGCCGTCCGCGAGCACCACGAACTCGTCGCCGCCGAGCCGGGCGACCGTGTCGCCGTCCCGGACCCCGTTGGTCAGCCGCCGGGCCACCTCGATGAGCACCGCGTCACCCGTGTGGTGCCCGAACCGGTCGTTGATCGACTTGAAGCCGTCCAGGTCGCAGAAGAGCACCGCGAGCCCCTTGGCCCCGTCGTCCTCCGGTCCGTCCGACGGCGCGATGACGTGGACATGGTGGTCGTACGGTCCGGACGGTCCCCGCTCCGGGCCGTCGGCGGCGTCGTACCCGTCGAAGACCTCGGGGCCGTCCGAGCCGAACCCGTGCGCCTCCTGGAAGGCGGCGACCGACGCGGCGGAGGCGGCCGAGGCGTACGCGTCCGCGTCCGAGCCGGGCGGGCGCGAACACAGCCGGGCGCCGAGCCGGGCCCGCAGCTCGGCGCTGTTGGGCAGCCCGGTCAGCGCGTCGTGGCTGGCACGGTGCGCGAGCTGGAGCTCGTGGCGCTTGCGCTCCTCGATGTCCTCGACATGGGTGAGCAGGAAGCGCGGGCCGTCGGCGGTGTCGGCGACGACGGAGTTGCGCAGCGAGACCCACACGTACGTGCCGTCGCGGCGGGCGAGCCGCAGCTCGGCGCGCCCGCCCTCGGCGGAGGTGCGCAGCAGGGTGCCGATGTCCTCGGGGTGTACGAGGTCGGAGAAGGAGTAGCGGCGCATCGCGGAGGCCGGGCGGCCCAGCAGACGGCAGAGCGCGTCGTTCGTACGGTGGAGCCGGCCGTGCTGGTCACCGCCCATCTCGGCGATGGCCATGCCGCTGGGCGCGTACTCGAACGCCTGCCGGAAGCTTTCCTCACTGGCACGCAGGGCCTGCTGCTCGCGCTCCAGGCGGACCAGCGCGCGCTGCATGTTGGCGCGCAGCCGGGCGTTGCTGATCGCGATGGCGGACTGGAACGCGTACATCTGCAGCGCTTCCTGCCCCCACGCGCCGGGGCGGCGGCCGTTGCGCGGCTTGTCGACGGAGAGCACGCCGAGCAGCTCGCCCCCGCCGTTCGCGGCCGTGTACATGGGCGCGAAGAGGCGGTCCATCGGATGCCACTCGTCGGGGAAGCGCGGCTCGGGTCCGGCGGCGTGCCACTGCGGCACATCGTCGTCGTCCAGCACCCAGCCCTCGGTGTGCGGGATGAAGCACAGGCCGCCCCAGCGTTCGGCCATGTTCAGCCGGCGGTCCCACGAGCCGCGGGAGCCGACCCGGCCCGCCATGAGGGCCTCGGCACCGGCGCTGCCGGCCACCGCGGCCACCACGAGGTCACCGTCCGGCCGTACGAGGTTGACCGCGGCCAGCTCGTACCCGAGCCCCGTGATCACTCCGTCGGCGACGGTCTGCAGGGTGTCTGCAAGGCTGCGTGCGGTGTTCAGCTCGGCGACCACTTGGTGCAGCTGCCTCAGGGTCGCAAGACGGACGTATGGCTCCGACTCGGTCTCCATCGCTCGCTCTCCCCGAGACCTCGACAGCAACTCCAGGATTCTGTGTCGTCCGATTGCCACGGCCACTGAATCACAGTGAGCTGTTCACTCGGTACACAGGGTCAACAATTACCGGCTGCTGTGACTCAAGTCACAGAGCGTGGTGACCGTTTGGCGATCTTCACAGAGGTGCCACTGGAGGCACTTCTACAATTCCTGAACGCAAATCCGGACGCACGACACGCTCGGCCGCCGGACCTAGGCCGCGTCTGGTCCCCGGGCCCGATGCGAGCAGCCTACGGCCCCCGTTAGCGTTCATGGCGTGTTCACGAAAACCTCCGCCGCCACGCCCGGTGATCACCCCGCGGCGCCCGTCACGCCACTCTCCGCGCCCGGTGAAGGGTCGATCCCCCATCCTGGAGGGGTGAGTGACGACGAGTTCCGCGCCGCCCTGTCCCGGCTCGCCGCCGGGGTCGTACTGATCACCGCACACGATCCGGAGGACGGACCGCGCGGCGAGGACGTGGGCATGACCGCCACGGCCTTCATGTCGGTGTCGCTCGAACCGCCCTTGGTGATGGTGAGCGTTCGCAACGACTCCCGCATGGACGACCTTCTGGAGCGCCAGCCCCTTTGGGCAATTTCGGTGCTGTCGCAGGGGCAGCGGCACATTGCGGGCCGGTTCGCCATGAAGAACCGCATCAGCGACCGACTGCTCTTCGAGGACATTCCTACGGAACGGGGCGAACAGGCCGGAGCCCCTCTGATCGGCGGCGCCCTGGCCCACCTGGAATGCCGTACGGAACAGCGGGTCGTGGCCGGCGATCACACCCTGGTGATCGGGCGCGTCCTGGCGGCGGACGTGGCCGGGGAGGACAAGGGGCCGCTCGCTTACTTCCGGGGGAAGTACCGGCATCTGGGGTGAGGGGGGCTCGGGGTGAAAGGAGGTGCGACTCGGGGTAAAGGGGGCGGCTCGGCCAAGGGGGGCCGGGCTGGAGAGCGGGGGGGGGCGGAGGGTACGGGGGTACAGGGCGCGGGGGTACGGGGGCCTGCGCGGTCCGAAGGCCGCTGCCGAGGAGGCGGCTTCAGCCCCAGTCGCGACCGGAGCGACCCCGCTTGACGTCGCCGCGCTGCTTCTTCTCCCGCAATCGGCGTTCGTTGATGCCGCGCGGTATCCGGCTCTTGCGCCGGGGCTTGGGCGGCGGCGCGGTGACCTCGGCGAGGAGCGAGGCGAGCCGTACGGCGGCGGTCTCCCGGTTGCGCCACTGGGAACGGTGCTCGGAGGCTCGTACGGACACCACTCCGCCGTTCAGCAGGCGGCCGCGTTCGGCGAGCCGCTGGAGGGCCCGCTCCTTCCAGACCTCGGGCAGCGCATCGGTGGCCGCGACGTCGAAACGCAACTCCACCTGGCTGTCCGACGTGTTGACGTGCTGCCCGCCGGGCCCCGAGGAACGCGTGAATCGCCACACCAGCTCGGCCTCCGGAAGAGCGACCGAACCGCGGATGACATAGGGCCCTGACATGCCCCCATGATCCCGCGTCCACCCGCTCCCGTCACCTTCTTTTGCCGCATCCTCCCGGCCGCCCGCCTTCGCCCGTGGCCTCTTCCCGCCCCCCGGCATCAGGAATTGGCAAAGAAAGTAAAGGGAGCTGGAACCCGACGGTCCCTTCGTGGCGTTGTGCAGGGTGACGGTAGCTTCGTCCGCAGTACGGAGCCCGACGATTCGACGAGGAAAGGGACATCCCCATGGCTGTAAGCCTGTCCAAGGGCGGCAACGTCTCGCTCACCAAGGAGGCACCGGGCCTGACCGCCGTCACGGTCGGCCTCGGCTGGGACGTCCGCACCACCACCGGCACGGACTTCGACCTCGACGCGAGCGCCATCGCGGTCAACACGAGCGGCAAGGTCTACTCGGACCAGCACTTCGTCTTCTTCAACAACAAGGTCACGCCGGACCAGTCCATCGAGCACACCGGTGACAACGTCACCGGTGAGGGCGAGGGCGACGACGAGCAGATCAAGGTCAACCTGGCCGCCCTCCCGGCGGACATCGACAAGATCGTCTTCCCGGTCTCGATCTACGATGCCGAGAACCGCAGCCAGAACTTCGGCCAGGTGCGCAACGCCTTCATCCGCATCGTCAACCAGGCCGGCGGCGCCGAGATCGCCCGCTACGACCTGAGCGAGGACGCGGCGACCGAGACCGCCATGGTCTTCGGCGAGCTCTACCGCAACGGTGCCGAGTGGAAGTTCCGCGCCGTCGGCCAGGGCTACGCCTCCGGCCTGGTCGGCATCGCGAAGGACTTCGGCGTCAACGTCTGACCCCGAACCCCCTTCCCCGACGCAGCCCACCCCTGACGGACCTGCGCCTCGGACAGCCACACACCGCCCCCGCCAAGACCGAGGTCTTGGCGGGGGCGGTGCTTTGGGTGGGGGTGCTTGGGGCGGTGGGGGTGCTTGGGGCGATGAGGGGCTTGGAGTGTGGAGAGAGCGGGGGGGGCGCTTGGGGTGGTGTGGAGAGCGGGGTGAGGTGCTTGGGGTGGGGTGGGACGCTTTGGGGGGCGGGCGCGGGGCTTGGGGTGGGCGCGGGGCTTGGGGCGGAGAGAGGTGCTTGGGACGGGCTCGGGGGTGGGGTGGGGCGGGGCTTGTGTGTGGGGGGGGGACGGTACTTGGGGCGGGGTGAAGTGCTTGGGGTGGGCCTGGGGCGGGGACGAGACTTGCTGCGGGGCGCGGCGTATGGGGCCCGGATTGTTGACCGTACGGCACGCCGCTCAGGCGGGGCGGCAAGGTTTACGGGAGCGCGTCGCTTCGGGCAGGGGCGGAGTTTGCGGTGATACCCGGTACTGGCGGGGACGCGGCTGCTCCCGCCCCTCGAAGAGACACTCTCCCCGCAAGTGGGCGGCCCCCTGGCTGGACGGTTCCCTGGCCGGGTGGTCCCGCGCGGCCGGGCTGCCCGCGCGGGGCCGGGGTGCCCCGACAGCGACGACAACCTGGCGTTGCGTTCGTAGTGGTCCCCGAGCGGACGGGGTTGACCTCCGCATGGCGGCCGACAGCATGGATACGTCTCGTGGTCCCCGGGCGTACAGGATTGGTTTCAGGACGGAACGGCGTCGCGATCCGATGCCCGGTGACCACCGCGCACCGGTTGGTCACGGATCCCACGGCGGCCGGCCTGTCTTGCGGCGTGGCATGTCGTGACGCGGTGATTCTGAGCGAGCGGGCGTGGGAGGCGCGAGCGGCGGGTGGGAGTCGGTGAGCCGGTGGGATGGTCGGGACACGCGGCAAGCGTGAGCAGTGAACGTGAGCACCGAACGGATCCGGTGGGCTCTGGCAGCGGCCCTGGGCTTGATGGTCTGTACGAGGGACCGCGGCGGTGAACACCGACCGCTCGTCCACCTACCTGTCGCCCCTCCCCCCTCGCGCCCCTCGCCCGCCGGCCCTTCGAGGCCGTAGCCATGGGTGTGACTGCGGGCGTGGGTGTGACTGCGGGCGTGGCTGTGGGCACGGCCGTGGCTGTGGGCATGGCCGTGACCGTGTGGCTCTCTCGTGGCTACGGCCGTGAGGTGTTGCCAGGCCCACCACCCGGCGCGGTCCACCCCCCTCAAAAACCGGGCGGCTGTCCGTAGCGCGTGGCCATGGGGCTACGGGCCATGATCCTTCTCAAGTTGCCGCAGACGAGTTGAGGAACGAAGAACATGCCTGAACACCGACACCGACACCGCATCGACCGACGGGCGCTACTGGCTACGGCAGTGATCGCAACGGGAGCACTCCTCGCCCCCGTGACAGCCGAAACCGCCCAAGCTTCTTCCTCCGCCGCTCCCCTCACCATCGCCCCCATCCCCTCTGCCACCTCGGCCGGCTCCGCCGCCCCAGCCCACACAGAACGCCCGGCGCGCAACCCGGTTCCCGCGCTGGAGCGAGCAGCCCATCCGCTGCGCTCGACCGAACCGGGCGGAGACACGTCCGACCTGCGCGCCTTGTCCACCATGGTCGGCAACGCCAAGGTCGTCGGCCTCGGTGAGGCCACCCACGGTTCCCACGAGTTCTTCACCATGAAGCACCGCGTCTTCCGCCACCTCGTCGAGGAGAAAGGATTCACCACCTTCGCCCTGGAGCTGAGCTGGTCCGCGGGGCTCCAGATCGACGAGTACCTCCAGACCGGCAAAGGCGACGCCCGCCAGGTCGCCAAGCAGGCCCTGGCCAACTCTCCATGGGACCGCGAGGAGTTCGTCAGCCTCATCACCTGGATGCGCGACCACAACCGTCGGCACCCCGGCCGTACCGTCCACTTCATGGGCGACGACATCGGCGCCCCCAGCATCAACGACGAGTTCTTCGACCGCGTGACCGGCTACGTACGACGGAACCACCCGCAGTCGCTACCGAAACTCGACAAGCTGTACACCGGCCTGCGCCCGATCAACGACGTCTTCGCCTACCTGCGCAAACCGCCCCCGGAACGCCAACGGCTCGCCGTCAAGGCTCAGCAGGCCCTGGACCTGATCAGCGGCCTGAAGGGCTCCGGCGGGGACGCCTTCGACTGGGCCGAGCAGAATGCCCGCTCCATCGCCCAGACCACCAAGTTCCTCACCATGGACGTCACCGACCCCGCCTCGGTCTCCGCCTCCCAGCGCTACCGCGACCAGGTGATGGCCCAGAACATCACCTGGTGGCAGCGCCGAACCGGCCACAAAATCCTGCTCTCCGCACAGAACGACCACGTCGGCTACGTCGCCGGGGACCGCACCACATACCCCAAAACGCAGGGCTCCTTCCTACGCGACGCGCTGGGCAAGAACTACACACCCATCGGCTTCACCTTCCACCAGGGTTCCTTCCTGTCGAAGGACGCGGCCCTCACCGGCGACTGGAAGAAATTCACCGTGGGCGCCCCCGATATCGACATGAACGAGCACACCCTCGACAAGGTCCGCCACCGGAACTTTTACTTCGACGTCCGCCGCACCTCACCCACCGCACACGCCTGGCTGAACGTCACCCGCCCCACCCGCAACATCGGCACCCAGCACCCCCACCCAGACGCCCACGTCGCCATCGCCCGCTCCTTCGACGTCCTCATCCACCTCCACACCATCCACGAGGCCACCATCCCGAAGCCGTAACACCCGCCCTCAGCCCGACACGGCTCAGCGCGGCTCGGGCACAGCGCGGCTCGGCACGGCTCGGGCTCGGCACAGCGCGGCTCGGCCCTCGCAGGGCCCGCCCTCCCTTCCCTACTGCACCGCACGCGCAGTCCCGCTCGTCCACCCGTCCACCCATCTCCCCGACCAGCCGCGCCACCCTCCCGGCCGTCCGGCCGCGCCACCGAGCCCCGGCCGCACGGACTCAAGCGGCCACGGTGAAGAAGACCGGCCTCGGCGTCCGCCCCGTCTCGATCTCGCACAGCATCTCGGCGGAAAGCCCCCCGTCGCGTCCGCGACCACACTGCGGCCTCCGTGGCCACGAGCGACGGAGGACCAACCATGGTGGAGATCACCACAGACGCGGCACTGGATGCGATGCGTGTGGCCGGACGCGTGCCGGCCGACGCGCTGGAGTCGGTACGGAGTGCCGCCTCCCCGGCATGCAGCTACGCGAACTGGACGACGTGGCCCGTACGGTCCTGCACAAGCCCGGCGCCGCCTCCCCCTCCTCGGACCCCGCCCGCAGTCCGCCCCCGCCCCCTTCCCTGCCGTCCTCTGCATCCCCGTCAACGACGCCATCACGTACGGCCTCCCCGTCCCGTACCGGCTGCACGACGGCGACCTGATCAGCGTCGACTGCGTCGTGACCATGGACGGCTGGGCAGACGAAGCGGTCGTCAGCTCCACCGTCGCCACCGAGCCGCGAGCCCGGCGAGCCCGGTGGACCGGAAGCTGATGGACACCACCCGGCAGGCACTGGAGGCGGGCATCACCGCGGACATCACCGCGGCCGTCGCCGACGCCCGTGTCGGGGACGTCACCCACGCGGTCGGCCGCGATCGAACCGATGTTCCTGACGGACGGCGGAGACGACTACCACCCGGCCGCCGACGGCGGAACGCTGCGCACCACGTCCACCACCGCCGGCAGCCGAGCCGCCCACTTCGAATACACCGTGCCCATCACGGACACAGGCCCCGTGTACTGCCCCCGGCCGTAACCACCGCATGCCCGGCCTGTCCCGACCCGCCCCGGCGAAGCCGCGACCATCGACTGCCAGTCCTGGCCGCCGAGCGGCCAAGCAGCCAAACAGCCGCCCCGTCGGCCCTCCTCCTTACAGCTCGTCCAGGTCGACCGCCTCCGCCATGGCGCGGTACCCCGCGTCGCTCGGATGCAGGTGATCGCCGACGTCATAGGCGGGGGCCAGGCGGTCCCGGTCGGCCGGGTCGGCCAGGGCCCGGTCCAGGTCCGCGACCTCGTCGTACTCGCCGGAGGTGCGTATCCACTCGTTGAGCGCGTCCCGCTTGGCCTCGCCCCGCTCGGAGTAGTACGCGGCGCCCTTGAA
The DNA here is from genome assembly GCF_040646595.1 of Streptomyces sp. NPDC045470. NCBI lineage: Bacteria > Bacillati > Actinomycetota > Actinomycetes > Kitasatosporales > Streptomycetaceae > Streptomyces > Streptomyces sp. NPDC045470. The sequence continues at coordinate 153,790 of NZ_JBEZAN010000017.1, forward strand.
CGGCGTCACCGTCGCACCGATCACCTTCACTCCCGCCGCGTGCGCCTGGCGGATCAACGAACGGTGCCCCTCGATGAGCTGGGCGAGCGATACGTCCGGGGCCGGGCCGCCGGGCCAGTCCGGCGAGGCGCTGGCGCCGATGTCGTTGATCCCCTCCAGCACGATGACCGTGCCCACGTTCGGCTCACCGAGTACGTCGTGCCGGAAACGGGCCACGCCCTTCTCCCCGGCCCATGTCGAGTCCGCGGTGACCCGGTTCCCGCCGATGCCCTGGTTTAGTACGCTGCGCGGATGCCCGGTGGCCGCCAAGCGCTCCGCCAGCGCGTCCGGGTAGCGGCGGTTCGCGTCCACGGTCGAGCCGTAGCCGTCGGTGATGGAGTCACCGAAGGCCACCACCGCGCTCCGGCGGGCGTCGTCCTTGCCGCCGGTGACCTCCACCCCCGACAGGTAGTACCAGGACTGGGACTGTTCGGTGAAGGCCGCGCCCCCGGTGTCCGCACGGTGATCACCCGCCGCGCGGTAGGTCGTGGCAAAGGACGACTGATGGAAGGTGGCCGGTCCGGTGGGTCCGGCCAGGTACAGCGTCACGGTCAGGGACTCCAGCGCCTTGACCTTCATCGGCAGCCCGTCACTGCGTACCTCTCCGCCTGCGGGCACGGTCACCGACTGCTGCCGCCCGAAGAGCAGCTTCCGTACGGTCCCGTCCTGCACCGTCGCTCCCTTGCCCGCACGGGCGACGGTCGCGCCGGTCACCGTCAGCGGCGTACGGCCGTAACGGTTGGACAGCTCGATACGGGCCTGGGTGCCACCCGTACTGACCCGCACCACCTGCCGGACCGTCTGATCGGTGAAACCCTGCGTCGACCAGTTCGGGCTCAGCGCGTTCGGTGCCTGCACGGAGGTCGCCCAGCCGCCTCGCCATCGCTGCCCGTGGCCGTGGCCGTCGCCACCGTTGCCGTAACCGCTGCCGTGAGCTTCCGCGAAGCGCCCGGTGCTCCCCTCACCCGAGCCCGCCGCCGTCCCCGATATCCCCGACGCCCCTGCGACCCCCGCCACGGGCGCCGACGCGGCCACCGCGGCCGCCTCCCGCTCCGTACCGAGCACGGGAAGTGCCGCCAGTACCGCGGCGGCGAACAGTGCGACGCCCGAACGTCTGGTCATGGAACCCGTCATGATCCTTCCCCACCCTCTGCCTTGTTGTCCCGCTCGTCCGCTGCCCTGTCCGTTGGTTCGTTGTCTCGCTGCTTGACCACTTCGATGCTGACTACTGCGGTGCTTCGCTACATCGCTACATCAGTCCGTCGGTCCGTCACTGCTCTTTCACCGGCAGGTCGGCCGATCTGTCCGGCCCCTCCACTCGCTGGGACGACCGCGACGGCGCGGCCGAACGTACGAGCGTGACACCATCAAGAACGTGATCGACCTCGGCTATTCCCTTTCCCGCCGTTTTCCGGACCCGCCGCAGACGGACTACCGGACCGCGGACGTGCGGGCCCTGCGCCACGACCTCTTCTGCGGCGATGTCTACCTGGCCGACACCAAGGAGGACCGCGAGGTCCAGACGTCCTGGGGCTGGGTGCCGGTGCTGGACTTCGCCTGGGCCCTGTGCGACATCGTCGAACGGATCGACCGTGACCCCCTCGGCAACCGCGCCGCGCAGCCGCAGTTCGCGGAGCTGGATTTCACCGAATCGGCGGACCGGATGTACTTCGAGCGCCGCTTCGGCTGGGTGGACGTCGACGCCGACTGGATGCCGGCCGACGAAGCCCCGCTCACCTTCCAGCACTCCGCCTTGCGCCGCGAGGCCCGTGACTTCCTGCACGACCTGATCGCCGACCTCACCGACCTGCACGACGGACTCGGTGACAACCCGGCCGTATGGGACCTCCAGGCCCGCTTCCCCCGTGTCTGAACGTTCGCCGCTGCGCGCCTCGACCACTCCGCTCGCGCGCTCCACTCACCCGTGCCACTCCGCAGTCCCCTCCCCGGCCGGTCCGCCGCGCCTCCGACGTTCAGACCACTCCCTGTAATCCACTCCCCATGACTTACTCCCCGCCGCACCCTCCGCTCACTCCACCCGCACCCCTATCTCCGCCGCGAAGGCCGGCGCCAGGTCCATCAGCTGCGCCGAGCTGATCACCGCGCCTGCCAGCCGGTCGATCCCCCGGGCGATGTCCAGCCGGGCCACCCCGCGCAGGTCCACATCCCGCATCCGTACGCCGCTGAAGTCCGCCCGGGTCAGCGTGCAGTCGTCGAAGCTCACCCGTTCCAGCTCCGCGCCGGCGAAATCCGCCTCGACCAGTACGCACCCCTCGAAGGCGACATCTCTCAGCTTCGCCTTGCGCAGATTCAGGAAGTCGATCTTCCCGCCGCGCACCACCACCCGCTCCAGCACCGCCGCGTGCATCTGGACGCCGCCGAGCCGCGCGTCCAAGACCTCGACATCCCTCAGCGACACCTGCGACAGGTCCGTGCCCACCCCGCGCACTCCGTCCAGCACGCTGTCGATGAACCGCGCCCGGCTCAGGACCGCTTCGTCCAGCGCGCACCGCCGCAGAGCGCAGTCCATGAACCGGGCCCCGCGCCCCGACTGCCCCGTCAGGTCGGTGTCCGCGAACTCCAGCCCGTCGTAGTCCCCCTCGGTCTCCAACTCGGCGTCCGCGTACGCCTGCAACTCCGGCAACCGCACCGTCGGCCGTCGCACCTCCGGCACCGGCCGTGCCCCTCCGCCCTCCCGCACGGAACGCCCCGCTCCGTCCCGCCGCACCGGCCGCCCCGTCCCGCCGCCACGCTCCCTCACGCCGTCCACCGCCGTTCACCGCCGTCCTGATCTTCCGTGCCGAACCCACCTGCACGACCAACTGACCCCATCGTGAACCACCCCACTGACAATTCCCCGGACCAGCCAGTTGACCAGCGAAAACGTCACTCGGTTCACGCCCCCTCGCGCCAGCTCGCGCCGACCCGCTCCAGCTCCCGTCGGCACACGCACGCGATTTCGCGGCCCGGCCTTGACCTCAACCAAAGTTGAGGAAACAGAGTGAGAGCCAACGGCCCGCTCACCCGTCCCGCCGGCTCGCCCGGCGGGACGGCCATCGCCCTCACCTGGAGATCACCATGCACGCGATCCGGCTGCACGCCTTCGGCCCCGCCGAAAACCTCACGTACGAGCAGGTCGAAGACCCCTGCCCGGGCCCCGGGCAGGTGCGGATCGCGGTGGCGGCGGCCGGCGTCCACCTGCTCGACACAGCCCTCCGCGAAGGACTCGCCGGCGGCCCCGCCCCGCTCCCCGTCCTGCCGACCGTCCCCGGCCGGGAGGTCGCAGGCACGGTGGATGCCCTCGGCGAGGGCACGGATGCCGTATGGCTGGGCCGCCGGGTCGTCGCCCACCTGGGAATGAACCCGGGCGGTTACGCCGAGAAGGCCGTCGTCGACGCCGGCAAGCTCCACGACATCCCCGGAAATCTGGACGAAGCCCAGGCCGTAGCCATGATCGGCACCGGCCGCACCACCATGGGCATCCTGCTCTTCGCCGACCTCACCGCCGACGACATCGCGATCGTCCCGGCAGCGGCCGGCGGCATCGGCTCCCTGCTCGTCCAATACGCGAAGAACGCCGGCGCGACCGTCATCGGCCTCGCCGGCGGCCCGGTCAAAACCGAACGCGTACGAAAGCTGGGGGCCGATCTGGCCGTGGACTACAAGGAAGCCGACTGGCCCTCCGAGGTACGCGCCTTCCTGGACGGACGGGACGCCCCCGGTGCCACCCTCGTCTTCGACTCCGTGGGCGGCGCACCGGGCCGCGCCGCCGTGGAACTGCTCGCCCGCGGCGGACGTCACCTCGTCTTCGGCTGGTCCTCGGGCGGCCTGCTGACCGGCGGACCGTTGGAGTTCGCCGAAGGTGAGCTGGCCGAACGCGGCATCACCTCGGAACACGTACTCGGCCCGGCGATGATGGCCAAGGCGGGCGGCGACCAGCCGATGCGCACCCTGGAGACCGCGTCCCTCGCCGAGGCGGCGGCCGGCCGGCTCGTACCGGATGTGCAGCGTTTCCCGCTGGCCGAGGCGGCCGCCGCGCACCGCGCCCTGGAGAGCCGCGGCACGATGGGCAAGGTCGTCCTGATCCCGTAGTCGCAAACCCGAAGCCCGAAGCCGAGAGCCGGAAGCCCATAAACAGACGTCCGTAGCGCCCAGCCCGCCCCTCCCTGCCCCCTTCAGCCCTTCACCGCCCCCTCCCCCTCACCATCTCCTCCCTCTCAACCATCTCCCCTCACTCCACCACCCTCAACGCCCGCTCACTCGCGTTCAGCCACCGCCCGCCCGTCTCCGTACACGTCACGATGTCCCCGATCCGCACGCCGAAGCGTCCAGGAAGGTAGATCCCCGGCTCGACCGAGAAGCACATTCCCGGGGCCAGCGGTAGTTGTTCGCCCTCGGCCAGGTACGGCGGCTCGTGGGGGAGGGCGCCGATTCCACGGCCCGTACGGTGGGTGAAGTACTCGCCGTAGCCCGCCGCCTTGACGACCCGCCGGGCCGCCCGATCGATCTCCTGGCAGGCCACACCCGGGCGGACCGCCTCGAAGGCGGCCTGTTGCGCCTCCCGTACGACGCCGTGCACCTTGCGGTCCTCGGGCGACGGCGGCCCTACGTGCACGGTCCGCCCGGTGTTCGAGCCGTACCCGTCCCACAGGCCGGCGAAATCGAGCACCACCATGTCGCCGCTGGTGACGACCCGTTCGCCCGCCTCGTGCCGCGGGTCGGCGCCGTTGGGCCCCGACCCGACGACCGCGAAAACGACCACCTCGTGACCGTTCTCAGCGAGCAATCGGGCGATGTCCGCAGCCACTTCGCTCTCCCGCCGCCCGGCGAAACGCAGGCCGAGGACCGCCTCGTACACGGCGTCCGAGGCCGCCGCCGCGGCTGCCAGCCGTTCCACCTCGAAAGCGTCCTTGACCGCACGCAACATCGGCAGCGCCTCCGTCACCGCGACGTACGAGATTCCCGGCGCGGCGCGCTGCAACGCCAGCAGGTCACGGGCCCACGTCATGTCCGAAACGCCGTAACGTCCCCCCTCCCCCAGCCATTTCGCGACAAGGCCATACGGGTCCGCGCCTTCCGCCCAAGCGGCCACCGACAGCGCGCCCGCCCCTGCGGCCTGCTCCACGACGGCCTCCTCGTCCGCCGGTACCAGCAGTCGCGGCTGCCCCTGCGCGGTGACGACCAGCGCGGTCATCAGCCCCCTGAAGCGCGCCGGCGTGTAGCCGCACAACCACTCCATCAACGGCCCTGGCGTCACAATCATCCCCGCCAGCCCCGCGTCCTCCGCCGCGCGGGCGGCCCGCGTCAACCGGCGTCCGTAGTCCTCGGCCCTCATCGACGTCGCCATGGCGAGAACCTACGCCGCTACGCCCGTTTCCCACCCCCACCAACACGCCGCCCCAAAGCCACAGTCGGCGTCCGGCCCCAGCCCGCCTCCTACCTCGCACCCGACCGAACCGGACCAGACCGAACCGGACCCGAGATATCGGGTGCGGAACCATGCAGTCTTCCTACCGTCATAGGCGTAAGAGAAGGAGACCGGAGTGCTGGAACCGCTGAACGAGGCCCTGGATCACATCGAGGCACAGATCCGCCGACGAATCGAGGTGGCCGAGCTGGCCAGAATCGCCATGACGTCGGAATACCACTTCCGCCGTATGTTCTCCGCGCTCGCCGGGATGCCGCTGTCCGAATACATCCGCCGTCGGCGGCTCACGGTCGCGGGAGCCGAAGTGCTCTCCAAGGACCGGACACTGCTGGATATCGCGGTGCGGTACGGATACGGCTCAGGGGAAGCGTTCGCGCGGGCGTTCCGGGCCGTACACGGTGTGGGACCGGGCGAAGCACGGCGGGACGGTGCTCCGCTGCATGCCCAACCCCGGATGTCCTTCCGTCTCGTCGTCGAAGGAAGCAGCAGTATGCGCTACCGGATCGTGAAGAAGGAACAGTTCCGCGTCGTAGGCAAGAAGGCACGGGTCCCGCTCGTCCATCAAGGAGCGAACCCGGCGATCGCGGAATTCGTCCGGAGTATCGACCAGGAGACGATGCAGCGGATCACCGCGCTCTCCGACCAGCAGCCGGAAGGACTCGTAGCCGTGTGCGACGACCTCGATCCGAGCCGCGCGGAGGGCACCGAACTCGACTACTACCACGGTGTGGTGACCCGGTCGGGCCCGCTGGACGATGCGCCCAACGCGCCCGACCAGGACGACCTGGAAGACCTGGACACGCTCGTCGTCCCGCCGGGCACCTGGGCAGTCTTCGAGAATTCCGGACCGTTCCCGGAAGCGCTGCAGATTCTGTGGCGCGACGTGTTCACGCAGTGGTTTCCGTCCAACCCGTACCAGAGCAGGCCGGGGCCCGAAATCCTCCGCACCCGCCTCTCGGAAAACGGAAACCAGGCGGACGCGGAACTGTGGATTCCTGTGGAGCGGGTACCCGTTTCCGACTGACGCGGCCCGTCCGGCCACATCGTCCTATGCGTCGGCGGCGATGGTGTCGGCGCCGGAGCCCGGGGCGGCCTGAGCGCTGTGCACTGCCGAGAGGAAGTAGGCCGCGGCCACCGGTTTCTCGGCAAAGGGCGGCTCCAGCCGGGCGGCCCTGATGAGCAGCCCTACGGGGGACTCCCGTTTGTACAGCATGACGTCCTCGGCCTCCCGGGACGGCATCGGCGACGGCAGATGGGCTATGCCGTCGTCGATGAGCCACTTACTGATTTCGGCGGCCCGGCCGATGCTGAGACGACCCCATTCGGCGTTGTACTGCTCACGCAGCCAGCCCATGGAGACGGCTGCCACCCCGTTGCCGTTGTCCAGTTCGCGCCAGACGGCTTCCCGGTCCCGCATAGTCCCCTCACCCTGATGTTACGGATGACGGGATTGTCCCACCAGTGCCCTCCGGCACTGGACGGGGGCAGGGACGGGCCCGCCCCGGGGCCGTGCGCGTCACGCGTTAGCGCAGCGTTAGTCGGACAACGGCGAAAAGGTAGCGGTGGCCGACAACCTTGTTCTCACCAACCGACGCCGAACGGGGAGAAAAAGCATGTCGCACCTCACCACACTTGGTCACGTACGCAAGGCTGCCGCCGCCGTGGTCATCGCCGCCGCCGCATTCGGTCTCACCGCCTGTGGCCAGGACGGCGGCACCAAGGCCGCTTCCTCGCCGTCGACGTCCTCCTCCGCCTCCTCGTCGTCGGCCTCTTCGTCGTCTGCCTCCGACGGTGGCCGGCAGGCACCCGCCACCTCGACCAAGACCACCCCGAAGACCTCCCACGGCGCTTCGTCGAGCGCCTCCAAGGAGACGGGTGAGCGCTGCACGAACAAGTTCGACTACGCAGACGACCCGAGGTCCAACGCCGAAATCAACAGCATCGGCGCAGAAACCGGCCACTGCCCGACCCCCAAGAAGAAGAACGCCACGCCGCCCGGCACCCCCAAGAAGCCCGGCGTCAGCTGCACGAACCAGATCAACTACGCGGGCGACCCCAGGTCCAACGCCGAAATCAACACCCTCGGCGACAAGACCGGTTACTGCCCGCCGATCAAGCACTAATGGGCTCTTGCCGTACCCGCCCCACTCCCAGCAGGACATGTCCATCTCCACTGGGCTACTCATCACAGATGACGACACAAAAGACGAAAACCGGCGCGTTCGCGGTCGCAACCTGAGTCACCATCATCCTGATCCTGCAGTACGAGACAGAAATGTCCTGGGCCCGCTCCGCCCTGTGGGGGCCCAGGACACGGCCGCGGAGGCCAACCTCCTCGGCATCCAGTAGAGCGCGCTGGTGACTCACATCAGACGTACGTACATCTCGGAGGACGGCCAGCCGGTCGAGACGGCGGACATCGTCGTATCGGCCGCGTACTGCGGGATCGTTTACGAGGGCCCGATCGAGCACCATGCATAGGGTGATCCGATCCGCACGCCGGCTCACCTTCTCCGGGGACTCAGGTGCCGTCGCTCCTCACGCAGTTCAAGCTCGATGAGGCCGAATCCGTCTTCGAAGTGGCTGCTCAGCCGCTGTCGGACGTCCTCAGCCCCGAGGAGAACACCCGCGCGAGGGTGTTCAAGGTTGATAAGGAGGGGACTGAAGGATTCGTTGTACGGGGGATGGTCCCGCTGCTCGACCAGTTTCGGCCCGACGCGGAGCTGGCCATCGAGGTGACGCCGCAGCGGATGCTCGAATTAAGGGAGTCGGCCATGGAACACCTGGGCGCGCTACAGGCAAACGGGTTCCACATGTATCGCCTTCGGAACGACTGCACCGCCAGCCGCTACTCGGCAAGCCTTGCGACACGGATCAGAGATGCCGATCCGGTGGCGGGAGCCGACTACCGAGGAGGGCGAAATGCTCTTCTCCCGCATCGACACTGAATACGTGCCGTAGGCCCGGGGGGCGGTGAAGCGTTCGCGTCGGCACAGCAACACGACAGCTGCTCAACTCCGTCAAGGTCTCAGCCGAAGGGTGTCGCGGGTTCCGCACCATCAGCATGGTGTTGGCTGGTCGAGGGGGTTGTTGGGGAGCCCATGGGCGTCCTCGGTGAGGTGGGCTGAGGGCTTCCCTGAGGGAACGTCTGGTCCGGCTCGTCGAACGTCACGCTGTTCAGCAGTGCCACGATGTCGGAGCAGTACGCGTCCCAATGGCCCTCGCACGGCGTCGTGAGGTTGAAGGAGACGAGACACTGCTCCTGACCCTCCCCCCCTTCCGGCACCGGCAGGTACACCTGTATTTCTGCCATCGGCAGATTCAGCTCTTCCCCGGATGCGGAGGTTTCAGCGGGGATGTGGAAACTGTTCACGCCCGTCAGCACCGCCGCAGGTCCGACCGGGGTGCCGAGTACCGTTCCTGCCCAAGAATCTCCCCGCGCGGCGATCAGAGCGCGCGCCATTCCGTCTGCCGCAACTGCCGAATCCCCGAATGCGAAGGGCGTCACCGTGACAAGCAAGGTGCCGAGGGACAGTTCACCTTCGTAGGAGCGCAGGCAGGTTCCGGCGTACAGCGCCCCGGACTCTTCGAGCGCCTGCGACACCTTCTGCAGGTTGCTCACAAGGTTCTCGTAGGCTGCGGGCCTCGCTTCGAGAGCTTCCCGGGACACGCGAGTGATGAGTTCCTGTCGCGCTTCTTCAACGCTCATCCCTAGGGGAATTTCCGTGAATCCCGCAGGTACGTTGAATTCCAACTCTAGCTCCCCCTCTGGTTATGGTGCGGCCCCGCGGGAGGGGAAGGTGAGGAAGGCGGCGGGACGGGGAGCTGGGCTGCCTGCTGACGGCGGAAGCGCTCAAGCAGTTGCAGGTTCTCTCGGTGCCAGCGTCTCGTGTAGCGCGGCCCGAGGACGGCCCCGACCAGGCACAGAAGGCCGACGAGGCAAGAGCCCACTGCGGTCGGCACCGTCTCACGTACGGCCCACGCCAACGTGAAGAAGCCGACGGCGAAGACGCAGCACACGCTGATCAGCCGCGCCGGATGCCACCCCTCATAGGCTTTGGCCTGCCTCTGTGCCCGCGCAGCACGCTCCGGATGGATCAGCGGAGGTGCAGTGGCCGCCGACGGATTGTGGGGAACAGCTCCTGGCCAAGGCTGAGTGGCGGCGCTCCACGAGCCGGCCGCCTGCACGCGCGCCAGAGTCGCCTGGGCACGCCGCCGGGCCCCCGGGCTGTCGTCGCGAGTGAAGAGCAAACGGCGCTGCCCTCGTCCGTAAGGTTCATCCGCGCTGAGCGCATAGCCCAACTCCGCGCCGATCCAGGTAACCCGATCAGCGCGCATCGCCCCGAACCCGGTGAAGACGACTTCAACAGTCGGGCGTCCGTCGAAACCTGCTGCTACCGCCGCCTCGTCCGCGTCTTTCATGCTCGTCTCTCACCCGCCGTCGTTGCTGTCCTGGTCTTTCGCGCTGCCCTTCTTCCACGCGTTCTCCATAGCGACCAGCAGAGGGCCGGCACCGGGAACTCCCATCTCCATGGCCTGACGGCGGTCTGTCGGCTTGAAGTTCTCGAAAACGGACGGATCCCCGAACAGGCCTGCCCAGGAGTCGACCAGTCCGAAGTTGGACGCCGCGTCCGCCACACGGCTCTTGAATATCGCGGTGCCCAGCTTGCCTCCGACGCGAACTGCGCCCCCGAACGGGACCGTGCCCAGCGCGTCCTGCGCCAGCGTCCGGTTCGACACGACGTCTTCGCCACCCGCCATACGAGCGGTTCCGTGCAGCACGAGCGCTCCTGCCGCGAAGCCGGACGATGTGACCTCCAGGCCCGCAGCCAGTGGTCCAAGAACGATCTCAGAGGGCGGGAAGACGAGGCCGAGAGCAGCGATTCCTACACCGGCTGCGCCGAGTATGGCGCTGACCGTCGACAGGACATCACCGACAGCAGCGATGGCATGGGCGTGGTTCTTCACCCAATCCCAGGCTTGGTGCGCCAGAAGGGAGTTTGCCTCGGCCAGCGACTTGATGGCGTCGCCGATTCGATCCAGCAGCCCTGGTTCGTCGGGAGCTTCTTCCGAGGCTTTGCGTACGGCCTCGGCGATCTTCTCCGCAGCCTCGTCATGCTGATGCTTGAGACGTTTCGCGTCCTGGATGAGAGCATTGAGGGCATTCCTGGCAGCATCAAGCTCTTTCACTGCCCGGTTCAACCGCTGTTCGGCACTGTGCAGCTCTTCATCGGTGTCGAATGTCTGCCCCGCCAGTCCCAGGTTCGGGTTCCCCTCCGCGTCCCGCACACGAGACCGGGCGGTTACCGCGCGAGCCTCCAGGTCTGCCGACCGGGACTTCATGCCGCTCAGCTTCGCGGACCACTCGTTCAGCTGGAAGCCACAGTCATAGAAGCTTTGCGTCGCGGAGTCGACCAGCTTCGGCAGTTCCTTCACCTGCGCGGAAAACGCGTCTGCGGCAACGCCCTCCCAGGCGCCTCCGCCACGGGTTATGGAGTTCAGAGTCTGCCAAACTGAGCTCAGGTTTCTGTGCGCCTCGAAAGACTGATCCGAGAGTGCACGCACCGCCGAGAGACTTCCGGGTGCCGGATCGAAGCCGAGGCCCGGGAAACCCGCAGCCTCGGAAGGTATCTTCCCGCCGCCACTCATGACCCCTCCCCACCCGCCTACCCGAAGACCCGGGACGTGGCATCGGATGCCGATGCCGAATGCGGCGACGAAGAACCGGGGGGACTTTCCTCAAGGCCCTTGGCGAACGCTTGCTGAATTCCCGTCTCGCAGGCTCGGTACGATTCCGCAGTGGCATCCACTGATCCGCGTATGGAGTTCGCCAGCCCGGCGATCTGCCCGATTCCGTACTTCCACTTCGACTGAAAGTCCGAGCAGGCGGAATCCAAGGAGTCGTGTCCCAGCTGTCCTGCGGTGGCTTGGTCCATCTTGCGCGTCACGGTCCGCATCCCGGTGACGCTCTCGTCGAGCTTTCGCGAGATGGAGCCGAGTTCGTGCACATCGACTGTGAAAGTCCCCGGCAAGAGAGCCCTCCCCTTTTCTCCTGCGCCTATCTGCCGTACGGGCAGAGCAGCCTAACAGCGACAAGATCCCGGCGCGGCGGGGAGGACCAACCATGACCACGCCTTAACGGAGGTGGTGGCGCGGCTGAGACCATGGTGCAGCTATCCAGCCTGGCTCCGAGCACCGTTCACCCGCCACCGCGAGATGGCATTGTCGTGTCAGGATCCGGACTCGGCGGGCCAGATAGCGAAGAGCGGCTGCAAGGGGGCTTCGGCACCCCACAGCCGCTCTCAAGTCGTGACTGTGCGGCCCCGTACCGCCAATCATTCATCGCCGCCAGAACCCGAGCGCGCGCCTCCACAACCGCGAACCGCGCCTCCCGCTCACCTTCCTGAATCCGGGCTGCCTGGCTGGTCGCCGCCCAGGCCACTTGCAGTACAGCAGCCCCATCTCGGCGGAGAAGTGGCCGCGGCTGACTGCGTTCAGCGCCATCAGGAGACCCGTGTCCTCGCTAGAGGCTGCCCCGAACCGTGCGCCAAGAACTGCACAAAGCAAGCCGGTGCTTGTCCGGAACGGAAGGGCGGTGGACTGTGGACTGATCTGCACGCCTCCGAAGAGCAAGAAGAGAGAGTCAACGTCCCCTGGACATCCCACCGCCCCTTATGCCGTTCTTGCGTGAGCACAAAGCTCGGCAGGGGGCCGAGCGTGCTCAGGCGGGCGCCTTCTGGGAGGAGCACGACCTCGTATTCGCCCGACCGGAGGGGCACCCGATCGACCCGCGCGACGCCTGGGAAGAGTGCAAGGAGACCCCGGCCGAGACCGGTATCAGTGATCGCCGACTGCACGACAGTAGCCGCCACACGGGCGGGACGATCCTGAACGAGCTGGGCGTCGGCATGCGCACCTGGGCTGAGACCACGAATCCCAAGGACGCACGCGCCCGGCGTCGCCGCTGGATCAAGTAGCAGCAGAAAGCCCCAGGCCACCACCGGTGACCTGGGGCTTTCCCTCTCTGAGCCCCCTGTCGGATTCGAACCGACGACCTACGCTTTACAAGAGCGTTGCTCTGACCAGCTGAGCTAAGGAGGCGTGCCTGGTGCAGTGTACCCAGGCTCGCAGCCTACCTGGCGCCGCTATTTCGTGACCCGCGGGCTACTGACACCGGGCGTCGGCCCGGGTACCGTCACGGACAGTTCACAGCAGTGGACTACACCACTCCTTTTACTCGGATCGTCCGGCACGTTCCTGCCGGTGAAGGGACACACCATGGCTACGGTCACGTACGACCAGGCGACCCGCATCTACCCGGGTTCCGAGAAGCCGGCCGTCGACAAGCTGAACATCGAGATCGAGGACGGCGAGTTCCTCGTCCTGGTCGGGCCCTCCGGGTGCGGGAAGTCCACGTCGCTGCGGATGCTGGCGGGGCTGGAGGACGTCAACGACGGCGCGATCCGGATCGGGGAGCGGGACGTCACCCACCTGCCGCCCAAGGACCGGGACATCGCCATGGTGTTCCAGAACTACGCGCTGTACCCGCACATGACCGTCGCCGACAACATGGGCTTCGCGCTCAAGATCGCGGGCGTGAACAAGGCGGAGATCCGGCAGAAGGTCGAGGACGCGGCGAAGATCCTGGACCTGACCGAGTACCTGGGGCGCAAGCCGAAGGCGCTCTCCGGTGGTCAGCGGCAGCGGGTCGCGATGGGCCGGGCGATCGTCCGGGAGCCGCAGGTGTTCCTCATGGACGAGCCGCTGTCCAACCTGGACGCGAAACTGCGCGTGCAGACCCGTACGCAGATCGCCGGTCTGCAGCGCCGCCTCGGAATCACCACCGTGTACGTCACCCACGACCAGGTCGAGGCCATGACCATGGGCGACCGGGTCGCCGTCCTCAAGGACGGGCTGCTCCAGCAGGTCGACTCGCCGCGCAACATGTACGACCGGCCCAGCAACCTCTTCGTCGCGGGCTTCATCGGCTCGCCGGCGATGAACCTGGTCGAGGTGCCGATCACGGACGGCGGCGTGAAGTTCGGCAACAGCGTCGTGCCGGTCAGCCGGGAGGCACTGGCCGCGGCCGCCGACAAGGGCGACCGTACGGTCACCGTCGGCGTCCGGCCCGAGCACTTCGACATCGTCGAGCAGAACGGCGGCGCCGCGAAGTCCCTCACCAAGGAGGCCGCGGACGCCCCGGCGGGCCTGGCCGTCACCGTGAACGTCGTCGAGGAGCTCGGCGCCGACGGGTACGTGTACGGGTCCGCGGTCGTCGGTGACGAGCACAAGGACCTGGTCGTGCGCGTCAACGGGCGGCAGGTGCCGGAGAAGGGCACCGAGCTGCACGTCGTGCCGCGGCCGGGCGAGACGCACGTCTTCTCCACGTCGACGGGTGAGCGGCTGAGTGAGTGAGGGAGTAGCTGAGCTGCCGCCGAGTCGCTGAGCTGCACAACGGTCGAGCCCACAGAGCCGGCCGGTGAAGCCGGTGAAGCCGGTGACGCGCTCAGTGGATGAGCGGGGCACCGGCCGTACGGCGACCTGACGCCTTCTGTACGCGGCGGTGCCGGTCCTTCGGGGCCGGCACCGCCGCTTTCCGTAGGGGGCGGGACACCGCGCGGGTCAGCGATACGCCCGGACATCGCACGGGTCACCGTACGCTCCGTGTCGACAAATACCCCGGCAGAGCCGTCATTTCGAGCCTGTACGTCAACATCACGCACGCACTTAGGAGGAAAAGATCCCTCGATTCGGTGACTAAATGTCGCCAAATCATCACTACTCGCTACCATCGCCCCGTGAACTCCGCAGCCCGCCGTATCGGCCGAACCCTCGCCCTTGTCCTTCCCGTCGTGCTCGTCCTGTCCGGGACGCTCGCGGTCACCCGCGTCCCGTGGGCGTCGCCGGGTACGGACTCGCAGATGCTGACCGCGTCCTCCGAGAACGCCTCCACCAAGGCGGGCTCCCGGGCGCCGCAGGACGTGCTCCGCGACCGGCTCCTGGTGGAACTCCAGGAGAAGAATCCCGGTGTCGCGCTGACCCACCTCCAGGAGGAGACCACCAAGCGCCCCTCCCTGGCCAAGCACTGCGTGGCCATCGCGCGCGCCCTCGGCCGTGCCGCGGTCGCCAAGTACGGCGGCGCCGCGCACCGTGCCCAGGCATGGTCCCGACCGGTCTGTGACACGTCGTTCGCCACCGGTGTCGCCTCTGTCCAGTGAGCCCGGCTCGCACCGCATAGGGTGCGAACCATGACAGCCCCGTACCCGCACCCCACGCAGGCCGTGATCCTGGCCGGAGGCCAGGGTTCGCGACTCCGCCCGTACACCGACGACCGTCCCAAGCCGATGGTCGAGATTCCCGGCACCGGAACCCCGATCATCGGCCACCAGCTCGCCTGGCTGGCCGCCGAGGGCGTCACGGACGCGGTCGTCTCCTGCGGCCACCTCGCCGAGGTGCTCCAGGACTGGCTGTCCCAGGCACAACTCCCCCTGCGTGTCACGACCGTTGTCGAGACCGAACCACTCGGTCGCGGTGGCGGTCTCAAGTACGCCGCCGCCTCGCTGCCCCGGCCCGAAGAGCCCTGGTACGCGACCAACGGTGACATCTGGACCCGCTTCTCGCTGCGCGAGATGGCGGACTTCCACCATGAGCGCGGCGCCGACGCCACGCTCGCGCTGGCCCGGCCGCGCATTCCCTGGGGCGCCGTGGAGACCGACGAGTTCGGCCACGTCCTCGACTTCATCGAGTCGCCGCCCTCGCCTTATCTGATCAACGCCGGTGTGTATGTGTTCTCCGCCGCCTTCACCGGGCTGCTGCCCGCGCGCGGGGACCACGAGCGTACGACGTTCCCCCGTCTGGCCCGGGAGCGGCGACTGGCCGGCTTCCCGCTGCCGCACGGCGCGTACTGGCGCGCCATCGACACGGCCAAGGACCTCACCGAGGCCGCCAAGGAGCTGCGCTCTCAGCGGGATTGAGCCACACCGGTGAGCCATCCCCACGGGTGACGCGTTCGGGCAGCGCTCATGAGGGCGCATCGGAGGAGTGCCGCATCCGATCGACAGCCGACGCAAGGAACCGCCCCCATGGCCGATGCCATGGGGGCGGTCCGTTCGTCTGTGAGGGTCTCACGGGGCTCCAGGGGCCTTGCTGCGCCCCAGGAGCCCCTCCCCTACCCCAGGAGGCCGCCCAGCGTGCCCCCGCGCCCCCTGCCACTGCTGGAGCTGCTCGAACCGCTGTCGCTCGCGCCGCCGTTGGTGCCGCCGGCGGTGCCGCCGACGGACGGTGCCTGGGGTGTCGTCGCCGGGGCCCGCGTCGGAGCGGTCTGCCGCGGCGGGGTGCCGCTGGAGGAGCGGCCGGAGTCCGGTGCCGATCCGCTCACGCTGCCGGTGGCCCGGGCCGTGCCGGGGGCCGAGGCGGAGGGGGTCTTCGACTTCGGGGAGCCCGCCTTGCGCGAGGCGCCCGCCGACGGCTTTCCGGGGTGCTTCGGCGACTTGCCGGGGTGGCCGGGGCCGTGCTGCGCCTTCGGGCCGCCGGGCTGCGACTGCTGCGGCAGCGGCGAACCGGGGAGGTTGTTCGTCGCGGGCTCGCCGGGCTCCGGTACGGACGGTACCTGGGCGGACCGTACGGCTCCGCCCAGCAGCGACCCGACCAGCAGCGTCAGTCCGGCGACCACCGCCGTCAGGACGGCGCCGCGGCGCAGGACCCGGCGGCGCAGGTCCCACAGCTCGACGCGCGGGCCCAGCCGCCGCCACGCCTCGCCGGCGAGCCGGGCGTCCATCGAGTAGACCGGCGCGCCCGCGATGAGCAGCGGGCTCCAGGCGGCGAGGTAGATGATGTCGGGCGCGTCGTAGACGGGCACGGTGCGCCAGCTGACCGTCATCAGGAGGGTCGCGGAGAGCAGGGCGCCGAACGAGGCGGCGACCCGCTGCCACAGTCCGCACATGGTCAGTACGCCCACCACGACCTGGAGGAAGGCCACGGTCAGGCCGGCCCCCACGGGGTGCGAGAGCGCGAAGTCGCGCAGCGGCGCGACCAGCGACCACGGGTGCAGCGACTGGAGCCACTTGACCATCGAGCCGCGTTCGCCGCCGTCGAAGTAGACGGGGTCGCAGAGCTTGCCCATGCCCGCGTACACGCTGATGAAGCCGAGGAAGACGCGCAGCGGCAGCAGGACGACACCGAGGTTCATCCGGCGGCCGGGGTAGTACGCGTGCCGGATCGTCGGGTCGCCGCCGCGCCGCCTGGCCGCGTCGCCGTACCGCTCGTACGCCGCCGTCTCCTCGTCCGAGTACGGCGGTTCGTCGTCGTAGTGGTCGTAGGCGCCGGTGGTCGGGCGCACGCCCTTGAGCAGGGTGGTGTCCGCGTCCACGGGGCCGCGCTGCTGGCCGACCATGGTGGGGGCCGGGCCGCCGGAGCCGGTGAGCGTACCCGCGCCCATGCCCGCGCCGGTCCCCGTGCCCGTGCTCGTGCCGGGCTGCTCCTCGTCGAGCCGGACCCTGGGCAGGACCTGGGTCGTGGTGCCGACGTCGTCACTCCCGTCGGCGGTGACCGTGGTCCGGCCCGACATCCGTACGGCATGGAGGAGTTGGCTGGTGGCGGCGGTGGTGCCACCCGGTTCGGTGCGGCCGCTCCACACCACGGGTGCGCGGCGTCTGCCGCCCGCCGGCTCCCGGACCACGGGGATGCGCGCGGTGTCGGCCATCGCGTTGCCGCTCGCGGCGGGCGCGGCGAGCTGCACGCGGAAGCTGGCGTGATTGACAATGACCTGCGCGGGATCGCACGGCACCTTGACCGAGCTCAGCACCGGCTCGTCATCGAAGCCCGGCGAGCGTCCCCCCGTAGGCGTGCGGGGTGTTCTGGTGTCCACGCTCATCTAACCGAGTGACCCGCGTTTAAGACACTGCCTTGACCGCCCCGAACTGTCCGAGACCCGTCAAGGAAGCGCGGGATCACCCCCGACCCGGCGGATGACCTCCGCAGGGCCACCTCGGCACGTCGGCGGCGCGGGTCCACACGCGGCACCGCACAGCCTTTCGGATGACCATTCGTACGTCCGTACGAACTGGCCGCGTCGGCGAGCGCGTGGCTCCGGGGGCGAGGGCAGCGGACGGAGCAGGGGCGTGCGCGCGGCCCGGAGCCCCCGCCCGCGCGCCCTCACCACCTCGCTGCCCAGCCCCTGCCACCTCGTGGTGGGTCCCTTGCCGCCTCAGGACCGGCCCCCTACCGCCGCGCGGCCGGGCTCACCCGCGCCGCCGCGCGGCCTCCCACAGCACCACGCCCGCCGCGACGCCCGCGTTCAGCGACTCCGCGCCGCCCGGCATCGGAATGCGCACGCGTACGTCGCAGGTCTCGCCGACCAGCCGCGACAGGCCCTTGCCCTCGCTGCCGACGACGATGACGACCGGGCCGTCCAGCACCTCCAGGTCCTGGAGCTCCATCTCGCCGTCCGCCGCCAGGCCCACGACGGTCATGCCCGCCTTCTGGTAGCCCTCTAGGGCGCGCGTCAGGTTTGTGGCGCGGGCGACCGGCGTACGGGCCGCCGTGCCCGCCGAGGTCTTCCACGCGCCGGCCGTCATACCGGCGGCGCGCCGCTCCGGCACTACCACGCCGTGTCCGCCGAACGCGGCCACGGAGCGCACCACGGCGCCGAGGTTGCGCGGGTCGGTGACGCCGTCGAGCGCGACGATCAGCGGGTCCTCGCCGTCGTCGAAGGCGGCGGCCGCGAGGTCCTCGGGGTGCGCGTACTCGTACGGCGGCACCTGGAGCACCATGCCCTGGTGGTTGAGCCCGTTGGTCATGCGGTCGAGCTCGGGGCGCGGCGCTTCCATCAGGTTGATGTTGCCGCGGTCGGCGGCGAGCTGCAGCGCCTCGCGCACCCGCTCGTCGTTCTCGATGAACTGCTGCACGTACAGCGTCGTCGCGGGCACGCCGTCACGCAGCGCCTCGAAGACCGGGTTACGGCCGACGACCAGCTCCGAGGTGCCCTTGGCGCCACCGCGCCGCGGGGCCGGGCGCCGGTTGGCCGCCTGCTTGGCCTGGGCGTTGGCGATGCGGTTCTTCACATGCCCCTTGCGCGCGGACGCGGGCGGGGTCGGGCCCTTGCCTTCCAGGCCCCGGCGCCGCTGGCCACCGCTGCCGACCTGCATACCCTTCTTGTTGGACGTGCGGCGGTTCCTGCGCTGGCTGTTGCCGGCCATGGGTCACCTGTCTCTTCACTGCTCTCGACGTCTCGCGACGTGGAGTGGATACGTACGTACGGATGTGTGTCTGCTGTGTGTCTGCAAGAAGTGTCGCCCGGAGACGGCCGGTACGGCCAACCGGCACCCGCCTGACGGGGACCGGCCGGCACGGGGAGACGGCCGCGGCGGGTACCAGCCGGGACGGGTACCCGCTGGTACCGGCGCCCGGTGGGGCGGGAGCCCGCAGGACGGGGCCTGCGGGCCGAGGGCCTGCGGGCTCAGAGCCTACGGGCCCAGGGCCTGCGAGGCCCACACCCACGGGCCGGGCTCCGGCCGGTCGAGAACCGGCAGGCCGTAGCCCCGCCTGCCCCGCCGCGCCGGACCCACCGTGCCGACCCCGCTCAGGACAGCGACCACCGCGGTCCCGACGGCGTGTCCTCGATGGCCAGGCCGGACTGCTGGAGCTCGTCGCGGATGGCGTCGGCGGTCGCGTAGTCCTTGCGGGTACGGGCCGCCTGGCGCTGGTCCAGGATCAGCCGCACCAGCGAGTCGACGACGCCGTGCAGGTCCTCGCCGCGGTCCGTGCCGCCGCCCGACCACTGCTCGTCCAGCGGGTCCAGCCCGAGCACGCCGAGCATGGCGCGGACCTCGGCCAGGCGGGCGACGGCCGATTCCTTGTCGTCGGCCGTCAGCGCGGAGTTCCCCTGGCGGACGGTGGTGTGCACGACGGCGAGCGCCTGCGGTACCCCGAGATCGTCGTCCATCGCCTCGGCGAAGGCCGGCGGCACCTCGGCGGCGGGCTCCACAGGGCCGGCCTTCTCCACCACACGCTGGACGAAGCCCTCGATCCGCGCGAACGCGGACTCGGCCTCGCGCAGCGCCTCCTCGCTGTACTCGATCATCGAGCGGTAGTGCGGGGTGCCCAGGTAGTAGCGCAGCACGATCGGACGCCAGCGCTTGACCATCTCCGAGACCAGCACGGAGTTGCCCAGCGACTTGGACATCTTCTCGCCGCTCATGGTCACCCAGGCGTTGTGGCACCAGTACGCGGCGAAGTCGTCGCCGTACGCCTTGGCCTGCGCGATCTCGTTGTCGTGGTGCGGGAAGACCAGGTCGACGCCGCCGCCGTGGATGTCGAAGGCGGTGCCCAGGTACTTGTGCGCCATCGCCGAGCACTCCAGGTGCCAGCCGGGGCGGCCGCGGCCCCACGGGGTCTCCCAGCTCGGCTCGCCCGGCTTCGCCGTCTTCCACATGGCGAAGTCGCGTGCGTCACGCTTGCCGGTCTCGTTGTCGGCGGAGGGCTGGAGCAGGTTGTCCAGCTCGTGCTTGGACAGCTCCAGGTAGCCCGGGAAGGAGCGCACGTCGAAGTAGACGTTGCCGTCCGCGGCGTAGGCGTGGCCACGGTCGATCAGGCCGCGCATCATCTCGATCATCTCGGGGATGTGGCCGGTGGCGCGCGGCTCGTAGGTGGGACGCAGGCAGCCGAGCGTGTCGTAGGCCGTGTTGAACGCGACCTCGTTCTCGTAGCCGATGGCCCACCACGGGCGGTTCTGGTCGGCGGCCTTTGTGATGATCTTGTCGTCGATGTCCGTCACGTTCCGGATGAACGTGACGTCGTAGCCGCGGTGCAGGAACCAGCGGCGCATGATGTCGAAGTTCAGCCCCGACCGGATGTGCCCGATGTGCGGGGCGGCCTGTACGGTCGCGCCGCACAGGTAGATCGAGACACAGCCCGGCGTGAGCGGGGTGAAATCGCGAGTCTGCCGGGCGCTGGTGTCGTACAGCCGAATAGTCACGCAACAAGGGTAGTCCGAACCGGACAGTGCCCGGCGACCACCGGGGCCACGGACACAGAAGCGTGACATTCCACCCCGCGCGACCGCGGTGCGGTACGGACACTCCGGCCATGCCCCCCTCCAACTGCTACGGATGCCCCTGTCACCTGGGACAACTCCCGTACGTGTCAAGGGGTTCCCGCACCGCGTGTCACCCGCGCCGAGCCGTCGGCCGTCTCACCGGTCAGCGGTCACCGCTCCTCGGACACCGGACGCTGGTCACCGCTCACCGGTCATCGCTCGATCGGGCCACCTGGCTTCCGGGCCACCGGGCCGCCGGACTGACCGATTCCGCCCGGTTCCCGCCCCTACCTCATCGGCAGCACCAACGCCGTGGCCACCGCCGCCAGTCCTTCCGCCCGGCCCGTCAGGCCGAGGCCGTCCGAGGTCGTGCCGGACACCGAGACCGGCGCGCCGGTCGCCTCCGAGAGCACCTTCTGCGCCTCGGCGCGCCGCTTGCCGACCTTCGGGCGTACGCCGATGACCTGCACCGCGATGTTGCCGATCAGGAAGCCTTCGGCCCGTACGATGCGGGCCGCCTCGGACAGCAGCGTCACGCCGGACGCGCCGGAGTACTCCGGGCGGCTCGTACCGAAGTGCGCGCCGAGGTCGCCGACACCGGCGGCCGAGAAGAGCGCGTCGCAGGCGGCGTGCGCGGCGACGTCGCCGTCACTGTGCCCGGCGAGGCCGTACCCGTCGCTCGCCGCGTCGTCCCAGAGCAGGCCGGCCACCCACAGTTCGCGGCCTTTCTCGAAGGCGTGCACGTCGGTGCCGATGCCCACCAGCGGCATCATCTGCGGCTGCGACTGCCGCGGGTCATACATAGCCATCAGTGGCCCTCCTACGGGCGAGTACGGCCTCGGCGAGGATCAGGTCCAGCGGCCGGGTCACCTTGAACGCTTCTTCGTGGCCCGGCACCACCACGACGGGGGCGCCGAGCTGCTCGACCATTCCGGCGTCGTCGGTCGCGCCGTCCCCCTGAAGGACGACGGTCTCGTGCGCCTTGACCAGGGTCGCCCGGTCGAAGCCTTGCGGAGTCTGTACGGCGCGCAGCAGGGCCCGCTCCGGCGTGCCGACCACGGGCTCCGGCTCGCCGGCCTGCCCGCCGGTGCGCGGTTCGACCTGTTTGACGGTGTCCGCGAGCGGCAGCGCCGGCACCACGGCCGGGGCGCCGCCCCGCACCGCGGCGACCACCGAGTCGACCGTTTCGGCGGGGACCAGGGGCCGGGCGGCGTCGTGCACCAGCACCACGTCGACGCCCTCGGGCAGGGCGTCCAGGCCGCGGCGGACGGACTCCTGGCGGGTCTCGCCGCCGGGGACGACCAGCAGGTCGGTGCGTTCGGACAGCGGGTACTGGTCCAGCAGGTTGCGGACCTCGGTGGCGCCGTCCGGCGGGGCGACGACCACGACGACGGAGACGGCGCGGGAGGCGGCCATCGCCCGTACGGCGTGGACGAGCATGGGCGTGCCGCCGAGCGCGCGGAGCGCCTTGGGGGCGCCCGGGCCCAGCCGTACGCCACGTCCGGCGGCCGGGATGACGGCCGCGGTACGGAGCCGGGGCTTACCGGAGAGGTTGGCGGAATCTGGGGATACGTCTGACATCGGTTGCTCCGAAGCCCGGGGAGACCCCGGAATTAGCGCAGACAGGTTTGTTTCCCGAGCCGACATGGGTATGGCCGCAGTGTGCCGGGCGCGACGCCCCGATCGGACCCTTCCGTGACGCCGGTCGGGACAGCTGCCCGAGCCCGGCACGCCACAAGCGGGCGCGACGGCGGATCTTTTCGGGGACGAGCACGGGGGCGGTCACCACGGGGAACGATCACACGGTTCGGTAGTGGTGCACGGCTTCCGCAGGAGTGCTTCCGCGCGTGCGTGGGTCCACGGGAGCGGACGCCGCGCACGGATGCGGTTACGGGGCTGCCGGTGCGGTACGAGTACGGGTATGCCGCCGCAGATATGCCGCAGCGCCCGGCAACTGACCGCTCCTGGCCGGAGTCGGCCGCCACTCGGGCGCCGCGGCATTCGTACGTCGTCAGGACGCGAGGACCTCGTCCAGCAGAGCCTCGGCCTTGTCCTCGTTGGTGTTCTCCGCGAGGGCGAGTTCGCTCACCAGGATCTGGCGGGCCTTGGCGAGCATGCGCTTCTCACCGGCGGAGAGACCGCGCTCCCGCTCACGGCGCCACAGGTCACGCACCACTTCGGCGACCTTGATCACGTCACCCGAAGCGAGCTTCTCCAGATTTGCCTTGTAACGACGGGACCAGTTCGTCGGCTCTTCGGCATACGGTGCGCGCAGCACCTCGAAGACCCGGTCCAGCCCGTCCTGGCCGACCACATCGCGTACGCCGACGAACTCCGCATTGTCCGCTGGCACACGAACAGTCAAGTCGCCCTGGGCGACCTTCAGCACCAAGTAGGTCTTGTCCACGCCTTTGATCTGGCGAGTTTCGATGGCCTCGATCAGCGCGGCCCCGTGATGGGGATAGACCACGGTGTCGCCAACCTTGAACGTCATGTGACAGGTACCCCTTCCGTGGCTATCCATGCTAACACGGGAACGGGCCGTTCTGAATGGCGTTTTCGCAGGTCAGGGCATATCTCGGGGCTTGACAACTGCGCCCGGAACGTGCTTCGACCGCCCTCCGGGTGCAGGAATTCGCAGGTCGGAGGCGCTTCGCGCGCAGCCTGAAACACGTACGTCACACCCCTGGAAGAGCCCGCGACAGCGCCCGTACGTCCCGTTTTGCCGGGATCCGGATGTCGCAGTTCCGCTACTCCGTTCGGTTCCGGAGGGCGGGTGTCCGCCGTTTCGTGAATTGATCACCAGGCGTCCGCCTCACGAACACCGGACGGCCGCCACACGCGAGGCGCCGCACGTGATCAATTACGGGAACCCGGCGCATTCCCTGCGAATGCCGATTTACCTGCGAGGAAACCGGCCGGGCTTCATCCGAACGACCGCTTGCCGGATATTCGGGTTTCTTCCGAGGCCGGCTCCTGATCATTCCGTACGGCGGGCCGGGAAACTCCTGCGGCCGTGGACGGGATGCGGACGAGATGCGACGCGGCACGGACGAGGTGCGGCAAACGGGCGTACGACGGAGGGCCGTCGCGGCCTGTGGGGACGGGCCGGAGCGGGACGGGAGGAGGGTGTGATCGTCCTGGGGGCGGGTCGGGTGCGGCGGCCCGGGGGCGGCTCGGTAACCTAGCGGCGCTGACACACCCTTAGGGCGGCTTTACGCGGATGCCGGTACGGCGACCGCGCACGGCCGCCCAGCCGCCCATCCGCGACCGGGCTCGAAGTTCGGCCGCCGTAGTTCGTCCAAGGAGATGCCGCCGCCGTGAGCCGCAGCCTTCGACGCGGCGTCCTCGCCGCCACCGTTCTCACGCTCTCGATCGCCACGCTCTCCGCGTGCGGAGCCGGGAACGACGCCCAGACGCTCCAGGTCAAGCCGGACAACGCCGCAACCAGCGTCGGCGACCTCAAGATCCAGAACGCCTCCGTCGTCACCCAGCCCGAGCCGGACGCCGAGGGCCCGGCCGTGGTGACCGCGACCGTGTTCAACAACGGCAGCAAGGACCAGACGCTGGAGTCCATCAAGGTCAACGGTACGAACAAGGAAGCGAAGCTGTCGCCCGCCAAGGGCTCCGGGCCGATCGTGGTCCCGGCCGGCGGCTCGATCGTGATCGGCGGCAAGGACAACGCCTCCGCCGTACTGGACAGCGGCCGCGGGTCCGTCAAGAACGGCGACGCGCAGTCCGTGACCTTCGACTTCAGCGCCGCCGGGAAGGTCACCCTGCGCGCGTTCGTCGTCCCGGCCAAGAGCTACTTCAAGGACTTCGGCCCCAGCGAGGTTCCGTCGCCGTCCGGCTCGGGCCGCCCCTCCGGCAGCCCCTCCGCGTCCGGCAGCCCGTCGGGGAAGGCCACGCCGAGCGGTTCGGCCGGCGCGAACGCCAACGCCGACGCCGGCGACAACGCCTCGCCGAACAGCGGCGCGCCGCAGTCGCCCGAGGCCGGCCGCTGACGCCCGTAGCGGGCCGCAGCACCGCACCGCAGCGCTGCGGGTACCTCCGTCGGTACCCGCAGTAGCGCTGCGCCGCACCTCAGTACCCGCAACAGCACGAGCGCCGTGCCGTCCTGGCGGCTACGGACACCGACTGACTCCTGGCCCGCCTCCCGCCGGTCGGCTGATGACTGCTGACGTACGCACGGCCGGGCGACACCGT
>NZ_JBEZAN010000018.1:0-150979 GCF_040646595.1 Streptomyces sp. NPDC045470
CCAACCGCCGAGACGATCACCATCACCCCGGCCTCCAGGACCACCTCCAAAGCCAAACGCAAGCTCCCCCGAAGTGCATAAAGTCAGCAGCATTAGGGCTAAGCGGGGAAGTTCAGCGGGACCGACCCGTCAGACCGGTCCGCCAGACCGGCCAGTAAGGCCGGTCAGTAAGGCCGGTCAGCAAGTCCAGCCAGCCGGCCCAGCCATCCAGTCAGCGACACCCGTCGGCGATCCCCCGCGAAAGAGCGGCAGCCCCGCACACCCTGCACACCCCGCTCACCCCGCTCCCGAAAGCAAACCCAGCTACGTCGATTTTCAGCCAAAATCTGTGCGGCCCGGCGCAGTTGGCCCGATACCGGCCAGGGCGCCCGGAGCGCGGCCGATCACCCGCCGGGCGGCCACCGGACCCGCTCCGCCGGGCACCCGGACGCGCCCTCGGGACGCCGCGCCGAACGGCCGGGCGCCCTCCCGGAAGCCGCTGCGGCCGAGCAGGCACCCCCCAGGCCGTCCCGGCGGGCCCTTCCCGCGAAATGCGACAGTCCGGGAGGCGGGACTCGCCCCCCGGACCGGACCGCCACCCGCGGGGAATGAGGCGGCGGTGTCCCCCAGCCCACTGGATCCAGTGCAGCGGGCCGACCCACGCAGGTCTCATGGAAGCGCTCCCGCACCAACCCGGCCAGCGCGCACACACGGGCGCACGGCAACACGTACCCGGAGCACATGCCAAACCCCCTGCGGGCGCTTGGACTTGAAACCCGCCATCCGGGACATCGGGCCTTAACGGTAGGGATTCGGCGAACTACTCTGGGTGGACGCGTGCCCCGGGGTACCGGGGCTGCCGTCGCTGTGTCGAGGGGTGCGCATGTCAAGGGATATACGCGGGCCGAACGAGAAGCTCGGCACCGTTCTCGCCCTCGCGGGGATCAGCAATGCCGGGCTCGCCCGCCGGGTCAACGACCTGGGGGCGCAGCGCGGGTTGACGCTTCGCTACGACAAGACGTCGGTGGCCCGGTGGGTGTCCAAGGGCATGGTGCCGCAGGGCGCCGCGCCCCATCTGATCGCGGCCGCGATAGCGGGCAAGCTCGGCCGTCCGGTGCCGCTCCACGAGATCGGCCTGGCCGACGCCGACCCGGCCCCCGAGGTGGGCCTCGCCTTCCCGCGCGACGTGGGCGCCGCGGTCCGGTCCGCGACCGAGCTGTACCGCCTCGACCTGGCCGGACGGCGCGGTGGCGGGGGCATCTGGCAGAGTCTGGCCGGGTCCTTCTCGGTGAGCGCGTACGCGACACCCGCCTCGCGGTGGCTGATATCCCCGGCCGACAGTTCCGTCGCGCGCGAAGCACCTGACCTGCGGGAAGTACGGGACGGCAACGGCGCGACGGGCAAGGACGGCGCCCCCGGGTCGGACACCGCCCCGCTGCACGTGGGACACAGCGACGTCACCAAGCTGCGCGAGGCCGCCGAGGACGCCCGCCGCTGGGACTCCAAGTACGGGGGCGGTGACTGGCGCTCCTCGATGGTGCCCGAGTGCCTGCGGGTCGACGCGGCGCCGCTGCTCCTCGCCTCGTACAGCGACGAGGTGGGCCGCGCGCTGTTCGGGGCGACCTCCGAACTGACCCGCCTCGCGGGCTGGATGGCCTTCGACACCGGGCAGCAGGAGGCGGCCCAGCGCTACTACATCCAGGCGCTGCGCCTGGCGCGGGCCGCCGCCGACGTCCCACTGGGGGGATATGTCCTGGCCTCGATGTCACTCCAGGCGACCTACCGCGGCTTCGCCGACGAGGGCGTGGACCTGGCGCAGGCCGCCCTCGAACGCAACCGCGGCCTGGCCACCGCCCGCACGATGAGCTTCTTCCGCCTGGTGGAGGCACGCGCGCAGGCCAAGGCCAACGAGGCGCGCGCCTGCGAGGTGGCCCTGAAGGCCGCCGAGGGCTGGCTGGAGCGCTCCCGGGAGGGCGACCCCGACCCGTCCTGGCTGGACTTCTACTCGTACGAACGATTCGCCGCCGACGCCGCCGAGTGCTACCGGGACCTGCGGCTGCCCCGCCAGGTGCGCCGCTTCACGGAGCAGGCGCTGTCCCGCCCCACGGAGGAGTACGTCCGCTCGCACGGGCTGCGGCTCGTCGTCTCCGCCGTGGCCGAGCTGGAGTCCGGCAACCTGGACGCGGCCTGCGCGGCCGGCACCCGGGCGGTCGAGGTGGCCGGCCGCATCTCGTCGGCCCGTACGACCGAGTACGTACGTGATCTCCTGCACCGCCTCGAACCGTACGGTGACGAGCCCCGCGTCGTGGAGCTGCGCGAACGGGCCCGGCCGCTGCTCGTGGCACCGGCGTAGAGCGGGCACGGGCACGACGACAGGTACGGACACGGACACGAGGCGGGCGCGGACACAGGTACAAAGACAGGCGCGGGCACGGGTACGGAGGCGGGCGCGGGGGCAGGTACGGAAACGTACGAGTGTGAGTACGGATGCGAACGTGATTCTGGGTACGGATGCGGGCGTGATCCTGAGTGTGCACGCGGGCGGGGGCCTGGGCGCGGACGCGTCCCCGCCGCTCTCCCGGCCCGTTGTCAGACCCCCGCGTCATGATGGGATACGTCTGATTCCAGGGGAGGTGCTGTGACGGCGTACGACTGCGACGTGCTGGTGATCGGAGCCGGCATCGTCGGACTCTCGACGGCCTACGCGATCACGCGCGCCGCTCCCGGCACCCGCGTGGTGGTCCTGGAGAAGGAGCCGGGCCCCGCCCGGCACCAGACCGGCCGGAACAGCGGCGTGATCCACAGTGGCATCTACTACCCGCCCGGCTCCCTGAAGGCCCGCTTCGCGCTCCAGGGCTCGGCGGAGATGATCAAGTTCTGCCTGGACCACGACATCCCGCACGAGGTCACCGGCAAGCTGATCGTCGCCACCGACCGCAGCGAACTGCCCCGCCTGCACAGCCTCATCCAGCGCGGCCGGGAACACGGCATTCCGGTCCGCGAGCTGGGCCCGGCGCAGCTCGCGACGTACGAACCGGAGGTCAGCGGCCTGGCCGCCATCCATGTCGGTACGACCGGCATCGCCGACTTCGGCGCGGTCGCCCGGCGCTTCGCCGCCCTGGCCACGGACGCGGGCGCCCGCATCGCGTACGGCAGCGAGGTCACCACCATCGGCCGCCGTCCCGGCCGGGTCGCGGTGCGCACCTCCGCCGGCACCGTCGTCCGCGCCCGCACCCTGGTCAACTGCGCCGGCCTGCACTGCGACCGCATCGCGCGCCTGGCGGGCGACGCGCCGGCCATGCGCATCGTCCCCTTCCGCGGCGAGTACTACACCCTCGCCCCGGCCCGCGCCTCCCTGGTGCGCGGCCTGGTCTACCCGGTCCCCGACCCCGCCTTCCCGTTCCTCGGCGTCCACCTCACCCGAGGGATCGACGGCTCCGTCCACATCGGCCCCAACGCCGTCCCCGCCCTCGCCCGCGAGGGGTACGACTGGCGCACCGTCCGCCCCGCGGAACTGGCCGGCACCCTGACGTACCGCGGCTCCTGGCACATAGCCCGCCGCCACTGGCGCTACGGCACCGGTGAACTGCACCGCTCCCTCTCCCGCCGCGCCTTCACCGAAGCGGTCCGCCGCCTGCTCCCGGCCGTCCGCGAAGAGGACCTGCGCCCCGCCCCCGCCGGCGTCCGCGCCCAGGCCGTCCTGCCCGACGGGACCCTCGCCGACGACTTCCTCATCACCGAGTCCCCGTCCGCCGTCCACGTCCTCAACGCCCCGTCCCCCGCGGCCACGGCTTCCCTGCCGATCGGGAGGGAGATAGCCGGGCGGGCACTGGCGATGCTGGAGACGACGGGGTGAGGCCGCCGACGGGCGACTGATGCGGGAGGGCGGCCCGCCCCACCCCGTCCCCACCGCCCCTCTTCCCCGCTCCCCCACTCCCCCGCCCGTAGAATCGACCCACTGTGTCCGAGAACTCCGCCACCCCCGAATCCGGCCCCGCCGCCCGGCCCGGCCCCGCCGCTGAGCCCCGCCCTGCCTCCGCCCCCGGCCCTGCTCCCGGCCCCGATGCCGCGGACCCGGGCGAGCGTCCCGGGCAGGACGACGCAGCGCCGGCCTCGGCGCACCAGCAGGTTTCCCGCCCCGCCCCCAAGCCGATGTTCCCCGACGGCACCGGCCCGGCGGCCGACCCGGCCGGTTCGCACCACGAGCGGCGGATCCGTTCCTTCCAGCCGCGCCGCAGCCGGGTCTCCCCCGGCCAGGCGGACGCCCTGCGACGCCTGTGGCCCCAGTGGGGCCTGGACATCGACGGCCTCTCCCGGATCGACCTGGACCAGCTCTTCGAGGGCCGCCCCGTCGTCCTCGAAATCGGCTTCGGCATGGGCGAGGCCACCGCACAGATGGCCGCCGCCGACCCGGACACCGGCATCCTGGCCTGCGACGTCCACACCCCGGGCCAGGGCAACCTGCTCGGCCTCGCGGAGCGCAACGGCCTGTCCAACATCCGGGTGGCCAACGGCGACGCGATCATCCTGCTCCGCGAGATGCTCGCCCCCGCCTCCCTGGCCGGTCTGCGCGTCTACTTCCCCGACCCGTGGCCCAAGAAGCGGCACCACAAGCGCCGCCTGATCCAGCCCGAGTTCATCTCCCTGGTCACGACGCGGCTCGCCCCGGGCGCGCTGGTCCACTGCGCGACCGACTGGGAGCCGTACGCCGAACAGATGCTGGAAGTCCTCTCCGCCGAGCCCACCCTCGCGAACGAGCATTCCGGCTACGCCCCGCGCCCGGCCTTCCGTCCCTTCACCAAGTTCGAGGGACAGGGCCTGGACAAGGGCCATGTCGTCCACGACCTCCTCTTCCGGCGGCTCCCGGCATAGTCCGCCCCGCGGTGGTTAGGGTCGATGGGTGAATCTGCCGCAGCCGCCTCCGCTTCCGCCGAAACCGGCGTACGCGCCCGACCCGCGCCACGCCGGCCCCGCCGCGTCGCCCGCGGCGGCGCAGTGGCACTACGCACCGCGCCGCCGCCCGGCGCCCTGGCACAGCAGGACGGCCCGCGCCGTCGCCCTCTTCTCGCTCCTCGCCCTCTCCGGCGTGATCATCCTGGCGATGGTCCGCCAGCAGACCGGTACCCAAGGGTTCCTCGTCGGCCTCGGCCTGGCCGTCTTCCCCGTACCCGTCCTCATAGCCGGCTTCTGCTGGCTGGACCGCATAGATCCCGAACCACGCCGCAACCTGCTCTTCGCCTTCGCCTGGGGCGCCTGCGCGGCGACTCTCGTAGCCCTCCTGGCCAACGGTTTCGCCACGAACTGGCTGGAGAATAACCTCTCCACCCTCTCCCCGGACGACGCGAAGACCTGGGGCGCGACCGTCTTCGCCCCGATCATCGAGGAGACGGTCAAGGCGGCCGCCGTCGTCCTGCTCTTCCTCTTCCGTCGCCAGAACTTCGACGGCATCACGGACGGCCTCGTCCTGGCCGGCATCACGGCCACCGGTTTCGCCTTCACCGAGAACGTTCTCTACCTGGGCAACGCCTTCGGCCAGGACCAGTCCCTCGGCCACACCGGACTCGACTCCCTGACCGCCGCGACCTTCTTCGTACGCATCATCCTCTCCCCGTTCGCCCACCCCCTGTTCACCATGCTCACCGGCCTGGCCTTCGGCATAGCCGCGACCAGCTACCCCCACCGCCGGCCGCTGCGCCTGGCCCTGCCCTTCGTCGGCCTGGCCACCGCCGTCCTCCTGCACGCCATCTGGAACGCCGCGACCACCCTCGGCGACCTCGGCTTCATCACCGTCTACGGCCTCTTCATGCTGCCGGTCTTCGCCGCCCTGACCTGGCTCGCCGTCTGGGCCCGCCACCGCGAGCTCCTCGCCCTGCGCACCTACCTCCCCCCGTACGTCGCCACCGGCTGGCTCTCCCCCACCGAACCGATCTCCCTCTCCTCCCTCAAGACCCGCTCAGTGGCCCGCGACATCGCCCGCCGCACCCACGGCCCCGCCGCCGCCCGCGCCGTGACGGAATACGCCGCCGTAGCCACCTCCCTCGCCTTCCTCCGCCGCCGAGCCCACCGCACCGGCCCCACCCCCGACTTCCCCACCCAGGAACGCACCCTCCTCCACCACCTGTGGCACCACAAGCCAGTGGCCCACCCAGCCCTGCTCCAGGCCCTGCATACGACGCACCGGCCGGTGCCCAGCCAAGCGTCCTGGCTGCCAGACGGCGGGCGCAGACCGCCTTACAGCCGGTGACACATCAGGCCCAGGGATGCGATCGGTACGTGCCTGCAGCCGGACAACGGATCACGCCAAGTCCCGCCTATGGCAGGCTCAAGAGCCTGACGCTGGTGTGGTGCCGGCGCATTGGTGAGGTGACTTCGTGTTTCCGCTCGACCATTCGGCCGCTTCCAACACCGTGGCCGCAGCCCTAGCCGGATCGGACAGCGGACTCGTCGCTGTGCGCGAGCATCTCCGGCAGCTCGATCCCCAAGGCGAGCGATTCGCCCGAGTGCTGCGTGACACCATCGACCAGCTGCTCAATGGTGAGGTCACAGGCCGTTACGACTGGAAAACACTGTCCAAGACGGAGAAGACACACGCTGGTTCGATCGTCGAGATCAACCTGCAGCGCGAGTTCGGCTTCGATGACGGTGACGTCACCGATTACCGGATAGCCGGGATTCAGGTCGACTGCAAATACTCCCAGCAGTTCGGCGGGTGGATGATCCCACCCGAGGCGGAGAACCACATCTGTCTGCTGGTCTGGGCCGACGATGAGCAGAGCCGCTGGAGCGCAGGACTGCTCCGGATTCGCCCGGAACTGCTGAACAGCGGCAATAACCGCGACCGCAAGCTAACCATCAAGGCTGAGCACCGCAACAAGATCTACTGGCTTTGGCGGGACGCTCCGCTGCCCGAGAACGTGCTGCTGCACCTGGACCAGGCAACCCGGGACAAGATCCTCGGGCCATCCTCAGGCCAGACGAGAGTCAACGAGCTCTTCCGCCGCGTTCAGATGCGTCCCATCGGCAGAGGTGTGGTGCGTACTGTCGCCCAGCAGAGCGATTACATGGCCCGGGTCCGAGAGGCGAAGGGCCGTGCTCGGACAGTCCTGCGCGAAGTAGGGATCCTCATCCCGGGGCACTACAGCAGCCACCAGGCCGTGGCACGCGGACTCGGCGCCCCCGTGCCGCGGGTCGGTGAGCTCGTCAGTTTCCGGGTAGCTGAAGCGGCCGCTCACCACGAAGGTCTCCCGCGTGTCATCCTCGATAACCGGGCATGGGTCCTTGCGACCCCAGAGGACCCGCCCCAGGCAGCGCCCTTCCTTCCGAAGCACACTGAGAAGAACCGTGACTGACGAGAACCGCTCAGATCAGAGGCAGCCCTCTAACGGCGATATCTGGACCCCGCCGGACGGCTCCTGGGCGTCATCCGCCGCCCGGCGGCGCAACATGCAGGCCATCCGAAGCCGGGACACCAAGCCTGAGCAGCTCATCCGGCGGCTCGTGCACGCACAAGGGCTCCGGTACCGGGTGGCGGCCAGGCCCCTCGCAGACCTTCGCCGGACAGCAGACATGGTCTTCCGTCCGGCGAAGGTCGCGGTGTTCATCGACGGCTGCTACTGGCACGGGTGCCCGGAACACTATGTGCCGCCGAAGACCAACCAGGGGTACTGGTCAGACAAGGTGGCCCGGAACATGGCGCGCGACCGGGACACTGACCAGCGGCTCATCGAAGCGGGATGGACCATCCTCCGGTTCTGGGAGCACGAGTCACCGGGCGACTGCGCCCTCAAGATCGCCAGTACGGTCAGCAGGCTCCGCGGAGATCAGCGCTGACTGTTCTGGAATCTCGAAGAGAGCTGCTTCCCGCGCCCTTCTCGCCGCTTCAGCTTCCAAGGCCGCTTCCCGCTCCAAGGTCTCTTCCACGGGGAAGGGAGCCTTCATGCCCTTCTCCAGGGCGATGATGATCTGCTCACCGATGGCTCGCGCGACCGGCGGCGGGAAGGCGTTACCGACCTGGCGGTATGCCGCTGTCTTGCGCCCGAAAAACTTCCACTTCTCCGGGAAACCCTGGATGATCGCTGCCTGGGTGACGGTCAGCTTCGGACCGATGGGGTGGCCCTGCCTGTCCACGCTGTAAAGGTCCCGGACCGGATCCTTCATATCCTCGGGGTCATTGGCTACCCCCATGGCATCGACTCCGAGCTTGAGCCATGCCTTCTTGGCCCGTGTAGGGCCAAGATCCGCGCCACCATGCTTCTTGGATCCGCCCACCAGCGTAGGCGCTACTCCGGTGACAGCTTTGTCATACCAGCGCTTGTATGCGGCTCGGCCCTCTTCGGAATTGCCGAAGCGCTTCTTCATCGTGGGCGCGAGAGCCTTCGCCACCGTCACCAGTTCGATCTTCTCCGGATCCGGCCAGGTGAAGTGGCCGGCGAACTCCGGGCGCACCGCGACGAGGATTGCACGCGGCCTGAGCTGCGGTACCCCGTAATCGCGAGCTTCGATCACCCGCCAGCCGCAGATGACGTAGCCCTCTTCACGGAGGCGTGCTTTGATCTCCTCGCGGTAGGACTCGAACTTCTGCGGAGGCTGCAGAAGACCCCGCACGTTCTCAATCATGACGGCCTTGGGCTGCAGGTAGCTCACCAGGTCGAGCATGACGGGAAACAGATCGCGCTCGTCATCCCGGCCCAGTTGCTTGCCCGCGGCCGAGAAAGGCGGGCACGGCACGCCGCCGGCCAGGAGGTCGAGGGTTCCGGCTTCCAGCTCAAGGTCGGCCGGGTCGAACTTCGTCAGGTCGGCCGGGATGACTCTGCAGCCGCCCCAGCCGTTCTTCTCCGTGACATTGAGCTTCAGCGTCTCGCACGCGTGCTTGTCGATCTCGATCAGCGCGTGGTGACGGAAACCTGCCTGGTGCAGACCGAGTGCCTGCCCCCCAGCCCCTGCACAGATCTCCACAGAGGTGAACTTGGACTCAGTGCGGGTCATGCACCCTCCTTCCTACGTGCCACGGCGGACACAGCTTGCAGTCCGCCCTCACAGAGGGTGACAGACGCCACTGACAACGGTTCGGCCCCGGCAACAACTCGGCCTCCACTAGTGTGCGGCACTCGTTCGCGCCGCTGCTGCCATCACAGACAACGCAGCGAACGCCTCTCAGTATTGCCGCAACCGCATCCCAGCGACGTTCAGGAGCCGGTGACACAGACCGAGAGTCACGTACCGAAGGACATCATGATGCACTCAGCCGGCACTCTTCATCGCTTCGCGGCAGCCGCCACCGCGATACGGAGAATCCGCAGCTGCTCACCCCCGCCAGGCGGCGCCCAGATGCCGCAGCAGTGCCTGGACATCCGCAGCGTCCATGCCACCAGCAACAGAGGGCTCTTCCTGCAGGTCAGCGAGCTGCCGAACGGCGGGATCGTCAAGGATGCCGCCCATGAACTCCAGTTTTTCTTCCATACGGCGGGCCACGACCTCGTCCACCGTCCCGGTGGCGGCAAGCACAGTGACACGCGTCTCAGTACCCGGCGCGAGCCCCAGCCGGTGGATGCGGTCCAGGCTCTGCAAGAACCGTCCGGCCATGAAGTCCCGGTCCACATAGATCGCGTCGTGACACACCTGATGAAGGCTGATGCCTTCGCCCAGGGTCGCCGGGTTGGACAGCAGCACCATGCAGTCCGGATCGGTCCGGAAGCGGTGAATCTGTTCCTCGCGGTCAGCTGTGCCCCCGTGGACTACGGCCGGACCGTAGTCGGCGAACAGATGCTCCATCGTGGTCAGACTGCGTACGAAGGTGGACCATACAAGGGTCTTCCGGCCAGCGGCCGCGTTCTCGGCCAGCAGGCTCAGCGCCTCTGAGTACTTCGGGGACACTTCGTAGCTCGGCAGGTCCCGCATCAGCTCGTACAGCGAATCGCCTTCCGGAACATCCAGCGGCGGCACCTGGTAGGCGAGAGGCTCGTATTTGCTGCTGCCTTCGCGCAGCAGTGCGGGGCTGGTGGCAGCCATGAGGAGCCGCATCAGCGCCTTGCCCAGTGCGTCGAAGTCGTCCCGGGACGTCTCGGCTCTGGCCGTGAAGCGGCCGATCAGCGCGTCGTAGATTTCGCGGTGCAGGTCCGGGAGGTCTACGTAGCGGATTCGGGTCTCGTAGGGGGGGAGGCCGAGTTCGTGCTTAGTAGTACGGGTAAAAAGCGGGCGCAGGATCTTGCTGGCGTACGCCAGGTCCCCGCCGTTCACCGCGCTGGTCACTACCCGCCTGCCATGACCTGGCCAGACGAAGGACAGCAGGTTCTCCAGGTCGCGGGCCCCGTTAGGAGCCGGCGTACCGGTCAGGATAAGCCGACGACGGCTGAGGGGGCCCAGGAGCATGCAAGCGCTTCCATAGACACCATTCGCGCCCAGTTTCATCCTGTGTGCTTCGTCCAGGATCACCATGGACGGGGCCGCCCGAAGCCAGGAGGCGAGCTGGGCCAGTGAGCGGTCCAGTCGTTCGTAGTTCACGAGCAGCAGTTCCGTGCCGAGGTCGGGGCTCTTGGCCATGACCTCGGCGGCGAGCGGCTCTTCGAAGCAGGCCGCGCTTTCGAAGAGCCACGATTCGTACGCTGACTTCGGACTGACCACGAGGAGCCGCCTGACTTCTCCGCGTGCCCGCATCGCCGCGTAGACCGCCAGCCCGACGCGGGTTTTTCCGGCTCCCGGGACGCTGAAATTCGCGCCGTGCCGCATGGAAAGCAGGTGCGCGATGTCGCGCCGCTGGAAGGACGTGAGGTCAGCCTTCCAGCCAGCGCCCAGCAGGGAGATGACATCGTCCGCGGTGACTGCCGCGCCGCCCTCGCCGGCCAGTGCCTGCTCGGCTGCCTCGGCGTCATCCAGCACGCTGCCGACAAGGTCAGCCAGCGTCTCGTCCCACTCGACATCTTCCGGGGCCGGCCAGGTGCCCAGCGCTTCCAGGCCGACGAGGAAGTCATCGAGCTCGACTTCCACAACCAGCGGGCCGCTCCGCGTACTGGCGGGGAACCAGCCCGCCAGCTGGGTGAGGTCGCTCTGGTGGGCTGGGCTTACCCGCAGGGCCGCCTTGGTACGGGTTACGTCGAACCCGATGTGCAGCGACGGCTCCTGCTTGCCCTCCATCGGCCGTCACTCCTCCTGTTTCACCGCACCGAGCAGCCACTCAACCCCGTCCCCGGGGACTTCGATGCTACGGGCAGACTCAAGGGCGAGTTTCCCGAGGCTGTCCCGCAGCTTCAGCACCGCTTCGTCGAACGCTTCCTCGTCGAGGCTCCGGGAAGCCCTGGCCATCACCAGATCGGTGATGCACTGCTCGATGTCCTGGCACGCGTCGGTGATGCGCCCGGGGGCAGCCTGCTTGCGCTTGCGGATACGAGCGTCCTTGCCGGCCGGGACCAGGGCCTCTTCGAACGCGTACTTGGCCGCCTCGAAGGTACGCGTCGCCACCTGTACACGCTCGGCAGATACACCACTCGCCGTCGGGCTTACCGCCTTCGCCCGCAGAACAGTGTCAGTGAGTGTCCTGGCTACCGTGACACTGGCGTCTACGGACTTCATCGACCTTCCGAGCCCGGGGATCGCGACTGAGCTCACAGCGGAAGACTCGGTCTTCAGCTCTTCAGGCAGGCGCTGGTCGAGATACCGGCGCGCGAAGTCCGGCTCGATCAGCCGCACGTCAGTCTTGGAGAAGCCGAGGACCATGGCTGCCAGCCGGTTCTCCTTCATCACGTCAGCGTTGGCCTTGCTAACCCGCGCTTCCTTTACATACCTGCGGTGCAGCTCGCGCAGCTTCTCCTGGTGCTGCTCGAAGTCAAGCAGCCTCAGCCCGGTCCCCTCGCTCCGGCTCCGCTCAATGAGATCGCGCAGGCAGGTGAGGATCCACTGGTCCTGCTTGCAGGTCTCCTCCTTGATCCGGAAGTCTCGGGCGATGTCCTTAGCGGAGCGGCCGAGCTCCGCCTGCTCATCGATAGCCAGCAGCCGGTTGATGTACGAGTACTCGCGGCGGTGGTCCTTACGCAGCTGCAACGACAGCTCTACCGCGTTGATGTCGTCCCAGGTACACGACTCCGGGAGCACACCGACGCGGATGTGCGCGACGCCCAGATCCTTCAGCGCGGCCCGCCTGGTGTTGCCGTTGACCAGCACACCATCGCGTGTGATGAGCCCGGGATCGTTCTGCCGGAAGTCGCGCAGGCTCTCCATCAGGGCGATGAAATCCGGGTCATCCTTCGACGGGTCAGCCGGCAGCGCCTTCAAGAGTTGGTGCAGGTATTCCTGGCTGCGGTCGCTCCAGGGGTCGCTGTGCAGCTCAGCGTCGAGCGCTGGGTCGTGATCACGCTGTGCCCTGATGCGGTGCGTGCCCGGGTTGTAGTAGAGGTCGGCCACCGGCATGTCGATGACCTCGACGTGCAAGGGCTGGCTCCGCCACTCAACAGTGAGGCTTTCCCTGGTGCCGGCTGCCGACTCAGCCTCCTCCAGCCGCTGCCGTACCCGCTCCTGGTTGGCGGCCGCCTTGGGCGGACGTCCGAAGTCCATGCTCACGTTCCGTTCTCCTGGCTCTGAAAAATCATGGGGCTGTCCCAGCCGGCGCGGCTAGCGTCCGTCCTCAAGGCCGAGCTGCTCACGTACCTGAGCCCGCGAGTCCGCGGGCAGCGACCGGTAGTCGGCCCAGATCCGCTCCAGCTCGCTGAACTCACGGCGGTCCTTCGCCATCCAGCCGGCCAGAATCTTGCGCTCCATCGGACCGATCCGCTGTACGGCGCCGAGTACGCCCGGGAGGTCTGCCGCCAGTTCCCGGCCGCCCACCCGGCACCGGTTGCATTCGGTGACCAGCTGCACTTCGGCTGCTCCCCCTGCCCCCTGCACTGGCCGCCGGGCAATGTCCAGCTGCGCGGCCTCGTACGTGCCCGGGTACGTCTGGCCCGCGGAGATCCCGCACGACCGGCAGAAGTGCCCGTCCCGCGCGAGGATTTCGCGCCGCTGGGTAGCTGTGATGGCCGCCGCCTGCTTGGAGCGGCCCTTGCCGGGCTCCCAGACCGCTTCACCCCGGGTGACGAAGCGCTGCTCGTGCGGTTCGAGGTGCGCGTCCTCACGGTTTGTATCAATCCGCCAGCCATGGTCCCGCAAGTCGCGCATGCGGCGGTCGATCTGCGACGTCTCAGGGAAGGCGGCCCTCAGAGCCCCCTTGGTGAAGACCTCTCCTTCACCGACTTCGGTGACAAGCCACAGGGCAGCACGCTTCATCGTGCCGAGCTTCTTGTCCTCCCAGGACGGCAGTGTCACAGACACAGAGGACCACCTTTCACTTTCCGCAAGTTCTTGTAACTGAACGGATTCACCGGCCACATTCTTCCCGCCGTCGGATTCACAGGTCCGCCAGCATCACCTGGAAGGTGGGCCACCCTCCCAAGGATCCACATCGGACGCCCAGATTCAACACGACAACGCTCTCCCGCATTCGCAAAAACGCGAATACGAAGCCATTGACTTCCTGCCCTGTTAAGGGTAAGCGAGGCCAGTTTTGACGAACCCCTTGTGGCGCGCATCACAAAAAATGGCCATTGCAAAGCGATCTGTGTCGGCAAGCCGCCTCCGCCGCCCTGCCGCACCCACTTGCCGGTCCCCCTGGATTAACCGACCGGCCAGAACTTTTCCGCGGAGATCGCCAGCAGAGGCTCGGCTCTGCGAACAGGGCGCGAACACGCGAGAAGCCGACGCGCACCTCCTGACGTGCACTTATGCCAGCTCCCGCGCTACCCGGCAGCGCCGACCCACCGAACCGGCCAACGACGCCCGCTGTTCGCGGCACAACCGGACGCGAACATTCCGATTTCCCCAGAGCGCCGTCTCCAGGGAGACATCAAGTTTTCTTGTCCAGCGATGCCACGCCGACAGGCCCGATGCCCCGCTGGCACTTTCCGCTGGATGAGCTAAAGTCCTGCTAACCCGAAGACCTCTGAGCGGCAGACCCCGCATAGTGACCGGGCCCGCGGCGAACCGCCCACCTGCACCAGCGGCCCCCGGCGATTCAGCATTGACTTTCTGTAAGCTGCTGGTGCAAGAATTCTGACCGTCGGAAGAAACCCGTACGTACACGGAGACCGGTAACCGCCCATGCCCAACCTCCCGTTAACCCGCCACACCCGCAGAAGGGAATCCGTGCCGTGCCGCCGAAAGGTCAGGTGAGCGCCCAGCCCCTCGCCGGTCTCACGTCTGAAGCGCGAGAACTGGCGCTTACCGTCGCGCACCTGAGCGCGCTGGGCCGGGGGGGCAGGACCCAGAAAGCTGTCGCGCGGGACGTCTCCGTTGCCCCCTCAACGCTCACGGACTACACGACTGGGCGCCGTATGGCTCCGGAAGACGTCGTGCGGAGGCTCTGGACCCTCGCACAAGCCTCGCAGTCGGATACGGGACAGCCGCCTCCAGCGCTGGAAAGGGTCTTGGAGACGCACCGGAACGCCGTCCTCGCCCGGCAGGGTTATCCGCCAGGCGAAACCACCACGCCGTTTCCGGCCCAGGCGCAGCGCCCTGCCACCCGCGCGTCCCACGAAGCAGCAACGGCTGCTCCCGCCGCGGACGACGAGGCCCTCAGCCACCTCCGTGCCGGGCGGGACGCGGACGCTGCTACCTACCTGTGGCACGCCGGCCGGGCTCACGCTCCGGCGGAAATCCGGGACGCGGTCACCACGTACCGGGCCGCGGGACGGGAGGACGCAGCCGAAGCCATGCTGAACAGTGCTGCGGCCCGTGACCTCCGTGCCGTACTCCGCATCGTCGGCACGCTTCTGGAAGCACAGCAGATCGAGGACGCTGCCACGCTCGTCGATGCCGCCCTCAGCCACCACCCCGCCTGACCGCTGCCCTACGCGGCGGCTTCACCGAGAGGGAAGACCGTTATCCGGAACGCCGTTCACGAGCCTGCCAGCACCAGGCCCCGGGCCCCACCTACTGAGAGCAGTGCCAGCCCCGAGGGGGCTGGGCACGGACACAGCTCAGCCGTACTGGTTGGTCTGCGCGGCCCTTGCGCGGACAGAAGACGGCCCGCCGCTCCATCTTTTGCCGGAGGAAGCGACGGGCGTCACGTCACCACCAAGCCGTTGAACAAGGAAGTGAACGCATGAACCACGATCCCATGAACCTGCGGGCTGGCGCCTCCCCGGCGCTGCTGATCCTGTGCGTCTGCTCGAACCCGGTCGTCAGCCTGGTTTCGGGCTCGGGGCATGGGCCCCAGGACCCCGCGCACCTCTGGGCCCTGGTGGTCCTGGCCTCCGTAGCCATGATCTGCCAGACCTGGTACCAGGTGGCTGCCACCCGGCGGTCGTAGCGGCCGGATCGCGTTGTGACACCCCTCTATGAGCGGTCC
Organism: Streptomyces sp. NPDC045470; assembly: GCF_040646595.1. Classification (NCBI taxonomy): domain Bacteria; kingdom Bacillati; phylum Actinomycetota; class Actinomycetes; order Kitasatosporales; family Streptomycetaceae; genus Streptomyces; species Streptomyces sp. NPDC045470. The sequence continues at coordinate 15,350 of NZ_JBEZAN010000018.1, forward strand.
TCCTCGTAGCGGTACGGCAGCGCGGCCGGCAGACACCCGTCTCCTGGCCGCGCTGGCCTTCTGTGTCAGCCGCCGGCGTAGGGTCACGTTCATTGGTTCTCTGAAAGGGAGGTTCCGGACATGGCGCAGGTGCCGGCGGCAGTGATAGCGGCAGGCGGGCTCGTAGGTGGTTACGGCGTGGCGCGTTGGACCAAGAAGCGGCCGTTGGGTGGGGTGGCGCTGGCGGCGGCGGGGGCCTTGGCGGCTCGGGAGTGGGAGCGGAAGGCGGGGAAGAAGGCTGCTGCGGTGTTGAGCGGGGCTTATGTGGCGGCGTTTGCCGGGTCGCATCCGTTGGCCAAGAAGGTGGGGGCCTGGCCTTCGGTGTTTGCGGTGGCGGGGGTTGTGGGGGCGGCTTCGTGGGCTGTAGCTGATCGACGGGCGTAGCCGGGGGTGCTGGGTCCGTTTTGGGCGAGGGGCCTGGCACGCGCGGGTGAAGGGCGGGGGCGTACCAGCACGCGCGGGTAGAGGGCGGGTGCGTACCAGGGGGTACGCACCCGCCCTTTGCGTCGCGGGGGGAAAGGGTGGTCAGGCCGAGGCCTCGTTGAGGAGGGTCAGGTCGTTCTGGGTGAGGTGGAGGTCGGGGGCGGACATGAGGGCGGGGAGCTGGTCGACTGTGCGGGCGCTGGCGATGGGGGCCGCGACCGTGGGCTGGGCGGCGAGCCAGGCGAGGGCCACCGTCGCGTGTTCGGCCTGGTGGGAGGTGGCGACCGTGTCGAGGGCGGCGAGGACCTTGCGGCCTCGGTCGGTGGCCAGGTGCTTGGCGGCCGTCTCGGAACGGGCGCTGTTCACGTCGCTGTCCGGGCGGTACTTGCCGGTGAGGAAGCCCGACGCCAGGGCGTAGTACGGGACGGCGGAAACGCCGTGGCGGGCGGCGGTGTCGGCGAGGTCACCTTCGTAGGTGTCGCGGGAGACCAGGTTGTAGTGGGGCTGGACGGCGACGTAGCGGGCCAGGTTCTCGTCGGCTGAGAAGGTCAGGGCGGCTTCGAGGCGCTGGGCCGAGATGTTGGAGGCGGCGATCTCGCGGACCTTGCCGGCCTTGACCAGGTCGTCGAGGGCCGGGAGGAAGTCGGAGACGGCGAGGGACTCGTCGTCGTAGTGGGTGTAGTAGAGGTCGATGTAGTCGGTGCGCAGGCGGGTGAGGGAGGCGTCGACGGCGGCCTTGATGGTGGTGGGGGCGAGCCCCTTGAGGTCCGGGTATGCGCCGACCTTGGTGGCGATGACGACCTCGTCGCGGTTGCCGCGGGAGGCGAGCCAGTTGCCGAGGACGGTTTCGGATTCGCCGCCCTTGTTGCCCGGCGCCCAGGCCGAGTAGACGTCGGCGGTGTCGATGAAGTTGCCGCCGCCGGCGACGTACGCGTCCAGGACGGCGAAGGACTCGGGCTCGTCCGCGGTCCAGCCGAAGACATTGCCTCCGAGGGAGAGCGGGAAGACGGACAGGGAGCCGAGAGACTTCTGTGTCGCGTTCATGATCTGTCCAAACCAGGAGGAGCCGCACCAAGTCGCGGCTGAGGGAAGGGGAACGGGAGGCAGCGGGGTCGGTCACGTGTCGGGGGCCGTGGACAGCGGGCTGGCGATGCTTTCCAGGGAGCGGCGTTCGGCGCGTACGGCCAGGAAGGCGGCGGTCAGGCCGGCCAGGCACATGAGGGCGGCGCCGATGCAGAAGGCGAGTGCGGTGTCGGCCGCCACGCCGGATTCCGTCAGTTCGGCGAAGACCAGGGGGCCGCTGATGCCGCCCGCGGCCGTGCCGATCGCGTAGAAGAAGGCGATGGCCATGGCCCGGGTCTCCATCGGGAAGATCTCCGAGACGGTCAGGTACGCGCTGCTCGCACCCGCCGACGCGAAGAAGAGGACCACGCACCAGCAGGCGGTGAGCGTGGTGGCCGTCAGATGGCCGGCCGCGAAGAGCCAGGCGGTCGCGAAGAGCAGAACGCCGGAGAGCAGGTAGGTGCCGGAGATCATGATGCGGCGGCCGACGGTGTCGAAGAGCTTGCCCAGGAGGAGCGGGCCGAGGAAGTTGCCGGCCGCCATGACGGCGAAGAAGTAGCCGGTGTGCGAGGTCGACACGTCGAAGAACGAGGTGAGGATGGCGCCGAAGCCGAAGGTGACGGCGTTGTAGAGGAACGCCTGGCCGATGAAGAGGGCAAGGCCGAGGATGGCGCGCCGGCGGTAGCGCGAGAAGACGGTGCGGCCGATTTCGAGGAAGCCGATGCTCTTGCGGGGGTGGATGGTGATCTCGCCCTCGGGCTCCGGGAGGCGCTCACCCTTCTCGTTGGTGATCTGCTTCTCGATGGAGGTGACGAGACGATCCGCCTCGTCACCCCGGCCGTGGATGAACAGCCAGCGTGGGCTCTCGGGCACGCTGCGGCGTACGAGGAGGATGACCAGGCCGAGGACGACGCCGAGCGCGAAGGTCAGCCGCCAGCCGAGGTTCATGGGAAAGATGTCGGTGTCCAGCATCACGATGGACAGCAGGGAGCCGCCGATCGCGCCGAGCCAGAAGCTGCCGTTGATGACGAGATCGACGCGGCCCCGGTAGGCCGAGGGGATCAGTTCGTCGATGGCGGAGTTGATCGCCGCGTACTCGCCGCCGATCCCGAAACCGGTCAGGAAGCGGAAGAGGAAGAACCACCAGGAGGAGAAGGAGACCGCGGTCAGGGCGGTGGCGGCCAGGTAGACGGCCAGGGTGATCAGGAAGAGCTTCTTACGGCCGAAGAGGTCGGTGAGCCGCCCGAAGAACAGCGCGCCCAGGCAGGCCCCGGCCACGTACAGCGCCGCGGCGACACCGGTGACCTGCGCGGACGAGATGGGCAGCCCGCTGCCGTGCTCGGACAGGCGGCCGGCGATGTTGCCGACGACGGTGACTTCCAGGCCGTCGAGGATCCACACCGTGCCGAGGCCGACGACCACCATCCAGTGCCAGCGCGACCAGGGGAGGCGGTCGAGGCGGGCGGGGACGTCGGTGGTGATGGTGGGGGCAGCGACATTGCGGTGGGACGCGGGCGGGTGGGTGCCGGTGGGGGTACGGGGGCTGCTGTCCCCGGGCGCTGCGGCTCCCCCGCCGTACTCCGCGCCCGACGTGTCCCCTGCCTTGTCGTTCGGACTCATCGCACCCTCCTGAACCGGGCCGGGGCCGGTCACCCCGGCGGCGCATCCGTCCGAGTGCCCGGCGGACAGCGCGCGAAGCAGGGGAAATGCCCAGGTTGAGGGGGATTCTCTTACGAGGCGGGGGGCCACCGGGGCAGATCGGCCCCGCGGCGCGGCAGCGTGTCGTGGAGGAGGGAGGACAGGGAGGAGGGAGAGGAGGGAGAACGAAGGGGGAGAGGGGTAGGGGGAGGTGCCTCCGGGATCAGACGCCGATGCCGTGTTCGCGCAGCCACGGCTTCGGGTCCACCGGGGTGCCGTGCGGGCGTACTTCGAGGCGGAGGTGGGGGTCGGTGACGTTGCCGGTGGCGCCGACCCGGCCGATGATGTCGCCGGCGGCGACCCGGCCGGAGGTCCGCACCAGGGAGGACAGGTGGCAGAACCACAGTTCCGTACCGTCGTCCAGGGTCAGGACGGACCGGTAGCCGTACGCGCCGGCCCAGCCCGCCTGCGTGATCGTGCCGCCGTGGATCGCCTTGACCGGGGTGCCTGCGGGGGCGGCGAAGTCCTGGCCCGTGTGGTTGGCGGCCCAGCGGTCGCCGGCCTGGCCGAATCCGGCGGCGAAGGTGTAGGTGGAGAGCGGGGTGACGGAGCCGCGGGCGGGCGGCGTCGCGTGCTGTGCGGCGTTCTCGACAGCGGCTTGCTCCGCGGCGAGACGTTCCTCCTCGGCGGCGCTCTGCTGCCGGTCGGCGTGCGGGCTGACGTGGTCGCTCAGCGACTGACCCACGCCCGTGCCGTGCAGATCGCCCGTACCGTGCAGGTCCCCGGTGCTGTGCAGGGCGCCCGTGCCGTGCATGCCGCCGGTTCCCCGTCCGGCCGCGGCGGGAGGGGCAGAAGCGGCGGAAGCGATGGAAGCGGTGGGCTCGGTGCCGGCCTCCACAGCGTTCGAGGAAGCCTCGCCCGAGGGAACCAGGTCCGGAAAAACCGTGTCCGGGGAAGCTGTGGCCGAGTCGGATGCCGGCTCGCCGACATCCGGCAGGGATATCGCGACCTGCGGCTTCCCCTCGGCGGAGGCCATGCCGCCGGCGCCGACCGCCGCGATCACGCCGACGCCGAGGGCCGTACCGCTGCGGGCGAGTCCGCCGCGCTGCTTGCCGGCCACCCGGTGCTTGCCGCGTGCGGGCCGTACGGAGTCCTCGGTGGGGTTCCACTCCTCCCAGGTGCCGGTGTCGAAAGCAGTCGGCTCGGCAGCGAACGCAGCGGGCTCGGCAGCGAACGGCCCGGAGCCGGCAGCCGGAACAGCGGTGGGAACGGCGGCAGCAGCAGTGGCAGCGGCGGTGCCGGAAGCGAAAGCACCAGGCGCGACGGCGGCAACATCGGCCGCCGCCCCGCTGGCAGCAGCATCGGCCGCGCCCCCGCTGACGGCGGCATCGGCCGCGCCGCCCGCACCCGCGCCGAACGCCTGGAACGGGCCGGAGGCGCCGGGAGCGGCGCCGAAAGGAATCTCGGAGCCGGAGCCGGCAGGGCTGTTGGACGCCACGGGGGCGTACTCCTTTCCTTCCTCTCGCCTACCGGGTCAGCGGTGGAGCCGCCTCCCAGGCCGGTCCGGCGCCGGAGCGGGACGGACCTCCGGAGTCGTGCGGGCGCTGGGACGTGCGGAGCAGGAAGACCTGCCACGGACGGCAGGCGGCGGGCGGCGGGCGACTTCCGACGGATCGGCGGCCGTCCGGCCCGGCGCACCCCAACGTGGTGGTTCCCCGGTTCCCAGGACACGCGCTGGTACGGCACCGGCCCCGAGGCCGGTCCAGTGGTGCCCCAACGGTGATTCAGTTGTGAACCTGCTGACGGGATTAGGCGTCGGCGCACGGTGCCGCCTCTTGCGACGGCTGGGACGACCGCGCTGCGTTATCGGACTGTAATAGAAACGGTGGGCCGATACCAAGCGTTCCGCCGAATCCATGGGCGCTTTGGGATAGCTTTGGCCTGAGGTTAAACACCCATCGGCGGACAAAACAGGGCGAGTTGCCGAGCGCTCTTCAAACCTGTGATGCGCGATTGTGCGGGAGTCGTTATGCGCAGGGGTGCCCGGCGCTCACCCCCGGTGAGCGCAGTAACGTCTGATCATGGTCGTCAACAGCGCGCAGGCACTGGCGGATCGATACGTGGACTTCGCCTGGTACCAGGCACGGGGGCAGTCCGACGCCCATGAGGAACTGGCCGCGCGGATCGGCCACGACCCCGAGTTCTGCGACCATCTCGCGCGCTCCCTGCCCGCCGGCAACAAGCAGCAGCCCCATCTCCTGTTCGCCGCGGTCCGCTACCTCGACGGCCCGTACGCCGAGCACGGGCCGCGCGGCGCCGCGGCGTACCGCGGCTGGCGTGAATGGACCCTGCGCCACTGGGAGCAGGTCAGGGCCGTCGTCATGCGGCGCCTGACGCAGACCAACGAGCCGGCCCGCTGCGCGCCCCTGTTGCCCCTGCTCGCCCGGCTCCCGCAGCCGTTGGCCCTCCTGGAGGTCGGCGCGTCGGCGGGGCTGTGCCTGTACCCGGACCGCTACCGCTACCGCTACGACGACCGGCCGGAGTTCGGGGCCCCGGACAGCGCGGCGGTCTTCCCCTGCCGTACGGGGCCGGGCACCCCCGTACCCGATCGCGTCCCGGACATCGCCTGGCGTGCGGGCATCGACCTCGACCCCCTCGACCCGGCCGACCCCGACGACGTGCGCTGGCTGGAGGCTCTCGTGTGGCCGGGCGCCACCGACGAGCGCGTACGGCGGCAGCGGGCCGCCATCGAGGCCGTACGGTCCGCGCCGCGCCCCCGGGTCGTCCGCGGCGACCTGATCGGCGCGCTGCCCGCGCTGGCCGCTGAGGCCCCTCCCGGAGCGACGCTCGTCGTCTTCCACACCTCCGTGCTGACGTACCTTCCTCCGGCGCGCCGCGAGGAGTTCGCCCGGGCCGTACGGACCGTCCTCCGGGAGCGGGACCGCCCCGGGCACTGGGTCTCCAACGAGTACCGCTCCGTGCTCCCGTGGATCACCACGCCCCGCCCGGCGCAGCCGCTGGAGGTGACGGAGCGGCTGCTGACCCTGGCCCTCGACGGGCGGGCGGTCGCCCTGACCGGCCAGCACGGGCAGAGCGTGCAGTGGCTGTGAGAGCTGTGAGACCGGCACCGGGTGCCGGGTGATGCTCCCGGCCCATCGCCCACTCCACCACGGGGCGCCGCCACGCACTCCGCCGCGAAGGGCCCGCCGCCCACTCCGCGCCGCGGCCCTTCACCCCTTGAAAGGGCGCTGCACCGCCAGCAACGCCATGTCGTCCGCCGTCTCCCCTCCGGTATGCGCCGCCACGTCCGCCACCAGCGCGTCCAGCAGCGCCGCCGGCCCCTCGCAGGCCCAGACCCGCCCGCGCAGCCGCTTCGCCGGCTCGTAGAAGACGTTGTCGGCGTCCCGGGCCTCGGTCACGCCGTCGGTGAAGAGCAGCAGGATCGAGCCCGCGGGGCAGGCCGTCTCGTCCGCCCGGTCCGGCCAGCCGGCCACCTCGCTCATGCCGAGCGGCAGCGCGGGCGACCTGGGTGTCAGCTCGCGCAGTTCGCCGTCGGGGGCGAGGAGCAGCGGTGCCGGGTGGCCGCGGTTGAGGACGCGGAGCGCCGCGTGTTCGTCCGAGGGCAGCTCCGCCAGTACGGCCGTGGTGAACCCTTCGAACTGGTCGAGGCCCTCCCGCCGGCTGCCCTCGCGTTGCAGCGCGCGCTCCAGCCGCCCCGCCACCGCCTCCAGACTGGCCTCCTGCTCGGCCGCCTCCCGGAAGGCCCCGACGACGATCACCGCGGCCTCCACCGCCTCCAGTCCCTTGCCCCGTACGTCGCCGACGATCAGCCGTACGCCGTACGGAGTGTCCTGGACGGCGTACAGGTCGCCGCCGATCCGGGCGTCCGCCTGCGCTGCCACGTAGCGCGCCGCGACCGCCAGCCCGCCGATGCGCTCGGCGGGCGTCGGCAGCACGGCCCGTTGGGCGGCCTCCGCGACGTCCCGTACGGAGGCGAGCCGGGCGTCGCTCATCCGTACGACCCGGTTGATGCCCAGCGCGAGGACGGCGACGACCAGGACGGTCAGGCCCTCGGTGACGGACTGGTTGGCGTCGCGGTCCCCGTGGTACGTCACGACCCAGGTCTCGGCGATGACGGCGGCCGCCGCGATGACGGCCGTACTGCCCAGCGAGTACAGCGGCGCCGCCACCAGCGGAGCGGCGGAGAAGAAGGGCGCGGCCGTGTACCGGGCCGGGGTGCCGCTGTCGAAGATCAGCCCCGCCACCAGGAGGATCAGCGGTAGCCAGCAGACCAGCCGCCGGCCGAACGGCGACATGCCGGAGCGGCGGCGCCGCCGCTCCCGCTCGCCCTTACGGCCCCTGCCGCCTCGACGCACCCGCACCGGCCTGCCTCCCACTCCCGTCGCAGCCGGGCCGCGGCCCGCGCCCGTCCGTACGACCACCGCCGCCGTCCCAAGGTTTTCCGCTGCCGGGCCGGGGGGCGAATCAGATGGGGCCGTACGGGTCATACGGGGCGGGGGGAGGACGGTGGGAGGACTGCCGACCGGACGGCGGGAGGACTGCCGACGGGACGGCGGGAGGACTGCCGACGGGACGGCGGGAGGACTGCCTACGGGACGGCGGGAGGACTGCCTACGGGGCGGTGGACAGGGCGACCAGCAGGACTGCGGGCAGGGCGACGGAAACGCGGCAGGAACGCGGCAGGCCCCGCGCCCGGAGGCACCTGACGTGGGACCTCTCCACCGTCACCGGTGCTCCGCCGTGCCGGGAAGAGCCTCCAGAAACGGTTCAGCTCGGGCCGCCTGCTTTCGGCGAGCGCGCTCGCGTGCCCTCGGCACGACGTTCGCGCCAGGCCGCGTCGATGCTGACATAGCGGGGAAACCGATCCTGCAAGGCCGTCAGACGCAGGAGGCGGCCGATGGAGGGCTGGTCGTAGACCACCCGCGTCCACCGGCCCGTGGTCCGGCTCAGGTCCCAGGCGGTGCAGAGGTTGCGCAGCGGGCGGCAGTCCATGAACGTCACTCGCCTGAGGTCGACGATCAGCCACTCGGCGCCGGCCACGGGGTCCGACCCCCGCAGCAGGGTGGCGAAGCCCAGGTCCGTGGCCGCGTCGAGCTCTCCGGACGGGTGGACCACCCGGCAGTCCTCCAACCGATCCGGCCAACGGCTCTCCACTGCTGATGCAACTCCTCAGGCTGGTGCTGCTCGAACGGGCCGTGCGGAGGGAGCCCGGGGAGGAACAGAAACCGCGTGCCCAGCCTAGAAAGGGCCGACACGACACATCGGCAGCAGCCTGACCTTGGCCCAAAACTTCGCTTTCGGAACGTACTTGTCTGTCCAGGGAAGCCTGTTGCTGCAATCGGACCGCTAATAGCCGGACTGCCACACCCATCAGAGCTGAGCAGCCTCCGGGCGGAAGCCGGAGATGTGGCACGCCGGGCACGAACGATTCCGCGGAGGGGGACCGGAGTCCCGGAGCCGTGTGTCCGTCCGCTCACGCATCGCGCACGCATGGCCGGAAAACGCCGTAGCGCCCCGGTCGGAGGAGACCGACCGGGGCGCTACGTAGCAGGTCGACGGGGGCGTCCTCCGACCTTCAGCGGTGGGCCATCAGGGGCTCGAACCCTGAACCAATGGATTAAAAGTCCACTGCTCTGCCAATTGAGCTAATGGCCCGCACCGAGCAGCATAGCCCGCGTTCCCGCCGCAGCCCGAAGGCATGGGCCATCGGGCCGGCGGAGGCGTCGCGTCCGCTTCCGCGCGGACGTGGCGCGCGAGGCTGCCGTACGGCGAGGGGCGCGGCCAAGAGGCCGCACGGGGTGCGGAGTTGAGACGCGGGGCCCGCGCCCACCCCGTACCGGAGTACGGAGTGCGGCGCGGGCCCCGCGGTCGCAGAGGGCGACGCCGTCGGACGTCGCGGACTCTGTCAGGTTTCACAGACTCCGTCAGGCGTCACGGACGTCGTCAGGAGCCGCAGGCTCTGTCAGACGTCACGGACGCCCTCAGGCGTCATGAACTCTGTCAGCCGTTGCGCTTCCAGCGCGGCTTGTCCTCACGGCGGCCGAAGGAGCTGGTGCCGTGGCCGCGGTGGTCGTCACGGCGGCCGTACGGACGGTCGCCGCTGCCCGAGCGGTAGCCGCCCGAGGAGGGACGGTCGTCGCGGCGGTCGCGGTTGTACGGACGGTCGCCGCCACCGGAGCGGTAGCCGCCGCCCGAGCGGCCGCCGGAGCGGTCGTCACGGTTGAAGGAACGGTTCGGGCGGTCGTTCCGGTCGCGGTTGAAGCCACCACCGGAACGGTCGTCACGGCGGTCACGGTTGAAACCACCGCCCGAGCGGTCGTCACGACGGTCACGGTTGAAACCACCACCGGAACGGTCGTCACGACGGTCACGGTTGAAACCACCACCGGAACGGTCGTCACGACGGAAGCCGCCACGGTCGCCACCGCGGTCGCCACGGTCGTCGCGGCGGTCGCGGTTGAAGCCGCCACCGGAACGGTCGTCACGGCGGTCACGGTTGAAGCCACCGCCCGAGCGGTCGTCACGACGGTCACGGTTGAAACCACCACCGGAACGGTCGTCACGACGGTCACGGTTGAAACCGCCACCGGAACGGTCGTCACGGCGGAAGCCGCCGCGCTCGCCACGGTCACCGCGGTCGTTGTCCCGACGGTCCCGGCGCTCGTAGTTGCCCCGCTCGTCACGGTTCGAGGAGCGGCGCGGCGCCTCGTCGGCCTCGGTGGCGGCCTGGGCCGGTACGACGGCCTCGGCGGCCTCCTCCACGGCGGCCTCGGCGGCGGCGACCGCCTCCTCCGGGTCCTCGCCCCGCTCCCGCGCGGCGCGTGCGGTCAGCCGGTTGGCCTCCTCGCGCAGCTCGGTCGCCCGGCGCTGCGCGCGCTCCAGCTCGCGGGCGAGCTCCTGCGCCTCGCGCTCGGCCTGCTTGGCGGAGTTGTTCGCCGAGTCGGCCTGCACCTCGGTGAGCGAGCGGGCGCCGGTGATCTGGGCCACGTCCTCGTCGAAGGCGCCGGCGCCGCCGACGATGTGGCGCGAGGCGTCCACGCCCGCGTCCTCCATGAGGCGGAAGATCTGGCGGCGCTGGTGCGGCAGGGCCAGCGAGACGACGGTGCCGGACTGGCCCGCGCGGGCGGTACGGCCGGAGCGGTGCAGGTAGTCCTTGTGGTCGCCGGCCGGGTCCACGTTCAGGACCAGGTCGATGCCGTCGACGTGGATGCCGCGGGCGGCGACGTCGGTGGCGACGAGGACGTTGACGTAACCGTCCTTGAAGTCGGCCAGCGTGCGGGTCCGCGCGCCCTGCGTCATGCCGCCGTGCAGCGCGTCGGCGCGCACACCGGAGTCGCAGAGCTGCTCGGCGACGCGGTCGGCACCGAGCTGGGTGCGGACGAAGATGATGGTGCGGCCCTTGCGGGCGGCGATGGCGGCGGTGACCGGCGCCTTGTCCTTCGGCTTCACGACCAGCACGTGGTGGGTCATGGTGGTGACCGCGCCCTGGGCCGCGTCGACCTCGTGGGTCGCCGGGTTGGTCAGGTAGCGCTTGACCAGGGTGCCGATCTCGTTCTCCATCGTGGCGGAGAACAGCATGCGCTGGCCGCCGGACGGAACCAGGTCGAGCAGCTCGGTGACCTCGGGCAGGAAGCCCAGGTCGGCCATCTGGTCGGCCTCGTCCAGGACGGCGGTCTCGACGTCGTCCAGCGAGCAGGCGCCGCGGTTGATGATGTCGCGCAGCCGGCCGGGGGTGGCGACGAGGACGTCGACGCCGCGCTCCAGCGCGTAGATCTGGTTGCCCATGGACGTACCGCCGCAGACGACCTTGAGCTTGAGGCCCAGGACGTCGCCGTACGGCTGCAGCGCGTCGCTGACCTGCATGGCCAGCTCACGGGTCGGGGTGAGGATGACGCCGCGCGGGCGCTTCTTCGCGGTGTGGCCGCCGGCCAGGCGGCTGAGCAGCGGCAGACCGAAGGAGAGGGTCTTGCCGGAGCCGGTACGGCCGCGGCCGAGGATGTCGCGGCCGGCGAGCGCGTCGGGGATGGTCGCGGCCTGGATGGGGAACGGGGTGGTGACACCGTTCGCGGCCAGCTTGCGGACGATCTTCTCGTCGAGGCCGAGGTCACCGAAGGTGACCTGCGGGGCCGCGGCCTCGGTGGAGGCGTCGGCGGCCGACTCGGCCGCTTCGGTCGCCTCGGCAGGCGTCTCGATGACGGCCTGGTCCTGCGGCTGGTCCTGCTGGGGGGCCGCCTGCTCGTCGGCAGCGGGCAGGACGGACTGATCAGTGGAAACAGACATGCGAAATGCGAAACCTTCCGGAGTCTCGGCACAGGCACGCGCCCAAACTCCGTGAGACTTCACAAATGACCGCCTCAATGCGGTCAGCCACGGCAAGGGAGAGAACGCGCCACACGGCGCTGCATCATGCGCCGGGCAAATGGGATCAAACGATCTACCACCATACTCACTCCGCCCCCCAGAAGGCAAATGCCCTCCCGAACCTCCGTTCCCCACCGCGCCCACCTGGCCTTTTGCCGCACTCCACACGCCCTGCGCCCCTCGGCCCCCACCCGCACCCGCCCACTCCGGCGCCCCCGCCCTCCCGTACGCCACTCCCCACTCCCCCATCCCCCCGCCGCTACCCCCCGCCCTCCGGATTCGAGGGCGCGGGCGGAGCGGACGACGGGGTCGGCGCGGGGGAACTCGGCTGCGGGTCCGGACTGGCGCTCGGCGTCGGCTTCACGGTCGGGGTCGTCCGGGGCGGCTGGGCGGTCGGGGAAGGGCGGCCGCTGCCGGGCCGCGGCGGTCCTGGCGCGGCGGGGCCGGTGCCGGGCGGGCCGGGCTGTTCGGGGCCGGGCGCGGCGCCCGAAGCGGGTTCCGGTTCCGGCTCCGTCTCGTGCGCCGAGGGCGTGTGATCACTCGCGGGCGCCCCCGCGTGCCCCTCCACACCGTGGCCGCCGCCCGTACGCGCCCTGCGGTCCGGGCTCCCGCCGCGGGTGTCCACCGTGCCGCCGTCCGGCGCGGGTCCGCCGTCGGGCCGCGCGGAGGACCCCGACGGCTTGGGCGGCTCCGCGTCGCTCACACTCATGCAGCCGCTCAGCGACGCGGCCAGGGCGGAAGCGGCGGCCACGGCGGCGGCGAGCCGGTTCAGGGCCGGGCCGGGGAGGGGGGAAGCGATCGGGCGCACGGGCGGGACCTCCGGATCCGGAGCGCGGAGACTGCGGAGATGAACGCCCTGCCCAACTCCCGCCGGGCACCCGAGGACACGCGCCGCGGGCACGAGATCGCGTCCGTACGGGCCCGATCTCCGCCCCGGCCACCAGCGGCACCACCCCGAACGCCACGAATGCCGCGAACCGGCCGCGCCGGCCGTCCTGACCGCCGTGCCCGCCCCGGCCACCACGCGCGCGCCGGCCACCCTGCCCGCCCCGGCCGCCGCGACCGCTCCGGCGTCCCTGCCGCCCCGGCCGTACGCCTCCGCGCCGAGCCGCCCGTCAGCCGTACCCCAGCGCGTGCAGCCGCTCGTCGTCGATGCCGAAGTGGTGCGCGATCTCGTGGACGACGGTCACCTCGGTCTCCGCCACCACGTCCTCCCGGGTCTCGCACATCCGCAGGGTCGGGTTGCGGTAGACCGTGATCCGGTCGGGCAGCACGCCCGCGTACCACTCGCCCCGGTCGGTCAGCGGCGTCCCCTCGTACAGCCCCAGGAGATCGGGGTCCTCGGCCGGTGGTTCGTCCTCGACGAACACCGCCACGTTGTCCATCAGCCGTGTCAGCTCCGGCGGGATCCGGTCCAGCGCCTCGGCCACCAGTTCCTCGAACTCCTCGCGCGTCATCTCCAGCACACCACCCATTGTCCGCCACGCCACCGCGCGGCGGCGGTACCGCGCGGTGGCGAGGGCGGCCCGGCGCGCGGGGCCCGTTTTCCGGGCATGACGGGCGCGGCGCCCGGGAATACGCGCCCAATGGCCCGTGTCGCGCCGTCCGGGGACTCCTCCCCCGGCTCCTCCGACTCTCCCGGCTCCGCCGACTCCGCCGGTCCCGCCGTCTTCCGACTGCTCCGCGCCGCGCTCGCCCGGGTACGGGGCTTTCCCGCCGCCGTGCTCCGCGACTACCGCTCCCACCACACCGCCCCCACCAGCACCCTCACCCACACACCGCACCCGTACGCCCGTGCCCTGGGCCTGATCGCCGTCACCCTGCTCGGCGCCTGGCTGGGGCTGCTGATCGTCGGCAGCATCCACGCGCCCGTGGGGCCGGTGGACACGAACATGACACTGCGCCCGTCGCTCTCCGGCGGCACGAAGATCAACGTCTCACCGCTGGGCGCCCTGGAGCTGCGCAGCCACCACGCGCCGATACGGCTGGACGTCGACGTCGACCGGCTGGATCCCGTACGGGCCCAGGCCCTGGTCGACCACCCGGAACGGTTCGCCGGCCTCCAGGAGCAGGTCACCCGCGACGTCGTCAGCGGCACCGGCACCCTCGCCTTCCGCTCCTGCGTCGCGGTCGTCTCCGGCGCCACCGCGCTGGGGCTGACCGTCTACCGGCGGCCGCGCCGCGCGCTGGCCGCGGGCGGGCTGGCGCTCGTCCTGCTGGCCTCGTCGGGCGCCGCCGCGTACGCCACCTGGAACCCGAAGTCGGTCCTGGAGCCGAAGTTCTCCGGGCTGCTCTCCTCGGCGCCCTCGGTGGTCGGCACCGCCCGCAACATCGTCAGCGAGTTCGACGTGTACCAGCGGGAGTTGGCACGTCTGGTGACGAACGTGACCAAGCTGTACGAAGCCACCTCGACGCTGCCCGCGTACGCGCCCGACCCCACCACGATCCGTGTGCTGCACGTCTCCGACATCCACCTCAACCCGGCGGCCTGGCAGATCGTCAAGTCGCTGGTGAAGCAGTACAAGATCGACGTGATCATCGACACCGGCGACACCATGGACCACGGCTCGGCCGCCGAGAACGCCTTCCTGGACCCGGTCGCCACGCTCGGCGCGCCGTACGTCTGGGTGCGCGGCAACCACGACTCCGCGACGACGCAGAAGTACCTGGAGACCCGTAAGAACGCCACCGTCCTCGACGACGGGCGGGCGGTCAGCGTCGGCGGACTGCGGATCGCCGGCGTCGGCGACCCGCAGTTCACCCCGGACCGCTCGGTCGTCGCGGAGGGGGACTTCTCGGAACGCACGGCCGGCGGCAGGCTGGCCGACTCGCTCCGTACGCAGCGGCTCGCGGGTACGCCCGTGGACATCGCCCTGGCGCACAACCCGGTCGCGGTGTCCGAGGCGGACGGCCTGGTCCCGCTGGCGCTGGCCGGTCACGTCCACCATCGCGAGAACAGCGTGCTCCCCCGGGGCACCCGGCTGATGATCGAAGGTTCCACGGGCGGCGGCGGGCTGCGCGCGGTGCAGGGCAAGAAGCCCGCTCCGGTGCAGGCGTCCGTCCTCTACCTGGACCGGGAGACCCGGCGCCTCCAGGCGTGGGACGAGATCACGCTCGGCGGGCTGGGGCTGTCGAAGGCCGAGGTCAGCCGCCACCTGCCGCAGGAGAACCGGCCGGGGGCCACGCCGTCCCCAGGGGCCACGCCATCCACGCGCACCACGCCACCCCAAAGGACCACGCCGTCCCCAGGCGCCACCCCGTCCCCGGGCGCCGGGTCTCCTGGGGCGTCCTCACCGGGTCCCCCGTAGGCCCACGGAGCGGCCGGGGAGCTCGGCGCACCCCCTCCCCGGCCGCCCGCCGCCCCCTCCCCGAACACCTCCTCGGAGGGGCTCGAACAAACCGTTTTGGCGAACGGTCCCCGCATCCCATATGCTTCTCACGTCCCCGACGGCGCCCCACAAGGCGTCGAGGCGGGCCATCAGCCCTCATCGTCTAGTGGCCCAGGACGCCGCCCTTTCAAGGCGGTAGCACGGGTTCGAATCCCGTTGGGGGCACGCATTACCGTGTGCGAGACCAGGTACGCTTGATCTCGCACAGTGCAAGGTCCTGTGGAGCAGTTTGGAGTGCTCGCCACCCTGTCAAGGTGGAGGCCGCGGGTTCAAATCCCGTCAGGACCGCTGTGGCTGGGTAGCTCAGTTGGTACGAGCGATCGCCTGAAAAGCGATAGGTCGCCGGTTCGACCCCGGCCCCAGCCACCAGCAGTGGGAAAAGGCCCCGATCTTCGGATCGGGGCCTTTTTCTTTCTGCCCGAGCGGTCCGCCCGGCCCGCCCGTCCCCCGCCACCCGTACGGCCGAAGCCGGGGCCGGCGCCCGAAGGCCCGGCCCCGCGTACGTCAGGCGCCCGGCGCGTCCGGTGCGCCCGCCCGGTGCGCCCCCGAGGTGAGCGCCCCCACCTCGCGCCCGCCCGGGTGCCGGTGCCGCCAGGTCCAGAAGACCGCGCACGAGACCAGCGCCCAGCCGGCCAGCACCAGGAACGGGAAGAGGTGCTGCGAGGCGCCGAAGTAGACGGCCGTGTGCTGCGCGTTGACCGAGGCACCCGGCGGCAGCCAGCGGCCGATGTGCCCGAGGACGGACGGCAGCAGCGGCCAGGAGACCGCGCCGCCCGAGGACGGGTTGCCCAGCAGCACCATCAGGCCCCACGTCGGGATCATCGCCCAGCGCCCGATCAGGGTGTTGAACATCGTGAAGACCATGC
This sequence comes from Streptomyces sp. NPDC045470, assembly GCF_040646595.1. NCBI lineage: Bacteria > Bacillati > Actinomycetota > Actinomycetes > Kitasatosporales > Streptomycetaceae > Streptomyces > Streptomyces sp. NPDC045470. The sequence continues at coordinate 31,149 of NZ_JBEZAN010000018.1, forward strand.
CGGACGTGAACATCGTCAGCGCCAGGATCAGCCAGGACTCCACGAACGGCAGGTCCAGCGCCCCCAGCAGCCAGTCCACGACCGCGGCGATCGCGAAGGCACCCAGCAGCGCGTACAGCGCGGTGAAGGCGATCCGCTCCAGCGGATTGAGGCCGCGCGCGTGCACGCTGAGCTGGATCGCGCCGACGAACCCGATGATCACCGCGGCGAGCGAGATGTAGAAGAGGGCGAGCCCGCGCGGGTCGCCCTCCTGGAGCGGCTTGAGGTCCTTGACCTCGACCGGTACGCCGACCGCCCGGCCCACCTGGGGCCCCGCCTGTTCCAGCACCTGCGCCACCTGGACGCCGGCCGCCCCGGCCACGTCCAGCTCCATGCTCTTGTCCCGCACCCGCAGGATCGCGAAGACCTCCTGCTCCTCGATGCCCTCCTCGGCCGCGGCGTACGTGTCGTACGCGTGCAGCTGGAGGGAGGCGTTGAGGGCCTTCTCCATGCCCCCGACGAAGGCCTTGCCGTGCGGGGTGTCCGGCGGGCCGACCACGGCGGTCGGGATGTGCCGCGGGGTCGGGTTGGCCATGGTGTACGTGTACGAGCCCGCGAAGAGGCCGGCGGCGACGGCGAGGATGAAGACCAGCACGGTGGCGGGCAGGAACGGCGACTTCTTGAACGCGGCCCATCTCTCGGCCGCGGTGGGAGGCCGTCCGTGGGCGCCGTGCGGCTGGGGGAGGTCACCGTGCTGATCAGACATAAGGCCACGCTAAAGCACCTATCCCGGACATTCCCCTGGTGGTCGGCCCACCGTGCGCAGGGCCCGCCGGGTACGGCCCCGAGGGCCACCGCAGCCGCCCGGACGTCCTCCCGGCCCCGCACCGGCGGCAATTCGTTCGCCACCGTATTCACGGAGGTGAGATCCTGGGGGACGTATGTCCAGTCAGCCTGCCTCCGCCCGGCCCGACGGTGCCGCCCCCTCCCTGCCCGCTCTCCTGGAGCGGCTGCCCGAGCTGATGCTGCGCGACCAGCAGCGGCTGGGGCGCCGGCTCGACGGCGCGCGCCGGATCCGTAAGCCCGAGGCCCGCGCGGCCGTGCTCGCCGAGATCGCCGAGGGGATCGAGGAGGCGGAGCTGCGGGTCGAGCAGCGCCGCGCCGCGGTGCCCGCGATCACGTATCCGGAGCAGCTACCGGTCAGCCAGAAGAAGGACGAGATCCTCGAAGCGATCCGCGACCACCAGGTCGTGATCGTCGCGGGTGAGACCGGGTCCGGCAAGACGACCCAGATCCCCAAGATCTGCCTGGAGCTGGGCCGTGGCGTACGCGGTCTGATCGGGCACACCCAGCCGCGCCGGATCGCCGCCCGTACGGTCGCCGAGCGGGTCGCCGAGGAGCTGAACACCCCGCTGGGCGAGGCGGTCGGCTGGAAGGTCCGCTTCACCGACCAGGTCGGCCCGGGCACCCTCGTGAAGCTGATGACGGACGGCATCCTCCTCGCGGAGATCCAGACCGACCGCGAGCTGCGCCAGTACGACACGATCATCATCGACGAGGCCCACGAGCGCAGCCTCAACATCGACTTCATCCTCGGTTACCTGGCCCAGCTACTGCCCCGGCGGCCGGACCTGAAGGTCGTGATCACCTCCGCGACCATCGACCCGGAGCGGTTCGCCCGGCACTTCGGCTCCTTCGCCTCCGTGGCAGCGCCCAAGGAGGGCGCCGAGGCCCCCAGCGCGCCGATCGTCGAGGTCTCCGGCCGTACGTTCCCGGTGGAGGTGCGCTACCGCCCGCTCCTGGAGGAGGGCGGCACCGACAGCGACCGCGACCAGATCACGGCGATCTGCGACGCCGTGGACGAGCTGCGGGACGAGGGCCCCGGCGACATCCTGGTCTTCCTCTCCGGCGAGCGGGAGATCCGCGACACGGCGGACGCGCTCAACAAGAAGAACCTGCCGCAGACCGAGGTGCTGCCGCTGTACGCGCGCCTGTCGCACGCCGAGCAGCACCGCGTCTTCCAGCGCCACACCGGCCGCCGGATCGTGCTCGCGACCAACGTCGCGGAGACCTCGCTGACCGTGCCGGGCATCCGGTACGTGATCGACCCCGGCATGGCCCGGATCTCGCGCTACAGCTACCGCACGAAGGTCCAGCGGCTGCCGATCGAGCCGGTCTCGCAGGCCAGCGCCAACCAGCGCAAGGGCCGTTGCGGCCGGACCAGCGACGGCATCTGCATCCGGCTGTACTCGGAGGACGACTTCCTCACCCGGCCGGAGTTCACCGACGCCGAGATCCTGCGCACGAACCTGGCCTCCGTCATCCTGCAGATGACCGCGGCCGGCCTCGGCGACATCGAGAAGTTCCCGTTCATCGACCCGCCGGACCGCCGCAACATCAAGGACGGCGTGGACCTGCTGCACGAGCTGGGCGCGCTCGACCCGAAGCAGAAGGACCCGAAGAAGCGGCTCACCCAGATGGGGCGCAAGCTGTCCCAGCTACCGGTGGACCCGCGGCTGGCCCGGATGGTGCTGGAGGCCGACCGCAACGGGTGCGTACGCGAAGTCATGGTGATCGCGGCGGCGCTGTCCATCCAGGACCCGCGCGAGCGGCCCGCCGAGAAGCAGCAGCAGGCCGACCAGCAGCACGCCCGTTTCAAGGACGAGACCAGCGACTTCCTGGCGTACCTGAACCTGTGGAGGTACGTCCGCGAACAGCAGAAGGCGCTGTCGTCCTCGGCGTTCCGCCGGATGTGCCGTAACGAGTTCCTGAACTACCTGCGGATACGCGAGTGGCAGGACATCTACTCGCAGCTGCGGACGGTCGCCAAGACGATGGGGGTGCACCTCAGCGAGCAGGACGCGGCGCCCGACCTCATCCACACCTCCCTGCTGTCCGGTTTGCTTTCGCACATCGGACTGAAGGACACGGACGCCAAGAACGAGTACCTGGGCGCCCGCAGCGCCAAGTTCGCGGTCTTCCCCGGCTCGGCGCTCTTCAAGAAGCCGCCGCGCTGGGTCATGTCGGCGGAGCTGGTCGAGACGTCCCGCCTGTGGGCGCGGGTGAACGCCAAGGTCGAGCCCGAGTGGATCGAGCCGCTGGCCCAGCACCTGGTGAAGCGGACGTACAGCGAGCCGCACTGGGAACAGAAGATGGCCGCGGTGATGGCGTACGAGCGGGTGACGCTGTACGGCGTGCCGATCGTCGCCCAGCGGAAGGTGAACTACGGGCGGATCGACCCGGAGACCTCCCGAGACCTGTTCATCCGCAACGCCCTGGTCGAGGGCGACTGGCGCACCCACCACCAGTTCTTCCACGACAACCGCAAGCTGCTCGGCGAGGTCGAGGAGCTGGAGCACCGCGCCCGGCGGCGCGACATCCTCGTGGACGACGAGACGCTCTTCGACTTCTACGACCAGCGGCTGCCCGAAGACGTCGTATCGGGCGCCCATTTCGACGCGTGGTGGAAGAAGAAGCGCCATGACGAGCCGGAGCTGCTCAACTTCGAGCACTCCATGCTCATCAACGAGTCCGCCGAGGCCGTCACCAAGGACGACTACCCGGACTCCTGGCGGCAGGGGAAGCTGAAGTTCCGCGTCACGTACCAGTTCGAACCGGGCGCGGACGCGGACGGCGTGACCGTCCACATCCCCCTCCAGGTCCTCAACCAGGTCTCTTCCGAAGGCTTCGACTGGCAGATCCCGGGCCTGCGCGAACAACTGGTGACCGAACTGATCCGTTCGCTGCCCAAACCGATCCGCCGCAACTATGTGCCGGCGCCGAACTTCGCCGCCCGCTTCCTGGACTCGACCGTGCCCCTCCAGGGCGGACTGACCACGGCCCTGGCAGCCGGGCTCCAGCGGATGGTCGGCGTCCCGGTCGACCCGGCCGACTTCGACCCGGCCAAGGTCCCGGACCACCTGAAGATCACGTTCCGGGTGGTCGACGAGCGCCGGCGCAAGCTGGCCGAGGCCAAGGACCTCGAAGCGCTGCGCCTGAAGCTCAAGCCGAAGACGCGGGCAGCCCTCAGCAAAGCCTTCGCACAGGCCGCCGAGCGGCCCGCCAAGGGCGGCGGGGACGGCGCGGCCGCGGGCGCCGGGACACCGGCCGGCCTGGAACAGCGCACCGGCCTGACGTCCTGGACGCTCGGCACGCTGCCCCGCACCTTCGAGACCCGGCGCGGGGGCCAGCCGCTGAAGGCGTACCCGGCGCTGGTCGACGAGGGTACGAGCGTCGCCGTACGCCTCTTCGACACCGAGGCGGAACAGCGCACGGCGATGTGGACCGGCACCCGCCGTTTGATCTTGTTGAATATTCCGAGCAACCCAGCCAAGTTCGCGCAGGGCAAGCTCACCAACCAACAGAAGCTGGCACTGTCCGCGAACCCCCACGGCTCCATACAGGCCCTCTTCGAGGACTGTGTGACCGCTGCCGCCGACCGGCTGATCGCCGCACACGGCGGCCCGGCCTGGGACGAGGAGTCCTTCCGCAAGCTCTTCGACGCGGTCCGCGCCGACCTGGTGGACGCCACGATGAGGACGGTCCAGCAGGTACGGGAGGTGCTGGCGGCCTGGCAGGCGTGCGAGCGCCGCCTGAAGGCCACCACCTTCGCCTCGCTGCTCCCGTCCCTCACGGACGTCAAGGAGCAACTGGCCGCCCTGATCAAGCCCGGCTTCGTGACCGCGCACGGCGCCAAGCGCCTGCCGGACCTCATGCGCTACCTGGTCGCCGTGGACCGCCGCCTCCAGCAGCTCCCCAACAACGCCGAGCGGGACCGCTCCCGGATGGCGAAGGTCAAGGAGATGCAGGACGAGTACGCCTGGCTGCTGGAGCAGTACCCCCAGGGGCGGCCGGTGCCGGCCGAGGCCCGGGAGATCCGCTGGATGATCGAGGAGCTGCGGGTGAGCTACTTCGCGCACGCGCTCGGCACCGCGTACCCGGTCTCCGACAAGCGGATCGTCAAGGCCGTGGACGCCGCGGTACCCAAGGTGTGACCGGCCGCGGGGCCCCTCCGGGCGGCCCCGCGGGACCGAGTTCGACCGCACCCCCTGACCTGCTGTAGAGTCTTGCTTCGCAGCACCGCGCAAGCGGAAGCCGCACCAAGGTCCTGTGGAGCAGTTTGGAGTGCTCGCCACCCTGTCAAGGTGGAGGCCGCGGGTTCAAATCCCGTCAGGACCGCAGTTGATCGGCCCGCATCCCCTCGGGGATGCGGGCCGTTCGCGTTGTGGCAGGCGTACGTCGGGGGGCGCGTGGCGGCGCCGCGACCGCTCGCCGTCCGACCCGTGTCCCCGCGCCGGGTGCGGGCCGTTTGCGCCGCCCCGCGGCTGGGGAGTGTGGACGGGAGCGGCGCTCCATCCCGTGGCCAGACGGTCCGGGTCGTACGGGCCCGGGCCGATGCGCGTATTGACGGGGGCACGTACCACCGGTAGTCACGAGGGAGAGTGCGCCGGCCGGGAGGAGGGTGCGATGTCGACAGCCGCCAGGCGCGAGACCAGGGCGCTGCTGCGGGCCCATCTGTCGGCCGCCACGGGCTATCGCCACCTGACCCGCCACTGCCCCGTCTGCGCCCGCCTCCTGCGGCTCGCCATGGAGCCCCGCAGCCGCGCCGCCGGCGCACCGGCCGCCGACTCCGCCGCCCGGACCTCCGCGCGGCCCTCCAGAGGGCCGTCCACGACTTCTGGTGCCGCACCGGACACGGACCCGGCGTCCCGCGAAGCGTCGTCGGCGGAGACCGCCGCGCCCGCCGCGCCGCCCTTGGCGGGGGTCGAGGACCAAAGTCCCCCGGCCCGGTGACCAACGGCGCGTTCCCCACCGGCCCTGCGGTGGGAGGCTGTTGAGAACGGGATGGCGCTTCGGCCCTCTATCGCAGCGACGCCGACGTCACAAGCTTCCCGGGCTGTGACGGGTGTCACCGCCCGGGTTTCCGGAACCGGGAATCTTACGGTCGCCCTACACCCGGTCAATTTAATATGTGCAATTGCACCGCCCGCCCGGCAGTCCTTGGACTGGACCGGAGAACAGCGGGGGCTTGCCGCGACGGCCCCCGCGGGCGGTGTCCAGCCGGCCGGACCGGCTGCCCGCACGGGTCCTCGCGCGCACAAAAAAGATCGCGCTGGACCCGGCGGAGTCCAGCGCGATCGATGACGTACCCAGATGGTGCGGGTGTGGGGCCTGTTGGGGCAGGCTCCGCGTCGTATGAAGCTGTGTGGTGCTAGGTGGTGCGGTGCGGAGCCGGGTGGGGCTCCACGGGCCGGAATCGGGTTGGGGGGCCCGAAAACAGCCCGGTCATGCGGTTGTTCAGCTTTCGCTGCGCTGCTGCGGAATGCCCGCGAGCAGAGCGCGAACCTCGGCTTCGCGGTAGCGCCGGTGTCCTCCGAGCGTGCGGATGGACGTGAGCTTGCCTGCCTTGGCCCAGCGGGTCACCGTCTTCGGGTCCACGCGGAACATCGTGGCGACCTCGGCGGGGGTAAGCAGCGGCTCGGCGTCAGGGGTGCGAGCGGTCATGAGCGGCCTCCTCGGGAGAACCGAACCATCACGGTTCTTTCCTCTAAATTCTGCACCTTGACCCGCGTTGCCCGAAATGGCGGACGCGGGCCGAGTCGGTTATAGGACGAACGGCTTGTCCTCGGCACTACAACTACACCATCTGTCCAGCCACGTCGGCCAAACCGATGGAATTGCCCTCTCAGGTGTTCAACCTCGGCGGAAGCCGATGGACCATGCCATAGCGGACAGTCACACCACCGTGACGATCAGTCACATGGTGATCAGCCGCCATCAGACCCACCAAGGAGCGCAATACCGAACTATCCGCCCTTAGTAGGGCGGAAGGGGCCCTTGTCAGGCTCCTTGTCCTATTTTGGCACGAGGGTATGGCTTGGCCGCAAGGCCCGAAGTCAGTGCTTTAGGTCACCCCTGAGGCAATCGCCCGGATCGGGACCTACGTCCCACGACCCCCGTGTCAGTAGTGTGCACGAGCCTCGGCAGCCGCAGATCATTTTGTCGTCCCGCGGAAGCGGAAGCGCCCGCGTCAGCTGGCGAACTGACGCTCGCGCACCTCGCGCCAGCGGTCCGACAGCTTCTCGTACGCCTCGCCGGCCCGGTCGCTGTCCCCCTCGCGCAACGCCGCCAGCCCCTCCGCCACCTCGGCGGCCGACCGGTCCTCGGCGAGCTGCCCCTCGGGCACCGCGTGCACCAGCCCGCCGTAGTCCAGCTCCACCAGCGCCCGCGGATGGAACTCCTCCAGCCAGCGGCCCACGTCCACCAGGCCGTCGATCAACGGCCCCTCCTCCAGGGAGTCGCGCAGCGTGCGCAGGCCCCGCGCCACCCGGCGCCGCGCCTGCACCATGGGCGTCCGGTACCGCAGCACCGGCCCGTGCTCGCTCTTGGTGTACTCCCGCTCGCCGTCGCCGAAGAGCGCGAACCAGCGCACCGGCACGTGCCAGGTGGCGGTACGGATCCAGGGCCGGGCGTCCGGATTGCGCTCCAGCCACTCCTCGTAGTCCGCGGCTGCCTGGCGCCGCACCACCGGGGGCAGCGCCGCGTCCAGCACGGGTGCCGGAAGGAGTTCGGACAGCTCCTCCAGGGCCTGCCAGCCCCGCAGCCGCGTCCGCCAGGGGCAGACGCACGTCACGCCGTCCACGACCGTGACGAAGGCGTCGCTGCTCTCGTGGACCGGGACCGGCACCGGCGGGGTCGGCAGCAAATCGGCCAGAGACCGCCGAAGTTCGTCCTGAACCGTGGGGGTCTCCGCACGCCGGGCATAGCGCGCCCAGTAGGAGCGCTCCGGTTCGGGGAACGCCGCGAGCGGCTCGTAGACCCGTAGATATGCCGCGTACGGGACCATCACCGACGACGCCAAGGCCACGCCCGCTCCTTTGTCTCCTACAACGTGACGTCCGCAGAACTACCGCAAAGAATGGCAAACAGGTGCAAAGCACCGGGAGTTGGCTCGCGCCACCCGGCTCGGGATACGGCAAATCGTCCCACGTCCGTCCCTCAGGAGAGGGTGATCCTCCGCACTGCACCGATCAGCGCGCCCCTCAGGTCTTACTCTCTTCCCGACCGGCCCTCCGGCTCTCCTCCTGCCACAAGCCATAGGGAGCCGTCGGAAGGCGCCCTCCGCGACTTATGGGAGTCACCACCGTGACCGACGTACGTCCCTCCTCCGTCAGCGTTGACGGGGGCGTGCTGCACACCCTGTTCCGTTCCGATCAGGGTGGCCACGAACAAGTCGTCCTCTGCCAGGACCGCGCCAGTGGCCTGCGGGCCGTCATCGCCATCCACGACACCGCCCTGGGCCCGGCCCTCGGCGGCACCCGCTTCCACGCGTACGCCTCCGAGGAGGAGGCCGTGCTGGACGCCCTGAATCTCTCCCGTGGCATGTCGTACAAGAACGCCCTCGCCGGTCTCGACCACGGCGGTGGCAAGGCCGTGATCATCGGCGACCCCGAACTGATCAAGACCGAGGAACTCCTGCTGGCATACGGCCGGTTCGTGGCTTCCCTCGGCGGTCGCTACGTGACCGCGTGCGACGTCGGCACGTACGTGGCGGACATGGACGTCGTCGCCCGCACCAACCGGTGGACCACCGGCCGCTCCCCCGAGAACGGCGGCGCCGGCGACTCCTCCGTCCTGACCGCCTTCGGTGTCTTCCAGGGCATGCGCGCCTCGGCGCAGCACCTGTGGGGCGACCCGACGCTGCGCGGCCGCAAAGTCGGCGTCGCGGGCGTCGGCAAGGTGGGCCACCACCTCGTCGAACACCTGCTCCAGGACGGCGCGGAGGTCGTGATCACGGATGTGCGTGCCGAACCGATCGAGCGCATCCGCGGCCGGCACCCTCAGGTGCAGGTGGCGCCGGACACCGGGTCGCTGATCCGTACGCCGGGCCTGGACGTGTACGCGCCGTGCGCCCTCGGCGGCGCGCTGAACGACGAGTCCGTGCCGGCGCTGACCGCGAAGGTGGTCTGCGGCGCGGCCAACAACCAGTTGGCGCACCCCGGCGTCGAGAAGGACCTCTCCGACCGCGGCGTCCTCTACGCGCCGGACTACGTGGTGAACGCCGGCGGCGTCATCCAGGTGGCCGACGAGCTGCACGGCTTCGACTTCGACCGCTGCAAGACCAAGGCGGCGAAGATCTTCGACACCACGCTGGCGATATTCGCTCGTGCGAAGGAGGACGGCATTCCGCCCGCCGCGGCGGCGGACCGGCTGGCCGAGCAGCGGATGGCGGACGCCCGGCGGGCCTGACGCACCCGGTGCCGCCGTCCGGCGGCGGGGCCGGCCGGGCCGGGACCGAACGGTTCAGGCCATTTTTCCAGCCGGTCGCGGAGCGAATTCGCGACCGTTCCTGCTCCTCAATGTCTAAGAATGCTCGGGTCCGACCGAAGCCGATCGCGATCCGATCACGCACACGGGAGGCCCCGAGCGGGCCCGTACACCCCTGCGGACGCCGCGCCGGTCACGGACCGTACCGGCCGCCGTCACGGTGGGTACGGAAATGGCCTGCGGAACGCTCGCGTAACGATCTCTGAACGCTGCGTAAGGGATCACGGGTGGTGAAGGAGACATCCCTCACCACCCGTCGGCGGGTCGCCGGACGGGACAGGTTAAAATCGCAGCTGACCAGCGGGGACGGGGCGTCCTGCCGGTCGTGCCGAGCGGTCGGTGATGCGGGCGACGTACCGTATGGCCGCGGAAGCAGGTACCGTTAAAGCCCTACGGGCCGGTCTCTCCGTCGAGAGTCCGCTCTGAATCATGAACGCGTGTCAAGACTCTGGGGCCGTCGAGCCCCGTCGTTGAGGGGGTCGAGCCATGGGGCGCGGCCGGGCCAAGGCCAAGCAGACGAAGGTCGCCCGCCAGCTGAAGTACAACAGCGGTGGGACTGATCTCTCACGCCTGGCCGAAGAGCTGGGTGCATCGCCGCAACAGCCGGCATCGCAGCAGCCGCCGAACGGCGAGCCGTTCGAGGATGACGAGGACGACGACCCGTACGCGCGGTACGCCGACCTTTACAACCGAGACGACGATGACGAGGACGAGGGCAACTCGTCCCAGCAGCGTCGTCGCGCCTGACGTACGACGTCTCTTCTGTCGTACGTGCACGGTGTGCACAGCAGTTCCACGGACCCGGTCCGGGGTAGTCACCTCGGACCGGGTTCTGTGCTGCCCTGCGGGCGGCCGGGTCAGGCGGAGTAGTCACCGGTCAGGGTCACTGCCTCGGTGTGGTCACCACGCTCGACGATCTCGCCGCTGACCCAGGCGTCCACGCCGCGGTCCGCGAGGGTGGCCAGCGCCACGTCCACCGACTCCTGCGGCACGACGGCCATCATGCCGACGCCCATGTTCAGGGTCTTCTCCAGCTCCAGCCGCTCGACGTCGCCGGCCTTGCCGACCAGGTCGAAGATCGGGTCCGGGGTCCAGGTGGACCGGTCGACCGTGGCGTGCAGGCCGTCCGGGATCACCCGGGCCAGGTTGTTGGCCAGGCCGCCGCCGGTGATGTGCGAGAAGGCGTGCACCTCGGCCGTACGGGTGAGCGCCAGGCAGTCCAGCGAGTAGATCTTCGTGGGCTCCAGCAGTTCCTCGCCGAGCGTCCGGCCGAACTCCTCGATCCGCTGGTCCAGCGACATCCCCGCGCGGTCGAACAGCACGTGGCGGACGAGTGAGTACCCGTTCGAGTGAAGACCGGAGGACTCCATCGCGATGACGATGTCACCCGTACGGATAAGATCCGCGCCCAGCACCCGGTCCGCCTCGACGACACCCGTGCCGGCGCCCGCGACGTCGAAGTCGTCGGCCCCGAGCAGCCCCGGGTGCTCCGCGGTCTCGCCGCCGACCAGCGCGCAGCCGGCCAGCACACAGCCCTCGGCGATGCCCTTGACGATCGCCGCGACCCGCTCCGGGTAGACCTTGCCGACGCAGATGTAGTCGGTCATGAACAGCGGCTCGGCGCCGCAGACGACCAGGTCGTCCACGACCATGCCGACCAGGTCGTGGCCGATCGTGTCGTACACGCCCATCCGGCGGGCGATGTCGACCTTGGTGCCGACGCCGTCGGTGGCCGAGGCGAGCAGCGGCCGCTCGTAGCGCTTGAGGGCCGAGGCGTCGAAGAGGCCGGCGAACCCGCCGAGGCCGCCGACGACCTCGGGGCGGGTGGCCTTCTTGACCCACTGCTTCATCAGGTCGACGGCGCGGTCGCCCGCTTCGATGTCCACGCCCGCTGCTGCGTAGCTGGCGCTGGTGCCCGCGTGCTGGGCACGCTCAAAAGACTCGGCAGACACGGTGAGATCTTTCCTGTCGGTGTGTACGAGCTCTACGGGCGGCGCAGCGCGTCGGCGCCGCCGACCCCGGCCGTCAGCGTCCCGACGCCGTCCAGGTCCGGCTTGGCCTGGCCCGCGGTCTCCGCCTCCAGGAGGTGCTTGCCCAGCAGCTCCGGGTCGGGGAGGTCGACCGGGTACTGGCCGTCGAAGCACGCGCGGCACAGGTCCGGCTTGGCGATCGTCGTCGACTCGATCATGCCGTCGATCGAGATGTACGCCAGCGAGTCGGCGCCCAGCGACGTACCGATCTCGTCCACGGTCAGTCCGTTGGCGATCAGCTCGGCGCGGGTGGCGAAGTCGATACCGTAGAAGCACGGCCACTTGATCGGCGGCGAGGAGATCCGGATGTGGACCTCGGCGGCACCGGCCTCGCGGAGCATCCGGACCAGGGCGCGCTGGGTGTTGCCGCGGACGATCGAGTCGTCGACGACCACCAGCCGCTTGCCGCGGATGACTTCCTTGAGCGGGTTGAGCTTGAGCCGGATGCCGAGCTGCCGGATGGTCTGCGAGGGCTGGATGAAGGTCCGGCCGACGTAGGAGTTCTTGACCAGGCCGACGCCGTACGGGATGCCGCTGGCCTCGGCGTAGCCGACCGCGGCCGGCGTGCCGGACTCCGGGGTCGCTATGACGAGGTCGGCCTCGGCGGGTGCCTCGGCGGCCAGCTTGCGGCCCATCTCCACCCGGGAGAGGTACACGTTGCGGCCCGCGATGTCGGTGTCGGGGCGGGCCAGGTAGACGTACTCGAAGACACAGCCCTTGGGCTTGGTCTCGGCGAAGCGGGAGCTGCGCAGGCCGTTCTCGTCGACGGCGATCAGCTCGCCCGGCTCGATCTCGCGGATGAAGCTGGCGCCGCAGATGTCCAGGGCGGCCGTCTCGGAGGCCACCACCCAGCCGCGCTCCAGGCGGCCGAGGACCAGCGGGCGGATGCCCTGCGGGTCACGGGCCGCGTACAGGGTGTGCTCGTCCATGAAGCACAGCGAGAAGGCACCCGAGACCTTGGGCAGGACGCGCGGCGCGGCCTCCTCGACGGTCAGCGGCTTGCCGTCCTCGTCGACCTGGCCGGCCAGCAGGGCCGTCACCAGGTCGGTGTCGTTGGTCGCCGCGACCTGGGTCGCGCGGCCGCCCTCACGGGGCAGTGCGGCGACCATCTCGGCGAGTTCGGCGGTGTTGACCAGGTTGCCGTTGTGACCCAGGGCGATCGAGCCGTGCGCGGTCGCGCGGAACGTCGGCTGGGCGTTCTCCCACACCGAGGCGCCGGTGGTGGAGTAGCGGGCGTGGCCCACGGCGATGTGGCCCTGGAGGGAACCGAGGGATGTCTCGTCGAAGACCTGGGAAACCAGGCCCATGTCCTTGAATACGAGGATTTGGGAGCCGTTGCTCACTGCGATGCCCGCGGACTCCTGACCGCGGTGCTGCAGGGCATACAGCCCGAAATAGGTGAGTTTGGCGACCTCTTCACCCGGAGCCCAGACACCGAAGACGCCACATGCGTCCTGGGGGCCCTTCTCGCCGGGGAGCAGGTCGTGGCTGAGTCGTCCGTCACCACGTGGCACAGCACTGAGTCTAGGGCAGGTCCGCGATTCATCCGAACCGGGGATCGAACCGGGGCCGGGTCCGGGGGGCCTGCTCCAGGTGGGCGAGTGCTTGACGTGAGCACGTACTCGCGGACGGGATCACGCTCCCTACGGCCCTTGGCGCAGCGCCGCCACGTCGATTCCGGGCGCGCCGCCGGTGCCATCTGTCGCCGCGTGCGGCGGGGCTGCGTGCCGCTTTGCCCCGCGTTCGTCTTCACCTTCTCGTCACGCGAGGTCCGGCCGGTTCCGGTACGGATCCGGCGGGTGCCGTTCCGCTTCCCTCGCAGCCCGGACCGAGGGGCGGGGTGAGATGCGCCACTCCACCGTCCGGGGGACGCGGCACGGCGAACGTTCCGGAGAATTCCGGGCTTTTCGGCCCCGGCTCGTCGCGTCTCCGTCCCGCGCCTGTCCATCTCCTCGCGGAACGACGGCCGGGGAGTGCGACGTTCGCGAAGGCAACGTCACCAAGGGTGACGCCGAAGACCGCGGCCTGCGCCACGGCCCACGGATCGGCACCGCGCCTGCCCGCTGGACGGTACGGACCCGGCGGGTCGTCCGCTGCGCGGCGAGCGGCTCCCCGGGGCTCATCCCATGAGAGGCAAGTACGGCGCGAGATCGGCCCGTTCGCCGCTGGCGCTCACGGCGGCCGTTTCGAGCGCCGCGGGCCAGTCCGTACGCCCGGTGGCCAGGCGGAGCCAGGTCAGCGGGTCGGTCTCGACGACGTTCGGCGGCGTGCCCCTGGTGTGCCGGGGGCCCTCGACGCACTGGACGACGGCGAACGGCGGCACCCGTACCTCGACGGAGCCGCCGGGCGCCTTGACGGCCAGCGCGTCGGCGAGCACCCGGGTGGCGGTGGCCAGGGCCTGGCGGTCGAACGGGATGTCCAGGCCGGTGGCGGCGGCCAGGTCGTCGGTGTGCACGACCAGTTCGACGCAGCGCACCACCAGGAAGTCGGCCAGGCGCATCGCGCCGACACGGACCGCCAGCAGCCGGTCGTCGGGGGCCATCGGGACCGCTTCGGCATACCGGGCGGCGGCATGGTCCAGGAGGGCCGCGGGCTCGCCGCCGGCCGCCGTGTCGCGGGCGTTCGCGTCGACCTTCGCGGCCAGCGCGCGCGTCACGGACGGCCAGGTGGCCAGGGTGACTTCCTGGGCGGGCGGCGCGGGCTGCGCGAGCGCCGCCGGGACCTGTTCCACCGCCATGGCCAGATGGGCGACCAGTTCGCGGACCGTCCAGTCCCCCAGCCGGGTGGGCAGCGCGAACTGCTCGGGCGTCAGGCGCTCCACGGCGGACCGTACGTGTCCGAACTGCGCGATGACGGCGGCGCGGGTCTTGGCGGAGTCGTAACTGCGGGCGCGGGCTCGGCCGGACGGCTTGCGGGCACTGGGCATGGCGTCGAGGCTACTCGGCGGGGCGCGTCGCGTAGTCCCCCAACCCCTGTTCCACCAGGCCGAAAGCCCGGTGGGCGGCGGCCACCGCGTCCGGATACACCGCGTCGGCGGACTCGCCGGCCAGCAGCCTGCGGTGGTTCTCGTTGATGAGCGCGTTACGGGCGGCCATCAGCTGGCCCGCGACGACCTGGGCCTCCATCCGGTCGCCGCCGGACTCCGCCTCCAGCACCTCGGCGAGCTGCTGGAGGCCGTGCATCCGGTTGGCGTACGCGCGAAGCAGCAGGTCCGGTGTCTCCACGATCAGGCGGCGGATGCTGAGCACCTCCGGCTGGTCGCACAGGCCGACGGAGGGGTCCCGCAGCTCCAGCAGCTCGACGAACTGGCGGCAGACGGCCGCGACCGCCGACTCCCCCGGCGCGCGGGTGTGGACGGCGTGGGCCGCGTCTCCGGCGTGGTGCTCCATCGGCTTGAGGACCAGGTCCTCCTTGGAGCCGTAGTAGTTGAAGACGGTCATCTTGGAGACCTCGGCGGCAGCGGCGATCTCTTGGACGGAGACCTTCTCGAAGCCCCGCTCCAGGAACAGTTCGACGGCGGTCCGCCGCACCCGTCGCTCCGTCTGCAGTTTCTTGCGCTCGCGCAGTCCCAGCTCCTCGGCCATGCCGCCACTGTACCAGGGCAAAAAATAATACCGGGCAAAACATTGACTCGGTCCATGCTTGGCGGGCATGGTGCTGCCATGAACGCTTCCACCGCTCCTCCGCACCCTTCGCGGACCTCGCCGGCCGGCGTCGCCACCGGCGGCGACAGGTCCGGCGCCGACAGAAACCGAGCCGACGAAAACCGAGCCATCGGCGGCGACAGACACGGGGCCGACGGGTCCGGCGGTATGACGTCGGCCCGGCGCAAGGTCGGCTTCTTCGTCTGTCTCGCCACGATGCTGCTCGCCGTCCTCGACCAGAACATCGTCTCGGCCGCGACCGTCCCGATCGTCCGCGGACTGGACCCGCTGCACGGCATCGACCGCATCCCCTGGCTCGTCAGCGCGTTCTCGCTCGCCGCCACCGCCGCGCTGCCCCTGTACGGCAAGCTCTGCGACTCCCTCGGCGCGAAGCGGGTCTTCCTCGGCGCCGTCGCCACCTTCCTGCTCGGCTCGGCGCTGTGCGGGGCCGCGCAGGACATGGACCAGCTGATCGCCTTCCGCGCGGTGCAGGGCCTGGGCGGCGGCGGGCTGATGAGCGTCACGATGGTCGTCATCGCCCAGCTCAGAGGGGCGGGAAAGCACGGCGCCGGCAAGGGAGCCGGACTGGGCGGGCTGGTCGCGGGGGCCGGCATGGCCCTGGGACCGGTCGTCGGCGGACTGCTCGCCGAACACGCGGACTGGCGCTGGATCTTCTACGTCAACCTGCCGATCGGCCTGGTCGTGCTCGTCGTGTCGGCACTCGTCCTCAGACTCCCCCGCCACGGCGAGCGGCGACGCATCGACTTCGTCGGAGCCGCGCTGGCGGCCGCGTTCTCGACGGCGCTGCTGCTGGTGACGGAGTGGGGCGGCCGGGAGCACCCCTGGGGCTCCCCGGTGACACTCGGCCTGGCCGGCGGGGCCGTGGCGCTGCTCGCGCTGTTCCTGTGGCGGCAGGCCACCGCCGCCGAACCCCTGCTCCCGCTGACGATGTTCCGTATCCGTACGCTGCGTGCCGCCTTCGCCGTCCAGGGCCTGGTCGGCGTGGCCCTGACGGGCTCGCTGGTGTACGTGATGATCTATCTCCAACTGGTGCGCGGCATCGATCCCACCTCGGCCAGCCTGTTCATGATCCCGGTGGCGCTCGGCATCGCCGGTTCGGGCCTGATGACGGGCCGGCTCGGCGCCCGCGGCTGGTCGGAGAAGCGTTCCGTGGTCAGCGGTGCGGCCTGCGCCGCCGTGGCCGCGCTGCTGCTCTCGACGAACGGCGCAGACACCGGCCTGTGGAGCGTACGGGCCGAACTCTTCCTGCTGGGTGCCGGGTTCGGCCAGACGCTCGGGCAACTGATCGTGCTGGCGCAGCAGGCCGCGCCGCGCCACCAGCTCGGGGTGGCGACGACCGGCATCCGCTTCTTCCAGACCCTCGGCAGCTCGCTGGGCGTGGCCTTCTTCGGAACGGTGCTGGCCCGCGTCTACGCCGACCGCGGCCCCGGCGGTTCCACCAGCGCCATACCGGCCCTGAAGGGCGAGGCCCACGCCCGCGCGGTGGACGCCTTCGGCTCCTCCATATCCGTCGTCTTCCTCTGCTCGACCGCCGTACTGGTACTGGCAGCGCTCCTGGCGCTCCGCATACGGGGAGGAGATGCGGCCGGGGAGCCGGCGAAGACGGCAGCCGGGAGCGAGTAGGACGGAGAAACGGGGCCCGGGGGGTGAGTGGGGCGGGGACGAGGGCCCAAGGAGGGCAAGTGGCTCGGGGAGGGGCCCCAAGGAGGGCGAATGGCTCGGACGGGGAGCCAGGGGGCAAGAGGGGCAGAGAGGACAGAGAGGGAGGGGGCAGAGAGGGGGCGGGGAGGGAGGGGGCGGGGAGGGAGGGAAGAGGCAGAGGATCTGCCGCTGCGGAGGCCGGAACCGGCAGGGCCTACGACAGTGGCCCGCCCCGGAAGGGACGGGCCACCGTGCGGGCGGACGGCGCCCGGTACGGCGCCCTCCGGCCGGGTCAGCCGAACAGGGACGGGATGGTCGCCTCGTGCGCTGCGCGGAGGTCGCTCAGCGGCAGGGTGAACTGGCCCTGTACGTCGATCGCGTCACCGTCGACCACACCGATGCGGGTGGCCGGGAGGCCGCGCGCACCGCACATGTCGGTGAAGCGCAGCTCCTCGCTGCGCGGGACCGCGACGATCGCGCGGCCCGCCGACTCCGAGAAGAGGAGGACGAAGGGGTCCACTCCGTCGGGGACGACGATCCGGGCGCCCTTGCCGCCGCGCAGGCACGACTCGACGAGGGCCTGGATCAGGCCGCCGTCGGAGAGGTCGTGCGCCGCGTCGACCATGCCGTCGCGGGAGGCCGAGATCAGGATCTCGGCCAGCAGCTTCTCGCGGGCGAGGTCCACCCGCGGCGGCAGGCCGCCCAGGTGGTCGTGGACGACCTGGGACCAGGCCGAACCGCCCAGCTCGTCCTCGGTGTCACCGAGGAGGTAGACGAGATGGCCCTCGTCGGCGAAGGCGACCGGCGTGCGACGGCTGACGTCGTCGATGACGCCGAGCACCGCGACCACGGGGGTCGGGTGGATGGCGGCCTCGCCGGTCTGGTTGTAGAGCGAGACGTTGCCGCCGGTGACGGGCGTACCGAGCTCCAGGCAGCCGTCGGCGAGACCGCGGACGGCCTCGGAGAACTGCCACATGACCGCCGGGTCCTCGGGCGAGCCGAAGTTCAGGCAGTCGGAGATCGCCAGCGGCTTGGCGCCGGTCGCCGCGACGTTGCGGTACGACTCGGCCAGCGCCAACTGCGCGCCGTGGTACGGGTCGAGCTTGGCGTAGCGACCGTTGCCGTCGGTGGCGATGGCCACGCCCAGCCCGGTCGTCTCGTCGATCCGGA
The DNA here is from genome assembly GCF_040646595.1 of Streptomyces sp. NPDC045470. Classification (NCBI taxonomy): domain Bacteria; kingdom Bacillati; phylum Actinomycetota; class Actinomycetes; order Kitasatosporales; family Streptomycetaceae; genus Streptomyces; species Streptomyces sp. NPDC045470. The sequence continues at coordinate 48,961 of NZ_JBEZAN010000018.1, forward strand.
TCATGCCGGCGTCCTCCGGCTGGGCCAGCACGGTGCCGCCCTGCACGAAGTGGTCGTACTGGCTGGTGATCCAGGACTTGGACGCCTGGTTGGGCGAGGCGACCAGCTTCAGGACCTGCTCGCGCAGCTCCGCGCCGGTCTGCGGCCGCGCCAGCTTGCCCGCGTCGTCGGCCTGGAGGGCGTCCTGCCACGCGGGGCGCGCGTACGGGCGCTCGTAGACCGGGCCTTCATGGGCGACGGTCTTCGGGTCGACATCGACGATCTTCTCGCCGTGCCAGAAGATCTCCAGCCGGTCGCCGTCGGTGACCTCGCCGATGACGGTGGCGGTGACGTCCCACTTCTCGCAGATCGCCAGGAACCGTTCGACCTTCGCCGGCTCCACGACGGCGCACATCCGCTCCTGCGACTCGCTCATGAGGATCTCCTCGGGCGAGAGCGTCGAGTCGCGCAGCGGTACGTCGTCCAGCTCCACCCGCATACCGCCGGAGCCGTTCGAGGCCAGCTCGCTGGTGGCGCAGGACAGTCCGGCCGCGCCGAGGTCCTGGATACCGACGACGAGCTTCTCGGCGAACGCCTCCAGGGTGCACTCGATGAGCAGCTTCTCCTGGAAGGGGTCGCCGACCTGGACGGCGGGGCGCTTGGACGGCTTGCCCGTGCCGTCGGCGCTGTCCGGCGCAGTGTCGAAGGTCTCGGAGGCCAGGATGGAGGCCCCGCCGATGCCGTCGCCGCCGGTCCTGGCGCCGTAGAGGATGACCTTGTTGCCGGCGCCGGACGCCTTGGCGAGGTGGATGTCCTCGTGCCGCATCACACCGATGGCACCGGCGTTGACCAGCGGGTTGCCCTGGTAGCAGGAGTCGAAGACGACCTCGCCGCCGATGTTGGGCAGGCCCAGGCAGTTGCCGTAGCCGCCGATGCCCGCGACGACGCCCGGCAGGACGCGCTTGGTGTCGGGGTGGTCGGCGGCGCCGAAGCGCAGCGGGTCCACGACGGCGACCGGGCGGGCGCCCATGGCGATGATGTCGCGGACGATGCCGCCGACGCCGGTGGCCGCGCCCTGGTAGGGCTCCACGTAGGACGGGTGGTTGTGCGACTCGACCTTGAAGGTGACGGCGTAACCCTGGCCGACGTCGACGACGCCCGCGTTCTCGCCGATGCCGACGAGCATCGCGTCGTTCTCGGGAACCTTCTGGCCGAACTGCTTCAGGTGGACCTTGCTGCTCTTGTAGGAGCAGTGCTCGGACCACATGACGGAGTACATGGCGAGTTCGGCGCCGGTGGGGCGGCGGCCGAGGATCTCGCGGACGCGCTCGTACTCGTCCTGCTTCAGGCCGAGTTCGGCCCACGGCTGGTCGGTGTCCGGCGTCTCGGCTGCGTGCTTGACCGTGTCGAGCGTCATGCGTTGACCAATTTCTTCAGGATCGAGGTGAAGAATCCGAGGCCGTCCGTACGGCCGGTGCCGATCAGCGGCTCGACGGCGTGCTCGGGATGCGGCATGAGGCCGACGACGTTGCCCGCCTCGTTGGTGACGCCGGCGATGTCGCGCAGCGAGCCGTTGGGGTTGCCGTACCCGTCGGCGGTGTCGCCCTCGGTCAGGTAGCGGAAGGCGACCCGGCCCTCAGCCTCCAGCATGTCGAGCGTGCGCTCGTCGGCGACGTACCGGCCGTCGATGTTCTTCAGCGGTACGGAGATCTCCTGGCCGGCGGTGTAGTCGGTGGTCCAGGCGGTGTCCGCGTTCTCCACCCGCAGCTTCTGGTCGCGGCAGACGAAGTGCAGGCTGTCGTTGCGCAGCATCGCGCCGGGCAGCAGGTGCGTCTCGGTCAGGACCTGGAAGCCGTTGCAGATGCCCAGGACCGGCAGGCCGCCCCTGGCCTGTTCGATCACGGTCTCCATGACCGGCGAGAAGCGGGAGATGGCGCCGGCCCGCAGGTAGTCGCCGTAGGAGAAGCCACCGGGCAGCACCACGGCGTCGACCTGCTTGAGGTCCTTGTCGCGGTGCCACAGCGGCACCGCCTCGGCCCCGGCGAGCCGGATGGCGCGCTGGGTGTCACGGTCGTCGAGCGTGCCCGGGAAGGTGATGACTCCGATGCGTGCCGTCATGATCCGGGCCGGTCTTCGACATGGACGGTGAAGTCTTCGATGACGGTGTTGGCCAGGAAGGTCTCGGCCATCTCGTGGATACGGGCGAGGGCGGCGTCGTCGACCGGGCCCTCCACCTCAAGTTCGAATCGCTTGCCCTGACGGACGTCGCCGATCCCCTCGAATCCCAGGCGTGGCAGTGCGCGCTGCACCGCCTGGCCCTGCGGGTCGAGGATCTCCGGCTTGAGCATGACGTCGACTACGACGCGTGCCACTGGCACTCCCGATGGTGTGGTGCGTAAGGCGGTGCCATCACAGTACCGTGTTCGAAAATCTACGCGCATAGATATCGTGACGGCGCGGTCACGGTACGGCGTCGGCCGCGGTAAGCGGTGGGGAAAATCTCAGAAAAGACCTAGGGTCCGCATTGCGGACGGACACGCTGAGGAAATTAACTGGGCTTCACCATGCAATGCCCGCCGCTGTACAAATGAAAATGCATTGATCCCAATCAGCCGGATCTGCAGCGTCCCCCCATGTCAAGGCGGGGTTGCTGCTCGAAAGGACCGATATCCGTGGCGCAGCGCGTAGTAGTCACGCTCTCCGATGACATCGAAGGCGGAGAAGCCGCAGAGACGGTCACCTTCGGTTTGGACGGGAAGTGGTACGAGATCGACCTCAATCCCGCCAATGCGAAGAAACTGCGCGGCACCCTCGCACCGTTCGTGGAGGCCGGCCGCAAGCGGTCGAAGTCCGGCAAGGCGTACCACCACACCTCGGTGACCCCGGACCCCTCCGCCGTGCGCGCCTGGGCCCGCTCCCACCACATGGACGTGCCCCCGCGCGGCCGGATCCCGAAGAAGATCTACGAGGCTTTCGACGCGGCCAACAACTGACCCGGAAGGCCCGCCTTCCCCCACACACCGCCACCCGCCCCCGCCTCCGTCCGGCCGCCGGTCCGCAGCCGGGCGGAGTGGGAGCGCACGGACCGGGGACAGTCGGACTGGGGATGCACGGAGTGGGGACGCACGGGCCGGGGACGGACGCGGAGGCGAGGAGCGAAGACGGGGGCGGCCGCGGCCGGTTCCGGCTGTCCCGCAGCGGAGTTGCACAGCACCCCCGTTGATCAGCTAGAGTCTGGAGCACGCCGAGGGGCGAGGCCGAAAGGCCGGATCCCGAGGAGTCATGCGGGTGTAGCTCAGTAGTAGAGCGCCCTCTTTCCAAGAGGGAGGCGCAGTGTGCGATCCCTGTCACCCGCTCTGACAGCATCAAGAAGTCCGTACGGACCGATTGATGGTGGTCATGCGGGTGTAGCTCAGTAGTAGAGCGCCCCCTTTCCAAGGGGGAGGCGCAGTGTGCAATCCCTGTCACCCGCTCCGACAGTACCGACCACTCCAGTGGATCAGGTAGAGTAGCTGTCGCGCCGCCCGGTGAAAGCCGGTCGGATGCCTGCGGACGTAGCTCAGTTGGTAGAGCGCAACCTTGCCAAGGTTGAGGTCGCGAGTTCGAGCCTCGTCGTCCGCTCAGGAAAAAGACCCCGGTCATCGCGACCGGGGTCTTTTGTCTTCTCCCGCACCGGACCTCGCCCCGGCCCACCTCGACCCCCGCCTCGGTACCGGGCCCCTCCCTGCCCTCCGGCTCCCCCGCCCCCGCCCCTCCTGACATTTGTCATCTGCGGTGATGACAAGCCGCACTGCCCGGAGCCGGATTCCGGCGGGAGCCTTGAAGCATGAACATCGGGGACACGAGCGGGTGCGTGATCGACGTCACGGGCCTGCGCAGGCGGTACGGGCCGTCCGGGGGCGGCCGGAAGAACAAGAAGGACACCACGTCCTTCGAAGCGGTACGGGGCATCGACTTCTCCGTCGACCGCGGCGAGCTGTTCGCCCTGCTGGGGACGAACGGGGCGGGCAAGACCTCCACCCTCGAAATCCTGGAGGGACTGGCCGCGCCGACCGGCGGGACGGTGCGGGTGCTGGGCCACAATCCGTACACGGAGCGCGCGAAGGTCCGGCCGCGGGTCGGCGCGATGCTCCAGGAGGGCGGCTTCCCCGCGGAGTTGACCGTGGAGGAGACCGTACGGATGTGGGCCGGGGCCACCACCGGCGCCCGGCCGGTCGGCGAGGCGCTGGCCGCGGTCGGCATGACCAAGCGCAAGGACGTACGGGTCAAGCAGCTCTCCGGCGGTGAGCGGCGGCGGCTGGACCTGGCCACGGCGACGCTGGGCCGGCCCGAGGTGCTCTTCCTGGACGAGCCGACCACCGGCCTGGACACCGAAGCCCGCCACACGACCTGGGAGTTGATCCGCGAGCTGCGGGCGGGCGGCACGACGGTCGTGCTGACCACGCACTACCTGGAAGAGGCCCAGGAGCTGGCCGACCGCCTCGCGATCATGCACCAGGGCCGGATCGCGACGGCCGGCACCGTCGCGGACGTGGTGGCCACCCACCCCGCGCAGATCTCCTTCGAACTGCCCCCCGGCTACACGCCGGGCGACCTGCCGCCGCTGGCGGCGCTGGGCGTCGACGGACACGAGACGGTGGGCCGGACCCTGCGGCTGCAGACGTCCGACCTGCAGCGGGCCGCGACCGGCCTGCTGCTCTGGGCACGGGACGAGGGCGTCGAGCTGCGGGGGCTGGACGCCCGCTCGGCATCGCTGGAAGAGGCGTTCCTGCGGATCGCCAAGGGTTTGGAGGACAAGTGAGCGTCGCCGACGTCAAGGCCGTCGAGCAGGAGCCCGGTACGGGCGCCGGGGCGACCGCCCGTAGGGGAACGCGGGAGCGGCTGACCGCCCTGTTCCGCGCCGAACTGATCCTTCTGGGCCGTAACAAGACCGCGCTGTTCATGACGCTGCTGATGCCGCTGATCATGGCCTTCGCCATGCGGCAGGCGGTCTCCGAGATGCCGTTGCAGGCCAACGGCCTGTCGGTCGGCACGGTGCTGCTGCCGGGGACCATCGGCTTCGTGCTGCTCTTCGCGGTGTACTCGTCCGTCACCGGGTCGCTGGTGACGCGGCGCGAGGAGCTGGTGCTCAAGCGGCTGCGCTGCGGTGAGCTGTCGGACCGGGAGATCCTGGCCGGCTCGGCGCTGCCGGCGGTGCTCCTCGGGCTGGCGCAGATCGTCCTGCTGGCGATCCTCGGCTCAATGGTGCTGGACGCGGGCGCGCCCCGCTCCCCGCACCTGGTCGTGCTGGGGGTGGCCCTGGGCATGCTGATCGCGGTGGCGATGGCCGCCGCCTCCACGGGCATCACCAAGAGCGCCGAGGCGGCGCAGCTGACGACGATGCCGTTCGTCTTCGTCTCGATGGGCGGCTCCGGCATGATCCTGCCGCTGGACATCCTGCCCGACAAGATCGCCAACATCCTGGAGCTGCTGCCGCTCTCCCCGGTGATGGGGCTGGTCCGGGACGGCTGGCTCGGCGAGGGCGACCTCACCGAAACGCTGAAGCGGCTGGTCATCGCGTTGGTCTGGGCCGGTCTCGCGGTGTTTGCTGTACGACGGTGGTTCCGTTGGGAGCCACGGCACTGACGATGTACAGCGATGGGGACGACGGGGGTGCGGAGCCGGTGATCCACGGGCAACTGCGCAAGTTGCGGGGGCGCGGCAGGGTCGCGCAGGTGTACTTGTGGGCGCGGTGGACGCTGTACGTCACACCGTGGCTGCTGTTCCTCGGCTGGCTCGCGGGGCCCCTGGTCGCCGCGGCGGCCGAGACGCACCGGGTGCCGCCGCTGCTCGTGGCGACCGTGGTCCTGGGGCTGGTGCAGTGCGGCATCTACGTTCCCGGTGTCCGGCGCGGACTGTCGCACTATGTGTACGGCACTCCCGCGCCGTGGCTGCTGATCGCCGTGTCCGGGGTGCTGTCGGCCGTGTCGGTGGGCCTGCTGACAACGGTCGCCGTCACCCTGCCGTTGCGGGTGGCGGTCTACTGCACGGCGATGTTGTTCCCCACCCTGCCCGCCGGGTCCCTCCTCTCCCTGGTCGTCAAGAAGCGCTGGCAGGCCCTGGTGTGCCTCGTGGTCTCGGTGGTCGCCGTGGGGGCCCTGGCCCTCGTGGGCGTCCCGCTGAAGTACGCAGGAGGGCTGCCGCCCACCTTCGCCTTCTCCGCGGGCTTCGCCGCGCTGACGTGCCGCAGCTGGGCCTGGATCCTCGCCGCGATGCGGGAGCTGGACGAGGCCAAGGGCGACCAGGCCCGGCTGGCCGTCACCGAGGAGCGGCTGCGGTTCGCGCGCGACATGCACGACGTGGTCGGCCGGAACCTGGCCGTGATCGCGCTCAAGAGCGAGCTGGCGGAACGGCTCGCGCTCAAGGGGCGCCCGGAGGCCGCCGGCCAGATGGCGGAGGTCCAGCAGCTGGCCCAGAACTCCCAGCGGGAGGTACGGGACGTGGTGCGCGCCTATCGGGAGGCCGACCTGGAGGTGGAGCTGGCGGGGGCCCGGGCCGTGCTCCAGGCGGCCGGGGTGGAGTGCCTCATCGACCAGGAGGACAGCGCCGGGGTACCGCAGCAGATGCAGTCGGTGCTGGCCTGGGTCGTACGGGAGGGCACCACCAATGTGCTGCGGCACGCCGACGCGGTCACCTGCTGGATGACGCTGCGGGTGACGGGTGACGGTCCGGACGGCGCCGGGCGGGCGGCCACGACGGCACGGACCGGACCTGCGGTGGTGTTCACGATGGAGAACGACGGCGTGGTGGAGGATGCCGTGCGCCGCGGCGGCGGGAGCGGCATAGCCGGACTGCGGGAACGGCTCGCCGCCCTCGGCGGCACCCTGACCGTCGGTCCCCGGCCGGACGGGCGCTTCTGGCTGCGGGCTCACGTACCGCTGGAGAAGGATGAGCCGCAGGGGTACGGGCCGGAGACCACCGCGGACGGGCGGGTTGCCGGGGCGCAAGGGTAGGCGCCACCGGGACGCGGGGGGGGGAGGCGCGGGGACAGGCCGGGCGTGGGGCCCGCAGGCCATCGGATGCCGCCGGAAGCCCCGGCGCAGGGACGGAACGACGTGAGAGAAGCGGAGAGCATGGTGGAAGCGCAGCGGGCCGAGGGGCGGGGGCCGGACGCGGCTCCGGAGCGGGTTCCGGGTGCGGCTGGGGCTCCGGATGTCACCGGGAATCCGGATACGGCCGGGGCCCCGGCGCCGCTGCGGGTGCTGCTCGCCGACGACGAGCATCTGATCCGGGGAGCCCTGGCGGCGCTGCTGGCCCTGGAAGACGATCTCCAGGTGGTGGCGGAGGCCGCTTCGGGGCCGGAGGCCCTGGCGATGGCGCTGGCCCAGCGTCCCGACATCGCCGTACTGGATCTTCAGATGCCGGGGATGGACGGTGTGGCGGTGGCCACATCCCTGCGCACCCGGCTGCCCGGCTGCCGGACCATGATCGTGACCAGTCACGGGCGTCCCGGCCATCTGAAGCGGGCTCTGGAGGCGGGGGTCAAGGGGTTCGTCCCCAAGACCGTCTCGGCCCAGCGGCTGGCCGAGGTCATCCGCACGGTGCACGCCGGAAACCGTTACGTCGACCCGGAGTTGGCGGCCGACGCGATCAGCGCCGGGGACTCGCCGCTGACCGTACGGGAGGCGGAGGTGCTGGAGTACGCGGAGAACGGCGCGCCCATCGCGGAGATCGCTCAGCGGGCCGCGCTGTCGCCGGGAACGGTGCGCAACTACCTGTCCTCGGCCGCCGCGAAACTGTGCGCGGAGAACCGGCACGCGGCAGCGCGCATCGCCCGCGCCCGAGGTTGGCTATAGTGGAGCCCGCACCGCGCCGCTGAGCGCGGGGCAGGCGGACGTAGCTCAGTTGGTAGAGCGCAACCTTGCCAAGGTTGAGGTCGCGAGTTCGAGCCTCGTCGTCCGCTCAGGGAAAAGGCCCCGGTCATCGCGACCGGGGCCTTTTGCGTACGGGGCCTTTTGCGTACGGGGCCCTCACCTGCGGGCGGGGAGTGACGCCGGTCGCCGCTTCCCGACCGGCGACCGGCGTCGCTCCGTCCCCGGTGTCACGACCAGGGCAGCCCGGTGAGCCGCTCGTACGCCTCGATGTACTTGGCGCGGGTCTGCTCGACCGTCTCCTGCGGCAGCGGCGGAGGCGGCTGCTCGCTCTTGCGGTCCCAGCCGGAGGCGGGCGAGGTGAGCCAGTCGCGGACGTACTGCTTGTCGAAGGAGGGCTGGGCCCGGCCCGGCTGCCATTCGTCCGCGGGCCAGAAGCGCGAGGAGTCCGGGGTGAGGACCTCGTCCGCCAGCGTCAGCCGCCGCTCCCCGTCGAAACCGAACTCGAACTTGGTGTCGGCCAGGACGATGCCGCGTTCGCGGGCGATGTCGCGGGCGCGCCCGTACACGGCGAGGGTGGTCTGCCGGAGCTGGGCGGCGACCTCGGCGCCGACCTGGCGGGCGACCTCCTCGTACGGGACGTTCTCGTCGTGCTCGCCGACGGCGGCCTTGGTGGCGGGGGTGAAGATCGGTCCGGGTAGTTCCGAGCCGTCGGCCAGCCCCTCCGGCAGCGCCAGCCCGCACACCGTACGGGTCTGCTGGTACTCGGCGAGGCCGGAGCCGGTGAGGTAGCCGCGGGCGACGCACTCGACGGGGACCATCGCGAGGGAGGTGCAGACCGTCGTACGGCCTTCCCAGTCCGCCGGGGCGCCGGGGGGCAGGTCCGTGGAGAGCACGTGATGGGGGACCAGGTCGGCGAGCTGGTCGAACCACCACAGCGACAACTGGGTCAGCACCCGTCCCTTGTCGGGGATCTCGGTGGGCAGCACCCAGTCGTAGGCGGACATACGGTCACTGGCGACCATGACCAGGTCGCCGTCGGCGTTCTGGTAGAGGTCGCGCACCTTGCCGGTGTGGAGGTGGGTGAGCCCCGGTACCTCCACGGCCTCGGGCTTTTCTACAAAACCGGACACGCTGCCTCCGCGTAGGTTGATCCAGGCCCCTCCTGCCGATTCTCCCGTATGCGGGGTGGGAACGGCGGCGCAGGGTCCGGTCAGGTGCGGGGCAGGTCCGGACCAGGTCCGGGTCACACCCCGTCCCGGCGTGCCGCACGGCCGACCCCGCCCAGCGTCAGCAGGGCCAGCGCCGCGGCGACCGTGAGGATGACCGGCGGCGACACCGCCGCGCCGACCAGGGTGATCACGTACGGGGCGAAGAAGCCCAGGTAGGCGAGGGTCCAGAAGCGTGCGGTGAGGCGGGCCAGCCGGTGCGGCGGCGCCAGGGCGGCGACCTCGGTGAGCCCGTACGCCACGCACAGCCCGTATCCGCCGCCGAGCACCACCGCGGCGATCAGCGCCACGGCGGGCTGCCCGGCCGCGACGGCGCCGGCGGCGACGAGGAGGCCGAGTGCGACGGCCACCAGTCCGGCGGCCGCGGTGGCGAGGCGGTGCCGGGCGGCGAGCCGGCGGGCGAGGGGCGCGACGAGGAGCCCGGCGCCCGGGGTCACGGCGGTGGCGACGCCCGCGTACACGGTCTGCCAGCCGTCGAGGCGGGCGCCGACGAGTCCGGGCAGGGTCACGAAGGCGATGGTGGGGGCGGCGAACACCCAGGGAGCCACCGGGGCGACCAGCCGCCGGAAGGGGGCGGCGGACGTCCCGTGGGCTTCGGACGTCCCATGGGCGGCGGGCCGGGCCTCGCCGGCGGCGGACTGTGTCTCCTCGGCGGCCGGACGGTGCGCGGCCTCGGCCGCCCGGCCCGTCTCCGGCGCCCGGGCGGCCGCCACCGCGGCCACCGCCGACAGCACCAGGTGCGGGACGTACGCCGTGATCATCGGGTGCGGTGCCCACTGGGCGATCAGTGCGGCGGCCAGCCCGCCGGAGGCGAAGCCCGCGGAGAGGAAGAGCCCGGAGCGGCGGGCCGCCGTGCCGGGTGCGGTGGCCGGGTCGTACGGGGCGGACGAGAGTTCCTTGATCCACACGCTGCCCGCGGTGAGCAGGGCGCCCGCGCCGAGGCCGGTCAGGAAGCGGCCCGGCCACAGCAGCCAGGCGGCGGCCGGACCCGCCATCAGCAGGCAGGTCGCCACGGCGGCGGTGGCGAGCGCGGTGAAGACGACGGGGCGGCGGCCGCGCCGGTCGGCGAGCGGGCCGCCCAGCAGCAGCCCGGGGATCAGGCCGAGGACGTACACCGCGAAGAGGGCGGTGGTGGTGGCCGTGGTCAGGCCCAGGTCGTCGCGGTAGGCGCCGAGGAGGGCGGAGAACTGGTTGGCGCTCCAGCCGGAGGCGGTCATCATCCAGCCGGCGCGCAGCCAGTGGCGGTGGTGGGAGTCGGTGCGGGGACCGGTACGGGAGTCGGTACGGCAATCGGTACGAGGATCGGTACGGCCATCAGAACGGGGCTCGGTGCGGGGCTCGGCGGCGGACGTGCTCATGAGAGCCGTTGTACGAGGCCGGAGGCCCCGCGCGCCGCCTCCGTTCAGGAATCGTGAACGACCGCCGCGACCGGGTGCCGGATCGTTTTATCGTGGCACTCATGGACCTGCGACGCCTGTCTTCCTTCTTGGCGGTGGTCGAGGAAGGACACTTCGGGCGGGCCGCGTCGCGGCTCTTCCTCTCACCCGCCGCGGTCACCCAGCATGTGCAGCAGCTGGAGCGCGAGCTCGGCACCCGGCTGCTGGACCGCGGCAACGGTCCCGTGCGGCCGACCGCCGCCGGCCGGCGGCTGGCCTCCCACGCCCGTACGCTGCTGGCCGCCGCGAACGCCGCCGTGGAGGACGTGACCGAGGCGGCGCAGCGCGCTTCGGCCGCGTCGTCCCTGGCCGCGCGCGGGCTGCGGGTGGGGGTGATGGGCCACGGTTCGGCCGAGGTCACCCCGGCGGCCGTCAACGCCTTCCGCCGGGCCCGCCCGGACGTCCCGCTCCAGCTCGTCCAGCTGACGTTCACGGAGCACTGCAGCGCGCTGCGCGAGGACCGGGTGGACGTCGCGTTCGTACGGCCCGCGATCCGGAGCGAGGACATCGAGGTGGACATCTTGACCACCGAGCAGCGGATCGTCGCCGTCTCGGCGGCGTCGCAACTCGCGGACGCGGCGGCGACGGGCGTACGGGTCGCGGACATCATCGACCTGCCGTACCTGCGGCTGCCCCGGCACACCCCGCGGCCGTTCACCGACTACCTGTACTTCGACGAGGGCGAGCGCCGCGCCCCGGACTGCGCGCTGACCCCGCACGACGTGCTGACGAGCGTCGCGGCGGGCCGCGGCGCGGGTTCCGGACTGAAGTCCTTCGCCCGCTACTACCCGTGGCCCGGGACGGTGTACGTGCCGGTGCTGGACGCGCCGTGCGCGCACAGCGTGCTGGCGACGCGGGCGGGCGACCCCAACCCCGAGGTACGGATCTTCCGGGCGCTGACGGTGGCGCTGGCCCGGGAGCTGGGGGCGTTCGCCGCGCGGTAGCGGCGGAACACCCCGAAGCCCCCGCTCCCCGCTGCTCCCCCACTTCCGTCCCGCTTCAGTCCCGCTTGCAGATGCGGTCGAGCAGGTTGGCCGTGGCGCGCTGCACGCGTTCGTCGACGTGGCCGGGGCGGTCCAGCGCCGGTGACCAGGCGAAGGTGCCGGACGCGAAGACCAGGGCGCCGCTGAGAGCCCGGTACAGCGACGTCTCCTGATGGCGGCGGGTGCCCTCGCCGTCCTCGTACGGGGAGTGCGCCAGCAGGATGCGGTGGCTGTGCTCGGGCAGTGGTGTGCGCGGGAAGTATCGGTCCGCCTCGCCGGCGACGAGGCCCGGCAGTTCGTCGCCCTCGTGGGCGCCGGTCGCCTCCCACATCCAGTGGTCGGCGTTGCGGACGACCAGCGGCGCGGGCTCCGGCACCCGGCCCGCGTACTGGATGCCCATCAGTTGCTGTTCCGGGTCTCCGGCCTCGCGCCAGAGGGCGGGCCGCCCGGGGCCCTGTCGTTTCCGGCAGCTGAGCAGCGAGTCCGGTCCGGCGGGCGAGGGGGCCAGTTCGACCTGCCAGTACATGGTGTTGGCGGACAGGAAGACCAGCGAGGTGCCGCTGTCGCGGGCCAGTTCGGCGGTCCGCCGCATCGGCTGGGACCAGTACTCGTCGTGGCCGGGGAAGACCAGGCCGCGGTAGCGGGACGGGTCGACCAGCCCGGCGTGCAGGTCGCGGGCGTCGGCGTAGGCGAGGTCGTAGCCGTAGCGCTCGGCCCAGCGGATGAAGTCGTAGGCGTGGCCGACGTGCAGGGGCAGGCCGGCGCCCGCGTACGGGCGGTCGAAGGAGACGGTGGTGGCGGCGTCCGGCTCGCCGAGCAGCGCGCCGTCCGCGTCCCAGGCGTGGTAGAGGCTGGCGCCGGTGCGGCCGTCCTCCGGGTAGAGGTTGTAGGCCTGCCAGGTGATGTCGGGCAGGAGCAGCAGGAGATCGGCGGGGTGCGCGTCGCGGACCGTGAAGGGGACGTGGCTGCGGTGGCCGTCGGCGGTGGTCAGGACGGCGACGTAGGCGCCCAGCTTCCAGTACGTGGGAACCTGGAGGCGCCAGGACAGCCACCAGTGGTGGCAGGAGACCGTCCGGTCGGCGGCGAGCGGTGCGGGCTGCACGATGCCGGCCAGCCGGGGGCTGGTCGTGATCTTGGCGGCGCCGGTGCCCGCGTAGTGGCCGATGCGGTAGATGTCGATGCTGAAGGGCTGCGGCGGATCGACCGAGACGCGGAAGTCGATGGCCTCGCCGGGGGCGACCGCGCCGGTGCTCACGAAGCCCTTGATCTGCTGCCGTACGTCGTCGGCCGTACGGGGTCCTGCGCTGGAGCGGGGCGAGGGCAGGCGCTTCTCGCCGGGGGCCACCGCCGGGTCGACGTACCAGGGGACCACCTGACCGGAGTCGAAGTAGTTCTCGCTGCCGCGCAGCCAGGGCAACGGGCCCTGTCCGAACGGATCCGTGACCGCGTGCGCGAGTGCTCCCGACTCCCAGCGCCGGATCTGCTCCGTCCCCATTCGTACTCCCCTCCCTGCGTCCCCCCGCCGACTGAGCAGGCCGCCGCGGCACTCAGATGTCGTGCTCGATTGAACGACTGGGGCCGACCCCAGCACATCACATTACGCACTTGCTCCGTCACCCTTCGTCGTGAATTCGCAAGGGTTCCGGCCATGAACGGCGAACTGGAGGGGAACATTCAGCCCGGTCGTGCGGGTGATGCCCGGTGGGTGCCGACAACAGGCGCACTCGGCTCCTTCATGCCCCCGAATGCGCCCCCGTACGCTCCCTACGCGCCCTTGGCGCCCCTCACACGAGCCGGACCGGCTTCTCCGGCCGCACGCCGACCTCGCCGAGCCAGTCGCCCAGCGGGCCCGCGTCTCCGTCGTCGACGAGCCGGAGCACCGGGTGGCCCAGGTCCGAACGGCGCGCGCCGTCCACGAGCAGCACCGGGCCGTCGAGCCAGTCCAGACCGGGGGCGGCGCCGGCGGTGTCCACGGCGGCACAGCACACCATCGCGGTCACATGGTCGGCGAGCAGCTCACGGCCCGTGCGCGGGGGCTGCATCGGGAACAGCGGGAGCCCGTCGGCGAGGCCGTCGCCCCAGGTGACGCCGGGGGAGCCCGGCGCACCCGGTACGCCCGGTACGCCCGTGTCCGGGCCGTCGGCCGCCGGCCCGCGGGCCGCCCGGCGCTCCGCCTCCGCGCGCTCCTCCCGCGCCAGCTCGGCACCGAGCCGGGCAGCCACGAGGTCGCTCGCGCGCTCGTTCGCCGTCAGCCGTTCGATGACCCGTATCAGCGTGGGGCCGGAACTCCCCGGGCCGGGGTCGGCGGACCGCCCGCCCGGCGCCGGGGACTGCGGCCGAGCCGACTGCGGCGCCGGGGACTGCGGCGCCGGGTGGGGTATGCGGCATTCGGGCCGGGCGGGGCGCTCCGGCTCCGCCGGGGGGCGCGAAGGCTGCGCGCCCTCGCCCGGCTCCGGCGGGAGGGCGTCCAGGACACGGTGCAGACGGGCGGCCTCCTGGCGCCACTTGCGGTCCACGACCTCCTCCGGATACTGCTGCCAGCCGACCGGCGACCAGTCGGGCCCCGGCTCGGCCGGGCCGCCGTGGAAGAGGCGGGCGGCGAGGAGGGAGGCGGCGCGGTCCACGGCGCCGGGCTCCTCCAGGAGGTCGCACGCCGGGCGCTCGCCCAGACGGGAGGTGAAACCTTCGGCCAGACGGTCGCGGCGGGAGAGTTCGGTGAGCGCGGAGACCACCCCGGCGTCCAGCCGGGAGGGCCAGCGGCCCATCCGCCAGGCGGGCAGGGCGACCCGGGTCAGCAGCCGGTCCCAGCCCGCGTACGCCAGCCCGACCTGCTCCTGGGCGACGATCCGCAGCCCGTAGTCGACGCTCTGGGCCCGCTCGGACGCGGCCGCGGCCACGCACCGCTCCATCTCCAGGGCGTGCTCGCGGCAGGCCCGCAGCAGCAGCCGCGCGACCCAGCCGACGAAGGCGGGCGCCGGCGCGGCCAGGGGGCTCTTGGCGCGCGCGGAGACCGCCACCGCGGCGTCCAGCCCCCGTACGAAGCGGCGGGCCGCGGCTATGTCGGGGTTGGCGGAGGGGCCGGTGCCGGCCACGACGGGCGCCAGCAGGGCCCGCAGCTCGGCGACCCGCATCCACCACATGAACGGCGAACCGATCACCAGGACCGGCGCCTGCTCGGCACGCGCGCCGTCGCGCGCTCCCGCGCCCCCGCCACCGCGCGCCGCCCGGCCGCGCGGCGGGGCGTGCGCCCGATGCGTACGGTCCTCCAGCCAGCTGTCGCAGTCCGGGGTCAGCGCTATCGCGGACGGCGCGGGCACCTCCAGGCGGTCGGCGAGGTCCCGTACGAGGCGGTACAGGTCGGGGGCCGAGGACTCGGCTATCGGTACCGACGGGCTCAGCGCGGGCCGCGCCCGGACGACGACGGCCGTGACCAGCGCCGCCAGCAGCAGCACGACCAGCGCGAGCCCCGTCACCGCCCAGCGCGCCGTGTCCCAGCCGCTGGAACTCGTGACCGGGTCGGCGCGGCCGATGCGGCCGGTGAGACCGCCGACGAGCAGCACCACGGCCACCGCCGCGGGCACCAGGGCCACGCCCAGCGCCGCGCCGCGGATCCGCAGCACCGCGAGCGCGCGGGCGCGCGCCGCCTCTGCTCCTGCTTCCGGACCTGCCACCAGCCTGTACACCCCCTGCTGCCCTGACCGACGGACGTTGAGAACACGGGACGAGACGAGAGCGGGGCAACGGTGCCGCGGCCGCGGACGGCTTCCGGCGGCTTCGCTCACTCTCCACCACTGTGGCACCGGCCACCGACATCGCAATGCCGGTGAGCCACTTGCCGGACGCCGCCGTGACAGCCGTGCCGCCGGGCGGCACGGGCGCCACACGACGCTTGCCGGGAACCCTAGTTGGGGCTTCCCTCCCCGTCAGCCGGATGGCGGTGCGGTCACTCGATGGAATGGCTTTGGGTAAAGCCGGGAGCCATTTCCCGGCCAAAATCGTCCGCTCTGCCCGGAACGGCGCGTAGCGGGCACGGCGCGGGCCGGGCCGGGCGCGGCCCGGACCCAGCCGGACGCCGACCGGCCCGGAAGCGGTCCGGTCCGGCCGAAAGCGGGCCGGTCCGGACCGGAACAGGTCCGGCGGGAGCCGTACCGGCGCCGGTACGGGCCCTCAGCTCTCCCCCGCCGCCCGCGCCGCGATGTCCGTACGGTGGTGGGACCCGTCCAGCGTGATCCGGCCGAGCGCCCGGTAGGCGCGCTCCCGGGCCGCTGCCAGGTCGGTGCCGATGGCCGTCACGGACAGCACCCGGCCGCCCGCGCTGACGACCTCGCCGGTGGCGGCGTCCTTCTCCGTGCCCGCGTGCAGGACGTACGCGCCGGGCGCGTCCTGCTCCGCGACCTCGGTCAGGCCGCCGATCGGGTCACCCGTGCGCGGCGTACCGGGGTAGTTGTGCGAGGCCACCACGACCGTCACCGCCGCGTCGTCGCTCCAGCGCAGCGGCGGCAGCGCGGCCAGCGTGCCGGTCGCGGCGGCGTGCAGCAGCGCGGACAGCGGGGTACGCAGCCGGGCCAGCACGACCTGGGTCTCCGGGTCGCCGAAGCGCGCGTTGAACTCGATGACGCGCACGCCGCGCGAGGTGATCGCCAGGCCCGCGTACAGCAGCCCGGAGAACGGCGTGCCGCGGCGGCGCAGTTCGTCGACGGTGGGCTGGAGGACGGTCTGGAGCACCTCGTCGACCAGCTTGGGGTCGGCCCAGGGCAGCGGGCTGTAGGCCCCCATGCCACCGGTGTTCGGGCCCTCGTCGGCGTCGTGGGCGCGTTTGAAGTCCTGGGCGGGCTGGAGCGGCACGACGGTCTCGCCGTCGGTGACGGCGAACAGGGAGACCTCGGGGCCGTCCAGGAACTCCTCGATGACCACGCGGTCGCACGCCAGCGCGTGGGCGCGCGCGGCCTCGACGTCCTCGGTGACCACGACGCCCTTGCCGGCCGCCAGGCCGTCGTCCTTGACCACGTACGGGGCGCCGAACGCGTCCAGCGCGGCGTCGATCTCGGCGGGGGTGGTGCACAGGTAGCTGCGGGCGGTGGGCACCCCGGCGGCGGCCATCACGTCCTTGGCGAACGCCTTGGAGCCCTCCAGCTCGGCCGCCTGCGCGGACGGCCCGAAGACCGGGACGCCGCGCTCGCGGACGGCGTCGGCGACCCCGGCGACCAGCGGCGCTTCGGGTCCGACCACCACCAGGTCCGCTTCCAGGCGCTGCGCCAGGTCTGCCACCGCCGCGCCGTCGACGGCATCGACGGAGTGCAGCTCGGCCACTTCCGCGATGCCGGCGTTGCCGGGGGCGCAGTGCAGCGCGGTGACGTCGGGGTCGAGGGACAGTGAGCGGCACAGGGCGTGTTCGCGGGCGCCGCCGCCGATGACGAGGACCTTCACGTGAGCAGCCTAGTCGCCGTCGGCACGGGCGCGGGGCGGCGCCCCCGCGGGCTCCCGGCGGCCGGGCGGGAGAGGGGGACGGGACCGGACGAGAGAGGCGAACCAAAGAGGCGGAAGCCGTGGAAACCGTACGCCACCGGGCAGTGGCAACTCTTTCGAGTGAGAGCGGGCATGGTCCTATACCTGATTCCGCACCACTTCCGGGCGGAAATAAAGCGATCTTGGGGGCGAGGCCCACCGTTCGGCGGTAGGAAGGAGGATGCGCACCGGCCGTCTCGTACGTACCGCGCGCATCGCACGTATCTGCATGAGGGAGTGCACGGGTGAGTCAGCCGGAG
The DNA here is from genome assembly GCF_040646595.1 of Streptomyces sp. NPDC045470. Taxonomy (NCBI): domain Bacteria; kingdom Bacillati; phylum Actinomycetota; class Actinomycetes; order Kitasatosporales; family Streptomycetaceae; genus Streptomyces; species Streptomyces sp. NPDC045470. The sequence continues at coordinate 66,203 of NZ_JBEZAN010000018.1, forward strand.
ATGCAGCCCGAGGGACTCCCTCGGGAGGAGCGCGGGCCCGGGGGCGGCCGCGGCGATCTGGGGAGCCGCACCTTCCCGCTCGGGGACTGGGGCGAGCCGGCTGAGCGCCTCGACGAGCTGTACCACTGGGTCGAGGAGGGCGCCTTGCGGGCCGCTTCCTGGTATCTGCACGACCGGGTGGCCAAACGCCGCGGCGCGCGGGCCCTGCGCCTGGGGGCCGCGGCCGGAGTGGCGGCGGGCGGCCTGATGCCGCTGCTCGACCTGACCGGGGTGGCGCCCGGGGGCGCGAAGTGGGGGTACCTGGCGCTGCTGGTCGCCGCGGTGTGCGTGGCCGGCGACCGGTTCTTCGGGGTGACCGCGGGCTGGATGCGGGACGTGGCGACCGCGCAGGCCGTGCAACGACGGCTGGAGACCTTGCAGTTCGACTGGGCCTCGGAGAACGTCCGCGAGGTCCTCGGCCCGACGGAGGGCACCGCCGGCGAGGCGGCGGAGCGCTGCCTGGGCGTACTGCGCCGGTTCAACGAGGACATCGCGGAGCTGGTGCGGGCCGAGACCGCCGACTGGATGGCCCAGTTCCGTCCGGGCCCGCTGCCGCCGGCCGCGCGGGCGACGGCGCAGTGGGGTCAGCGCCCGGAGCCCGGCGGTCCGCAACCTGGCCGGATCACGCTCCCGCCGGGCACCCGACCGAACATGCCGCGGCAGCGGCCGCCCGAGTCGCCGCGCTGAGGCGTACGCCCGCTCGCACGGACCGGCGACCGCGCCCGCACCGGCCGCTGCCGTCGGCCCTCAGCCGTCAACCGTCAACTGAAGACGATCATCGATCCTTGGCCCAGGCTGCGCGTGGCCGCCGCGTGCAGCCCCAGCCAGACATGCCGCTCCCGCGCGAACGGGCTGTCGTCCGGCGGCAGCCCCTCCACCCGTTCCTCCAGCGTGGTGGGCCGCGTCGGGGCCTGCGGCGCGGCCGGCGGATTGGCCGGATCGATACCGATGGCCGGCGCGACCAGTTCGAGGTCGCGCAGCAGGCCGTGCGCGGAGCCCAGCGGCCCGCCGCCCTCCAGGAGTTCGTCGGTGGCCAGCGGGTGCGGGAAGTCGACCGGGACGTACGCCCCGGCGTGGTCGTAGTGCCAGACCAGGTGCGACTGCTGGGCCGTGGTCTCGAACATCTCCAGCAACTGCTCGTAGTCGCCGCCCAGTTCGTCCACCGGTGTCACTTCGAGGCCGCAGATCTTCAGCAGGTAGGCGCGCCGCAGGAAGTGCAGGGCGTCGTAGTCGAAGCCCGCCACCGGGGCGACGTCCCCGGAGAGGCCGGGCATGTAGCTGAAGACGGGGACCGGCGGGAGCCCCGCTTCCGTGAGGGCCTGGTCGTAGGCGGCGATCTCTTCGGAGAAAGGGTTGTCGGGGCTGTGGCACAGCACATCGACAAGGGGGACCAGCCACAGGTCACATGCCACGAGACGAGACTCGCTTCCAGTCGGGTGGGGGGCGGTCGGGACAGCGTAGTGCTACCCGGGTCCACCGACGAGGGCGAGGGAGTGCTCGTTGTACTCGCGTACCAGCCGTTGTGCCTCGGTCAGGTCGCGCCGGACGACGGCGCCGACCAGATCGCGGTGGCCGTGCCACAGCCGGCCGCGCAGATCCGGCTCACGCCGCAGCAGCGGCACGGCGAAGACCCAGCTCTGGACCCGCACCCGGTCCAGGAAGTCACTGATGTACGGGTTTCCCACCAGACTGCCCAGTTCGCGCCAGAAGCGCAGGTCGTACCCGATCAGTACGTCCATGTCACCGGCCCGCGCCGCCCGTTCGGCCTCCTCGGCACGGCGCCGGATGGACATCATCACCGCGGGCGAGGCGGTGCTCAGCGCCCGCTCGGCGCGGGTGCGGAAGATGCCCTCGACGATCAGGGTGCGGGCCTCGATCATGGCGCGGTAGTCGGCGGCGGTGAAGGCGTGCACGCGGAAACCGCGGTGCTGCTCGACGTCGAGGAGGCCCTGCGCGCACAGGTCGAGCAGCGCCTCGCGCACGGGCGTCGCGGAGACGCCGTACTGTTCGGCGATCTCCTTGACCGTGAACTGGTCTCCGCAGGGCAGCCGTCCGGCCAGCACCTCGTCGCGCAGCGCGTCGGCGATCTGCTGGCGCAGGGTGTTGCGCCGTATGACTCCGCTGCCTGGGCCGGCGGGCATCGTGTCCGTCTCCTTCGGCGGCCTCGTGGGCCCGGGGGCCCGTGCGACCGCATGGTCCGTAGACCGCGCAAGGAGAGCGGCCCTCGCCCTCACGATAGGCGAGGGGGACGGGCGGGGCGACGGTGGTACGGGGAGCGGCCCGGGACGGCCGGGGCCCGGCGGCCCGGCCGTGCGCCCGGATCCGGGCCCGGGCCCGCGCCCGCCCCGGCCCTCAGCGCGTGTGCGCGTCCGCCACCGACAGGGCCGCGTCCAGGGCCGCCAGGCCCTCCTTCACCTCGGCCTCCGTGACGGTGCAGGGCGGCACGACATGCGTACGGTTCATGTTCACGAAGGGCCACAGACCGCCGCGCTTGCAGGCCGCCGCGAACTCGGCCATCGGGGCGTTGGCCGCGCCCGACGCGTTGTACGGCACCAGCGGCTCGCGCGTCTCCTGGTCCTTGACCAGCTCCAGCGCCCAGAAGACGCCCAGGCCGCGCACCTCGCCGACCGAGGGGTGGCGTTCCGCGAGGGCGCGCAGCCCGGGCCCGATGACCCGCTCGCCGATCTCCGCGGCGTTCTCCACGATGTTCTCCTCGGCCATCGCGTTGATCGTGGCGACGGCGGAGGCGCAGGCCAGCGGGTGCCCGGAGTAGGTCAGGCCGCCCGGGTAGGGGCGCTGGTCGAAGGTGGCGGCGATCTCGGCGGAGAGGGCGACGCCGCCCAGCGGTACGTAGCCGGAGTTCACGCCCTTGGCGAAGGTCAGCAGGTCCGGCGTGACGCCGAAGTGGTCGGCGGCGAACCAGTGGCCCGTACGGCCGAAGCCCGCCATGACCTCGTCCAGGACGAAGACGATGCCGTACCGGTCGCAGATCTCGCGGACGCCGGCCAGGTAGCCGGGCGGGGGGACCATGATCCCGGCGGTGCCCGGGACCGTCTCCAGGACGACCGCGGCGACCGACTCCGGCCCCTCGAAGGCGATCGTGTCCGCCAGGTGCGCGAGGGCGCGCTCGCACTCCTGGGCCTCGTTCTCCGCGTGGAACGGCGAGCGGTACAGGAACGGTCCCCAGAAGTGCACGACACCGGCCGAGGCGGTGTCGGACGGCCAGCGGCGCGGGTCGCCGGTCAGGTTGATCGCGGCGGCGGTGGCGCCGTGGTACGAGCGGTAGGCGGACAGCACCTTGGTCCGGCCGGTGTGCAGCCGGGCCATGCGGACCGCGTTCTCCACGGCCTCAGCGCCGCCGTTGGTGAAGAAGATCTTGTCGAGGTCGCCAGGGGTGCGCTCGGCGACCAGCCGGGCGGCCTCGGAGCGGACGTCCACGGCGAAGCCCGGCGCGAGGGTGCACAGCTTGCCGGCCTGCTCCTGGATCGCGGCGACGACCTTCGGGTGCTGGTGGCCGATGTTGGTGTTGACCAGTTGGGAGGAGAAGTCGAGGTAGCGGTTGCCGTCGTAGTCCCAGAAGTACGAGCCCTCGGCGCCGGCCACCGGCAGCGGGTCGATCAGGCCCTGCGCGGACCAGGAGTGGAAGACGTGCGCGCGGTCGGCGGCGTGCACCGCCGCGCCGGCTGCCGGGTCGGGTTGCGTCGTGGTCACGGGCACTACCTCGGATCGCTCGGGCCCGCCAAGGGGCACGGTACGGCGGACGCCTTCAGCCTAGGGACGGGTGCGGGGCGTCAGGTACCGACACTGTGTATGGCGCTCACCACGGGCGCGGACAGTCTGTCGGTGGGGCTGGAGGAAACTCCAGGGCCGGCGGCCTCGGCGGCTGCCGGGGCGGCTAGGGCGTTTCTGATGGATCTCCGCGGCGTCACGGAGATCCATCAGAAACGCCCTAGTCGTCATCGTCGTCGTCCGGGGCCGAGGCGGCCTGCGGGCGGCCGTCCGCCGCGCAGCGGAGCATGTAGGAGTGGTCGTCGCCGGAGTGGTCGTCGAGCGGCTCGAACTCGATCGCGGCGGTGGCGGCCGGCCCGCGCCGTACGTCGTCGGCGCGGTAACCGGTGGCCGGGCTCCAGACCGTCAGGTAGATCCGGCCGTCCGTACGGCACTCGGCGGTGGCGCTGCCCCCGGCCAGGCGAACCGTGCCGCCGCCCACGGGGCGGGCGGGGGAGGGGGAGGCGGCCCCGGTACCGGACGGCGCGCCCGACGGCGATCCGGTCCCGGCGGAGCCCGAAGACGCCCTCGGCCCGGGATCCTGGGACGCGGCGCGGGCCGCGGCGAGCTTGTCCCGTACACCCCCGTCGTCCAGCGGTACGGCCCGCGCGTTGCGGCCACCGGTGTCGGCGCTCGCCAGCGACCAGGCGCCGAGTCCGCCCGCCGCGGCCACCGCGCACATCCAGGCCGCCGTCGCCGCCACACTGCGCCACGCCATCGCGCCGTCCTTCCTGCCGTTCCGCCGTACGGCCCCGGCGCCCGTACGGCCCGTGCCACCGTCCCGGGCACCTTCCCGCACCCTTTCCTAACGTCCGGTTAAGGCGCGGACAAACCCCTGGCCCGGCGTGTGCCGTAACTCGCGGCGTCTCCCGCCGCGGCCGGGTGCCTGGTTACGGTGACGGGCATGTCCCATCTCCTCGTCGTCGAGGACGACCCCCAGTTGCGCGGCGCCCTGCTGCGCGCGCTGCGCGACCGCGGCCATGCCGTGGCCACCGCGGCGACCGGCATGTCCGGCCTGGACGCCGCCGTCACGGACCGCCCGGACCTCGTCGTCCTGGACCTCGGACTGCCGGACGTGGACGGCGCGCAGGTGCTCCGGATGCTGCGGGCCGTCAGCGACGTACCGGTGATCGTGGCGACCGCGCGCGACGAGGAGCCGGACATGGTCGCGGCCCTCGGGGACGGCGCCGACGACTACATCGTCAAGCCCTTCGGGGCTGCTCAGTTGGACGCCCGTATCAAGGCGGTGCTGCGCCGCCTCGGCACCGCGGAAGCGGAACCCGCGCTGCGGGTCGGCGGCCTGCGCGTGGACGCGGCCGCGCGCGAGGTGTCCCTGGACGGCGAGCCGCTGGACCTGACGCCGCGCGAATTCGACCTGCTCGCCTACCTGGCGCGCCGCGCGGGGCAGGTGATCTCCCGGCGGGAGCTGCTGGCGGAGGTGTGGCAGCAGCCGCTGGGCGGCGCGGACAAGACGGTGGACGTCCACCTGTCCTGGCTGCGGCGCAAACTGGGCGAGACGGCACAGCGGCCGCGCTACCTGCACACGGTCCGCACGGTGGGCGTGAAGCTGGCGGCACCGGAAGCCCCGGACGGAACCGGCCCGGACGACGGCCCCACCCCGCCCCGCAAGCCGTAACCATGCGCCGCAGCCTGCTCCTCCTGACCGCCGCGACCACCGCGCTCGTCCTCGCCGCCCTCCTGGTCCCGCTCGCCCTGCTCACCCGCAGCCACGCCGCCGACCGGGCCACCGCCGACGCCACCTCGCGTGCCCACTCGCTGGCCACCGGGGTCGGCCAGGCGCTGGCCGGCGGGCGGGGCGCGGGTTCCGGCGGGGCGCCGGACGCGCGCCGGTCCGCCGCGGGCATCGTCGACTCCGCCAACGGGCCGGGGCTCCCCCGTACTTCGGTCGTGCTCGCCGACGGCGCCGTGCTCGGGCCCGCCACGCCCGTCACCGACGCGGTACGGCTGGCCCGTTACGGGCGGGCGTTCACGTACGAGCCGCCCGCCGGGGGCCGTACCGTCCTGGTGCCGGTGCAGGGGGTGGCGGGCGGCACCGCCGTCGTCCTCGTCGCGCTGTCGGAGAGCCAGTTGTACGCGGGCACGCTGGCCTCCTCGCTGGAGATCGCCGGGATCGGCGTGGCACTGGTCCTGCTGGGGCTGCTGGTCGCCGACCGGCTCGGTGCCCGCCTGGTCGGCTCGGCGCGCCGGCTGTCCCGGGTCGCCGACCGGCTGGCCGCGGGCGACCTGGCGGCCCGCGCCGAGCCGTCCGGGCCGCCCGAGCTGCGCGCGGTGGCGCGCGAGGTGAACCGTCTGGCGGACCGTATCGACGGTTTCCTGACCGCCGAACGGGAGAACGCGGCCGACCTCGCGCACCGGCTGCGCACCCCCGTCGCCGCGCTGCGCCTGGACGCGGAAGGGCTGCGCGACCCGGCGGAGGCGGAGCGGATCGCGGCGGACGTGGCGGCGCTGGAGCGCAGCGTCGACGACATCATCCGTACGGCGCGCGAACCGCTGCGCGCGGCGGCCGGACGCGGCGCGGCGGGCCCGAGTGCGGCGGAGGCGGGCACGGCGGGCCCGGGGGCGGCGGAGGCGGCAGGCACCCGGCGCCCCCCACGCGCCGACCTGGCCTCCGTCGCCCGCGAACGCGCCGACTTCTGGCGCCCGCTCGCCGAGGACCAGGGCCGCGAGCTGGGCTTCGCGGCGCCTGACGGACCGGCCGTCGTACGGGCCGACGCGGCCGGGCTGGCCGCGGCCGTGGACGCCCTGATCGGCAACGTCTTCGACCACACTCCGGACGGCGCGGGGCTGCGCGTCACGGTCGCCCGCGAGGGCTCCGGCGGGTGCCTGCTGACCGTCGAGGACGACGGCCCCGGCTTCCCCGCCGGGCACGTCCCGGAGCGCGGCCGCAGTGGCGGCGGCTCGACGGGGCTGGGCCTGGACATCGTGCGCCGGTCGGCGGAGGAGTCGGGCGGCTCGCTGGAGTGCGGCACGGCGTCCGGCGGCGGCGCCCGCGTCACGGCCCGCTTCGGCCCGGCGCCCGCGGACCGCCGCGCCCGAGGCACGGGGCCTCCCTCCCCCGGTGTCTAGGCCGCGGCCCGCGGAAACGCCTCCCCCACCGCCCGCCGCCATTGATTGGCCGTCAGCCCGGGGCGCAGCGCCGCCATCGCCCCGCAGTACTTGGTGAACTCGGCGGCGCGCAGTCCGTAGGTGTGCAGCAGCCGGTCCGCCTCCGTCAGGTGGCCGGTGACCGAGGTCTTCGTCTCGACCAGGACCAGCCCGCCGTCGGCCCGTACGCTGCGGCCGGTGCCCGCGTCCCGGCAGACCAGGTCCGCGTCGCAGGTGATGCGCTGCTCGTCGGCGACGAAGGTGGCGCGCCGGTAGTCGGTCACCAGCGACGGCACCAGTTCCCCGGGGGCGCCGATGCCGTACGTACCGTGCAGGACGGAGGCCAGGAAGCCGCGCGGGCCGCGCCCGAGCGTCGCTTCCCCGGGCAGCAGCGGCTGCCGCCGCTTGAGCGTCTCGCCGCGCCGCCCCTTGAGCTTGATCTCGAACTGACGCTCCCCGGAGTCCTCGTACAGCCGTTCGCGGATCTTGTAGCGGTAGCGGCGGCCCTGCCGGTGGTCGTGGAAGGTCTGGAGCCCGGGGGTGTCGTAGTAGACGGAGTGGTAGCCGAACCAGCGGCGGCCGTTGATGCACAGTGACCGGAACGGGCCGCCGGGGCGCCGCGGGTCGGTCAGCCGGGCCGCGAAGTCCGCGAAGATCTCGACCGGTACGAGGTAGCTGCGGTCGATGCGGGCCATCAGCTCAGCGCGGGCCTGGAGCTCGGAGAGGGTTATCGGGCGCGCCGCCATGGCGGCGCGGGCGATCGCCCGTACGGCGGGAATCACACGGTCTCCTCGGAAAGGGGACGGGGCTGCGGGTGCGCGGGGGAGCGGGTGATCGTGCGGGGCCGGTTGCGGTCGGTGCGCTGTGAGGTCGTACGAGCGGGCCTGCCGAAAGGTTCCGGCAGACGGAAGCGGACGTCCACCACCATCAGATCCCGGACACAGTCGATTTCCTTGACCGTCCAGGCGCGGGGCTCGCCGCCGAGCCGGCGCGCCAGGTCCTCGCAGAGCGCCCGCTGGTCGGTGTGGACGGCGTCGAGGGTGACGACGGTCCGGCAGGTGCGGGCCATCAGCCGCGGGTGGTCGGCGCCGTACATGACCAGGAGCAGCAGGGCGGTGAGCGTCGCCGCGACGGCGAAGTCCAGGTGCGGCAGGCCGCACAGCAGGCCCAGGACCAGGGTGGTGAAGTAGTACGCGACTTCCTCGTGCTGGATCGAGTCGGACCGCAGCCGGATGATCGACAGCACTCCGAACAGGCCGAACCCGAGGGCCGTGCCGCCCTCGCCGACCTGGGCCAGCGCCGAGACGACCGCGAACAGCGCGACGTTCAGCGCGAGGTAGGCGGGCACCAGGTCGCGGCGCCGGTGGCGCGGGAAGTAGATGGCGAACGTCAGTACGCTCACCGCGGTGAGGTCGAGCACGAGGTGGGCGGCGAGCTGCCCCGGCGTCTCCATGGCGCGTCTCCTGTCGGTCGCTGATCGGTACGCGTCAGACGCTAGGAACGGACGGGTTAACTCCACCCCACTCCACGGGTTAACGCGCACGGCTCACCCGGACGGCCGACACCCCGCCCGCTCCGTTGACAGCTTCCTGTCACCCGGACAGGGTGCTGTCATGCAGGCAGCCCCGCTCGCCCCCGAACTCCTCAGCCGCACCACCCTCGGCGTCTCCCGGCTCAACGGCCGGCTGCTCGCCGTGTCGGAGCGGCTGGCGCGCCCGGCCGGGCTGACCGCCGCCCGCCGGCAGGTGCTCGGCGCCGTGGCGGACGGGCCGCTGTCCGTGGCCGGAATCGCGCGGACGATGGGCATCACCCGGCAGAGCGTGCAGCGGATCGCGGACCTGGTGGTGGCGGAGGGGCTGGCCGAGTACCGGCCCAACCCGGCCCACCGCCGGGCCAAGTTGCTCGCGCTCACCGATGACGGGCTGTCCGCTGTGCACCGCATCGCCGCGGACCACACCGCGTTCGCCGCCGGCCTGGCCGAACAGCTCGGCGGCACACCGGACTTCCGCGCGGCCGTGGAGGCGGTGGAGACGCTGTCGCGCGCGCTAGATAACCTCGGCTACTGAGTGCACCGAAGTGTGGGCTCACGCCCGCGTCCTGACGACCGTTCCGACGACCGCGCCCGGCCGGCCCGGCCCGGCCACACCGCACACCGGCCGCACACGACCCGGCCCGATCACGGCCCGTACGGACACCGGGGAACCGAAACCGGACCGGTGGCGTCGTCCGATACGTTCGCGCCTGCGGCACCGTCCCCGCAGGGCACGTCCGGGAGCACAGGGCGAACAAGCTGAAAGGGCAAGCGGAACGTGAATGAGCGCGCAGAGCGCGGCCGCCTCGGGCAGCTCGGCCCCCAGGACCCGCCGCGGATCGGGGCGTACCGGCTGTTGGGGCGGCTGGGCGAGGGCGGGATGGGCCGCGTCTACCTCGCCCGTTCCGACCGCGGCCGCACGGTCGCCGTCAAGCTGGTCAAGACCGAACTGTCCGGCCAGGACGACTTCCGGGCCCGCTTCCGGCAGGAGGTGCAGGCCGCGCGGCGCGTCGGCGGCGAGTGGACCGCGCCCGTGCTGGACGCCGACACCGAGGCCGCGACACCGTGGGTCGCCACCGGCTACATCGCGGGCCCCTCGCTCCGGCAGGTGATCACCGAGGGCCGTACGCCGCTGCCCGAGCGCTCCGTACGCATCCTCGCCGGCGGGCTGGCGGGCGCGCTGCGCAGCATCCACGCCGCCGGCATCGTCCACCGCGACCTCAAGCCGTCCAACATCCTGCTCACCATCGACGGCCCCAAGGTCATCGACTTCGGCATCGCGCGGGCGCTGGAGGCGGTGACCGTCGGCGGCGGCCTCACCCGTACCAACCAGGCGGTCGGCTCGCCCGGCTTCATGTCGCCCGAGCAGGTGCGCGGCCGGCCCGTCACACCCGCCAGCGACGTCTTCTGCCTCGGCTCGGTGCTGATGTTCGCGGCCACCGGACGGCTGCCCTTCGGTACGTCCGACAGCGGGGTGCACGCGCTGATGTACCGCATCGCCCAGGAGGACCCGGACCTGACCGGGCTGCCGTACGGGCTGCACAGCCTGGTCGCGGCCTGCCTCGCCAAGGACCCGGCGCAGCGCCCGACGCCGGAGCAGCTCATCGCGTACACCGGTTCCGAGGACGACGGCCAGGAGCCCTGGCTGCCGGGCGCGCTCATCGCCGAGCTGGGGCGGCACGCCGTCGAGCTGCTCGACGCGGAGAATCCGAACGGCGCGGGGGACGAGTCCGGGGACGCGCCCTGGGACACCCCCGGAGACCCGTCCTGGGACAAGTCCGGCAACCGGTCCTGGGACGGTTCCGGTGGCCACCGGCCCTGGGAGAGCGCCGACGGCTCCTGGGGCCACTCCGGCGCGGCCCGGGACCGGGAGCAGGCCCCCACGCCCGCGCCGGGGCCCGTTTCGGCGCCCCTGCCGCCCCAGGCTCCCGGCTCCGCGCCCCCGCCGCCGTACGCCGCGGCCGGCGCTCCGACGTCCCCGCCGGACGCCACCGTGTCCCCGTCCTCCGGGGGCAGCACGCACGGGCGGCGCCGCAAGAGTCCCACCGGCCGCACCGGACTCGGCAGCATTTCGAGCCACAGCAGTCGTAGTGGGAACAGCGGTCATGGCCACAGCGGTCACGGCAGCCGATCCGGCAACACCGGCCGCGGCCGCACCACCGGTTCCACCGGAGCCGCCGGCTCCACCGGCCGTCCCCGTACCCGCGCCCTCGGCCTGGCCGCCGCCGTCGGCCTCGGCCTCGCCACCGCCGGTATCGGCATCGCCTACGTCTGGTTCAGCCCCGACGGGGACGAGGGGAGCACCGCGAAGGCCGACGGCGGCACCGTGACCGCGGCGGACGGCAAGGTCGGCAAGGCGGCGGGCAAGGAGCCCGGCGTCATTGCGCAGGAATTCCTGGGCACCTGGGAGACCAAGCGCGGCAAGGGCGGCAGCGACACCTACCGCTTCACCCTCACCCAGGGCGCGGTCGGCGACACCGTCCTGGCCATGGAAGCGCGCGGCGCCAAATTCCGCTGCGAGTTCAAGGCCATCCTCATGAACGGCGGGCCGCCGCTGCGCCTCGGACCGACCACCGTCGTGGCGGGCCCGGCGACCAGTTGCAGCCCGGGTGCCCCCAGCACCCTGCGCCTGCAACCCGACGGCAAGCTCCGCCGGGTCTTCGACGACGGCAAGCCGACGTTCACGTACACGAAGAAGAGCTGATGCCGGGGCGCTCAGCAGCCGGGCACTGATCGAGGAGAACCACCGGCTCAGGCAGCAGCGGGCCGCCATGACGGGCAGCGCCCAGGGACAGCGGTAGGGGCCCGTACGCCCCCGCCGAACGCCGCCACCTGCGAAAACCATAAAGCCGTGGCCCCGCTCCGGAGGGGAGCGGGGCCACGGCTCCCGCACGGCTGCCGCCGCGCGGACACAGCGTCCGTCAGTCCAGGAACGAGTTGATCTGGATCGTCTCGTCCCGGCCCGGGCCGACGCCGATCGCGGAGATCGGCGCGCCCGACATGTCCTCCAGCGCCTTGACGTACGCCTGCGCGTTCTTCGGCAGCTCGGCGAAGGTCTTGGCCTTGGTGATGTCCTCGGACCAGCCCGGCAGGGTCTCGTAGATCGGCTTCGCGTGGTGGAAGTCGGTCTGCGAGTAGGGCAGCTCCTCGACGCGCTTGCCGTCGATCTCGTACGCGACGCAGACCGGGATCTGCTCCCAGCCGGTGAGCACGTCCAGCTTGGTGAGGAAGAAGTCGGTGAGGCCGTTGACGCGGGTCGCGTACCGGGCGATGACCGCGTCGAACCAGCCGCAGCGCCGGTCGCGGCCGGTGGTCACACCGCGCTCGCCGCCGATGGTGCGCAGCGCCTCGCCGTCCGCGTCGAACAGCTCGGTCGGGAACGGGCCCGCGCCGACCCGGGTCGTGTAGGCCTTGAGGATGCCGATGACCCGGCTGATCTTCGTGGGGCCGACCCCCGCGCCGGTGCAGGCGCCGCCCGCGGTCGGGTTGGAGGAGGTCACGAACGGGTAGGTCCCGTGGTCCACGTCGAGCAGCGTGCCCTGGCCGCCCTCGAAGAGGACGACCTTGCCGTCGTCGATCGCGTTGTTCAGCAGGAGGGTGGTGTCGGCCACGTAACCCTTGATCTGGTCCGCGTAGCTGAGCATCTCCTCGACGACCTGCTCGGCGACCACCGCGCGGTGGTTGTAGAGCTTGGCCAGCACCTGGTTCTTGAAGTCGAGGGCCGCCTCGACCTTCTGGTGCAGGATCGACTCGTCGAAGAGGTCCTGGACGCGGATACCGGTGCGGTTGATCTTGTCGGCGTAGGTCGGGCCGATGCCGCGGCCCGTCGTACCGATCTTCCGCTTGCCGAGGAAACGTTCCGTGACCTTGTCGACCGTGATGTTGTACGGCGTGATCAGGTGCGCGTTACCGCTGATCAGCAGCTTGGACGTGTCGACACCGCGCTCGTTGAGTCCGCTCAGCTCGGAGAGCAGGACCGCAGGGTCGACGACGACACCGTTGCCGATGACCGGGGTGCACCCCGGCGAGAGGATTCCGGAAGGGAGAAGGTGCAGCGCGTATTTCTGGTCGCCTACGACAACCGTGTGACCGGCGTTGTTGCCGCCCTGGTAACGCACCACATAGTCGACGGACCCACCGAGCAGATCGGTGGCCTTTCCCTTGCCCTCATCACCCCACTGAGCACCGAGCAGCACAAGTGCGGGCACAGGCGTACACCCCTTCCGGGCGGGGCATGTCCAACGTGCGTGAGGCCGTATGCGTGCAGGTGTACGCGTACGACATCGCTGAAGCCGTCGAACCGGTGCCCCGGAATAGACGAAGCCCCTGGCGCAATAGCGCAAGGGGCTCTTGCACCGAGATGCTACCTGAGGAAGGACCGAGGTGTCGGCGCAGCCTTCTGGGCACTCTCTCCCGGACGGGGTCCGGGGGCACCCCCTGCTCGTGGTCATCGACCCGGCCGCCCGCAGTACGGACGGGGAATCCGTACGGATCGCCAAGGACGTCCTGTGCGCGGGCGCGGCCGCGAAGATCTGTTTTCCCGACGGCCCCGAGGAGTACGCGCGGGCGCTCGCCCGCCGCGGCCATCGCCGCCCCGTGGTGATCGGCGACGACCGGGCGCTGCTGCGCGCCGTGGCGCTGCTGCACAAGGAGCGCGATCTGGCGGGGGTGGCGCTGGCGGTGGTGCCGGTGGGCGCGCCGGGCGCGGTGGCGCTGGCCCGCGCGCTGGGCGTGCCGACGGACACCGTCGCCGCCGCCCGTGCGGTCCTGGACGGTACGGAACACCGCCTGCACCTGCTCACGGACGACAGCGACGGCATCGTGCTGGGCGGCCTGGACATCCCGTCCGGTACGGAGCCGGAGCCGCCCGGCAGGCGCTGTCGGCGACACCGGTGGAAGGGGCTCGGCGGGCGGCCGGGACGGCGCCCGGGCCGGCGCGACGGCACGGAAACGGTCCCGCTGCCGGGCCCCCGCGCGGCGGCGTGGTGGGACCGGCTCGTCCGGACGGCCCGTACAGCGCTGCTGTCGCGGCCGACGACCGCCCCGCCCGGCCCCTCGGAACCGCCCGGCCCCTCGGCCCTGCCCGGACTCTCGGACCTGCCGGGCCACTCGGCCCCGCCCGGCGGACGGCGTTCCGCCACGGCGGGCCACCGGCTGCGGGTCGAGGCGGACGGCGTGGTGCTGGCCGACCTGGACCGGCCGGTGCGGTGGGTCTCGGTCACGCCCGGCGACGGCGCCGACGGCACCGGGCTGGCCGAGGTGGTGGTGCACTGGCAGGAGACCGGGCCGCCGGTACGGGCCCGCGCGCGGGCGGTGACCGTGTCGGGCGCGGACTTCCGCTACCAGGCGGACGTGGTCGTCGGCGGCCCGGTCAGGACCCGTACGTGGACGGTGCATCCGGACCCGTGGCGGCTGACGCTGCCGCACGACTGACGCGGCGACGCCCCGCGGCGGAGGTTCCCGCAGCCCCCTCAGCCCTCGCCGCGCAGCTCCTTGTCCCGGTACTCACGCCAGCGCTCCAGCATCCTGGCGAGCTCGCCCTGCATGAACTCGAAGAAGGCGACGGTCTCGGCGACCCTGGCACCGGCCGGGGTGCCCGGCCCGAGCGACTTCGCGCCCTCCCGCAGGACGTCTTCCCAGCGCGTCAGCACGTTGTCGCGGTTGCCCAGCGTCTCGTACCAGAGTTCGTTCAGGAGCCGGTAGCGGTCCCGACGGGTGCCCGGCTCGCGCTCCCGGCGGACCATGCTGACCTGCACCAGGTAGCGGATCGCGCCGGAGACGGCGGCGGGGCTGATCTGCAGCCGCTCGGACAGTTCGGCCGAGGTGAGGGCACCGGAGTCGGAGGCGAGCAGCGCCGCGAAGACCCGGGAGGCCATCCGCTGCATGCCCGCCTCGGTCAGCTCCGAGGCGAAGCGCTCCACGAACCGGGAGACCGCCTCCTCGTCGCGCCCGGTGTCCCCGTCCTGCCGCTGCTCTGCCTGCTCGCTCACCCTCTGATCCTCTCCCGTGCTCCCCCGGACGGACGCTTCACGATCACTGACTTTATACGGTTTCTTAACTTCACAAATTTGTGAAGGAAGCGTACGTTCAAAAACATGACGAAGGCAATCTCGGTGTCCGGCCTCCGCAAGTCCTTCGGCCGGACCCACGCGTTGGACGGTCTCGACCTCGACGTCGAGACCGGCGAGGTGCACGGCTTCCTCGGCCCCAACGGGGCGGGCAAGTCCACCACCATCCGCGTCCTGCTCGGCCTGCTGCGCGCCGACGGGGGTGGCGCGCGGCTGATGGGCAGGGACCCGTGGCGCGACGCCGTCGCCCTGCACCGCCGGATCGCGTACGTCCCCGGCGACGTCACGCTCTGGCGCAACCTCTCCGGCGGCGAGGCCATCGACCTCTACGGGCGGCTGCGCGGCGGCCTCGACACGGCCCGCCGGAACAGCCTCCTGGAGCGCTTCGAGCTGGACCCCACCAAGAAGGGCCGCACGTACTCCAAGGGCAACCGCCAGAAGGTCGCCCTGGTCGCCGCGTTCGCCTCCGACGTGGACCTGCTCATCCTGGACGAGCCGACCTCCGGGCTGGACCCGCTGATGGAGGAGGTCTTCCAGGACTGCGTCGAGGAGGAGCGCGACCGCGGACGTACGGTGCTGCTCTCCAGCCATGTGCTGTCCGAGGTCGAGGCACTGTGCGACCGCGTCAGCATCATCCGCAAGGGCCGTACCGTCGAGTCCGGCTCCCTCGCCGACCTGCGCCACCTGACCCGTACGAGCGTGACCGCCGAACTGGCCGGCGCCCCCGACGGGCTCTCCGGCCTCCCCGGTGTGCACGACCTCGACATCCAGGGCCACCGGGTCCGGCTCCAGGTGGACACCGACAAGCTGGACGCGGTGCTGCGCTCGCTCAGCGCGTCCGGGGTGCGCAGCCTGACCAGCACGCCGCCCACGCTGGAGGAGCTGTTCCTGCGCCACTACCAGGACGGCACCCGAGCCGCGCAGGGCACGGCCGACGCCGACGCCGCCTCCGCTTCCGCTTCCGCTTCCGCTTCCGAGAAGGCGACGCTGCGATGACCACCGTGACGCTGCCCGCCGCCGCCCGTACCGGCGGCTCCCGCGACCTGGCCGGCACCGGGGCCCTGCTGCGCCTGGCCCTGCGCCGCGACCGGCTGATGATCCCGGCCTGGGTGGTACTGCTCGGACTGACCGTCGTCAGCATGGGCAGCACCCTCGACACGCTCTACGACACGCCCGCCAAGCGCGCGGAAGTGGCGGCTTCGATGACCGGCAACGGCTCGCTGCGCGCCCTCTACGGGCCGGTGTTCAGCAACTCCTTGGGCGGCCTGACCGCCTGGCGCATCGGCGGCCTCGCCGCTCTGCTGGCCGGCGTGATGAGCCTGCTGATCGTCGTACGCCACACCCGCGAGGAGGAGGAGACCGGCCGCCAGGAACTCCTCTCCGCCGCCATGGTCGGCCGGCGCGCCCCGCTCACCGCGGCCCTGCTCGCCGCGCTCGTCGCCGACGCCGCGCTGGCCCTGCTCGTCACCGCCGGACTGGCCGCCTCCGGCCGGCCGGCGGACGGGGCGCTGGCCCTCGGCCTCGCCGTCGGCGGCACCGGACTGGTCTTCGCCGGGCTGGCGGCGGTCACCGCGCAGCTCACCGAGAGCGCGCGGGCCGCCAAGGGTCTGGCCGGTGCCGTACTGGGCGCGGCCTTCGTGCTGCGGGCCGCGGGCGACGCCGCGACCGAGGACGCCTCCTCCCCGCTCACCTGGGCCTCCCCCGTCGGCTGGGCCGAGAACCTGCGCGCGTTCGCCGACGAGCGCTGGTGGGTGCTGCTGCTCCTCCTCGCGGGCACGGCCGTCACGGTCGGCGCCGCGTACTCCCTCACCGCCCGCCGCGACCTCGGCATGAGCTTCCTGCCGGCCCGTCCGGGACCGGCCCGCGCGCCCGCCTCCCTGAGCGGCCCCACCGGTCTCGCCTGGCGCCTGCAACGGACCACCGTGTTCGGCTGGTCGGCCGGCTTCCTCCTCGCCGGCGCCGTCTTCGGCGGTATCACCGACGGCGCGTCCGACCTGGTCGGCGACAACGAGCGGACCCGTGAGATCTTCGAGCGGATGGGCGGGCACCAGGGCCTGACCGACGCGTTCGTCGCCGCGCTGACCGGGATGCTCGGCATGGTCGCGGCCCTCTACGCGGCCGGCGCGGTGCTCCGGCTGCGCGGCGAGGAGACCGCCAACCGCGCCGAACCCGTCCTGGCCGGCGCCGTGGGACGCCTGCGCTGGGCGGCCGGGCACCTGGCCGTCGCCTTCCTCGGTACGGCCCTCATCCTCCTCCTCGGCGGCCTGGGCCTCGGCTTCACGTACGGACTGACCGTCGGCGACGTCGGGGGCCAACTCGGCCCCGCGGTGGGCGCGGCACTCGCCCAGACGCCCGCGGTCTGGGCCCTCACCGGCCTCGCGGTACTGCTCGTGGGCGCCCTGCCCAAGGCGGCCGCCGCCACCTGGGCCGTGGTCGGCGGCTGTCTCGGCATCGGCTGGGTGGGCCCGGCGGTCCAGCTCCCCCAGTGGGCGATGAACCTCTCGCCCTTCAGCCACCTCCCGAAGCTGCCGGGCGGTGAGGCCACCGCGGCGCCCTTCCTGTGGCTGCTCGCCCTGACGGCGGTGTTCGTGGCGGCGGGCCTGACCGCGCTGCGCCGCCGCGACATCGGCTGACCGCGGGTACCACCCCCAGCGTGCGGCGCCGGAGCCGTAGCGGACTCCGGCGCCGTACTTCCCGTACTCCCCCGTACGCCGCCGGTGCGTCATCCGGCGGGAGCGATATCCGCCCGGGGGCGTACGCCGGTCCGGCGCCCGCGCTCCCCACCCGCTCCAACTGGTAGAGACCTCCCGCCGCCACCGCTGCTCCACGAGCGTCCCGGAACGACCAGTGGAGCGAGAGTGGGCCGTTCCGCGCCGGTGTGCCCCGCGCCACGCGGCGGGGCGCGGTTGTCCGCGTTTCCGGCTGGGCACAACTCCCGCGGGCGGCGATGACGGCGCGGAATGGGCCGGCACGCCGCAATTCCACGCCTAGGGGCGGCGGAGGTGTCAGTGAACCGAACGGGACCACGCAGGGCGCTTTGGGTGATGCGGAATCTGGGGGTCGTCCTGACGGCCGGAGCAGCCTGTGTGCTGTTCAGCCTGATCATGACGATGGTGCCCGGACTGCGCACTCCGGGCAGTGGGAACGCGGGCCAGGCCTATGGCGCCGCGGCTTCTTCCACTGCCGTACTGGTGCTGTTCTACATGGCGAGGACGCTGCGTCTGCAACGGGACGAGACCTCGCTGCAACGTGAGGAACTGGAACTGCAACGCGCGGAAATGCGCCTGCAACGGGCCGAGCTGGAGCTACAGCGGGACGAGATGCGCCGGTCGGCGGGCGAGCTGCACCGCAGTGCCGAGGCCGACCTGCGGCACCTGCACATGGACCTGCTCAAGATGAGCATCGGCGATCCGGAACTGGCCGAGGTCTGGCCCGCTTTCGCGCCGGAACTGTCATCGACGGAGAACCGGCAGTATCTGTACGCCAATTTGATCTACTGCCATTCCATGCTCGCGCACAAGCTGGAGATGCTCGACGACCGCGAGGCGCTGGGCCATCTGCGGTACATCGTCCGGTCGCCGGCCTTCCGCGGGTACTGGGAAGCGGCCCGCTCCATGCGCGCCGAAATGGACCCGGCTTCCCACGAACACCGCTTCGCCGCTCTCGTCGACGAGGCACTGACCCAGTCGAACGCACAGGCGCCGCATTCCCCGAACCTGCGTTTGATCGAAGGTCAACACACCGAGCCGTAAAGCGCTCACAGGTGTATCGACCAGCGCTGGAAAGGGAGACTTCCGCAATTCGACTCGCGCTGCCGCGTACCGCCGGGGTATTCCGGCCCGATGACGACACTCGACATCTCCCGCCGGCTGGGCGCCACTCCTCAGGAGCGCGGCAGCATGGGCAACGGCAGTTGCCCCGACCTCTTCGAGCTGAGCGACGGCCGCTTCGCCGTCATCGGGACCGACATGACAGCCGACCTGGACGGAAAGCTGCCCGACGACGCGAGCCGCGCCGACTACGAGAGGATCGTGGTGATCACCCGCGACACCCTGCTGCGGGCCAAGTCCGACATCGCACGACTGTGATCCACCGGCCCGGCCCGCCGCTCCTCACCCGCCCGGCGTGACCAGCCGGGCCTCGTACGCGAAGACCGCCGCCTGGGTGCGGTCGCGCAGTCCCAGCTTCACCAGAATCCGGCTGACGTGCGTCTTCACCGTCGACTCGGCCACGACCAGATGCTCGGCGATCTCACCGTTGGACAGACCCTGGGCCACCAGCACCAGGACCTCGGTCTCCCGCTCGGTGAGGTCGCCGATGCGTTCCTGGGTGGGCGCCCGCGGCGTGTCGAGCTTGGAGAACTCCGAGATCAGCCGCTTGGTGACGGCCGGCGCGAGCAGCGCCTCGCCGTTCGCGACGATCCGTACGCCCTCCGCGAGCTGGCCCGCCGAGGCGTCCTTGAGCAGGAAGCCGCTCGCCCCGGCCCGCAGCGCCTGGTAGACGTACTCGTCGAGGTCGAAGGTGGTCAGCACCAGCACCTTGGCGTCCGCGTCGGCGGCGACGATCTCACGGGTCGCCTCCAGCCCGTTCATCTCCGGCATCCGGATGTCCATCAGCACCACGTCGGGCCGCAGCTCGGCGACCTTGGCCACCGCCTGCCGGCCGTCCACGGCCTCGCCGACGACCTCGATGTCCGGCATCGCGCCCAGCAGCACCGAGAAGCCCTCACGGACCATCACCTGGTCGTCCACGATCATTACCCGGATCACGCCGTCTTCCCCTCCGCCGCGCTCTGCGCCGCCGACACCGGGATGAAGGCCGCGACCTCGAACCCGCCCTCTTCGGTGTGGTCCGCCGTCATCTCCCCGCCCAGCATCTGCACCCGTTCCCGCATTCCCAGTACGCCGTGCCCGGCCCCCGGTGACGGTTTGGCCAGGCGGCTCGCCTTGCCGTTGACGATACGCAGTCCGATCCCGCCGAGCACGTACGAGATCTCCACCCGCGCCTCGGCGCCCGGCGCGTGCCGCAGGGTGTTGCTCAGCGCCTCCTGGACGATGCGGTACGCGGACAGCTCGACGCCCTGCGGCAGCGACCGCGGCGAACCGGTGATCACCGCTTCGACCTCCAGTCCCGCACTGCGCACGCTCGCCAGCAGCGAGTCCAGGCTGGCCAGGGTCGGCTGCGGCGCCTCCGGGTCGGCGTCGGCGAAGGCGTCCGGGTCCTCGGACCGGACGACACCGAGGATGCGGCGCAGCTCGGTCAGCGCCGCCACCGCGTTCTCCCGGATGGTCGAGAAGGAGGTGGCCAGCTCGGGCGGGGTGTCCTTGACACGGTACGGGGCGGCCTCGGCCTGGATGGCGATGACCGACATGTGGTGCGCGACCACGTCGTGCAGCTCGCGGGCGATCAGGGCGCGCTCCTCCAGCAGGGTGCGCCGGGAACGTTCCTCGGCGGTGGCGGTCTGCGTCTCGACCACGTTCTGCCGCTCCTCGCGCCAGGCGCGGATGGCGGCGGCGGGGGTCAGCACGAGCACCGCCAGCACCGCGAACGGTGCCATGTGCGAGATCGTCCGGGGCACGAGCAGCACCAGCACCCCGGCCGCGGCCATGGTGACCAGCCACATCTCGGCGGCCAGCCGGGGCCGGGTACGGAGCACGACCAGGACCATCACCGCGGTGTGGGTCATCAGGCCGACCTCGTACCCGGAGGACCCGGTCCCGGTGACGGCGTACGCCAGCATCGAGAAGCCGACCGCCCCGCCCGACAGCCAGAACGCGCCGACCGGCCGGAAGAGGGTCAGCACGATCGGTGCGGCGAGCAGGAAGGTGAAGACCGTCGTGATGAGGAAACCCAGCGCGCTGTCGCGGGCCATCACGCTCGTGGTCCCGAGGAACACCACGGCCGCGACGGCCGTGAGCACGACGTGCGGGGCCCAGCGCACATGGCGGCGCAGCCGCTGGGGGACCCACGACCACCCGGACACGCGGGCGTCGTCCAGGGGCAGCATCGGGCGGAAGGCGAAGGCGTCCACGATCAGGTCCTGGCGCAGCCGGTTCAGCGCGCCACGGACGAGTCGGGCTTCCGAGCGCAGGTCGTCGCGCTGCGTGTGGGTCGTCTGGTTCACGTACACCACGGTATGCAGAGTGCGGCCTCCGGTCGTCCCCTCCTGAGTGGATCCGGTGCCCTCCTCCTCAAGTACTACGCAGGGTGGCGAGGAGGACGCGGAAGGCGGCGGTGCCGGGGGTGACGGGCGCGTAGTGGCCGGTTCCGGCGAGCTCCCGCAGCCGCGGGGCGGTGCCGCCGGCGGCCTCGGCGGCCCGTACGTAGCGGCGGGAGAGTCCGACGGGCACGTCGGTGTCGGCGGTGCCGTGCAGGATCGTCACGGGAACCGTGCCCGGCAGCCGTCGTACCGGGTCCGCCGCGGCGAGCCGGTCCGCCCACCCTGGTTCGGCGCCCAGGAACTCCGCCACGGCGCCGTCGCTCAGTCCCAGCTCGTGGGCGTGCCCGAGGTCGGCGACGGGCGCCACGGCGATGATCCGCCGCGGCGCGTCCGTGGTGCGGCGGTGCGGGTGCGCCGCCGCGAGGAGCAGCGCGAGGTGCCCGCCCGCGGAGTGCCCCACGGCCACCACGGGCCGCCCGGCCGCTGCCGTCGCGGCCGCCACGTCCTCGTACGTGGCCGGCCAGCCCCCGCCCGTGCCGGACCGGCGGTATCCGGCCAGCGCGACCGGCAGCCCGTGCCGGGCCAGCTCCGCGGCGAGCGGCGACAGATGCGTACGGTCGTACGCCGCGCGCCAGAAGCCACCGTGCAACAGCAGCACCACCGGCCCCTCGTTCCGCGGCCCGTACAGGTCGATCACCTGGTCCGGGTGGGGCCCGTACGCCAGCGTCACGTCGGGCGCCACGGGCGCGAGGCCGAGCAGCGCCGCCTCCTCGTCCGCGGCGCCCGGACCGCTCACCCCATGACCTCGCCCAGCACCCGCGCGGCCCGCGCCACGTCCGCGAAGGACGTGTAGAGCGGCGTGAGGCCGAAGCGCAGCACGTCGGGGTGGCGGAAGTCGCCGACCACTCCGCGCCGGATCAGCTCCGGCATCACCTTTCCCGCGTCCGCGCAGGCCAGCGCGATCTGGCTGCCCCGCTGCGGGTGCTCGCGCGGGGTGACGCAGCGCACCCGCCCTTCGGGTACGTGCGCGTCCACGCACTCCAGGAAGAAGTCGCCGAGCGCGAGGCTCTTGGCCCGTACGGCCTCGACGGACACGCCGTCCCAGATGTCCAGGGCCGCCTCCAGGGCGAGCATGGACAGGATGTCGGGCGTGCCGACGCGGCCGCGGACGATGCCGTCGGCCGGGGCGTACGCGGGGTCCATGCCGAAGGGCACGGCGTGCGAGTTCCAGCCGGGCAGCGGCGAGTCGAAGCGTGCCTGGAGCTCTTCGCGCACATACAGGTACGCGGGCGCGCCCGGCCCGCCGTTCAGGTACTTGTACGTGCAGCCCACCGCCAGGTCGACACCGTGGGCGTCCAGCCGCACCGGCAGGGCGCCCGCGCTGTGGCACAGGTCCCAGACCGCCAGGGCTCCGGCGTCGTGCAGGGCGGCGGTGATGCCGGGCAGGTCGTTGAGCCGTCCGGTGCGGTAGTCGACGTGGTTGACCAGCGCGAGCGCGGTACGGGGCCCGGCCTCGTCGGGAATCCGCGCGGCCGGCAGGGCCCGCAGGGTGCAGCCCGTCATGCGCGCCGCGGACTCCGCGATGTAGCCGTCGGTCGGGAAGGACGCCTCGTCGGCGAGGATCTCGTCCCGGCCCGCGCCCGCCATCCGTACCGCGCCGACCACCGCCTTGAACACGTTGACGCTGGTCGAGTCGCCCGCCACGACCTGGCCCGGCGCGGCGCCGAGCAGCGGGGCGATCCGGTCGCCGACGCGCTCCGGCGCGGTCCACCAGCCCGACTCCTCCCAGGAGCGGATGCGCAGCTCGCCCCACTCCCGGGTGATCACGTCGGCGACGCGGCCGGGTACGTGGCCGGGCAGCGCGCCCAGCGAGTTCCCGTCCAGGTACACGGTGTCGTCCAGGACGAACTTCTCCCTCACGGGGCGGAGGTCGTCCTCCTCGTCCAGCGCAGCGGCGCGCCCTGCCGGGTCAGACATGGCTACGTGCCGTCCACAGCTCCGGAAAAACGTTCTTGCTGGCCCGCTTCTCCAGCCATGCCACGCCCGCCGAACCACCGGTCCCCAACTTGGCTCCCATCGCCCGTCGCGTCGCCACCAAATGATCGTTCCGCCAGCGCCACACCAGCTCCGCGACGTCCGTCAGCGCCTCACCGAGCCGCACCAGCTCACCGTCCCGCGGCCCCGCGTACACCTCGGCCCACACGGCCTCGACCCGCGCGTCCGGCTCGTACCGCTCCGTCACCTCACGCTCCAGCACCTCACGGGGTATCCCGTACCCCCGACGCGCCAGCAGCCGCAGCACCTCGTCCCACAGGCTCGGCTCCTGCAACGCCTTCTCCAGCTCGGCGTACTCACGCGGCGCGCCCCGGTGCGGCACCAGCATCGACGCCGACTTCTCACCCAGCAGGAACTCCATCCGCCGGTACATCGCGGACTGGAACCCCGAACCCTCCCCCAGCGCGCCCCGGAACGCGTTGAACTGCGCCGGCGTCAGCCGTGCCAACGGCTTCCACGCCGCGTTCAGCGCCTCCAGCTGCCGCGACGAGCGCTCCAGCGCCTCCATCGCCACCGGCAGCTCGTCCCGGCGCAACGCCTGCGCCGCGGTGTGCCACTCGTGCACCACGACCGTGAACCACAGCTCCATCACCTGGGTCGTCACCAGGAACGCCATCTCGCCCGGATCGTCGGACAGCGGATGCTGGAGGTGGGTGAGCACATCCGCGTGGACGTAGTCCTCGTACGGCGTCGTGTCCGTACTGCCGATGCTCAGGTCGGGCCGCCGGACCTCATCGGTCTCCGGCTGACACTGCGGGGCGGACTGCTGCGACATGAGGAACTCCTCGATGCTGCTGGCTTCCGGGTAGCGGTCCGCTCCTTCCCGTCGGCAACGGAGCCCCGGTCCCCTCAGGCACGGAATCTTCCGGCCCACTGGCATCATCCGTGCTCCACGAAAGGCGCGCAAGAGGTCGCTCACGGCGCGCGAAGGGCCGGCCGCGCTGGCGCGGCCGGCCCCGATTCCGCCCCGGCGATCAGCCGGAAGCGCAGCTCAGCGCCCTACGAAAGGGTGTCGGCCGCGGTCGGCGACGAGTCCCGCAGGAACGTCGAGCACCGCTCGTACTCCTCCTGCTCGCCGATGGCCTGCGCGGCACGGGCCAGAGCGTGCAGCGCCCGCAGGAAACCCCGGTTGGGCTCATGCTCGAACGGCACCGGGCCGTGGCCCTTCCAGCCGGCCCGACGCAGCGCGTCCAGGCCCCGGTGGTAACCCGTACGGGCATACGCGTACGACTCGACCGTACGGCCCGCCTGGAACGCGTCGTCGGCAAGCTGCGCCCAGGCCAGCGAGGAGGTCGGATACTTCGCCGCGACGTCCGTCGGCGCGGCACCCGAGGCGAGGAGTTCGCGGGGCTCGGGGTCGTCGGGGAGTTCGGTGGGGGGCGGGCCCCCTAGGAGGTTCTGGTGAATGGCCATGCTCCCATCTTCCCGGAGGGGCCAGTCGACTACGTACCTCAGGGGGCTGGGCCCCCGTTGGCGGTTCGCCCCGGTGTTGTTCGTCCCGGCCCGGCGGCACTGTGCGGCGTGTGACGCCCGGGTCACTGCTCCTCATCAGTGAACGGCAGGGCGTCCTCTGCGTAGATGCGGCGCTCGTAGCTGACGTTGAGCTCCCAGACCGCGAGGAAGGTGCGGGGCACTTTCTCGGGGCGACACCGCCCACGGCTACGTGATGCCCCAGGCCGCCTGATCAGCGCCCCAAGATTTCTGCACGCCCAGGAAGGAGAAGGGGGAATTCTTACGCATTCCCCACCGGAAGCGACGCCAACACAATCATTCCCCTCACGGAAAGTCCAGCCGGAGATGGCGGTGGAAGGCATGGATCAACGACGATCGAATGTGGGACCCATCACACGGGACGAGGGGTCACCCAATGAGGTATTTCCTGACCAGGAAAGCAAGTACAGCGGCGATTCCCAGGGACGCGAAGACCACCGCCATATAGAGACCCGATGGCTGCTCCATCTCCTTGCCCGCAGCCCGAAGTTCTTCGTTCCTCTTGATCTGGGGACGGCCGAGGACGATGAGCAGTGCCAGACCTGTCATGCACCAGGCGTACATCTCAAGGGATTCCGCCGCGCCGTAACCACGGGCCGCGGCGCTCCCCCAGATGCCGAGCGCTCCGATGCCGGCGGGAACGACGAAGAAGAGAGGAACCAGCGCCTTCTTCTTCGCTTTCCGGATGTACGGCAGCATGGCGAGGCCGGGGAGAAATGAAGTCGCAGCCGCGAGCGCCATCCACTGGCCGACGGAAAGACCGGAACCGAACATGAAGAACTCTCTCAGACGGGAAGGGTGAATGGCCGGGTGGTGGTGGGGTACCGCCACCCGTCTCTTCTATTTTACTTCTGCTCTCGCGGGACAGAAATCCGCTACCAGGTCAGCTATCCAATGGTCGCGGCTGATCGATTGTCGCCTTCTCCTCGCCGCGGGCACGGGCGATGTGCCGGCCGGTGACGAGGAACCAGCGGATCGCCTCCGGAGTCCCGTCGGTGAGTGCCCGCTCGGCGTGGGCCGTGTACTGAGACACCATTTCATTCGGCGAGGCGGCGGGCCCAAGCGGTGGGAGGGCTCGATGCCTTTGCGGGCGATGCGGTGGCGGATGCCGCGTGCGGCCAGCCAGCGGCGCAGGTGGGGGTAGTCGTGGCCCTTGCCGCCGTGGAGCTTGGCGGGCCGTCGGCGCCGGGGGCCGTGGTGGGAGCGGATCGGGGGGGGGAGGCCGCGGACCAGCGGAATCAGCGCCCGGCTGTCGTGGAGGCCGGCGGCGGAGGTGCCCAGCGACAGGGGCAGGCCGTTCCGGTCGACGAGGAGATGGATCTTCGATCCGTTCTTGCCGCGGTCGGTCGGGTTCGGCCCCGTCAGTGCCCCCCTTTTCGGGCCCGGACGCTGACGGAGTCGATCGCACAGCGCGACCGGTCGAGCTCCCCGCGCAAGCCGAGTTCGTCGATGACCAGACGGTAGAGCCTGGCCCACACTCTCGCCCGGGACCACTCGGTGAACCGGCGCAAGGCCGCCACCCCTGACAGGCCGAAGCCGGGCGGCAGCCGATTCCAGGTACAGCCCGAGGTGGCCACGAAAACGATCGCGGCCAGCACCTCCCGGGTCACCGTGCCGCCGCCGGCCACCGCCCTGCGGACGCTGCGGAGCCGGTGGCACCACCCGCTCGAACAGCTCCCACAGATCGTCCGGCGCCATCCGCTCAACAAGCGCCCCCGGCCGAAGGCTGGGGGGAGTGGCCCCGCTGGAGTGGCCCCGAGCCCTCCACCCACCGGCCCTATCGCGCACGACGCGCGGCCGCTCCAGGCTTGCGAAGGCCCCGGTCCGCGCGTGCGGCGGGCCGGGGCCTCGGGGCCTGGAGGGTTACTTGATCTTGGTGCCGGTGGAGCGGAGGTTGGCGCAGGCTTCGGTGATGCGCTTGGCCATGCCGGCCTCGGCGAGCTTGCCCCAGCTACGCGGGTCGTAGGTCTTCTTGTTGCCGACGTCGCCGTCGACCTTCAGGACGCCGTCGTAGTTGCGGAACATGTGGTCCGCGATCGGACGCGTGAACGCGTACTGCGTGTCCGTGTCCAGGTTCATCTTGACGACGCCGTTCTCCAGCGCCGTGGCGATCTCTTCCGCCGTGGAGCCGGAGCCGCCGTGGAAGACGAAGTCGAAGGGGGACTGCTTGCCGTACTTGGCGCCCACGCCCTGCTGGAGGTCCTTGAGGAGCTCGGGGCGGAGCACGACGTTGCCCGGCTTGTAGACGCCGTGCACGTTGCCGAACGAGGCGGCGAGCAGGTAGCGGCCCTTCTCGCCCAGGCCCAGCGCCTCAGCGGTCCGCAGCGCGTCGTCGACGGTGGTGTACAGCTCGTCGTTGATCTCGTGGGTGACGCCGTCCTCCTCGCCACCGGTCGGGGTGATCTCGACCTCAAGGATGATCTTCGCGGCGGCGGCCTGGGCCAGCAGCTCCTGGGCGACGGACAGGTTGTCGGCCAGGGTCTCGGCGGAACCGTCCCACATGTGGGACTGGAACAGCGGGTTCTGGCCCTTGGCCACCCGCTGCTCGGAGACGGCCAGCAGCGGACGGACGTAGCCGTCCAGCTTGTCCTTGGGGCAGTGGTCGGTGTGCAGCGCGACGTTGATGTCGTACTTCTCCGCGACGATGTGCGCGAACTCCGCCAGCGCGACGGCGCCGGTCACCATGTCCTTGTTGTGCTGGCCGCCCAGGAACTCCGCACCACCGGTGGAAATCTGGACGATGCCGTCGCTCTCGGCCTCGGCGAAACCACGCAGCGCTGCGTGCAGAGTCTGCGTCGAGGTCACGTTGATGGCCGGGTAGGCGAACTTGCCTGCCTTCGCCCGGTCCAGCATCTCGTTGTAGACCTCGGGAGTTGCGATGGGCATCTGTCCGCTCCTTGTGATGTGCGGGTGTGCGTTCTTGGCCCTGACCAGGGGGCGACGACATCGCCGTAGCTCATCTTCCCAGACTCGGCGGTTTGCTCCACATCCCGTACACGCCACCGGCACACAAAGGGGTGGCCGGTTTCACGTGAAACCGGCCACCCCTTTGCGATAACCGCTGGTCAGTGCCGGGTTACCGGCAAAGGCTCAGGCGAGGCCGAGGTCTCCGAGGCGGTAGCCGGTGATGTACGGCAGGCCCGCGTCGGCGATCGCCGACTCCGCCCCGCGGTCCACGATCGTGGCGACCGCGACCACCTCCGCACCCGCCTCGCGCGCCGCCTCGACGGCGGTCAGCGGCGAGCCGCCGGTGGTGGAGGTGTCCTCGACGACCAGGACCCGGCGGCCCTTGATGTCCGGGCCCTCGATCCGCCGCTGCATCCCGTGCGTCTTCTGCGCCTTGCGGACGACGAACGCGTCCAGCCGGCGGCCGCGCGCCGCGGCGGCGTGCAGCATCGAGGTGGCGACCGGGTCGGCACCGAGCGTGAGCCCGCCGACCGCGTCGTAGTCCAGGTCGGCGGTGATGTCCAGCATCAGCTGCCCGACGAGGGGCGCGGCCGCTCCGTCGAGGGTGATCCGGCGCAGGTCGATGTAGTAATCGGCCTCCTTGCCGGAGGAGAGCGTCACCTTGCCGTGCACCACGGCCTTGTCCTTGATCTGCTGCAGCAGATCGCCGCGTACGTCGTCAGTCATGCGCACGAGCTTAAAGCGTGTGCCGGGGCCCGGCCGGACTCCGGTCGGCGGGTGGGTCAGGACAGGGTGCGCCAGCTCCAGGTGGTCGAGATCTCCAGCGGATCGATGGGGGTGACCAGGCGCGGCAGCGTGTTCAGGCCGTTCGGCGGGCCGGACTGGGGCTCCACGCAGACCGCCTCGTCCTGCTCGTCGTAGACGACCACCCACTCGGCGCCGCTGGTGACCTTCAGTTCCAGCCGGTCCGGCCAGGTGAGGGTGACGTCCACGCCGTCCGGCATGCCGAAGCAGTCGTCCCACGGGCCGGGCTTCGGGTCGATGCGCCGTCCGGTGGGCAGGTGGTCGTCGCCCCGCTCCTCCTGCCACGCGGCGGTGAAGTCGATCCGTACGTCCTCGCCGCCCCCGTCCAGGCTGCGCAGGAACCACGGGTGCCAGCCGGCCTGGGCGGGGAAGGAGTCGGCGCTCGCCTCGACGCCCATGGTCAGGGTGAGCGAGCCGCCGTCCTCGGCCAGCTCGACCAACTGGGTGACGCGGCCCGGGTACGGCCAGGGGGCGGCGTCCGGGTCGAGCAGTTCGTAGGTGAACGCGGCGCTGGTGGCGTCCGCGCGGGCCGTCTTCCAGGCGATGTTGCGGCCGGTGCCGTGGATCGCGTGCGGCGGGGAGTTGAGCGGCATCTGGTGCACCTCGCCGCCGTTGCGGAAGCGCCCGTTCTCGATGCGGCCGCACCACGGCACCATCGGGAAGGAGCCGTACTTGGTGCCCTGCCGCAGCAGTTCCGTACCGCCGATGCGCAGGCTCGTGAGCCGGCAGCCGTTGGCCGGGTCCACGGTCAGTTCGGTGTCGCCGGCGGCCAGCCGTACCTGTCCCTGCGCGACGTTTCGCGTGTCGTTGTCACTCACGGTCCGACCCTAACCGGGACATCGGAGGCCGACACGGTACGGCGGGCGCGCGCCACCGCTCAGCGGCGGCGCCGCAGTACCCGGCCCACCACGACGGCCGACGCGAGGGCGAGGGCCGCGGCCGGTGCCGCCCAGCGCAGGGTGGCGGAGGTGGTCGCCGACTGGGGGGCGGGGACCGGCGCGTACCGGCCGCGCGGTGGCGCGTGGTCGACCTCCTCGGCGCTGCGCCCGATCATCGTGCGCCGTGCGTGCGCGGCCTCGGCGGGCGGTGTGCCGTCCTGGTCGTCGGCGTCGGTGAGCGGGTCGAGGGACGGCGGCGGGACCTCGGTGTCGAAGAGGGCCGCGGTGGCGGGGGGCGCGGCCGGCGCGCCGCTGTCCTGAGTGTCCGGCGGGTTGTCGGTGAGGTCCGCCGCGAGGTTGGCGGCGAAGCGGTCCAGGACCCGGCGGCCGGCGGACTCGGCCACCTGGTCGGTGGCTTCGGCGAGGCGGCCCGTACTGGTGACCGTACCGGCGCAGCTCAGGACCGTGGCGGCGGAGTCGTCGGGCCCGTCGGCGAGCCGCACGGTGAGGGACAGCTCGGCGGAGCCGTCTCCCCGTGACTCCATGCCGCTCGCCTCGACCAGGACGGTGTCGGCGCCGCGCACGGTGACGGTGAGGGTGCCGCGGTAGGTGATGGTGGAACTCCCGATGCGCAGCCGCAGCCGCCCGCCGGGGGTGCCGGGGTCCGCGTCGGCGTCGAGTTGGCACCCGGGAATGCAGCGCGCCACGCGCTCCGGCTCGGCCAGCGCCTGCCGCACGGTCTCGACGGGAAACGGAACGTACACCTCGTGCTCCATGGCATGGGAGCCTACCCAGCCCTCCCGGCACACGTGCCCGGTCCGGCACCATTTTCTCCCGCGGCCGAACGGGGGAGGCGGCGGGAGCGGATCGCCGCCCCGGGCACAGGGCCGGTGGATCGCCGGCAGGCCGGGGTGGGAGGGCCGGCCCTGGTCAGTCCAGGTGTCGTGGGTGCATCAGCGTTGACGGGGGGAGGCCGGGGATGCGGGTGGGGGCGAGGGAGCGGGCGGCGGCCTGGAGGGTGGCGGGCGTCAGGGAGCGGAGGGCGGGGGTGTCCGGGGAGAGGGCCAGGCGGGGGGTGCGGTGGGCCGCGAGGAGGAAGCCCCAGCCGCAGGCGCGGCGGTGGCCGGTGGACCGGGGACCGGCGTGGCCCGTTCCGCAGGAGCGTTCCGGCGCGCCGGTGCGGGGCGGGGTACGGGGGACGGTCCGGCCGGGGATGCGGTACGGGACGGTGCGCAGGCCCGCGGCCCGTACGGTCGCGTCGACCGTCCAGAACGTACGGGGCCGGGACGCGGGCTCTCCGGCGTGCACCGCCAGCCGGCCGCCCCGGGTCAGCGCACGGGAGACGAGGCCGTAGAACTCCTGCGAGTAGAGCTTGGTGCTGGCCGTGCTGCCCGGGTCGGGCAGGTCGGCGATCACGACGTCGTACGGGCCGCCGTTCCGGGCCGCCGCGCCGCCCCGCCGCAGCCACTCGAACACGTCGCCCGCGACCACGCGGACCCGCGGGTCGTCCAGCGCGTGCCGGTTGAGTGCGGACAGGCCCGGGTCCGTACGGGCCAGGCGGGCCAGACCCGGGTCGAGTTCGACGACGGTCACGGCGGTGACGCCGGGGTGGCGCAGGACCTCGCGGGCGGCGAGGCCGTCGCCGCCGCCGAGCACCAGGACCCGACGGTGCGGTCCGCCCGCCATGGCCGGGTGCACCAGCCCTTCGTGGTACGGGTGATCGTCCTGCGCGGCGGCCCGCAGGCGGCCGTCCAGGTAGAGCCCGAGCGGCCCGCCGGCTCCGGCACCGTTCTTCCCCGAGCCCGGCGCGGGGCCGGCCGGCCCGCCCTGACCGGCCCGGTCCAGGTGTCCGTCCGCGGTCCCGGTCCGGTCCGTGGCGGCCGGGCCCGTACCGCCCGTGATCACGACTTCCTGGATGCCGGTACGGACCGCGACCCGCGCCGCCGAGCCGTACACCGCGTCCCGCGCGGCACGTTCGAAGGGGGGCACCAGCGCCGTCCCGGCGGCGAGCAGCGCCAGCACCAGCACGTTCGCGACGATCAGGGACCAGCGGGCCCGTACGGTCAGGTCCCTGCGGAAGAGCCAGAGCACCAGCCCGCCGCCGGCCACCGCGTTGACCGATCCGGTGAGCAGGGTGCCGGAGACCTGGCCCAGCCCCGGCAGCAGCAGGAAGGGGAAGGCGAGGCCGCCGACCAGGGCGCCCACGTAGTCGGCCGCGAACAGGTCCGCCACCGCGCCCCCCGCGTCCTGGCGGCGGACCCGCTGGATGAGCGTCATCAGCAGCGGCACCTCGGCGCCGATGAGCATGCCCATGGCCAGCGAGAAGGTGACCAGGACGGAGCGGGACTGGCCGAACCAGGCGTAGCAGGCGTAGAGCGCCATCGCGGAGAAGCCGCCGACGAGTGCGAGGACCGCCTCCAGCGCCCCGAAGCCGACGGCCGCCCGGCAGCGGAGCCGTTTGGCGAGCAGCGAGCCGATGCCCATCGCGAAGACCATGACGGACAGCACGACGGATGCCTGGGTGACCGAGTCGCCGGTCAGGTAGGAGGCGAGGGCGACCAGTTCGAGTTCGTAGACCAGGCCGCAGGCGGCGCAGACGAAGACGGTGGCCAGGACGAGCAGCCGGCCGAGACCGGCGGGTACGGGCAGCCGCGCCGGACTCCCCGCCTCGGGCGGCTCGGGGGAACCGCGGTGGACTGGCTCAGGCGGGTCGATCATGTCGTGCAACGCTACGTGACGACCGGGTGGCCCTATGTCACCCACACGAGCGTAGTGCGCGTTCCACACGGGCGACTTGGAGCGCGACGGGCATCCGCCCCGCCCCGCGAGCCGGTACAAGCGTCCGCGGGATCGCCGTTCAGATGGCCGCCGCCACCCGGACCCCGACCCGCGTACGCGTCGCGACCAGCCGCCCCTCCTGCGGGTAGGCGTGCCAGGTACGCCAGCGCACCTGGCCGTCCTCGCGCTGGGCCAGCATCGCGGTGAACGCGTGCGGCGAACCGGGGAACGTTCCGGCAAGGCCGAGGGGGTGTTCGGCGACCAGGGCGAGCAGCTCCTGGGCGCGCCCGGCGAACGAGCCCTGGGAGAGGGTCTCGACGTGGGCCGCGAATTCGTACTCCCAGTCACCGATGCGTTTCGCCACGCCCAGCGGCAGCGGGGTGCTGCTGCCGGGTATGCAGGCGACGGTCTCGGAGCAGGTGCCGCGCTCCTCCTCCAGGAGTACTTGGTGCGAGGCTCCGAGCAGTCTCAACTGCACGCGGGCGTCCGCGAGTTGAAGGTCGAGCACGGCCAGGGCCGGCAGCGGCTCCCTGCCGAGCGCCCAAGCCAGGTCGGATGCGCGGGTATCGGTGTAGGCCGTTTTCAGGGTCGTGAGCATGGGTCGGCTCCGCAAGCACGCAGTGGATGGTGGGCCGGCCTGCCCCGGAGACGGGATCAGGGTTACGACTGTCTGCCGGCTCGTGCCCACGTGGGGTCCGAGAACTGGGATTCTCTAGGGAGAGGGAATCATGAAACGAGCGGGGCCCACAGCGTTTTTACCCATCTTCGCCGGGTTTCCATCCCTCAGAGGGCCACTCAGTTCAGTTGTTCAACAACCCACTCCCCAGCGGTCGTTGGCCCTGCTCCTCGCATATGCGGACCGGCATGGGCCCCCTGCATGTGTACGGGGCAGCAACGCGCCGGCGACTGCCCCGGAAGCCGTCTCCGACCGCCCCTCGGGAACTGCCGCCGACGCACCGCGCAGACGGCCGCCGCCCCTCAGGAACTGCCCCCGCCGCAGCCGCTCCCCCCGCCGCAGGACGAGGACGAGTGATGCCCGCCCCCACCGCCGCCGCACGACATCGACCCGCCGCAGGAGTGCCCGTGGTGGTGCCCGCCGCCCACGCCCGGGTCACCGGCCACCCACCAGCCGGTGCCGTCCCGTCCGCGCTTGCCGAGGCCGCGGCGCCCGCCGCCGTCGCGGCTCTGCGCCGCCGTGACCACCACGGCCGCGACCACCACACAGATCACGAGGAAGACCACAAAACCCATCGTCGCCCCACTCTCCTTTCCGTCCCCCGAAGCGAGGCACCTGCTCCGTCCGCCGCCGTGTCCCCCGGCCCGGCCGAAGCGCTGTCGTACGTGTCGTTCGCGTCCTTGGATCCCTCTCCGGTCCACGCTGATCCACTCCGGATCCGGCGTCCCCTTTCGGGCTGTCCGGTTCCGCGCCGTGTCATCGGTGCGGGGGTCATGCCCGGACCCCGGCGGCCGCAAAGCACAGTTGAGGAAGTCCAGAGGTTCGGCGGAGGATGGCGGACATGTCACGACCGCTGCTCAACCGCCGCCTCGCCGAGTTCGGTACGACGATCTTCGCCGAGATGTCCGCACTCGCCCTGCGCACCGGATCGATCAACCTGGGACAGGGCTTCCCCGACACCGACGGACCGGAGGAGGTCAGGGAGGCGGCGGTCCGCGCACTGCGCGACGGTCGCGGCAACCAGTACCCGCCGGGCCCCGGCGTCCCCGAACTGCGCGCCGCCGTCGCCGCGCACCAGCACCGCTTCTACGGCCACCTCGGCGTCACGTACGACCCGGACACCGAGGTCCTGGTGACCGCGGGGGCCACCGAGGCCATCGCCGCCTCGCTGCTCGCCCTCCTGGAGCCCGGTGACGAGGTCGTCGCGCTGGAGCCGTACTACGACTCGTATGCGGCGTGCATCGCGATGGCGGGCGGCACCCGCGTCCCGGTGACGCTGCGCCCGTCCGCCGAGGACGGCACGTACGCCCTCGACCTGGACGAGCTGCGGGACGCCATCACCGACCGCACCCGCCTCATCCTCCTCAACACCCCCCACAACCCCACCGGAACCGTCCTCGACCGCGCCGAACTGACCGAGATCGCCCGCCTCGCCTGCGAACGCGACCTCCTCGTGATCACCGACGAGGTGTACGAGCACCTCGTCTTCGAGGGCGAGCACCTCCCCCTGGCGTCCTTCCCCGGCATGCGCGAGCGCACCGTCACCATCGGCTCGGCCGGCAAGACCTTCTCCTTCACCGGCTGGAAGGTCGGCTGGGTCACCGCGGGCCCGGAGCTGATCGGCGCCGTCCGCTCCGCCAAACAGTTCCTCACGTACGTCTCCGCCGGCCCCTTCCAGTACGCGGTCGCCGAGGCGCTGGCCCTGCCCGACAGCTACTACACCGGCCTGCGCGACGACCTGCGGGCCAAGCGCGACCTGCTGGCCGACGGCCTCGCCGCCGCCGGTTTCCGCGTCTTCCGCCCGTCCGGCACGTACTTCGTCACCACCGACATCCGCCCCCTCGGCGAGGAGGACGGTTTCGCCTTCTGCCGCGCCCTTCCGGAACGCGCCGGCGTCGTGGCCATCCCCAACGCCGTCTTCTACGACCACCAGGACCAGGGCGCGCCGTACGTCCGTTTCGCCTTCTGCAAGCAGGAGAAGGTCCTCCAGGAAGCGGTCGACCGCCTCCGCGCCCTCTGAGCGGGGTCCCGGACCCGCGCGCTCTGACCGGCCGGCTCCCCCGCGCGCCCCGGTCCGGCGCCCCCGCGCGCCACCCGTTCGGCCTACAGCCGGCCCGCCGGGGTCGCGGGGCGGGCGGGCCGCGCCGAGAGTCGTGGTGTCGGAGTGTGCCGGGCGCGCGGGGCCCGGTGGGTGACCGTCGCGCGCGTACCGGAGGTGTTCCGTGGCCGCCGAGACCGTCGACAGCGCAGCCGCCGCGGCGCAACGGCCCGGTTCCGTACGCGTCCACGTCCGGGCGGCGCTGCGCCGCGCGGCGCCCGCCCTCGCGCTGTTCGCGGCCGTCCGCTGCGCGGGCGTCCTGTGCACGGCGCTCTGGGCGTGGCGCACCGGGCGCCACCCGCGGAACCTGCTGGGCGCCACCTGGGACTCCAACTGGTATCTGGGGGTGGCCCGGTACGGCTACGGCTCCCCGTCGCCCCACCACATGTGGCCACCGGACCACCTCGCCGACCTGGCCTTCTTCCCCCTGTACCCGGGGCTGATCCGCGGCGTGTCCAGCGTCCTGCCGGTCGGCGCGCTCCATGCCGGGCTGCTGATCGCGTGGACGGCCTCGGCCGTGGCCGCCTGGGGGATCTTCGCGGTCGGCGCGCATCTCTACGGGCGGCGGGCCGGCACGTTCCTGGTGGTGCTGTGGGCGCTGCTCCCGCACGCCGTCATCGAATCGCTGAGCTATACGGAGCCGCTGCTCACCGCGCTGGCCGCGTGGGCGCTGTACGCCCTGCTCACCGACCGCCCGCTGTGGGCCGGCGCGCTGGCGGTGCTGGCCGGTCTGGCGCGGCCGAACGGCCTAGCGGTGGCCGCGGCGGTCATGGTGGCGGCGGCCGTACAGACCTGGCGGCGGCGCCAGCACCGCCCGGGACGCCCTCTGCTGGGGCGTGCACGCCCCCTCTGGCCTTACTGGGCCGCGGCCCTGATCGCCCCCGTCGGCTGGCTCGGCTATGTCCTGTGGGTGGGGGCGCGCACCGGCGCCGGTCCGCGCGGCTACTTCCGGGTGCAGGAGATCTGGGGCTCGCGGTTCGACTTCGGACGGGACACCCTGCGGTCCGTGAAGCGGCTGTTCCTGCACAACGAGCCGCTGGTCCAGCACATGGCCGCCGCGGTCCTCGCCGTATCGATCCTGCTCCTCGTCCTGCTGGTGCTGGACCGGCCGCCCCTGCCGCTGCTCGCCTACACCGCGGTCCTGGTGGTCATGGCACTGGGCGGCGCCGGCTACTTCCCCTCCAAGCCGCGGTTTCTGCTGCCGGCCTTCCCGCTGCTCGTACCGGCGGCGGTCGCGCTGGCCCGCGCCCGGCCGCGCTCGGTCGTCCTGGCGACCGGCTCACTGGCCGTGCTCTCCCTCGGGTACGGCGTGTACCTGCTGGCCATGGCGCCACTGCCGCTGTGAACCGGGACCGGCCGCACACGGCGGCGGGCCCCGGAGCGGATCGCTCCGGGGCCCGCCGGTCACCCGGCAACGGGAAGGCTCACGCCTCCGCGTCACCCGGCTTCTCGTCGCCTTCACCCTCGATGTCGGCCTCCAGGCCGAGCTGCTCGACGATCCACTTGTCGAACTCGATCGACGCGCGGACCCAGCTGACCGTGCTCGACACGAAGTGTTCGAGGGCCACGCCGGTGCCGATCAGCATCGACGCCTCGCCGATCAGACGGACCGTGCCGTCGTCGTGGGTGTGGGTGTACGCCTTGGGCCACAGCGTCCGGCGGTTCCAGTCGTCGAGCGCCTCCAGCAGCTTCGGCTTGTCGTCGATGCCGTGCGGGCGGTCGTAGAACGTACGGACGGAGAAGATCTGCTGCTCCTCCTCGCCGCGGAACATGAAGTACGTGCGGAACTGCTCCCACGGGGCGGCGAGGTCACCCTCGTCGTCGACTACGTACTTCAGCTCCATCTGGTCGAGGAGCTGCTTGACCAGGTCCTGGTCGGGCAGGACGGGACCATCAGGCCCCGACGGCTGCGGTTCGGGCTGGCCCCCGAAATTCGGGATCGAGGACGGGTCGATGCTCACCGTGGAATTCCCTTCGTATGGTCCCCGCCATCCTCTCCCATCCCGGCCCTGTCATGGCAAGCCCGCCGCCCACTCTCCGCTGCGGGCTAAAAACCCGGCGGGAGAGACGGCGGCGGGACGCCTCGTGCGACGGCCGGAGGTCAGCGGTGCGGTTCCGGCGCTCCGGTGCGGCTCACCGTACGGGAGCGACCACCAGCGACCTGCCGTCCGCGGCGACATCCACCCGTACGGTGTCGCCGTCCAGCACCTCGCCCGACAGGATCGCCTTGGCGAGCTGGTCGCCGATGGCCGTCTGGACCAGGCGGCGCAGCGGGCGGGCGCCGTAGGACAGGTCGGGCGCGTCCTGCGGCTGGTCCACGACCGGCTCCTGGCCGAGCCAGGCGAGCCAGGTCAGGGCACGCTCGGTGACGTCCAGCGTGAGCCTGCGGTCCGCGAGCCGGCGCTGGAGATGGTCGAGCTGGATGCCCGCGATCCGCTGGAGCTGGTCGGTGCCGAGCGGGTGGAAGACCACCAGGTCGTCCAGCCGGTTCAGGAACTCCGGCCGGAAGGACGTCCGGACCGTCTCCAGCACCTTCTCCTTCTTCTGGTCCTCCTTCAGCAGCGGGTCCATCAGGAAGGTGGAGCCCAGGTTGGAGGTCAGGATCAGGATCGTGTTGCGGAAGTCCACCGTGCGGCCCTGGCCGTCGGTGAGCCGGCCGTCGTCGAGGACCTGGAGCAGCACGTCGAAGACCTCGTGGTGGGCCTTCTCCACCTCGTCCAGCAGCACGACGCTGTACGGGCGGCGGCGGACCGCCTCGGTGAGCTGGCCGCCCTCCTCGTAGCCGACGTAGCCGGGCGGGGCGCCGACCAGCCGGGCCACGCTGTGCTTCTCGCCGTACTCGCTCATGTCGATACGGACCATCGCCCGCTCGTCGTCGAAGAGGAAGTCGGCGAGCGCCTTGGCCAGCTCGGTCTTGCCGACACCGGTCGGGCCGAGGAAGAGGAACGAGCCGGTGGGACGGTCCGGGTCGGCGATGCCGGCACGGGTGCGGCGCACCGCGTCCGAGACGGCCCGTACGGCCTCGGTCTGGCCGATCAGCCGCTTGCCCAGCTCGTCCTCCATGCGCAGCAGCTTCTGGGTCTCGCCCTCCAGCAGGCGCCCGGCCGGGATGCCGGTCCAGGAGCCGACCACGTCCGCGATGTCGTCCGGGCCGACCTCCTCCTTGACCATGGAGGACTTGGCGTCCTGGGACGCCTCCTGCTCGGCCTCGGCGGCGGCGGCCTCCTCCAGCTCCCGCTCCAGGCCCGGGATCTCCCCGTACAGCAGCTTGGAGGCGGTGTCGAAGTCGCCGTCGCGCTGGGCCCGCTCGGCCTGGCCGCGCAGCTCGTCCAGCTTCTCCTTCAGCTCGCCGAGGCGGTTGAGGCCCTGCTTCTCCTTCTCCCAGCGGGCGGTCAGACCGCGCAGCTCCTCCTCCTTGTCGGCGAGGTCCTTGCGCAGCTTCTCCAGGCGCTGGACGGAGCCGGCGTCGGTCTCGTTCTTGAGCGCCAGCTCCTCCATGCGCAGCCGGTCGACGGAGCGCTGGAGCTCGTCGATCTCCACGGGCGAGGAGTCGATCTCCATCCGGAGCCGGGAGGCCGCCTCGTCGACGAGGTCGATGGCCTTGTCGGGCAGGAAGCGGGAGGTGATGTAGCGGTCGGAGAGGGTGGCGGCGGCGACCAGCGCGGAGTCCGCGATCTGCACCTTGTGGTGCGCCTCGTAGCGGCCCTTGAGACCGCGCAGGATCGCGACCGTGTCCTCGACGGTCGGCTCGGCGACCAGCACCTGCTGGAAGCGGCGCTCCAGCGCCGGGTCCTTCTCGATGCGCTCGCGGTACTCGTCCAGGGTCGTCGCGCCGACCATGCGCAGCTCACCGCGGGCCAGCATCGGCTTGAGCATGTTGCCCGCGTCCATGGCGGAGTCGCCGCCGGCGCCGGCGCCGACGACCGTGTGCAGCTCGTCGATGAACGTGATGATCTGGCCGTCGCTGGACTTGATCTCCGCCAGTACGGTCTTGAGGCGCTCCTCGAACTCGCCGCGGTACTTCGCGCCCGCGACCATCGCGCCCAGGTCCAGGGCCACCAGCCGCTTGTCGCGCAGCGACTCGGGGACGTCGCCCTTCACTATCCGCTGCGCCAGGCCCTCGACGACGGCGGTCTTGCCGACGCCGGGCTCGCCGATGAGCACCGGGTTGTTCTTGGTGCGCCGCGAGAGCACCTGCACCACGCGGCGGATCTCCTGGTCACGGCCGATGACCGGGTCCAGCTTGCCCTCACGGGCGGCCGCCGTGAAGTCCGTACCGAACTTCTCCAGCGCCTTGTACGTGCCCTCCGGGTCCGGGTTGGTGACCCGCCGGCCGCCCCGGCTGTCCTCGAAGGCGCTCAGCAGCTTCTTGGCCGTGGCGCCCTGCTGCGCCAGCAGCTCGCCGGTGCGGCCGCCCTTGGCGGCGATGCCGATGAGCAGGTGCTCGGTGGAGATGAACTCGTCGCCCAGCTCCTTCGCGCGCTGCGCGGCGTCGGCGATGACGGCCAGGGTGTCGCGGTCGGGCTGCGGCGGGGCGACCGTGGAACCCTGCACGCTGGGCTGAGCGGCGAGCTGGCGCTCGGCGCCGGAGCGCAGCGCGACGGCGTCCGCGCCGACGGCGGCCAGCAGGTCGGTGATGTTCTCGTTGTCCGCGCCGGCGAGGAGGGCGAGCAGCAGATGCACGGGGGTCATGTCCGCGTGTCCCGCCGTCACCGCCCGCTCGTTGGCGGCGCTCAGCGCCTCACGGCTCTTGTTGGTCAGCTCGGCGTCCACTCGCGCGCTCCTCCTTGGGCTGGGTGCGTGATCGGTACCGTGGTCCGGCAGTGAAACCTGCTCAGCTCAACGTCCGATAAGTTGAGTCTATTCCACTCAACGCCGTTCCGGGGGCCGCACCGGCGTCTTTTCCCGACATCCCTCGGTTTTCCGGCCCTTCTCCGGGTGCACCGGACGGCCCGGACCATGCCCGCCGCCGTGGCGGAACCTGCCGAAGTCAGACGCTCTTCCCCGGGGCCGTACGGCGGCACCACGGCGTCTTCACGCCTCCTCCACGTTCCCTGCGCTGTCCCTTTGCAGGCCCTCCGCACGGCGCCCCCACAGGAACCCCAATTACTCTTCCGGTCATGGCCCACGACCTGGACGACCTCAGCCCCGAGTACCTCGCCTTCTGGAGCGAGCACCTCATGTGCACGCTGACCACCCTGCGCCCCGACGGCACGCCGCACGTCGTCCCGGTCGGTGTCACCTTCGACGCGAACCAGCGCATCGCCCGCGTGATCACCCGCAAGGACAGCAGCAAGGTCGGCCATGTCCTCGCCGGCGGCCCGGACGGCGCCCGGGTCGCGGTGTGCCAGCTGAACGGCAGGCGGTGGGCCACCCTGGAGGGTGTCGCGCGGATCCGTACGGACGCGGACGTGGTGGCGGACGCGGTACGGCGCTACGCAGAGCGGTACGGACGCACCCCGACCCCCAAGCCGGACCGGGTGATGATCGAGATCACCGTCAACAAGGCGCTGGGCCGGGCGTAGCGCACCGGCGTCCGGCCGCCCGGAACGCCGGGCCTGGCGCACCGGGGAACGCCGGGCGGCGGCCGGAAGGTCCGCCATGCGTGCGGACCTGCCCCGCCGCCCGGCACCGCCCCCGCACCGCACCCGGCCCACGGCGGTATCGTCACCCCCACACTCGCCACGTCCCCAGGGGGCGCGATGAACTCGGTCCGAGTGACGGCGATCGCCTGCCTGATGCCGCTGTCGGGGCTGGACGACGACCCCTTCCTGGTGGACGACCACGGCCGGCACGCCCTGTGCGCGCAGTGGGCCCGGGCCCGCGACTACGAGCTGACCTGCCGGCTGAGCGTGCACCAGCTCCGCGCCGGCCACACCACGCTGTGGCAGGACGTGACGGCCGGACTGGTCGATGTGTTCATCGCCCCCGACCGCCGCACGCCGGAGAACGCGATCGCCTCGGCCGACGAGTTCTCCGCGCGGTGCACCGCCGCCGGCGTACGGCTGGAGACCGCCGACTGCGACGAACCGGTCCACACCACCGCGATGAGGTCCCACGTGCACCGCCGTCCGTCCATGCCGGCGGCCGGGCACCACGGCTGCTGAAACGGCCGCCGAAACGACGGCGGGGCCGGGATGCGCTGTGCACCCCGGCCCCGCCCGCAGACACCGACGGCCTACTCGGACCGCTTCTTCGGACGCCACACGACCAGCGCGCCGCCCTGCTGCACGTCCTGATACGGCACCAGGTCCCGACGGTACGAGGCGTGCACCGCCGCCTCCCGCTGCTGGATGGCGGCGGCCGCGCCCTCGACCGCGTGCTGGAGCTCGGCGACCCGCTGACGCAGGGCCGTGACCTGGTTCTCCAGCTCGATGATGCGCTTGATGCCGGCGAGGTTGATGCCCTCGTCCTGCGACAACCGCTGCACTTCCCGGAGCAGTTCGATGTCCCGGGAGGAGTAGCGCCGGCCGCGCCCCGCCGTACGGTCGGGCGAGACCAGCCCCAGGCGGTCGTACTGACGCAGGGTCTGCGGATGCAGACCCGAGAGCTGAGCCGCGACGGAAATGACGTACACCGGCGACTCTTCGGTCAGTTCGTACGGGTTCCGACGCCCGCCCCGGCCATCCATCCGACTCAAGCTCCCTTCGCGGCCTGGAACAGCTCCGCCCGCGGGTCCTCACCCGCGGTCGCCTCGCGGTAGGAC
Source organism: Streptomyces sp. NPDC045470 (assembly GCF_040646595.1). Classification (NCBI taxonomy): domain Bacteria; kingdom Bacillati; phylum Actinomycetota; class Actinomycetes; order Kitasatosporales; family Streptomycetaceae; genus Streptomyces; species Streptomyces sp. NPDC045470. The sequence goes on from NZ_JBEZAN010000018.1 coordinate 107,267, forward strand.
TCCAACGACTCCCGTGCGGTGTCGCCGAGGTCCGTGGGGACGCTCACCTCGACGGTGACCAGCAGGTCGCCGCGGGTGCCGTCCTTGCGCGACGCTCCCTTGCCGCGCACGCGCATCGTACGTCCGTTGGGAGTCCCGGCCGGGAGCTTGAGCGTCACCGGCGGGCCGCCGAGTGTCGGCACCCGCACCTCGCCGCCCAGCGCCGCCTCCGGGAAGGTGACCGGGACGGTGACGGTCAGGTTGTCGCCCTTGCGGCCGAAGACCGGGTGGGCCTCGACGTGCACGACGACGTACAGATCGCCGTTCGGACCGCCGCGCTCGCCCGGGGCGCCCTTGCCGCGCAGCCGGATGCGCTGCCCGTCGGAGACGCCCGCCGGAATCCGCACCTGCATCGTGCGCGAACTGGTCGCCCGGCCGCTGCCCTTGCAGACGTCACAGGGGTTCTCCGCGATCAGTCCGCGGCCCTTGCAGTCCACACACGGGTCGGTCAGCGAGAAGCCGCCACCGCCGCCGCGGCTGACCTGCCCGGTACCGACGCAGGTCGGGCACACGCGCGGCGTGCCGTTCTTGTCGCCGGTGCCGGAACACGACTTGCAGCCCGCCTGGCTGGACATCCGCAGCGGGACCGTGGCCCCGTCCGCCGCCTCGGTGAAGCTGAGCGTCACCTCGGACTCGACGTCCTGCCCGCGGCGCGGCTGCGTACGCGTACCGCCACCACGGTTGAACAGGCCGCCGAAGACGTCGCCGAGCCCGCCGCCGAAGCCGCCGCCCGCCGTGCCGCCCTGGGCACCGCCGCCGCCTCCGAAGAGGTCGCCGAGGTCGAAGTTGAACGATCCGCCACCGGCGCCGCCGGGGCCGGCGCGGAAGCCGCCGTTGCCGAACAGCGCCCGCGCCTCGTCGTACTCCTTGCGGCGCTTGGGGTCACCGAGGATGTCGTTGGCCTCGGAGATCTCCTTGAAGCGCTCCTCGGCCTTGGCGTCCCCCTTGTTGGCGTCCGGGTGGAACTCCCGGGCCAGCTTGCGGTACGCCTTCTTGATCTCCGCCTCGGTGGCGTCCTTCGGGACGCCGAGGACTTTGTAGTAGTCCTTCTCCACGAAGTCCTTGGTGTTCATCCCCGACGTCCCTCCTCCCGAACTGCTTCTTCCGTCGCCGCGTCAGCCCTCTTCCGGGCCACCGCTCTCCTCGTCAGAAGCCTTCACGTCGTCCTCCGAGGCGGCCTTGCCGGGCTGCGCGCCCGGCTGCGGCTCGGCGACCGCGACCCGCGCGGGGCGGATCGTTCGTTCACCGATGCGATACCCCGGCTGGAGGATGGCGACGCACGTGGTCTCCGTGACATCCGGAGCGTACGAGTGCATCAGGGCCTCGTGGATCGTCGGGTCGAAGGGCTCGCCCTCCTTGCCGAACTGCTGGAGGCCCAGCTTCGCGACCACCGTCTCCAGCGACTCGGCCACCGACTTGAAGCCGCCGACCAGCTCGCCGTGCTCCCGGGCCCGGCCGATGTCGTCGAGCACGGGCAGCAGCTCGGTGAGGAGGTTCGCCGCGGCGATCTCCTTCACCGACACCCGGTCCCGCTCCACCCGGCGACGGTAGTTCTGGTACTCCGCCTGGAGCCGCTGGAGGTCCGCGGTGCGCTCGTTGAGCGCGGTACGCACCTGGTCCAGCTGCGCCGTGACGGCTACGTCCTGGTTCGTTTCCCCGGCCGGGGCCGAGCCCGCCGTGTCGGCGGACTCGGCCTGCGCCGCGTCATCAGGGGTCTGTGCGGCTTCGGCGGGGACGTCGGGCTTCTTGTCCTCGAAGCCCGGAGTCTCCTCCGTCACGCGGCACCGTCCTTCTTGGGCTTCTCGTCGTCGACGATCTCGGCGTCGACCACGTCGTCCTCGGCCTTGGCCTGCTGGCCGCCCGCGGCACCGGCGGCGCCCTCGGTACCGCCCGCGGCCGCACCGGCGGCCTGCGCGTCGGCGTACATGGCCTGGCCCAGCTTCTGGCTGACCGCGGCGACCTTCTCGGTCGCGGTGCGGATCTCGGCCGTGTCCTCGCCCTTGAGCTTCTCCTTCAGCTCAGCGACGGCGGTCTCGACCTCGGTCTTCACCTCGGCGGGGACCTTCTCCTCGTTGTCCTTGAGGAACTTCTCCGTCTGGTAGACGAGCTGCTCGCCCTGGTTACGGGACTCGGCGGCCTCGCGGCGGCGGTGGTCCTCGTCCGCGTACTGCTCGGCCTCCTGGCGCATCCGGTCGACCTCGTCCTTCGGCAGCGAGGAGCCACCGGTGACGGTCATCTTCTGCTCCTTGCCGGTGCCGAGGTCCTTCGCCGCGACGTGCATGATGCCGTTCGCGTCGATGTCGAAGGCGACCTCGATCTGCGGCACGCCGCGCGGGGCCGGGGGCAGACCGGTCAGCTCGAACATGCCGAGCTTCTTGTTGTACGCCGCGATCTCGCGCTCGCCCTGGTAGACCTGGATCTGCACGGAGGGCTGGTTGTCCTCGGCGGTGGTGAAGATCTCCGAGCGCTTGGTCGGGATCGTCGTGTTCCGCTCGATGAGCTTGGTCATGATGCCGCCCTTGGTCTCGATACCGAGGGACAGCGGGGTGACGTCCAGCAGGAGGACGTCCTTGACCTCACCCTTGAGGACACCGGCCTGCAGCGACGCGCCGATGGCGACGACCTCGTCCGGGTTGACGCCCTTGTTGGCGTCCTTGCCGCCGGTCAGCTCCTTGACGAGCTCGGCGACGGCCGGCATCCGGGTCGAGCCGCCGACCAGGACCACGTGGTCGATCTCGGACAGCTCGATGCCGGCGTCCTTGATGACGTTGTGGAACGGGGTCTTGCAGCGCTCCAGGAGGTCCGAGGTGAGCTGCTGGAACTGCGCCCGGGTGAGCTTCTCGTCCAGGTGCAGCGGGCCCTCGGCGGAGGCGGTGATGTAAGGGAGGTTGATCGTCGTCTCGGTGGACGAGGACAGCTCGATCTTCGCCTTCTCCGCGGCCTCGCGCAGGCGCTGGAGCGCCATCTTGTCCTTGGAGAGGTCGACGCCGTGGCCGTTGTTGAACTGCTTGACCAGGTAGTCGACGACACGCTGGTCCCAGTCGTCACCACCGAGGTGGTTGTCGCCGTTGGTCGCCTTGACCTCGACGACACCGTCGCCGATCTCCAGCAGCGAGACGTCGAAGGTACCGCCACCGAGGTCGAAGACCAGGATGGTCTGGTCGTCCTTCTCCAGGCCGTAGGCCAGGGCCGCGGCGGTGGGCTCGTTGACGATGCGCAGGACGTTCAGGCCCGCGATCTCGCCGGCCTCCTTGGTGGCCTGGCGCTCGGAGTCGTTGAAGTAGGCCGGAACGGTGATGACCGCGTCCGCGACCTTCTCGCCGAGGTAGGCCTCCGCATCCCGCTTGAGCTTCTGCAGGATGAAGGCGCTCATCTGCTGCGGGTTGAAGTCCTTGCCGTCCAGGTTGACCTTCCAGTCAGTGCCCATGTGGCGCTTGACCGAACGGATCGTCCTGTCGACGTTGGTGACCGCCTGGCGCTTCGCGACCTCGCCGACCAGCACCTCGCCGTTCTTGGCGAAGGCGACGACGGACGGCGTGGTCCTGGCGCCCTCGGCGTTGGTGATGACGGTGGGCTCACCGCCTTCGAGAACACTGACGACGGAGTTCGTCGTGCCCAGGTCGATGCCGACCGCACGTGCCATTTCGATTCCTCCAGTGACTTGAGTGGAACAGACTCAAGCGTGCAGCACCATCGCCAGCCTGTCAATTGACCTGAGTCGGGCCCGCTCAACTTTTATGTCGGGCTTATCGTCACTCCCTCTTCGGAGGACGCCGCGCGGGGCGGGAAGGGTTGCCTGCGCGACACAGATCACCGGCCGGGCGGCTTCATGGCGCTCGGGATACTGGGTAACCTCAGCGCAGACCCGAAAAGTTACTGCTTAGTAATCGCTGTAGTCCTCGTACCGCGGACTCCGCGTACCCCTCGTACGTACGCGCAGCCCCTCAAGTATTCCCCGTAACCCCCGCACTCGCAGGCCCGAGGAGCCACCCATGCAACTCGCCGCGATCATCGTGTCGCTGGTCCTAATCGCGGTCGGCGTCGCACTGTTCGGCCGTGCCATCCTGCAGATCGTCCGCCGGCTGCGGCTCGGCCAGCCCGTACCCGCCGGCACCCGGACCGATGCCCCGACGCAACGCACGGTCACGGTGGTCAAGGAGTTCCTCGGCCACACCCGGATGAACCGCTGGGGCGTCGTGGGCGCGGCGCACTGGTTCGTGGCGGTGGGCTTCTTCTCGCTGCTGCTGACGATCGTCAACGCCATCGGCCAGCTCTTCAAGGCCGACTGGCTGCTGCCCGTCGTCGGCGAGTGGGCGCCGTACAACGTCTTCGTCGAGTTCATCGGCACGATGACGGTGCTCGGCATCCTGGCCCTGATCGTCATCCGGCAGCTCAGCAAGCCGGGCAAGCCGGGCCGCAAGTCCCGCTTCGCGGGCTCCAACTTCGGCCAGGCGTACTTCGTCGAGGCCGTCATCCTCATCGTCGGCGTCTGCATCTTCATGCTGCACGCGCTGGAGGGCGCCCAGCACCACGTGGACGGTTACGAGGCGTCGTTCTTCATCTCGTACCCGGTGGTCTCCTGGCTGGAGGGCATGGACGTCGCGACGCTCCAGAACCTCACCTACTTCTTCGCCGGCCTGAAGATCGCCACGTCCTTCATCTGGATGATCACGGTCGCGCTGAAGACCGACATGGGTGTGGCCTGGCACCGCTTCCTCGCCTTCCCGAACATCTGGTTCAAGCGCGAGGCCGACGGCGACGTCGCGCTCGGCGCGCTCCAGCCCATGACCAGCGCGGGCAAGCCGATCGACTTCGAAGACCCCGGCGAGGACGACCAGTTCGGCGTCTCCCAGGTCGAGCACTTCTCCTGGAAGGGCCTGCTCGACTTCTCCACCTGCACCGAGTGCGGCCGCTGCCAGTCGCAGTGCCCCGCCTGGAACACCGGCAAGCCGCTGTCGCCGAAGCTGATGATCATGGCGCTGCGGGACCATGCGCACGCCAAGGCCCCGTACCTGCTCGCCGGCGGCGGCAAGGACGAGGAGGGCGCCGAGAAGGCGACCGCCGCCCAGCTCAAGGACGTGCCGGCGACGGCGCTTGCCGAGGCCGAGCGCCCCCTGATCGGCACCCTCGAAGAGGGCGGCGTCATCGACCCCGACGTCCTGTGGTCCTGCACCACCTGCGGCGCCTGCGTCGAGCAGTGCCCCGTCGACATCGAGCACATCGACCACATCGTCGACATGCGCCGCTACCAGGTCATGATCGAGTCGAGCTTCCCCAGCGAGGCCGGCACGATGCTGAAGAATCTGGAGAAGAAGGGCAACCCCTGGGGCCTCGCCAAGAAGCAGCGCCTGGCCTGGACCAAGGAGGTCGACTTCGAGGTCCCGGTCGTCGGCAAGGACGTCGAGGACCTCACCGAGGTCGAGTACCTGTACTGGGTCGGCTGCGCGGGCGCCCTGGAGGACCGCGCCAAGAAGACCACCAAGGCGTTCGCCGAGCTGCTGCACATCGCGGGCGTGAAGTTCGCGATCATGGGCGGCGACGAGAAGTGCACCGGTGACTCGCCGCGCCGGCTGGGCAACGAGTTCCTGTTCCAGCAGCTTGGCGCGGAGAACGTCGCCTCGCTCAACGCGGCCTTCGGCGAGGACGACGAGGACCCGGCGACGAAGAAGCCCAAGTCCGCGAAGAAGATCGTCGCGACCTGCCCGCACTGCTTCAACACGATCGCGAACGAGTACCCCCAGCTCGGCGGCGAATTCGAGGTCATCCACCACACCCAGTTGCTCCAGCACCTGATCGACGAGGGCAAGCTGGTCCCCGTCACCCCGGTCGAGGGCCTGATCACCTACCACGACCCCTGCTACCTGGGCCGCCACAACAAGGTCTACACACCGCCGCGCGAGATCATCGCGAAGGTGCCGGGCCTGCGGAACGAGGAGATGCACCGCCACAAGGAGCGCGGCTTCTGCTGTGGCGCGGGTGGCGCGCGGATGTGGATGGAGGAGCGGATCGGCAAGCGCATCAACAACGAGCGCGTCGACGAGGCCCTGTCCCTCAACCCGGACATCGTCTCCACCGCCTGCCCGTTCTGTCTGGTCATGCTGACCGACTCCGTGAACGGCAAGAAGAACGACGGCGTGGCGAAGGAGTCCGTCCAGGTCGTCGACGTGGCCCAGCTCCTGCTGGACTCCGTCAGGACTCCGGTGGATCCGGCGGGTGAGGACGCGTCGGCGGATGCGGCTGAGCCGGAGACGGTGAAGTAGCGACCGGTTTTCTGCTCGGCCCACGGCCGGTTCCGCTTCGGCGGGGCCGGTCGTGGTGGTTTGTGCTGACGCACGGTTCGCGTTGCGTTCGTTGTGGGGCGGGGGCGCGCAGGGGGCCAACTCTCCCCCAGCCTTCGGCCGGGGGTACCCCCACCAGCGCGCCAGGCCTGTGCCACTGCACAGCCCGGTCACTCGGCCATACGTACCGAAGTCGTCGCGACGTGCGGCGCCGTCACGACGTACCGTCCCGTACATGAGATCCGCTTCCGCCGCCCTGGCCACGGCCGCCGCGCTCACCGCACTCGTCACGCTGACCGGGTGCGGCGGCGCGTCGCGGGCGGCGGATCCCGGGCAGCCGTCCGCCCGGCCCTTCGAGGGCCTGCCCTTCACCGGTGTCCTGATCGCCGACGGCGAGCACTACTGCACCGCGAGCGTCATCGACAGCCCGAAGGGCAACATGCTCGCCACCGCGGCGCACTGCGTGCACTTCCAGGGCGAGGACGCGTCCGAGGGATACGAGCCCGGCCCGATCACCGGCGACATACAGTTCGCGCCACGCTTCTCCGGGGCCGGGGAGGGCACGTTCCCGTACGGCAAGTGGAAGGTCAGCAGCGTCCATGTGCCCACGGCGTGGACCGAGGACGACGACGACCGCGGTGACTACGCCTTCCTGACCGTCGAGCCGGACGCCCAGGGCCGCTCCGTGCAGGAGGTCGTCGGCGCCGCCACCCCCGACTGGTCCTCGGGCCCCCGCCGCCACGTCACCGTCGTCGGCTACCCCAACGAGTCCTACAACCCCGGCAACCGCCCCATCACCTGCACCACGGACACCCGGCGCGACGACGACGAGCCGTACATGCTCCAGATGCGGTGCGGCGGCTTCTACGACGGCACCAGCGGCGGCCCCTGGCTCGCCGACCACCACGACGCCCGCCGCCCCGGACGCCTGATCGGCGTCCTGAGCGGCGGCGACACCGACGCCGAGTCGACGGCCGTGCTCTTCGGCAAGGAGGCGCGGGAGCTGTACGAGCGGGTGGCGCGGGGCACGGCGAAGTCGGCCTGATCGGTACTGTCGCATTCCGTCCCCGCCATTGCGCCGTCCATGACCGCCCTGCACCATCACCAGCGACCGACGGTGCCAGACGGTTCTAATGGGCCTCTTGAGGCCGGACGGGACACGGTGGACGCATGCCCGGACGAGGACGAGGACGAGGACGAAGACGCGGGCGACGTACGCCCGCGAACGGCCGAAGACCGGTCCGGAGTGCCTTGGTCCTCGCCGCGGCCCTCCTCACCGGCTGCGACCCCCTCGCGCCCGACGGCCCCGACCGCCCCGCGACCCACGCCGAGCACCCCGTCGGCCCCGCCTAGCGCCCCGTCCCCCACGGCGCCGGCAGCAAGGTCCCGTACGACTTCAACGGGGACGGCCACCCCGACCTGGTCGTGAACGACCTGCTCAACCGCGGCGGCCGGGCCGCACACGACGACGACCCCGGTATCGGCATCGTCTACGGGTCGGCCCGCGGCCTGGTGCCCGGCACCCGGCAACTGCTCACGCCCTCCCGCAACGCCACCCCCACCAAGGGCGTCGTCCCCGCCGCCTTCGAGGCGAGTGCCGCGTGCGACCTCGACCGGGACGGCTTCACGGATCTCGTCGTCACCACCGACCCGCCGTACGACGGCGTCGGCCGGCCGCCCGTACCCGTCCAGATCCTGTTCGGCTCGCCACGGGGACCGGCAGCCGCCCGCGCCGTACCGCTGCGCATCCCCGAGCGGGCCCGGGAGGGCGACGAGTGGCCCGACCAGCCGGTGTGCGGCGACTTCGACGGCGACGGCGCGACGGACCTCGCGGTGACCGCGTCCGGGCCGCGGATCAGTTACCTGCGGGGCCCGTTCACCCGCGAGGGCGCTCCGCGGGCCGCCGCCGCACCCCTCGGCGTACCCGGCACGGCGCTCGCGGCGCTCCCCGGGCCGCTCGACGCCGACCGCGACGGCGCCGACGACCTTCTCGTCCGGACCGCCGACCCGGGCACCTCCGCCCCCGGCCGGCTGGCCCTCAGCGGTCCCCGGGGCCCGGTCCGCGCGGGCACCTCTTTCCCCGCCGGTCACGCACTCGCCTTCGGCCGCTTCCGACGCGGCCCCGGCACGGACGCGGTGGTCGCCACCGGTTCCCGCCTGCTCCCCCGTTACGGCCTGACCGGTGACGCACCGCCTCTCCCGGTACGCGGCCGGGCCCTGCACGCCGCCGACGTCACGGCGGACGGTTACACCGATCTGGTCGTCAGCGACGCGGATCCCAGCGGCACGGAGCTGTCGTCGGGCGACGCCGCTCCCACCGGATCGGCACCTCCCGCGCCGGCCTTCCTTCCGGGCTCCGCCACCGGCCTGTCGCCCCGGAAGGTCCGTCCGCTCCGCCGGCCGGCGCTTCCGGGCACCGGCCCCCTGCGCACCACCGTCCTGGCCCTCACCGACTACGACGGTGACGGCCACGCCGACCTCGTCCTCCTCACGCGCCGCATCCCGGCCCAGGACATCCCCGCCCACCACACCGCCACCGCCCAGGACCGCGTCACCGTCCACCCCGGCACTCCCACCGGCCCCGGCGCCACGCCCGAAGTCACCTTCTCCACCACCGCCTTCACCGTCTTCTTCACCGACGGCTGACCCGGCCGCTCCCCGGGGCGCGGCACGCCGTCCGCGGAACGCCCCGTGACCGGGAGACCCCGTATCCGGATATTCCGCCCCGGCACCTGGGGGTGCACCTATTCTTTCCCCGTGCGCAGGTGAGGCAGCCGGGGCCGGACGGACGGTTCTGTCTGCCCGGGGGAAGGGTCGTACTGAACATGTCTGCGGAGCCGGGGGCCGCCGTCCCGCCGGTGCCTTCGGTCCTGTCCCTGCGGACGGCGGACCTGGACGAGGCGCGGTGGGCGATCGGCGAGACCTTCTACGCCAGCCGCATCGACCGGCTGTCCCGGGACGACGATCTCGGCGCGCGCTTCGACGTCGTGCGGCTCGGGGCGGTCACCGTCGGCGAGGTGGGGTTCGCCGCCGAGCTGCGCCTGCGGTTCGGGGAGTTGGGCGCGTACCACGTGGACGTGCCGCTGAGCGGCTCCATCCAGTGGCGGCAGGGGACGCAAGAGCCGCAGACCACCACACCGGAGCGGGCCGGGGTGTTCCAGCCGGACGGCGTCACCACCATCGACCGGTGGAGCGGCGGCTGCCGGCTGCTGGCGGTGAAGATCCGTACGGCGGACCTCGAACAGCATCTGGAGCACCTGCTGGGCAGGCCCGTCCGCACCCCGGTGCGCTTCGCTCCCGGCCTCGACGTGTCACGGGGCCCGGGGCGCGGCTGGGTCCGGCTGGTCCGGACCGCCGTACGGGACATCCAGGACGCGGGCGGGCTGATGCGCCAGCCGCTGGTCGCGGCGCCGCTGCAAGAGGCCCTGCTGAGCGGCCTGTTGCTGGCCGCCGACCACCCGCACCGTGAGGAGCTGGCCCAGCCGTCGGCCTCGGCGGCTCCGTCCTACCGGCCGGCGCCCGTGAAGCGCGCGGTGGACGCCATCCAGGGGCGGCCCGAGCATCCCTTCGACACCGCCGAGCTGGCCGCCGTCGCGCGGGTCAGCGTGCGGTGGCTCCAGGAGGGGTTCCGCCGGCACGTCGGCATGTCGCCGATGGCCTACTTGCGTGACGTACGGCTGAGCCGCGTACGGGACGAGCTGCGGCGGGCGGGGCCGGGGGAGCTGAGTGTGGGCGAGGTGGCGTACCGGTGGGGGTTCGTGCATCTCGGGCGGTTCGCGCGCAGTTACCGGGAGCGGTTCGGGGAGACGCCCTCGCAGACGCTGCACGCGCCGTGAGCGGGCGGTGCACCGGGGGCGACGGCATTACGACCGCACCCGGCCGGGCGCGGATCAAGTGGGAACCGAGCGCGACCGGTGCGCACCCCCGCGGCGAACACGCAGCGTGATCCGGATACCGGCTGCGCAGAATGGATCATGCACGTGCCCCCGTGCCGCTACGGTCTGGGGTGCCAGGGCCGAGTCGGCGACACCGATGCGTTCGCCCGTCAGCGCATGCCGACGGCGACATCCACCGGTGGCCGACCCCTGGGTACCGGCCGGTATCCCCCCGTAACCGCAGCCGGACCCCCACCCATGAGGCGTCGGATCACGACGGTCCGACGCCTCATGGGCCGGTGGCACCACCGCTCCGGCCCGGCCACCGCGCAGTCCCCCGGACCGTCCCCGAGCCCTTCCCCGGGCTGCCCTCCGCGCCGTCCATCTGCGCCCCGCCCGCCTCCCTGGCCTCCCCGGCATCCCTGCACCTCCCCCACGCCACCCGTGTCCCCTCGGGGATCCGCCCCCGCTCCCCTAAGGGATGTCACAGGTCGGCAGCAAAGCCGCCCCGGGCGCCCGGGCCCGGCCACGCGGCCTCCGAGACCAGGTACGTTCGACGCGTGGCTGGATTCAGGATGGGTCGCGGACGGGACGCCCGCTCCGCGCAACAGGGGCAGCAGCAGGGGCAGCAGACTCCGTACGGGCAGCAGGGACAGCCGTACGGGCAGCAGCCCCCGTCTCCGCACGGGCAGTGGCAGCAGCAACCGCACCGGCCGCCGCAGCCCCCGCAGCCGTACGGCGGCCCGCATGCCGCGGGCCCGCACGGCGGGGACCGGCACGGCGAGCCCGAGTACTTCGGTGACGGCGGCTACCAGCCGCAGCAGCAGTCCTACGCCCCCTACGCCAACGACAACAGCCCGGGCCACACCCAGCAGTTCAGCGTCGGCGAGGCCCCGGACGCCTACGGCCCGCCCGGCGGACCGTCGAACGGCGGGTACGACAACGGCGGGTACGCGCCCGGCCCCGGAGGCCCAGGTGGTCCCGGCGGCCCCGGCGGCCCGTACGGCGACGACGGGTACGCCGACGGCGGCACCTACCGCGCCGGCCAGACCTCGGCCCCGCCGGCCGGCCCCCGCCTGCCCTGGAAGCAGTTGCTGACCGGTCTGGTCACCCGCCCGAACCCGACGTTCTGGCAGATGCGCGACCACCCGGTGTGGGGCCCGGCCCTGATCGTCACGTTCGTCTACGGCCTGCTCGCGGTCTTCGGCTTCGACAAGGCCCGCGAGGACGTGCTGAACGCCACGCTCTCCAACAGCATCCCGTGGGTGCTGATCACCGCGGTGATGTTCGTCATCGGCGGACTGATCCTGGGCGCGGTCACCCACACCCTCGCCCGCCAGCTCGGTGGCGACGGTGCCTGGCAGCCGACCGTGGGCCTGTCCATGCTGATCATGTCGATCACGGACGCGCCGCGGCTGCTCTTCGCGATGTTCCTGGGCGGCGACAGCACCCTGGTGCAGGTCGTGGGCTGGGCCACCTGGCTGGCCGCGGGCGCGCTCTTCACCTCGATGGTGAGCAAGTCGCACGACCTGCCGTGGCCCAAGGCGCTGGGCGCCTCCGCGATCCAGTTGGTCGCGCTGCTGGCCCTGGTCAAGCTCGGAACGCTCTGACCGTACGTCCCTTCCGACCGTAGGCCCTGCCGTACACGCCAGGCCCCGCTCCTCTCCCGGAGCGGGGCCTTTCGCGTGCGGCGGGGGGCTTTGCGTGCAAAGCGGGGCCTTTCGCGTGCGGCGGGGGCGTACGCGGACCCGTACGCCCCCGCGCTCGACCGCCCGGCTACACGAACCGCTGTGCCGCCGACCCGTCGCACTTCTGCAGCCGTACCGCGTCCTTGGCCGAGCCCAGCGTCAGGCACAGCCCCGGCGCGGCCGCCGGCCGGACCGATCCGCTCGCGGCGTCCCTGGTGAACTGCTGGTTGGCCGCGCCCGAGCAGTTCCACAGCACCAGGCCGGCCCCGGCCTCGTACTTCGCGCCCGGTACGTCCAGGCAGCGGTCCTGCGTCAGCCCCACGTGCACGGAGCGGCGCTGGGTGTCGTGCCACCAGTCCTGGTTCCGCTGGCCGTTGCAGTCCCAGCCCAGCACCGCCGTACCGTTACTGCTGCTCGCGCCCTTGGCGTCCACACAGTTGCCGGTGCCGGCGTTCTTCAGCGGCTTGTACACGTCGTCCCAGGCCAGCGGGTACAGCCGCGGCTGCCCGGTGCTCGCGGGGTCGGCGCAGGACGCCTCGCGCCGGTCCGACGCGTACAACTGCGTGAGGCAGGAGGCGAAGGCGCCGTGGCCGCGCGCGTTCGGGTGGAAGGACTGCCGTACGGAGTTGGCGTCCGGCGGGAAGGGGTTCGCCAGGTCCACGTACAGGCCGCGGGCCCAGGTGTCCTCCATGCACACCTCGTGCCCGTGGAAGAGCCGCGAGTTGTCCAGGTAGGTGGCGCCGGTGTCCGCCGCGACCTTCCGCATCCCCTTCTCGAAGGCCGGTACGGCCGTGTCGCGGCCCCACGCCGAGTCGGAGGTGTAGCCCGTGCACCCGCCCGGCAGTTTGCCCGGGAACTTCGGGTTGTCCTCGATGTCCGGGCCGATGGGGCTCGGGTAGCCCATCACGACCAGCTTGTAGTCGCCGTCCGCGTACCCCGCGTCGCGCATCACGGTCCGCAGGTCGCGCACGCTCTTCTCGACCTTGGGCACCAGCGCGTCGACCCGGCCCTGCCACCCCGGCCGGTACTTCGGCTCGCACGGTCCCTGCAAGGTGAACCAGCGGGTGACGCAGTCCGTCATCACCGGCCCGAACTGGAGGTCGTCGTTGGCCCCGGCGACCAGCAGCACCATCTTCAGCCGGGTGTTCCTGGCCTTGATCGCCAGGCTGTCGCTCTGCACCAGCTCGTCGGCGTACTGCTTCGTACCGCCGATGACGATGTTTCCGGTGTACGCCCCGGAGCAGGCGACGTTGTACGTCACGTCCGCCGCTATCCCGGTCCGGTGGATGGCCGCGTCCGGCGAACGGTGACACCAGTTGTCCGGCCCGTTCGTGCCCTGCTCGTACGTCCCCACCCCCTCCCCCGATATCTCGCTGTCCCCCAGCGAGATCAGGGACGACTTCCGCTGCGCGGCCGGCCGCTCGGCGGCGTCCCCGTACAGCTTGACGGCCTCGGCCGCCCGGATCTTCTCCAGTTCGGGCGGCAGCGGCTTGGCCGCCGCGGGGCCGGCCGGGGCGGCCACCGCCGTACCGGCGCCCACCCCCGCGACTCCGCCCGCTCCGCCGAACCCCACCGCCAACGCCGCTGCGACGGCCGTCAGCCGCCCCGCTCTCACACGCACCCTTGGGCCTCCCCGGCTTCCGGTCTGCTGTCTCCGCCGGTTTCTACTCGTAGGTAGGCAACGGTGGAACACCCGGAACGGGATTGGCCCGAAATCACAGCCCGCGCTCCAAACAACAAGAAGCGCACCGGGCCGTCACCGCCCGATGCGCTTCCCAGCGCCCATGTGTCTCTCCGACAGCCCCTCAGGCGTCGAGAACCTGCCCCTCGCGCCGCACCACCGGCGGCTCGACGCTCCACGGGAAGTTGATCCACTCGTCCGTGCGCTTCCACACGTACTCGCACTTCACCAGCGAGTGCGACTTCTCGTAGATCACCGCGCTGCGGACCTCGGCCACCGTCCCCAGGCAGAAGTCGTGCACCAGCTTCAGCGTCTTGCCGGTGTCGGCCACGTCGTCCGCGATCAGCACCTTCTTGTCCGAGAAGTCGATCGCGTTCGGTACGGGCGCCAGCATGACCGGCATCTCCAGGGTCGTACCGACGCCCGTGTAGAACTCCACGTTCACCAGGTGGATGTTCTTGCAGTCCAGCGCGTACGCCAGGCCCCCGGCCACGAAGACGCCGCCGCGCGCGATCGACAGCACGATGTCGGGCTCGTACCCGTCGTCGGCGATCGTCTGCGCCAGCTCACGGATCGCGCCGCCGAAGCGCTCGTACGTCAGGTTCTCCCGCACACCACTCACTGGTTCTCTCGCACTCTCAGACCTGTGTCCGATGAAAATTCTGGAACGACCGCGAGGGCGTCGGCCCCCGCTGGCCCTGGTACCGCGAGCCGTACTTGGCGGAGCCGTACGGGTGCTCGGCGGCCGACGTCAGCCGGAACATGCACAGCTGCCCGATCTTCATACCGGGCCACAGCTTTATCGGCAGCGTCGCGACATTGCTCAGCTCCAGCGTGACATGTCCGCTGAAACCCGGGTCGATGAAGCCGGCCGTCGAGTGCGTCAGCAGCCCCAGCCGCCCCAGCGAGCTCTTCCCCTCCAGCCGCGAAGCAAGATCGTCGGGCAGCGTGATGACCTCGTACGTCGACGCGAGCACGAACTCGCCGGGGTGCAGGATGAACGCCTCGTCCCCCTCCGGCACCACCTCGCGCGTCAGGTCCTGCTGCTCCACGGCGGGGTCGATGTGCGGGTACCGGTGGTTCTCGAACACCCGGAAGTACCGGTCGAGGCGCACATCGATACTCGACGGCTGCACCATCGACTCGTCATAGGGATCGATGCGGACCCGGCCCGCGTCGATCTCGGTCCGGATGTCCTTGTCTGAGAGAAGCACGCATCGAGGATACGCGCCCGCCCCCACCCCTCCGCACAACGAACGCCCACCTCCCCCTACGACAAGGACCCGGCCCCCACCACAGGGAACCGGGCCCTCGCCCACACATCTCACAGCCGCTCCACCGGCTGCCGTCCCTTTCGCCTCCGCCCCACCGGGGGACCGCCGCCCGACGGCGCACGGTCAGCGCCCGGCGGCCTCGGCCTCAGCGCTTCTCGAACCCCACCGGCACCGAGTGCCGCAGCCGCGCGCAGCGCGGACACCGCAGCAGCCGGGCGGGGCCGAGCCGGTCCGTGGTCTGCATGGGAAACGAAGCGGTGCTGAACACGTGCCCCTCGGCACAACGTACGACGGTGCGCTCCATCAAGTCCTCTCCCAAGTGCGTGGACAACAAAAGCCACATTAGGGGATGAACTGGACGCCACCACACGCGGCACTCCGCGCCCCCACCGTACGCCCCAACTCCCGCACCCCACACCGCAACCCACCCCCCACACACGACCGGACCCCACGGCCAACTGCACCGGGGGTCCGCGATGGGGTAGAGTGTGCGACGCTGCACCGCCCTCACAGGCGGCGCCCAAGCGGGTGTAGTTTAATGGTAGAACATGAGCTTCCCAAGCTCAGAGCGCGGGTTCGATTCCCGTCACCCGCTCCATGACGAAGTCCCGGGTCAACGGCCCGGGACTTGTTTGTTGTCCAGGCCGGTGTGAGGCGCGTGGCCTTTTCGTGCCTCGAAGCAGGGGCACCGGCCGGGGGCGAATAGCCCGGGGAGCGTCTTGGTGCGGTCCCGCTCCGTCCTTTCGGCACCGCCGCAGTAAATGCGCGCGCCGCATCCCGGCGGCCGGGGCGCCCGTCAGGTCGCGATGGTCACGGGAAGGCCTTTGCCGCATTGCGTCCGGCATTTGCTGCGGGTGCGACGGGAAGCTCCGAGAGGAACTGACACCCGCTCAGGCGCGAACCGGGAAGTGCTCACCTCGATTTCCCCATTCCGAGAACTCAGGGCGATTACCCCATTGGCGGAGCCGGTCCGGGCAGGTCGAGGCAACGCGTCGCCGGCCCGGTACGTCCTTGTCACTGCACCAAGGGGCGTGAGCCTCGCAGCCCTCGGAAGAGACAGTGAGCACCACCATGAACGCGTCCCCTGTCACCGCCTCGGTGCCCCGCACGAGCGGAAGAATCTGGGTTTGCGCCACGGTGTCGGCGTGTGCCGGAGGGCTCCTTCTCGGCGTGCTGACCAACCTGGCCCAGGGGTGGCTTCCGGGGGCCTGGAACCAGATCACCAACTCCGGCGCGGTCTGGTCCGTCGCCGCGTTCGCCGCGGGCGCGCTGTCGGCCCGGCGGGTCAGCCTGGCCGCGACCGCCGTCGCGGGGCTGTGCGCCGAGTCCGGTCTCGTCGTCGGTTACTACGGTTACGCGGAGGTCGCGCGCGACGGCATGGGCTCTCTGCTCGCTCCCCTCGTCTGGCTGGGCATGGCGTTCCTCGCCGGCCCCCTGTTCGCGGTGGCGGGCTCTTGGTGGCGTGGCATCAGCCCGCGCCGCCGCGTTGTCGGCCTCGCCGCCCTCGCGGGCGTTTTCGGCATGGAGGCGATCCACTACGCCCGGGTCCTGCACTACGTCCCCCAGGCATGGGCCTGCCTCGCCGTTCTGGTCCTCGTGGCGCTGCTCATGGGCCGCACCCTCCGGGAACGCGTCCTGACCCTCCTGACCGCCCTCCCCCTCTCGGTACTGGCCTACCTCACCTTCTACGCAACGATTCTGGCGACGGTCCTCGGCTGATACACCTTTCGGACACTTTCCTCCCGGAACCGGAACGACTGCTGCCGCCCTCCGCAGCGCCGCCGGCCCTCGTGCCGCAATTCGTTCCCGCGCAACACGTCGCCTGTGAGACGTACCGGAGCGATCGGCGGAGCCCCGGGAAGCTGCCCCGTTTCGCGAAATTCGCCCGCGTCGCCAAAACCGTGCCTTTTCGTTTTCGCGGTGTGTCAACGGCCTATTCCCGGAGATTCACCAGATGGTGTGGAGCATCAGCACTTCGATGGTCCCGCCGTTCGGTCCCGCCCGATGATCGGAGAGCGCCCGCCGTCCTCCGGGGAAACGTTGTCCGTGACCTTGACGTGCCCGGTCGCAGCATCATCCGCCCCACAGAGACGAGCCATCGTGCACTTGACTCCGCATGAGCAGGAGCGCCTGCTCCTTCACGTCGCAGCGGACGTGGCAGCGAAGCGCCGTGAACAGGGACTGCGACTCAACTACCCAGAGGCCGTGGCGCTGTTGACCGGCCATGTCCTCGAAGAGGCCCGCAAGGGGAAGACGGTCGGCGAGGTCATGGACACGGGCCGACGGCTGCTCACCCGGGACGACGTGATGGACGGCGTCCCGGAGATGATTCCGGTCGTCCAGGTGGAGGCCACCTTCCCGGACGGCACCAAGCTGGCCACGATCCACGACCCCTTCCCGGAGGCCGCCGAGGAGCCGGCGCTCCACCCGGGCAAGATCGAACACCCCCGGCCGCCTCGCACCCCGGACTGCCCGGCCGGCTGTCACGCCGGCAGGTCGGCCTACTGCTGCGAGCAGTGCGACGACCGTGCGGTGTGGCACGAAGCGATCGCGTTCAACGAGAACGTGCAGGGCAAGCCCCTCACCCAGGGCAACCTGCAGGACGACCTGAAGACGATCAAGGTCAAGAACACCTCAGACCGCCCCATCCAGGTCGGCTCCCACTACCACTTCGCCGAGATCAACCCCGGCCTCAAGGTGATCACCGCTCAGGGCACGCAGGTGGAGCTCACGAACTGCGCCGACGCGATGGGGCGGCGCCTCAACATCTCCGCGGGCTCGTCCGTACGGTTCGAACCGGGCGACGAGTGCTGCGTCGAGCTGGTCACGTTCGGGGGCCGGGCCAAGACCGACACCAAGGCGATTCTGGGACTGCGCGAGGGGACCGCCTGATGGCGGACGCACCGGAGCGGACGGCCGAGAACACCGCCATGAAGGTGGCTCCGCAGGGCGCACCGGGGTCAGCGACGGCCCCGGCAGGGAAGCAGCCCAGTTCGGCGGGACCGCCGAACCTGCCGGTGCCGCCGACGCAGAGAAAGCCGACGAGGACGAACAACCTGCTGACGCGGGCGGACTACACCGCTCGCTACGGGCCCACCACCAAGGACCGGGTCCGCCTCGCCGACACCGACCTCGTCGTCGAGATCGAAGCCGACTGGAGCGGCGGTCCGAAGTACAGCGGCAACGAGATGCTCTTCGGCGGCGGGAAGGTGATCCGCGAGTCGATGGGCATGTCCCACATCGCAAGGGACCAGTACGACGACGCGAAGAAGAATCCCGTGGACACCGTCATCACGGGGGCACTGATCATCGACTGGTGGGGTGTGGTCAAGGCCGACATCGGCATCAGGGACGGCAGGATCCAGGCCATCGGCAAGGCGTACAACCCCGAGACCATGGATCCGATCACGCATTTCGAGAAGCCGCGGCGAATCGCGAAGATCGAGGCCCCGCCGAAGCCCCCACCGACGACGCCGGTGACGCCCATGCCCCCGGAACCGACGCCGCCGACGCCGGAGAACTTCGTGGTCGGCCCGAGCACCGAGGTCATCTCCGGCAACGGCAAGATCCTCACCGCGGGCGCTGTCGACACCCACGTGCACTTCGTCTGCCCCGAGGAGGTCCACGAGGCCCTGGCCTCCGGCGTGACCACGCTCATCGGCGGAGGCACAGGCCCCGCCGCGGGCAGCACCGCCACCACCGTGAACCCGGGCGCGTGGCACCTGACCAAGCTCTTCGAGGCCCTGGACGACTACCCGGTCAACATCGGTCTGCTCGGCAAGGGCAGCACGATGAGCAAGCAGGCCCTGGAGGAGCAGGTGCGCGCCGGCGCCATCGGCTTCAAGGTGCACGAGGACTGGGGCGCCACACCCGCCGTGATCAAGAGTGCTCTGGATGCCTGCAAGGACCTCGGGGTCCAGGTCGCCCTGCACGCCGACTCGATGAATGAGTCCGGCTTCCTGGAGGACACCGAAAAAGCTTTCCACCACCAGACCATCCATGTCTTCCATGTCGAAGGCGCCGGCGGGGGCCATGCCCCGGACATGATCGAGCTGGTCAAGAACCCGCGGGTGCTGCCCGCCTCGACCAACCCCACCCGGCCCCTGACGGTCAACACCGTCAAGGAGCACATCGACATGCTGGTCGTCGCGCACCACCTCAACCCGGACCTGCCGGCGGACCTGGCCTACGCGGATTCCCGCATCCGCCCGTCCACCATGGCGGCGGAGGACCTTCTCCACGACATGGGGGCCATCTCGATGATGTCCTCGGACGCCCAGGCGATGGGGCGCATCGGCGAGATGATCATGCGGACGTGGCAGACCGCGCACGTGATGAAGTCCCGTTACGGCACGCTGCCGCAGGACCTGGCGTACGCGAACATCTCGGCGAACCCGACCCGCGACACGAAGCACAAGCACCGGGCCGCCACGACGGAGCCGAACGACAACTACCGGGTACGCCGGTACGTCGCCAAGTACACGATCAACCCGGCGATCACGCACGGTATCGACGACTATGTCGGTTCGGTGGAAGCGGGTCCGGAGAAGCGGGCGGACCTGGTGCTGTGGGAGCCGAAGTTCTTCGGCGTCAAGATGCACGCGGTCCTCAAGGGCGGCCAGCTCGCCTACGCGCAGAACGGCGACGCCAACGCCTCGATCACGACACCGCAGCCCTACCAGCCACGGCCGGTCTGGGGCTCCACCGGGCGCGCCCCGGGGCGCAACTCGGTGAACTTCGCCGCCCCGGGCGTGGCCGACGCGTTGAACACCCGTTACGAGACCACCGGGCAAAGGGGCGAGTACCAGACGACACAGAAGGGCCTCGCACTCAACAAGGTGTTCGTCGACATCAAGGACACCCGGGGTCTCACGAAGGGTCACATGAGGCTGAACGGCGTGCTGCCGCGGCAACTCGACGTGGACCACAACAGCTTCGAGGTCAACCTCGGCGGCGAGACGACGGGGGACTCCCCCACCATGCTCAACGGTGCGATCGTCCCGCGCTCCTACGTCGACCAGGTTCCCATGGCGCAGCGGTACTTCCTGTTCTGATCCGGCCTCCGTCCGACCGGTGGCGCCACTGCTCCGGTCGGGCTCCGGTCCAGCCCGGTACGCCCGCCAGGACCGCCTCACCATCACCCGTCCCGTGTCCCTGTGAAAGGCGGCCGCTCGCCGATGAGCCGCGCAGCCCTGCTCCTCCTGGCCGACGGCCGCTTCCCCGCCGGTGGGCACGCCCACTCCGGCGGCGTCGAGGCCGCGGTCGCCCATGGATCCGTACACGACACCGCCGGCCTGGAGGCGTTCTGCCGTGGGCGTCTGCACACGACCGGTCTGACGACGGCCGGACTGGCCGCCGCGGCCGCCGCCGGACATGACCCGTTGTTGCTCGACGCCGCCGCCGACGCGCGCACCCCCGCCCCCGCGCTGCGTGCCGTCGCCCGCAGGCTCGGCCGGCAGATGATGCGCGCGGCCCGCGCCACCTTCCCCTCGGCCGCTCTCGAAGCACTGGCCGTCGCGCGTCCCCGGGGCGCCCACCAGCCCATCGTTCTGGGTCTCGCCGCCCGCGCCGCCGGCCTCGCCCCGGTGGACGCCGCCCAGGCCGCCGCGTACGAGAACATCAGCGGGCCGGCCACCGCGGCCGTGCGCCTGCTGAGCCTCGACCCGCTCAGCGCCTCCGGGCTGCTGGCCCGTCTCGGCCCCGAGACCGATGCCGTCGCCCAGGCCGCGGCCGACGCCGCGCACCGCGCGGTGACCGAGGGGCTCGACGCCCTCCCGTCGGCCTCCGCCCCCCTGTCGGACATCACCGGAGAGCAGCACGCCGCCTGGACCGTCCGCCTCTTCGCCTCCTGACCCGAATCCCCCCGCAGACCGGAGTCGACATGCACCTCGACCACGCTGAGATCTTTCCCCGGCGGCACACGCACAGCGCCGAGCCGCTCCGCCCCGACGGCAGCCGCCGCGCCCTCCGGGTCGGGCTGGGCGGCCCGGTCGGCTCCGGCAAGACGGCCACCGTCGCCGCGCTCTGCCGCACCCTGCGCGACCAGTGGCAGATCGCCGCCGTCACCAACGACATCTATACGCGCGAGGACGCCGAGTACCTGCGCCGCGAAGCCGTCCTGCCGGCCGAGCGCATCACCGCCGTCGAGACCGGCGCCTGCCCGCACACCGCGATCCGCGACGACATCTCCGCGAACCTGGAAGCCGTCGAGCAGTTGGAAGAGACCCACCGGCCCCTCGATCTCGTGCTCGTCGAGTCCGGTGGCGACAACCTGACCGCCACCTTCTCCAGGGGCCTGGTCGACGTGCAGATCTTCGTCATCGATGTGGCCAGCGGTGACGACATCCCCCGCAAGGGCGGCCCCGGCATCACCACCGCCGACCTCCTCATCGTCAACAAGACCGACCTCGCCCCGTACGTCGGCGCCGACCTGGACACCATGGCTGTCGACGCGCGGCGACAGCGCGGGGACCTGCCCGTCGTCTTCACCAGCCTCACCTCCGACGACGGCATCCGTGAGGTCGCCGACTGGGTCACCGGCCACCTCGCGCAGTGGCGCGCCGAGGCAGCCGTATGACCCCGCCCGCTCAACTCGCTCCCGAGCGGCGGGCAGCGTCCGCCCCTGACGTCCCCCCGGCCGGTGCCCAGGAGCCCGCCGGACACCCGCACGGCGTACGCGCCACGGCCCGGATCCGTGCCGCGCACAACGGACGCGTCACCACCCTCCCGCAATTGCACAGCGACGGCCCCTTCCACCTGCGGAGCATGCACACCGCCGGAAACGCCGCCACGGTGGGCATCCTCGGGGCGATGAGCGCCCCGCTCGGCGGCGACCGGCTCACCCTCGACATCACCGCCGAGGACCGGGCCGAGCTGGAGGTCACCACGGCGGCCGCCACGCTCGCCCTGCGCGGCCCCACCACCGACGCGGCCACCTACGACGTCCGCCTCACCGCCGGAGAACACGCCCGGCTGCGCTGGCTGCCCAAGCCCCTGATCAGCGCCGCCGGCAGCAACCTGCGCCAGACGTGCACGGTCGCACTCGCCGCCACCGCACGACTGGTCCTGCGGGAGGAGCTGCTCCTGGGCCGGGCCGACGAGGAACCGGGCCATCTCGTCAGCCGGCTCCTGGTCCACCGCGCCGGGCGCCCACTCCTCGACCAGCACACGGCGTACGGGGCCCCGGAACCCGGCTGGGACGGCCCGGCCGTCCTGAACGGGCACCGCGCCGTCGGCCAGCTCCTGGTCGTGGACCCACGCCTCGACACCCGACAAGCCCCCGTCCTCCTCGGCGAAGGCACCAAGAACGGGTGCGCCGTCCTCGCCCCGCCGGCCGACGGCCCGGCCCTCCTCGCCACCGCCGTCGCCCCCACCACGTCAAGGCTGCGGGACCTGCTCGACGAGGCACAGGAACACGCCCTCGCCGCCGGCTCCGCCAGGCCGTAGACATGACAGAACAGCCGGTGGTCCGCCGTCGGCAGGTCCGGCCGGCTGAGCACGGCGCGAGACCGGGTCCGTCGGCGGGGCGCCCGGGTGGGAAGGACCTGCCTCCCCTACCTTTGCGATGCCGGCGGCTCCCAGGATCCTGATGCGTCAGCGCCCGGAAACCTATAGCGGCCACAGTAGACATTGCGGGGTCTCGGCGTTATGGTTGGACACGTAGCCAGAAGTCGAAGAACGGCGCGGCAGAGGCGAACCGCCGCGCAGGCCGTGCCAGCAGTGCGGCTCGGCAGTGGAGTGGCGGGGCCGGAAGTGCGTACAAGGGTTCCGCCGCTGACTGCCGGGCCGACGGCCCCCAGGGGTCGTGACCGAACCGCACGGTCCGCAGTACCGGCAAGGTGACCAGCAGGAAGAAAAAGGAGGCAGACGCCATCAGGATCGCCCGGGCGAGGAAGGATCCGCCCGGGTACCGCAGGCCCCGAAAGGACAGGTGGTCCCCGGTCACGCATCCGCGATCCCCGCACGCCCCACGCCCCTTTCCGGGCAGTGGGATGCGGATACACAAAGCCGGCCCACAGTCGGCCGGCAGATGGTGTTGAAGTCCCCTCGGGGCCCTGGTGCCGTACGGCACCAGGGCCCCTCGATGTGTGAAACACAAGAGGTGAAAGTGACAGAAGAAAAATCCCTCAGCCCCGCCGGCCCTCTCGACGACGACGACTACCCCGCGTACACCATGGGCCGCGCCGCGGCGATGCTCGACACCACCCCGGCCTTCCTGCGCGCCCTCGGCGAACACCGCCTGATCACCCCGCTGCGCTCCGAGGGCGGCCACCGCCGCTACTCCCGCTACCAGCTACGCATCGCCGCCCGCGCCCGCGAGCTCGTCGACCAGGGCACCCCGATAGAGGCCGCCTGCCGCATCATCATCCTCGAAGACCAGCTCGAAGAGGCGCAGCGCATCAACGAACAACTGCGCCACCCCGCCGGCGAGGCCCGCCGCACGGACGGCGGCTGACTCCCGCCCCGGCCGCTCCAGGGCCGGCCTCGCCCCGGCACCCGCCGGCCGGCCGGACCGCCCGGCCGGACCCCGGCGGCCCCCGATGCTCCGCACCGGCCTTTCGGCCGGGTTCGCACCATACCTGTGCCCGCGGAATGAGAAATACAGACGGGGCGCCGTGAAAACATTTCCCGCGGCGCAACTGATGGAATTTCCCACTATCTGTTTCCGTCATCGGCGTGGTACTGTCGATCTCAGTTGCAGTTGTGGTTCCCAAAAACTTCGAGTGCTCTTCACCGGCGCATCAGCCGTGCGGAGCCCTCTCGTTATTCTCGGTCTTTTTCCGAATGGGGCAATCATCGCAGCGACACGGTATCGGCACAGTGCGGATACCGGGCACTGCCCCGAAGGAGAATTGACATGGCATCTGGCACCGTGAAGTGGTTCAACGCGGAAAAGGGTTTCGGCTTCATCGAGCAGGACGGTGGCGGCGCTGACGTGTTCGCCCACTACTCGAACATCGCCGCCCAGGGTTTCCGCGAGCTGCTCGAAGGCCAGAAGGTGAACTTCGACATCGCGCAGGGCCAGAAGGGCCCGACGGCCGAGAACATCGTTCCCGCCTGATCGCGCACCGTACGAGCAGGGGCCCGCACTTCGGGGTGCGGGCCCCTGCTCGTTACCCGCAGCCCTCTCGTCGTCAGAGGGCGATGCGGCGCGGCACAGCGCCGCGACGGGCCGGTGTCCGGCGGTTCCGCCGGATCGGCCCTCGTCACCCGGTCGGCAGCCCGCTGCCCGGGCCCGGCACGCACAGGACCAGACAGGACGCCGAAGCGTGTCTCCGCCGGAACCACCCGACGTGTTCCAGCGACAGTCCCTCGCTTCTTTCCCTGCGTCGCACTTGTATTCCTGTATCCATTTCGGCTCGTTCTCGCGATTCCCTGCGTTGCTCTTCTGCTGTGGGAATTCCTTGGTACGCGCCGCGCCAAGGAGGTTCCGTATGAACCGCACACGCACGAACGACCGATCGTCCCGCTCCCGCGCAGCCGGTCACGGTCGCCGGCCCGCCGCTGTACACGGCGAGTTCGCTCCCCCGAAGACGACGACTCCGGCGCTGCCCGCCGCCCAGGCGTTCGCCGATCTCGACATGCCCCGGCGACTGCTCGAAGAGCTGAGCTCGCAGGGAATGCGGGTGCCGTTCCCGATCCAGGGCGCGACCCTGCCGAACACCCTCGCCGGCCGTGACGTGCTCGGCCGTGGGCGGACCGGTTCCGGCAAGACGCTGGCCTTCGGCCTCGCGCTGCTGGCCCGTACCGCCGGACAGCGCGCCGAACCCCGGCAGCCCCTCGCACTCGTCCTCGTCCCCACCCGGGAACTCGCGCAGCAGGTCACCGACGCGCTCACCCCTTACGCCCGCTCCGTCCGGCTGCGGCTGGCGACCGTCGTCGGCGGGATGTCGATCGGCCGCCAGGCAGGCGCGTTGCGCGACGGCGCCGAAGTCGTCGTCGCCACGCCCGGCAGGCTCAAAGACCTCATCGAGCGCGGGGACTGCCGGCTGAACCAGGTCGGCATCACCGTGCTGGACGAGGCCGACCAGATGGCCGACATGGGCTTCATGCCGCAGGTCACCGCGCTGCTCGACCAGGTCAGGCCCGAAGGGCAGCGGATGCTGTTCTCCGCCACCCTGGACCGCAACGTCGACCTCCTGGTCCGGCGCTACCTCACCGATCCGGTGGTCCACTCCGTCGACCCCACGGCCGGCGCGGTCACCACGATGGAACACCACCTGCTGCACGTCCACGGCGCTGACAAGCACGCCGCCGTCACCGAGATCGCCGCCCGCGAAGGCCGGTCGATCATGTTCCTGGACACCAAGCACGCCGTCGACAAGCTCACCCGGCACCTGCTCGGCAGCGGCGTCCGTGCCGCCGCCCTGCACGGGGGCAAGACCCAGCCACAGCGCACCCGGACGCTGGCCCAGTTCAAGGCCGGGCATGTCACGGTACTGGTGGCCACGAACGTCGCCGCCCGCGGCATCCACGTCGAGGACCTCGACCTCGTCGTCAACGTCGATCCGCCCAACGACCACAAGGACTACCTGCACCGCGGCGGTCGCACGGCCCGCGCCGGCGCCTCCGGCAGCGTCGTCACCCTGGTCCTGCCCAACCAGCGCCGCGCGATGGACCGCCTGATGACCGACGCCGGCATCACCGCGCAGTCCACCCGGGTCCGCTCAGGAGAGGACGCACTGCACCGCATCACCGGTGCCCAGGCCCCCTCCGGAATTCCCGTCACCCTCGTCACCCCGGCCGAGCCCTCCCGACACGGCGGTGCCGCCCGGCGCGGCCGGCGCAGCCGCACCGCGCAGGCCACACGCCGAGCAGCCCAGCGGCAGCCGGTGCGCAACGTGGCGGCGTGAACATCGTTCGTGAACAGGGCATCGGTCCCAGCTCCGCAGGAGGTACCTTGTGAGAACGGTTCAGCTACGCCCCCACCCGGCGACCCCCGCCCCCTCCGACACCGCGGCCACGGACGCCGCCGGGCCCCGGGTCTGGGACGACATGACCGTCGAAGTGGCCCTGTCCGTCATGGCCGGCGCCCGTACGGAACGCCTGCTCGTCTGCGACGACGACGGTCAGGGAACCCGTGTGGTCACCCAGGCCCAACTCGCCGCCGTCCGCGCCGGTTCCACGTACACCGACCAGGCCCGCCTTCGTGAGATCCCCGGTGGCAGCGCCCCCTTCGCTTCGCCCCGGGCGGCCGACACGGCCGCGTAAGCGCCCCTGTCCCGTCGAACCGGCTCCCCCCGGCCCGGCCTTCCCACCCCCATCCTGCGAGGTCTCATGCGCTGTGTCATCGCCCGCTTCCCCTTCGACCTGACCAAGGCCGGGGTACAGCAATCGATGCAGGCCGTCCGGCCCGAACCGGTCACCGGCGAGTCCGTGACCATCGGCCGCCGCCAGTACCCCCTCAAACAGGTGGGCCAGGTGATCACCCGCCAGGACCGCCGCGACTTCACCGCCGCCGAAGTCCTGCGGGCCATGACCCGCCTCGGCTTCACCTGCCACACCGCCCCCGTCCAAGCCGCCCAGGCGGAGATGGCCGCGCCCGGCCTCAGCCCGCTCCAGAGGGCGTCCGCGATGCTCGGCGCACCCGGGTCGGCCTGACCCTCCGCGCAGGCGAGCGGCGAGAAGGCGGACCGAGCGCGGAGCGCGGGTTCGATTCCCGTCACCCGCCCCACAGACAAAGGCCCAGCTCAGGAGTCGATCCCCGAGCTGGGCCTTCGTGTTGTCCGGGTCGGCGGTCAGCCCCGGACCGGTGGGCCGGCGCTGCCTGCCGGGTGGCGTGCTGCCGTACTGGTGGCGTGCTGCCGTCAGGCTGCGATGGTGGTGAGCTGTTCGATGCCGTGGCGTTTGCGCAGGGCGACGATGGCTTCGGGGCCGGACTGGTTGTTGACGAGGGCGGACAGTTCGCGGAGGTAGTCCTCGTGGCCGGCCGGGAAGGACAGGAACAGCATTCTGGCTTCGGTGTCGGTCGGGTTGGCGAAGGCGTGCGGGCAGCCGGGCGGTACGAAGATCATGCTGCCGGGGCCTGCCCGCAGTACGGAGCGGCCGTCGCGGGAGCGCCATGCGCGCCAGTTGTTGTCGGTGGTGCTGTCCGGTTCGAATGCGAGCAGGTCGAGCTCGCCTTCCAGGACGTAGAAGAGTTCCTCGCCGTGGTCGTGGCGGTGGGCCCCGACGTCGAAGCCCGGGGGGACGACGACCTCGAACGCCGAGTTCAGCCGGGCGTCCTTGGCGGAGACCTTCACCTCGATCCGGAGTCCGCCGATCGTGATGCGGTCGCCGTCGCCCGGGTGGAGCATCAGGCCGTCGGTCGCCGCCGAGGTTTCTGCCCCTGCTGACCCTGCTGACATGGATGGCGCTTCTGTCATTGTTTGCCTCCGTTCGGTCAGTTCTGATTGTTCAGCTGCGGCTGGGGAACCGGCAGGGTCCCGGGGCCCTGTCCGCGCCGGGTGGCCGCGGTGACGACGACGGCCAGGACGAGGCCGACCACGGCGAGCAGGGCGCCGAGCCAGACCGGCGCGGTGTAGCCGAAGCCGGCCGAGATGACGAGGCCGCCGAGGTAGGCGCCGAGGGAGTTGGCGATGTTGAACGCGGACTGGACGGACGCGGAGACCAGTGAGGCGCTGTCGGGGGCCTTGCTCATGATGTAGGTCTGCATGATCGGGCCGAGGCTGAATCCGGCGACACCGGACGCGAAGAGCCCGACGGCCGCGGTGATCTTCAGCGGGGCGGCGAGTGCGAACAGCACCAGGACGACGGCCAGGACCGCCAGGGCCGTGTAGAGGCTGGGGACCAGGGCGCGGTCGGCGGCGCGGCCGCCGATGACGTTGCCCACCGTCATGCCCACACCGAGCAGGACCAGGAGGTAGCTGACGGAGGTGGGGGTGAAGCCGCCGGCCTCGGTCAGCAGGGGGGCGACGTAGCTGTAGACGGTGAAGATGCTGGCGAAGCCGACGGTGACGGTGCCCAGCGCCAGCCAGACGTCGCCTCGGCGGAACGCGGCGAGTTCGTCGCGGACGGAGGTGGGGGCGGACTTCGGCTGCCGGGGAATCATGAGGGCGATGGCGATCACGCTGAGCACGCCGATGGCGGCGACGACCACGAACGCGGAGCGCCAGCCCAGCGTGGTGCCGAGGTAGGTGCCGAGCGGTACGCCGGCGATGTTGGCCAGCGCGAGGCCGAGGAACATCATCGACACCGCCTTGGCGGTGCGGTCGGCGGTGACCATGCCCGCGGCGACCACGGCGCCCACCCCGAAGAAGGCCCCGTGCGGCAGGCCCGCCACGAACCGCGTCACCAGCATGACCGGTTCGTTGGGGGCCAGCGTGGTGGCGATGTTGCCGATGGTGAACAGGGCCATCAGCGACAGCAGCGTGGTCTTGGCGGGCAGCCGCCGGGCGGCCAGGGTGAGCAACGGGGCGCCGATGACGACCCCGAGGGCGTACGCCGAGACCAGGTATCCGGCGTCGGGGATGGAGACGTCCAGGTCGTGCGCGACGGTCGGCAGCAGGCCCATCACGACGAACTCGGTGGTGCCGATGCCGAAGGCGGCCAGGGTGAGTGCGGCCAGTGCTAGGGGCACGGGTCCTCCTCCGTGGAGCGGGCGGGGGGGGTGGCGGTGTGGGGGCCCGGCCGGGGCCGCGCGGGCCGGGCCGGGCCCGCGTGGTCGCCGACGGGCGGTCAGGTGCGGGCGGGGCCGCACCATTCGGTCAGGGCGGTGCGCAGGCCCGCGTCGCTGACGGGCGCGTCACCGGCCCAGGCGAGACAGCCGTCGGGACGGATGAGGAGCACGGCGGCCTCCGCGTCGGTGTCCAGGGCGGCGACGGCCCGTATGCGGTCGCTCCAGGGCTCCGCGGCGCGTACGGCGTCGGAGGTGCCGGTGAGGTCCAGCAGCAACGGGCGTCCGCCGCGCAGCAGTTCCGCCAGGCGTACCGTTCCGGCGTCGGTCTTGAGCTGCCGGTCGGCGACGAAGGTACCGACGCGCGGGTCGGCACTGCCGCCGTAGTGGATGTCGGTGCCGTAGATCGCGTCGGTCAGGTAGTTGTTGACCTCGTCGAAGCCCATGAGGACGGTGAACAGCTCGCGCAGCGCGTCGACCTGAGGCCCCGGGCGCATCAGGGCGACCTGGGCGCGGGTGTTCTGCAGGACCCGTTCGGCGACCGGGCGGCGCTCGGCTTCGTAGGTGTCCAGCGGTTCGGGGCGGCCCTGGCAGGCGGCGGCGAGCTTCCAGCCCAGGTTCACGGCGTCCTGGAGGCCCAGGTTGGCTCCCTGGCCGCCCGCGGGGAAGTGCACGTGCGCGGCGTCTCCGGCGAGCAGGACGCGCCCGGCCCGGTACTGCGCGGCCAGCCGGGTGCTGTCGGTGAACCGGGAGACGAAGCGGACGTCGGTGAACTCGATGCGTTCGCCGGTGACCCGGTGGACGGACTCGACCAGTTCCTGGGCGGTGGCCGGCGTGTCGGGCACCGGCCGGTCCCACTCGGTGGTGGAGATGCGGCCGTCGGGCATCCGCATGAACCAGCCGCGCTCGCGCCGCTGCCAGCCCATGGGAAGGCGGTCCACGTCGGTGATCGTGCCCAGGCCCATCCAGTTGACCAACTGCGGTTCGGTGCCCGGGAAGCCGATGCCGGCGAGCTTGCGTACGGTGCTGCGTCCACCGTCGCAGCCGACCACGTAGCCCGCCCGGATCACGCTGCTGCCCTGCTCGTCCCGCACCGTGACGGCCACCCCGTCGGCGGCCTGGTCGAGCCCCGTGACCTCGGCGCCGTGCCGGACGACGGCTCCGGTCCCGGTCGCACGGCGGGTCAGCACGGCCTCGGTGGCTTCGCGGGTCAGCGCCAGTTCCTGGGGCTGTTCTGCGGTGACGGTACCGCGGCCCAGTACGAACATTCCGGCGAAATGCCCGCGCGCCGAAGTGTTCGCCAGGCGGCGGCGGTACTCGTCCAGATTTGCCGTGTCCTTTTCGGCCGCCAGGAAATCGGTGAGCAGATCGCGGCGGTCCATGATTTCGAGGGTCCGGGCGTGGATCGTCAGGGTCCTCGGCTCGTTGGCCCCGGGCGCGAGGCGCTCCACGACCAGCGTGGACACCCCGTACATCCGCAGCTCACCGGCGAGCATCAGCCCGACCGGGCCACCGCCGGCGATGAGGACGTCGTAATCGTTGCGCTGCATGACCAGCACCAGCCGCCTATCTGTATATAAAACACGCGCGGGAATTCCGGATGTCCGGAATGCGGCTGCCGCCCGGGGGTTTTCATTCTCAGGCCCTACGGCGGAGTCGCCAATTCATCAGTATCGATCCCACGGTATCCGCGGCACCAGGCATCACAAAATGCAATTCCGATAAGGCAGCGTTGCCTTCGGGAGCAATGGGCTGGTGCGGGCCAGTCAGGCGGGGGTGGGCTCGTCGAGGCCGCTGCCGCTGTCGGCGTGCAGGCTCTCGAAGACACCGCGGACGCAGTGCCGGAACCAGGTGTGCGTGGGGTCGGCCTGGTGCCGGACGTGCCAGGACTGCGCGATGACGATGGGCGGGAGCCGCAGCGGAATCCGTACGGTGCGCAGGTCGAGGAGACGGACGGCCTGACGGCTCAGCTTCTCGGTGGCCAGCCCCACCAGGTCGGTCTGCGCCAGCATGTGCCAGGAGGCCACCCAGCTCGGTACGACCGAGACCACCTGCCGGTGCAGCCCGCGCTCGGCGAGGTGGTCGTCGATGGGCCCGGTGAGCCGGCCGCGCCGGGAGACGCTGATGTGCTGGGCCCCGGCGAACCGCTCCAGGGTGACCTCGCCGCGCAGCAGCGGGTGCCCGGCGCGGACCAGGGCCAGCACCCGGTCGACGACGAGCCGTTCGCTGTTGACCTCTCCGGAGGCGGAGTCGGCCACGCTGATCACCAGGTCGGTGCCGCCCTCCCGCAGTTTGGGGGTGCTGTCACCGGAGTCCTCCGGCACGAACCGCACCGTGACGTTGGGCGCCTGCCGGTGGACGGCGCCCAGCAGGGGCTGGGCGAGCGCGCCGACCACCATGTCGTTGGCCTGCACGGTGAACGTGGTCTTCAGCGAGCCCAGGTCCGGCACGCCGGTCTCCAGGAACATCCCCGTGGCCTGCTCGACCAGCGAACGCACCTGCTCACGGATGGCGAGGGCACGCGGCGTCGGCACCATCTGCCGGCCGGCGCGCACCAGGAGCGGGTCGCCGAAGGCCCGTCGCAGCCGGGCCAGGGTCCGGCTCATGGTGGGGGTGGAGGTGCGCATGCGCTCGGCGGCGCCGGAGACGCTGCCTTCCTCCAGCAGGGCGTCCAGCGCGATGAGGAGGTTCAGGTCGACAGATTTCATCTGGCACAACCTCCGGTTATCAGGATTGATGTGGACGGCAAGCCCTGCCCCGGCTTACTGTACAAGGAAAGTAGTTTGGCGCGTGGCATGAGCCCGAATTGCCCCCGTGCGGCCCACGCTGCTTTTTCGCGCACCTCCGGTCGAATTTCACCCATGACTTTCAAAAGTTACGGCAAACCGCACGGTGCAGTGGGATCACGTCGCCTCAGGCGACCATTCGCCGATGGAAAATCGCCCGCCGAGGGACGGAACGGGGCACTCCGCCCGCCACCTCGTCCGATTTGCGCCTACGCAATCACCACGGAAAAGCAAAAGACAGATAAAGCCGAACCATGTCCACCAGGCCGTTGGCGCCGTATTTACGCTGAGATGGCGAGACGGGTGATCTCCGTCTCACCACAGTTGCCCGGACCGAAGAACACGGTAATGTTTTCGACGCTGTGGCCGGCCCTGCGCCATTCCTTGCGGGCACTGCCGGCCGATGACGTTTTTTGGAAGGGTTCTAAGCAGGGAACGCTTAGCTCACCAGATGGGGGACCAAAAGCATGTCAGGCAAACCCGGACGAAAATTCAACATAAGTTCTCGCAGCGATTCCCTATCCGTCAACCTTCCGTCCGGGCCCCTCTCGAACTGTTCCTGCGGTGCTCCGGTCGCCCCCTACGTGGTCGTGCCGAACGGCGCCGCCGAGGCTGCCGACCGGGCGCCCCGGGAGACACCGGGAACGTGCTCGGGACAGTCGCGGGCCACGGCGGGTACCGGTGGACGGGACCTGGTCCTGTGGCACATCCGCGAGGACCACAAGAAAGACCTCGCGCACGTGCCGTGCCTGGTCTCCACCTGGGGAACCGTCCTGGTCTGCCCGCGCGCGGGCAGAGGCGCGGGCTCGCCGGAGGCCTTGGCCGCTCCCGCGCTCACCTATTTACCGGGCGGTGAACACCCGACGGCCGGGGCCGGCCGGGAAGGCGTTTCCGACCGGGAACGGGACATCATGAACGGCCTGTCGCGCGGTTTCACCAATACCGAGATCGCGCAGGCACTGTTCATCAGCGAGAAGACCGTCAAGAACCACATCAACCGGCTGTTCGCCAAGCTGGGTGCCCGCCACCGCGCCGAGGCCATGGCGATCTGGCTGGGCCTGGCCCGTACCGAGCAGCCGGACGAGCGGGCGGGCGTAGCCGGCGACGGCCGGTGCGACCGTGCGAACCGTCCCGCCGTCCCTTGGGAAGCGGACCGGGGCCGTTGCAAGGTGTCCGCCTGAGACAGACAACAGCCCGCGGGCGGCGCTCCGGCCGGTGCCGGGGCGCCGCTCGCGCGATCTGTCCGGAGCTTCGGGCCCGTCGGCCTGATCAGACCGCGGCCAGCCCGGGGAAGAGGAAGGCGGCAGTGTCCCGGGCCGCTGCCCGCCGCTGCCGCTCGTCCAGCACCTCGGTACGGGCCAACTCCTCGCGCCACCGGTACACCAGATCCCGTGGAAAGAACGGCAGGTCGGTCCCGTACAGCAGGCGCAGCGGATCGGCGATGCGCAGCAGCGTCTCCAACTGCCTCGGCAGAGCGGGGCCTGACAGGTCGTAGTACAGCGAACGCAGGGCGCCCAGTACATCGATCCGGGTGCCCGGGAGCATGGCCGCGGCCAGGGCGTCCACCCGGTCCGCGAGCACGCCCAGCGTCGCTCCGGCGTGGGGCACGATCCACCGGATTCCGGGGAACTCGGCCAGTGCGCCCGACAGCACCAGGTCGATGACGGCCCGGGTGGTGTCGAAGGGGAATTCCAGCAGAGCGCTCGGCGGCCGGCGTACGCCCGGCACCTCCACGGTGGGCGCCGAGGTCGGGTGCAGCAGCACGGTGGCGTTCCGGCGGTCGAGTTCGGCGAGGACGGGCCGGAACACGGGATCGCCGGGGTAGCGGCCGCCGTTGTTGGTGAACAGGACGTACCCGTGGACCTCCGGCCGGTCCGCCGTGGCCGCGATCTCCGCCGGCGCCGCGTCCGGGTCGGTGAGCGGCAGGCAGGCCAGCAGACCGAGCCGCCCTCCGGAGCCGGCGACGATCTCGGCGCTCTCGTCGTTGATGCGGCGGGCCAGGTCAGCGGCGCCCCGGGGGTCGCCGAAGTTCACTCCCGGCGAGGGGACACCGACGGCCGCGGCGCTTACGCCCGTACGGTCCATGTCCGCCAGCGCCGTGTCGAGGGACCACTTCGGCAGGGCGGGCATGCCGTCCCGGTGGGCCGGCGGGGCCGCGTGCCAGGCGCGGTCGAAGGAGGGCGGCACCAGGTGGGCGTGGACATCGATCCAGCCGGCACCGTGCCGCCCGTGGCCGGGCCCGGCGGGAGCCTGCCCGGAACGGCCTCCGTCCTGCCCGTCACCGGCCGCCATGCGGGGTACCGTCCTCGCCGATGCCCAGTGCGGCGCGCATGGTCTCCAACTCCCGTACGGACCAGTGCTCGACGACCCGGCCGCCGGCGATCCGCAGGATGTGGGCGGCCTGTACCCGCATCGTGCGCCCGGTGGGCGGCTGCTCGCCGAACGGGCCGGTGTTGGTGCCGGTCACGATCTCGTGGACCAGGACCTTGTCCCCGTCCGCGAGCACGTGCTCGGTGTGGATTCGGACGTCGGGGAACGCGGTCTTGAAGCGGACCGCCGACTCCTTGAGGTTCTCCCGCTCGAACGCGTTGCGGCCGAACATCGGGCTGTGGTCGACCAGGTCCTCGGCGATCAGCTCGTGGATCACCGGTACGTCGGCGTCCTGGAGAGCGGTGAACAGTTTGCGGGCGATGGCCGCGGTTTCCGTCATGTCCTGTCCGTCCTTCGTCTTCTTCCCGGTGTCTGCAAGGCCGTCCGCGGCCGGTGTCCCGCCCTGGGTCTCCGTCCGGCCCGCGGCTGTCGTCCCGCCCGTGTCCCGGACCGCGCCGGTGGCCGTCATCCGGCCGCCGCCTTCTTGCGCGGGGTCGGCCGCCAGCGCACGGGGTCGGGCTTGCCGACGGTGTTCTCCAGCCAGCCCGCTCCGGCGATCTCCAGGCGTACGGTGTCGCCGGGCTGCAGCTTGCGCCCCAGCTCCCAGCCGCTGCCGCCCGCCACCGTGCCGGTGCCGATGACCTCCCCGGGGACCAGTGGCTCCGAGCGGGAGGCGTAGCTGAGGATCTCCTCGATGCTCCACACCAGCGAGCCGCTGTTACCGCGGGACCACTCCTCACCGTTGACGTGAGCGGTCATCGTCAGGTCCGTCAGGTCGAGTTCGTCGGTGGTGACCACCCACGGGCCCACCGCGGTGGAGAAGTCCTTGCCCTTGGCGGGGCCGAGCCGTCCTTCCATCTCGTACCGCAGCAGGTTCCGGGCGCTGAAGTCGTTGAAGACGGTCACGCCGAACAGGGCTCCGCGGGCCGTCCCGGGCGTCAGGTCACGGGCCGGGCGGCCGATGACGAGGCCCAGTTCGAGCTCGTAGTCCAGGTGCTCGCAGCCGGCCGGCCAGACCACCTCGTCGCCGGGTCCGACCAGCGTCGACGGGTTGATCTTGAAGAAGAGCGGGACCTCGAACCACACGTCGGGCGCGGTGGCCTCGTGGTTCTTGAAGGCGTTGAAGTCCCGCAGCACCGGCGGGTCCACCGGCGGCAGCCAGTGCACCTGCGCCATGGGGAGGCCGACGGCCGGGTCGGCGTCCGCCAGCACCCGGCCGACGGCCTCGGTGAAAGCGGGCCCGGTCTCCAGCGCCTCGGTCAGGCTGCCGGGGAACTGCGCCGCGGCCAGCCGCGCCGCCCGGCGCGCCGAGGCACCGGCTTCGACGAGCCTGCGCCGCTCCTCGGCGGCCAGGTCGAGCACCGTCCGGGTCTCCGGGTGCACCGACACCAGCCGGGGCACCGGCCCGTCCACGCCGTCCCGCAGGACGCGTCCGATCTTCATGCCGTTCTCCTCGTACGAGAGTTGTGTGCGAAAGTGCGCCGTCAGGCCCGGCAGCGCAGCGGCCGGCCCGCGAAGGCCGTCATCATCGGCGCGATCTCCTTGCGCTGGAGCGGCGTTCCGACCGGCTCGCCGTCCATCTCCGAGTACGTCCGCGCGATGTTGGCCACCAGGCGCTCGCTGTCGTTCCAGGCGGCGTACGCGCCCAGGTCCACCGCCCGGGCCGCTTCCAGCGGGTTCAGTCCGCGAGCGCGCCCCTTACGGGCGGCGTCCTCGACGAAGTCGAAGTACTCGTCGGCGGCGTCGAAGACCTCGGGGCCCGCGAGCGGGCCGTGGCCGGGGACCACCACCTCGGGCCGCAGCGCGCGCAGGGTCTGCAACGCGGTGCGGATGCCGGACAGGGACCCGTCGGTGATCACCGGCGTACAGCCGTTGAAGATGATGTCCCCGACGAAGAGCACCCGCGGCCCGGGGAGCCACACCACCACGTCGCCCAGCGTGTGGGCCGGGGCGACCGGGACGACCTCGGCCGTGAGGCCGCCGAGCGAGAGCGTCAGGCGGTCCTCGCACAGCACCGTCGGCGGGCGGACGCTGATGTCGCCCCACTCCACGGTGTCGAAGTACGGGACCACGGCCAGCCCCTCGCTGATGATCTTTTCCCGGCAGTACGGGTGGCCTATGACGGCGGCCTCGGGGAACTGGTGGTTGCCGAAGGTGTGGTCCCCGTGGTGGTGGGTGTTGACCACGTACCGCACCGGCGCGTCGCTGACCCGGGCGGTCTCCTCACGCAGTCTCGCGGTCCGCCGCTCGGTGAAGCAGGTGTCGACCAGCAGGACGCCCTCGTCGGTGGCGACCACTCCGCTGTTGTTGAGGCCCCAGCCCCAGTCCGGCTGGGTGAAGGCGTAGACGTGGTCGGCCACCGGGGACAGCCGCCCCAGCTCGGCCGTGTCCCGCGGCTCGTCCGTCGTCGCGCAGCAGGACGGCGCCGTGGAGTCGAAGGCTTCGACGCTCATGCCGCCCCCGCCCGTACGCCGTCGGCCGACAGCCGCGTACCGGCGGTGAGGGCCGCGCTCACCGCGGCCACCCGCACGCCGAGCAGCCGACAGGTTTCCAGGTCGGACTTGTGCAGCCCCTCGTCCCCCAGGTCGGCGGGCGACTGCGCGCCGGCGCCGAGGAAGAGGCCCAGGCGGTTGGGGGTGTCCATGCTGTCGGTGCTGGCGCTGAAGCCCGGCTTGAGGCCGAGGTTGACCCAGTGCATCCCGTGCTGGGCGGCCAGGATCGTCAGTGCCTGCAGCACCTGGAGCTTGTCGCCGCTCAGGCAGCCCGAGTTGGTGAAGCCCGCCGCGATCTTGTCCTGCCACACTCCGTCCAGCCAGCGGCGTGAGGTGGCTTCGGCGAAGGCCTGGAACTCCGAGGAGACGTTGCCCATGTAGGTGGGGCAGCCGAAGACGATCGCGTCGGAGGCGTCCAGCAGGCGCCAGCCGTCCTCGTCGATACGGTCGACCGCGATCAGATGGGCCTGCGCCCCGGCCTCCAGCGCGCCGTCGGCCACGGCCGCGGCCAGGACGGCCGTGTGGCCCTGCCGTGAGTGGTGGGCGATGCTGACAGTGGTTTCCGGTGTGTGCGGCATGACGGTTTCCTTGGTCGTGGGTGGGCCGGCGGTGGTGTGCGGACCGGCGGACGGCGCGGGCCGGGCCGTCGAGGGCCTGCTGGACCGCCTCACGCCTGGGCGAGGCGCCGGGCGGTCAGGGAACCGGCGAAGTCCGTCAGCAGCTCCCGGCTGCCGGGGCCTCCGGTGGCGGAGCCGTACACGGCGAAGTCCGGGCGGATCAGTACGCAGTCGGCGCCGAGTTCTGCCAGCCAGTCGCCGTACGCCCCCGTGACGTCCGTGAGCGGGGCCGGGGACCCCTCGGGGCCCACATGGGCGACGGTCACGCCGGCCGCGTCCAGCACGGCGCGCAACTCCGGTGCCAGGGAGGAGACGGCGGCGACGGCCTCGGCGGAGCTGGTGAGCAGGACGAATCCGTGCCCGACGACCTCGTCGAACATCCCCTGGCGGCTACCGGCCCGGACGTCCGCCTGGATGCCGGGCCTGCCCGCCGCAGGGTCGCCGCCACGGGCGAACGCCCGGGGGCCGGGCCGCTGGGCGGGGGCCGGGCGCAGCGCGGGATCGGCGAGCTGGGCCCGCATCGTGGCGTTGCGGCGCTCGATCTGCTCCGGGTCGAGGACGATGCACGGCTCGCCCACCTGCCGCGCCTGGTCCGTGCAGCTCTGTACGTCGTCCTTGCGGTCGGCCGTGTAGGTGTCGAGGACCGAGGCGTCGGCGGCACCGCGGTACAGCAGGTCCAGCCGCCAGGCCAGCGCCGCGGCGTCGCGCATGCCCGAGCACATGCCCTGCCCCGCGAACGGCCACATGGCGTGGGCCGCGTCACCGGCCAGGAAGCAGCGGCCGGCCTGCCAGGTCTCCGCCATCAGCTCGCGGAAGGTGATCACCGGCCGGCGCAGCAGCGTGAAGTCGTCCGGGCCGCCCCACGGGGAGAGCAGTTCCCAGGCCCGCTCCTCGGTGAAGTCCTCGGCGGCTTCGTGGTCGAAGAGCTGGAACTCGAAGCGGCGGTGTGCGGCGCCCAGGCGGAAGAGGCAGCCGGGCCGCTCGGGGTCCAGGAAGTGCCCGTTCTCGAACGCGAAGGACATCGGGTGCCTCTCCTCCACGTCCAGGACGAGCCGGCGGGGCCCGCCGCTGCCGCGGGTGACGGCGATGCCGAGCGCCTCGCGGACGAAGCCGTCCGCACCGTCGGCTCCGACCAGGTGGCGGGCCCGTACGGTGCGGCGTTCACCGGTGGCGGAGTCGGCCACGGTCAGCGTCACACCGTCCGCGTCCTGCTCCAGCGCCACGGCCTCGGTGCCGAAGTGGACCGTGGCCGAGGAGCAGTCCCGCACCCGGCGGTCGACGGCGGCTTCGAGACGGGGCTGGTAGAAGCTCCAGTGCTCGCGCCAGCCGTGCCGGCCGATGCCGCTCCAGTCGAAATGGCGCAGGAGTTCACCGCCGAATGCCGCGGTCCTGGTGTCGTACGTGTCCCAGCACACGGCGCCTTCGCGGATCTCCGCACCCGCACCGATCTTCTCCATGAGCCGCATGATCTCGTCGTCGATATGGATGGCACGCGGCGAGCAGGCGATGCCCGGCTGTTTCTCAAAGGCGGCGACGTTGTACCCGGATTGCCCCAGCAGGGCGCTCAGCACTTGCGCCACCGGGCCGTAACCGACCACGGCCACGTCACAGATTTCCACCGTGTCCCCTTGCCTCCTCGAATGCAGCACGAAATGGCCCGTCTTTCACACAGCCTTCCAGCTGCACCCGGAACGAGACAGGGCCTCAGGACCCAAAGAACCCCCCGGGGCACCGAAACACCACGTCACAGGGGTACGGCGGGACAGGGGAACGGAGCCGGGCACGGCCGGGCACACGGAATCCATGCCGGGTGGCAACTTTTTTCCGTTGGGCCCCCGGACCCTTCCAGCCGCCACCGGAACACCGTCAGCATTCAGGAACACGAGCAGACATCCGCAATTCAAGACGGTAAGGCTTAGGGGGATTCGAGCATGCTGCCGCCAAGGCGCGTAGTGATCACCGGAATCGGCGTGGTGGCCCCGCGTGGAATCGGTGTCAAGAATTTCTGGGAAACCTTGACGAGCGGGCGGAGCGCCACCCGGAACATCACCGCATTCGACGCCACCGGCTTTCGCTCACGCATCGCGGCCGAGTGCGACTTCCGGCCCGAGGAGAACGGGTTCACCGAGGAGCAGGCACAGCGCATGAGCCGCTCCTCCCAATTCGCCCACGTGGCCGCGCGGGAGGCCCTGGAGCAGTCCGGCCTGGAGGTCACCGACCGGGTCGCGGCCCGGATGGGCGTGGCACTGGGCAGTGCCGTGGGCTCGGTACGCGAACTCGACCGCGCCTACCGCGACATCAGCGGGGACGGCGCCTCCTGGGAGCTGACGCCGGGCAAGGCCGGCCCGTACCTGGCGGACTACAACACCCCCAGCTCGCTGGTCCGCGAGATCGCCTGGCTCACCGGCGCCCAGGGCCCGGCCGCCATGATCTCCGCGGGCTGCACCTCGGGGCTGGACTCCGTCGGGTACGCCTGCGACATCCTGCGGGAAGGCAGCGCAGACGTCGTGATCGCCGGGGCCACCGACGCCCCCATCACGCCCATCACCGTGGCCTGCTTCGACGCGATCAAGGCCACCTCGCCCAACAACGCGGACCCCGGCCACGCCTCGCGGCCCTTCGACCGCGACCGCGACGGGTTCGTGCTCGGCGAGGGCGCCGCGGTCTTCGTCCTGGAGACCGCCGAGCACGCCCACGCCCGCGGCGCCCACGTCATCGCCGAGGTGGCGGCGTTCGCCGCCCGGTGCAACGCCCACCACATGACGGCGCTGCGCCCGGACGGCCGGGAGATGTCCGCCGCGATCGACTCCGCGCTGGCCACCGCGCGGGTCGCCCCGGAGGCCATCGACTACATCAACGCTCACGGCTCGGGCACCAAGCAGAACGACCGGCACGAGACGGCCGCGTACAAGCGCAGCCTGGGCGACGCCGCGCGCACGACTCCGGTCAGCTCCATCAAGTCCGTGATCGGCCACTCCCTGGGCGCGATCGGCTCGATCGAGCTGGCGGCCTGCGCCCTGGCCATCGAGCACGGCGTCATCCCGCCCACGGCCAACCTGCACACGCCCGACCCGGACTGCGACCTGGACTACGTGCCCTTGGAGGCACGCGAGAAGCGGGTCGACGTGGCCCTGAGCGTCGGCAGCGGCTTCGGCGGTTTCCAGAGCGCGGCCGTACTCGTCAAG
This sequence comes from Streptomyces sp. NPDC045470, assembly GCF_040646595.1. Taxonomy (NCBI): domain Bacteria; kingdom Bacillati; phylum Actinomycetota; class Actinomycetes; order Kitasatosporales; family Streptomycetaceae; genus Streptomyces; species Streptomyces sp. NPDC045470. The sequence goes on from NZ_JBEZAN010000018.1 coordinate 147,167, forward strand.
GAAGGCGCCAACCGATGAACACGGAACTCCGGGCAGCGTACGGACCGTCGGCCACCGGGCGCCGCGCGGTGTCCGACGACGAGCTGCCGGTCGTCACCGGCGTCTCGGTGGCGGCCCCCAACGGCCTGGGCACCGAGGACTTCTGGACCGCGACCCGCAAGGGCGTCAGCGGGCTCGGCCCCATCACCCGCTTCGACGCCTCCTCCTATCCGGTCCGGGTCGCCGGTGAGATCAGCGGCTTCGAAGCAAGGGAGCACATCCCCAGCCGGCTCATCCCGGCCACGGACCGCGCCACCCAGTTGTCCCTGGCCACCACCGAGTGGGCCCTGCGCGACGCGGACCTGGACCCGGCCGCCTTCGAGGAGTTCGCCGGTTCGGTGGTCACCGCCAACGCCGTGGGCGGGGTGGAGTTCATCCAGCGGGAACTGCAGAGCCTGTGGAGCAAGGGCCCCCGCTACGTCACCGCGTACATGTCCTACGCCTGGTTCTACGGCGTCAACACCGGCCAGGTCTCCATCCGTCACCAGCTCAAGGGCCCCAGCGGCGTGGTCGTCACCGGGCAGGTCGGCGGCATCGACGCCCTCGCCCAGGCCCGGCGGCGGCTGCGTGCCGGGCAGCGCTTCGTGGTCGCCGGCGGCGCCGACGCCCCGGTCTGCCCGTACGGCCTGACCGCCGCCATGACCGCCGGAAATCTGAGCACCGGTGCCGACCCGGCCACCGCGTACGCCCCGTTCGACCGCTCCGCGTGCGGCCATGTGCCCGGTGAGGGCAGCGCCATGATGATCGTGGAATCCCTCGGTGCCGCCCGGGAACGCGGCGCACGGAACCTCTACGGCGCCATCACCGGCTACGGGTCCACCTTCGACCCGCATCCGGCGACCGGACAGCCGCCGACGCTGGCCAGGGCCGCCCGGATCGCCCTGGACGACGCCGGCCTGGCCCCGCACGACATCGGCGCGGTCTTCGCCGACGGCGCGGCCGAGGCCGGCGCCGACCGGGCCGAGGCCGCCGCCATCGTCGACCTGTTCGGCCCGCGGGGGGTGCCGGTGTCCCTGCCCAAGACCATGACCGGTCGCATGTACGGCGCCGGTGCCGCGACCGATGTCGTCAGCGCTCTGCTGGCCATCCGCGACGGAGAGATCCCGCCGGCGGTCGGCACCGGCGGCCTCGCCGAGGAGCTGGGCCTGGACCTGGTACTCGGCGGCCCGCGTCCGGCTGCGCTGGACCACGTGCTGGTGCTCGCCCGCGGAGACGGCGGCTTCAACTCCGCCGCGGTCGTCTCGCGGGTTTCCTGACCGGCCCGCACCGGCCGGCGCCTGCCTCCCCCGGCCCGTACCGGCCGAACGGCTCCACACCTCCCTCCAAGCTCCTCACCGAAAGGACCCAGACATGACCTTCACCCTCGGCGGACTCCGTACGATCCTGCGCGACTGCGCCGGCGAGCCCGAGACCGGTGACCTCGACGGCGATGTCGCCGCGATCACCTTCGAGGACCTGGGCTACGACTCCATCGCCCTGCTGGAAACCCTCTCCCGTATCGAGCAGGAACTCGGTGTGGCGGCGGACGAAGCCCCGATGGACGAGCTGACCACTCCGCAGTCCCTCGTCGACTACGTCAACGGCCAGTTGGCCCGGGTCACCGCCGCCGCGTAAGCGCCGGACGGGCCGGCGCCCCACCCGGCCCACCTCGTACGTCCGGCACCACCGCGGCCGGACGCCGCGGCGACGCACCGGCCCAGGCGCGTCGCCGCGGCACCGGCCCGCCGCTCGCCCACCACCAACGGAGCACCTTCGGGCCCACTTCTGGTTCACACGGACGGGGACAACGCATGATGCAGGAATCTCTCAGCGAGCTCAGGGACAAACGCCGGGCCGCGGTCGACGGCCCGGATCCGCGCGCCACCGAGCGTCAGCACGCCAAGGGAAGACTGACGGCCAGGGAACGGATCGAACTCCTCCTGGACGACGGTTCCTTCCAGGAGGTGGAGCAGTTGCGCCGCCACCGGGCCACCGGTTTCGGCCTGGAGCACAAGAAGCCGTACACCGACGGTGTGATCACCGGCTGGGGCACGGTGTTCGGCCGGACCGTGTTCGTGTACGCCCATGACTTCCGGATCTTCGGTGGCGCGCTCGGCGAAGCGCACGCCGAAAAGATCCACAAGCTGATGGACCGGGCCATCGCCGCGGGAGCGCCGCTGGTGTCCCTCAACGACGGCGCCGGGGCCCGCATCCAGGAGGGCGTCACCGCCCTGGCCGGCTACGGCGGCATCTTCCAGCGCAACACCCAGGCGTCCGGGGTCATCCCGCAGATCTCGGTGATGCTGGGGCCGTGCGCGGGCGGGGCCGCCTACTCACCGGCGCTCACCGACTTCGTCTTCATGGTCCGGGACACCTCGCAGATGTTCATCACGGGCCCGGACGTGGTCAAGGCGGTGACCGGCGAGGAGATCACCCAGAACGCCCTGGGCGGCGCGGACGTCCACGCCCGGACCTCCGGTGTGGCCCACTTCGCGTACGACGACGAGGAGACCTGCATCGAGGAGGTCCGCTACCTGCTCTCGATGCTCCCGCAGAACAACCGGGAACTCCCCCCGCCCGAGCCCTGCGCCGACGACGCCGGCCGCACCACCGAGATCCTGCGCGACCTGGTGCCGGCCGAGGGGAACCAGCCGTACGACGTGCGGGAGGTCGTCGCCGAGATCGTGGACGGCGGCGACTACTTCGAGATCAGCGCCACCTGGGCGCAGAACATCGTGTGTGCGCTGGCCCGGCTCGACGGCCAGGTCGTGGGCGTGGTGGCCAACCAGCCCCGCGCCATGGCCGGAGTCCTGGACATCCACTCCAGCGAGAAGGGCGCGCGCTTCGTCCAGTTCTGCGACTCCTTCAACATTCCGCTGGTCACCCTGGTGGACGTGCCCGGTTTCCTGCCCGGCGTGGATCAGGAGCACGGCGGCATCATCCGGCACGGCGCCAAGCTGCTGTACGCGTACTGCAACGCCACCGTGCCGCGGATCTCGGTGGTGCTGCGCAAGGCGTACGGCGGCGCGTACATCGTCATGGACTCGCGCTCCATCGGCGCGGACATCTCGCTGGCCTGGCCGACGAACGAGATCGCGGTGATGGGTGCGGAAGGCGCCGCCAACGTCATCTTCCGCAAACAGATCGCGGAGGCGGACGACCCCGACGCGACGCGTGCCCAGATGGTCAAGGAGTACAAGTCCGAGCTGATGCACCCGTACTACGCGGCCGAACGCGGCCTGGTCGACGACGTGATCGACCCCGCCGACACCCGGCGCGTCCTCATCAGCTCGCTGGCCATGCTGCGGGGCAAGCACACCGGGCTGCCGAACCGCAAGCACGGCAACCAGCCCCAGTGACGTCTTTCCCGAGGAGCGCACCCGTGACCGTCGACGCCGCCGATACCGCCGAGGAGCACCTGCCGCGTACGGAGAGCCTGTTCCGCATCGTGCGCGGCAGCCCCGACGGCGACGAGATCGCCGTACTGACCGCCCTCCTGCTCGCCCGTGGGCGCGACCACCACGACACACTGTCGCGATCCGCCCCTTCGTCACCGGCCACCCCAGCGTGGGGTGCCGGGCAGCTCGGCCCTGCGTACCGCTCCCCGACGAGCTGGCAGCGCTGACCGCTCACGGCGCCGTACGCTCCCGCTCCCGAACGCTCCCGCCTCCCCTCCTCCGGCCCAGAAAGGCTGTCCACGTCGTGCGCAAGGTGCTCATCGCCAACCGAGGCGAAATCGCTGTCCGCGTTGCCCGGGCGTGCCGGGACGCCGGAATCGGGAGTGTGGCCGTCTAC
>NZ_JBEZAN010000019.1:0-95819 GCF_040646595.1 Streptomyces sp. NPDC045470
GAACGCAACCGCTTCAGCCGCCCCAAGTCCCACATCAAATACGGGACACCAGACCACAGCACTCCCGCCCCCTAAACATCACCGCTCCGTCACAGAACGGCAAGGACGGCCAAGACGATCAGCCGGTGCTTCCGTCAGAGGCGCCGCCCGACAACACCGGGGAGGACGAGGGCGCGCTGTTCGTCGTGCACCGGTCTGGCGCGGCAGGGCGGGCGGCCATCAGGTGGCACAGGAACAGACGGATCTCGGAGTAGAAGTCCGGGTCCTGGGGGGTGTAGCCGGTGACGGCGTCCTGTGCTTCCCCGTCTTCCGGCCGGTCCGGGCCGGCGGACGCAGAGTCGAGCCAGTCCAGCAGCTGCCGGGCATCGCCGTGTCCCCATACGGCCGCACGCCGCAGATACCGGACGGCGGCGCGCATCCCCAGCAGATGTCCGCGCCCCTGCCGGTGGGCTGCTGTGCTGCGGCGAGCGACAGCGGCAAGCAGACGAAACGCCGCCCCCGGATGCCGGGCCTCCAGGGCGCAGTGAAGCATGGACTCGGCCGTCTCGTTCTCGCCGCGGTGCAGTGCCCTGGACCCGATCCGGTAGGCGCTGTTGGCGTCCGAACGCCGGGGACACACCAGCAGGGGGGGCTGGCGCGGATGTCCTTCCCAGTCTCCTCCGGGACGGTCCCAGTGATCCCGGGGCTGCGCTTGCGCCAACAGCTGCTGCCGCAACCGCTCCATATAGGTCATCTCTTGCTCCTGCCGTGGTAGCCGGGCCGCAACGGGCCGGCAGCCGGCATGACGCTACAGCCGACCACCGCATCCACTGCCACCATGCGGCACCTCTACCGCGCCCCACCGCTCATCGCCGCGGCGCGTCGCACGCAACCGCACACCCCGGTCAGCGAACGACGGTGGACCGGCCCGTCTCCAGGTCCAGGGTCGGTACGGGCTGGCGCTGGTCGTGCTGGCAGGCGGCGCTGCGGCCGTGGTCGCGGGCGAACTGCCAGCGCGCGCGTTCGTCGCGGTCGGCCGGCTCCGGGAGCGGTACCCCCAGGCGCTCAGGGCATCCGTTACGGCCTCGGGTGTCACGCAGGCCTCGCCGCGGTAGGTGTGCGTGTCGATGTCGGTGACCACGGTCGGCAGCAGGTGCAGCACCTCACGGGCGTCGGTGAGCGCGGCCCGCGTCGGTGACGAGAGCTTCGTGGTGGGCTTCTTGCTGGTGGCGGGCGCCGTGGGCGGCGGCGAGGTCGTCGTGCTGGTCGCCGCGTGTCGTACCGGTCTGCCCGCAGCCCTCGCGTTCGCAGGTCCAGCGGGACCAGGCGCCCCGCCCCTCCACCGTGTAGCCCCTGCTGTAGGTCACACACGGCTCCTCTCATGGATGTGAAGGGCCAGTAATCGGCAGAGCGGTGCCCGTACGGCAGGTTCGCCGAGACCGGTCCGCAGGGGCCTGACGGGCCGTGCGCCGACGGCCCGCACGGGTGAATTTCTACCTCGCGTACGCAGGCGCAGATCTAAGCGACAGACCCCAACTCACCTCGTTTCAATGACTATTGAAACCTTTTAGGCGTTATGTCACGTTCGTGTCTGCCTGCTCCGGGCAGACCGCGAGAAGAGGAGATCCCCATGGCACGACGGACCGAGTACAGCGAGAGTCAGGCCGCCGGACGCCTACGGGTGCCGATCACGGCCTTCCGCTGGGCGCGGCACACCGGCCTCGTCCCGGCCCCCGACGCTTCGCCGGTGACGTGGTCGCGAGCCGCCGTGGAGGCGATGGACGCACCGGCCATCCGGCGCGCGCTCCCCCAGGAGCCGCTGTCCGGCGGCATGGCGGCGGACCGGATCGCCGACGCGCTCGGCACACCGAACACGCAGGGCGAGAAGGCGAAGGTCACCTCATTCGTGGTCCGCCGGCTCGTCGCCCGCGGCCTCCTGGCCGACCTGAGCGGAAACCCGGAAGGGACGCTGCACCACCCCGGCCAGGTCGCCGAGGTCTGCGCCCGCGAGGACCTGGCCGAACTCGTCGCCGCCAACACCCCACTCGGTCCCGAGCAGGCTGCATCCCGGCTCGGGGTACGCAGGTGCGATTTCGCATGGATGGTCAGGCTCGGCTGGATCCGGCACGCGGAGACGATCGAGGTCCGCTTCGGCACCTCCCGGGCCGGAGCCGCCAACGTCCCGCTCTACACCACCGCCGCCGTCGACGCCCTCGTCGCCGCCCACCCCGAGGCCGACTGGGAACAACTGCGCACCGTCGGCAAAGGCCGGCGCTCACCGCTCGCCGCCCTGGCCACAGCGAAGGCGGGCGCCCCGGCGTGAGTGCTGCTGCCGGGACGGGCGGAGCACCACCAGCTGCGCCCGCCCCGGCAGCCTACTGAAGACTCCGGACAGCGGTCCCCGCCCCACGGCGGAGACGGGTCAGACGTGCGGCGGCATCCTGAACGGCTGGTCGAACGGCTCGTCCTCCCAGTAGGTACGGACGTTGCGGCAGCCGGGCCGGATACACATCCAGTAGCCGTCCGGTGCCCGCCCCGTCTTGTCCCGCAGAATCTGCCGCTGGTCCCGGCTGTCCAGCGCAACGTGCTGCTCGCGCGACCGGCAAGTCGCGCAGTACAGCTCCCTCGAGTCCTTGGCCATCCCCCCACCGTCCCCGGCACGTCTGATTCCGGGAAGACGCGCGCTCGCCATCCCGCCCGGCACGGAGCCCCGTCGCCGTACCACTGGCCCATCGGTCATGCGGGGGACGGTCCGGGCTTGTCTTTGGCCTGCCGCGCCATTGGTTCAGGGCGTGCCGGTGGGCCGAAAACGCGAGAGCCAGCCGCCAGCCTTCTGCTCCGGCAGGGCCGGCACCTCCACTTCTTGGCACTCGCCCTCAGCCTGCCGACGGACCGCGGTGATGGCGAGGGAGATTCCTTCGGTCTCTGTCCACAGGCCAGCCAACCGAGCATGCGGGGACGACGCCGTGAGTCGCGCGGCGGCCATCGTGAGGAGAACATGTACCGCGCGACACCGCTCAGCGCCACAGCGCGTCGGGCAGAGCCGCGCCGCAGCCGCTGCCTCCCTCCCGGTGGCAATCCGGTTCGGGGAACGTCGCCGTGCCAGTCCCCCGGCTCGCGTCTCCCGGCCGGGCCCGTACAGTGCCCGTCTGCCGGCGCCGAACTGCCCGATCTCCGTCATCAGCGCGGCCCCGCTGGCGATCGCTTCTGAGGAAGGCGAACGGGCCCCGGGCGGGCCGGACCGGCGGCGGCCAGACGCCGGTGACGACCCGGCCCGGCCCGCCTGGGCCCGGGGCTACTGACTTTCCTCACCGTTCCCGGCAGGGGGGTGCCGCCGCGAAGTGTGTGGCTCCTGCGAGGATTCGTGTTTGTCGGCGTAAACTTCGACAGACCAGTAGTAGGGCAGCCAGTGGTTGTTCGTGTTCCTGCGATTCTTCACCCAGCCGCTGTAGGACGTATCGCCGCCTGGGAACCAGCCCTCTTTGGAGGGGGTCAGCTCCGTCGACGAGCCTTCCCATCCGGGCGTCGTGATGGTCAGAAGGAAGGGCTCCCCCTGTCCCTGGGCACTGAATGTGCGCTCGGAGCTGGCCCATTTCGTCATGTCTTCCCCGTACTCGACGCTGAAGTGCTCGCCGTCGAGGGTGCAGTCGAAGTTGTCCACGTTGTGCCAGATGAAGATCTGGTCCTGGTACGACAGACGCTTGACCATGAGTCTGGCGTCGTACGAGCCGGGCATCGGGAAGTGCCACCGCACCCGGTCGTAGGTGGTCTTCTCGCTCATCGTGGCGAGCTTGTGCGGATGCAGCTGCTTGAGGGTGTAGCCGATGATGGAGTACTCCTGCAGCTGCTTTTCTTTGGTGAAGTACTCCGCGATTTTTCCGTCGGTGAGCAGTTGGCCCACTGTGCTCGGATCGCCGCCGTGGCTCTCCACGGAGATCTCCGACTCGCTGAGTACGCTCTTGTAGCGCTCCTTGACTGTTGTGTCCAGGCCTGCGAAGCCCTTGTAACTGGCCTCGACGGCGGCGTTCAGCTCGGTCTCGCTCGTCCTGCTGGTCAGGAACGCCATCAGAACGCGCCCGTAGATGACCGAGGAGATGAGCAGCGGCGGCTTCTCCGGTCCCAGGAGGCCGTAGTCCTGCAGCTCGGTGAGCGCTTCCTCGGTGAAGGAGTCGTTGAAGAGGGAGTTGGCGTCGTCCCACACCGCCGTCACGGTGAAGGCGCGCTCGCGCAGGTACAGCGCGAGGCTGTTCATGCCCTCCTTCCTGCTGAACGTCGACTCGAGGTTCGCCGAGAAGTTTCCGTACTTCGCGGACAGCCCCAGCTCGAGGCACAGTTCCGCACTCGAGTAGGCGCTGGTCTGCCGGAAGACGATGTCGGGTGACTGGTTCGGCTTGCCGTTCACGGCCGCACGGATGGCCGCGAGCACCGTCGCCCCGTCCGGCTCCTCCACCGTCTTGATGTCCCCGGCCGAGAGGGCGTCGATGGCGAGTTTCAAAGGAGCGCGGTATTCGGCACGTACCCCCACCATCTCCAGACCGCCGTGGTCGATCAGCGCCTTCGCCGAGACGATCTCCCCCGGCCACAGGATGTCCGCGTCCGGGTCGAACGTGATGATCTCACTGGGGGTCCGGGTGGAGGTGACCTTCTGCTTCTTGCCCTTGACGTCCTCGTGCTCGACCGGCTCTTCGGCGCCCTCGTTGTGGTCACCGCTCTTTTCGTGCGGAGCCAGGTCATCCCACTTCTTCCAGGCGGTCAGCTTCGCGACCATGTCGACCTTGCCGTCCCGCGCCCCAGCCTCGGGCGGCCCGGAGCCGCGGCCGGTCTCCTGCTCGGTGCCCTCACGCGTCATGGCCTGTTTCCTCTCGTATCGAACGTGCCGGTGCTCCGGCGGGCTCAGGCCCGGCCGAGGGCGCGGGGCGCCGGCCCGTGGCCGGTGCACCACCGAGACCGGAGCGGGCGATCCAGGAACGTCGCATGGGCCCCGGCCCCTCGGGACACGCGCTCGCCCTTCCCAGTGGACCGTGAGCGGTGCTACCCCGCCCGCTGCGGTAGCCCGTACCGGTATCCGCCGGGTCCGGGTCCACTGCCCGCCCAGGCCGCGCCCGGCGCGCCGCCCGCAGCGGCCGCCTGCCGTCAGCGGCGCCCGGCCTGCTGATGCCCCACGCTCAGGCCCTCGCCGGCGCATGCTCCACGCCCAGGCTTCAGTCGTCCCTGACCGGTACGGTCACGTGCAGTTTTTGGCGTTGAGCATGCCTTCCAGCGCGGTGCGCTCGGCGGTGGTGACGGTCAGGGTGTAGTGGCTCTTGACCCGCACCCAGGCCTTGGCGTAGGTGCACTGGTAGGAGATGTGCGGTTTCCAGGCTTCGGGGCCTTTGGCGCCCTTGGCGGTGTTGTCCTTCTTGTGCACGACCAGCAGCTGCGGTTCGGTCATGTCGTTGGCGAAGGTGACGCGCTTTTGCTTCGTCCATTCCTTGGCGCCGGACTGCCAGGCGTTCTTCAGCGGCACGATGTGGTCCACATCGGCGTCCTTGGTGTAGCTGATCTTGGCGTCCGGGCCGCCGTAGGGGTTGCCCCAGCGGCCGGAGGTCACCTCGCACGGATTCTTCTTGTTGGTGTGTTTGATGTTCTTGCCGTAGTAGACGAGCGTCTTGTCGCGGGTGGTGCAGTTCTCCGGCGGCCAGGTCTTCCAGGCTGCGGTGTCGGTCTCCTGGAACTTCTTGCGGTCGTAGTCGGGGACGTTGGGCGCGTTGTTGTCAGTGGTGATGCCGGCCAGCAAGGCGTCGGCAGTCTTCTTCGTCGGCACGTTGCGCAGCGGCGGCCAGGTCTCCGCCCGCGGCGTGGCGTCCGGTGCGAGACGGGCGGGGCGGGGCTGGGCCGCGGTCGGGGCGATGAGGACGGTGGACAAGGCGGTGGCGAGGGCGGTGGGCAGCAGGGCACGGCGAAGCGGCATGGCGTATCCCGAAGGGTCGTTGCGGGGTGGTGCACCGGGGCAGGAGGGCTGGGCCTGGCGGCCGTGGTCGTGGGTTACCAGTCGACGCATTTGAAGGCCATGCCGATCCAGGCGCCGGCGATGGCTCCGATGTTTCCGCCCTTCCACATCTGCTCCAGCGTCTGGCGCTTGGCGCCGTAGCTGCGGGCGAGCTGACGGTAGTTCTCGCAGGCCTTTTCCTTCTTGTCCGGGCGGGAGCCGAGCTGGGGGTAGGTGACGCTGTCGTGGGGCTCGTTGACGACCATGCCGATCACGGGGTCCATGCCCTTGCCGATGGTGTCGGAGTTCCAGAGCTTCTTGCGGTCGTTGGTGGAGACCTTCCTGCCGTCGTCGTCGATCAGTCCAACGCGCAGTTTGGGGCCGTCCGGAGTGCCGTGACCGCCCTTGTACTTCCAGGTGATCAGCTCGACGGTGTACTTGTTCTTCTGGTACATCCAGTTGTCGAAGTCCAGGCTGGCGAAGTACGTCAGGCTGCCGTCCTTGGCGTAGTAATTGACGCCGCCGCCGATTCCGCCGCCGCTCTTATTGACCAGCTGGACGCGGCCGCTGGCGCCCGCGGCGATCGACTTGGGCGGCACACCGTAGGGGAACTGGCCGTCGACGCCGTTGCCCTCCGACCACGACGGAGTGTCCCCAACGATGTGGCTCTTGGACAGATGCAGCGTGTGGCCGGTGTTGTTGTAGATGACCACCGTGGTCGTCGGGGTGAGGGCCAGCCCGGAGGTGATGCCGCCGGCCTGCAGCAGCGGCGTGAAGCTGTAGGCGCGGCCCCAGGCCGACTGCGGCGGATGCACCGGCGGCTTCGGCCGCGCCACCGACTGCTCCCCGGCAGCCGCCGCGGCGGGCACCATGACGGCCGGGGCCAGCACCGCCCCCGCCGCCAGCACAGCGGTCAGCCATCTCCCCCGCCGTCCGAGCCGGTGCTCCAGGCCGGTCCTGATGCGCATCGTCCTCACTCCTTCGCCCGGCCACACGCCGCGGCACCGCAGGAAGAATCCCGCGCCCCGCTGCCCCCGACGCCCACCCGCCCCCGAATCGACTCGAACAGCCGAACGGCACGCGCATGCCTGCCGGTGATCTGCCCCTAGCCCGCGGCATGGCCCGGACCCGGCCGATATCCAGGCCGGTCATACGCCTCCAGCTCCGCCTGAGGCGTCGCGGCCCGGATCTGAAGGTCCGCTTCGGTGGCAACCAACCCGGGCCAGGCGGGCGGAGGCACAGACGGCCAGCGCGTCCGCAGCGGCCCGCACGCCTGCGGAGACGACGGCGCGCCGCACGCAGCCGCTGCGTCCATCCCGGGGACAACCCTGTTCTCAGGGAACGTCGCCGCCCCAGTCCCACCGGCCCGCATCTATCGGCCGAGGGTCGTACAGCGCCCGGCCGCCGGCACCGAACCGTCCGATCTCCGTGATCAGCGCGGCGCCCGTGGCGATCTCGTCCGGTGTCCAGCCGGTGATGTCGAGCAGCAGGCCGTCCAGCGGGCCGCCGACCAGTTCGGCGTACGTACGGCCCGGCCGCGGGCCCGGGTGCGGGGCGTCGAAGTCGGTGCCGTAGCCCCGGCCGCGCAGCAGCTCTTCATCCCTGTCCCAGTCCATAACGACCAGGCTCCCAGCACCCACCGACGTCGCGGCCCCCTTCCTCGCATCCGTGCTGCCGGGATGTCGGCAGCGCCCCGCGCTCCTCGTGGTTGCGACACCACGTCGCCCGGTCACCGACCGCACCGGCGTCCAGCCCGAAGGCTGTGCATGTGAATCGGCCACGCCCTCATGGAATCTCGCCGTTCACGACACACAACGGGGCTTTTGGTGCGTATGGCGGGATAGTGCTGGGGTGGCGGGGACGGTGCCCATGGGGGAGCGCCCGCCGCAGCGACAGGGGGTGTGGCGATGTCCAATCTGCACTACGAGATACTGACCGATCCCGGACAGCTTCAGGTGTCCGGGACGGGAAAAGGTGAAGAGTCCCCTGGGACGATCTACATCGTCGTCTCGCATCCGGGTCCGGACCCGGTGGAATTCCGTTACCTCCAGTTGAAGGTTCCCCATGGCACCGGCGAGGGGGACCTGACCGAAGATCCCAGCAGGATCACCCCCCCTCAGATCATCCGGAACAACTGGCGGGACCAGAACCATCTCGAATCCGACTGGGACCCGACGACGGGGATGTACACCCTGCGCGAGCGCGCACCCGCCAGGGTCATCGTGGAAAAGGGCGACAGCCTGGTCCTGGAGCTGAAGGACTTCCCCGTCTCCCCGAAAGAAGGGCTGGTGCAGCTGTCCCTGGCTGAGTACTCCAAGGCAGGCCTCTGGAAGCGCCACTACATCACCCTGAGCGTGTTGAAGAGGGCTCCCAAGGAGCCGCGCAACTTCCGCGCCGAGCAGACCCTGTTGGCCGCGACGGAAAAGGTAGTGCTGCGCTGGGACGGCCCCGCCGACCTCGACTACCAGATCCAGGGCCCCGACAAGAACCCTCAGCCCGTCCAGGGGTCGGGACCGCACTGGCAGTGGACACCGAACCCGGGCGACGAACCCAAACGGGACGCCACCTACATCCTGATCGCCACCCGGGCCGGGCAGCAACCGGGGTACTTCCTGACCACAACCGTGCACCTGCGCACCCCCGAGTTCGACAGCGTCACCGCGACGAACGGACTGCGCACCCCCCAGATCGAGGGCACCACCCACCAGGGCCGGATCAGCTTCACCGCCCAGGGCACCGAGATCCTCGGCAACACCCAGGTGCAGGGCACCGTGTCCGCCGTGACGGCAGACGTGGACAGCGTGATCGCTTCGGTGGTGCGCGGACGTGACGGTGATGCCGGGTGGATCCGGTTCCCGTCGGACGGGATCACCGTCGGCCACGGAGCGGGCGCCGACCTCGGGGCCGTCACCGCGGACCGGATCAGGGTCAACGGCGTCAACACCGCCTGGGTCGGGGACGTCGACGGCGGCAAGGGCTGGATCGACTTCCCCCAGTCCGGCGTGAACGTCCACAAGGACGGCACGCAGAGCTGGGGTGACCTCGCCGCCGACAAGGCCGACCTGAACGGCGTCAACACCAAGTGGGTGCAGGGCCCCACGGCCGACGACGGCTGGATCGAGTTCCCGGCCGCCGGACTCAACGTGTTCCAGGGCGGCGGAAGCCGGCAGTGGGGCACCGTCGCGGCCGGCACGGCCGACCTCACCGATCTGTTCACCGACCGGGCCCAGGTCAAGGAGCGACTCACCCTCCAGGGCGGGCTGAGCGTGGAGGATGTATTGGAGACCCAGGACGGCCCGCCTCGGCTGATCGTCCACGGCCGCCTCGACGCCGAGGACGAAGTCCACACCGACCAGGGCGTCGAGGTCGGCGGCGACCTCGCCGTCCAAGGGGACGCCACCGTCACGGGCAAGACCAACGCCAACGGACATCTGGCCGTCCGCTCCGACGACGGCTGGATCGTCCACACCGACGACGGACAGGTCTCCGTCAAGGGCGGCCTCCGCGTCCACGGCGCCTTCCGCTCCGACAGCTGACCCCGGCTCCGGCCCGGCCGCGCCGCCGGGGCTTTCAGTTCCGGCAACGCGACCGGGCCTGCACAACCCGCCAACGATGCCCACGAGAGACGAACACCGAGCGGGTGGCTATGGAGGGATCCGTGGGAGGCGTTTATTACCGGCTTCGGGAGGCGGCTGGCGGGGTGCGAGGCGCTGAATGTCGGTGAGTCTGGGAAAGATCGCCCCTCACGGAACGAAGCCGCCTCCCGCCCCCAGCGACAAACGCCTCCCCGCCTCACCAACAAAGCCATGAGGATCGTGGGCAAGCACAGCAGCGGAAAAGGCGGCGAGTCGAAGAGCAGCGCGGCCCAGCGCATGAGTCCGGCCGCAGCGTCACGGACGCAGTCCGCCGGCGCGAAGAACCCCGGCAGCCGTACCGCAGAGAGCGGGTTCGCACCCCGGGCGCAGTCAGCCGCGGCCAAAGGCAGCGGATCTCGTCAAGAAGGCGGCCGCTGAGACCGCCGAAGCCCCGTACGAAGAGCAGCGCCCGCCACGCCGCCCGGTCTGTCAGTGGCCGCTCGCATCATGGAAGGCGTGAGTGAGCAGATCGACGCCCCCGAGCAGGTCCCGCCGTGGCGGCCCGAGGACGGGCCCGCGCCGCGGGTGTGGTGCTGGCCGCCCGGTGACCAGCCGGCCCTGTACGTCTACGACGGCGGCAGGTGGAAGTACGCCCCGGTGATGGCGCGCCTGGACCACGCCGACGGCCGCACCGAGTACCAGGTCACCCTCCAGAGCGACCCCGACCGGGGCACCGTGCACCGGGCGTACTGGTGGCCCCAGCCCGGCCTGCGCCGAGCCCACGGCAGCCACGCCGAGCCCACCGACCGCGAAACCCGTCCCCGGCCCGCGGGCTGAGTGACCGGCGCCCGCACAGCAAGCCGGTGGCCGCTGGGCCCCTTTCGGACCGGTCCGCGCGAACGCCGCCGCCGGGATGCTGCCCATCGCTACGCTCGGCCGGTATGACAAGGGTCGCGGTGGGCGCGGTACAAGCGGCATGGGACCAGGCGAGCGTGCTGCGCTCGGGCGACGATCCGGGCAGGATCCCGGCTCTGGGCGAGCGCATCGCGGCGGCCACGGCCACCCACGGCACCGGCGAACTGCTGCGCGGGACGATTGTGCTGCTCTGCGGCGCGCTGGACCAGATCGGCGCCGGCCGCCCCGGCGGTGAACAGTTCGCCCAGCGGTTCATCGACACCCTGATGAACAAGATCGTCAGGCAGTGGTCCGGATACGTGGAACCGTCCGACCTGCCGATGGTCCGCCACGTGGTGGCCGTCGCCTTCGCAGGACGCGACGCAGTCGCCTGGCGGGAGCAGACCGGTCCGGCCCCCGACAGCGAGCGCATCGCGATGACGTGCGCGCTCGCGCTGACCGCCGACTTCGTCGACCACGTCAACGGGCCGGGAGTGTGTGAGCACCGACTGCTGACGGCGCTCGGCGGCGCCCTCGACTAACCCGGCCACACCACCACGGAACCAGAGCACAGGAACAGCGCCGGACCCGCCTGCCCGGGCCGCCCGCAGATGCCCGCCCGGATTACCGACCGGCCGCCTGATGCTGGTGGGCCACGCCTTCGTCATGCACGTGCCGGGGCCCACTGCACACGGGGCATACCGGCTCGGCCGCAGGGGCAGGATCGGCTCGCCCTCGCTTCTGAGGAAGGCGAACGGGGCCCAGGCGGGCCGGGCCGGCGGCGGCCAGATGCCGGTGACGACCCGGCCCGGCCCGCCTGCCCCGCGCCGCTGCCTTCCTGTCATCCCGGCCTCGGCACAGGGACGGGAGACTGGTGCGGTGACCCATACTTCTGCACCCCGCGCGCTGGGCCGGGGCGTCGCCCAGCTCATCCCCCAGCCCGGCGACGCCTCCGCGGCCGGCCGCGCCGCCGCCTCCCTCGCCGCACTGCGCACCGTCCCCGTGCACGCCGGCGTCCTGGAAGCGGCCGTCGCCCTCCTGGAAGAACTGCAGGATCCGGCACGCGGCGCGGACGACGCCACGGTGGCAGCCGCGGCCGCCACCGTCACCCTGCTGCGCCAGGCCCTGCACCCCGACACCTGACGGCTTTCAGGCCGCCGTCGGTCAGGCGGTCGCCGTCTTCAGTGCGGCGGCTGCCGCACGGGCGATGTCGGGGTCGGCCCGGATCGCCGCAGCCACCTCGTCGGCGGTCAGGCTGGTACCCTGCGCGGGCACGGTGCGGCACACCCGCTCTTCCAGTTCGCTCAGGAACTTCAGGGTGGCGGCGTACTCGGTGACCGCGTCCTCGTCGTGACCGGCGGCGAGGTCGGCACACAGCAAATCCAGAGCGGCCCTCAGGCCGGCCAGGGCCGCCCCCATCTGCTGAGGGCAGCGGGCCCTGGCTGCCAGTCCGGGGTACTTCCGGGTAGGCGTATACGCCTGGCCCAAAGCGCGGGCGACCGCCTCGAGGAGGTCCGCGGCCTCATAGAGCGTCTCGCCGGGATACCCCAAGGTGCCCAGCGGGCTGTAGTCGCAGCCATCGGCATCCTTGGAGAACTGCCGGTCGATACCCAGGTCCCTCAGCCCGTGGACGGTGGCCAGCGCGGTCACGGTGACGTTCAGGGTGCGGCCGGCCTGGACGATGCACTCGACCATGCGGTGTACGGTGCCGCGGCGCTCCTTCACACTGGTCTTCTCAGCCTCGGCGACCAGAGCCTTGTGCTCGGCGCCGAGCTGCTCGAAAACGGTCACCAGCTGTGCCGCCACCAGGGACAGGCGACTGTCATCGGCAGCGGGGTGCCCGGCATCGGCGGCGGAGTGCCCGGTCATCCCGGTCATTGGCGCCCTCTCGTTCGGCGGCGCGGCAGGCCCTCGCGGCGCCGCATGCGAAGACGCGCCGGCTGGTCGCATCTCCGCGGTATAACGGCGGCAGCTTCCCCAGGACACGGGCGACGCCCCGCCCCGGTATTCCCCGGCCACGGCGATGGGGCTATGGAACGGCGGGGACAAGACGAAGGGGAGCTCGTCGGCGGCCAGGTCCTCGCGCACCCGAACCGCACGCGGCCGGTGCCGGAACCGATGCCCCTCAGTGGGCGCGGCCTGGTCGGCTTGGTTCTTGGCCACCGCCTCCGGTCGTACGAGAAGGCAGGAGGCCGGCGGGGTTCTTGGCGGCAAGCAGGTGCCGGACGTGCCCGACCAGACCGGCTACCGGCGGCGTCGGCCCTCCGGCCGGCCGCCCGTCGCATCACCATCACCCTGTCGGGTCCCGGCGGCACACCGCGGCACCGCAAGACCTTCCGCGCCACCACACTCCCGACACCCCAACCCGTCGATACGACTCGAACGGCCGAGGCGGGCCAGGCACGCCCTCCAGCACACGGTGCGGACGACACCGCGGTGGCAGCCGCGGCCGCCACCGTCACCCAGGTGCGCCAGGGCCTGCACCCGGCACCTGACGGCCGCCGTGCCGTCGTCGGTCAGGCCGCCGCCTGCGGCATGGGCCTGCCCTGGGCGGCACGGACCGACTCCAGACACCGCAGGCACAGCGGATTCTCTGGGGCTGAATGTGTGGTGGCAGGCGGGCTCCGGCGACTCGGTGCAGCTCAGTGCCGATGTCGTGGAGGCTACCCAGCGCAACAGGTGTGGCGCTATCGCTGGATCGAGCGATGCTGTCGTTAGGCGAGCGGCTCCGTCATCACTCCGGCAGGTGGCTGACTGCGGCGGCCCTCGGGCAACGGTCCGGGGCAGCGCCAGGCGGAGGCCCTCTTCCCAGCCACCATTCAGTGGTTCTGCCAGGCGTGTCCGCACGCGGGTGACAGCGGGCTTCCAGTAGGTACCTGCCGGGCAAGCAGTAGGGAAGAACATCAGGGCTGGGCTGATATGTGAGGCGTCGTTGACCCTTCCTGTTTCCATTCCCCAAGACCGTACTTGCCCTTTTCACCCTCCGGCCGGGTACCAGCCGTTGCGTGAGGCAGGGCCCTTGTCGCGGGCAAGCCTGTATGACGGGCGCTCCGTGTGGGTGGTAACCGGTTATGAAGTTGCGCGCGATTTGCTCATGGACCCGCGTCTTTCCAGCAATCAGCAAAACCCTGGTTTCCCTGTCCCTGTGCCGTGTTTCGCCGGGCTGTCCGACCGGCCTCCGGCTCTGTTGTGGCTCGATGACGCTGCCGAGCACAGCGCGCAGCGGCGGTTGGTACTTCCTGCGTTCACGCGCAGGGGCGTTGCGGCTCTGCGACCGCAGATTCAGCAGACGGTGGATGAACTGCTGGATGCCATGGTGGCGCGGGGCCCGTCGGCGGAACTGGTGGAGGCCTTTGCGTTGCCGGTCCCGTCCGTGGCGATCTGCTCTTTGCTGGGCGTCTCCTATGAGGACCGCGATTTTTTCGAGGAGCAGTCCCGGCGCTTGATGCGGGGGCCGACTGCGCGCGATTCCCAAGATGCCGTTGATCGGATGGACGAGTTTTTTCGCACGCTGATTGCCCACAAGGAAAGGAGTCCCGGAGACGGTCTCCTGGACGACATCGTGCGGCTCCAAAGGCGCGAAGAGTCCCTGGACCACGAGGAACTGGTCCGGCTCGCCACGACCTTGCTCGTTGCCGGGCATGAGACCACCGCCAACATGATTGCACTCGGTGTGTTCACGCTGCTTCAGCATCCGGAGCGGCTGGCCGAGGTACGGGCCCAGGAGAGCCTGATGCCCGCAGTCGTCGAAGAACTTCTGCGGTTCTTGTCCGTCGTCGAAGCCGTCCTGCGGGTGGCGGTGGACGACATCGAGGTGGCGGGAACCACTATCCGTGCGGGTGAGGGGGTGGTCTTCACCACCGCTCTGATCAACCGGGACTCCACGGTCCACCAGCGGCCGGATGTCTTGGACTGGTCCCGGCCGCCGCACCGCAACGTCGTGTTCGGTTTCGGTATGCACCAGTGTCCGGGACAGAACCTGGCCCGGGCGGAGATGGAGATCGCTCTGGGCACCTTGTTCGCGCGGCTTCCGGGCCTGCGTTTGGCTGTACCGGCCCGCGACGTGCCCTGCAAACCCGGTGGCACGATCCAGGGGCTGCTTGAACTGCCGGTGACCTGGTGAGCCCGGCCGCGACATCCACATCAGCGTCGGGGCCGGCCACCGGTCAGGGGTTCTTCCCGTCTGGTGGCCGGGCACGCGGTGGCGGGCTGGTATGCGCAAGCCTACGGTGACAAACCGGGGCGCAGGCGGGCACCGGGAGGTGGTGATGGACGGGCTCGGCGGCCGACCGGAGCGTTTGGGGACGTTCGTCGCGGGGCAGTGCTGGCGCCTGTGCGCGGCTGCGGGCCGGGACAGCGATGCGAGCATCTACCAGGAGTTGCTGCTCGCCCTGCTGGGGCCCGCCGCAGCTCGCAGGCTGGCGGCCCCTGCCGTGCCGACGATCACCTCGGACGACGGTACTCCGGTGGAATTCGCCCTGCTGTTCCAGGCTGGCTCGGCTCCGGTGGTGGGGTTGAGCGTGGAGCCTGGCGGCAGCACGGGAGATCTGGCCGCAGACGGGCGCACCGGCCGCCGCATCCTCGCGGACCTGGCCGCGCGCTGGTCTTTTTCCCTGGACCGGTTGCGGCGCATCGAGGATCTCTTCTTCCCGGCCGCGCCGTGCGGTCCGGCGGCAGTGGGGTGTGCCGCCGTGGTCCGTCGCGGGCAGGTCGGGTTCAAGGTGTATCTCAACCCTGGTGCCCGCGGCGCCGAGCAGGCCGCGCCCACTGTGGAGGAGGCTCTCGGCCGGCTCGGCTACCGGGCGGCGGCCGGTGCCCTGCTGCGCCGTGCCGCTGCTCGGCACCCGAAGTTCGACACCTTCCCCTTTTTCTCTCTCGACCTGGGCTTGTGGGACACCCCGCGGGTCAAGACCTACGTCGCACACCGCGAGATCACCGCCGATGCCGTCGCTGCCGTCGCTGGTCTGGTGCTGGCACCGCAGCAGTGTGAGCAGGTGGCAGACTTCTTCCGGCTCGCCGCGGGCAGCGAGCACTGCGACCGGAGCCCGGTGGTGTCCTACTTCTCCTACACCGACACCGCGACGGACCGGCCCAGCGGGTACACCCTGCAGGTGCCCGTTCGCGACTACGTGCGCGACGATCTGGAGGCCTACCGTCGTGCCGTGGCGGCGCTGCAGCGTTACGGCATGGACGCCGGTGTGCTGGATGGTGCCCTGGCCGCGCTGACGCCGAGGCGGCTGGAGTCGGGGCGGGGCCTGGTGGCCTATCTGGCGCTGAGCTTCGAGCACGCCCAGCCTCCCCGTATCACGGCCTACCTCGCTTCTCAGGCGTATGCCGCGACGCCTCCACGTCCAACGGCCTAAAAGGCGGCCATGGCCTGCATACGGGGGCTGCGGGCGGCAAAGCACCATGTGCAGAGACCACCTGAATGCCGCACCCGCGTGGAGGGGGCCCGGTCCACTGCGAAAACTGGCAGGGATGCGTCCGTTCACCGCACATGGCGAGAACAGTCTGGTTGCCGCCGAAGCCGGCCGACCGGATGACGCGCATCTGCTGGATCTTGTCGTTGGGCAGGTGCACCGGCGGGGCAAGGACCAGCTCGATCCTCTGCTGCTGCACCGGCTGCGGATCATCCGTGACACAAAGAGGCACGAGAGGCTGCTGGCCGCAGTGCTGGACTGTGTGGTGGACAAGAGCGAGCACCGGTATGACTACCGCAGCTATCTTGCCCTCGGTGTCCTGGAGCTCCTGCTGCCCAGCAACGATGGCCCGCTCACCAGCGGGCACCTGGTCCGGCTGCTGATGGCCGACGTCGTCCGGTTCGAAGGACGCGCGGCCAGCGGGTGGGCCGACGAGTTGCTGCCCGCCGGGCGGCCCGGGCCCGAGACGGTCCGGTGCCGTATACGCAAGGCCCGGCACCTAGCCGTCGGCACAGCCGCTGGCCGGCCGCTGCCGACGCCGCCGGACGCCCTCAGCTCGGCCGCCCTGGCGTACAGCGTGCTGCCGGTCTCGGCCCAGCACGACGAGTACCTCTTCATCCGCGTCCTGCAGGCGTACGAGACCGTCTTCCTGGCCATGAACCAGTGCCTGGACCGCGCTCTGCGGGCGGGCCGCCAGCACGATGCCGTCCGTGCCGCGGCGGGCATCCGCCAGGCAGCCACCATGCTGGCCGACGTCGGCGGCCTGTTCAGCCTGCTGGCGACGATGCCGCCCCCGTCGTTCCACGGCTTTCGCGAGAAGACCCTCGGCTCCAGCGCCATCCAGTCTCGGGCCTACAAGGCACTGGAACTGCTGTGCGCGCTGCCCCCACGGCACCGGCTGAACGGCGACGCCTTCCGCGCCGTCCCCGACCTGCGCCAGCAGGCACTGGACGGCCCCGACACCCTGGCAGCTTGGTATCTCGACACAGTGCACCAGATGAAGCCGCAGCAACGCCGAGCCGTCGATGCCGAGCTCGCCCGCCTGGAGCGCGCCCACCAGAAATGGAAGCGCACCCACCACGCCCTGGCCCGCAAGATGATCGGCAAGGCGGCGGGCACCGGACACACCGACGGAGTCGATTACCTGTACCGGTGCCTGGACAACCGCCTCTTTTGGCAGATCGGAGCCCGCTGCCCCGGCCATGCCGTGCACATCAGCGGCGGGCACGACAGCCAGAGGGCGCTATGCCCCCACGAGGACAACGATCTGCGCCCCAGGCGGGACGGCACCTGAGCCTCAGAGGCGGAAAAGCAGCAGCCGAGTCTCCAGGGCGTGTTCGCGCCAGAGCCGGAACAACTTGGCGTGCATCAGAGCCGATTCCGTCAGCCGCTGCGGGCTGATCGGTGACGGATCACCTGCCCGGGTCCGGTCGAGTTCGGCGGCGGTCCAAGCCTGTGACTGGATCCAGAACTCCGCGACCCCGTCGGTGATGTCCTCGTCGCGTTCCAGCGTGAACCCGGCTGCCTGCGCAGCGGTGATGTAGTCGTCCAGTGTGCCGAGCCGGGTGCGGTAGTAGGCGTCGATGAAGGCCGTCCACTCCGGGCGGCGTACGAAGTGCTCCTGGATCCCGAACCAGCCTCCCGGGCGCAGGGCCCGGGCCACAACGGCGAACAGCCGCGCGCGGTCCATGTAGCCAGAGCTTTCGACGGCCACCGCCGCGTCGTAGCGGGCCGCATCCTGCAGATCGTGGACATCGCCGAGTACCGCCTGGACCTGATGCTGCGCACCGGCTTGCCGTACAAGGTCCTCGATCACCGGGATGTGCTCAGCGGTGATCGTCAGGCCTGTCACCGGGCATCCCAGCCGCTGGGCCCAGTACAGGCAGCCGCCGCCCAGCCCGCAGCCCACGTCCAAGAGCGCTGCCGGCGGCCGGCCGTCGGTCTGCCACAGTCGAGCAGCGCGCTCCAAAACCGCTTCCTGCGACGCCACGATCCGCCGCTGTACGGCCTCCTGCTCGGCGGTGCTCTCGTGCGGCCGGTCGAACAGCCCCACGTGGAAGTGCACACGCGGTCCCGGACCGTACTTGTGAAGGATCTCATGGGTCTTGCGCGTGTAGTAGGCGGGAATGTGTCCCGCCTGGACCTGCGCTTGAGCATCCTCGACAACACGAGGAGTGCGGGGTATCTGGGCGTTCATGTGATCCTCCGAGCGGGCAGGCAGCAGGCGCGCGGCCCGTCGCGTACGGCGTTCAGCCGGCCAGCACACGCTGGGCGTCGCAGCCCTGAGTCACGAACGGCGCTTCCCACCGCCCCTACCGTCAGATGCGGCAGGGGCCCGGCACCCGGTCTGAGCGAACCGCTTCCACCACAACAACAGCAGCCCGGCCCCAGAGCACCACACAACCGGCCATCCGGGTGACCTCACCCAGTAGCCACTGCCGACCGGGCATCGGTGCTGAAAGAGTGGTGCAGGCATTCCTCATGAGGACCGGGGCGAGGAGAAGGCGAAGGCGTTCGGCTGCGGCTGACACGTCTCATCGGCCTGGTGCTGGCTGCTGCGGATCCCCGGGTGGTGGTCCGTAGTGGGCGATGCGCGGCGAGCCGTACAGCCACCGCTTCGCGTCAGCTCCGCTGGTTAAGTGCACGAGTCAGGTCACGGTTTGCGGCACGGGCTGCTTCCAGTTCAGCCTGATGTTCCTCCAGAGCCCGAGCGAGCTCGACATTGTGCTGCTCCAGGCGGGTGATCGCAGCCTGCAGCTCGGTGGTGTCGCCTGAGCCGCCGAAGTCGGACTCACGCCATGCCTGGTCGCCGAGATGCCGGGACAGATGGCCTTCCAGTTGCCGCACCCGGACGGAGAGGCGGGTGGCACGGGCGTTGGCATTAGCGAGGTCTGCCTGCAGCGACGTGATGGTAACGGCCGGCCCGGCCCCCGGCGACGTGCTCGCCGCCCGGCTGCCGGCGGTGTGCAGGCATTCCAGTAGATCGCGGTGGCGATAGAGAAAGGTGCGATCCACCCGTGCTGTTCGGGCGATGGCCGAGACAGTGAGCGGGGTGCCAGCGAGAACGGCGGTGGTGATCGCGGCCTGGACTCGCTGGCGGTGCCGGCGTGGCGGCCGTGGTGCATCGAGCTGATCACATGGGTCTCCTTGAGGGGCGGACGTCGGGCAGGGGCTGGCGGACGCGGGGCATGCCGAGCATGACGGTGCGGCTGCGGCGTACGAGGGTGACGGCCTGTTCGATCTGGGCACGGTCTTCGGGTGTGAGGTCGTCGAGGTCAATCTGGACGCGTTCGATGAGGCGGCGCACCCGGCGGATCTCTTCCTCTGAGGACATGGCCTGGGTGCGGGCCCAGTCGTCGGCTTCGAAGGCGGACATGAGGCGTTCGCGGCTGCGCAGCAGGTCGGCGAGGTGGGCCTGGAGGTCGGGGAGGTAGGAGACGTCGGTGGAGAAGTGTTCGCAGCCCAGGCAGCGGAAGCGCAGCGGGCAGGCGTGACCGCCGGCGGCGACATTGGTCGGTTCGCGACACACGCCGTAGGCGGTGGCGACCTCCCCGATGGCGCGGCGGACGTGCTCGGAGTCGAGCAGACTCTTCGCGGTGCGCCAGACCCGGTTACCGTGGCGGTCGAACTGCAGGGCGGTGACGCGGTCGACGGCTTCGCGGCGGCGTTCGGAGCCGACGCGGTAGTAGCCCTGGGTGGTGGTGATCAGCCGGTGGTCCATCAGCTCCTTGAGGACGTCGACCGGGATGCCGGCGTCCGCGTGGCGCTGGGCGTAGCAGTGCCGGTAGGCGTAGGGGAAGATCAGCTTCTTGTCGAACGGCACCAGCCGGCTGAGTTGCGTGTCTGCTTCGGTGAGGACGACCGGCACGAGGAGGTCGGGCAGAGCGTCCACCCAGGCCCGGTGGTGGTGGGAGATGTCCGTGTGCGGCTTGGTGCCCTCGGGGTTGGTCTTGGGCCGGGGCAGGAGCCTGAGCCGGGCCGGGTCGGTGTGGGGAAAGCGGTCGCGGACGCGCTGCTGCTGGCGGCGGATCGTCGCGGCGGTCTCCTTGCCGACCGGCAGACGCCGGCCGAGCCGGTAGCCCTTGTGGTTGTCGTAGGCCAGGACGTCCGAGCCGTCCGGGTCCTGCTGCAGGCAGTCGAGGGCGAGGGTGTTGATCTCGTCGGGGCGCCGTCCGGTGTCGATGAGCAGCTCGGTCGCCACGCGGACCTCGATGCTGCTCATGGCCTCCAGCTCGTCCAGGTGAGCACACAGTGCGTGCATCACCTCGTCGGGCAGGTCCCGGCCGGCTTCGGTGTCCTCCGGCTCGTCGGGCATGTCTTCGGGCCAGATCGTGAAATCGGCCGGCATTCCCTCCAGGATCTGCCCGGGTGCGGTCAGCCCGAGGGTGCGAAAGCGCAGCAGGACCCGGCGTACGAACCGGGTGAAGGCCAGCCGCCGGGCCGGGCTGATCTTTCCGGTAGCGGTGAGGTAGCCCATGCGGCTGGTGAACGCGACGATGTCGCTGCGTCCCCACGCCGCGGGCACCGTGCCGTCGTCCGGCCGCTGCGTGCGCAGGCTCTCGGAGAGCATGCCCACGGCCGTGATGACGGCGCGGGCGTGGTGGACAGCGTTCTTGTTCCGGCGTCGGGGCAGGTCGTCGTAGACCCAGATCTTCATGGCTTCCCGCAAGGGCTTCTGCAGCAGCGGTGTGAACGGGAGGTGGCCGGTGTAACCGAAGACTGCCATGTCCCACACGTCCTTGACGCGCTCGGTCTCCGGCGTCGCGTTCAGCAGGCGCAGTGCCCGCTGCCAGGCCCGGATCATCGTGGCCTGCTCGCGGCGGTGGCCGTGAGCGGCCGGGTCCGTGACCTCCTCCAGTTTCTGGACCTGGTGAGCACGCAGCCGGTCATAGAGCGGGCGCAGGCACTCGGGTCGGGACCTGAGCCCCTCCTGCGTGCGAAACCACAGGCCGTAGAGCAGCTCGCCAACCAGCCGGTCCGGCAGGCCGCGCAAGCTGGCCTCGCGGGTGGTGCAGATTGCCTTGTCCGTCCGGCGCCAGTACGCCTCGTCGAAGCCGGGATCGGTACGGGCCCGGTACAGGCGGTGGAGATGTGCCTTGCAGTACGGGTCCTGGCGGCCGACGCGATCGAGGTAGCACGCGGCCACCTCACACTGCCCGAATAAGGCGTAGCCGTCCACCCGCGGGTGGACAAGAAACTGCTCCAAGGACAGACGGCTCAGGCTGGTGTTGTCGTGCTGAGCACGATGGGCCTGGCACAGCGGAACGACGACGGTGTCACGAGGTCGCTCGCAGCCCTTCACAGCACAGGGGCCCTGGCCGACCCCGCGGCTCGTCTCCTTCGATAGGAGCAGGAATTCCTCCAGCGGAAGGCCGGAGCTGCGCCAGCGCTCTGTGCAGCCCCCGCACATCGGCCGCGTCAGGATGGTGATCGCCGAGGGGCAGCCCTGCACGGGGCAGTCCGGCAGACCGATCACCGGATGCTGCCGCGGCCACGTGAGCACTCGCCGCTGCCAGTCCCAGCCCAACAGAACAAGGAAGTCCTCGTCCAGAGCGCGAAGGATTTCCTTCAGCCGCCTATCCCTCTCCGACGCCACGCCCTCCGGCAGCGCTGCGACGCTCGCGGTTGTCACCGGCCGCCTCCCAGCCCGGGCAGCCCGCGCGGCGACGGCACCCTGTCGACAGCGGCCCGCACCCGCTGCGGATCGGGCGACAGGTACGGCGCCTGCGAATCGAGGCTCTTGTGACCGAGCACCGCCTGCACCTCGTCCGGAGTACCGCCGGCATCGGCGACGTTCGAGGCGAAGGCCCGTCGCGCCATGTGCGCCCCGACCCGCCGGTCCAATCCGGCGCGCTCACTCAACCGCTCCAGCAGCTCCCCGACAGCCTCCGGCGACACCGGCTCGCCCAGCGGCGCCCGGAACAGGTTCACCAAAACGAAGTCGCTTCCGCCCGTGCCCAGCAGCCGGTGGCGTTCTTCGCAGTAGAGGTCGAACGCGCTCACTACGAGAAAATCCAGCGGCGCCACCCAGGCGTGCCGCGACTTCGACCAAGCCCCGTTCGCGTTCTCCCGCCGCCGCACATGCACGTGGGCACCCGGAAAGTCGCAGCCCAGTGTGCGGGAGTCCGGCAGCAGATGCACATCGCTGCGCCGCAAGCCCGCCACCTGGCCCCGGCGCAGCCCCACCCGGCCCACCAACAGGACGATCAGGCGGTCGCGCGCGTTGCGGCATGCGGCGAACATCGCCGCCAGTTCGGCATCCTCGGCCCGGTCCACCTCCGCTTTTTCCGGCTCGCGCAGCCGGTGCACCGGCCGCAGCCGGTAGAACAAGCCGCCGTCCTCACCCTGCGCCTCCGCGGGCAGGTCCCGGCTGTCGGCGAGCTCGTAGATCTGCCCGAGGACCGACCGCGGCGCCTCGCTCACCGACACCGCGTACGACAGCAGCCCCCGCACCGCGACCAGGACCCGGTTGATCCGCCGCTCACCGCGCACCGGCTCTGCGCCCGGCCCCCGCTGCACCACCGGCACGCCACCGTCGCGGGACGCCGGGGTGTACTTCAGCCACACCATGAACAAGCCGAGGTCCCGGCCTGCCGTCGTCCACTCCCGGCCCGTCGACCGGCACCAGCGCAGGTAAAGGGCGACACCGCCGGCGTATGCCTTCACTGTCAGCTCGGCACGGTCCCGGCCGAACCTCAGGTTCCGGAGCCAGCGATCAGCAACAGGGACGACCTCCAAGTCGTCACCAAGGACCGTCCAGTACTTCTGCCCGGACGGCATCACCACGGGGAACGCCCGCATCCGCATCTCCTGCCACGAGTCGTACAACAACCCGCCACAGAGCCACAGCCCCCGAGAACGAGTCCCAGGAAGTCAACGAACCCACCTCATCCCACGTCACACCACACTCGATCCGCCCCCAGAGAAAGCGGATTCCCGCCGTAGCCGTAGCGGTGGCACGGCTGCTGGCACCGGGCGCACCGGCCGACCTGGTCGGACGGGCAGGTCAGCGCGATGCTCGGGCGGGCGGCGGGCGTGGTCATAGTGGTCGTCCTCTCGTTCAACCTTGAAGAACCGATTCCCCGCCCCGGTATTCCCGCTGCCAGCGGCGTGCGGTTACGGAACGGCGGGGAGCTCGTCGACAGCCAGGTCGTCGCGCACGCGCACTGCACGGGGCCGGTGGCGGAAACGCCCGAACTCCGAGGCGGCCGGCTGGTCCGCCTCGATCTCCACCACCACCTCCGGCCATACGGGCAGGTAGGAGACCGGCGGCGCACCGGGCAGCCCGCCGACGGTGCCCGGCAGCTCGCTGCGTCCCTCGCCCTGCGGGCGCAGCAGGCCGGCGAGCTGGTGGCGCAGCGCGGCCGACAGCGGCAGGCTCACACCCACGGCCCGCAGCCCGCCCCGGGTTCAGGGCAGCCCGAGCACGAGGGCCTGGGTGGCGGGGGTGGTGCCGGTGACGCCGAGGACCGCGACGTCCAGGGTGTGGCGCTGGCGCCACTTGAGCCAGCCCGAGGCCGTACGGCCGGCCGCGTAGGGCTTGTCCGGCTTGGACACCACCCCTTCGACGCCTCCGAGTGCGCCGACCCAGCTCATCGCCTCCTTGATGTCGCGCGTGGCCGGCACCGGGCGGATCTGCGGCGGCCCGCCCTCCAAGAGGTCGAGCAAGGTGGCGCGGCGCTCCCCGTACGAGCTGGGGCGGCAGTCCGTACGGTCCCCGACGGCCAGGACGTCAAACGCGGCCAGGTGCACGGTGAAGTCGGCACCCTGCTTCGGGCCGCGTCCGGCCCGGGTCTGCAGCCGCCCGAAGGAGATCCCACCCGCCTCCGTCACCGCCAAGAGCTCACCGTCCAGGACGCAGTCCGGCAGCTGGCGCGCCACCTCCGCCACGTCGCTGAAGGCCCGGGTCAGCTCCTTGCCGTGACGGCTCCAGATACGGCCGGAGCCGGTGTGCACGCTGCAGCGCCACCCGTCGAGCTTGGCCTCCATCGTCCACCCCGGTCCGGTGCGGATCTTGTCGACGGGGCGCGCCAATGCGAGGCCGGTGGGAAGGGAGAACGGTGGTGGCACGCATCAGCCCTACCCCGCCGCGCCCCGACGGCCCGCCCCCATCGGTGAGTCCACTCCCCCGCGTCAGACGCAGGTCCCGTCCGGCTCCCGCCGGATGTCCACATAGGCCCGCATCCGGACACCGGCCTGGCCGGGTACCCGCCACGGCCGCGACGGGCCGCTGGACCACCACAGCGCGCACAACGCCTGGACGGCCGCAGCCGCGGTCTCCTCATCACCGGCCACCACGTCCACCGCGGCCAGCCCCGGCCCGGCGATCTGCACCTCACTGATCGGCTTCACGCATCACAAGACCGTCCGGGCGGCCCAGTGGTTCGCCCACGCCCCGGAGATCACCCGTACGGGCGGCGAACAGCCCGATGCCAGCAGCCTGGCCGCGGTGAAGCAAGGGGCCACTGACCGGATCGACGGCTCCGCCGAGCGCGCCCGGACACCGCCACCGCCATCGGGCTTCTGCGGCGAGCGTGCAGGACGCAGCTGACCACCACACCCTGTCGCGGCCGGCGCCGCGGATCGCCTGGGCAGGAGGGCCGCGCGGCCACCGGGCGAAGGTTCGTGTCCTGCGGTGCTACGCGCCGGACTCGGCCTGGCGCAAGCAGGGCTCCAGCACGCGCGCGAGCGTCTGCAGCGCGTTGTCGATTTCCAGATGGTCGACGATGCCGGTGGCGCCCGACAGCGCCGGATCGTCGCACGACCAGCGGGTCCCTTGTGCGCCGCAGGACACGCGTACCGTCACCGGTTCGCCGCCCGGGCGGTTCAGCGTCAGTTCCGCGGTCTCGATGTACGGCACTTCGCCGACCGCGTCCGCGCGTTCCTGGGCCTGGGCGGCCAGCAGGTCTGCTTCGCTTTGCCGCTGGGCCCACAGTTCGTGGGAATGCTGGCGCACCGCATTGGCCTGGTAGGCCAGGTCCGCTATCCGCGGGCCTGGATTGTCGGTGTCTTGCGGAAAGCGCGGGTCGGGCTCGGCCAGCACGCCGAGGTGTTCCAGCGCGCGGCCGGTGGCGAGCACCGCCTGCTGCAGCGGGTCCAGCTCCGTGACGAGCCTCATCGGTACCTGGCCGTTCACCTGGTCTGCCAGGTAGCGCAGTGTCCTGCCGTCGGGGCCGGATGGTGAATCGTTCATGTGCCCGACGCTACCTGCCGTCTTCCGGCACCCGGCAGCAGCCGCAGCCGCGACGGTCCCGCAGCGGCTTCGGGACCGTCGCGGCAAGCGCCGTACGGCCTATCGTTCCGCGCGGCACACCTCTGTGAGCGATGCACTGGAGAAGGACGAGCGCGTCCTGTTGCCGGTGCCCGAGTAACACGCCCCGAGGCTCGGTCCCCGGCGGCCTTTCGGCTGCCGGTAGCAGACCCTCGTGTCATGGGGGCCGCCCTGACGTAGGTCAGGTGGCCGCGGTCGCCTTCGGGCATCGGGCCAGCAGACGTCCGTACGCGAGGCTCATGGACTGCGGCACCACACGGTCGGCCGCGCGCTGGACGCGGTGGAAATACGGCAGCAGTCGCGTGAAGGCGGGGCGTCCGGCCCAGAAGGCGGCCGCGTCAGTGGCGTGCTCGGCGAGGTCGACGGCGTACTCGAACGCCACGATTTTGTCGGCGACTGCGGCCGCCATCAGCCACGGCACCGTTGTGAGCGTGCGCAGGTGCGCGCTGCCGGTCGCCTCGGTCGGTTCCGCGAGGACGGCGTGCTCGGCGTAGAGGTCGCGGATGAAATCCAGCGTCAGGGTTCCGGCGGCCGTGGTGACACGGGCTTCCATGCCGTCTTCGGGGGCGAGGTCGGGGGCGTCGTGCAGCAACGTCGCGGCGATGACGTGCGCGGGGGCGTCCGGGCAGTGGGCTCCGAGGGTGCGGGTGACTTTGAGAGCGTGTGCGATGGCGGGTGCGCCGTCGATCCGGTGTCCGTCGCACCATGCGACGGCGAGGCGGAACGCGTTCTCCACCTCGGGGTGGTTTTCGCGGGACTGGGTGATGAAGTCGGTCACGGCTTGCTCCTGGGATGGCTAATGTGCGGACTGTGACTGATGCCGCGCCGCGTCTGGCGCCCGGCCGTGAGCACCTGGTGTGCGGGGTCTGCCCGTCCCTGTGTCTGCCGCTGGGCGGCTTCGACGTGGTGCCGAAGCCGTCGAAGGAGTCGGCGTACGAGCGTGCCCACGGCTACCGGGTGCTGCGGGACGGCGGGACGCCGGTGTGCGTGCATCCGGACCGGGTCGGGCTGCCGGCCGGCGCCTACGCGTCGGCCGGGGCCCCGCTGCCGGGGGCGGGCGGGCCCGCCGACCCGCCTCCGCTTCCGGAGGGGGCTGACGGGCTCGACCAGTGGCTGCTGGCCTACCTCGGCGGCGTCGAACCGCTGGTGTTCGAGGCGGCGCTGCAGCGCGTCCATGACGTGGCGGCCGCCCGGTTCCCGGCGGACCTGGTGGTCACCGCGCTGCGGCGGGTGCTGGGGTCAGGCCGGCTGTCCTAGGCTGCGGCGGCGGCCACGGCCTCCTGCTCCGGCGTGAAGCCGATGTGGTGCCGGCGCCCCAGGTCCGCGATGCCGATGGACGACAGGAGCATGTCGAGGATGCGGTGCCGGCGAGCTGCCTCGGTCTTGGGGATCCAGTACCGCTCGGGCGGCTCGGCGTCCCAGGCCGCGACGTAGACCTGGTGCGTGTAGTCGCCCGGTTCCCACCCGAAGGTCTCCTGGTCGGTCATGTGCACCAGGGCGAGGCCGGTCTCGGTCTCGAACTTGCGGGCCAGGTTGTGCTGGGCGAGCAGGGCGTGGACCATCTCGTCGACCGGGGCCGGCACCACGAGTTCGGCGGCCCGCTCGTCCTGCCCGGTGATCTCGTGCACCGCGGTCTTCATGGCCATCACGCGCTGGGCCTCCAGCCACAGCGGCCGCGCGTCCGTGGCCAGGTCGAAGCGGGCGATGGTGGTGTAGCCGGTGTAGGTCCCCCAGCAGTCCGGGTACGCGAGGGTGCTGGCCTCCAGCCGCGCGAACTCCGGCCACGACTGCAACGTCAGGAGGATCTCGCGGGCGCGGGCTCCGACCTGTGTGGGGTCGGGCAGGGTGTTCATCTGGTCATCCATCGTGGCTGTCCTTCCGGGTGGTGAGGTGGCTGCGCCGCGCGCCGGGGGCGGTCGCCGGCCCGGCGCACGGCCGTCTACGGGCTGTCGGGCATGGTGTCGGCGGCCGCGGCGACCGGCTCCTGGCCGTGCTGCTGGTCGAGGTCACGCGTGACGATGTCGGCGAGCAGTCCGAGCGCGGTGGCATGAGCGGTGGCCCACAGCACCCCGGCGCAGACCGCGCCCAGTTCGCGCGGCCGCCACCGGGACGGTGCGGCGTGCGCGCTCACCGCCGTACCGCCAGCGGCTTCGTGCTCCTGGGCGGGGGCGGCCGCCGGGGGTGCGCCGCGGTTTCGTGCAGCGCGACACGCGCCAGGATGTCGTCCAGGTCGGCGCCGGGCTGCTCGGCTTCGGCGCGCAGCCTGCGGCAGCCGGGACAGTGCCGCTTCATCTCACGCCTCGCCCTGGGTGTCGGCGGGGCGGACGCGGTCGACGGGACGCGACCAGACCGGGCCCTGCCGGCCCGGAGGGCGCAGCCAGATGTGGGTGGCCTGCCCCGCGGGGCGGGGCGCGCCGGTGGCGTCGCCCAGAGCTTCGACGACGGCGGGGGTGCCGCTGACGGTGTCGGTGACCCGGGCTCCCTTGTGCAGCGATGACATGGTGCTCGGGTCGGCAGGGGGCGGCATGGCAGGTCCTTCCGGCGAGGGGGCCTGTGTGATGCGCGCCACAGGCGCCGTACGTACAGAAAACCGGCGCCCGCGGTTCTCCGTCATGCCCAGCGGGCCGAATCCCGCGTGCATGCGCCCTGCCCAATTGACCGTTCCTTTACCGGGTTCGGGTGGTGCTGCGGTCCTACCGTGGGTTCATGGAACGCAGGCGCAATGAGGCGCTGGTCCGGTGGATGGATGCTCACGGCATGACGGTCCGGGAGCTGGCCGACGAGGTGAACACGGCCATCGGCCGCCTGAGCGGACGCCAGGGCCAGGTCAGCGAGCGCACCATCCACAACTGGCGCAGCGGCACGGCCCGCTGGCCCCAGTCCCTGCAGAGCGTCGCGTTGCATATCGTCACCGGCCGGGACATGACCGAGCTGGGTTTCGTCGTGCCCGCCCGGCGGGCCGCCGCCGGCGCGCAGAAGGGAGAAACCGTGCACCGTCGCCGCTTCGTCACCGCTACCGCAGGATCAGCTCTCGGTGTCGCCGGCAGTACGGCAGGCGCCGTTGCCGATGAGCGGCGACGGCGGGTGGGCATGAGCGATGTCGAGCGCCTGACCGCGAAACTGGCCGACGTCGTGGCCAGTGACAACCGGCACGGCGGCACGGTGGGCATCGAGGCCCGCGCCGGCGCGCTGGCCCGGCAGGCACTCGACCTGCTCCAGCGCGGCACCGCCTCCGCCCGGGTCCGCGGCCACCTGTATTCCCTGGCGGCCGCGTTCACCTCCTCAGCCATGTGGGCCGCGATCGACGGGCGCCGTCTGGAGGCGGCGCAGCAGCACATGCACCAGGCCGTCACGCTGGCGGGCCTGAGCGCCGATGCGCCCGTGCAGTTCCGCGTCTGGGGCCACGCCGGTGCGCTGTACCGGCAGCTGGGCCGCTACACCGATGCGCTGGCCGCCGACGACGCCGCGCGCGCCACCAGCATCGTGCGCCGCGATCCGCTGTACGCCTCGCTCGCCCACGCCCGCACCGCCGTCCACCTCGCCGACCTCCACGACCCGCAGGCCGTACTGCGCAGCCTCGGCCACGCCCAGGACGCACTGGGCCGCGCAGCCTTGACCGCTTCCGACCGCCCGCGGCCCCCCTGGATGGACTTCTACGACCAGGCCGAGCTCGAACTGCTGGCGCTCATCGCCCACCACAGCCTCGGCCGATGGGCCGACACCGAAGCCCACGCCCACCGCCACCTCGCCCAGCTCCGCCCCGACCTGCTGCGCAACCGCGCCTTGGCCCTGGTGCACCTGGCCCGTGCCCAGCTCGAACAAGATGCCCTCACTCCGGCTCTGGCCACCGCGCGAGCCATCCCCCGCGACGCGTGGCACGGGCGTACCGAACGCCTCCTGACCGCCTTCACCGCCCGTCTGCAGGCCCTTGCTCCCGACACCCCCGAGGCCCGCGCCTGGGCCGACCACCTCCGAGAGAAGGCATAGCCACATGACCACGGTCCAGTTGCGCCACCACCACGATGTCGACGCGGTCCGGCCGGCCCTCCTGACGGTCTACGCCGACGTCTACGCCGACCAGGACGACGCGTTCCACTCCACCGACCGGTTCGATGAGCGCCTGAGCAGCCACGCCGCCCGCCCCGGCTGGGAGACCGTCATCGCCTACGCCGGCGGCGAGCCTGCCGGCTTCGCCTACGCCGTGCCCCTGGGCCCCGACACCGCCTGGTGGAAGCACATGATCACCCCGCTGCCCGAGGGGTACGCCGCCGAGGACGGCCACCGCACCCTTGCTTTCAACGAACTGATGATCCGCAAGCCCTGGCGCGGCCAGGGCCTGTCCCAGCGCCTGCACGACGAACTGCTCGCCCACCGCGACGAACAACGCGTCACCCTCCTCGTCGACCCCGACCACCCCAAGGTCATGGACCTGTACCGCACCTGGGGATACGAAGAAGTCGGCCGCCAGCAGCCCTTCCCCGACTCCCCCGTCTTCGCCGCCATGGCCCGTCCCCTGCACCTGAGCTGACCGACGAAAGACGACTCAGTGCGCGCCCCTCAAGGCCGGCCGTGCTACCCACGCCGGTGCGCTGAAGGAGAGCAGCTCCGAGTCCCCGAAGCCCATCGTCTACCGCGCAGCGCTCGCCAGCATCGACGTATTCGATCTCATAGACGCCCTTTCTCGACGTCGGACCCCGAGTGCCGCCGGCCCGGTTTATCCAGCCAGTGTCTGCCAGCGGCTGGCCAGCAGGCCGTACAGGAGGGTGTCGGTCCATTCTCCGGTGTTGATGTTCAAGGTGTACTCGGGGCGCCGGCCTTCGAGGCCGAAGCCGACGCGTTCCAGCAGGCGGCCCGAGGGGGTGTTGCGGGCGTCGCATTCGGCGGACACCCGGTGCAGTCCCCGGCGGAAGAGGTGGCCGAGCGCGGCGCGTACGGCTTCGGTGGCGTATCCCTGGCCGTGCAGGGCCGGGGCGAGCGTGAAGCCGAGGTCGGCCTGCAGGCAGTTGTCGTGAAGGTTCACGCCGAGGTCGCCCGCCAGGCTCCGGTCGGCCTTGAGTTCGATGGCGTACTGGAACCAGCCGGGCTGCTCGGGGTCCTGTCCGCTGTAGACGCGAGCCTGGTGGATGGCGGCTTCGGGTGTGAGGGGCGAGGGCCATGCCTGGTAGTGGGCTATGTGCGGGACGTTGCGGTAAGCCGCCATGGGAGCCGCGTCCTGGACCCGGAAGCGGCGCAGGACCAGGCGCGGGGTCTCGATCTCGGTCATCGGCGTAGTCTCACACGGCGTGGCTGAGCCCCACCGTGCTGTTGGAAGGGTTCTGGGTTTCGATCGCGGTCCGTCCCAGGCCGGCGGGTGCACCGAAGACTGCGCAGGTCTTGGGCTGAAGTGCCGCCTGACTGATCGGGCGCGGCAGGGCGCGCGGCACGCTGATAGGAATTCTCTTCCTCCGTCTATCGCGTAGGAAGAGATGTCGGCGCAACGGCAGGGCTTGCCTACAGGGCCTGACCTGCATCAATTCGGCGTGGCGTCGAAGGCGGCTTCCCACCCTCGGTCCGTGCTTGGGTCCCACGATGAATCCCACGATGAAAGCAACCGTGGAGCCGCCCATGAAACCGCCCCTCGGTCCAACTGGTCAGCGGGCGGCGGCGCGCTCGTCCAGTTCGGCGCGCAGGGCGGCGAAGGCGCGCTGCGCTGCCTGCTGATCGCGCAGCGCTTCCATCCATCCCTCGTGCGCGTCCGAGGCAGGCCGAGAAGACGGGCACGCACCACGAGCGCGTCGTCGGTACATGTCGAGCGGAGAGCCGCTGCGCGGGGCTGCGAGCGACTGCCAGAAGTGGCCTTCCGGTTCCCGCAGTCGCCACGCCTGCCGGGGCGCCTGCGCGGCAGGCTGGGTGCGGCGGGCGGCGAGAGCCCGGCGCAGGCCGGGGCGGAGGTTGGTCTCATAGTGCTGCCAAGCCGGGGTGTGGGTGCCGTTCAGGGAGCGGAGGAAGGCGGTGTAGCGCTCGGCGGTCTCGTCCGCGGGAGGGGTGGGGGCGGGCTGGGGTGCCGGGGTGTGGGTGGGGGGAAGGTATCCGGTGTGCTGGCGGCGTGCCAGTTCGTGGTGGACGTAGGCGATGGGATTGCGGAGGTGTCCGGGGACACCCCAGGTCCAAAGTTCGGCGGCCAGGCTCTGGGCGGTCCAGCCGGCGTCGAGCAGGGGGCGCAGGGCGTAGGCGAGTTTGCGTGAGCAGGTGCGGTGGAGCCACCAGATCTCGTTCTGGAGCTGCTCGGTGACGGTGATGTTGCGGGCGCAGCGCTGTGGCGTGGTGCGGTGGCGGCTGGAGGTGGGGGTTTTGCGCGTCGCGCGCGTGCGCGAGGTGTAGTTCTTCCCCCGTCTACCTGCACATGTCGGTGGTCTGTGGAGACCACCACAGAAGGGGTGCAACGCGACCGGTGTTCGGCAGGTGTGGCCGCGGCCGTGCGACGGGCGTCGGCGATGGCGCGGCGCCGGCCGCGGGAGGTGACGCCGATGACGCGGGCGTGGTAGCCGTGGCCGGAGAGGCGCCGGCCTCGGACCGCGTCGTACACGGGCGGGGCGACGGCGGCGAAGACGGTGGCGGTGGCGCGGTAGCCGTCGCCCGCCTTCCAGGCGTCTTTCGTACGGAGCACGTTGGCTTTGCTGCCGTGTTCGACGTAGGCGATCAGGCCGAGCTCGCGCAGGTGCTTGGCGGCGTACATCACGGTGCGGCGGGAGACGCCGAGGGCCCGGGCGCTGGCGTCGGCGGCGAAGACGAAGTGTCCGTCGCGGCTGGTGCGCATGCGGGCGGCGAAGAGTTCGGCGAGGCGCAGGGTGGTGACGCCGGCCTTCGGGTGGTAGCCGTTGTTGATCATGTGGTGGGCGGCGGTGCGGAAGTCCTCGGCGCGGCGCAGCCGGCGGGATGCGGTGGTGTGGCATTCCTGGTGGTCCGGGGCGAGGACGAGAGTGAATTCTGGTCGTGCCGGGCCGGTTTCCGCGCTGTGGTGGTCGCCGGTGGGGCGCTCGGGCATGATGAGAAGTGCGCTTTCCTAGCGGGGAGTGCAGACGCTGAAAGGCGTGGGTGGCCGCGGAGGTGATGTCTCCGTGGCCACTGCCGTTTCAGTGCGGGGTACGGGCTCTGTCCGAGTACGGCGGGGCCGGAGTGACGGTGGCCGGCCCGTCGCTGCGGGGGATCAGAAGAAGGTCGTCGATGCGTCCGCGGCCGCCGGTCTGTTGCTGCCAGCCCTCGTAGAGGTGGTGGATGACGGAGCGGGCGATCATCCGGTACTCCTCCGCGCTCTGCTCCTGTCCGGCGAGCGTTGCGAGGGGGCGGGTGTGGCAGTACAGGGCGAGCATTTCGGCGATCAGCGGGGTGTGCGGCAGGTCCGCCGTGGCCAGGTCCTCGCACGCCGGCCGGTGGAGCTGGGCGGGAGTGGAAGCGGGGGCCGGCTGGGGGGAGGTGAACCAGAGCATGGGGGTCCTTGTCGGTCAGGCCGCGGTGGCGGCGGGCGTGGTGGCGGTGAGCCAGATGTCGGTCGGGGTGGCGGAGCCGAGTACGGGGGTGACGATGGGGGCGAAGGGGCCCTGGTCGCGCAATTGGTCGAGGGTGGTGGCGCCGGCCTTGATGCCGGTGGTGGCCAGGTGGGGGTCGGCGGCGGCGAGGCTGCGCAGGTCGTGGATGCGGCGCTGGAGCCGCGCGGGTGTGGCGCCGGTCAGGACGAGCAGGATGCGGGGGTAGAGGGGGTAGCGGCTGCGCCAGGTCGGCTGGGGCCTGGAGTGGTGGCGTGCTGCGCGGTTGGCCGGCTGCGGGGTGTAGGCGTGGTAGGCGGCGTAGGCGTGGAGTTTGTGGGCGAGGCGTCCCACGGTCATCTGGGTGCGGTCGACCTCGAGGAAGAAGGTGAGCAGGGTGCGCCGGTCGGCTTGGGTGTGGACGTAGTGCAGGACGGCGTCGGGGATGAGGGACAGCTCTTCGCCGGGGCGGTCGTCGCAGCGGTAGTAGTGGGCGATCTCCGGAGACCAGTCCAGGGGGCCGCATTCGTGGCCGAGGCGGGCGGCGTGGGTGACGAAGGCGAGGCCGGTTTCGACGGTGGCCAGGGTGTGCTCCTGCAGGGGGCCGGCGGCGGCCTGTGGGCTCATGCGGTAGGGGCGTTTGGCCAGCAGCCCGGTGGCTTCCACGGCTTCGGCGCCGGCTGCGGTCAGCCACCACAGCAGTTCGCTCTGTCCGTGGCGGCGGCGGTTGACGCACTCGACCAGGCCGTCGGTGCGCAGGCTCTGGAGCTGGCGGCGGAGGTATTCGGAGCGGGTGTGCTGGGGGGTGATCAGGCGGTGGAGCTGTCCGGTGGAGACCAGACGGTGCTGGTAGAGGGCGTTGAGGGCGTGCTGGCCGGTGACGCTCGCTCCGGCGGGGACGGGGTGGGGGTAGGGCATGGCGCCTCCTAGCCGAGGTGGGTGTGCTGCTCGTCGCCGGGGCCGCCGGGGCTCGGAGTGCTGGGGGCGGGCGGGGTGGGGCGGGCGGTGAACAGCGCGAGGATGTCGTCGTCGAGGGTTTCGAGGGCGTCGAGGATCTCGCCGACCGGGCGTCGGCGGGTGTTGGTGTCGATGGCCCGGTGCAGGGCGGGCAGGCCGTCGGGGTTGTAGTGGTGGGCGAAGATTTCGTCGACGGGCAGGCCGCGGACGCGGAAGGGCTTGGTGGGGCGGCCGTCGAGGGCGATCGACATCACGTAGTGGTATTTGGGCAGTTCGGTGATGGTTTCGGCGGTGACGTGCCCGTTCCAGCGGCGGGCGACGAAGGCGGCTTCGTCGTAGTCGGCGGCGCAGGTCGACAGCAGCGACTGGTTTTGCAGCAGCGCCTGCCGGGTGGTCGCGGACAGGCGCAGCGCCATCTGCGTCATGCCGATGAAGCGGACCTCGTACTTGCGCAGCTGCTCGGCGATGGCCGCGAGGAAGCCTTTGCTGGAGGAGTCCAGGGCGGTGAGTTCATCGCCCCAGGCCCAGAACGTCTTGCGGTCGGCGCGGAGGGTGTCCTGGCGGGAGAGGCCGGCGCGGTGCAGGTCGTGGATGAGCAGGCAGGAGACCAGTGCGTCCGATTCGGAGCCGGAGGGGCAGACGAAGACGATGCGGCCGGTGTCCATGGCGGTGCGGACGTCGTAGCCGGAGCGCGGTGAGCCGAAGAAGGCCCGCAGGGACATGGAGGTGTCGATGCGGTCGATGGCGTAGGTGACGGTGGGTACCGCGTTCTCCGCCAGCTTCGGGAACGTGGTGGTCCAGTACTTGCGGACGGTGGGCGGCAGCTGCGGCAGCAGGGCCTCGCGCCAGTTCTCGTCGGTCAGCCAGGTGCGGATCTGGAAGATGGTGGGCTGCAGATCGGGCCGGCCGGCGGCGGCCGCCTGGAGCGCGAGGAGGGCCAGGGCCTGGACGGTGCGCGCCAGGATGGTGCGGGCGCGCGGCGCCTTGTCGCCCCAGTCCTGCGCGGCGGCGATGCCCTCGGTGACCGCGCGGACGACGTCCTGGACGTGGGTGGCGTCGCGCCCTTCCATCGACAACGGGTTCCACGACACCACGCGCTGGCCGGGGGTGGGAGTGGCCAGGTTGATCTCCCAGATGCGGTCCTGCAGATGCGGGTGGGCGAGGTAGGGCTGGGCGCGCGTCCAGGCTTCGCCGTGGGGGTCGAGGAACCACACGCCGTGGCCCGTGTGGGCCAGGGCGATGGCCTGGACAAGGCCGGCTTCGGTCTTGCCGTGACCGGCCTTGCCCAGCTGCAGGCCGAACAGGAGGTCCTTGGCGCGGGCGGCGCCGATGCGTTCGCGGCCGTCGGGGTAGGTGACGGCGCCGAGCGGGACAAGGTAGGACTGCCCGGTATAGACGGGCAAGGTGGCCGGGGCCGGCGGGACGATGCCGCCGCAGCGCACGAGGTTGCTGCCCGAGCAGCGGACGGTGGGGGGCTTGAGGAACCCGGCGAGTTCGGGGACGGTCAGCCACTGCCGGCGACGGGGCGCGAACTCGCCGGTGGCCATGCGGCGGTCGAAGCGGGCGATGGCCCGGCGGCTCTTGGGGCGGTGGGGCCGCAAGTAGTTCTCGCCGCTGGTGGAGGCCAGGGCCGCGAGCAGCTGGTTCATGCGAGCGTGGGCGGCCTGGGGGTGGCGGGCGCCGGTCCGCAGCAGGAGCTGGACGGCGAAGACCGCGCCGCCGGGGGTGAACTTGCCGACGCTGTCGCGGACGTCGCTCTGCCGCGGCACCCGCTTGGTGACGCGTACGGAGCGGTTGCCCTTCCAGTCGGAGGCCACGGCGTCCATGAGGCCGCTGCCGAGGCCGGCGGCGCCGCCCTCGGTGAGGCTCTCGCCGTAAGCGGAGGGGCCGCGGCGGCGGGCGGCGGCGAGCAGGCTGCGGCGGCGGCGGGCGAGGCGGCGTTCGCTGACCGGGACCAGGTCCAGGCACAGCTCCGTCTGTTCGCCGTCCTCACTGCGCACGCCGGCCAGAGCGGCGGCCAGATGCTGCAGCGGGTCGGGGGCCAGGTCCAAGGAGGCCAGGGGCTTGGCATCGGGGAGCGCCAGGACCAGCTCGGCGCGCTCGAAGTACTGCGGCGCCGCCGGGGCGGGTGCGGGCGCGGTCTGGCGGGGCTTGGTCAGGTCGGTGGAGGTCATCGCCGGGCCTCCTTGGCCACCGCGAAGTGCACCGGGTGGATGTCGGGACGGGCCTGCGGGGTGCGGACCTCGACCTCGGCGTAGGCGGGCATGCGCAGCACCGCGGCCGCATCCGCCGGGCCTTCGAGGTAGCAGCGCATCTGGCCGTCGGTGACGGTGTAGCGCAGGCGGGCGGCGGAACCGCGGGCCGGGGCACCGGCCGCGTGATGGATCCGGGCGAACTGGTGGGCTGCCCGGCCGACCTCTTCCATGCCGGGGTTGAACGTGGACGTCGGCACCAGCTCGACACACGTCCGGTGAGCCAGGGCTGCCCCGGCCTGCCGTCGGCGGCGCAGGCCCATGATCCCCGCGGCGACGGCTGCGGCCAGGACGAGGACGGCTAGGTAGGGGGCACTCGTGGCGATGACGTGGGCGGCATCGAGGACGGCTGCCGCGCCGGGCAGCTCGGCGCTCATGCCCGGCTCCGGCCGGGGCGGGTGTACTGCATGGGTCCTCCAGCGGTTGCGGTCCTTTCACCTGGACCAAGTGCGGCTGGAAGGCCGGTTCGGACACCATCCCGTCTATTTTTCTTACTCTTTACCTTTGGGGTGCCTAACCCGCTGCCAGGGCGTCTGCAGTGAGCGGCCGTACGCTCGCTCGTCACGGCTTCCGTGGGTATCCGACGGACGACGTGGCCGACTGGTTCTGCGGCCGATCGGCTGCGGCAATCGGCCGGTCAGCGGCCATGCCCAGGTCCACGCGCGGGCTGTCGGACGCACTGAGCGATTTCGATCAGGAGAAGGGCATCGCCGTCCCGACAGGCTTGCCCAGGAGCGGCACCAGGGTTGCGCCGGAGCACCTCGCGTTCCTCGTCGGTCAGGCGCCGGACCATCGTGCGCGCGGACGAGTGGGGCAGACCGAGATAGTCCACGTGAGCCGTTGGGCGTACCGTTCCAGCCAGCTGTCCAGTGCCTCTCCCGGGGCCGGCGCGACCCCGATGGGGATGCGCTCGTTGGTCCAGCCCGTCATGCCGACTTCCTCCGGCGTCGTGGATCCTGGTGGGGCCGTGTGGTCTTGAGGCCGGCTTTGATCTCGGCTTCCAGTTCCCTTGCGGGCCTCCTCGGCCGCGGCGTGGTTCTTCACCTGGTTCATCAGCTCCTCCTCCAGGCGCTCATGCCCGCTGCGGATCGCGCGCAGGCAGCCGCGGTTGATGAGCGACATCAGCGACGCGAAGTGCCCGGCAAAGCGGGCGAAGAGGTAGTCCGCGGTGATGGTGACTGCGGCGCCGAGCTGGTGGAGCTCCTGGGCGAGGGCGGGCGAGTTCCCAGGGAGGGCTGGCGTCGCTCGGCCGTGCGGTGATGCTGCACAGCGATGGGCTCCGGGCCTGGTCATCTTCCTTCCGCGTGGTGGTGAGTCCGCCGTTGTGGTGATCTGCCTGGGCCGGTAAGCCCATTTTCTTCACCCGTAGGTGGCAGGGCGCGTTGGTGGTGGCCGTACTTGGGCACTCAGGGGCCGTCATCACCAGTGCCCGCCAGCGGCGTCCACGTGCGCCGGGCGGTGGCCGGTCTTCTCTGCTGAGGAGCACACACCATGCGCATTCGTGCGATATCTCCGATATCGGGTGCTGTCCAGGTACCGGCACTCAATTCCCCGCGCCGCCGCCGCGCCGTGCACCGTTCGGTGGCGGTGGTCCTGGCCCTGGGGGCGATGACGCTGTCGTCCGGGACCGCGTCGGCTTTCGGGCCCGATGCGCACTACCGGGCCGTGAACGATTCCTTGGGCAAGGAGATCGACGGGCAGACCCGCCGTCTGCTGCGGAAGGCAGTAATGGCCTCTGATCACCGTCCGTACTGGTCGGACGGGTATGCCCACTGCGACGACTTCGACCACTTCGGCTACCGGCACGACTACCGGGTACGGGACTTCGAGTTGAAAACCCCGGACAACGTGCGGGAAGACACCTCGGAAGAAGTCCGGCGCTGGGGCAAGTACTATTCCCGCTTTCCCGCGAGTGGACGGCTGAACGCGCGTACGGCCTCGGACCGGAACCTGTTCGGCTGCCTGCAGTACGCCTTCGACCGCGTGAATCTGGCTGTCTACCTTGCCCGGGACCTGCTCGATGGTGAGGGCAAGCCCAGGAAAGAGATCTACCAGGATGTCGCCTGCCAGGAGAGCGGCACGAGCCGAGCCGGCCGTGTGGAACTGCGCGGGGGACGGTCCCCGCGCAGTCGGCCGCGGCCGGACGGCCGACCGCAGAATTCGGCTGCCGGGAACCCGAACTTTATAGACACGCTCAAGAAGAACCCGAAGTGCAACGTCATCGAGCAGTTCGGCCGGAGCCTGCACGCGATCCAGGACTTCTACGCCCACAGTAACTGGGCGGACAGCGAGATCACCACCAACCTCCAGGACGCCAAGTACAAAGAGAACATCGGCACACCGCTCAACCCGAAGGGAATGAAGCACACCACGCCATTCCCACTGTTCGACTTCGCCCGCCTCGGCGTGCGACCAGTGGACTACGCCGAGCTGGAGGAGAGGGCCACGCCCCGCGCCCGGGCGGCCAAGCGGATCGCACCCTGGCGGTACTTCCCTCCCAAGCTGGAACACAAAGAGAAGAGTGCCCTGTTCAACCCGGGCCAGAGCGAGCCCTTCCACGTTGCCCGCTTCGAGCAGTTCTCCCGGCAATACCTGCGCGCGCACCGCAACACCCTTCCCCTGGACGAGAAGCGGTACCGCGACCTGCAAAGCGGCTGCTACACCGAGCAGACCCTCATCGGCAACCGCATCTGCTACGAGGACAAGCAACTCGGCCACTACCCGCACACCAGCAACGCCAGGTGGTTCTGGAAGAACAACAAATGGCACCTGCACGACTGGGCGCTGAGCGGGGGCTTCGGAGGGCTGGCCAAGGACACGCTGACCTGGACCACGGACCGGGCCGCCGCCAAGTTCAAGACCGGCGAACTCCCCGCCAAGCGCGACGACGCCGAGGAAGAAGGCAGCAACTTCGCCAACAGCCTGAACGTCGCGACCGCCGACACGACCCGGCAGTGGACCTACCTGAAGGCCCTGCTCACCACCACCTACGGCGCTGCCCGCGCCACCACCATGGTCGGCATCCTGCACACCGACCAGAAGCCGCTCTCCTGACCCGCACCCAGGGCTGAGACGCGCTACTCGACACACAAGGAGAAAGAAAATGCCACAGAACAACCGCCCGTTCCCCCGCTGGGGGCGGCCCCTGCCCCGACGCGCCCTGCTGGCCATCGTGCTGGTGAGCGCCATAGCCCCGTCCGCCATCGCGGTCACCACCCCGGCCGGGGCCGAGTCCCCGCGCCCATCCGGCAGGGCCACCCCCAGCTTTGGCGCCGCCCAGGAGAAGGAGGCGATCGTCTCGATGGGGGACAGCTACATCTCCGGCGAAGCCGGCCGGTGGTGGAGCAACATCGCCATGACCGAGAGCGACAAGAGCGACCTGTACGGCACGGACCGGGCCTGCATGCAGGCCGACGGCGAAGGCAACTGCTGGAACAAGGCCCCGCAGAAGATCTACCGAGACGGCACCTACAAAAACCCGGATGATGGGAAAAACCCTAACGCCGGGTGCCATCGCTCGGACGTCGCCGAGGTACACAGCGCTGACCTCACCACACTTGACGCCTACAACCTGGCCTGCTCCGGCGCCGAGTCCAAACATATCTGGCAGAAGAAGGAC
The DNA here is from genome assembly GCF_040646595.1 of Streptomyces sp. NPDC045470. Taxonomy (NCBI): domain Bacteria; kingdom Bacillati; phylum Actinomycetota; class Actinomycetes; order Kitasatosporales; family Streptomycetaceae; genus Streptomyces; species Streptomyces sp. NPDC045470. Next base: position 39,438 of record NZ_JBEZAN010000019.1, read on the forward strand.
GGCGGGGAACGGTACAAAGGATTCCCCGCACAGGCCGACCAGCTGCAAACACTGTTGGACGAAAAGAAGAACGTGAAGTGGATTCAGCTGTCCATCGGCGGCAACGACCTCGAATTCAGCAACATCATCAAGGCGTGTGTCATCGAATACCTGAAAGGTTTCACCGGCGGATACTGCGAGGAGAAGCAGGCCCCTAAGCTCAAGGCCAAGCTGGACGACCCCAATTTGGATGGCTTCACGGCCAAGGTAAGAAAAACGATCCGGCAGATCCGCGCGGTTATGGGCAACAGACCCTATCGGCTCGCCATCCAATCATATCCCGCACCGATCCCCCTCGCCGAAGACTTCGACAAAGAGAAATACCCCGAAAACATCTGGGGAGCTCGGTCTGCCCGGCACAGGATCGGCGGGTGTTCGTTCTGGAACAAGGATGCCGACTGGGCTCACGGAAAGGCAGTCACCCAGATCTCGACCAAGCTCCGGGAGCTGGCCCGCCAGGAGAATGCTGATTTCCTCGACCTAGCGAAAGCTTTCGACGGTCACGAGGTGTGCCACAGTAAAACCCGTAAGGCAAACAAGGGCGACAAACTGCCGCACAAGATGGTTCCCAGCAAGGAAGCGGAATGGATGCGCTTTCTCACCAGAGGGGTCAAGGGTGTACAGCAGGGCCAGGAGGAGGAGTCTCTCCACCCGAACGCGTGGGGCCAAAAAGCCCTGGGTAGATGCCTGAACCTGCTCTACGGCAAGGCGCAGGGCACCCCCTCGCGGGTGGAATACCAATGCCTCAACACCGAAGGCAAGGGTGTCGAAGGAATGCGCCTCGAAGAACTCAAGGGATAGGAGCAGAGAATGTCTTTCACATCGGTCGATGCGGTGATGCAGAGCCCCCGAGTGAGGAATGAGTACTGGGTGTTCTCAGGGGACCAGTACATCCGGATCAGAGTGGCCGACGGCGATCACCAGGACGAACGGGTGGTCGGGCCGCGGAATCTGACCGAATGGAACAGCCTGAAAGATCTTCAGGGATTTTCCACCAAAGTCGATGCCGTCATGCCCGTCCCCGACAGCCTGGGCCAGTACTGGGTCTTCTCCGGCAACCAGTACATCCGCATGGAGGTGGGCGACGACCCGGACTACATCGACCGGCGGTTGGCCGGCCCCAGCAGCCTGGACGCTTGGGCTAACACCTTCAAAGACCGCGCCCCCTTCTCACAGAAGGTCGACACCGTCACCTGGGCCCCGGACGAAGACAACTGGTACTGGGCCTTCTCCGGCACCGCATTCCTCACCATGACGGTGGGACACTCACCGAACTGGGAAGACAAGTTGGAGTACGAGCCCGCCGCCCTGGAGAAATGGAACTCGCTGAAGGCCGCAGCGGCACCGTTCCTCACGAAGATCAATGCGGTCATGCAGACCCCCGACTCCTACAACAACTACTGGTTCTTCTCCGGAGACCAATACATCCGCATCAACATCGCCGATCGCGACCACACCGACAGGCTCGACAACGGCCCGAGCCCGCTCACGGACTGGGAGAGCTTCCAGTTCTGACCCTGCGGGCCGCCACGGCCACGCCTACCGCAGCGAGGCGCGAGCAAGCGCCGTTCCCCTACGATAGCGAAGGTGCACGCTGGATTGCAGCCCCATCGCACGATGACCCGATGACACCCCCGGCTGCTGGCAGTCTCTCGTCGTCACGCCTCCTGGCATGGTTCGTGTGCCTCATCCAAGAGGGTGATCAGGTGCTGCGCCTCCCTGATGAGGGGGTGGTCGCGGGGCGTCAACCTGACCGGCCGCTGACGGTGGCTGAATACGGCGGACCCGGCGGCGTCTACCACCAGGCGCAGATGCCCGGTGAGCGACGTGCGGGGATGCCGAGGTCGAGAGCGGCCGAGCGGCGCGTGGGCTATCCCGGCACCAGCACCGCGCTGCGCAGGGCGGCCAGGCTGTTGTGGCGGACGCTGATGCGCCGCATGGCCAGTGAAAGTTTCACCGCCGGGGCGGGCGAACCCGTGTACCGAACGGACCCGGCGCCACGGGCCCGACTCGTCGAAGCCCCCAAGCGCAGTCGGTTGAAGGAGGCTTCGCGAGTCGACGTCGGTGTACCGAATCGACGCTGTAGGGGTGTTGTGCTTGCTACGGCTCTTCCTCGGATGCTGTGCGGCCATGCTGGAACGGTGCTGAAGGAACGGGCCGCCCAAATCGGAAGATCGTTAACAGTCGACAACTGACAACTACTGGACGTTACCGCTGTCCATGATCATGCGGAAGTGTCCAAACGGTGCCCATGATCACGCGGAAGTGTCCACGGAATCGCGGAACCTAGATCAGCGGGCGCGGGTCGCGGGGCGCGGGAGCAGGTTGCGCAGCAGTTCGGCGGTTTCGACCTCGAGGTCGGCGCCGCCGAGAAGCTGTTCGTTGATGCGGGCGAGGCGGGCGGCGGCTTCGCGTAGGGCGTCGATGTCGCCGACGGCATGATGGGCGAGAAAGAGCTGCCGGTGCAGCAATTCGCTCTCCTCGGCTGCGAGCAGGCCGCGGCGCGCTGCCCACAGGGCTCCGGCGACGTCGTCGTTCTCGCGGCAGCGGGTGGCCAGCTCGTAGGCGACGTCCACGATCGCGGAGACCATCTCCTGGATGGCGGGTTCGGCCCAGGCGTAGCGCTGGGGGTCGATGCCGCTGAACGGCCGGCCACGGACCAGCGCGAGTGCGCGGCGCAGGGCGAGGTCGCCGTCTTCGTCGTGGCGGGTGAGGCCGGTGCGGGCCAGTTCCTGGAACTGGGTCCAGTCGCAGGTGACGTGGGGGCCGAGGCGGTAGCGGCTGTCGCCGGTGTCCTGCACGCGCGGCAGGTGGGCCTGGCCGACGGTGTCCTTGCCTAGCCAGGAGCGGGTGCGGGAGATGACGGCGTTGCGCATCTGCTTGCCGACCAGGCGGCCGGGCCACAGGGCGTCGTCGATGGCGTGGTGGTCGGCTCCGGGGTTCAGCGCGAGGAAAGCGGTCAGTTCGGTGCCGGCGTTGCGGCGGCTGGAGTCGATGCGGCCGCCTGCGCCGTCGATGGTGACGGGGCCGAGCAGCAGGACGGCGGGCCCGGTGGCGGTGTCGGTGGCCGCTTCGGCGGGGCGTACCTCCGCCGCCGGTTCGCTGATCGTGCTGGTGGCCGGGCTGGGGATGGTGACGTGTACGGCTGGCGGGGCCGGCGTGGCGCAGGGGCTGGTCGCACCGGGCGTGCCGCTGTCCGGGGTGGTGGGCAGGGGGGCCTCGCCTGTCGGTGCCACGCCGGTGGTGTGTGCCCGGTCGGTGGGCTGGATGGTGGGTGGGAGGCCGGCGGTGGGGGCGTGAGACGAGGCGTCCTCGTGAGGATTGTTCTCGGCGCTGCCTGCGGCACTTGGCGGTGCGGCCGCGGCGGGCACGTCGGCATGCTCGTGGGGGTGGGGGCCCGGGGTGACGTTGCCTGCGTACGCGTCGACGGCATCGTCGAATTCGTCCATGCCCTCCCACTCGTCGTCCAGGTCGTAGGGGCCGGTGGTGTCTGCGGGGGCCGGGACGTCGGTGTGGCTGGCGGCGAGGGTGAGCAGGTCGACGGCGTCGGTGAAGTGGTCGTCGCTCAGGCCTTGCAGGCGGATGGTCAGGTGGGAGCCGGGCAGTGTGACGGGGTGCTCCGGGCCCTGGCAGTCGAGGGTCCAAGCGGTGTCCGGCAGGTCGCTGGTGGTCTCGGCGGTGATGACGGCGCCTGCCGTGCGGGGCTCTTCGGTGAGGGCCTCGATGAGCGCGGTGCGGTCGGGGCCGTCCGGGAGGTCGGCCGCGAGCAGGATGTGCGGGGTCCAGGCGCCGGCGGCGTCGTCGGTGAGGCGGGCGGCGCGCAGGCTGTCGGCGCCGACGGCGGCCAGGGTGCGGCGCTGGTCGGCGGTGTGCGCGATCAGTTCGGCGGTGGCATCGGGGAGGGCGCGGGTCCGGGCGACGCGTTCGGGTACGGCGTGTTCCAGACCGGGGACGGTGTCGGACAGGGCGGTGATTTCCAGGTGGTCCGAGAGGGGGGTGCTGGCGAGTTCGACGGCGATGGCCTGCAGTACCTGGCGGGCGCAGGTGGCGTCGCCGGCCAGGTGCACGATGCCCGCGTGTTCCAGGTCGATCAGGACCAGGTGGCCGTCGTCGTCCCAGCCGAGGGAGGCCAGCGCCGGGTAGGGGGCGTCGGCGGCGGCCAGTTGCTCGCTGTCGGCCAGGTCTGGGCTGGAGGCCGGGCACACCCACAGGTCCTGCCGGCCGGGGGCTGCGGTGAACGGTTTGGCGGGCGGGGTGTCCTCGGCGAGGTGGAGTTCGACCTTGGTCTCGTGCAGCACCACCGCCTGGAGGGCGGGCAGGTCGCGGTGCGCGGCGCTCAGGTGCAGGGCCAGGGAGCGCAGTGCGGTGCCGAGCAGGTCGAGGCCGGTGGGGTGCTGGGCGGCGCGCAGGCCCTGTTCGGTGGCGGCCGCGCGGCCGGCGGGCATCGGGATGCGCCGGCCGGGCCGGCGGCGGCGCTGTTGCAGCAGGCGGCGGGTGGCCAGGGTGCCGATGAGGGCGGCTGCCAGGGCGCCGGCGCCGGCCCACACGGCGGCCGGTGCGAGCGCGGTGTCGTGGCTCTGGTCGTCGGGTGCGGCCTGCGGTGGGGCGGACCGGCCGTCGGGGGTGCTGGGGGCAGGCGCTGGCGTACGGGAGGGGGCGGCCGGCGTGCTGGCTTCGGCCTTCGGGGACGGCGCGGCCGTCGGCGGTGCCGGGGTCTGCTGGTCGTGGTGGGCGGAGGGCGGTTTCGGGCGGGCCGTTTCCGGTGTGCCTGGCTTGCGGTGCGGTTCGCCGGGCGGAGCGGTGTGCGGCAGGTCCAGGACCTGGCCGGGGTAGATGAGGTCGGGGTCGTCGAAGGTGCCGCCGCCGGGCAGCGGCTGGCCCTTGTTGGTGTCGTAGATCGCCTTCCACTGCTGCGGGTCGCCTTGGTCGTCGGCGATCGACCAGAGGGTGTCGCCCTCGCGGACCGTGACGCTGTCCGGCTGCTGCGCCGTGGTGGTGGGCGCAGCGGCAGCTGCAGTCTGGGGCCGGGAGGGCGCGGCGGGGGCCGGGGGGCGGGCATCGGCGGGCAGCTGGAGAACGGTGCCTTTGGGCAGGTACTGGTCCCCGGAGGCCAGTTGCGCGATGTTGGGGTTGAGGGCGGCGAGGTCCTTCCACCGTGTGCCGTCGCCGAGGTAGGTCTGCGCCAGGTCCCAGGGCAGCTCGGTGGCCGAGGTCACGGTGTGCGTGGGGCCGGCGGTGCGGGAGACGGCGGGCGCCGCGGCCGGTGTCGCCGGGTCGTGTCCTGCGGTGTGGGTGGCGGCGGCCGCGGCGACGGGTGCGGGGGTGGCCGCGGACGCGGCGGTGGGGGCGAGCAGCACGATGCCGCCGATGAGGAAGGAGGCCAGGGACTGCAGGCTGCCCAGGCCCTTGATGCGGGGCGCTGAGCGGCGCCGTAGCAGGGCTGCGACTTCGAGCAGGACCGAGAAGGTGAAGGCGGCCCAGCCGGTCCAGCCGATGCAGGTGAGCACGGTCAGGAACAGTGAGCCGTCGTCCTGGGCCAGCAGGTCGATCCCGTCGGCCAGGTCCGTGGGCTGGTGTCCGAGTGCCAGCAGCACGTACGGCACGCCGCCGACCAGGGCGGCCAGGATGATCAGGCCGAGCAGGGCCCGCAGCACGGCCAGCAGGGCGCGCAGGGGTGCGGGGATGCGGTGGGCCATGCTCAGCCTCCAGCGGCTTGGGTCTGCAGGTGCGCGGTCGCGGTGCCGGTCACGGTGATGGTGCTCTTGCCGACGAACTGGGCGAAGTAGGTGTGGTAGGTGTCGGTCACGGTGACGGTGAGGTTCTTGCCGCCGTCGGTGACCGCGGCGCCGCCCTGGACGCCCTGGGCGGCCAGGTAGTCGCGGGCGGCGCCGGCCGCAGCGTCCGGGTCGATGGTGATGGCCGTGCCCTGGACGGCCTGGGCCGGATCGAGCTGCTGGCCGGCGGTGCGCGCGGCTTCCTGAGCCAGGGAGGTGGCCCGGTTGGCGGCGTTCAGGGCGCCGCCGCCGTCGACGAGCAGCCCCATCACCATCAAGATCGCCACGGTGGCCAGGGCGAAGAACACCGACATGGAGCCCCGGTCGCGGTGGCCGGTGAGCGCGGCACGCCGCCGCAGAAGGAATCGGTGCGCGGCGCTCTTCACTGGCTTCTTCCCCGGTAGGTGTCGAGGGGGCTGGTCCACGACGCGGTGAGGGTCTTGGCGCCGGGCAGACCCGGCAGTCCGATGTCGGAGAGGCGGGCGGTGCAGGCGATGGCCGCGGTGACGTCGGCGTCCACGCCGATGTCCGACTGGTAGCCGGACGTGTCGATGCTCACGCTGGTGGCCTGGCAGGTGATGCCCTCGCCGCTGAGGCTGCGTTCGGCCGCGGCCTGGGCCGCGCTCTGGGCACTGCCGGCGTCACGTTCCAGGGAGGCCGCGCGGGCGGCGGCGCGGGCGGCGCTGTCCACGGCGCCATCGGCGTCGGTGATCCGTCCGAAGGCGACCATCAGCAGGAGCAGGGCGATGACCACCGGTGCGAGGACGGCGGTCTCCAGGGAGTAGGAGCCGCGGTCCTGGCGCAGGGCCGCCAGGATGCGGCGCAGGCGGGGGCCGAGGGGGCGGGGTGCGCTCATGGGGTGGTCCAGCGTTCGACGGGGGCGTCGGCGTGCTGGACGACGTCCAGGGACAGGCCGGGGACCAGGGTGGCGACGCTGCCGCGCACGGTGATGCGGATCTGCTGGTCGGTGCTGCCGGCCGCGGAGACGCTCGGCGTACGGACGCTGCCGCCGTAGCGGGTGAGGAAGGCCTGCGCCTGCGCGACGGCGTCCTCGCTGCCGGAGCCGAAGCGCCGGCCGGCTTCGACGCCCTGGCGGGCGGCGGACTGGGCGACCTTGCGGGCGTGGAAGTACAGGCCGGCCTGGAGGGCGGTGAGGATCAGCGCGAGGACGACGGTGGCCAGGACCGCGAACTCCACGCTGCCCGACCCGCGGTCGCCGCGCAGCCTGCGGCGTCTCAGGGCGCGCCGCAGGCGTGATGTCCTCACCGTGTTCGTACCTTTCTCTTTCTGCCGGGGCGGGCGCTCAGCCGCCGTTGATGATGCCGATCTTCTCCATGAGCTTGGTTTTGATCGCCACGACGAGCAGGCCCGCGGCGACCAGCAGCGCGCCGACGATCACGGCCATTTCGGTGGAGCTCTGCCCGTCGTCCCGGTTTTGCTTGAGGAGTTCGTAGCGGCTGCGGATCCATACGGTCAGCACCTTGATGTCCATGGCGGGTTCCTTCGGTCAGCTGGCGAGGATGGTGATGGTGATGGGGATCATCACGAAGACGAGCATGAGGATGACGCCGGCCGTCACCGGCAGGACCATCGCGGCGCTGGCGGCGTTGGCCTCGGCCTTGGCGTCCGACAGCAGGGCGATCCGCAGTTGCCGGGCCTGGGCCTGCAAGGTGGTGTAGACGGCGGCGCCCTCACCGGCCAGGGCCAGGGTGTCGGCGGGGCGGGTCAGTTCGGGGATGTCGAGTTCGTCGCCGAGCTGTTTGAGGGCGTCCCAGACGGTGACGCCGGCCAGGTCGGCCTGGTGGAAGATCTGCCGCATGCGCACGAAGATGAACGTGTCGCCGACCTCGGCGGTCTGGGTCAGGGCCTGGGCGGCGCCGGAGTTGGCGATGCGGGCCAGGGCGACGCGTTCGAGGTAGGAGGCCACGGCGTGCCGCACGATGCGGCGTACGGCGGCCGCCTGCCGGGCGACCTCCTTGCGGGGCCACAGCCAAAACAGGGCGGCCAGCGCGAGGGAGACCAGCGCCGGCAGGGCGAAGGGCAGCGCGGCGCCGGCCAGGGCCAGCAGGGCCTGGAGCAGCTGCGGCAGTACCAGGCCGTACAGGGCGAACAGCAGGCGTTTGCCCAGGTGCGCGGCGGGGCTGATGCCCAGCAAGTTGAGGTCCTTGGCCGGCAGCGGCAGGCGGCCGCCGAGTTCGCCCAGCAGCCGGGCGCCGAGGCGTTCGTGCACGGCGCCGGAGGAGGCGGGGGCGGCGGCCGGCAGGAGGGGCCCGGCCGCGGCCTTGGCGGCGTCCAGGCGGTCCAGTACGGCGGTCAGGTCGCGGCGGGCCGGCAGGGCGGCGCGGACGGCCAGGCCGATCAGGGCGCCGGCGGCGGCCGCGGGCAGCACCGCTTCCATGGGGATCATCGCGGTCCTCCCGGTGGGGCGGTGGGCTGGGCACGGGCCTGCAGCGGGTCGATCAGCCGGGGGTCAGGCGTGGTGCGGGCGATCCGGCGCAGCCAGGTCAGTGTCCAGGCGAAGGCCGCGCCGAGGCCGGCCAGGACCAGCTGGCCGGGCGGGGTCTTGTACCAGGCGGACCAGGCGTCGTTGAGCATGCAGCCGATGACCACCAGGCAGATGATGATGCTGACCATGCGGGCGCTTTTGCGGACCTTGGCGCGGTCGGCTTCGATGTCGCGGGCGTCGGCGGCCTGCTGGTGGAGGGTGGTGGCCAGCGCCTCCAGCGCATCGGCCAGGCCGGGGCCCTTGTAGACGGCGTGGGACTGAAAGAGCAGCACCACGTGGTCGGAGGTGCCGTCGGCGAGGGCGTCGGCGAAGTGGGCGAAGGCCGTCTGGGCCTCCATGCCGGAGCCCAGCCGGTCGGCCAGGTCGCGTACCTGCGGTGCGATGGGGGCGGGGGCGGCCTTGGCGGAGGCGCGGATGGTCTGGGGCAGGGAGATGCCGGCCTGGTGGACCCCGGCGAGGTGGTTGAGCCACTGTCCGAGGGCTTCGAGGCGGTCGATGCGCTGGCGGGCGCCGGCGTCGGGGTTGAGGACGTAGGGCAGCGCGAGGACGGCGGCGCCGGCGAGCAGGCCGTGGACGGGCCAGCCGGTCCAGGCCCACACCGCCAGCGCCGCCAGGCCGGCGGTGGTCAGCAGCTGGCGCCAGCGCTGCTGCCACTTGGCCGGCAGCTCGGTGCGGGCGCGCTCCAGGCGGCCGCTCAGGCGGGACGTTGGCCTGGCCGGGTCAGGGATGCGGCCGCGCGCCTCGCGTACGGCCGCGGCGGCCGCGACGACGGCCAGGACGGCGCAGCAGGCCGCGGCCAGGGCGAGCTGGGAGGTGTTCACGGGCGCCCCGCCGTCTGCAGCGGAGCCTGCCAGGCGCCGAAGGGCCGGTCGGTGAAGTAGGCGCGGCGCAGCAGGCCGGTGCGCTCCAGGTCGTCGACGAAGGACGGCATGTTCTTGAACACCGCGCGCTGCTCGCCGCCCTGGGGGACGAACAGCTCGGTGATCACGGGCCGGCCGCCCTCCCCCACCACGTCGTGGACTTCGTGGATGTGGGAGACGAAGCGGTGCTTCTTGCCGCCCAGGGCGGTCTCGTCCAGGTAGGTCAGGTAGACCACGACGTCGATGGCGGAGGCGATCAGGTGGTGGGCGGCGTCGGTCTGCAGCCCGGCCTCGGTGCACAGCTGCACCAGGCGGCTGATGATGGCGTGCGGCTGGCGGACGTGCAGGGTGCACATGCTGCCGGAGCCGGCGGCGGTCATCGTGCGCAGCATCGGCAGGATCTCCACCGAGCGGACTTCGCCGACGATGACCCGGCTGACGTTGTAGCGCAGTGTGGTGGGGAACAGGTCGCTGATGGTGACCTCGCCGGCCCGCTCGCCGGCGCGGACCTCGCCGTTGGACTCGCGGGCCTCGAAGGCGAAGGTGACCGGGCCGGGCTTGGGGCCGGGCTCGTCCAGGTAGAGCTCGCGGTCGGTCTCCAGGGTTGCCAGCCGCTCGCCCGCGGGGATTTCGCGGCCCAGCGCCCGCAGCAGCGAGGTCTTGCCCGCGCCCATGGAGCCGACGACCAGAATGTTGCGCTTGGCGTGCACGCAGGCGGTCAAGAACCGCTCCAGCATGGGGTTGAGGGTGCCCCAGGCCACCAGTTCGGCCATGCCGTGCTGGCGGATGCGGTGGCGTCGGATGACCACGGACGGCCGGGTGGTCAGCAGGGAGGCGGTGACCCGGGAGCCGTCGGGCATCCGGAAGCCGATCATGGGGCTGGACTGGGTCAGCGCGCGCTCGCCGTGGCCGGACAGGCGCGCCATCCGGTTCACCCACGCGATCAGTTCTTCGTGGCTGTCGGCGACCCGCTCGATCGTCTGGCGGGGCCGGTCGTGGAATTCGACGTGGGCGCGCAGCCCGTCGACCATCACGTCTTCCACGCCGTCTTGGTCCAGCAGGGCCTGCAGGCGTCCGCCGCGGTACATGGAGTCGAAGACGGCCGTGCCGATGGCCGCCTCCTGCTCGGCGCTCAGCGCCGTGTTGCCCTGGGCGTACTTGGCGGCCCAGTCGGCCACCGCGTTGCGTACCAGGGAGGTGGCCAGGGCCCGCCGGTCGGCCTCTTCGAGCAGTTTGTCCGGGTCGGCGGCGCTGAGCCGCTGCGAGACCAGGGCCTGCAGCTCCTCGATCACCTCCCAGCCGACCGGCAGGGTGCCGGGCAGCCCGGCCAGGCGCGGCACGTCCGCGGCGGTGTGCGCTGCCGCGGGCGGCCGGGCGTCGCCCCCGGCCGGGCCGGGCGGTGCGGGCGGCGGCTGCGCGGCCGCCGGGCGCTGGCCGATCCGCCCGGTGAGCAGGCCGGCGATGAAGTCGCGGTCCGCCGGCCCGGCCGGAGGCTGCCCGTTGGCGTGGGGTTGTGCGTGGGGGCCGGGGCGGGGCTGGGTGTCAGCCATGGCCGCCTCCCTGTTCGTTCAGGCGCTGCAGTACGCCGGCGAGCTGGGCGTGGGCGGGCCGCGTGGGGTAGTGCCGCTGGAGCTGCTGGCGGCTGGCGGCGGCCCGCAGCTGCTCGGTGGCGGTGCGGGCGTGTCGCAGCAGCGGGCTGCGGCCCAGCCCGCGTACCGGGCGGCCGCCGCCGGACAGGTAGCCGGCGGTGGCCCGGTCGTACGGCAGGGCCGCCACGACCGGCGTCTTCAGCGAGTCGGCCACCTGATGGGCGCGGTAGGGGCCGTCCTCGATGAGCAGCAGCCCCAGGGCCTCGGGTGAGCGCTCGTGCTCGGCCAGGTCGGCGCGCAGCGAGTCGATCACGTGCCGGGCCAGGGCCAGGGACTGCTCGGTGCCGCGTACCACGAGCAGGACCAGGTCCGCCTGGTGCAGCAGGGCGGCCGGGGTCAGCGTCGGGTGCGGCCGGCCGGCTTCCAGGGCCAGGCGGCCGGCGTCGACGACCACGTCGTACCCGGCGTCCTCGGCCAGCACGTGCAGAACTTCCGCCAGGGCCGGCCAGGTTCGCCCGAGCGCGCCGGCCTGGGCGGGGTCGGTCAGGCCGGGCAGCAGCTTGCGGTGCCCGCCGGGATCCAGCGGCCACAGGTGGCTGGCGAAGGCCTGCGCGAGGGCTTCGGGGCCGGTGCGGTCGGCGGCAGCCAGGTGGTACAGGCCGTAGCCGGCGCCGGCTTCGCCCTGCAGCAGGCCCGCGCGGATGGTGCCGCCGGCCGGGTCGCACTCGGCCAGCAGGCTCAGCTGCCGGGAGGCCAGGGTCAGCGCCAGCGCGGTGGTGGTGACGCCGCAGGACTTCGCGGAGACGAGGGCGGTGACCGGCATCAGCGGCTCCGCGGTTCGCGCACCAGGGCGATACGGCCCTGGGCGGCGCGGGTGGCCAGCAGCGGCCCGTCGGTGGTGGCCACCGCCAGGTTCACCACGACGGTGCCGGTGGCGTCCGGACGCGAGAGGGAGACCACCGTCGCGCTGAGCGTGGTGGGCGGGGCCTCCGCCTTGCCGCCGGTCTGCTCCCCCTGGGCGGGGGTGGTGACCGCGAGGACCTTGTCGCCCGGGGCGAGGGTGCCGGCCGGCGCCTGGCCGCGCTTGACCTGGACGCCGACCTGCTGGCGGTCGTCGCCCAGGCCGGTGCCCGCAGCCAGCTGGGAGGCGGTCAAAAGCCCGCCTTTGCGCAGGTCGACCGCTGGCCGCCGTCCGACCAGGGATGCCTTGTCGGAGGCGGGCACCGGGGTCAGGGCGGCGTCGGCGGAGACCTCCGCCACCGTCAGATCGCTGCCGGTCAGGGCCTGGCCGGCCGGGACGTCCCGGGCCACGGCGAGGACCTTCGTGCGGTTGCTGGCGGAACTGACGGCCGCGGCCGCCCCCAGGCCGGCGACCACAGCCAGGACGGTGCACAGCGCCGCGACCGACCAGCGCCGCTCCCGCTTGACCGGGGCGGCGGTGGTGATGGGCACCTCGGAACGGGCAGCCGGGGCCGGGCGTGGCACCGGCGGAGCGGCAGGGGTTTCCATACGGGTGTGCCTCTCGACGTGCTGAACGAAGAGCTAGTTGAGGACCTGGACCTCGGCGACGGTGATGTCCACGGCGCTGTCGCGGACCTCGGTGAGCTGACCGGACTGGCCGCCGCCGGTGACCTGCCAGTCGATGGCCCACGTCGATGTCGCGGTCACATGGAAGCGCCCGGAGGGCGTGGTCACCGACGGCACGCGGTAGCGGTGGCCGCAGTCCGGGGAGGGCCGCTTGCCGAACTCCGGCCGGTACGGGGTGCCCGGGGTGGTGCAGGTGACGGTGGTGCCGTCCCCCATCTGCCACACGATCTTGCTGACCTTCGCGGTCGCCGTCACCGTGATCCCGCCGGCGGAGGCACTGGCGGTGTTCGGCCCGTACGTCTCCGGCCCCGTGGCGGTCCACAGGTAGACCGGCATCCCCACCACGCCCTTGCCGCCCGGCTTCGGCGTGATGCCGATCTGCGCGCCGCGCAGCAGCATCTTGTCGACGGCCTGCTGCGCCAGGACCGCCGGGTCGACGGCCGGAGCGCCGCCGCCCTCCGGCGGGTCAGCCGCCCACACCATCCGGTTGACCCCGAAGGCATCGTTGCCGTCGAAGATGCACCGCTGCTCGTAGACCACGCCGTCACCGGGCTTGTGCCCGGCCCAGTCCAAACTGTCCGCCGGCGGCGGCGGATCGGCGAGCTTGTAGGTGCAGCTCCAGCGGCTGGCGCTGCCCCCGCTCTTGCCCCCGTTGCCGCTCTTGCCGCCGCCCTTGCTGTCCTGGGCGGGCGTGCCGGACGAGGCGCCGCCGGGGCTGCCTGGCGCGTCGGCTTCCACGCACACGAAGACGTTCTTGCAGCCGCCGGCGCTGCCGGTGGGGCCGTCGGCGCGGGCGGGGCCGGGCAGCGCCAGAACGGTCAGCACGCCGCAGACGGCCAGGCCGAGCCGGCGCATCAGCATGGCTGACCTGCCTGCGGCTCGTCCCGGATCACCCTCCACCCCTCCGGCCAGCGCTCGACGACGGCCAAGGAGACGTACTTCGTCAACCGCTTCGACGGCAGCGCGACCGGCTTCTTGTCCTTGTCGAGGACCTTCCACCCCGAGACGTCCAAACAGCTGGAGATGGCAACGTTGGGGGTCTTCCGGTCGAGGTCCGCGCGGGTGACCGTCGGGTTGTTGACGGTGACGTTCCCGGAGAAGCTGCTGCCGTCCCTCTGCATGTTCTGGATGTCGTTGCGCGGCCGGCTCAGCGCCGCGCTGGCGGCGTACTTCGTGATGTCGGTGCCGTCGAGCTTGGCGGTGGCGTAGACCCGCTCCATCGCCTTCCAGTACGACCGGTAGGTGGAGATGGCCTGCTGCTTCGCGGTCTCCGCCGGGTCGGCCGGCTTCGTCGGAGGCTGCGTGGAGGCGGCGGGCTTGGGAGCCGGGCTGGTCACCCCGCCGCTGCTGCAGGCGGAGACGGCCGCCAAGGCGCAGGCCACCGCGGCCACCGCGGCCGGCCGCGCGCGGCGGTGTGCGGCTGGAGCTGTTCGTGCCGAGATTGTCACTGCGCCTCCCCGTGCGCTGATCAACGGTGCTGTCACCTGGCAGTTACCAGCCAGCGGCGAGGACCCCGCCGATGCCTCACCCGCACCAGTGACCGGCCCATTCCCGTACGTTACGCAAGGATGCTCCAATCGCCCAGGGTGTTTCGCCTGTTCAGCACCACGGGACGGGAGCGAAACCATCACAATTGCACGTGGCGGGAAAGAAGGACCCTTTTTCGGCAAGTCGGCATGGCCGGGGAGGGGACGGGTGATCTTCGCGGCGGTCGCGGTGCCGGTCCCTGATGTCGCGTGAGAAGTGGCCGGCCGCGGTGGCGCGGAAGCAGGAGGGCGCCGCAGCACCCCGAAGAGGTCCGTCCCACGACACCGGGCAGACGACCGCCGCGTACGGGGCCAGGCCGGATGCCCAGCGCCCCGGCGGGTGACCGGAGACGCCCCGGGCGGCGCTCCGGGACGTGCGGTGTCATGCACGGTGACCTCCCGGTCGGTGCGGGGAAGGCCCTTCATCCGGACCAAGTCGCGGTACGGGGCCGTTCCAGACATCAACCAGGAGGCTTTGCTTCGGTTTTATTCTTGAATGCAGGGTCTGGTGACCAGCCGTCGGCACTACGCTGCGGGCGTGAGGCGATCCAAGGCGTTCAAAGAGGCAGTCGGGCAGACCCTTGCCGAGCTGGCCCGCAGGGGTGTGACGATCGCGCCGGCCACGGTGGAGGACACCATCGAGCAGAAGATCCGGATGGTGGCTTCCCACCTGGGCATTCAAGAGCGCTCCGCCTGGAGGTACTTCGACGCGGGCCGCCTCGCCGACGGCCTGGCCCAAAGTGCGCGGGACTTCGAAACGAGCAGCGCCGAGGACGGTGTGGGCAAGGCACCTATGCCGCCGCTGGAGAACCCGGAGCTGGCCCTGATTCTCGGCAGTTTCCCCGACAACTTGGCCAGCACGGGCGGAGACTTGTACGCCGCCGTTCTCAACGCGTGCGTGAACGCCTGGATGGCCGGTCATCTGCACGGCGAGGACGGCTGCTCGGGGTGCGAGGGCCGCCGCAGCACGTCCGGTCACGACTGGGATGCCCGCATGAAGGCTCTCCTGCAGATGCAGCCGGACGTTCTCAAGTGGCTCGACCGTGCGCAATGGACAGCCGCGCTTCAGCGCAATGGGTACGGGGTTACCCGAGAATGACCGGGGCTCGCCGGCAAGATTCACGGTACCGGGGAGCGGGTCGGTGGCCGGTGCGACGCTTGCCCCGTGTCGGTTCTCGGGGTGCGTCGCCTCGGTATTGGGTTGCCGAGACGACGATGTCTTGGACAGGTCCCGCAGCTTCTCATCCGATGCGTCGCACGGACCACGCGTAGCCCTCCCAATACCCGGCCAGGGACGTGTACTCCACGCTTTTCCCTGGCCTTGGCGCGTTGATCATCTTGTATCC
This sequence comes from Streptomyces sp. NPDC045470, assembly GCF_040646595.1. Lineage (NCBI taxonomy): Bacteria > Bacillati > Actinomycetota > Actinomycetes > Kitasatosporales > Streptomycetaceae > Streptomyces > Streptomyces sp. NPDC045470. The sequence goes on from NZ_JBEZAN010000019.1 coordinate 54,665, forward strand.
GCCGGTGTAGATGCCGACGTGGCCCCAGCCGTCCTTGTCGAAAATGATCAGGTCGCCGGGGCGCATCTGGTCGCGGGGCACGGCGACACCGGCGAAGCGCTGTTGCTGGGAGGTGCGCGGCAGGGTGACGCGTCCGCCGGTGCCCTGGTAGACGGCGTAGGAGGTCAGGCCCGAGCAGTCGAGGCCGCCGCCGGAGGGTCCGTGGATGCCGCCGCCGCCCCAGACGTAGGGCACTCCGAGCTGGGTCATCGCGGCGCGCACGATCGGGCTGGAGCCGCCGTCCGCCCCGCTCGCCCCGGTGCCCGGACCCCTGGAGGGCATCGCGGCGTAAGCCTTGGCCTGGGCCAGGACTTTTCGCACATACCAGTCGGCGTGGTTGTAGGAGTAGACGGCCCGGTACAGGCCGTCGCTGGTGCGGGCCTTGGCGCCGTTGGCGCACAGCATCCGGGCCGCGGCGTAGACCGCGTCGGTGGGATCCCACGGGGTGGGCGGGTTCTTCCCGCCGGGCGGTACGGGGCGGGCGTACTGCTGGAAGGTGGAGGGCAGGAACTGCATCGGCCCGACGGCACCGGCCGAGCTGCGCATGGTGGGGTGGCGTCCGTGGTCGGTCTCGACCTTGCCGATCGCGGCGAGCACCGACCAGTCGAGACCGGGGCAGGTCGGCGCCGCCCGCTGGTAGAGAGCCAGCATCTGCGGGGGGATATCGCCGACTTGGCCGCTTTGCGCGGTGCCGGGCGTGCCGGTTGCCTCCTGCTGTCCGGCGGCGCCGTTGGCCACCGCGGCGATGAACAGCACCAGCACGGCGAGCAGCGCGGCCGGGACCAGGCCGAGGCCGGTGGCCACAGCCGTACGCCGCGCGGCCTTCACGGTCGCCTCCTGGGCCGCGGGGAGCGCGGCGGCGGAGGCTGTCGGCGCGGCGGGGCGGGTGGTGTCGCCGGCTGGCTGGCCGCGCGGGTGCGCGTGCGGATGCGGTGCAGTCGCTGCTGCAGGCTCGCCTGCCGGCTGGAGGCCGGTGGCGTCGCGGGGCGCTGCGGGAGGTGCTGTGCCCGTCGGCTGGGGCGCGGCGTTGGGGCCGGGGGCGGGGTCGGCCGCGCCGTACGACGGGCCGGCGGTGCGGCAGCAGGCGTGGGGGTGGTGAAGAGGTTCTGCAGCCGGCTGGGGGTACGCGGTGGGATCGGCGGACGTCCGGTGCGGGCTCGGTGGCGGTTGCTGAGCCAGCGGACGCCGGTGCCGCGCTCGAATTCGTCGAAGAAGTCGCGCACCGGGCCCTCGTAGGTGCGGTACGCCTGCTCCAGGCGGCCCTTGAGCTGCGCGGCGGCGTCGGTGACCTGGCCGGGAACGGCCTGGGCCGCGGCCACGGTGCGGCGCGCGGCGCGCGGCCCGTAGACCGGCAGGCCGACGGTCGACCGGAAGCCCAGGCGGCCCAGCCGCAGACCGGCGGCCCCGCCGGCGCGGACGGTCCGTTCGGTGCCGCGGGCCAGGCGGCCAGCGCCCTGGGCCAGGCGACCGGTCAGGGCGCGGGCTGTGCCGGAGCGGCCGAGACCTGCGCCCATCGCGCCGGCGGTGCCGCCGGTGGCGGCCATCGCACCGAGCATCAGGGCGGCGGTGCCGGCCCGGCGCAGGGCACCGTGGCTCCGGATCCCTCCCCCGGTGCCGGAGCGGGGCGGGGCCGCGCCGCCGAGCTTGGAGGCGCCCAACCGTGCCTTGACGCGGGCGGCCGCCTGGTGGGAGGCGCGGGTCAGGCGCTTGCGGAAGACGAGGGCGCCCAGGCACAGGATGTCCACCAGGACGAAGCGGACCATGATGCCGCCGGGCATGTCGGTGGTCTTGGCGGTGACGACGGCGGTGACGGCCACCACGAAGACGCCGAGCGCGACGACGAGGACGACCAGCAGGGCCAGGCCGCGGGCGATGGCGGTGGCGCGGGACCACAGCCACGCCCGGCCGGGCCCGGGCAGGGTGCCGGCGACCAGCGCGGCGCGCAGCAGCATCGCCTCGTAGGCGAGCCAGACCTGGGCGGCGAGGTAGCCGCCGGCCAGCGCGATGACCAGTGCGCAGACCAGCAGGGCGGCCAGGAGCATGAAGGCGGCGCCGGCCAGCTTGTCCGCGGAGGCCTTCTTGGCCTCCTTGGCATCGCCGGTGACGCAGTCCTTTTCGAACTTCTCGTCCGGCTGGGAGCCGAAGGTGTCCAGAGCCCACTGGCCGGCCTTGTCCCGGACGAAGTCTTCGATCTTCCCGCCGATGCCGGGCAGCAGGACGTCACCGCCGCTGGGCAGGTCCTTCATGGCCTGGGACTGCTCGGCGACCTTCTGGTTGATGAAGGCCTTGTCGATGCGGGAGGTCGTGTAGCGCGCGGCGCAGGTGCCGGTGAAGGTCTGTCCGTAGGTCAGCAGTTGGGAGGGCTGGACGACGAAGGCGTCGACGAGCTTGTCGGTGAGCGGCGTGGTGATGGACTGCAAGGTGTCCCCGGCCGCGGTGCCGGCCGGATCCTGGCCGCCCATGACGATGGCCGCGGCCGCCACCCCCAGGTCGCGGGCCTTGCCGACGGCGCCGTCCGCGCCGAGCAGGCTCTGGGGCGGTGAGGCCAGGCTGGTGGCGGCCAGCGCCGAGATCACCAGGGAGGCCGCCAGTTCGCCCCAGCCGCGGGAGCGCTGCCCGAAGAAGAAGTGCCAGGCCGCGGTGATGCCGGAAAACGTCAGGAACAGGGCGGGCATGCCGGTTTGCACCAGGACGCTGGTGTAGAGCGAGTCGGAGACCGCGAGCGCGGGCTTGAGCAGGAGCTGCGCCAGTTTGAAGCCCAGTGCCCAGGTCAGCAGCCAGCAGGCGAACGCCACCAGCCACTTGACGGCCATGAACAGCACGTTGGTCAGCCACGCTTCGACCTTCAGGTCCCAGTCCGACCACGCGCCGCTGTCGGCGTCCACCGAGAACGTGGAGACGGGGATGCCGTGTTCGTCGGTGATGTGGAAGGAGTCGAGCAGGTCGTCGTGGCCGATTCCCAGGCGCTCCATGGCCTTGCGCAGCCCGTCCTTCTGCGCCCACAGCTTCTTTCGTTCCTGCAGTGCCTTCTGCGCGGCTGCCTTGCCCTGCGCGGTGTCCGCCCAGGCCTGCCCGCCAGCCGTGCCCGGTTCGGCTGTGCCGGCGGGCGGGGAAAGCGGCTGCGTGCTGGCCGCGGGCGGCGGGGGGACGGGAGCCGCGGCCGCAGGAGCCGACCCGCCTGCGGTCAGGACAGCGGCGACACACACCACCAGTGCCAGCCGCCACAGGCCCCCCGGCCCGCCTCTCGCCGTGCGCCCGGCCCGGCGCAGCCGCGTCATGCGGCCGAGACCGGGTCGGAGTGGATGGCGGCGGCCGCCTGCGGATCGGCGGGGATGACGACCTGCATGCCGGCGATGCGCCCGTACAGGTCCCGGTGCAGGCACTCCCCCGCCCGCTGGGCCTTTTCCTCGTCGGGCAGGTTGAGCGGAGACAGGTTGTTGGTGACCGTCTCGATGAGGTCGGCATCCTCGGGGTCGAGGTCGAGGAAGACCAGTGCGCGCTTGGCAAGCGTGACGTCGGTCTGGCGGAAGAGGAACTTGCGGGGGAACAGCCCGCGGATGACCTGCCCCAGCTCACTGGTACGCGGGCCGATGTCCTCGGCGTCGTGGGAGCCGACCAGGACGCCGGCGTTGTGCTTGCGCCCGTCACGCACGAGTTCCAGCAGCAGGGCCATGCCTTCCGGGGAAGAGGTCAGCCACCAGCACTCGTCCCACACCGCGACGGCGAACTCCTCCCGCACGTCGAAACAGACCTTGCGGCACACCGCAGCGATCAAGTACAGCGCCGCCCGGCCGAAGGTCTTCTCGAACTCCAGCTTCGCCAGCCGGTCCGCGCTCAGCTCGTGTTCCTTGGGCAGCGCGAGGTTGGCGACGGCGAAGACGATGGTGTCGGCCCGCGTGACATCGGCCACCGGCAGCGCGGGGTCGAAGACGGTACGGGCCAAGTCCTTGCGCGCGACCGCCGTCAGCCGCCGGGCCAGGGCCTGGGCGGCCGCATCCCGCCGGCCGCGCTCGGCCAGGCCGGCCACCAGCTGCGCCATCGACGGCTGCGGTGCGGCCAGCACCGTCTCGATGGCCTCCGACAGGACCACGCCCATCTCGTCCATCGGGGCGATGCCCAGCAGCAGCGTCAAAAACGACTCGGTGCGCCGCTGGGCCTCGGTGCGGTCGGTGATGATGCGCAGCGGGTCGAGGGAGACCTGCGCCTTCTCATCCAGGGTGATGACCTGGGTGGTGCCGGGGCAGGCGGTGGCGAAGCGCACCCATTCCTGGTCGGGGGTGCGGTCGACGATGGCGGCCCGGCCGCGGCTGCCGGGGCGCTGCAGGCGGCGGCCGGCGGCGAGGATGCCGTAGACGGCCGCCTTCATGGCCAGGGACTTGCCGCCGCCGAGCTCGCCGATGAAAGCGGCGGAGGCCGAGGCCTTCTTGCGCGGGCCCAGCGACCAGTCGGTCAGCACCGGGCGGGTGCCGCCGCCGGACAGCTGCAGCCCGTACAGCGGCCCGCTGCCGTCGCCCAGCTCCGAGGCGCCGAAGGGCCCGGCCATCGCGAAGTCGCGGGCCAGCAGCACCTGGGCGTAGGCGGCCATGACCTTCGGGGTGCGGGCGCCGGGCAGCATGCCGTAGAACAGCCGCTCCTGCTCCCCCACCGGCCGGGTCAGGGTGTACTCGTTGCCGGCGAAGTACGTCCTGAGGTCCGCCACGCGGGCCTCCGCCTCGCCGGGGGTGGCGCCCCACACGCACAGCACCACCATGGCCTGGACCTCGACCTCGCTGTGCGAACTGGTCAGCGCGGTGCGCAAGTCGTGCAGGTTCTCGGCGGCCCGCTCGACGTGGGCGGGCACGCCGGCGCTCTCCGCGGCGTACTCCTCCGGCTGGCCGGCCACTTCGCGGGCCTGCCGGCGGGCCTTGCGCTCGGCGACGCTGCCGGGGGTGACCTTCAGCCGCACCGTCCAGTCGACGGGGAAGGCCGCCTCGTCCAGCGCGGCCAGGTAGTCGGAGCCGGGAAAGACGAAGCGTTCCGGCATCTCCGCCAGCATCATGAACGCCTGGTAGCTCTGTCCCCATTCGGTGCTCGCCTGCAGCCAGCGGCGCGCCAGCGGGCTCTTGCCGGTCTGCCGCACCGGGTCCGCATCGGGGGCGGGGTCCGCATCGGGGGCGGGCAGGCCCCCCTCGGCCAGGAGCACCTGGGCCAGCGCCGCCGTGCCGCGTCCGCGGCCGCGGACGGGCTGATCGCCCGGCTCGGGCAGCAGCGGCTCCAGCACGCCGCGCCGGGCACTGTGCCCGTAGATCCACAGGATTTCCGCTTCGCTGGCGGGCCGCACGTCCACCTCCGCGGGCCAGGCCGCGGCCAGCTCACGGGCCTGGGCCAGGCGCCGGGCCTCCTCGGCCGCGCTCAGCTGGGCGGGCAGCAGCCCCAGCTGCAGGGCCAGCTCGGCGCGCGCCGCCGCGAAGGCCGCAGTGGCGGCCTGGCGCGCGCCGCCGGCCGGCAGCGGCACGGCCAGCCAGTCGGTGCGGCCGGTCAGCTCCATGGTCTCCAGCTGGTCCAGCACCCGCAGGGCCAGCTCGGTGTAGCGCGGGCACGCCTCCAGGTCGATGCCGTCGGTCATCTTGCGTACGACCGCGGCCGGGTCGATCTGGGGGCACAGCGACAGCAGCATCGACTCGCCGCCGAGCTGCTTGACCAGCGCCTCCAGGGTGCGCAGCCGGCGCTGCTTGAGGGCGAGGGAGGACTGCGGGTGGCCGCTGCCGGCCACCCGCCACAGGGCCCAGCAGGTGCCGTGGTGGGTCCAGATGACATTGCCGGCCACATGCCGGGCGGGGATGCGCATGAAGTCACCTCGAAGTCGCAGAAGGGGCGTCGGGCGGGCCGGATATCCCGGAGGGGGTGCGGGCGGCGAGCAGGGCCTGGGCGCCGGAGGCCACCCGGGCCGGGCAGCCGGCGGCCGCAGCGGGCTGCGGCCGCGCAGCGCGGGGACGGGTACGGGCGGCGGGAGCGGGCAGTCCCGCCGCGCTCAGCGGCGGCTGGACGCTCAGGGAGCAGAGGCCGGCCAGGACCGCCGGGCGCCGCGGCCGCACCGGCCGGCCCTGCAGCCGTCCGGTGCCGCCGCCGGCCAGCAGGCCCAGGGCGCTGGCGACGGTGGCCAGCGGGTTGCGTCCGTCGTGGTGGATGCGTCCGGCCGCCAGCGCCAGGCCGTAGGGCACGGCCAGCAGCGGCAGCACATCGACGATGCCGTGCCGGGCCCACAGGCCGCTGGTCAGCAGCATCAGCCCCAAGGCGAGGCCGGCCACGGCGACCTGCGGCACGGTGTACGGGCCGCCCCACAGGTGGCCGCCGCCCGGCAGCCGGCCGATGACGTTGCGGTGGCGGCGGGCCTTGGTGTAGCAGCGGCCGACCAGCAGCTGGTCCTCGGAGGTGCTCACCGGCTGGCCCCGTCCGGCAGCTTCTCGCCGCCGGTGAGCACGGGGGCGCTGGCGCTGTGGCGGGCGCCGGCGGTCTTGATGTCCTCGCCGATCTTGTCGCGGAGCACGGTGACGTTGGCGACGATGGCCAAGACCGCGGCGCCGCCGACGGCGACCACCACCGTCTTGAGCACCGACTTGGTCTGGCCCCAGGTCATGGCGACCGAGACCAGGTACATCACGCCGAGCACCACACCGACCAGCAGGGTCTTGATGCGGGTGCCGAGGGTCTCGGCGTCGTCGAGGATGCCGGCCAGCTGCACCAGGTCAAGGGAGGTCATGAGCGGGGTCCTTTCGAAGAGCGGGGCGACGCAGAGGTCGTGGGGTTCGGTGAGGCGAGGGCCGGCGCGCCCTGGAGTGCGGCGATCTCCCAGCGGCCGGCGCGGGAGCACAGCTCGATCGCGTACATCAGCGGCCGGTCCTTGGCCTGCGCGGTGTCGGCGCTGACATCGACCAGCAGGTGCCGGGTGACGCCGTCCGGCGGGCGCTGGGCCGCGGCGCCGTCGGCCGGGCCGTGGCCTTGCTCGGCGTACTGCGTGACCTTCACCGCCCGGTACGGCGCCGGACGGACCGGCCCCAGTGCGGTGCCGGGGGCCAGGTAGCGGTCCAGTTGTCCGGCCTGGCCGCCGGTCAGGTACGCGGCGAAGAACGCTTGGAGAGTGGCGGCGGCCGGGTCGGAGGGCAGCGCCGCGCGGGCGGGCCCGTAGGCGAGTTCGGGGGCGGGGCCGGTGGCGGGGGCGGCGACCTCGGCGGGCAGCGCCGTCGCGGTCAGGGACCGGCCGCCCGTACGGCCGTCGGCGCGTACGGGCACCTGGAAGTAGCGCAGCGCCGCGCCCGCTGAGGCGGTGGGGGTGATGCGGGCGGCGACCGTCACCGACCAGTAGCCGTCGGAGACCGGCCGGACCTGGACGGCGGAGGCCGCCTGGGCGTGCTGGCCGCTGGCCCCGGCCGGCCAGGTCATACCGCGGGCGGCCGGGTAGAAGCGGGCGAGATTCTCCTCGGCGCCGTCCCCGGCCTCGAGGTAGGCCAGCACGAACTGCTCGGCGAAACCGGCCGGGCCGGCTGCGTCCTCGCCCTGCGCCGGGCCGGCTGCCGGTGCGCGGGGCGAGGCGGCGGCAGGCGGCGCTGAGGGGGCCAGCAGAGCCCAGGTGCCGAGCAGCGGGCCGGCCGCCAGCAGCACCCACATGCCCCAGCGCATCAGAGCGGTCAGATTCGCCGCGGCGCCGGTCGACATCGACGTCGCCCAGCCGGTGTCCGCGGCGCGGCCGGCGGGCAGCCCGTCGGGCGCCGCTGCTTCGGGCTCCCGTACACGGCGGACCCTGGGCGCCTTCATGTGGTGCCTCCCAGGGGCAGGGTGTGGCCGGCCAGTTCGGCGATGCGGCGGTGCAGGTCGGCTTCCGGGCGCTGCCGCAGGGTGTGCAAGGAGGTCAGGACGGCGTCGGCGTCCTCGGCGAGGAAGGCCCGCAGCCGGTCGTGGGTGCGGGTGTCGAAGGGCTGGCAGACCAGGGCGGCGCCCAGCTGGATGAGCAGGTGTTGGGCGCGGGTGACGCGCTCTTCGTCGGCATCCAGGGGGGCCTTGTCGGTCTGGGGCATGGAGATCTCCTGTCGTGGCAGTGGGCGGGCGGTGGCCGGGGAGCGGAGTCGGGTCATGCCGCCGGCCGGTGGGAGAGGCCAGCGGTCAGGCGGGCCACGGCGCGCGAGCGGCGGCGCTGCCAGGCCCCCGGCGTGGTGCCGCAGCGCGCGGCGGCTTCGGCGTCCGGTACGGCAGCGGCGGTGTAGTGCCAGGCGATGGCGCGGCCGTCGGCGGGCGACAGCGCACCGGCGCCCATGGCGTCCAGGACGAGCTCCAGCAGCTCCAGCCGGGCACTGGTCGCCTCGGCTTCTGCGGCCTCCCCGGCAGGGGTCAGGCCGGCGGCCGCGGCGGCGGTTGCGACCGCGCCGGCGTGAGCCTGCGCGTAGGGGCCGGGGGCGGCGTCGGGCAGGTGCTCGGCGGCGGCCAGGTGCTCGCCGCGGTCTTCGTGGTCGGCGGCGAGCCCGGCGCAGACGTAACGCAGCGTGTCCAGCATCAGATTCGCGGCCGGCCGGCCGGCGCGGGTGTGCAGGCGTCCGGAGCGGGCCACTTCGAAGAGGCCGGCGACCGTCAGCGAGGCGACCGCATCGAAGGTGCGGCCACCGGTGGCGCGGACCTGGCCGCGGGCCAGCCGGACGGCTGCCGGGATCATCGCCTGGACGATGACGCGTGCGGCCAGGGTGCCCGATCGGCCGCCGCCGGCCGCACGGCGCAGCAGGGCGCGCAGGACCGCGTCGGTCAGCTCGTCAGTCAGGCGCCCCGGGCCGGGCCGCAGCGCGGCCAGCACCTGGGCGGGGCCCAGGGTGCGGGCCCAGGAATCAACCACCGCGGTGGTCCGGGCATCGGCCACGGCGGCGACGGCGTCGGCCAGCTGATCGGCCACCAGCCAGTCGGCCACGGCGGCCTGGACGGCGGCGTCGGCGCACAGCGCGGCCCACTCCGTATCCAGGCGGTGGAAGATCCCGCCGGCAGTGCGGGCGGGTCCGGGTACTACGTCGAGCACGGCACGTCTCCTTTCGGATCTCGTGCCGTCACTCTCCTCACCACGGCTTGCCCGAAGGCTTGCCCACCGCCCTAAGAGAGCAGGTCAGGGGCTTGCCCGCGGGCTGGGCAAGCCTCCGGCGGCCGATCGGGCAAGCCCACGCCGTAGGCAGGCAAGCCGGGCGTGACCGAACCGTGCCACTGGGGGCAAGCCCCGCCCTGTGGCGGGCAAGCCTCCCGCGGCCGTGCCGCAGGCGACGGCTGCAGCGCAAGGGGGCGGCCGCGGACGAGGTGTGGCCGATCGGCAGGGATCGGACATGGCCGGTGGCCGACGACTCCTCTGGCCGGTGTCGGCCACCGGCCTGCCCTACCGGTCATCCACCGCCCGGCCGCCGGTCTTCGACGGGCGGGGTGCGGCGGGCGGAGTGGTCCCATACGGTGGCGACGCCCAGGCTCCGTCATCGGCCGCAGAGCGGGGCAGGCGGTCAGCCCCGCACGGACCGCGAGGTATACGTCCCGCCTGTCGGCGGCGCTGCTCGGCCAGGTGCGCCTCGGCCCCGTCCAGGCAGCGCTGGCCGGTCCACGGCGATGCCTCCGGCGGCGGGCGACCTCAGCACCGCAGAGCTTTTCTCGCCGGGCCCCCCGCACGCCCCGGCCTCGGCCAGCTACTCGGCGACGGTCACGCTCTGTCGCTGAACCGGGTCCGGATCTACTGCACCGGCCTACGCTCGGACAGCCGCGCGACCGCCACGGAAACCTGGATGACGTGCCGCCGCCCTGCACGGCGGGCCGCCGTCGGCAGGCTCCGGCAGACGGGTCACCGGACGTCGAGGACGGCCGGCTGCGGCACTCCCCCGCCGGCTCGCTGCCCGCTGTCCACCACGGCCCTCGCTACCGGGAGCCAGGCGCGGTCGTATGGGGCAGAGCCCGCGATAGTCGTCGGCGCGGTGACGGCGAGCAGAACGGACGGCTGAACGAACGGCCGCGGGCCGAAGGGCCCCCGACGCCCCGTGTGCCGGCCGCGCTGTCGGGACCGTTGCTGAGCTCGGAGGCAGACACCGTGTCCGTCAGGCCTGCGGGCGCGTACCCGTACCCGGCCGCGTCCAGACCAGCCGGTAACGGTCGTACCCGGCGGCGGCCGCCGGACAGGAAGCCGGCACCACTGTCTGGCCGTCAGTAGTGGCTACGGCCATGGCCGAGGCCCGGCTGCGGTCCCAGGACAGGATCGGCCACCGCTCCGCGCGCCAGATTGGCCATGTCCGATCCGGCAGCGGTGGCCGATTACTGACCTTGTGGGTGTGATGTCGTCAGCGTGAGTCCGGTGGCGGCGAGACATCCGTCGATGAGGTCGGGTCGGTATTGAATCTCCCGGAGTCTGTGCCGTAGCACCCGCATCAGGTGCTCGGGGTCGGTGAAGGCGGTGTTGCACTGACCCGAGCGCCGCACCAGGGACCAGATGCCCTCGACCGGGTTCAGGTCAGGTGAGTACGAGGGCAGCTGGAAGGAGGTGATCCAGTCGTGGCCGTCGACGAAGTCCCGCAGGCGGGCGTCTAGGTGCACATTCAAGTTGTCCCAGACGAGCACCAGCGGCGCCTTGAGCTGCAGGTAGGCGGCGATCAGCAGGTCGCGATAATCGGCCCAGGTGAAACTGCGCCGGCCGCCGCGCTTGTGGTCGGAATGCCGTTTGGGCCGGTAGATCAGACGCGAACGTTCACCGGGTTTGTAGCAGGCCAGGGCGGCGACGGAGAACCGGCGCTGAGACCGCCCCCGCACCTGGACCACGGGCGTGTGCCCACGCCGGGACCAGGTTTTGCGGGTCGGCGGCGTCATCGAGAACCCGGCCTCGTCCTCAAAGACGATGAAGGCTCCGAGCGCCGCCGCGGCGTTTCCACCTGTGGCCATGTGTCCTTCACCCAGCCGGTGACCTTCTCCTCGTCCCGCTCCACGGCCCGCCTCGCCGGGACCTGGTGGCTCCAGCCGTGCCGGTGGAGCATCTGCGCGACGGCCGAGAGCGTCATGGTCTTGTGGAACCGGCGGCCGATGAGCGTCTTGATGCGCTCCAGGGTCCAGGTCTGGTCCGGCCAGCCCTGCGCGACCGGCCCTTTGCCCAGCTCCTGTTCCAGCACCCTGAACAGGGTCTCACTCAGCCGTGGCCGGCCCGGGGAGCCCTTGGACTTGAGGGATTTGCCACCGCCGTCCTGCCGGCAGCGGCGCCACCGTTGCACCGATCGCACGCTGATCCGCAGTTGCCGCGCCACCAGGGCGTTGTCCTGTCCGGCGACGAACCTCTCGGCCGCTTCCATCCGGATACGCTCGCGAAATGCCCGGCGCTCGTCCGTCAGGCCACCACCTTGCGGATACCTCATGCCCTGCACATACCGCGACGACCATCACTCGTCACCCCCCCCGCGACACCACCCCTACAAGGTCAGTAGCGGCCGCGCAGGCGCTCCCACCAGTCCCGTACACGCGAACGTGGCCGGCGTGCAGTGGTGGGCGGGTAGGACAGGGCGGCGGGACCGCCGCATCGGGCATCTGTCATGTTGCTCCGGCTCGTTCGGAGTCGGGTTCGCCGGTACGGCAGGCTCCTCTCCTGAAGCACACGTGTCCGGGCTCGTGGCCGAGGCCGACGTTACGGCGGGCTGCGCCCTGACCTCTTCCGGCGCGGTGGACAGGGGCGGCTCTGCCGGTGTCGGGACATGGCCGGGACAGGCGGCTTCGGCCGGGAGATGGAGCCGCCTTGCGTGTCCCACCGTTCCACCTGCCACGGCTCCTTGGCCCACAGCTGCAGCTCGATCCAGCCGCGCTCGGCGGCCTTGTGTGCCCAGTCCGCGCCCTGTGGGAAGAGCTCCCAGTAGCCGTAGCCGAGGAACTCCCCCGTGGACGTGATGACTTTCACTGGCCGGCCCTCGATGTGGACGGGGTGCCGGGCTACGTACATCACCACGTGACTGTCGCCCGCTGTCCGGCTGACCCCGCCGTGCTCGCCGGTCCCCATACGGCATGCGGTATCTGCCCGGCCGTACCGTCGATGAGCTTCTGCGCCAGCTGGTGAGCGGTGGTTGGGCCCACGCAGAACTCGTCCCACGCGATGTTGCGTCGGCCGCTCGGGGCGACAGCGGCAAACTGGGCAACGGTCTCGGGGTCGTGCTTGCAGGCGGTCAAGAGCTGGACGATGCGCTTGGCGGAGGCGATGGCCGGTCCCCGCAGCCGGCTGAGGGTGGGCCTGTCGCCCCCGGTGGCACGGGGCGGCCGCGGTGTGGTGCTGCCGCCGTTGGCTCCGCCTCGGGTACCGGGGCGGGCCAGGGGCGGGCACACCAGCCTCCACTGCCCCTCACGCCGGACGACGGTGCCCTGCGACACATCCGCCAGTTCCTTGCCGCGCCGCGGGAGGTCGAAGCGGCAGGTGGGCTCGTGCCTGCGGCCCGGCATCGTGAAGAAGTGGGACGAGCGGGAGTCGGGATCGTCGGCGTTCGCCGGCCGCACCGAGACCGGGATCCCGCAGCCGCCGCAGCGCAGCAGGGTGCCGTAGGGAGGGTGGGGCTTGATGTCGATGGCCGACCGGTCGTATTCGTCATCCCGTGCGTCCCAGACCCACGGGATCCGCACCCCACGCTTCTTCTGCGGCTTCCCCACTCGCTCCCCCACCCTTTGATGACTGCTGCTCACCCGATCTTGCCTCCTCCGGTACACGCGCGTCGGTCGATCTGGAGGGTTTGGTGGCCGGTACACGACCGAAGGATGCGGGCGCCGACCGCCACTGCGCGGAAGACACCGCAGCGTTGACTCCAAAACAGGCGCGCCCCGAGGTCCGTCCCGCCGGGCGGGAGCGCCTCACCAAGTCGTTATCGCGGTGGCCCGCCAGGCGCGCCGCCGCGGCAGCCCGGGACGGTAAGGCGTCGCCGTGTGCACCCTCCGCTACATGAATAGCGAAGTGCTTTACGGAGGCCTCTGCCCGCTGTGCCGCCTCCCGCTCACGCTGCGCACAACCGCTGTCGTTCGCTCGAACATGCCTTACCCCGCCCGGATCGACACGGTGCCCCACTGCGCTGGCTGCGCCAGCGACATGACCCGCGCGCAGGAATGGGCCGACCTGATGCGCGCCCTATACGAAAACTGGCCCCGGCCGCGTGAATGTTGCGGGCCGACACACCAGCACCAGCAGCCCGGAATTCCGACCCCAACCGGCTTTAACGCGATCCAACAAGCACCAACGCCACCACTCCCCCAACCATCCGCCACCACCGCCCCGGCCGACCGGCCGGGGGCTTCGTGCACACTGGAGGCGCCGTGCCCACCTACGAGGTTCTGCCCCACTTCACCGCCGACCTGGACCGCCTCGCACCAGAACAGCGCCACCGCTTCCACCGCACCTCGTGGCCTTCGTCAAGGACCTGCGCACCGGTAGCTTTCGCGCCGGGCTCCGCGTCAAGCGCGTCCAGCGAGCCTCGGGCGTCTACGAACTCACCTGGACCATGGGCACCGGCCCCGAAGGACGCGCAACCTGGGAGGACGGGCCCGCGTGCCAGTCCGGCGTGTTGACTGAACTGACTTCGACGTTTTCGCAGTTCAGAGTGCTTCTCTGCTAGCTTCTCGGCATGCTTGATCACAGCGGTCCCGGGAGGGATCTCAGGAGCTTCGCCCTGCCCGAATCCGGTCAGATGCTGGCGACGGGAGACGCCTGGGAGCCGTACCGGTTGATCGATCGGCATGGTCTGCGGGTCGAGCCGGTCGCCGTGTACTTCTAGGACCTGCTCGCGGCAGACACCCCGGCAACCACGCTGCGGTCCTACGCAAACGACCTGTTGCGGTGGTGGCGGTTCCTATGGGCGCTCGACATCGAGTGGGATCGGGCAGTCCGGGAAGACGCACGGGAATTCATGCTCTGGATACAGTCGGCCGACAAGCCGGTGCGTGTGTATTGGCGGCGCCGAAATGCACCCGCGGGCGAAGGCCGGCCTGCTGCTGCTCCTCTATGCCCAGTGGCCTGCGGCGATCTCCCGGCTCACCGTCGACCACATCAAGGAGACCGACGGAGCCGTCCGCATCCGCCTCGGCGCCGTCCCCGTCGACCTGCCCGGCCCCGTCACTGAGCTCGCCCTCCACCAGGTCGCGGCTCGCCGGAGCCATGCCGTCCTCACCCGGACGGAGTCACCCTGGCTCTTCCCCGGCGGCCAGCCCGGCCGCCCGATCAGCGTCTGGGCCATGGGCGAACGGCTCCGCAAACCCGGCATCCGGATCGCCGAGACCCGCTCGACCGCCCTGTTCCAGCTCGCCACCGAGCTGCCCGCCGCAGTCCTCGCCCGCACCCCCGGCATCGACATCACCGTCGCCGTCAAATGGCAGCGAGCCGCCGCCGGAGACTGGGAAACCAACGCGGCCGACAGATGCCGCACCAGGACTGACAACGACAGAAAGGACATACAAGATGAGCGTTTACGTGTCGGTCAGAGGATGGCTGGAGTGCGACGAGACACAACTCGCCACCGTCCAGAAGATCATCTCGTCCCACGCCGACGATCACTACTCCGGCGGATGGAGCACACCTCGGCAGCAGGTCAACTGGACCCACTACATCTTCTACGGCGCCGACATCCGCGCATCGGCCCTGGACTGGTTCACGAATCAGCTCGAAGAGATTGCTCGGGTCCCAGCCTCCGACGACGACGGAGACCTCATCCGGGGCCTGTTCCTTGCCAGCCACGAAGTCGATGGGACGACTGAGTGGCACGTCCGCGAAGGCCAGCTCGTCATCTCGCACGCCGACATCAGACACCAGTACCTCGACGAATAGCCCCACCCATTCCGAGGATCTCGATACCCGACTCCGCCATCAGCCATCTACCCAGTCGACGCGCTCGAAGCACACCGTGCCTTCATCGCCCGCCGCCGCGATCTCCGCCCAGCCGAGGAATACAGAGCTGTCACAGTCGAGGAACGGCAGGAGTTCCTGTCCCACTTCAAGCGGAGGAAGCTGGCGCTGGGCGAGTGCGGGCGGGCCTACGGAACCGACTGCGTCCACGAGCACGCCTGCGTCCGCTGCCCGGTCCTGATCGTCTCCCTGGAGGAGAAGCCCCGCCTGGAAGAGATCCGTGACACCCTCAAAGACAGGATCGCCGAAGCCGAACGCGAGAGATAGTTCGGCGAAGTCGAAGGGCCGTCCACCAGCCTCGCCGCCGCCGAAGACAAGATCGCCCAGATCGAAGCCCAGCAGGAGGCGAAGCAGTCCCCCGTCTTCCTGGTCCTCCCCAGCCTCTACCAGCTCACCGCCCGCACCAGCGAGGTCACCAGATAGCTGCCTCTGGAGCTTGGAGTGACCATCTGTCGGCACCCTGTCCCGAGTGCCCGACCACGTCACTCTCTGGGCGCGGCTGAAGGGCGATCAACCTCCAAGACGACTGCGGTCCCGGCCACCGTTCGGTCCTCATGCATGGTGATCTGCTGGCCGGGGTGAACGTGCGTCCAGTGGGATGGAGTGAGGGGTACGAGGCGAACCGAGGCCTGCCCGCCGGGCTCCAGAAAGGGCATGTTCTCAACCCAGAGCGCGGCGATGCTGACCGCACGTTCACCGGTGGGTGAAAGATGTCCGATGGTGCCGGTGAAGTTGCGGATCGGTGGTGGGCCTGCCCGTGTCAGGGCCCTACAGCTGGTCGAGGGACGCAGGTACAGGTCGGGGGGGTACCTGGGCTTCGATAGGAGAGCGCAGTCCAGACATGAGTCGACGCCGGCGGCGCACGGCATCGTCGTGATCGTCGCCGTTGCGATGCCTCCACCAGTAGAAGGCCGAGGTAGCGGTAACCACGTCAAAGGAGCCTGCGGCTTCTCCTGCGGCCCCCGGCCGTCGTCACGGGGGTCGGCGGCGTCCGGCGCTACGCGGCCGAGGGCCCGGCCGCCGTCCTTGCGTCCTCCTCGCCGAGCTGGGCACCGTCGAGCACACCGTACGGCGTGCGCCCGACCGCGCGCAGGTCGATGCTTCGCCTGGCCGCGGGGCGCCGACGGCATGCGCGCCGTCGACCGGATGCTGGGGGAAGCACGGGCGCCGCCGTGGGCAAAGTCCGTACCGCGCTCTGCAGCCCGCGTGAGGCGTACAGACAGGTGAAGGAGGGTTCGAGTACACGGCGCGCGCCCTCGGCCAGCAGCGGCAGCTCCGGTGGCAGGTGCTGAGCGTGGGCCTTGCGACTGGCTGGTCGCAGACGGGAGTTGTGGAGGTGCAGGCGTCCGCCACATCGGCCGAAAGTAACACCTGGCGCGTTTGCGCCGGGGGCACTGGGTGAACATAGTGATCGCGAACGCGTGTCACGAGGCGCCTTTTTCGAAGCTAGCGCGTCCTTGGCGCTGTCCGCCCTCACCGTGTCGAGGGTGGGCGTGGGCGTGTCGGACGCGGACAAGTCGACAGGGACGGCGGGCCGTTCGGCTGGCCGAAGTGCGGTGCGGAGCGTGATGGCCATGACGATGAACGGGCAGGCTGCCGAGGGGGGCAAGAACGCGGCATTGGCTGCCGCTCTTCAGAATGCCGGCTGTAGCTACCAGTCCCTGGCCGCACGCGTGAACGCCCTTGCACGCCGCCAGGGACGTCTCACGCGCTACGACAAGGCGTCGGTGTCCCGATGGGTTGGCGGCCGCCCTCCTCGTGCGGAGACGATGTGGCTGGTGGCCGGGGCGCTGACGGAGGCGCTGGGCCGGGTTGTGCAGCCGTGCGACATCGGTTTCCATGTCCAGCAGGGGCCGCCGGTGGTGGTCCGTTCGCTGCTGTGGGGCGAGGATGTGGGCCAGGTGCTCCAGACGCTGTCCGGCCTCGCGGCGGAGGATGTCGGGCGCCGGGACGTGCTGGGGGCAGTGCCGTTCGTCAGCAGTGCGCTGCTCGCGCCGCAGCGCAGCTGGCTGCTGTGGGCGTGGGAACAGTCGGAGACCCCGGCGCTGGCCGCGGTCGCCGCCGGCGGGCGGGTGGCAGTGGTGCAGGCGATGGTCGCAGCCTTCGACCGGGTGGACAACCGCTTCGGCGGCCAGGAGGTGCGCTCGAGCATCCTGTTCTACCTGAACCGGGAAGTGCTGCCGATGCTGCGCCAGGGGGTGAGCGCCGAAGAGCGCGGACCGCTGTTCACCGCGGCGGCCCGGCTGGGGGCGATGGCGGGCTGGAGCAGTTACGACAGCGGCGAGTACGGGCTCGCGCAGCGGTACATGATCCAGGCGCTGCGGCTGTGTCAGGAGGGCGGGGATCTGGTGCTGGCCGGCCAGGTCCTGGCGGGGCTGTCGCATTTGTCCACCAGCCTGGGCCATCCGGAGGACGGGGTGCATCTGGCGCGGGCGGGGCTGCAGACGGCGCGGCACGCGGGCAGCCCGCTGGGGCTGATGCGGCTGCAGGCGATGGTGGCGCGTGGCTGTGCCGCGAGCGGCCGCGCGAAGCAGGCTTTGCGGGCGCTGGAGGAGGCGGAGGCCGCCTTGGGGCGGAGCCGGGGTGCGGAGCAGGAGTCGCCGTGGGTGCGCTACCTCGACCGCCATTACTGGGAGGCGGAGGCTGCTTTCGTCTTCCGGGACCTGGGCCGGGCCGAGCAGGCCGAGCAGATGGCGGACGCCTCGGTGCGGACGAACGGCGACCGGCGGCGCCGGCAGGCGATCAGCCAGGCGGTGCTGGCCACCGCCTGCCTCCAGCAGGGGCGGCTGGATGAGGCGCTGGCCTGCGCGCACGCGGCGCTCAAGGGCCTGGAGAATGTCCGCAGCCTGCGGTCGGTGCAGGCCCTGAAGGACTTCGGCCAGCGGGCGGGCGCGTTCGGCAAGGAGCCGGCGGTGCGAGCCTTCTTCCGGGCGGCGCAGCCGGTGCTGGAGACGGCCTGAGCGGTCAGTAGCCGTCCGGCGTGGGGGCGTTCTGGACCCGGTCGACGGGGATGTGGGCGCCGGAGATGCCGCTGGACCAGGGCGAAAGCAGGAAGACGACGGTGCGGGCGACTTCCTGCGGGGTCACCAGCTGCCCGCCCGGGATCTGGGCGGTGAAGCGGGCGAACGCCTGGGGGTCTTGTTCTTGCATCCGGGCCCAGCGGCGGCCGGGGATGAGCATCGAGCCGGGGGATACGGCGTTGACGCGGATGTTGTCGGGGCCGAGCTCATTGGCCAGAGATTTGGCCATGCTGATCAGCGCCGCCTTGGCCGCGCCGTACTGGGCCTGGGGAGCGGGCTTCCAGCCGCTGATGGACGAGATCAGGACCGCTGATCCGCCGCCGGCCGCGCCCAGGTGCGGCAAGGCGGCCTTCACGAGCCGCTGTGCGTGCACGACGTTGATGTCGAACGTGGCGGCCCAGTCCGCCGCGGTGGCGCTGCGCAGGTCACGGCCGTGGGCTCCCCCGGCGTTGGCCACCACGCCGTCCAGGCCGCCGAGGCGGTCGGCTGCCGCGGCGGTGAACGCCTCCAGCCTGCCGGGCTCGGTGACATCCAGAGCCTGCGTGTACAGGGGCGCCGCCGCGGTGACGGCGACGTCCTCCTCCAGGCGGCGCAGGCCCTCGGGCCGGCGGGCGCAGGTGGCGACGTGCGCTCCGGCAGCGACGAGAAGGTGCACGATCTCGCGACCGAGGCCGCGGCTGCCGCCGGTGACGAGGAAGCGTCGCCCGGCCAGGCCCAGCGGATCCGCGAGGAATCGGGCGCGCTCGTGATGAGCCTGTGCACTGGTGGAGTCCATCGTCGAACCGTATGTCGCGGGCTGCCAACGGCAAAACAACCCTCGGCGACAGACAATCGGCCATCGTGCCCCGCCCGGTGGGGACCGGACAGCTGCCGCAGCCGAACACCGCGCCCACGACCGCATCCCCTCACGTTCGGCAAGAGGCCAGATCAGGAGGCTGCGCGGCGCGCATCCCGGCCCGCCCGGCGGGGCGTTTTGACGCAGTCCCGTGGCGGTCCTGACCGGGCTGACGGCCCTTTGGGGGCGTGAGTGGCTGGAATGTCACTGTCAACGCCGCTGCAACCGAACAACCTTGCACACCTCTGGTCATGCGTCACTTCAGACGCTTAGGTATCTGACAGGCAACCGCTGGCCCGCCGTGGACGGCACCTGCGGGTCAGCCCGCTTGCGCGCTGATCCGCCTCGTCTTGCTCGGCGGCCGCGCCGCCTTCCCACCCCTCCTGACCAGAGGACTCCTTTCTATGGCCGCGACCGCACACCCCTGGGTGTCGTGTCCACACCAGCCGCAGTCCCGCAGTGACGACCGCGGCGCTGAAGCCCACCGCCGCACGGCACCGTCACCGCAGCCGGGCCGCGCGCTGCACCGCCGCGCCACCGCGGCCGCCGGCAGCCAGCCTCCCGGCCGGCGGACCGGCAGCTGCCAGCAGTTCACGCCCCGGCCGGTCGCCGAGTGAAGAACACCAGGCTCCCCACCAGCTGCCGGCCCCGGCAGTACGGCACGGTCCGGGCAGCGACGACGGTCGCCTCGTCGTTGGCTGTCAGCTGCCTACACCTGCTCCGCCTGGGATGCGGAGGGCCCCGCTGATGGTGAGCTACCACCCGGCCGGGCGCGACGCCGCCTTGTACCCGGCGGTGCAGGAGGTCAAGGCGGGACACTGGATGGCGATGCGCCAGGTGCTGGCCGAGACCGGGACCTGGCCGCAGTGGACCGCCCGGACCCAGGTGCTGGGCGTGATCGCTGCCCGGCGCAATGTCGTCGAGCTGTGGCTGCAGGAGGAGCCGGAGAGCATCGCGGCCCGGGTGATGTACGCCAGGGTCGTCACCGAACGGGCGCTGGAGGCGTATCGCGACCGGCAGCACGCCCAGGCCCCCGGCCGTCAGCAGCACCTGGCCGAGCTGGTCGGCCGGGCCCGGCAGGCGTGCGAGAAGGCCGCGGAGTTGAACCCCGGCGATCCGGTGGTGCCGATCTGCCGCCTCGCCCTGGCCGAGACGGACCCGCACGGGCACCGTCCCGAGCACCGGGTGGCTCCCCCGCCCCCGGAACTCCTGCTGCCCCACGGGCCGTGGGGGCTGCTGGAAGCCGCCCACCGGCTCGACCCGTACAGCCGCGAGGCCTGGCACCGCATGCTGCGGGTGCTGCAGGTCGGCCCGGGCTCGGCCTCGCTCAGCCAGCGGGCGGTCGCCATGGATTTCGCGCGCTGGTCGGTCTCCAAGGCCCCGTCCGGCTCCCCCTTGCATCTCCTGCCGCTGTATGCCCACCTGGAGGAGTACCGGGCGCGGCGCGACCGAGGCGAGATCCTGCCGAGTCTCTTCTGGGCCAGCGAGGCGATCAAGCCGGCGCTCACCAAGGCCTTCAGCGACTGGTTCAGACGCTGCGACCCGGCCACCAGTTCCCCGACCGACCTGAACCACCTGGCGCAGGCCCTGGCCTCGGGCGGCTTCGAGCACGAGGCGGCCGTCGTCTTCCAGGCCATCGGGGACTTCGCCACCCCGGCCCCGTGGCAGTACCTGGCGCACCAGCCCGGCCAGTGGCGCGAGGCCTTCGAAACAGCCCGCAGCGCCTGCCGGAGGCAGAGCAAGTCCCCGCCGCCCGCGGGCAGGCGCCCGTGACGGTCCGCCGGCCCCGCGGGCGCTCCCCGCCGCATCCCGCTGGTATCCCAGCATCCAGCCGTTCTGGCCTGTTCCATCTGCTTTCCCGTGCGGAGAAAATGATCATGCGTACTTCAGCAAACTCCCGGCAGCGGCCCGAGCCGCTAGACGAGGACGAGCGTCTGCTCAAAGAGCTCGGTTACACCCAGCAACTGCACCGCCGGATGGGGGCGTTCGGCAGCTTCGCCGCCTCCCTGTCCGTCATTTCGATCATGAGCGGGACGCTGCTGCTGTTCGGGTTCGGCCTCAACAGCGGCGGGCCCGCGGTGGTGATGTGGGGGTGGCTGGCCGTCGGGCCGCTGGTGCTGTGCCTGGCGGCGGCGCTGGCCGAGATCACCTCCCGCTACCCCACCAGCGGCGGCCTGTACTTCATGGCCCGCCAGCTCGGCGGCGAGCGGTGGAGCTGGTACACCGGCTGGCTCAACCTGCTGGGCCTGGTCGCCGGGATCGCGGCCCAGGACTACGGCATCGCCACCTTCACCGCCGCCTGGGCGAACCTGCAGTGGGGCATCACCCCCTCCCCGGGGGCGATGCTGGCGCTGTACGCGGTCATCCTGCTGCTGCACGCGGTGCTGAACCTCTTCGGCGCCCGGCTGATGAACATCTTGACGTCGGTGAGCGCGTGGTGGCACCTGGCGGGGGCGGTCGTCATCATCGGCGCCCTGACGCTGATCCCCTCCCACCACCAGCCGGCCGGCTTCGTGTTCTCCCAGTTCACGAACAACACGGGCTGGCCCCCCGGCGCCTACGTGATCCTGCTGGGGATGCTGCTGCCGTGTTTCGCGCTGGCCGGCTACGACACCTCCGCCCATCTGAGCGAGGAGACCACCCGGGCCTCGGTCACCGCGGCCCGCGGCATCGTCCGCTCGGTGGCCGTCTCCTGGATCGCCGGCGGCGTCCTGCTGGCAGCCCTGCTCTTCGCCGTGCAGGACTACGCCGCGACCCTGGCCAGCCCGACCGGTACGCCGGTGGCGCAGATCTTCCTCGATGCGCTGGGGGTGGCCGTCGCCAAGGCCCTGCTGCTGGTGATCATCGTGGCGCAGTTCCTGTGCGGGTACACGGTGACCGCCTCCGCCAGCCGCATGATCTACGCGTTCGCGCGGGACGGCGCCCTGCCGGGCTGGGCCCGCTGGCAGAAGGTCAGCCGCCGCACCGCCATTCCGGCCAACGCCGTCTGGCTCGCGATCGCCGTCGCTTTCGTGCTGGCGCTGCCGTCCCTGTACTCGGCCAGCGCGTTCGCCGCGGTCACCGCCATCTCGGTCGTCGGGTTCACCCCGGCCTACGCCATCCCGGTCCTGCTGCGGCTGCGCCACCGCGACAAGTGGGTGCCCGGGCCCTGGAATCTGGGCCGCTTCAGCCGCCCGGTCGGCTGGATAGCGGTGCTGTGGGCGGCCGCGGTGACCGTGCTGTTCATGCTGCCGCAGACCAGCCCGGTCACCGCCACCACCTTCAACTACACGCCCATCGCCACCCTGGCGGCCCTCGCCCTGGCCGCCCTGTGGTGGCGCATCGGACGCCGCTCCTACCTTCAGCGCCGCGCCAGCACCTCCACCTCCCAGACCCACGCTGAAGAAGACGGCGAGTTCGAGGGCATCGTCTGATGACCACGCACGCCGTACGGGATATTCCCACGGGCCCGGGGGCGGCAGCGCCGCCACCAGCCTGCCCCGAAGGCCCCGCACGCTCGTTGATCCTTGGAGGCAGTACGGTGCCCGCTCCGCAGACCATCGAATCGGTCCAGCAGCTCACCGTCGCCTGGCGGGCCCTGGTCCTCGACCGCGACCCCTCCGCGGATGTGCGCGACCTGCCGGGCATCGCCGTCCGCTGGGCCGACTGCCGCTTCACCTTCCTGAACTGCATCACCTTGACCGAGCCGGGCACGGGAGCCGCACTCCTTGGCCAACGCCTGAACGAAGCGGCAGACATCATGCGCGCGAGGAAGCACCCGGGCTTCCTGTGGCTCTTCGAAGACCTGCTCGACCACGAGGCCCGCTCCGCCCTGGGAACGGCGGCCGAGGACGCGGGCCTGCAGTACGCCTTCCCCGGGACGGGCATGGCCGGCGACCTGCTCCCCCTGCCCGAGCCGGACCACCCCGACCTCACCTTCGTCCGCGTGAGCACCGACGATCACCTGCAGGCCTACGCGGACCTCAACGCGCGCGCCTACGGCCTTGCATTGGAGGAGGCCCGCGACGGCTTGGAGGGATCCGCGCTCTGGAAGGACGGGATGTACGCCTACCTGGCCATGCGAGGCGACGTACCGGTCACCTGTGCGGCCACCACCGAAGCCGAAGGGCGTCTCTTCGTCTCCTTCGTGGCCACGGCCCCCCAGTGGCAGCGCCGGGGATACGGGGAGGCGGTCACGCGCAAGGCCCTGTACGAGGGCCACCGGGCCACCGGGCTGATGCGCGCGACGCTGCACGCGACCGAAGCCGGAGCCCCCGTGTATCCGCGGATCGGCTTCCAGCCGAACTCGCCGATCCGCTTCTACACCCTGGCGACGGGCTGACCCGCGCAGTTGCCTGCCGCGTCCGGCAGCTGCGCCAGGTACGGGGCTGAGGCAGTGGCATCGGCATCGAGATGCGGCGGGCCGGCCCAGCCTGAGCACCCCCGGGCCCGGCGCGGCGCCCTGTGCCCGCGCCGGCGCCTGAGCGCCGGACCGGCCCGCCTTTCCGGTGCGCTGCTGTCCGGCCGGTGCGAGGCCCTGCCGGGTTCGCGCCGGGAGCGGCGCTCAGTTCACCGTGCCTGAGGCGGCTGGGCCGTGCTTCGACGGCCGGGAAGGAAGCGGGGCCAAGTGCGGCCGGCCGGGGTCCAGGAGGGCATCACCGGCGCCGTCCGACCGATGCGGCCGGCCGTCGGGAGAGGGAACAGGCCAAGTTTGCAAAGCCGCCCACGTACGTGCACCACCCGGCCAGACTACGCAGTGCAGTCATCTGACTACATGCTTCGAGTGGAGGAGTTTCTTGCCACGCAAGGACGACATCGTGACGATCCTGATCGACACGAAGAACGAGATGAACAGATCGATCGACGGCATGGGCGCCAGGGTCAACGACCTGGAGCGGGACCTTCGGGCCGCGTTCACCGCCGAGATCGCAGGGCTGCGCGATACCGCCCTCGCCGACTTGAAAGCGTCGCAGTATGAGACGCGGACCAGCTCCCACAACGCGGGCAAGCGCGCCGGCGATGCCGTCGCCGCGGTGGCCGACCTGCGCCGGGACGTCGACCGACTGCATCACAGGCTCGACGGTCTCAGTGAGGACATCGGCACGATCTTGGAGGCTCTGCAGGCCGTGGCACCGGCCCGGCCGCCGGCGGCCGCCGCTTCGGCGGAAGAGCCCTCCCTGGAGCCGGACGGGACCAGCACCGCAGACGAGCCGGATCCCGCCGTCCTGCCCCAGCAGAAGCAGCCCCCGGGCCAGGAGCCGGCGCCACAGACCGAACCCGGCGCCCCGCAGCCCTCTGCGGACAGCGCGCCCGCAGGCAGCCAGTCGAGCATCTCCACGGACACCGGCGCCCCACGGCCGACGAGGACGGAGCCGGTCAGTCTCCCGCTGAAGCTGAGCAGTTCGCGCCGGAGAGCGGTGGAAACGGTCATGACGTTCCCCGCGCGGCGCTGGAGGCCAGTGAGCAGGGCCCCAACGACTCGGTGCAGGAACCGAGTCCGCTCACCCGGGCAGGCAGAGTCTGGGCGATCATGAGGGCCGGGAGGGTCGCGTCGGCCACCGTGGTCTGCCACCGGGACACCTGGGAATTCGTGGCAGCACAGGTAGGCAGCCACCCGCACTTTCGCACCCCCGCCCTCGAAGAACGCGAAAACGGCCTGGTGGCCGCGGTCCTCTCCGGCCGGTCGATGGTCGTCATGCTCCTGGCCCTTTACCACGTGGCGAACGTCTCCCGGCTCAAGCCGGACAGCGAGGACACCGAGGAACTCACCGTCTACGCCGACTGGGCCATGGCCTCCCAGGTCTATTTCGCCACCGCCCGGGTCCTCAGCAGCGCCTACCACGAACAAGGGGACCCCGTCGTGGTGACAATCGACAACCGGGTACCCGCCCGGGCGTGACGACGCAGAGCAAGCGCTGCTGAACGGGCAGAACACACAGCCTCACGATGGGCGCATCGTAGGTGTGCCCCCAAGAAACCTGAGGGCCTTCACCACGGGTGAAGGCCCTCAAACGTCGTCAGCGGGCCCTCGGGCAGGGCGAAGGCGTCGAACAGCCGCAGCAGCCGCCGTTCGGCCGCCTCGATGCAGCCCAAGCCGGCCAGGCGGCGACCCGCTCGGCCAGCACCGGCTGTGAGGCGGTGGCCGGGGGGCCCGGGCCGCCCGCTCGGCCAGGTGCTGGTAGGCGTCGTCGGCGTAGACGTCGGCGATCAGACGGATGCAGGCCGGGCCGAGCAGATCGCAGACCCGTGGGCGAAGGCCGGCGTCAGCCGCCAGATCTGCCCGCCCCGCATGTGGACCTTGGAGCCGCCGGTGACCCGGCAGGCCGAAGAGTCGGGGTGCAGCGGGATGTGCAGCCGGTACCGCTCGGCGTGGTCGCGTTCGGTGGTCGCGGTGTTCCCACAGCAACGCGTTGGCCTCCGGCCGGGCCAGGCGTACCCACACGCAGGACAGGTCCAGTTCGGCCAGCAGTTCGGCTGCGGACATGTGCTCCAGCACCGTGGTGGGCTTTGCGGTGCCGTCGGCGATCCGCACGTGTGCCGCATTGCCGGAGGGGTTCATCAGCGAGGTGGTCCATCAGCCGCCGGACTGGAACTCGCCGTACTCGGTCGTCCACGGCGCCGGGGCGGTCAGCGCTTCGTGCCGCAGCCGCTCCACGCGGTCACGGTCCAGCGGCTGGAGGTGGCTGACCTGCCCGGACAGGCGGGTCAGGGAACGAAGATGGGCGTAGCTCTCCTGCAGGGACGGGTTGGCAGCTCATGACAGGATCTGAGCTTGTGAATGAGCGTGTGCTGTCGTCGTCCTGGCCGTCCTCGTGGGTGAATGCGGTTTCAGGAATGCTGGACGGGATGACACGGGGTTTCGAGGGCAGGCACGGATTTCCGCCCGGGACCAACCAGGTCCGCCTGGCCAATGACGATGATCAGGAGGGGGCGCGTGCTCTGGCCCGCCATCCTCTCGCGGTCAGTGACCTGGTCACCTTCTACCGCAGCGTCGGCGACGTCGTCTGGGAGGACATCGGCAACGGCTACTTCATCCACCCCGTGCGCGACATACTCCAGCACCTCATGGAGTACGGGGCCGTCCGCGTGGGCGAGGGTCAGGAGCCGAGCGGATTGGTGATCGGATCGGACGGGAGCGGCCGGTCCTATGTCATGGGCCCCCAGGGCGCGATCCACCGGACACGGTCAGCATCGCTGGAGGAGCCGGAGCTCGACCAGGTGGCGGACGATCTGCGTCACTTCCTGGAACTGCTGGAGCAGTCCCTGGCCCGGTTCGTCGCCACGGGTGATCCTGGGCCTCTCTAGTCTCGTTGATCGAAGAGACAGCAACATCGTCATGGCATGAGTCCATCACAGTGGCCTAATTCGCGGGTTGAGGAACGACAGCACCCGCCGGCGGGGTTACGCAGTGGAGCGCCGTTCCCCTTCGAGGCTGCTGAAGATCAGGGAGTCTCGCCAGCCGTCGCGGAGCAGCGCCGTGTGGCGCATGCGCCCCTCATACGTCATACCGATCTTGGACAGCACCCGGGAGGAGCCGAGATTCCTCGGATCACAGGTGGCATAGATCCGATGAAGCCCCAGCTCGTCGAACCCGTACGCGAGTAGCCGGCGAC
Source organism: Streptomyces sp. NPDC045470 (assembly GCF_040646595.1). Taxonomy (NCBI): domain Bacteria; kingdom Bacillati; phylum Actinomycetota; class Actinomycetes; order Kitasatosporales; family Streptomycetaceae; genus Streptomyces; species Streptomyces sp. NPDC045470. The sequence goes on from NZ_JBEZAN010000019.1 coordinate 81,032, forward strand.
CGATCTCCGTGCCGATGCCCCGCCCCCATACTCGTGGATGCACGATGTATGAGATCTCGCCCTGGCGCTGCTTAGGGCTACGGACATGCAGTTCACCCATGCCCGCCACATCCCGGCCGACACGTGCGACAAACGGGAACCGACGCTGAGGGCTGCCCGACCAGGCCTTGACCGCGCAGTCCACGAAGTCCTGCGTCTGGGCCTCTGTGTTGGGTCCCCAGGGCTGATAGCGGCACACCTCCGGCAGGCACGCCCATGAGTGAACGGCCGACCAGTCCTCCAAAACGATCTCGTCCAAGGTCACCGAGTGCCTGGTCATGTGACGACCTTGAACGCGTCTCCGCGCGAAGAGCAAGGTCAAGGAGCCCGCCAAGCTCCGCCGGCGGCCACGCGGGAGGAAGGTCTGGTGCTGCAGGTTCTCGTGAGCATTGCGATGCGCTCCGTGGGTGAGTGTGCCTTGCCAACTGCCGACTCGCAGCTCAGCGTCCGTGGGCCTCTCACGCCGGTGTCCTGACATCAGGGTCTCTGACGTGGGCATACGCCAGGCTGTGTGTCGCAGCGGGTGCGAGGTACCCGGAACACGAACCGCAAAGGCGCGGGACACTTTCGCGCGAGTCGGCACCTGGTGACCCGATGACCGGATGGTGGCGTGGTGGCGATCACGGGCGTGCCCCGGGCACACTGAGGACGCGCCAGACGAGGAGGCTGCTTTATGCACCGTCGGGATGGCAATGGGCAAGTGGGCGGCGATGAATCCAGTCCCGGTGATCCGGGAAACCCGCCGCCGGAGGAAGACCCGGCCGAAGACCCTGAGGACGAAGACGACGGGTGAATGCCGTGGGCGGCACCGTCCAGGCGGCGGCCGAGCTGCGTGAGCGGGTTGCGGCGGAGCTGGACGGCCGTGGCTACTTCGAGGGGAAGGCGTGGCTGCGCGACGCCTTCACGGTGGTGCCGCGCGAGCACTTCGTGCCCGACCGGGTGTGGTGGCCGGTGGCCCAGGACGGCATCTACCCGCTGATGGACCGTACCGTACGGCCCCGGCAGTGGCTCAGGGCCGTTTACCGGACGCAGCAGATGCTGATCACGCAGATCGACGATGGTGCGATACGGCCTGCAGGTCCGGTGGAGGCCGAATCCTTCACCGCTTTCACCAGTTCCATCTCGTGTCCGGCTGTCGTCGTGCAGATGCTGGGATATTTCGATCCGCGCAAGGGCGACCGGGTTCTGGAAATCGGTACGGGCACGGGCTACAACACCGCGCTGCTCGCTCACCGCGTCGGCGCGGGCAAGGTGACCTCGGTCGAGATCGATCCGCAGGTCGCCGACTGGTCACGGGAGCGGCTGGGCGGGCTGGGCGTCGACGCGCGGCTCGTCGTGGCGGACGGTGAGGCGGGGCACGCCGACGGCGCGCCGTACGACGGCATCTTGTCGACCGTAGCCGTACGTGAGGTGCCCCGGGCCTGGCCCGAGCAGGTCCGGGCGGGCGGGGTGATCGTCACGCCGGTCGGCACGCCCTTCCACTGGGGCGGGGGCACCTACGACGGCTTGTGCAGGCTGGTGTGCGACGGCAACGGGAACGCCGAGGGGCAGATGGTGGCGGGCGTGACCTTCATGAAGGTGCGCGGGCAGCGCAAGGAGCGCCCCTTCGAGGAGCTGGGCTGGCCTTCGTTGGGTGACTACCGGGTGAGCGTGTCGAGGGCGGCCGGGCAGCGCGTGCGGGCCTCACCGTGATGTACCCGGGCGTGTCCGGGGCGGGTGTGTGGTTACAGGTCGATGGTGCGGGCGATGCGGATGGCGTTGCCGTTGCGGGTGACCAGGAAAGCGCAGCCTAATGGCTCATGTGCTCGACAATGAGCGCATGGACGTCCCTGAACTGCTCGAATCAGCTTCCCTACTGGTGCCGGAAGAGTCCGCCACCGAGAACGACATCACGGTGCGGGACATCTGGGACTATCTCGTCCACGACCAGTGGGAAACCGCCCTGGGCCTGCTGGAGGAGCTCGGGGACCCTCGCTCGCTCCCTCTTGCGTTCTGGGAGAAACTCGCTGAAGCGGCTGAGCAGTTCCGCCTGGAGCGGAGCGCGGCTTGGTGCTATTGGCGGTGCTCAGAGATCCGCAACGGCATGATCAGGGCGGATCTGACGCTCCGTCCTGCCGCCGAGGCGCGACGGACGACGCCGATCTCCGGCGCCGGAGTTCTGCGGCCCATGTGGGACATCGGACATCTGTCACCCGCCGGCGGATGTGCGGTCAGCATCGCCGCGCTCTGGGTTGAGAACATGCCCAGTCTGGAGCCCGGAGGTCGAGCCATGGTTCGCCTCGTGCCCCTCACTCCCTCTCACTGGACGCACGTCCAGCCCGGCCAGCAGATCACCATGCACGAGGACCGGACCGTGGCCGGCACCGCACGCATCCTGGAGGTTCACAGCCCTGCCACTGTCATGCCCACGGGTTGACGTGCTGGCTCACAGCCTCCCAGCTGGTGCACGTAACTCCGTACTTGGTGGAGCACTCACGGCCCCGGCAAGATTTCCGTGAAGCGGGGGTGTGCCACCGTGCGCCGGTGACACACAGTTACGGATATCGGCGTCGGAGATGGGCCATGAGGATGACGCGGTGACGAAGGAGCGGCACTCCAGCCCGGCCCGCCATGATCCTCTTCTGGAGTTTCAGGTCCGTGATCCGACCTTCGTTGACGCCGGAGTTGAACGGTGTGGTGATCCCCTGCACGACTGCGGGCTGGTCCTCGCGGAGGGCTGTGGCCAGGCTGGCCAGGGCCGGTAGGCGGGAGGCTTCGAGTTGCTCCAGCCAGCCCGTCAGCAGGGTGGCATCGCCGGCATGGAGCATAGCGGCGAACTGACGCACCAGGTCGTAGGTGAGCGCCAGTTCCGGGCAGTGCTCCAGCAACCGCCTGAGGACCTCGGTGGCGTGCAGGCTGCGCCGGGACGGTGCGGTGGTGATCCAGCGGGCGACCTGCCGCGGGGAGGGCGATCGCTCGCGCGGTGTGTCGATCGGCAGGCCGCGCCGCAGCGGCGCGATGGCCATCTTGACTCGCTGGTAGTGGCCCCGGTAGCCCTTGGCGACGATCTCCTGATGCAGGACTGTCGCGGTGTGCTCGCCCTCCTCCCACCGTTGCCGCAGGTACTCCAGGTACGGATCGAGGCTGGTGGGCCGGCGGGAGGGAGCGCGGCGTACGCACTCCTGCCAGGTGGCGGCACGCGCGTACTTGCCCACCGTGCGCCGGTTCAGGCCGAGCCGGCGGGCTGCGGCGTGGCCGATGCGGCCGCCCGCCCCGCCCACGGCCTCGACACCTGCCTCGCGCCCAGCGGGCGGACGGGCAGGCGCGGGGCCGCCTTACCGTCTTGGGACGGCCGCCGAGCAAGCGTTATCCGGTCGAAGACGTCCCCTTGATGATCCGGTCGTTCTTCCGCAGTAGGTGCTGGGCCAGGAGGAACATGAAAGGGAAGAAGACCGTTCCCCACCCGGTCCGTATCAGCGTCCAGGTACTCGGATGCTCTTCGGTCAGCGTCATGATGAACACCGCCGGTTCCAGCATGCCGAAAGCGAGGAACATCCAGCGGCCCCAACGAATTAGTCTGACCGTCCACGGCGGAAGTGGGTAGCGGGTCCTCCATTGCATCGGCATGGCAGTCAAGTTCCCGCACCCGGCTCTTGCATGCGGCCGTCGGCGTTCGGTGCGCGTGATGCGCCGTACCTGCTCCATCCCCGGTCTCGCGCGGCGTGCCGGCCGGCACCGCACCCCAATGCGCCGCCCAGCTCGTCCGGCCCCGTTGCACCGCTTGGTGCTGGTCAGAAGATCGGTGGGCGGCCGGCGCGGGGCAGCCGGGCCACGGTGCGCCAGCTGATGGGCGAGCGGGTGCCGGGGTAAGTGCGCAGGCCCTCCGTCACGCCGGCGAGCGTGGCCTGCCAGGCGTCCCGGCTACGTACGCGCCATACCGTCAGGGCGGCCCAGGTGGCGAGGCTGGCGCGGATCAGCAGGGCGGGGAGGCTGCGGCGGGCGAGCCAGATGCGGTTGCGGGCGGTAAGCCGGTAGAACTGGGCGTGGCGGGCCGGGTGGTCGCTGGGTGATGGACGACGATGTCGCGCCGACAGAGGCCCCCATAGCCGTGCTGCCACAGCCGCCCGGAACTCGGCCGCTGCTGCGGCGGCGCGGTGCTCTGTGACGGCGAAGACGGCGGCGGCTTCCCTGTCCGCGACGAGGATGCCCTCGGTGCGGCACGGGGCGGCCCCCTGCGCGGTCTCCCGGCAGGGCGCATCGGTTGCTCCAGGTCATGCGGGCGCCGAGGGCGAGCAGGTGTCCCCCGGACCAGGCCGGCGGCGGGGCACCCGGGCCGAAGCACCGCACTGTAACGCTTACCTCGCGGGCGCTGACGTGATCAGCTCTTCAGTGCCCCGGTCCGTGCCGCGAACTCCTTCAGACCGGGCTGGTGCGAGGAGTACAGCAGATCTGTGGTGAGGGCTTTGACCGATGGGCGCCTGGCTTCCTCGGGCGCTTGGCGTTCGATGGCGCGCAGGGAGGCGAAGGTGCGCATGTCGTCGCCGAGCTGGTGATACATGCGGGCGGCATCGGTGTGGAAGCGGGCACGGCGCTCGGCGGTCGGGAAGACGGCCGCGTCGATGCGTCCGGCGACCGGGACCGCCTCGTCCGGTGTGCCGAGCTTGTTGAAGGTGCTCAGGCGGAAGGACTCGCACTGCGCACGGGTGGCCTGGATGGTGGCGCCGGCCAGGCCGGGGCCGTAGGAGATGCGCTGTCCGATCTCCTGGGCTTCGTCCACCAGGTGCAGTGCGGCCGTGCGGTCTCCGTAGTGGGCACAGGTGTAGCCGCAGGTCAGCAGCATCGCCGCGCGTACGGCTCGGGCCTGGTCGGCAGGATCGTCGGCCAGCTGCCGGCTGGTGCGGAGCAGGAGGTCGGCGGCCTGGCGGTAGCGGCCGGCGCGGCGCAGGGCGACGGACAGCATGCGGGTGGCTTCACCGAGCGGGGCGGGCCGGCCGCAGGCGCGCGCAGCGGCCAAGGCCCGGTCCGCTGCGACCCAGGTCGCTTCGGACCGCTGTTTGCTGGCGAGTTCGCCCGCAAGGCTGTAGGCGTAGGAGGCCAGGGCATCGGCTCGCTCCCGGGCGTGGCCGGTGAGGTGGTCGCGGGTCGCGTCGGCGGCCGCGAGGAGCAGGGGCAGTTCGGTGCTCAGGGCCTGGTAGCGGGTGCGGCGGAAGTCGTCGCGCGCCCGGCTAAGGGCCTGCTCGAGGCGGCTGATCGGCACGGGCCCGCTGGCGGGCAGGGCGAACAGGGCCGTCTCCAGCCATGCCCCCAGCTCCCGTTCCTCCAGTGGCTGTTCTGCGGCCGCCCGGGCGCCGGTGAGTAGGACAGCGCTGATCCCCGCTGCTCCGGTGAGAAAACCCCTGCGCCGCACGGTGCCCTCCTGCTGGCTCTCGCTGGCCCCCATGGTCACCGTAGCGGCCGTCGTACAGCTGCATCCTGGACTTGGCGTATCTGGGGCCGGGTCTCGCTCCGGTGGGTGAGCGGCGCCGATCAGATCATCCGGTGGAATGCCCAGAGCGGCGGCGATGCGCAGCAGTGTCTCCCAGGGCGGGATGATTGCGCCGGCTTCGACGCGGCAGACCCACGAAGCGGAGTAGCCCACAAGCACCGCGAGCTGCGCCTGGGTCATCTTCGGCCGCCGGGCACCTCGTCCGCCCCGTATCAGCGCGCCGAGGTCAGGGCTGAACGAAGCGTTCGGGGATGTGACGCCCACGGTGCCTCCTCGCGGCGGGAGCACGTCTACGGGGGCTATGCCCCTCAGCCCGCATCGGGAAGCACGCACAGAACTTGCGGATGACGCACAGAAGTTGAGGCCCACGCCGCGCTGGCTAGCCCGGCGGTAGCGGACGCCGGAGACTGACAAAGGCACGCCGGCGGACCGCCGGGAACCGCGCTTTGCGACTCGCCCGTGTCCGGTTCGGCTGTGGGCCATGACGGGCCGTCTGAGGCCCTAGACTCGCCGTCTTCTCCGGCTGCCCAGGGCCGTCAACCCGGCGCACAGGCTGCGTCAGTGAGCGGCTCGTGGATGTACCTCAGGAAGGGCCTTGATGACCGATTCAAGCTGTGACCCCGCCCGGCTGCGCGACCACGTCGTCGACGAGCTCGTCGCGCGGGGCGAGATCGTCTCGAAGGAAGTCGAGGCGGTGATGCGCAAGGTCGAGCGGCACCGGTTCACGCCCGGGGCCAGCTTGGAGGACGTCTACCGTCCGTACCAGGCCGTGGTCACCAAGAGGAACGAGCAGGGGGTTGCGGCAAGTTCGGTGAGCGCGCCGCAGATCCAGGCGTTCATGCTGGAGCAGGCCCAGGTCCGGCCCGGGATGCGGGTGCTGGAGATCGGCTCCGGGGGTCTGAACGCGGCGTATTTGGCGGAGCTGGTCGGTCCGGACGGGGAGGTCACGACGGTCGATATCGACCCGGAGATCACCGGTCGGGCGTCCCGTCTGCTGGAGCAGGCCGGGTACCCGCAGGTGCGGGTGGTCCTGGCCGACGCCGCGCAGGGCGTTGCCGCGCATGCCCCCTACGACGTGGTCATGGTGACCGTCGGGTCGTGGGACATCCCGCCCGCGTGGGTCGACCAGCTCGCCGGGGACGGACGGCTGTTGGTGCCGCTGCGCATCCGCGGGCTCGTACGGTCGGTCGCCTTCCGTCGCGCGGGCCCCCGCCTGGTCAGCACCTCGGCGCGGATCTGCGGCTTCGTGTCCATGCGCGGCACCGGGGCGCGGGATGCGCAGCTGCTGCTGGTCAACGGCGACGACATCGTTCTGAGGTTCGATGACGACCTGCCCGCCGATCCGGGCCTGGTGGGCCGTGCCGTGCGCGGGCGGCGGGCGGAGAGCTGGAGCGGGGTAACCGTCCGGCGCGGGGAACCCGTCGACATGCTCCAGATGTACCTGGCCACCGTAGTGCCGGGCTTTTGCACCATGTCCGTCAACGCGGAAGCGGGCAGCGCTGGAGTCAACCCGCGGAACACGGCTTCGCGCGAGCCATCCTCACCCCCAACGAGCGCGATCACCTACCCCTCCACCGTGCCATACCAAGATCTTTCTGCAAGGACTCCTAAGTAACAAGCTCAGGGCGCCTGTCGGTGGCCGGGCCCGTCCTGGGCGGTGCCGGGGAGCGTGATGATCGTGAGGGTGGCCCGGCAGAACATGCGCCAGCGCAGCCAGCGGCCGGGCAGCGGGGTGAAGCCGGTGACCATCCATGCCACCAGGCCGAGGGCGAGCGCGATCTGGACAGCAAGGAGCACGGGGGCGGGCATGAGCGCGGCCCTCCGGAAGGGAGGTTGAAGGTGCTGGCGGCGCCCGGCGTACCGGGGCGCGGGGGTCAGCGCTCGGGCCTGGGGGGCCGCTGCATCAGTGCGGCCGCGGCCTGGTCGAGGGTGACCTTCTCGTGCAGCAGGGCGCAGATCACGTCGGTGATCGGCATCTCGACGTCGTGGGCGCGGGCCAGAGCCGAGATCGCCTCCGCCGATTTGACGCCTTCGGTGGTCTGCCGGGTGGCGGCCGTCGCCTCCTCGGCGCTCAGCCCGCGGCCGAGGTTGATGCCGAAAGTTCGATTTCGCGACAGCGGCGACATGCAGGTGGCGACCAGGTCGCCGAGACCGGACAGGCCCGCGAGGGTGGCGGGGTGGGCGCCCATGGCGGTGGCCAGCCGGGTGGTCTCCGCCAGGCCGCGGGTGATGAGCAGGGCCTGCGCGTTGTGGCCCAGGCCCATCCCGGCGGCGATGCCGACCGCGAGCGCGATGACGTTTTTCACCGCCCCGCCCAGCTCGCAGCCGGTCACGTCGGCGCTGGTGTAGGGCCGGAAGTAGCCGGTGTGACACGCCTGCTGGAAACGGTGGGCGGTGTCCTCGTCGGCGCAGGCGACGGTGGCCGCGGCGGGCTGGCCGTCCATGATCTCGCGCGCGAGGTTCGGGCCGGACAGCACCGCGACCCGTTCCGCTCTGATGCCGGTCACCTCGGTGATGATCTCGCTCGCCCGCAGGTGGCTGCCCTGCTCAATCCCCTTGATCAGCGACACGATCACGGTGTCGCCTCCGATGAGCGGCGCCCACGCGGCGAGGTTGGTGCGCAGGCTCTGCGCGGGGATGGACAGCACCAGGAAGTCCGCGCCGTCCAGGGCGGCGGCCACATTCGTCGTCGCGGTCAGGGCGGCGGGCAGTTCGGTGTCCGGGAAGTAGCCCGGGTTGCGGCGGGTGGTGTTGATCGCGTCGGCGATCTCGCCGCGGCGGGCGGGCACGGTGACGCCGGTGCCGGCGTCGGCCAGGATCTTGGCCATGGCGGTGCCCCAGGACCCGGCCGAGAACACCGCAGCACGCGCGGAACGGCGCTGGCTCAGTCGCACTTCGGGGTCCTGTCGTCGGGGCGGCCGGGCCCGGCCATCGTAACGGCCCGGCCGGGCCCGGCTGGGGCGTTCGCGCCGCGCCGCACGCTCAGCGGGAGTGTGCGGCGGCCCGGCAGGGTGGGCAGCATCTGGTGCGCCTCTCCTCGTCCGTCCCGGCCTCAGAAGCCACCGGACGGCAGCGCAAGTCCGTGCGTTGGGGGCGTGCGTGCCGCATCTGCGGGGCATCAGCGAGGTTGATTGTGTCGGTTGGAAGCGGCAACGCGGGATGGCGAGTTCGGGGAACGCTTGAGGCTGTTCGGCTGCAGAAATGTCGGCGAGTTTCAGCAACACCAGGGCTCATCAGGGGACCCGCTCGCGATATTCGAGTGAAGGCGCGAGACGGGTGTGCATAGGGTGACTGGCGTGGATCCAGCTGACTTTTACACAGGCATCGTCGCAGAGCTCTACGGACCGCTGAAGTCCTTCTCCCAGGACTCCGAGCCCTATGCGGCCTTCATTCAGCAAACTGGCATGCCGGCCCTGGAACTGGGATGCGGGGACGGTGATCCTCTGCTGGAGCTGCGCCGACGTGGCCTGGAGGTGGAGGGCGTCGACTCCTCGGCGGACATGCTGGAGCGCCTCCGGCGCCGGGCAGACGAACAAGGCATCTCTACCACTGTGTTTCATCAGCGCATGGAGGCCCTAGACCTGCCCCGCCGATACCGGGCGATCTTCCTCGCCGGGCCCACCTTCACCCTGCTCCCTGACGACGACGCCGCGTTTGCCGCCCTGCGCGGCATCCGTGCCCACCTGGCGGAGGGCGGCATCGCCTTGGTGCCCCTGTTCACCCCCGAACCGACGCCAGCAGCACAGATCGGTCGCGTGCGCACGGCCACCGCACCCGACGGCGCCGAGCTTCGGGTGTCCGTCGTCGACGAACAGCGCGACGAGGCAGCTCGGACGCAGACGACGCTTCTGCGCTATGAACGCCACCACGGATCAGACAGCAGCGTTGTGGAGCGGCCGTGGGTCTTGCACTGGTATACCCGCGATGGGTTCGAGGAACTGGCCACGGCCGCCGGCCTGGCCGTGACAGCGGTCACCGATCAGCACGGCAAGTCCGCTCCCTCCAGCGCCACCGCCGTGCAATTCCGGCTCCAAGCCGCCGCCTGACCACCTCCTTTGAGCAGGGGTGGGGACCGGACACCGGGCATCGCCCGCCGTGCCGGTCCCCACCGTGCTTAGTACTGCAACGGTGCTTGCCGTGACTGGTGACCAGGATCAGGGGCTGTGCCCGCGTTGCTTGTAGTGACTGTTGCGGGCTTGGTGCTGGCGCCGTCGACGCCAGTGTGACCAGTACAGGATGTGCTCGGCCGGTGCCGGCCGGCGGTGGGTGAGTCGGTAGATCAGACGCCGGATCTCGGCAAGACTGAGGTGGATGAGCTGGGAGGATCCGTTTCTGCTTTCTCCGCATCCAGCTCACGGGCCCGCAGGACGGTCAGGCAGGCGTGGGCGGCCATGGCCAACGTCATGTGGCGGTGCCAGCCCGGGTAGCGGCGGACCTGGTGGTCGTCCAGCCCGCACTCCTGCTTCGCGCTCTGAAAACATTCCTCCACCGCCCATCGGCTCCCGGCGACGCGGATCAGCTCGTCGAGAGTGGTGCCGGCGGGGCAGTAGGCGATGTAGTAGGAGATTTCCTCGGGCCGGCTGACACTGCGACGGGCGATCACCCAGTGCCGGCGGTCCTCGCGGTGCCAGGGCCGCACCTCAACGCGGGCCCAGTCGAAGATCCGCCGGCCGTGGGCCCCCTCGCCGCAGGACCGGCGTTTCCACTTCTGCCGCGGCAGGCCGGGGAACAGGTCGTGGACGGGGGGGTCGATGGCCCAGCGGGTGACGGCGGTGTCGTGCCGGGTGGTGGCCATGACGTGAACGACATCGGCCTGCTCGAGCTCGAAGCGCCAGCCCTTGCTGAAGCCGTAAGCAGCATCGGCCGTCACCCACCGGAACGGGACCCGGCCGGCGATAGCCCGGCGGACCATCTCCTTGGCCATGGCCACCTTCGTCTCGAAGGCGACACTGTCGCCGATGCCCGCCCGCCGACATCACTCACGGTCATCCGTCCACGACGCGGGCAGATACAACCGCCGGTCGATCAATGTGCGTCCGCGGCCCGTCGCGTAGGCGAGGAAGACCCCGATCTGGGAGTTCTCGGTGCGTCCCGCGGTGCCGGAGTACTGCCACATCGCCACCTTGCGCGGGGCTCCGTCCGCCGCACCGCCGCGGCCGCCGACGGTACGGCAAGTGACCTGGTGGCTCACCCGCCACCCCGCCGCGCTGAGCGAGGAAGACAGCGTCGGCCTCAAAGACGTCCTGGCCCGCTGTCCCGAACTGGACACGGCCGCCAGACACGTCCGCGATTTCGGTGAGATACTCAGCGGCCGCCTGGGCGCCACGCTTCTTGTCTGGATCGACGCAGTCGATGCCAGCCAGCTGCCCGGGCTCACCGGCTTCGCGCTTCACCTGCGCCGAGGCCTCGACGCCGTGACCGCCGGCCTCACTCTGGACTGGAGCTCCGGCAGCATCGAGGGCGCCGTGAACCGCATCAAGAAGATCAAGAGACAGCTCTACGGCCGAGCCGGATTCGAACTCCTACGCAAGATGATCTTGCTTCGATAGCGCATCGCCCGGGGTGCCGACTCGCCAGCTTCCCGGCCCCTTTGAGATCAGAGATCGGCCGTCCAGATCCCGACAGGATGGTCACGCGAAGGGAGCCACAACTGAGGCTGTGAGTCGCGATGCCTCTCGTCAGCCTGCTCATCCCAGTGGAAACGGCCCTCGACATCAGGCCACGCGACTTGCAGCACGGGGAGAGGCGGCCGTCGGTAGAACCCGATGGCCTGCCCGAAGAAGGCCCGGTACCAACTGCGATCGACCTGCCTGAGCGCGACTCGATACCCGTCGACAACATCAGGATGGCTCTGGCCGTCCGCCAGCACTTCGCCCGCGGCAGACTTCTCTCCGAGCGTGTTGAGCATGCGGTGCATGGCGTGGACATCGAGCCCGAACATGGCGAGTTCAGGTCCGCCGTGGGTGTGCGCGAGGCCGATCGTGTAGGCGAATCCAGGACCGATCTCGTCTTCGGGAACCATCACGACGTGCCATCCGTGCTGCTGCACGTGCTCGATGACCGTCAGATCCATGCGGTCCACTTCGTCCCGGTCGCCGTAGTCATGGCAGAGGAGACACCGGCACTGGAACGGATCATCAGTCATGTGCGGAGGGTATGAGGTGAGCCTGCAGGTCGAGCGACCGGGGCTCGGACCCTCTCAATCGAACAGCGTCATCACGCTCCGCGACGGCTCCCCAAGATCTGTGCCAGAACCCAAAACTCACCGACACTCGAACACCACAACCCAAGGCGTTCACGGCGCTGACCGACACGCGTTCTCGAAACGCACCGGCATACCCAGCGAGGTGATCCGCCAAGCGCCGAACTGGTAGTCGCCATACTCTTCAGCGGGTCCTGGGCGCGTAACGGACAGTGGCGCGAGCGGCGGTGCCCAGGCCGATGCGGGAGCCGGCTTTCCCGGCGATGTGGGTGGAGCCGCCGGGTGGGGAGCTGGTTATAGCGGTGCCTGCGAGTGGCAGGTTTGGACGGCGCGCATGACGGCCTGTTCCTGGCTGGCCCGGTCGCTGGTGACGGGTACGTAGGCCAGCCCCTCCTCGCGCAGGAGGCGGTGGATGTGGCGGTCGACCAGGATTCGGTAGCGGCTGTCGTAGCCGTGTTCGCGCCTGACGCGCAGGCCCGGGTCGAGGTGGGTGGCGAAGAGAAGGTCGTAGGGGGCGTGAGCGGACGCGAGCCGGTGCAGGGCTTCGCGGTCGGTGCGGGGGGGGGCGGCCCGGCTGTGCCACTCCTGGGCGGCGCGGAAGCAGGCGAGCGCTTCCCAGCCGACTTGGTCAGCCAGGACGACGCGTGGGCCGTCATGGCCTGGCCGGGCGGCGGCTTCGACCTCATCCGCGATGCCGGTCGCGATGGCCCACCGGGTGGCATCCGCGGAGAGGTCCTGTCGTTGCGGCAGAGGGACGCGAGTTGCGCGCCGCCCGAGGTGAGCGGTGTGCTCGACGGATATGTCCCGTCGGCGCAGTTCCCGGTCGATGCGGCGCACCAGCAGGGTCTTGCCGGTGGAGGGGGCGCCCAGCACGCCGATGCGTAGGGGGTGCGTCGGTGCTTTGGTCACCACAGGGTGGGCTCCTGGTCGGGTTCGGGGGCTCCGGGCAGGCCGGGCGGAACGGCCGCGGCCACGAGCTGGTCCCAGGTGCGGTAGTGGGTGGCCATGGCGATGAGGAGCTGCGCCGTGGCGTAGGCGTCGAACGTGGCGCGGTGGCGCTGTGCGGGCGCCGCGCTCAGGTACGGCTGCACGTGGCCGAGCCCCAGCCCGACCTCGGGGTCCTCATCACGGCTTTGGCGTGGCCGGCCGCCCGGGGCGTCTCCTGACGCCGCACCACGGCCGGCCTGTGCGGGCGCAGGCGGCGCCATACCTTCAGCCGCGTGTTCCGGTCGCCGAAGCCGTTCTGCTCCACGTTGGCATTGATCGCGATGAGGTGTTTGGTCATGTTCTGCTCCTCGCAGGCTGATGCGGTGCGCCGGTGGCGGGCCCTGGCCGCGGGCCGCTCTCCCGCAGCCAGGGCCTGCTTGCGTGCCGCGCGGTGCCGGGGCACCCCTCAAGTGCCCCGGCACCGGCCGGCCGTTCCGTCTCGCAAAGCGGATGGCCGGTGGCTCCCGGCTGTGCGACTGCCGGGGGCCGCGGCGCGGCCCCGCTCTCGCCACTGCGCGAGGCAGGGCCGTTCTCGGAGGAGTGCGCCGGATGACCTCGGCGGCTCCTCGGACGGTGGGCCGAACGGCCGGTCTGGTCGTCGGCGTCGGTCAGGCCCTGGCCCGTTGGAACGGGCCGGGGCTGGCGCGCGGGGTCACGCCCTGTGCGACACGGGGGCTCCTAGGGTGTGCACTGGGGCAGGGAGGCGGGGGCGCGCCGTCGCCGGAGGCGGGTGTCGGCCAGCGCGGCGGCGAGCTGGGCGGAGATGGCCAGGCCGGGGAGGTTGCCTTCGGCGAAACCCCACATTCCGGCGGGGTTGACGTCGACCAGCCACCATCGGGCCTGGTGGTCGACCAGCAGGTCCAGGGCCGCGTACTCCAGGTGCAGGCGGTGCATCAGCCGGACCACGCCGGAGCGCACCTCGTCGGGAACGTCGGTGTAGTCGTAGACCAGCTCGTCGCAGTGAGCGCGGAAGTCCGTGGAGTGGGCCGGCGCCGTCAGCCGTGCGGCAAACAGTTCCCCGCGGACGACGATGAGCCGTACCTCGTGCTGCGCGTGGATGCGCTGCTGAAACTGGTGCGCCGCGGCGGCCACGCCCTCATCGAGATCACCGGGCGGCACCGGGCTGGTGAAGAACGCCAGTGGCCCGTCGGCGGTTTCGACCCACGGCCGCACGAGCGATTTGCACACCGCCTGGCCGAAGCCGTCCACCGCGCGGCGCGCGTCGGCCGCGTCGTTGCCGATCCAGGTCGCAGGAACCCGCAGCCCGGCGGCCGCGGCCTGGGCCAGGGCGTGGGGCTTGTTCTGTGCCGCGTCGGTGTGTACGGGGTGGTTGACGTGCAGGCAGTCCAGGGCGGCCAGGGTGCCGGCCAGTCCGGCGGCCGCCTCCCGGCTCAGCCACTCGGCGCGGCCCGCGTCCAGGCCCTCGGGGCTGATCCGGGGGCGGGAGGGGTGCCACCACAAGATGGCGCCGATGTCCTCCAGGTGTACGCGGCGCCCGTCGGCCTCCAGGGTGCCCACGATGTGCCCGCCGGCCAGCTGGGCGGCCAGGGTGACGCGGCCGGGGAAGCTGCCCACGTCGAAGCGGATCACCGGGGCGCCGAGGGCGTGCAGTTCCTGGACGACGCCGTTCAAAGAGGCGTCGTCGTCGCGGGCGACCACGCAGACCGGGCGCGGACGCCCGGCCTGCGCGACGAGGTGGTCTACCACCACGAGTCGGCTCCGCCCGTCATGCGGTCGATCTTCTCCGGGACCGGCGTGCCCCGCCGGGCCATGGTGGAGTAGTACGCCATGGCCAGCCCGCCGACAACGATCTGGCGTTCGGCGTCGTAGCAAAGTTCCGGCGCCGCCGGGGGCTGGTCGGCTGCGGGCAGGGGCGTCAGATGCCGCAGCACGTAGGGCCTGTCGGCCGGTGCCGACGGGGCGGACAAGGCAGTGGACACGTTGTTCTCCTCGGTGTGATGTGACGCCGGGTATCGCCCGGCTCGGTTGGGTGCTGGAGGCGCTCGGGGGAACGCCTCCAGCACCCCGGCCCCGGGGGGGGGCGGGGCCCGCCCCGCGGCCCCCCGGCCGCCGCGCGGGGGGCCCCGCGGGGGGGC
>NZ_JBEZAN010000019.1:95829-125693 GCF_040646595.1 Streptomyces sp. NPDC045470
GTCGTTCTCCGGGTTGGCCGCGTCCCGGCGCGCCCTCGCCACCACCCCCCTCCCCTCGACCGCGGCGAGACCTCCCCCCCGCTCCGCGCCCCGCCCCGGGCCCTGGCCGGGAGACCCGCGGGGGCCGGCCAGGGCGGGGAGCCGCTGCCGTTTGCGGCGCCCCGGGACGCGGAGGAAACTCCGCGCCCTTCCCGCGCGGTGAAGGGGAGGCCAGCCCCGCGCGGAAAGCGTTGCACCTCAGCAGTCGAGGCGCACTTCATCGCTCAGCGGCAACAGGTCGCTCGCGATGACGCCCGCCAGGCGGGGCGCGGCCCGGGTACGGCGGAGCAGCAGGAGGGGGACGCCTGGTTGCCGGTGGCGTGCAGCTCCATCACGTGGCCCGCCGCCAACTTTCCGGCCAGTTCCTCGTCGCACAGATGTACTTCAGGCGCGGGTGGTAGTGCTGGCCGAGCCACCACGTCATCCAGCGGCCGACCGAGTCGTCAGCGCGGGGGTCGGTGTGCAGGGCGTGCAGCCACAGGGAATCGCCGTCGGCGATCTGGAGCCGCCGGGTGTCGACCGTGGAGGCGATCGAGGTGACGGCGGCGCCGCGCAGCATCGTCCCCTCGTACACGACCCGCGCCTGCGCCGCTCCGCGGGGGCTGTTGCGCAGGGCGCTGAGCACCGGCGGTTCGACCGGGTCGGCCTCCGGCCCCCCCGGCAGCGCATCCACTCCGTGCGCGCCTGCACCAGCGCCTTGAGGGCCTGACGGTGATCGGCCCTTGCCGGGCCGGTGCGGTAGCACGGCGGGGGCGGCGGCTTCGGGTCCTCCGCGTCAAGGTCGTCATAGGTCGGCAGCGGCATCGCTTACGCCTTCGTGCGCGAGTTGAGGGATGACACGTCACGCGGGTCGTACTTCTTCCCGCTGAGCCGCACGTCGAGGGCGTGCAGGATCAGGGGGGGGCGGCGGGACCGCAGTATGCGGCCACCTCGTCGGCGGCCAGCCACCGGTGGTGGTCCAGGCCGCGGCCCAAGGTGATGTGGTGGTTCTGTGGCACCAGACCGCAGGAGCGCACCCGGTGCCGGTAGGCGGGGGTTGCGGTCTGCGGGTCGGCGGGGGTCAGGTCGGTGGCGAGCTGCCGGCCCATCGCCACCTCCAACCCGGTGGCGAACCTGACGGCGGTTGCCAGCCCCACCCACCCGTTGTGGTTGGGCACGACGCCCGGCAGCTTGTACAGGCCGTCGGGGTCACCGACGGCGTGGAGGCCCAGCACCTGGTCGAGCGGGTTCAGCAGCACGGCGTGGTAAAAGAGCCGCGGGCAGCGAGCGGGGGGCGGGGGCATCGGGTCTCCGTTACAAGTCGGGCGCGGCCGGGGCGGCGGCGCCATGAAGGGGCGTCAGGCCGCGGATATGAGAGGGCTCTGGTCAGACAACGGGGGCGCCCGTAGCTCACGGGGTGTCCGGGCGGCGGGCGAAACGGGTCGGGCTCATTGCGGCCTGCGGCGCGAGGCGGCATCGGCCAGGTCCAGCAGTCGCGCAACAACGGCGATCAGGTGAGGTGTCGTGACAGCCTCGGCGGCGCGCAGCCGGCGGGCCCAGTCGAGGAAGGCGCGGATCTCCAAGCGCGCGGGGTCCGCCTTCGGCAGGTCCCCGCAGCGGCGCTCCGCGAAGGGGGTGAGCCTGGCCCACGACGCCCACACCACCTTGCGCGCCCCGTGCCAGCTGTCCGGGTCGGCGTAGTAGAGGCCGGGCATCCCCAGGTAGACCAGGGCTTCGGAGATCCGCGCAGTGTCGTAGAACCGGGCACCCGTTCGCGGTGGTCGCCGACAGGCTCGCGGGGCAGGGTGCAGGTGACCACCTTGCCAGTGCTCCACCGGGTGAAGCACCACGTGCCCCCGAGATGAGATGACTCGTTGCGTACGAGCAGCAGCCCCCGCCCGCTCTCACAGGCGTCCTGGCGATCTGCGGACGCGTGCGGCAGACGCGGCATCCGCGGGCACCCGTCCGCCACCGCCACGTCGATCGCCGACTCGTACAGCGAGAGGGTCAGGACGACATCGCGGCCCGGCACGGCCCCGTGCAAGAACGCGTTGGCGACCAGCTCGCCGATCACGTAGTTCGCGGTCGCGACCACCTCCTCACGGAGGGCCCACCGACGAAGCTGCGCGGTTGCGGCATGGCGCAGGTCCCGAACCTCGTTGGCGTCCACCCGAGGCAGCGGAGGCGTGCCGGCCGCGTGCCCGGTGGGCTGATGCCTCCTTGCCATGAAGTCGAGGGGCCGCTCTCGAACGTAGCCGCGGGGGAAAGCCGCGTCGGGTGGGCCGTCCCTCAACGTCTCGGTCATCGTCTGGCCTCCTGGCTGATGGCGCAACGGGTGGCTCTGCCGATCTGTACGCGCTTGTAATTTCGGAGTCGGGCAGGTGGGCCCTGCCCCGGCGCCGTGCGTCACGGCCGAAGGCAGCCTTCCCGGAGGGGCGCGAAGGGCCGCATCCGGTTCTCCGTCTCGGACCACAACTACGTTCGCGTATGGGAAAGTTAACGTGCAAGCGAAAGCGCGATCGCGCGTAAATTGGCACATGCCAGTTACCGGACAGGGGGTGCCTTCTGCTGGGCAGGGCGTGCGAAACTCCGGACTGCACACCCGGTTTGGCGGACAGGCCCCTCAACCCGGTGGACAGAACCATGCGTTTCTCGGACAGACAGCGGATTGGGGGTCAGGTGGCAGCACGACGTGGGCCGACGTACCTGCGCGTCATCCTGGGCACGGAACTGAGGACACTGCGAGAGCGGACGGGCGAGACCGCCGAGGCGGTCTCAGAAGCCCTCGGCTTCTCGCGGACCAAGCTCAGCCGAGTCGAGAAGGGCGACATCCCGTTGCCGAAGCTCGCCGATCTTGAGCGTTTGATGGACCGCTACAAGATCACGGACCCCGACGACAGGGAGACCCTGCTGGCGATGCAGCGTGGCTCCCTCAGCACAGAACCATGGACGTGCTACCGCCACATCCTGCCATCCGGCGGGCCGCTGTTCTTCGGGCTGGAGCGCGACGCCAAGCGCATCTGCGGGTACGAGAACACCGTGGTCGCTGGGCTGCTCCAGACCGAGCCGTATGCCCGATCCCAGTTGAACTCAGCAAAGATAGTGGAAGAACGCACGACAGAGTTTGTCGAGCACGGCGTCCGAGTGCGCATGGAGCGGAAGAAGAAGATCGAAGCTCCCAATGGCGCCGAGCTGCACATCATCCTGACGGAGAACACACTGCGCACGGTAATCGGCTCGCCCGAGGTCATGCGTGCTCAGTACGAAGAGATCATCCGTCTCAACGAGCTGGAGAACGTAGAGGTCCAGATCATCCCCGAAAGCCTGCCCACGTACCGTGCTGCCTGGAGCTTCACGATGCTGGAGTTCGATGCACTCGGCCCAGTGATCCAGAGCGACAGCTACAAGGCTTCGACCATGTGGTCGAAGGAGACGGACGTGTGGCAGTACCAGCGGCACTTCAGTGCCATGGCCAAAGCGGCGCCTGGCCCCTTGGAGACGCCGCGCATCCTGCACGAACTTGAACGGAAACTGTGGAGATGACGAGCATTCACACCCACCCCTGTGCGACCGAGCTGGCTCCCGAGACGACGTGGATCAAGTCGTCCTACAGCACGCAGGACAACGGAAACTGTGTCGAGATTGCGCCCCTGACCGCTGAGGTGGGCATCCGAGACTCTAAGGTCAAGGATGGCCCTGCCCTGCGCGTCCGGTCGGCCACATGGTCAGCATTCGTGGAGTTCATCGTTCGCTGATGTACACCGAGGGCGCAGCCCTCACCCGGAAAGCAACGGCCCTCCTCTGGCGAAGAGAGGAGGGCCGCTCTGCGTTCATCTCCCCCGCACTCCAGCCGCGCCACCCTATGAGGCAGGCCCTCGTGCCACTGCTATGACACGCACCCGACGAGGCCGGACAGCGAGGACCTTGAAGAACGGATCACCTACGCCGACTGGGCCACGGCCTCTCAGGGCTGCTACGCCACAGCCCAGGTCCTCAGCGGTGTCCACCACGAACAAGGGGATCCCGTCGTGGTGGCGATCGACAACCGGGTACCTGCCCGGGCGTGACACCTCTGGGCAAGCGCTCTGGGTATGAGGCGACAGCCCTGGCAGCAGTGGCGCTGGACTACGCGCGATGCACGTCGGCAACTCGATTGCGCCGTCATTTGAACTTGCTCTCTCCACGCCAGACGGTCAGGCCTGGTCGATACGGCGAAAGACTTGCCCGGTCGGACAGGTCCTCGCTGTGCACGATGCGCGCACTACACCGCCAGCCCTCTGTCGGCGTACGGTCGCGTACAACACCGGCCCGGCCGGCGGCCTCGCGCAACCGGCCCGCCGGGCCGCAGCAACACCGGGGCGTCGCTGCGGTCGTGTTCAACAAGAGTGAGGAGTGAACCCGATGAACACCCTCGATCTGCTTACCGGACAGACCACTGGCATCACCTGGCGAAAGAGCACTTACAGCGCGGCGGACAACGAGTGTCTGGAGATCACCGCATCCCACGAGAGGGTCACGGTACGGGACTCGAAGTGCGTAGACCGTCAGCCCCTGGTGCTCTCCCGGTCCGCTTTCGCCGACTTCGTCGCCGGATGCCGCACGGGCCACTGGCACACACCAGGCTGAAGAAGCACGCACGCCGGAAGGGGCCGCCCGACCTGGGAAGTTCCGCTTCACTGACCGCGCTTGGCGCCGGCTGGACACACGATGTCCAGCGGCAGGCCGGCCCGGCATGCGTCATTCGCGGTGTCCGCAGTACCGCCCCCTTTCCCCGAGGGCGGGGTGCCGTCCCAGACGGCGACCAGCCGGTCCGCCCGTTCCAAGAGCGCGCGGTTGACGGCCGCGTACACTTCGCGGTTCGCCGTGCTGTGCGGAATGACCACGACTTCCCCTGCGGCGTCGAGCAGGCGGTCAAAGGTGGGCGCGTGGTCGAGCTTGACCTTGTCCTGCCGGTAATCGCGGCAGGGCAGGACGACGCACAAGCTGCCGCCGGCTTCCAGTACAGCGCCGGCGAAAACGCTGTCGGCTCCGCGTGCCACGCACGAGACGCCGACGAGGCCGGTGCCGGCGTAGGGGGCCAGCAGCTCACAGCTCACGCAGTGCCCAGGGTGATGTCCGTGTGGCCGGTGACCGCGAATGTCGTCATTCAACGGGGCCCTTTCAGCTCGGCAGCAGTTCGCGGCACCTACCGCGGACCTCGCGCACCGGCCGGGACGTGTCGCGTCCCACGGTGTAGGGGCACAGGCTGCACAGCTGGGCGCGCACGCGGTGCGAACGGGCGCGCGAATCGGCATTCAGCGCCCAGCGGGCATATCAGGTCAACAGGCCGGAGCGAGCAGCAAGCCCACGCAGTTCGGACGTGGTGCGCCCGGAGACCAGCAGCCCGGAGATGAGAGACTTCACAGCGGGGCGCGCGTGCGTCTCTTCCGGCGCTGCTTGTTCGGCGGTCAGCAGGGCTCGTACGCATTCGTCACGGCGACCGCGGTGAGCGAGAGCGGTGGCGACATCCGTGTAGTAGCGCGAGCGCCGCTCTTGGCTGGGGAGGGCCTTGGGCGAGAGGGCGCGGGCAGCGGCGAGCGCAGCTGCAGGGTCGCCGACGGAGTTTTCCGCGGAGATCAGGTGAAGCTGGACGGTGACGGGGCCAAAGCCCCCGCCGTGATCGCGAAGTAGGGTGGTGCCTCCGAGAGCGTCGGCGATGGAGGCGGCCTCGGCCGTCAGGTCGCGCATGCCGTCGCGATCGCCGTTGCGGGCGGCGGTGTAGGCCGCGCACTGAATGAGCAAGCCGCGCTGAGCAGCGCCCCGCCGTCCGGCGGTGCGGAGAGCAGGATCGTCGGCGGCATCCAGGGCGACGGAAAGCGCCGCGTCGTGCCAGTGGGCCTTGCGGCCCAGGACCGCGAGGTTGCGGGCGGCCTCTGCGACCGCGAGCGGGTCGTTGGCAGCAGTGGCGAGCTGGCGGGCGCGGTCGGCGGCCATCCAGCCGAGCTGCTGCTCGTCGAGCTTGATGAGCATGCGGGTGGCCAGGGTGTAGCTCTGGGCGAGCAGCAGCGCAGGCTCGGGGCTGTCGCTGCTGCTCGTCAGCGCATGTCCGGCCTGCAGGAGCCGGGGGAGGCGGACGGCGAGGCTGGTGTACTGGCATGTGTGGAAGTCAGTCAGTGCGTGGGACAGTTCCCAGCCCAAAGTCTCGGGCCGCATATCGGGGAGCCGACTGCCCAGACCAAGCATCGCATCCCCCAGGCGGCTGACGAGGGTCTCCCCCACAGCTGCCTCGCTGGTGGTGCCCTTGTCGCCGCTCAGGAGCGGGGCACCGGCGGCTGCGGCGGCCGTGACCGCCAGATTCACAAGCAACTTCCTTCGCCGCACTGCTGTTTCACCGTCCTCCTGCCGGGAGCTGCCCACCTTATGAGCGGGAAGGCGGGGGTACGCCGAGATCGGTCCGACTACCTGGCCGTGTCGCACCTCGGCCACAGGTGCGCGAGCGGCGAGGCCGAGGGACTTCAGGGGGATGTCGAGGGCATGGGCGAAGCACCGGAGCACGGCCACATCGGTCAGGGGGGAGATACCGCGCTCATAGCGGGAGACCTGGGCCGTGGAGTATCCGGTGAGCTGCCCCGAGGTGGGCGAGCGTCCATCCCTTCTCTTTGCGGGCCCGGCGTACCAACTCCCCGGGTGAGCAAGCTGGAAAGGCAGGATCTGAGGTACCGGTCATCACACACCCCGTCCGCTTCGTGAGCCGAGGCCGCGCTGTCGCCGTAGAGATACCCAGCCGGTGTGGCCAGACCCGTTTGCATCGGATGCAAACGGGGTTGCATCTCCCGACAGTGCCCCTGCCGTCAGCTTCCCCCCTGCGGTGACGTGGACGTGCGGCCGGCCGGCACCCGGCAGGCCGCCCCGCGAACCCAGGAGAAACTGGTGCAGCCCTTGTTCTCCACAGCGCCCGCGACGCCGGCCGCCGACGCCCGCCTCGCCCCCTCGTACTTCTTCCACACCGACGATCTGCCGACGGTCCTCGCCGACCTGCTGGCCCAGTGCCGCACCGTCTTCGCCATCAAGGCCGCCATGACCACCCTCCTCGACACCCTCGACCGCGCACACCCCTTGGCTCAGGAAGGCGGTCACATCGAGGACGGCGCCTTGGTCCACGGGCCGGTCACCGTACAACCGGGTGCGTGCATCGAGGCAGGCGCCCAGGTCATCGGCCCGGTCGTGGTGGGCGCCGGTGCCGTCGTCGCCGCAGGTGCCCTGGTGCGCGACCACAGTTTCATCGGCCCCGGCTGCCGCATCGGCTTCGGCGCAGAGGTCACCCGCAGTCTGCTGGCCGGGCACGTCTTCATGAAGCACCCCAGCTTCATCGGCGACTCGGTCATCGGACGGCGCGTCAACATCGGATCGTTCTGCTCCACCACCGCACTGCGGTGCGACCGCGGACCGGTCGCCGAACCGGCCCTGGACGAAATCACGGTCACCCTCGGCGGGCAGCGCACCGGCACCGGACAGACGAAGTTCGGCGCCGTCATCGGCGACGAGGTGACCCTGCCCGCCGGAACCGTCCTGGCCCCGGGCACGCTCATCGGCCCCCGCACCGTCATCTACCCGCGCGACCACGTCGGCGGCTTCCTGCCCGCTGACTCCCGGGTCCGGTGACACGATGACCTTGACCTCTGTCTCCGCGATCGATGACACCGCCGTTCTGCGCGTGACCGGCGGCCGGACGCTGTCCGGCCGGATCCCGGTGCAGGGCAGCAAGAACGTCGCCCTGCACCTGTACGCGGCGGCTCTTCTGGCCGACACCCCCGTCTGCCTCACCGCCGCGCCGGACATCATCGACACCCACGTGTGTGCGCCGAGATCCTCACCCGCACCGGAGCCGCCACCACCGCCGAGAAGGGCCGGTTCACCGTGGGCCCGGCCACGACGGTTCGCCCGGTCATCGACGCCGACCTGGGCCGCCGCGTGCGCACCACCGCCGTCCTGGCCGCCGCCGTCCTGGCCCGCGCCGGACAGGTCGTCTTCCCCTACCCGGGCGGCGACGCCTTCTGCCCACGCCTGATCGACCGGCACCTGGCCGCCATGCAGGCCGCCGGCGCCCGCGTCACCGCCGACGCCACCGGCCTCCACGCCCGAGCACCGCGCGGGCGGCTGCACCCGTTCACCGTCGACGTGGCCACACCGTACGGGCCCAGCCTCGGCGCCACGGTGACCGCCCTGCTGCTCGCCGCCCGCACGCCGGGCACCAGCCGGATCACTCACCCGTCCATCGAGCCCGAAGTCACCGAGACCGCCCGCTTCCTCGCCGAACGCGGCGCCACCGTCGACGCCGATCAGGGCGGCCTGCACGTCACCGGCCATGACTGGATCGCCGGAGGGACGTTCGCGGTGGCCGGTGACCGCATCGAGGCCGCCACCATGATCATGATGGCCGCGGCCACCGGCGGCAGCATCACCCTCGACGGCATCAGCACCACAGATCTCCCCCAGGGGCTCACCGAGGTCTTCGCCGCCGCCGGCCTCAAGGTCGCCGACGGCGCGGACGGCGCCCTCCGCGCGCACCACCACAGCCTGCGCGCCGCGCAGATCGCCACCGGACCGCACCCCGGCGTACCGACCGACACCGCACCCCAACTCGCCGCCCTGCTCACCCAGGCCCAGGGCACCTCGCTGATCACCGAACGGGTGTACCCCCGCCGCGACACCCACTGTGCGGGACTGCGCGCCTTCGGCGCCGACCTCACCTCCCGCGGCCCGGCCATTCGCGTCCACGGGCCCGTGCGCCTGCGAGCGGCGCAGGTGGCTGCCGGGGACATCCGTGCGGTGACCGCGCTGCTGATCGCCGCCCTCGCCGCCGACGGCACCTCTACGATCCGGGGAACCTTCCATCTCCGGCGCGGCTACGGCCACCTGCTGACCCACCTCGCCACGCTGGGAGCCGACATCACCCAGACCACGGAAGAGGCACCCTGATGCCCGTACCGTTCCCCGCCGCCGACACCGCCCGCCTGCACGAGACCCTGACCGCCGTCGTCGACGACGGCGCCAGCCCCGGCGGCGTCGTCATCTGCGGCACCACCGACGGCCAGCAGCGCGTCCTGACGGCCGGCACCGTCGCCCCCGAATGCGGCGACGCACCCCCCACCGCCGAGACGGTCTACGACATCGCCTCCCTGACCAAGGTCGTCGCCACCTGGCCCCTGACCGGCCGCGCCCTCGACGCCGGGCTCCTCAAGCTGGACGAGCCGGTACGCACCGCGCTGCCGCCGATCTCCGGAGAGGCCCCCAGCGGCGCCCCGACCATCCGGCAGTTGCTCACCCACACCTCCGGCCTGCGCGCCTCCACCCGCCTGGACCACTACCGCGGCACCAACACCCCGCTGCACGAACTTCTGCTGCGCGAACCACTGGAGACCGAGCCCGGAGCGCACCGGTACATCAACCGCGGCTACATCCTGCTCGGCCTGGCCCTGGCCCACCTCCACCAGGCACCCCTGGACATGCTCGGCCGCGAATTGTGGACCGGCCTGGGCATGCACCGCACCTGCTACGGCCCCGTCACCCGGTCCCGGAACGTCGCCCCGACCGAACAGCGCATGCCCGGCGCCCCCGGATCTGGGGCGCCGCCCACGACGACAACGCCGCCCTGATGGGCGGCATCGCCGGACACGCAGGCGTCTTCTCCACCCCCGGCGACCTCGCCGCCTACGCGCAAGCCCTGATCACCGCCTACCAGGACGGCGGCGCGCTGAGCGGCTGGCTGCGGGCCAGCCTGGGCCCGCACGCCCCGATCGAGCCGGGCCTTGACCGCGGCCTGTCCTGGGTGCTGGCCGACGGCGGCCGCACCACCTACCACCACGGCTTCACCGGCACCAGCCTCTACCTGGCCCCCGACACCGGCCGCTACCTGGTCATCTGCACCAACGCGGTCTACCACGGCGCCGCCCGCACCCGCATCGCACCCCTACAATCCCTCGCCCTCAAAACCATCGCCGCCATCTGACCCCGGGAGGGCCCCGGTGGGTGAACTGCTGGCCGACCACACCACCCTGCGCCTGGGCAGCCCCGCCGACCGGCTGCTCACCACACCGCCCCCGAGCTAGGGACCTACAAGATCCGCCAGCGCAGTCCAGTGCATGTGCGTCGCCGTCGTGCGTATCTCGCCGTCGCAGCGCCGCCGAGCGGCGATCTTCGTCCTCCGCAGCCGGGGTTTCCTGCCCTCTTCTTGCAGGCGCCGGATGAGGCGAAGCAGGAGTGGTCGCGAGGCAAGAATGCTCTGCCGGAGGTGATCATGGCCGAGTGTGACGTTGCACAGGCGAAGTGGCATTGGGTAGTCGTTGGAGGGTGCGGCACCGGCCCAACCGGGCTGCGCCGGCGTTTACACGGCGGAGTACCGACGGAAGCCGTCGGGAGGCACCATTTGTTCATGCGTATTCTCATCATGGGCGGGACGTGGTTTCTGGGCCGAGCGGTTGCCGAGGAGGCGCTGCGCCGCGGGTGGGAGGTGAGCACCTTCAACCGCGGGCGCTCGGGCTCGGGTGTACCGGGGGTGCGAGCGGTGCACGGTGACCGGACGGATCCGAAGGACTTGGCGGCTCTGGCAAGGTACGGCCCGTGGGAGGCGGTGGTGGATACGTCGTCTTCGGAGCTGCCACCGCGCGACGTCTTGGCTGGCGCCCGTGCCCTTCAGGCAGTGGCTGAACGGTACGTGTACGTCTCGACGGTCAATGCCTACCGCGACTGGCCGGACGCTCCGTTGACAGAGATGTCTGAGCTGCTGGACGGACC
This sequence comes from Streptomyces sp. NPDC045470, assembly GCF_040646595.1. Lineage (NCBI taxonomy): Bacteria > Bacillati > Actinomycetota > Actinomycetes > Kitasatosporales > Streptomycetaceae > Streptomyces > Streptomyces sp. NPDC045470. Next base: position 106,621 of record NZ_JBEZAN010000019.1, read on the forward strand.
GCCGGATGCGGATGCCGAGTACGGACGGCTGCCTGAGGGATGGCAGGGTCCGGACTGGTATTACGGGCGGCAGAAGGCCGGAGCCGAGCGGGCGGTGCTGGAGGTGTTCGGGGAGAATCGGTCGGTGCTGCTGCGTCCGGGCGTCATCTTGGGGCCGGGCGAATACGTGGGGCGTCTGCCGTGGTGGCTGCGCCGGGCGGAACGGGGTGGCCGCATTCTGGCACCGGGAGATCCGGCCAAGAGCATTCAGCCGGTGGATGTGCGCGACGTGGCGGTCTTCGCCCTGGATCAGGCAGCGGCTTCGGCGGGCGGGGCCTACAACGTAGTGGCCCCGGTGGGGCGCGAGACGATGGGTGGTCTGCTGGAGGCGTGTCGTGAGGTGACCGGATGCCGCGGCACGCTGTGCTGGGTGCCGGACGCTTTCCTGCTCGAAGAGGGCGTGGAGCAGTGGACGGAGCTTCCGTTGTGGCGAACACACGCGGGGGTGTGGAATATCGCCTCACAGCGGGCGCAAGCGGCCGGGCTGGTGTGCCGGCCGCTTGCGCAGACGGTGGGCGCGACGTGGCAATGGCTACGTGAAGGCGGTGTGGCGGTGGCGCACTCTCGGGCTGCCGAGCACGGCCTTGATGCGGGTAAGGAACAGCGGTTGTTGAAGGTGTTCGATGGCCGGATGTCACGTTTCGAGGGCGAGATGTGATCCGCTCAGTTGGCGTGCGATGGACACGGCGGTGAAGTCCTCAATGCGCTCACCGAGGTCGGCTGCTTGAGCGGTGGTACGGAAGTCAGGGTGGGTGAGTTGAGCGCGGGTCGCGGCGAGACGTTCGAGGACGCCGACGCTGCGCCAGTCGCGCGGAACGTCGAAGACGGGTCCCAGGGCTTCGCAGGCGCCGTCGAGTTCACGGCGCAGGAGGCGGGCGCGTGCGAGGTCGGTTGAGGCTTGCGAGGAGATGAGCATCGGGCGGGTGCCGTCCGTGTGCTCGTCGAGCAGGTGCAGGGCGTGGGTGGCGGCTTCTTCGGCTCCGGCGGCATCGCCGATGAGCAGGAAGGTGGTGGCATTGCTCATGGCGAGACGCTCGGGGGTGAACCCGAACTCGCCGCCGATGTCGTCATGCAGTTCATCGCGGCCCGTGTGGCGGTCATCCAGGGCGCGTCGCCGGTCTCGGTGTGCAAAGGTCTGGCCGGCCCGGCCGACCCGTACCCGGCGGAGCCGTGCGTGGAGCTGGGCGGCATCGAGGCGACCCTCGCATTCGCTCTGCTCGACCTGCTGGACCCGAGCGAGGGCGCGATGCCCGACTGCGACGACTGGGAACACCTGCCCCAGCTCACCGTGCTCCTCACCGCGGCCCTGGAGGAGACGACCGGCGTAAGCCTGGACATCACGGCCGAGCCCGCATGCTGCACCTGCGACCGCCCGAACCGCTTCCGCCTCGGCCGCCTCACTTCCAGCTCCGCCCGCACCCTCGCCCACACTGTCCACACCGCCGTCGACCGACGCCAAGGAGGGCCTGCGCATGACCGCTCCTGAAAACGAGGTGCACATCATCGACAAGAACACTTTCAAGGTGACGCACACTCAGCACGGACCGCACACGGTGGTCGGCCTACAAGGCGACTTCGACGTCTACAGCGCGCCGGCGCTCCGTGAGGTGCTGTGGCCGCTTGCGGCGAACGCACGGGGCAACCTGATCGTCGTCGTGGACAGCCAACGCCGCGCGATGGAATTCTTCGATTCGACTTGCCTTGGCGTGCTCATCGGCGCCCTGAGGAAGTTCCAGGCATCGGGGCACGGCATCCATGTGGTCGACGCTCCTGACGGGATGCTCCGCAAAATCTTTCGCATCGCCGGCCTCTCGCGCGTCATGCCCGTGCACGAGCATCTGAACGAGGCAATTGCCGCTGCGCCGCATCACGGCCAGGCAGACTGAGGAACACCTCGCCCGGAGAGCCCTCAGCGCCATGGCAGGTCCGCTGGCGCAAGGCCGTTCCGATCAGAAGAGGTTGTAGTGCGTGTGCAGCTCACGCTCACCGATGCCGTCCAGGTGTCCATCACTGGCCTCATGCGGCGGCAGCGCGGGCGACCTCGTCCAGGAACTCCCGGGCGGCCTGACACAGCTCGATGCTGCGCAGGGGCGAGGAGAGCGCTGAGGAGCGGGCCCCGTTGTTCACCGCGGCGGCCCGGCTGAGTGCGATGGCGGGCATTTCGGGCTGGCGCAGCGGTACATGGTGCAGCCGCTGCCTCGCCCACTGGACGGACCTGGCACGCAGTCTTCACACCCCGCCCGCTGGGGCTGATGCGGCTGCACGCCGTGGCGGACCGCGGTTATGCCGCGGGCGGTCACTGGGGGGGGAGGCGTTGGGTGCTCTGGGGGAGGAGGGGCAGGTGTGGCGCTACTTGTCGTCGAGGTCTTCGCTGAAGGTGAGGTCCAGCTCGGCCGCGAGGGCCTGGGCGAGCTGGAGTGTCTGAGCGTGGTCGATGACGACCTGCTCGAGCGAGGTCAGGCTGTGAAGCGGGGAGATGTCGTTACCCTGGAGGTCCGGGCTGCGCTGCGGTACGTCCCGCCGTCGAACTCGGTCAGCCGTAGATACTCAAGCGCGCCGGTAGGTGGCGGACACCCGGTGCGCGAGTATGCGGACGAGCTCGGAGTTTTTGAGCAAACCTCGCCGCCAGGCCTTCTGACTGCCGCCTTGTGATGCAAGGAGAGCTGTGACGACCCAACTGGTTGCCGACGACGGGGCCTTTCCGCCGGTTCCGCCGTCGGACGTGGACGACGTCGCCTGTGTCCTGGCCGCGGACTGGGACGCCTTCCGCGGACTGGACCGGATGGCCAACCACTGGGACCGGCCCGGGTGGGGGATTCGTGATCGCACGTACTACTGGATGCTCACATTTCCCGCGGCCCCCGGCCTCATTACCGAGACCCGCGTCTGCCAGCAGCATCTGGCTCGCCATGGGCTTGATCCCGTCCCCGAGGACGGGCTGCACATCACCATGAACAGGATCGGTGCTGTGCAGGACATCGCCCGCGCCAGGGTAGACGAGCTGGCACGACAGGCCGTCGACCTGGTCGGCGGGCCCTTTGAGATCCAGGCGCACCCCTTGGCCGGCAGCCCCGGCGCCGTCCGGTTCACTGTGACCCCCTGGCCCGCCCTCGTTCGCCTCCACGCAGCCCTCGGGCACGCCGCTCACGCCACAGCGCTCCCGGTACGGGGGCGGCCGACCGGCCTTTTCCGCCCTCATCTCGGCATCTTCTACTGTCCCGCCGACAGGCCGGCCGCCCCCGTGATCGAGTCCGTGGCAGCGCTGCGTCAGCGGCGTCCTATCCCTGTGCAGGTCGAATCCGTCGAACTGGTCGCACTACGGCGCGAGCACCGGGCCTACCGGTGGGACGTGCTCCACTCGGTGCCGCTGCTGCCTGCTCCTGGGGGGTCTGCGGGCTGATCTGCCGGGGGACGTGCGCCGCCGCAGAGAGCTCCGCGGGCATCGAATGCGCCCACCTCACAACAGGAGCCGGACTGTTCGGCTTGACGAGCAGCTCCGAGGCTAGCCGGGCAGATCACTGACGAGAGAAGCGGCCTGGCCAGCGAGCACCGGGGAGGCCTGCGGGCCCTCGCCTGCTCGATGCTGGCGCACTGCCAGCCGATGCAGTCGCCCGTCGACCGCGCGGACGTGAGCTATCCACGGCACAGTCGTCCGAGCCCGGCAGGACGGCGCCTTGGCCCATGGGCTGGCCATTGTGCAGGCTGGTGCACGCATCGAGGCAGGCACCCAGGTCATAGGCCCGGTCATGGTGAACACCGGTGCCGTCTTCGCGGCCGACGCGTTCGTGCGCGACCGCGGGCCAGTCGCTGAACCGGCTCTGGAAGAGATCGCCGTCACCCGCTGGGACACGGCCGGGCAACCACGCTTCCCTTTTGCTCCGGTGACGCGCCGGCGCAGCTCGGCGGTCCCGGTTCGGCTTCCGGGGTGGCGGTACGCTGTTGACCCGCCTGACAGCGCGGTCCGTTAACCCACCGCGGTCCACGCCCATGGACGCGGGCCTCGCCGCCCTTGGATGCAGGCCAGCCGGTACTGGGCCTGTGCAGCAGCGCCTGGAGCGTCACTGGCGACCTGAACGGCGAATGTGACAAGACGCAGCTCCCGGACTCCGCGGAGTACTGGGTACCCCGGCCAGGTCATGACATCGTGCCCATAAGCCCGGCAGAAACCGTTGTACGACTTGGGCGACAGGCTGCCGAAGGTGTCAGCAGCCACCGCTGTCGAGGTCAGGTCCCATTCGGGCAGGCCGAGTGAGGTGCGTTCGAAATCCAGTAGAAGGGCACCGGTTGCGGTCACTGCGCAGTTGCCTCCCCAGGCGTCGCCGTGGATCAAGGAGCGGGGGCGCCCCTGGGGGAGGTTGGTCCAGGCTTCGGTCAGTTCGCTGAGATGTTCGAGAAGCCAGGCTCTGTCCTGTTCGGTTATCGAGTGGGCTTCGCTCAGGCGGTCACGGATCCGAACGAACGGGTCCAAGTCTCCGACGGGGAACGATGGTCTGGGCAGGCCGTGCAGGCGACGGAGAAGCGGCGCGAGGTCAGCCGCGCATCCCGGCTTGTGGGGTGGCAGTTCCTCCCAGAAGGTCGCTGCCCGTCCCTGCACCACGACGGGCTGGTTCAGAGGCAGGGGGCGTACTGCTGGAACGTCGTGCTGCAGCAGCCAGCGCGCGACGGCGACCTCACGCGCAGCTGCCTGCTGCTGACCGGGGCGTGCTATCCGAACGACGATCTTTCCGGGCAGGCGCCACAGGTCGTTCTCTGCGAGCCGGATGGGAGTGGCATCCGCTGACGACAGGCCGACAACTGCGGCGACCTCTTCGAGCAGAGCGAACGAGTCTGCGGCGCGTGTCGACGTCATGGGCCGACGGTAGTGCGGATGCGCGCGCGCAGCTCGGCGACTTCGGGGATACGGGCGCGTTTGCCGCAGATGCGCCGCAGTTCCTTTATGTCGTCGAGCGCCCGCCGGGAGCTGAGCCGTCCGACCTCGTCCAAGGCCCTCATGCCGATGGCTGCCGCCTCCCGGGGGTCGCCGGTGGCCATGGTCAGCGACGCGAGTTTGGTGCCGGAAAGGGCACGGGAGCGGACATAGGCGTCGGTGTGCTTGTTGATGGCGGTCTGTAAGCGCTCGACGGCCTTGTGCGGGGTGTGGCCGCTGATGAGAGCGAGGTCGTACAGGGCGTGTCCGGTATCTCCGTGGTGCTGGGCTTCGTCGTAGTACCCCATCCAGGGCGCGTCCTGGCCCGGCCTGGCCTGGGCAACAGCCTCATCGGAGCGGCCGACCGCGGCGAGGGTCGCCTGGGTGCGGCCCATCTTCGCCAGCGCTCGCGCCCTCGCGTTGTGGAGCATCGCCCGTTCGCGAGGCGTCAGCCGGTCGGCGCGCAGGAGGCCGTTTTCGGCGTGGGTGAGGCCGTCGTCGGGAGCGCCGAGCCAGATGGCCTGGCGGGCCTGCCAGTTCAAGGCGGCAGCGCGGAGATGCCAGTTGCCGGCTTGCTCCGCGCATGCCGTTCCGACGCGGAGGTATCCCTGAGCGTCGTGGTGCTGATAGGCGTCGAAGGCGGAGGCTCCCATAACGATGGCCAGGCGGCTGACGGCTGCGAAGAGGTCGTGCTTCATCTGCTCGTCGGGGCAGTCCACACCGAGCAGTCCGGTGGCCCAGGTGAACAGGCCGGCAGAGGCGGGGCGGACCATTCCGGCACCCCCGTAGAGGTTGTCCCACTGCGCGATCTGCTGGGATGCGGCCCAGACCTGGGCGACCTCGTGCGGATGGACGGTCTTGGGCAATGCCACAGGATCACTTCGGCGGATCAGGTCGGCGAAGGTGACGGGGCTGAGGGCGGCTATACCGCCCAGGCCGAGGAAGGCGCGTCGTTCCACGGGTGACAGGTTCCCTTCCGGTAGGGATTGCGGCTTCGCCATAACCATGCCCACCCCATCCATCTCGGAGGCCATCCGAGGGGACTTGGCCGTCGGCTTGTCCGCATCACGGAGCGCGGCGCTGTCCGCTTCGACGCGGCGCCACAGCCGGCACAGGGCTCCTCCGGCGTCCAGGACCTTGTCCATGGAGGCGACCTGCTCAGCGGTGCAGGTCCGCTCGGCCTTTTCGATCTTGAGGATCGTCGCGCCGCTGAGCTGCAGTTTCACGCCAAGTTCGTTCGAGGACAGGTTCCGGGTCCGGCGCCAGTTCCGAAGTTCCTTCCCGAACCAGGCGGCCATGGACTCTCTGTCATCCAGCGCCTTCGGTTTCTGTGGCACGGCAACCACCTCAGCATCCTGATGCGGACAACGATACCGGCAGCAGACTGTACGCATCCCCGGGCTACGTGGGGCGTTTATGTCGCCGTACAGTGTTCTTTCCCCTCCCAACGCCTGCTGCCTGCCAGCTCGTTCTTGCTGTGCTGGGCTGGCGGCGCGGGGAGATACGGTGCGATGTGCAAGGGCGTCAGCGGCTCGACACGGGACATCAGCGCGTGCGGCCCGGCTCACGGGGAACCGGGCCGCGGCGCGCTGCAGGGCGTTGTCGAGGGTCAGTGCCGGCCGAAGACTCCGGCTTTGACGCCCCCGATGAAGGAGGTCCACGAATCCTGAGGGAACTCGTGGTGGGGGCCGTCGGGGTTCTTGGAGTCTCGAACGGCCACTGCGTGGTCGGTGAAGGCGGTCTCCACGCAATCGGTCGACGGCTGGCCGCTGTAGCTGCTCTTGAACCACGTGTACCGGCCGAGTTGCTCGTTCACTTCGTTCCTCGCTAGGTCTTCAGGTGCTGCTTACGGGCCTCGGCGATCATTTCGGCCGAGGAGTTCGGGGATAGGGCCTCGCCGAGCAAGTACTCGAAGGCCGCGGTGCACAAGCTGAGCTCTTCCGGTTTCTCCAGGTAGAGCGATCCGCTCATGTTCTCGGTGTAGACAACATCGCAGGTCGGGTCGGGGCCTCTGAGCGTGATGAAGCCGGTCAGGGCTGCCGAGTGGGCGCCGCTGGCGAACGGCAGGACCCGAAGGGTGGTGCCGGGGCGCTGAGCGCGGTCCAGAAGGTAATCGAGTTGGTTGGCCATGACCTCCGGCCCGCCCACTTCCCGGCGGATCACGGCCTCGTCGAGAATGACCTGGTAGCGGGGCGGGTCCTTCCGGTCCAGGACAGCCTGGCGCTCGATGCGGGTATCGAGGAGGCTTTCCAGGGCATCGGCCTCCATCTCATACCCGGGCATCGCCTTGATCGACTCGGCGTACGCCCGTGTCTGCAGGAGGCCGGGAACGATGCCGGCCGCGAACTGGTCGATGCGCTCCGCTTCGCTTTCGAGGGCGATCAGCATCCCGAGCTCGTTCGGCAGCGATCCGGAGTGCGCTCGGGGCACCCACCAGCCTTCTGTCACCTTGGAGTTCTTGGCCAGGTCCACCAGCGCGGCTCGCTCCTCGTCGGAGGCGTCGTACGCGCGGCACAGTTGATCGACCTGGTTCCACTTGATGTTGCCCCTGGAGGACTCATAGCGGCTCACCGTGGACTTCGACATTCCGGCCCGCGTGCCCGCTTCCTCGGCTGACAGCCCCGCTGCCGCTCGGAGGGCCTGCAGTCGGATGCCGACCTGGCGGCGCCGCGTCGTTGGCCCCGCGGCCGGCGCAGGACTCCTTGCGGCGTTACGTGCTTTCGTCATCGGGTCAGCCCCCTCATCCGCATGCCCCCAGTGTCGGTGTCGGCTCGCTGGAGCCACAAGAAAGCTACACGGCGGACGGCGGTCCGTGTTGCGACACCTACCGCGGATCACTCATGCGGACAGTTTCACAATGAGCGTTTCATAGAGAGCGATCCACGCTGCATACTCCATCGCACCCGGCAGTTGCTTCGAGGCCCGGACCGCCGGATCTACCGTTTCCGGGCCATGCCCTCATGAAGGAACGTCGTTCTCGTCATGGAGACCGCCATGCCCAGTCCAGCAGTGTCTCAGTTCCCCCAGCGGGAGGACAGCACGCCGTTCCCCGTGCGGTTTCTTCCGGAGCTGGTCAGCACGGCGGCCAGTGTGTGGGAGACGGGCTCCGCTCCTGGCAAGGCACGTGTACGCGGAGGCGTTGCCCCCCGCCCTAACCAACAGCGGCGGCCCCGGCGGCCCCTCCTGAGTCACTGGTTGCCCTTGGCTCCTGGCCCTGCCACTCCCCTGCCGTATTGCAGCGTCTCCTCTGCTTCTGCTTTCCGGCGGTGCGAAGCCCTCTGCGGCTTGGCGGACCTTATTCCCGGGTGGCCGTCTCAGCTCCCCGAGCAGGCGCCGGCCACCGCCTCCGCCGTGGGAGGAGTTCACGACATGCTCAGCGGACGCGTGACGTTGAACCTTGCCGCTGCCGATGATGTCGGAGCAGCGCGGCATCGGGCTCGGAGTTTCGTCACCGAGCATTGGCCTGATTCGGCCTCCCTTGCGGACGCGGCAGAAGTGATCGTCGGGGAGCTGGGCGCCAACAGCCTCCTGCACGGCGGCGCACCGGCTGGCGTGGAGTTCGCCAAACAGGGACAGACACTGCGGATGGCGTTCACTGACGCGTCCGCAGAGCTGCCCGTGCTCCATTCCGACGCCTCGGACGTGGACGAACACCACCGCGGGCTCCTGCTCGCCACCGCGTTCGCCGAGGAGCACGGCGGCCACCTGGACGTGAAGCCCGGCGCTGACGGTCTCGGCAAGACCGTGGTGTGCACCTTGTCCGCTTCGGATCAGGCTGCGGCAAGGAGCTCGTGATGCTTGTGACTACGTATGGCCACGCTGTCGACGACGGTCCTGCCGGCCCCAGCACGCCTCAGCCGGAGCACGGCGCCACCGCTGGCTCGGCTTCGCAGAAACTGGAGATCCTGATGGCTCCCCCGCCTGTAGTGCAGCTCGTCCGGTCCGCCCTGGTACTTAACCACCTCGGCGAAGTACTGGCAGTACGCACCGCCAGCGCGCCGGACGGCACATACCGGCTGCCCGGCGGCGAGCCGGGGGCGGACAACGCCGACGTGTACGGGCTGATGCGCACTGTGCAGTACGAGACGGGGCTGCCTCTTGCGGCGCACCGGGTGCTGGTCCGCGACAGGACGAAGGGCGATCCGCCCACCGAGCACTACGTGCATTTCTGCGGCCGGCTGCCGGGCGGGCAGAAGCTCACCTTGGAGGGCGTGGACCACTTCCTGTGGCTGGCGGCCGATGCCGTGGCCGAGCACTGCGGCCGGGCTGCTGGGCGCATCGAGTCTGCCCTCGAGGCGCTGGCCAACGGAACCCTCGTCGAGCGGTGCGACGGTGTGTTTGTCGATGAAAGGCGGGCCGGGTAAATGTTTCTCACCGCCCCCGTGCCGGCAGGGGCCACCACGGCCGGTTCGGCGCCGCGCTATCTGGTCCGTCCGGCCGAGCACGCCGACCGCAGCGTCGTAGAACGGCTTGTTGCCGAGCACCCTTCGTGGGTGGAGCGCCGCGCAAGGCCCGCTGATCCCGCCGACAATCAGGTTTTGCGGCACCTCGGCGTGCTGGACGAGGGGTGGCGTCCGATGTCCTGGGTCCTATTGGAGGGATCGCAGGTGCGCTGCTGCGCCCTGCTGGTCCAGAACCTCACGCGGGATCGCACGTGGCTTCCTGACCCGCAGTGCGGCATGTCCTTGTGGATCGACGACCTGTACGCGGACCTGAAAGGTCCGGAGGCCGACGCGTACGGACCGCTCCTGACGAGCTGGTTCACCGACTACGCCGCCCGCTACGAGCAGGTGGACTGGGTGTGCGCGTGGACGAGTGATGCAGAACTGGCCGATGACCTCGGTGCGCGTCACACCATGCAGGTTCTGCGCAGCGCGCCCCACTCGGCGTCCCTGCTGCGTCGTCGGCCCCAGCGGCAGCCTGACCTCGACCGGGTTGTCGTAGCACAGCTTCCGCAGTGTGTCCTGAGCCGTAGACGGTCCTGACGGGCCTACTTCCGCAGGCGGTGTCGTCCGGCGCCGTCGCGCGGAGGGGCACGGACGCCGGCTCCGTGCCCTGGGCGGCCCCTCCCTCGTGGTGGCCGCCCGGCCTCCCGGAGCATCCCCGACCGGCGTGCTCCCGGGAGGCGGCCCTGCCTCGCCCTGCGGCTCAGGCGAGGCAGGGCCGCGCAGACCTTCCCGGCAGCCACCAGCACACCCGGGAGGACGCCGGGTGGTGCGCCCGAGGGGCCGGCCGCCCGGCCAGCACCAGGACTGTCCGGCAGGGGCGGGGCGCCATACGGCGTCCGCCGCTTCAGCTGCGCCAGCCCAGCAGTCCCTCCGTACGCGCTCCACACGATGACAGCACCTGTCACCGTCGCCGGGTACCGGTTCCTCGCACCCCGAAGGCCCAGCACGTCGGTGCACCAACCGCGCACCTCCAGCCCGGCACAGTCACGCTGACCCGCGATGCGTCCGACGCAACCTCCCCGTACCGCCTCACGCCGTCTTCCCCCGCTCTCACCTTCGGAGACCGACACCCGCCATGCCTGCACACGTCGTCACGCTGGTGCCACCCCACGAGGCACTGGACTACAGCTTTTTCCAGCACAGGCTGGCCGATCCGGCGCTCCTGCGCCGCAGCCTGGGCCTGCACATCCACACGGGTGCCGCCCTGGCGGTACCGGTCGGTGGCTGTCGCCGCGGCGGTTACCTCTCCTCGTGCTGTCTGCGTTGTGGCTGGCGTCTCCGTGACGCCCTCAAGGGCCGCGATGGCTTCCCTCGAGTGCGCTTGGCCTGGCCCTTGTATCCGGGCACTCGTCATCTCGTGCGGTGGGGCGAACGCGTTCCTGCCTCGTGGAACGCTGCCGTGATCGGCCGCTTCTACGGCTACAGCGAGAGCGCCATCGCCGCCTACCTCGGCGCGCCGGTGCCGGTTGGGGCCGCTGTATGACTGTCCGCCTCGACGCCGCTGCCTGCGGCGACCGCGACGCCGCCCGGTCTCGGCGGCGCCCGTTCCAGCCGTCCCCGGGCACAGGCGGCACCGGCGAACTGAGCGTGTTCAGCGCCCGGTTGATCCTGTGGTCGGTGCGCCGCCCCGTCCGGCGGGGAGCCAACGGCCTGCTGCTACGCGCCCAGGGGCCGGTCGCTGGCATCGGCCCAGTAGGCGGTCAGCATCTCGGTGGGCCAGGAGGGCTGGTTCACCGGGCCGCGCGGCAGCATTTCCTGGAAGACGGCCACGACGTCGATGACGGGCGTGCCGTCGTCGGCGTCCAGGTCGCTCACGTGCAGGTCGCGCCCGTCGACCCGCATCAGTCGCGGGAACGAGGTTCCCAGGCGGGCCGGCCGGCGGTGGTTGTGGTGCACGAAGGTTCCCGTGACCGGCCAGGCCGGATTGTCGCGGGGGCTGCGGGCGTGCAGAGCCACGTCGGCCGGCGAACCCTGGCTGAAGTGCCAGGTCACCTGAAGGTGGCTGAACTCCTCGATGCCCTGGAGCGTCTCGACGGGGTACTCCTCGTTGAGACGGATGATCGACTCCACGCCGCCCTTGTAGTCGTCGAGGCGTCCGGTGTGGCCGCCGACGACCGTTCCGATCACCGGCACCGTGATGAACTGCTCGGGCACGGGCTGTCCTCCATCTGTTCTCGCAGGTGCAACGCTGGGCGCCGCACCGCCGCCATGGCTGCGTCAGCCTACGCCGCGCAGGACGTCCCGTGCGCGTTCGTCCAGCTCGGCGGCGACGCTGCCGCCGCGGCCGCGCAGCGGGGACAGGGCGCGGCGCATCCGCACGACCGTCTCGCGGGCCCGGCCGGACTGGATGCCGGTCAGGGCGTCCAGGGCAGACGACCAGGTGGCGCAGGCCAGGTCGAGATGCCCCTGACGGGCTTGCACCTCGCCCAGGTACCCGAGGGTGACCACATGCGTGCGCGCCGAGGCGGGCAGGGCCCGGGTGCGGACGCTGCGCCGGAATTCGGCTTCGGCGCCCTTCAGGTCGCCCAGGTCGCGCAGGGTGCAGGCCGTCTCGTGGGCGAGCGAGGCCTCCGCGAAGAAAAAGACGCGTTCGGGCTCCTCGCCGCCGGCGCGGCACAGATCGTCCTCGGCGCGCCGCAAAGCGGCCAGTGCTGCGGCCGTGTCGCGATTGGCGGCCAAGGCCCGGGCGTGCACCACACCCAGCAGAGCTTTTTCCCGCGGGCTCGCCAGCGAGTAGCGCCGTTGGTCGACCGAGCCGGCGGCCAGTTGCAGCGCCCGCACCGGGTGGCCGAGGTCGACGGCCTGGTGGGCGGCGGCCCGCAGGATGTGTCCGGCCAGCGGTGCGTCGCCGGCCTCGGCGGCCAGCCGCAGGGCGAGGTCGAAAGTGCGCTGGGCGATGGCGTGCTCGGAGGAGTCGAAGGCCATCCAGGCCGCCAGATAGGTCAGCTCGGAGGCGGCCGCGAACGTCTCCCGGCGCAGGCGCTCGCTGGGAAAGCGTGCCTGAAGGTAGGAGGCGATATCAGAGCGCAGGTATGCGATGAGGGCATCGCGGCCGGCGCGGCCGCCCAGCCGCTGGTCCTGACGGCTGTAGAACCGCATCGCCTCGCGCACGCTGTCCACGTGGGCGGAGGTGATGCTAAGCCGGGAGACGGCCTGGCGGTCCTGCGCGGCCTCACGGCTCTGCTTCCACCAGGTGTCCGGTGGCAGCGCGGCACCGGCCAGCGAATAGGCAGACCTCTGCAGTACCTGTCGGCGGTTCATGTCCATGTAGGCGTCCCCGAGATCGATCAGCGCAGCCACGACGTTCGTGCCGGCGTCCCAGCTGAGCGCGGCCGAATCCGCCGGCGCAGCGGGTGCAAGCCCGATGTGCGCGGGCGTCACGAGACGTCCGAGCCGCCGCGAGAGCGTCTCACACACGATATGCGTGGCCTGCTCCCCCGGACAGGTGCCACTGATCCACATGGCGATGTGCGAGCGCGTCACCGTCATCGCGTGCGCAGCGCCCGCCTCGGCGGCAACGCGGACGACGTGGGCGGCCGCCTGCGACTGCGACCAGCCTGTTTCTTTGATGACCGCCGCCAGCATGTTGTTACGCGTGCGTGCCATGGTGCATCCCTCGGGGCCGAAACGATCTTTGACGCCTTTGACGGCATCCGCGTTGACGGCCGGGTAGCCCGACGCATCACTTCGCGGTTCGCTGATCACAACGGTATTCCCCCTCTGGTCAACGCCAAGCACGGATCGGCCAGTTCCCCTCTGCCGTCGGTGCTGCGCAGTTCCTGCTGTATTCCTACGTCTGGAGTCGTTCCCGTGGCAGCGATGCCCGCATCCGCCGGCCAGTACCGGTGTCCTTCCCACGCCCGCAAGCGGGGCGCGGTCTGTAGCGAGGTGGGGCGTGTCTGACCGCGCAGCCCACGCCGTGGCCCCTTCGGGCCCCTGGCACGCCGAGGCCCCGTTGCGTCTTCCCCCGGCGACGTCCGCGGCCTCGTTGACGGCCGCGGCGGTCGGCGGCGGATGGCTCGTCGACACCTTGGGGCTCCTGCCGCCCGCGGGCGCCGTTTTCGTCTCGTGTACGGCGGTCGCAGGCGTGCTGGGGTGGACCGCTGCCCGCACCCGCACTGCCGCGGAGTGCGCCAGGCGGCTGCGTACTGAGCGCGACGTCGCTCAGCAGACCGTCGGCGAACTGCTGCAGTCCTTGGCCAGCTTGGTTCCGCTCATCGACGGTGGCCGCGACAGGATCCGGTGGGCCCTTGATCAGGCCAGTCGCGGCTCCGTGCGCCTGGACTACGAGCCTCCGCCGGTCGAGCCGCGCACGGGCAGCCTCGCCGTCGATGTCCCGGCTGCTTTGCAGCAGGCGTTCGCCGAGGCGTGGCAGGCGGTGCTGACGACGGCGGCCCATGCCCGTCAGCAGCTGAGCCCGCAGGCGGAGCTGGCCGAGCTGTTCAACTCCATCGCTCCGCGCCTGCAGAGCCTGGTCAACCGTGCCATTCACGACATCGAGAAGGTGGAGTGGGGGTTGGAGGACCCGGACTTGTTGCACGGGTTGTACGGCATCGACCACCTTCTGACGCAGATGCGGCGCCTTGTGGAAAGTCTGCTGGTGCTCGGCGGCAACCTGCCCTCCCGTAACAGCGAGGCGGTCCCCATCATGCAGGCCCTGCGCAGCGCCGCCTCCGGAATCCACGACTACGCCCGGGTGCGGATAGCCCAGGCGCCGGTGGCAGCGGCGGTGCTGGGCTACGTCAGCCCCAACCTCGTGCATCTGCTGGCCGCGTTGATGGAAAACGCGACGCGGTTCTCCACGGAGCGGGTGGAGGTTCACACGCGTCAGATGAAGGACCGTGTCGTCATCCGGGTGATCGACAGCGGAACCGGGATGTCGCCGGGCAAGTACGAGGCGCTCAACCGGCTGCTGGTTGCCCCGGACACCGAGGACCCCCGCGTCCGGCTGCGTAAAGGAACCCTCGGCCTGCTGGTGGCCGCGCTACTGGCGCAGCGGCACCGCATCACGATCGAGCTGCGGCCGAACATCACGGGCGGCACCCAGGCCATCGTGGTCCTGCCGGCCGGCCTGCTCGTCGAGGCCCCCACGCAGCAACCGGCCGCGCGCAGCGGGTCTCGGGGGCTGCCGGCGCCGGCGGGACAGCGCGCTGTCCTGCCCAGCGCCGCCTCCCTCACCGATCACACTGAGGACCGCCCCCAGGAGCAGGCAGTCCCTCAGCAGCCCCTCAGCGACGGCCGTCCCGCGCTGCCACGCCGGGACGCTTTGGCCGCTGCGGCGCTTGCCGCAAGACCGCAGCAGGGCCCGCACGGACGTCCGACCGGCAGGCTGCTGGCCGACTTCACCTCGCGCACCCCCCACGCTCCGCAGCCCCGGCCCCAGGACGCCCCGGCGGCCGAGCCCGAGACCTCTGATACCCCCGCCCAGCACCCGATGCAGGAGGACAACCGTGCACGCTGAGCCCACCGACCTCGACACGGCAAAGGCCCAGGAGGAGCTGGCGAAGTTGCTGGAAGCCCTCGTCCGGCAGATCCCCGGGGCGCAGTGGGCGCTATTGTCGACCGGCGACGGTCTCAAGCTCGCCTTCTGCAACCGCAGTGTGGACGACGCCGACGACGCCGCCGCGGCCTGTACCGGGATCCGCTCGGCGGCCCGCCAGCTGTTCAAGGAGCGCCCCGGCGGCGTGCGGCAGGTCGCGGTCGAGCACGACGAGGGCTTCTGCTTCGTGATGGGCGCCGGGCTGGTGGACGAGAAGGCCGTCGGCACCCTCCTGACCGTCGTGGCCGGGCGCGATGCTGACCCGGGCCAGGCCGGTCACCACATGGTGCGGTTCGTCACCGGTCTGGACGAGCAGTTGGTCGTGGCCGCCCGCCGCAACGGCATCCGCCGGCTGGGCGCCCCCCGCAACGGCATCCGCCAGCTGGAGCAGTGACATGGCGGCCGGCGGCGGCTGGAGCAGCAGCACCCTGGGGGACGTGCGCCCGTATCTGATCACAGCAGGACGCACCCGCCCGAAGCACACACTGCACCTGTCCAGCACGTTGATCGCCAGAGCCGCCACCCGGCCGCTGTACACCACCGCCGAACACGAAGCGCTGCTGCTGTACTGCAGCGGCAGCGCCCAGGCGGTGTCCGAGCTCTCCGCCCGCCTGGGCCAGCCGGTCCAGGCGATCAAAGTCCTGGCCGGCGACCTCCTGGACGCGGGCGCTTTGATGCTGGCCAACCCCGACGGCCCCACCGGCCCTGATGTCCCGCTACTGGAGGCGTTACTTGAAGGCCTGCGCAACGACCCCTGACGTCTCCGAGCCCACGTCCGGAGCTGGGCTTCCGCTCGACTTGAAGGTGGTCATCGCCGGCAGCTTCGGGGTCGGCAAGACCACGCTGGTCGACACCCTCAGCGAGACCGGTGTCCTGCACGCGGAGGAGGTGATGACCACCGCCAGCGCCGCAACCGATCACCTCGATGACGCGACGGACAAGACCACCACGACCGTGGCCATGGACTTCGGGAAGATCACCTTCACCAGCCCCCGGTACATGGTCCTCTACCTCTTCGGCACCCCGGGCCAGGAACGCTTCGGCTATCTCTGGGATGACGTGCTGCTCGGCGCGCTCGGCGTCGTGGTTCTCGTCGACACCCGGTGCCTGGCGTCCTCCTTCCCCACGGTCACCTGGTGCGAGCAGCGCAAGGTGCCGTTCATCATCGCCGTCAACGAGTTCGACGGTGCCCACCGCTACTGCCCCGACGAGATCCGCCACGCCCTGGGCCTGCCCCCTGCCGTCCCCATCATCACGTGCGATGTCCGCCACTACGAACCTGCCCGCGCCGCCCTGACCAGCCTGGTCAGCCACAGCCTGCACCTGCGACGCGCCGCCGCACCTGGAGCCCGCCGATGACCCGTCCCGTCCCGTCACCGCAGCACGAGAGGGCCCCCCGCCAACTCGACCGTGACGCCGCGCTCAACGCCCTGGGCCTGACCGGCCCCGACCCGCAGCTGGATGCCTTCGCCCAGCGCCTGGCCCAGGCCGCCGGCGTGCCCTACGCCATGGTCAACATCTTCGGCGCCGAGCAGCAGCACTTCCTGGGCCTGTGCACCCCCGGCCCGGACAGCGGCCTGCCGGTGGTGGGCCGCTCGATGGCCCTCGAGCACGGCTACTGTCCCGAGGTCGTGCAGCGGGAAAAGGCCCTGGTCCTGCCGGACGTCTTCGTCCACCCGCGCTTCGCCGGCAACGAGGTCGTCGACCGGATCAACATCCGCACCTACGCCGGTGCGCCCCTGATCTGCCGCGGCGTTGTGCTGGGCACCGTGTGCTTCGTCGGTCACCAGGAGAAACCGAAGGCCACCGGCCGGGACTCGCTGGCCCTGATCAAAGCCGGAAGTGACGAGGTCATGGGCTACCTCTGCCGCCGCTCCGGTCTCACGCCGCGCTAGCAGCGCTGTGCCGCATCGCCGTACACCGCCTTCACCGGGAGAAAAGGGGAGCTCCACGATGTCCGACTGGTTCTTGAGGCCGCACCACCGGGAGCTGCGCCAGGACGTGCGCGCCTTCGCCGAGCGCGAGGTCGCCCCGCGCGTGGCGCACATGGAAGCCACCGGTGCGATCGAGCGCGAGCTGGCGTGGTCGGTCGCCGCGCAGGGGTGGATCGGCGCCACCGTCGACCGCGCCTACGGCGGGATGGGGGCCGGGCACCTGGCCAAGACCCTCATCATCGAGGAGCTGTCGCGGGTCAGCGGCGCCATGGGCGCCATGGCGCAGGCCTCCCAGCTCGGCACCGCGAAGATCATCCACTTCGGCAGCGAGGAGCAGAAGAAGACCTGGCTGCCGGCCATCGCCGCGGGCGAGTGCCTGCCGACCATCGCGGTCACCGAGCCGGAGTCGGGCGGCCATGTGCTCGGCATGAGCGGCACGGCGGTCCGCGACGGCGACACCTACGTCCTCAACGGGCACAAGATCTACGTCGGCAACAGCCACATCGGCAACCTGCACGGCGTCGTGCTGCGCACCGGCGAGGGCTCCTCGGGCCTGTCGGCGTTCCTGGTGGAGGCAGGCCGGCCGGGCCTGCACGTCGGTGACCACCGGCGGGCCATGGGGCTGCACGGCTTCGGCTTCGGCGAGCTGGCCTTCGACAACTGCCGCATCCCGGCGGCGAACCTGCTGGGCCGGGAGGGCGAGGGGCTGGCCGTCGCGTACTCCTCCAGCGTGCTGTACGGCCGGCCGAACTTGGCCGCGGTGGCGCTCGGCATCCACCAGGCCATCGTCGAGGAGACCGTGCGCTTCGCCGCCGAACGCCGGCGCTATGGCCAGCCGCTGCACACGCTGTCCACCATCCGGCTCAAAATCGGGCAACTGCAGTCACGGCTGATGACCGCGCGCCTGGCCGCCTATCACGCCGCCCACCTGCTCGACCAGGGCCAGCCGTGCGACGCGGAGCTGATGAACGCCAAGCTGCTCAACACCGAGCTGGCCCTGGACTCCGCCCGCGCGGCCATGGAAATCCACGGTGGCTGCGCCCTGTTCACCGACCGCCCCGTCGAGCGCTACCTGCGCGACGCCCACCACCTCTTCGCCCCGGCCGGCACCTCGGACATACAGCTGCGGCGCCTGGGCGAAATGGCGCTCGGCCTGGACAAGGGCCAGTGGTCGGCCCGCCTGGCCCCGGCCGACGACCGCTCCGCCGACGTCTGCGTGGAGGTATGACCATGCCCCGCACCCCCACCACCACCCCGGCGCCGCCGGCCGCCCCCGCCCGGCGGCCGAGCCTCCTGATCCGCCCGGGCGAGTACGCCGACCACCGCGCCGTGAAGGCGTTCGTCAGGCACCATCCCGACTGGATGGACCAACCGCCCGGCGAAGCGGCCGCCGCAGGCTGCACGCTGGTGCCGAATCTCGGCGTGGTCGAACGCGGTCATCCGGTGACCTGGCTGCTGCTGGAAGACGGCATACTCCGCAGCTGTGCCCTGGTGACCAAAGACCGCATGCGCACCCCACGCTGGGATCCAAAGCCCGGCGGAGCCCTGTGGATCGGTCATCTCTACGAGCGCCGCGACGCCGGCGCCCAAGGGTACGGCGCCCTGCTGATCGACTGGCTCCTCGACTACGGCGCGCAGCAGCGCGTGCGGTGGCTGGCCGCGCACAGCTTCGACGGGCCGCTGGCCGGCCACCTCGGCGAACGCTACGGCCTGGAGGTCGTGCACGACACCACCCCCGGTGCCTCCCTGTTCATCCTGCGCCGCAAGGCCAAGCGCCTTCCCCGCCTCGCCTCCGCCGTCCGCACGCAATTGCCGCCCTGTGTGCTCCGGCGCCAGGCCCGCACCACCGAACTCCCCCGGGCGGACTGAGGGGGCCACCCGAGGGCGGGTACGGCCGCCGCGTTCCGGCCGTACCGGCCTTCCCGGCCCCGCGAAGGTCTTGCCGCAGCCAGCGGCGCGACCGGCCGGGAAGGCACAGCCGTGGCCCGGTGCCGCCCCCTCTTCGGGTGGGGCACCGGGCGCCACGCGCCGCCCCTGTATGGCCTCTCCCGGCCGCGCTGTTTCGCATCCAGCGCCCAGCCCGGGAGATGCGGTGGCGGCCCGGGCCGCCACCGCGACCGCGCGGCTCCTGCGGGGGGGGGTGGTTTGGCCCCGAGTGGGCGGCCAGCCCGCAGCGGCGGCTGCCCCGGAGGGGGCGGGCCAGTGGG
>NZ_JBEZAN010000019.1:125703-135187 GCF_040646595.1 Streptomyces sp. NPDC045470
TCGGGGGGGGCCACCGCCCCCCCCGCCCCCCCCTCTAGTGCCCCCCCCCCCGGCCTTTGTACCCCATCCCGCCCCCCCCCGGCGGGGGGGGGGGGCCCCCCCCCCCCCCCCCGCGACCGCGCGGCTCCTGCGGGGGTTGGTCCTTTCCCCCGATGTGGCCGGCCAGCCCGCTGCTGCGACTGCCAGGAAGGGAGCGGGCCATGCGCGGGACCGCCGGGCCCGCGGCTGACGGGCCCGGCGGCCGCACACCCCAGCCTCCGGCCGCAGGGACGCCGGCCCTGCGGCCGGGGCACCCCTTTGACCCCGTTCGACCAGGCAGGCCGCGCGCCGAGCCGACAAACCGACCAGGAGCCCCTTCGTGATCATGTCCTCCTCCGCACCGTCCGCCTGTCTGCGGGCCTGGGAACACGCCGCGCTGCGCTGGCAGTTGGTGGGCCCGGGCTGGGACCTCGTCCTGGTGCCCGAGCAGGTGGCCCGCCAGGCCGTGCGGGATCTGGACGCGATGTCCCTGGACCCGGTGGGCGCCGTCTTCGCGCTGGAGGGCCGGTGGGGGTTCTTCCTGCCGCCTTGGTCCGACGACCCGCCGTGGCCCGCCGGCACCACGTACCTGCGGGACGGTTCGGAGATTTACCTGCCGCCGCCGCAGTGGGTACGGGGCCTGGACGGCAGCGGCTGCGGATGGGTACGCCGCCGCGCGGACCGGCATCTGCTGACCGCGCCGCTGCTCCTGCAGCCGCTGGTGGCCGCCCTCAGCTGCGCCCCGCCGCCCGCCGCCGAATCCCCTGCAGCGGGCCGAGCCCGGCCGCCGCCCCGCCCGGCCCGCACATCGCCGCCAGCCGCCGCCACGCCGCGTGGCGGCACGGCCCCAGCCCACCGGTGCAGCCCCATGCACCCCGCCTTCCCACCCCCTTTGCCCCGCCCCGACGCTCTAAGGACTCCCGTGCCCAGACTGGAAGACCTCGCCCTGATCGGTGACCTGCGTACTGCCGCCCTGATCGACACCGGCGGCACCGTGCAGTGGTACTGCCCGCAGCGCTTCGATGCCCCCGCCGTCTTCGCCGCCCTGCTCGGCACCGGCGAGCACGGCTCCTGGCAGCTCGGCCCGGCCAGCGACGACGGCGCCGCCGTGCCGGCCACCCACCGCCGCTACCGCGGCGAGAGCCTGGTGGTGGAGAGCACCTGGATCACGCCCGACGGCACGGTGCAGATCACCGACTTCATGCCGCCCTGGGACGAAAGCGACGCTCCCGCCCGCATCGTGCGCATCGTCGACGTGATCAGCGGACGGGTCACCGTCTCCTCCCGCCTGAACGCCCGCTTCGGCTACGGCCGCACCGCCCCCACCGTGACCACCGTCGATGGCCGCACCCGGCTTGCGGCCGACGGTGACGGCCTGTGGCTCGACGTCGACGCCCCCCTCGTCTGCGGCGCCACCGTGCGCCTGCGGGGCAGGGGGCTGTGCCACGACCTGCCGCTGTCCGAAGGCGACCGCGCCTGTTTCACCCTGAGCTGGCAGCCCTGCGACCAGCCCGCCCCGCCGACAGCGCCCGGCCCCCTCGTCGCGCTGGAGGACACCCTGGCCTTCTGGCAGCAGTGGGCCAGCCAGTGCACCTACCAGGGCCCCCACCGCGACGCCGTCCTGCGCGCCCTGATCCTGCTGAAAGCCCTGACCTACGCGCCGACCGGCGCCATCGTCGCCGCGCCCACCACCTCGCTGCCCGAGGAGATCGGCGGCGGGCGCAACTGGGACTACCGCTACTGCTGGCTGCGGGACTCCGCGATCACCGCGTCCACCCTGCTGCGCACCGGCTACCGCGAGGAGGCTGAGCAGTGGATGCAGTGGCTGCTGCGCGCGGTGGACGGCGCTCCGGAACCCCTGCAGATCATGTACGGCGTCGCCGGGGAGCGGCAGCTGCCCGAGGCGGAGCTGGAGTGGCTGCCCGGCTATGAGGACTCCCGCCCGGTGCGCGTCGGCAACGGCGCCGCCACCCAGCTGCAGCACGACGTCTACGGCGAGGTCATCGACACCCTGCACCACGGCCGGGCGGCAGGCCTGCACCCGGCCCCCGTCGCCGCCCTGCAGATCACGCTGGTCGAGGCGCTGGAGAAGACCTGGCGACAGCCGGACGAGGGCATCTGGGAAGTGCGCGGGCCCCGGCGGCACTTCGTCCACTCCAAGGTCATGGCCTGGGCCGCCGTCGACCGCACCGTGCGTCTGCTGGAGGAGGGAGGCATCGACGGACCGGTGGAGCGCTGGCGGGCGCTGCGCGAGGAGATCCACCAGGAGGTGTGCGACCGCGGCTACGACGCCGAGCGCAACACCTTCACCCAGTCCTACGGCTCCCAGGAGCTGGACGCCGCACTGCTGCTGATCCCGCGCGTGGGCTTCCTTCCGGCCGACGACCGGCGCGTGCTCGGCACCATCGACGCCGTCCAGCGCGAGCTGTCCACCGCCGACGGCTTTGTCCTGCGCTACCGCACCGCCGGGGCGTCCGCCGGACTGGACGGCCTGGCCGGCGACGAAGGCGCGTTCCTGCCGTGCTCGTTCTGGCTGGCCGACGCCCTGGCCATGACCGGCCGCACCGATCAGGCCCACGCGCTGTTCGCACGGCTGCTGGCGCTGCGCAACGACCTGGGCCTGCTCGCCGAGGAGTGGGACACCGGCGCCCAGCGCCAGGTCGGCAACCTCCCCCAGGCCTGGTCCCTGCTGACGATCGTCGACACCGCCCTGACCCTCCACGAGGCCGCCCTGGCGCCGGAGGCCGCGTCATGAGCGTGCTGGCGCCCGACCCCGGCCTCCCGCCGGCCATCGCCAGCTTTCTGGCCGCGGCACGGGGCCACAGCGGGGCACGCCGTCTGTGGTGCCTGCGTCAGCTGCAGGCCGACGCCTTTCTGGACGGCCGGGAGCCCGGGTCCGTCCGGGTGGCGCCGTACGCGCTGATCCGGCCCGGCCAGGACCCCGCGGCCCGCCTCGCCCAGGCCCGCGCCGTCATCGTCCGCGCCGGCTGGCAGGCCGTCACCCCCGCCGTCGACACCACCGGCCCGACCGACCCGGCCACCCGTCCCGAGCTGGAGCGCCTGTTCGCCGCCGTCGCCCGCGGCGAACTCGACGGCCTCGTGGCCGCCTCGCGCACCGACATCTCCCCCTACGACGCCCCCTACGAGGCAGCCCTGCGGCGCCTGCGCGACTGCGGCGGCTTCCTCGCCCTGGCCCTCGACGAGACCGCCCCCTGACCCAGCCCATACAGCCCGCCACACGCCACAACCCGCACACGGAGCACCTGTGAAAGCCCCCGAACCCCTCATCACCGACCGCCTGCACACCGGCCAGCCCGCCTGGGTGCCCCGGTGGCGCCTCGGCGTGACCGTCGAGCCCGGGCAACTGCTGCTCATGCACTGGCAGCCTCCCCGCAACGGTGCCGTCGAGGAGCACACCTACGTCGGGAACGCCCCCGTCATCCGCTCGGGGACCGTCTTCCGGTTCACCCCCGACGGGGAAGTCCTCGACGCCCGGTTCGTGCCCCGCAAGCAGCTCAGTGCCTACGTGCCCGAGGACGGGGTCGAGCGGGTCGACGCCGCGCTGGAGGCTCTCAGCCGCGGCCGGCCCTGCTACCTCGCCGGCCGCGCACGGTGAGCACGTCCGTGCCGTGCCGCGCCGTGCGTAACACCCACGGCAGGCCCGCCGACGCTCCCCGCCACCTCCCACCCGCCATCGGACAACAGATGCTGACGATACGGACGTTACTGCTCCCCCGGGCCCGGCGCAGACCGGCGCCTCGCACGGTGTGCACCGCCCACCCGGTGACCGACCACATCGGCGGCACGGACTCCGGAGCGAGCGTCACCTGGGCCAGACCTCCCCTCGGCCCGGCACCCGGCGCCGCGGTGCGGTGGCGGTGTGAGCTGCGGGAGACGCCTGCTGAACCGCACACGGCCGGGCCCCGGCGGGACACCGGCGCCGGACCGGCTCCCTCGGCGGCCGTGGCGATGCGGTGGCTGACCACCTCCCTGCTCACCGTCTGTCCCCTGCTGTCCGCGCAGCGCTCCGAAGCGCTGACGGACTGGGCCAAGGACCCCTGGGTCCGCGACGTCCTGATGCGCGCGCTGGACCGGCTCGCGCTGTCCGTCAGTGTCGAGGTCACCGATGACCGTGGCGCGCTGACCTGGCACGTCGAGCCTGTGGCCGCCGCGCCTCCCGCCGGCTCCTGGCTCACCGACGCGGCGGCTGCCCCCGCGCACGGCGGGTGCGCCTGTACCACGCGGCCCGGTGACCGGCACGAACGACGCGACATGAGCGCCACCCCCGGCCAACTCCCCTGGACGGGCGCAGCGTTTCGGCTGCGCACCGCCGCCAGCTCCCCTCCCCTTCACCTCAGAGAGTTCTCCTGATGCAGTCCCCGCCCTCCGCCAAGGCGCCCGATCCGGCCCAGCTGCTGATCGGCATGTATGTGAAGGCGTTGCGCCTCGACCGTGGCCTGACCCAGCTCCAGGCCGCCGAGAAACTCGGCATCCACGCCTCGACGCTCGGCAGGATGGAGCAGGCCAGCGTCCGCCTGCGCCTGGATGTCGTCGAACGCCTTCTGCGCTGCTACCAGGTGCCCGGCAACCGGATCCGGCCCGTGCACACGCTGCTGGACGCAGGCGGCTCCCGTTGCTCGGACTCGATGCCGGGCTGGTCCGAGCGGCTGGCGGCCTGCGAACGCCAGGCTGCCGCTGTGCGCGTCTACAGCGGCCGCCTGATCCCCCCGGTCCTGCGCACCCCCGCCTATGCCGCCGCCGTGCTCAGCGCCGCCCCGGATGACGGCGAGCGGGCTGCCGCCGCTGCCCGTCCGCCGGTGTCCGGACAGCGCCTGACGGTGTTCTTGCACGAGTACGCCCTGTGGCCCGTCTCGTCCGACCCCGCGGTGCTGCGCGAGCAGTTCGCTCATCTGCGGCAGGCGACGGCTGCCGGGCACACGGACATCCGCATCGTGCTGGCGACAGCGCACGCCCCCGTCGGCCAGGGCCACACCCTGAGTGAACTGGTCTTTCCCCACGGGCACGGTCCGTTGTACGTCGTCGAGAACGACCATGCCCTGTACTGCACCGGTGCCGACGGCGGCAGCGGCAAACGTGCTCTCCTCGATGCCCTGCACACCTGCGCGCAGCCTTCCCGCCGCACCCCTGATCTGCTCGATGCGGCACGGGAGCGCTGGCTGGCCCGATGCGTCGCCCGCATCGGCCGGCAGCCGCAGGCCCCGCGACGCGGCCGCACGGGCCCCCAGGGCGACAGTCCGCCGCCGTCCGCAGATGACCCTGTGCAGCGGGATCCGCCGCCTGATGGTGCCCCGCGCTCCTTGAGCGGGCCGCACCGCCTCCCGGCCGTCCGGTCCACGCACCGGCCACGCAGGACCAGGGCGGCGCCCGCATGACGGTGCACCTGCCGATCGTGCTCCTGCTGCTGGCGTGGGTCTGGTTCCTGATCAAAAAATGCGGGCTCAAGCCATTGCACGCCCTGCTGGCCATGTTCCTGGGCTTTCTGCTGAGTGAGTCCTCCCTGGCACCGGCCATCCGGAGCCTGCTGACCACCGTCCAAAAGGCACTGGAGGGCCTGCACCTGTAACCCAGCCGGTCACCGCGCAGCGGCGGCTCATCTCCGCACCGTGCCCGGGCCCTGCCCCGTCTGGGTGCGCCGCTGAGCGGCCCTCAGCGTCGGCTTCCACCTCTCCCCCGCCAGCACCCGCCTGACCTGTTCACACCGAAAGGCAACCCGTGTGACGTCCCCCCTTACCGCGCTGAGCTGGAACATCGAGAAAGGCATCAAGGGCCAGCAAGCCGCCGCCTGGGTGCGCGCCCAGCAGCCGGACATCTTCTTCCAGCAGGAACTACCGCCCGACCAGCTCACGGCCCAGGCCGAGCGCCTGGGCATGGACGGCTACATCGCCCCTTGCCACCCCGGGAGGGACGACGACCTCCGCGACCGCCACCGCAACGCGATCTTCCTCAAGCGCGGCGGCCCGCTCGCCTTCGACGAGGAGTTCCGCCAGACCTGGATGCCGTGGAGCATCGCGGCGAACCTCACCGTGCGCCTGCGCGACGCCGACGGCACGCTCAGCCCCCGGCGCATCTCCTGCGTCAGCGGCCAGGCCTGCTACTGGAACGCCGGACACCGGCGCGACGAGGCCCGGTGGTGCTCCACCCTCGCCAAGCCCGGGTGGCTGGCCGTCCATTTCTGGGACTGGAACAGCTATCGCGTCGGTGACGGGCCCCAGAACTGGTCGCAGTACACCGACCACGCCTACGTCGCCATGCGCACCTACGACCACGGTGGCCGGCGTTACAGCGATGACCGTCCGGACCGCGAGATGCTGGGGGCCGGGTACGTGGAGATGGCCTGCTACGCGGCCAACAGGCTCCAGCAGCTCAACGCCACGAAGGCGGCCTCCGGCTACCGCCGCCGCCCCGGCCGCCCGCCCGGCCGGCGGTACTGCATCGACCGCGGCTACCTCAGCGCCGAACTCACCCCCGCCCTGACCGGTTTCGAGGTCTGCGACACCGACGGACTGCGCCAGATCTCCGGCCACCTTCCGCTGCGCGCCACCTTCGACACCGCGGTCCTGCGCACGGTCTTGCACCGCGACGCAGCAGCCTGCCCCCCTCACCAGAACCGTCACCCACAGGCGCCCGCCTGCCAGGAAGGAACGCTTACCGCATGACCCGCAAGAGCGACGACACCCTGACCGTGGTCAACTGGAATCTGGAGCTCAACGGCAAGAACGACCCCGCGCTGCGCCGGGCCGCCCACGCACAGGTCAAGGACCTCAAGCCCGACCTGCTGACCCGCCAGGAGATGTGGGGAGCCGACGCCGACGGCCACACCCTGTTCCACGACGACAAGCGGGCGCTCGGGCTTGAAGGGGAAATGGGCCCCGACGCGTGCACCGCGCTGTTTTTCACCCCGCGGCTCTTCGCCCCCGTGCGCGACTGGCACCAGGCCCGCGGGCCGAAATGGGTTCTGCCGCCGACCGCGCTGACCCTGCGCTACCTGCCCGCCGGCGACGACGCGGTCCCCTTCGTCGCCAGCTCCTCCCACAGCCCCTATGCCAGCTCCACGCAGCGGCTCCTCGAAGCGGAGTGGCTCACCACTCTCGCGGACAAGGCCTGGCGGCGGCCGGACGGGACGTGGTGCACGCTGCCCGTGCTCATCGCCGGGGACCACAACAGCTACCCGGAGCCCGGCGTGGCCGGCGACCCGCCCCTGCCCGACCTGAACAACATCAAAAACCGGGCGCACCGCGTGCACCGCACCTTCATCGGGCCGGACGGCAAGCGCCACATGGACATCCGCCCCGACCAGACGCTGCGCGCCGAAAACCTGATGGAGGACGTCGCGCGCTACTGGGCCACCGCACCGCACGGCAGCCCGAAAGCCGTCGCCCGCACGGTCAACGCCAGTTCGACCCATGGCCCCGACGCCCGGATCGACCGTGCCTACGTCACCCCCGAGCTGCTGCCCGCGGTGACCGGCGTGGACGTCATCGACGTCGACGAAAGGCTGTCCGACCATCACATCATGCGCATCACCCTGGACGGCCCGCTGCTGGGCGAGATCCTCCGGCAGGCCGCCCACGGCGCCTCGCGCAACTGAACCGGCGACCGCACCGTGCAGCCCTCCGGGAGACTCCAGATGCCCCGCACCACCATGCCCGCCGGCAGCGCGCCGCCACCGCAGGACGAGCCGCCACCCGCCCCGCCGTGAGGCTGCTGCCCGCAGTGGCGAACTCGACGCCCGCCGCACCCGCGCTGCTCCGTCCTTAAGGCCGTTTCCCGGGCGCCCGGCCCCGCACATACGGCCGCCCAGGCGCTGTGGCCCCTTCCCGAATCCCCGGACACGAAAGACGTACTGCGATGAACGCGCACGATACGGCGGTGACGGCCGCCGCCCTTGCCCCCGCGCTCCGGCCCTGGCTGGCGGCCTGGCTTGCCCGGACCACGGGCGCTGCACAGCCCGCCGGCCGCTACGCCACCTTCTGCACCGGCGCACGGCGCACACCGTCCTGGCCAGCGGTGCTCCCCGTGCTGCCCAGTTGCCCGGCGTCCGCCCCGGTGCCGCCCCGCCAGGCCGTTCGCGGGCCGGCGGCCGCCGGGCCCGACGCCATGCAGCAATCCCAGCCGCGACTGCGGCCGAGCGCACCCCTGCGGTCTGACGCCGCACCGTGTGCGCGCTCCGGCACCCGTACCCACCTGCACAACGGCCATGCGCAGTAACGGCGCACCGGCCGGGTCGTCCGCGGTGCTCTACATCTGCCAGCCCGGAGCGGACACCCTGGCGAAGTCCTTGCTGGCCCGGCTGGAACGCCACGCCCGGCTGCATCTGCGCCTGAACTCGCAGACCTTCCGAGACAGCAGCGAGCCCACAGTCGACCTCCATAGCCGCCCCTGCTGGAAGCACAGGATCAAACCGATGCTGGAGGCGGCACAGACGCGTCCGGGGCACCTGGTCGTTTCCTCGATGGACCACCTCGCGCTGACCTGCGGAGCGCAGCGGAAGGTGTATCGGTGGGCATACAGCTTGGGGGTCGCGGTGCACTGCGCCGACCCGCCGTCGTTCTCGGCCCACGACTTTCTGGGCGATGCCCTGGATGTGCTGGTCAGGCTGGAGGAGGCATACCGGCTGACGCGCCGCCTGCGCCACGCGCAGACCGAAACGGTCCTGACGGCCTGCGGTGAGCTGCGCAAACACCTCGACGATTTCCTGCCGCTGGCACGACAACGCCAGGCAGCGTCCGCCGGATGTGCCCGGCTGCACGCCGCGATCCAGAACGGCGGACAGCTCCTGGCTCCTGACACCCGCTTACGTCCGCGCGAGGAGCTGTACCGCCTGATCCACTGCCTGCGCACGGTGCTGCCGCCGGAGCTGACCGGCCCCTGGAACGACCCGTGGAGACCTGCGCCGCCCCCTCGCACAGACCCGACGGCGACCTAACCCGTCTCTGCCTGCCCCGCTGCGGGCGCTGACGCCGCACCACCAGACCGGGCCAAAGACCGCCCCGGCCGCCCCGCTGCCCCCGGCAGTTCCACGCCACCCCGCAGCGCTGGTCTGCTGCCGGACGCCGGCGGTCAGACGCCTGCAGCGCGCAACGGGCCCAAGGGCCTCTTCGGCCGCTTTCCTGACCGCGGCCCTGGCCCGATGAACAACCACAGCCACCTGACGGACGTAAAGGAGAGGGGCCTTGCCGCCCACCACCCCCGCCTCCCTGTTCCCGCATCAGCGGGAGGCGGTAGACGCCGCGCGCAAGACGCTGGCCCAAAGTTCGCGGGCCACTGCGGTGATGCCCTGCGGGACAGGCAAAACCCGGGTCGGAGCCGAGGTCGCCCACCATCTGGAAGCCGCGGGCGAGGGGCACCGTCTAGGCCGTTTCCTTCAGATCATCGGATCGTTGGTTGATGTGTGTCGTTGACTGACGCCCAATGGGCACGCATCGAGCCGTTGCTGCCGGATCGG
>NZ_JBEZAN010000020.1:0-11928 GCF_040646595.1 Streptomyces sp. NPDC045470
CAGCAGACCGCGGACCTGACGTCGACACGGCAGAGGTGAACACCGAGTCCCGCCGCCATCCTCGACGCCTCACCGCTTACCGTGCACGAGGTCGTTAGCTCTCGCCCCCGGCGCGGGGTGCCAGCGAAGTAGGCGCGTGCGTCAGCTCTGGGCGCCCGATCCAGCTGGGCGCGTGCGCGGCCGGCCAACCGCTGAACGCGGACGAATGTTCACAGTGTGCAGGTGCTTAGCACACATATCGGTCTGGCACAGAAGGCACACCGGTGAACTCGCGTGCGCCAGGCAGTTGCACGCAGCAATGACTGGTGCATGAGACATTGCGCTATATGTCGGCTCAATGACAATCATGTAATGACTGGGGACATAAATGCGATGTGTGGGAAGAGGCTGAATAGGCTTGACGACCAAGACGAAAGCATGTTTGTCCCCTGCGTCTTGGAGCTTCTTGTGCACCGCAGACTCATCGCCCCGAGCGCGCTCGCGGCCTCTCTCCTGCTGGCGGCCCCAGCATCGGCCGCCGGCGTCTCCCCCGGGGCCCCGGGCATCAGCGACAACGCTGGCGCGGCGCGGGCCAGCATCGAGCGAACCACCGAGGTCGTCGCCGAGACCGACACCCCGCGCAAGCCGGGCGAGAGCAGACCCGTGTACTCGTACAAGGACGCGATACGTGAATCCGTATGGGTCGACACCCGGATCGACGGCGACGCGGACGGCAGGACCGACCGCGTCGCCGTGGACATAGTCCGCCCCCGGGAACTCGACCGCACGGGCCGCCGCATACCCGTGATCATGGACGCGAGTCCGTACTACGCCTGCTGCGGACGGGGCACAGAGAGCCAGAAGAAGACGTACGACGAGAAAGGCAACCCCGTCCAGCTCCCGCAGTACTACGACAACTACTTCGTGCCCCGCGGCTACGGCTACGTCGCCGTCGACCTCGCAGGCACCAGCCGCTCCGACGGCTGCGTCGACGTCGGCGGCCGCTCCGACGTCCAGTCGGCCAAGGCTGTCGTCGACTGGCTGAACGGGCGCGCCTGCGGCTACACCAGCCGCACCGGGAACGAACGTACGAAGGCGTCGTGGTCCAACGGCGACACCGGCATGATCGGCAAGAGCTTCGACGGAACCGTCGCACAGGGCGTCGCCGCCACCGGAGTGCCGGGGCTCAAGACCATCGTGCCCATCGGCGCCATCTCCTCCTGGTACGACTACTACTTCGCCAAGGGCGCCCCGCTACGCGACAGCGGCCCCGAGTGGCTTTCGAACTCCGTGGAGAGCCCCGAGGCCCGTGCCCGCTGCGGCGCCGTGCAGCAGCGCCTCATCGACCGGGCGCCCCGCACCGGCGACTGGACCAGGCTGTGGAGCGAGCGCAACCACGTCCCGGACGCCGACAAGGTGCGCGCCAGCGTCTTCGTCGTCCACGGGATGCAGGACCTCAACGTCCGCACCAAGCACTTCGGCCAGTGGTGGGACGCGCTCGCCGAGAACGGCGTCGACCGCAAGATCTGGCTCAGCCAGACCGGCCACGTCGACCCCTTCGACTTCCGCCGCGCCCACTGGGTGCGCACCCTGCACCGCTGGTTCGACCACGAACTCCTCGGCTACGAAAACGGCGTCGACCGCGAACCAATGGCCGACATCGAGCGCGCCCCGGACCGCTGGAGCACCGACCGCGTCTGGCCCCCGCGCGGCACGCGGGCCGTCAAGCTCCGCCCCGCCAAGGGCACGTCCCCCGGCGTGGGCACCCTCGGCACCCGGCCAGGCAAGGGCACCGAGACCTTCACCGACGACCCGAGGCTGAGCGAGACCGACTGGGCCGGGCAAATCGACACATCGACCCCGAGCAAGGCGGGCTTCGTCAGCAAGCCCCTCAGCCGTGACCTGCGCCTGTCCGGCTCCTCGAAGGTGACCGTCACCGCGACCCCGACGACCCGCACCGCCCATCTCTCAGCGGTCCTCGTCGACCTCGGGCCCGACACCATCCGCGACTACGCCGAAGCGGGCGAGGGCATCACCACCCTCCCCGAACGCACCTGCTGGGGCGCGAGCACCACGGGTGACAGCTCCTGCTTCAAGGAGACGCGCGCGAAGACCGCTGACGTCGGCTACACCGTCTTCAGCCGCGGCTGGGCAGACCTCGGCAACTGGGCCGATGACCGGCGCGGCCGCCCCCTCACCCCGGGCAAGCCGCACACCATCACCCTCGACCTCGCCGCCACCGACCACGTCGTGCCGAAGGGCCACCGACTCGCACTGATCGT
Source organism: Streptomyces sp. NPDC045470 (assembly GCF_040646595.1). Classification (NCBI taxonomy): domain Bacteria; kingdom Bacillati; phylum Actinomycetota; class Actinomycetes; order Kitasatosporales; family Streptomycetaceae; genus Streptomyces; species Streptomyces sp. NPDC045470. The sequence goes on from NZ_JBEZAN010000020.1 coordinate 2,262, forward strand.
CGCGGGCACCGACAAGAACCTGATCGAACCCCCCGCCGACACCCCGACGCTCACCGTCGACCTGGCCCGCACATCCGCGGAACTGCCGCTCGTCGGCGGCGCCGGTGCGTTCACCACCGCCGAATCCGGCACGCCCCGCGAAACCCGACTCGACGGCACGGCCGCGCCGCGCCGCATCGACCCCGTCCCGGGAGGCAGCACTTCATGACACCGCGCATCCGCTCCCTCGCGCCCGCCGGCGCCACCGCCGCGCCGCTCCTGACGGTGCCCGCCCAGGCGACGCCGACCCCAAGGGGTTGTCCGATGGGTTCCCCGAAGGCCCTCATGCTGAGGTAGCCGCATCTCAGCAGGTCCACCGTCTGTACCGGGCAGCCACTCGTTGGTGTGGTGTGGGATCTCCGCCGTTACTGGCGAATTCTGCGAGCGATCCCCGTAATTTGCCGGATCGTGGATGAAACCAGAAGTCGTCGGCTGTCGCTGGTCCCGCAGCTGGCGCTCACGACGGGTGAGTTGCGTCCGCCAGAGGAAGGTCTGGCGGACGTACTCACGCTGCAGCAGCGAGCCGCCGCGATCTCGGACAGCGCTGACGAGATCGCTTTCTTCCATGCCCCTGTTGCGGACTCGCGGTCCAGTGTTCGTGAATCTCTCATCTCGAAGTCCTGGCGATGGCGCCTCGGACGTGCACGGGCAAAGGGGCGTGTGGAACGGCGAGTGCGAGTTGCTCGGACACGACCTGCAAAGCCGCAGGACGCTTTCATGCGAGTTGGCACCAGGCGCTCACGGACGTGATCGGCGAAGGCGAGCTTGCCTTTCTCCCAGGCGTCGCGGACGTGCTTGTGCACGGTGGGCAGCTTGTGCGGCACCAGCGGCCATGCGTAGCCGGGGCCGGGCCGGCGGGCGACCCGGAAGCCCTGCCAGGCACCGAAGCCGCCCTCGGGAAGGCCGCAGTCGCGGGCCAGGTCGGCCCACCGGTTCGCCTTGATGTGGCGGCGGCAGCGCTCGCACGCCTTCCAGAGCATCGCGGCGAAGGGCAGGCCGATCTTGATGCCGGAGCCGGGGACGAGTTCGCGGGAGTCCTCGGCCTGGCCGGCGGGGAAGGCCCACACCACCGGGGGCGACTCGATGCCGACGAGCGGGCCGTTGGGGCAGAAGTCGCACGCGGCTCCCGCGTTCTCCATGTTCATCGGCTCGGCGACGACGGCCTCGTCCCGGGGAGCCGGGACGCCGGTGATCGCTTCGAAGACCGTGTTGGGTTCCATGTCCTGCATAACTACCGGGGGCGCTCGCAAGTGATGGCACGCTTCCCCAGGTTCAGCCCATCCGACCGGACCATGCCGTACGTACCTGAACAGCCTGCTGATACCCGTAAGGCACGGGCTCCTGCCGCTACTTGCCCAACATGCCCGACGCTCGTCACGCACCCCAGATAACACGGGAGGTCGCCGACTTCGCGCGCGGCATCTGCGGACTCGCGGTCCAGTGTTCGTGAATCTCTCATCTCGAAGTCCTGGCGATAGCGCCTCGGACGTGCACGGGCAAAGGGGCGTGTGGAACGGCGAGTGCGAGTTGCTCGGACACGACCTGCAAAGCCGCAGGACGCTTTCATGCGAGTTGGCACCATGACTCGAGCGCCCCGGATATCTGCGAAGACCTGCTTGACCGGACCGCTTTCTGCCACCGTCTGGTGTCCATGAAACCCATGGAGTCCGCGACCGGGCTCAACACCGAACAGCGGTTCCTACGCTTGGCCTGCTTCGTGCTCGGCGTCCTTCTCGCCGTGGCCGCCTGCGGCGGCGGTCCCCCGCCCGGCGGTAGTCCGGCAGCCAAGCCGAAGGCGCCGCCGGAGTCCTTCCCGCAGGAGCGCACCGCCGTGTTACAGGGGGCGTGGCCCTCCCCGGCCAGCGAAGACGACCTGGACGACGTCATGACGCTGGGTGTGAGCCGTGCCTACGCCTACGACCAGGACGACGTCGGAATCACCGCTTTCGAGCTGGACTCCGGTGACACCGCCTGGCACACAGCCATCCCGCACGGGGGCTCTGTCGCCCAGGCACCTCGGCTCGCGGGCAACAAGGTGATCGGTGCCTTCGCCACCACGGAAGAGGGCACGGGGACCCACACCGACCGGCACGGCATCAGTGTCGTCGCCCTGAACGCCGACACCGGAGAAACTCTGTGGACGCGCAGGCTCGCCGGTGACGACATGACTGCTACGGCAGAGCCCCACGTGGTCGCCGCCGACGCCCAGCACGTACTCGTCACCTCATACGAGCAAGGCTATTCAGAGTCTCTGCCGCTCTCCGCCCTGCTCGACACCAAACCGGCCAGGTCATCTGGACCGACACCAACTTCAAGGGCGTGGACCTGGAGCAGTCAGTGGCCGTCGGCGTGCGCGGCGACAGCGACTTCGTCGGCAAGTCGGCCTCTGACGGCAGGCAGATGTGGCAGCGCAACCTGCGACTCGGGGAGGCCACCGCATCGGACGCCGGCCCCGGGCTGACCTTGGCCGACGGGACCACCGGCGAAACCCTGCTGATCGACGCCGCGACCGGTGCAACCCGCCTGGACTCTGGTGACATGCCACTGAGCGACTGCCACTACGACGGGTGGAACACGGCGATCTGCGCAGGGACCGACGGCTCCGGCCACGCGGTCGTAGGGGCCCTGGACGTCCGCACGCCGCACGTCCTGTGGCGGTTGCCCGACGTGGCGGCGCGCCGTGACGCGCCCGCGATCACCTCGGCGTGGCACGGAGTCGTCTACGCCCAGGCCGATCAGGCCATGACCCTTGATGCCCGTACGGGCAGCGACCTGCGCACCAGTATCGGCCCCATCGCGCCCGTCCTGGTCAACGACAGCTACGGCCTGGTCTTCGACACCTCGACCCGAGCGGTTGACGTCTACCGGGCCACCTAGGTACCTGCCGTCCAGATACCGACTCGCGGCTCAGCGAGGTGTTGGCTGTTGGCCCGCGCGATCGAGGTCCTACCGGGCGCCCGGCAGGACCTCGATCGCATTGTGACGTGGCTTACCAGCCCGTCATCACAGCACCGATCGGCAGAGGGGCGGCCAGCAAGACCAGCGCTTTGATTCGTAGAGAATTACTGATGTCGCTGCCACTCTTGGTCAGGCTGCAGACGACAAAGGCGGCGACAACGCCCAGAGGAAAGAGGATTGGGACGGTTTCCTGCAGTCCGCTGCGAGTGCCGCCTACGTACGCCGCCGACCATGAGCCGACAAGCCCGACGAGCACCGTGAAGAATACCTTCCCTGCGCTGAACCACTCGCGTTCCATCAGTTCAGCCAGTTCTCCGAAACTGGCACCATCACGGCGCTGGCGGGCGGCGGTGACGACGAATGCGATCAGCAAGGCGGATCCGACGCCGAAGAACCCCCAGCGTAGAACGGTCGCGGCTAGCTCCATCGTCAAGACACCAGTCCTTCGTCTGCCCCTGTGTCACCAGCAGTGCTTGATGACGTCGGTTACGCCCAGTATCTCCGCGCCGATGGCGCCGAGGCCCGTTCCAGCCTCTTCGAAAATCTCCATGATCCCCTTCTTGAACGTCTTGCCCATCTTCTTCTTGGACCTGATCTTTGCGATGACCTTGCTGACACCGCCGAGCCTGTCGATGGCCTTCTTGAGTTTGTAGATCTTGCCGATGGCGAGGAGGTTGGAGCCGAGGGCAATAGCAATGCCGCGCGCGCATCCGCCCAGGTCGAAGGACCGTTTCTGGCCGTCACCCACCGACTTGGCGGGGATGCGCTCAGCCAGCCACTGCGCGGTGGCTTTCTCTCCCTGCGCAAGCACCTCGTCAGGGATGGAGTCTATGAGCGTCAACGCTTCCTCCAGTGCCTTCAGGACCTGGTCATCGGAGCCGACGCCCTCCAAAGGTCCGCTTCTGGGGTCAGCTACTGCAACGGCGGTTGATGGTGCCTCAGGACGTGACGGTGCATCGGAGGCGTGAGCGGCAGCTGTGGTGACGAACACAGCCCCAGCAGCTATACCGGCCACTACGGCCGTACGACACCTCAGCGGCGCGCCAGTCCGGGCGTTGACAAATCCAGACATGTAGAAGTTCCCTTCATTCGTAGAGCTCAAGGACGCTTCGGCCCGCCTAATGCCCCTGGTCAGAGGTGCATGGGCGTCGACGTGCTTCAGATCGTTATTGATTCGCCAACCACCGACAAGGCCCATATGGCCCCTCGGACTAGGGCCTGACTGGCTTGAAATCGGCCTTGTGATCCGCAGAGCGCCCTGAGTGGGAGGCGCGGTGGCAGTGGGTGAGTGCCAGCAAGTTGGTGAGGCGGGGGCTGTGACGGAGCGGTGATGTTCAGGGGGCTGGGCTGCTGTGGTCTGGTGTCCTGTCTTTGGTGTGGGATTTGGGACGGCTGAGTCGGTTGTGTTCGAGGGTGATGGGGTGGGCTGGGGTCGTGTTCGGTTGGGTTGTTCGGGTGGCTGGTCTGCGGTCCGGTAGTTATGTGGGATTGATCTTGGTTTTCTCGTAGGTGTGGTGGCGCGTCTGTGGGCGGTTGCGCTCTCTAGGGCTTGGGGTTCCGGGCGGTGCTGGTCAGCGTGTGTGGGTGAGGAAGGCCCCGAGGGGGTCGTTGGCGTTGCTGGCCAGACGGGGCAGCCCGAGTCGGTGGGCGATGAGGCTGAGGGCCTTGCCGGTCTCGCGGTGTGGCCGGTTCAGGAAGGCGGCGAGTGTGCGGGCCAGGGTGACGGTTTTGGGGTAGGTCACCAGGTCGCGGGTCAGCAGGGCAGGGGAGGCACTGCTGGTGGCGGTGAGGTGGGGGTTGGTGGAGCTGAGCCGGTTAAGGCGGGTGTGCCAGCGGTGGGTGAGATGTTGCTGGTGGTCGTACCAGCGGGTGGTGATGGCGCGCGCTGCGGTCCAGGCGGTGTTGGCACGTGGGTGCCGTAAAAGGCGCTGGTGGGTGTGGTGCGCTGCGGAGAGTTCGGGCACGGCCCCTGTGCGGATGGGGGAGGTGAGCCGCGGGTCGGGGGCGGCTTGCTGATGGCGCGGGCACATCAGCCGGTGTGGTGCCGGGTGGACCCAGGCGGTGTCGGTGGCGTTCTGGCTGCGGTGGCGGGTGCACAGGGTGCAGGCGCGGACGGGCTGCTGCCGGCCTCGAGCCGTGTCCAGCGCGCGGTGGCAGCGGTGTGGTGGGTGTCGTCGTCGGGGGGGGGGGGGAGCCGGGGCAGGGCGCGCGGTCAGGTGGGGCAGTGGTGTGCGGGTCAGGACGGCGAGGTGCTGGCCGCGTTGTGGTTGAGGTGGAGTTCGGCTGCTGGCAGGGTGCCGTGGCGGTGGAGGGTGATGCTGCCAACTCGCATGAAAGTGTCCTGCGGCTTTGCAGGTCGTGTCCGAGCAACTCGCACTCGCCGTTCCACACGCCCCTTTGCCCGTGCACGTCCGAGGCGCTATCGCCAGGACTTCGAGATGAGAGATTCACGAACACCGGACCGCGAGTCCGCACCCGTGCACGTCCGAGGCGCTATCGCCAGGACTTCGAGATGAGAGATTCACGAACACTGGACCGCGAGTCCGCACCTGGGTCTTCGCCAGGAACAGGTAGCCGTGCTTGGTGCGGCTGGCGGGGCGGGCGCATACCTGGCACAGGAGATGTTCCATCGCGGTGCGCTGCCGCTCGGAATGCGAGTTCCCGAAGCGCGGTTCACCATCGCCGTAGCTGCCGTCCCAGCGTTCCCACAGCACGCCGAACCGGGGCCTTAACGGAGGTAGCCCAGTCCCTTGGCGGTCATGCGCAGGGTGCGGCGGGAGATGTCCTGTTCGCCGGTCCAGGCGGTGACGTACGGGACGGTGCGCCCCTTCCAGATGTTGCGCGGACGCCCTGGGCGCGGGGTGGGGGTGGTGTTCATGAGGGCTTTCCGGGGGGGGAAAGAGGTGCCCGGCGGTGTGCGGGGAGGCGTGACCGCCGGGCACCGGGTTATAGGTGGCCCACTGGCCTGTTACCGGCGTCGGAGGAACGCCGCCTGACGCCACGTCGCGGGGCGGCGGGACACGCTGGCGAGGCCGACGCGGCGCTGCCAGATGCCCGGGGCCACGATCTCGTCCTCAACGGGGCACTTCGAGACGAAGCTCGTCCATATGCCGTTGAACTGGTCGAGGCCAACACGGTCGATCGCCTTCTGTACGAAGCGGTGGCACTCGTCGTAAATGGCTTTGGCCTCGGCGGCGCTGGGAGCCTCTCCGTTTCGGTTGCGGAAGACCCCGTGCCGGTCCTTGGCGCGCCGGAAAATCTCTGTCCCTTCGGCCTGCGGCCAGCCCACCTTGCGCCCCAGGACTTTGAGGTTCACTTCCTCCTCAGCCCAAAAGGCGTGTCCCTCGATGAGCTTCATGGCGGCGATTGGAACGAATCCGTGGCCGGGCACTTTCACCGTGCGCGCATAGCGCGTCATGGCCGCGACCCAGGCCAGGCCTTGGCTCGCGCGGTGCTGTGCGAGGTGTGTGAGCTCGTGCGCGACGGTGCGGTAGAGCTGGTCGTCGTCGTGCTGCGCGTGGGTGATGACCTTGGCCTTCATCAGTACCTGCGGCCTCATCAAGGCGTCTTCCATGCTGTGGGCGGCGTCGTCGGCCCAGCGGCGGACCATGTCCTTGGCGGCGTCGATGTAGTCGGTGTGCCAGGCCGCACACTGCTGGGCGTCGATTGTGAAGCCGACCCGGGCGACGGCGATGCGCTCACGGTGCGCCAGTCCGTGGAGGTGGGCCAGCCAGGTGCGTGCGAGGGCCGAGGGCGTCACCACCCGGATCAGGGGGCGGGGTGGCAGCGGCAGGCCGGTGACGGCCTCCACGACAGGGGCGACCTCGGCGGCTATGGTGCGGATACGGGCGCCGAGGTCGTCGTACTTGGGTCCGGCTTCCTGCCGTACCTCGCAGGCTGGTGTGCCGGCGTCAGCTTCGAGCTGGTTCATCTGTGTCTTTCGCATAGGTGTCGGTGAGGTCGGTGTCGTGACGGCCGCGCCGCCGGGACGGCGATGCGAAGAGGGGGCGGCCCTGCTGTTCCAGGGCATACGTCCGGTCAAGGGCCGGAGGTGCGAAACCGCTTGTGGTCGGGGCCGGTCAGCAGGCCGTACTGGTGGCCCAGCTTGATCAGGTGGGGCTCGGACGCGGCTCCGGCTTTCTTCATGAGCGCTCTTATGGCGTCTCGGGTCGTGCCGCCCGGCACTCGCACCGAAATCGGGTAGGTAGCGACCACGGTCCACACCCGCCTCTCCTCCAGGGTGAAGAAAACCGGCGTTTCACCGGGCATCGGCAGCGGAAGCAGACGCTTGGTGTAGCAGCGGTGCAGGACGTGCGCGCGCGAGCCGTCGCCCACCTTGTTGCGCACTCGTCGCAGGTGGTTCATCAGTGTCTCGGGCTTGATGCCCATCGCGGCGGCTGCGGCCGCTGTGGACTTCCCGTCGGCGAGAAGGGGCAGGCCCCGGACCTCGGTGGGCGTCAACTTGTCGTACTGGGTGCGAAGTGTCACGGCAAGCTCCTTGTGCTGTGGGTGGCAGGGCGCTGCGGCGTCATCCGGCGACGACTTCGACGGCCTGGATCACCGTGGTCGTCTGGAGCAGCTTCCGTACCAGCCGCTCGGCGACGATCCAGCGGCCCCGGGCGTGCTCGTAGGGCAGTAGGACGTCGTGCTCGGCGGTCTCGAAAGCGGTGCCGGCGAACCGCAGCCTCCGGCCGCGCACGCCGTACAGGACGGGCTCGGCCGACCGGACGGCGGTGTAGCCGTCCCGCAGGTCGGGGCGGTAGCGGGCGTAGGTGAGGGCGTGTTCCAGACACACCGCGGGCCAGGTTGTCAGCCGCCCGTCGACGGGCTCGGCGGCCAGCGGCTCCAGGAACAGCCAGCCGTCACCGCTGCGGCCGGCCGGGTAGTTGCAGACCGGGCAGTGCAGCCGGACCATCGTCTCCCGCAGCCGGCCCGGGTGGACCTGCCCGGTCAGCCAGGGCCCGGCCGGTTTGCCGGACCGGCCGAGGCTCTGAGTGTGGCGCTGCCACAGGACACCGTGGACGTCGCGGTCCTCGGGAACCTCATCGGCGTAGGCCAGCCCCCATTCCCCGGGCGCATCGCGCAGCGTCAGCTCCTGGTCCACCGGCTCTTCCCCGGTACGCAGCGCGATGAAGGGGACGACGGCCGGCTGGTGCACCGCCTGGAGATGGTTGCGTGCGGCAAGCCCTGCGGATGAGGGGGAGTGCGAGTCGAAGGTGAGCATTTTCCTGCCTGGCGGTCGTACGTCGGACATGGTCAGAGGGGCCCTCCGGCCGCGCGACCAGGTGTCTGCGCGGCCGGAGGCGATGTGACGGCCGCCGGGAGCCCCTTCGTGCTCCCGGCGGCCCCGCGCGAGACCCGCTCCCTGTTCGGCCGTTGGAACGCGGGTCAGCCTCGGCGGACCGTTTCCGAGGGGCGCGCGGTTGCGGTCGTCGGCGCCGGGCCGAGACCGCTTCTCCCTGCGCGAGGCCGGACGGCTGCGCACCGGGAGAGGTCGGGTGGGTGCGGCCGGCGTGCCAGCCGCACCCGGCGCAGGCCACGCCCTGCGCCCTTCCCCGGCCGGGGTCTCGGTCTCATCCGGTCCGGGAAAGCTCAGGGGTGGGCTGGGGTACGGGGCGGCGCAGGATGTCGATGAGCGTGTCCAGGTGCCAGCTGACCACCACGTAGTCGTGGTCGGAGTCCCCGTCGGCGTCCACGACTTCGCAGGCGGCTGCGGCCGGGAGCAGGGGGCGGCTGGCACAGACCCAGTCGACGCGGGTGGCGGGCCCGTGGGTGGTGGTGGCCTGCATGGTCGGGGCCAGGCCCGCACTGTGGCCCTGCGTCGCGGCCAGGTGCCGGGCCACATCGACCACACCGGCCATCTCCAGGATGGCGTGCGGCTCCTAGTCCATGACGTACGTGCCGTCCGGGCCGCGGCGGGTGCGGTGCGCCCGGTGCGGCTCGTCACCGATGTCCCGCACCTGCGGCAGCGGCACCTCGCCGGGCGTGGCCTGGGCGGCGTCGATGCCGAGGATTATGTACGCCTTGCGGCGGGAGCCGTCGGCCATCCGGATCACCTTGTCGTTGAAGGTAGTCAGCCAGCCGGTTTCTATTTCGCGCTGCACCGGGACGGGGTAGGGGTTGTGCCCGGCGACCCCGATGACGGGCGTGGACTCGGGCCCGGCGGCCGCGAGCTGGAACCCCACGGCGGTCGGCGGCCTCTCCATGACCTTCGCGGGGCTGGGGTACTCCGCGACGGGCCTGAGCACCGCCGTGTCGGCGAAGACGGCGGTGGCCGAGCCCTCGCCGAGCCAGCCGCGCATCCCCAGCCCCACCTCGGGGTCCTCCGCCTTGTACATCACCGCCCGTGCGTGGTCGGCCGCCCCGGGCATCTCCTGGCGCAACACCAACGCCGGGTTGAAACTGCGCAGGCGGCGCAACACCTTCAGGCGCCTTTCCCGGCTGCCGAAGCCGTTCTCCTGGCAGTTGAAGCTGATCGTGATGAAGCTGCTGCTCATAGGGCGTTCGTGCTCCTTTGGGTGTGACGGGGCGGTGACGCGTGCGGTGGTCCCTGGCCGCGGGCCGCTCTCCCGCGGCCAGGGCCTGCTTGCGTGCCGGGGCGGGGGGCGGCGGTGGGCCGGGCCGGCGCGCGCCGCGCCCCGGCGCCGACCGCGCACACCAGGGGGGGCAG
>NZ_JBEZAN010000020.1:11938-130766 GCF_040646595.1 Streptomyces sp. NPDC045470
GCGCGCCCCCCGGGGCGCCCCCCCCCCCCCCGCGCCCCCGCGGGGGGGGGGGGGGGGCGGGGGGCCCCCCCCCCCCCCCCCCCCGCCCCCGGCCGGCCGGTCCGCCTCCCCAGACGGACGGCCGGCACCTTCCCGGCGTGCGATGGCCGGGAAGGCCGCAGCGCGCGGCCCGCCCGCTCCCGCTGTGCGGAGCAGGCCGCTCTCCCCGAGAGCGAGCCGGTGCCGGTGCCGGCTCCTCGGGAGGTGGGCAGCCGCCACGGAGGGGGACGGCCGCCCTGGGCACGGGAGCTACTCGTGCCCGCCCGCGCGACGGTGACCCGCGGCACCGTCTGCGGAAGTCTGCGTATCAGGGTCTTCGGCTCCCGACGCACGGCGGGAGCTGCGCTTCGATCATCCGGTCCAGGGAGGGCAGACGCGTCGGGCGGCGGCGCAGCAGGGAGGACGCGGTGGGCTCGCTGCGCAGGATCTCCATGCCGTGGCGGGCGCCGAGGTCGTCGGCCACCGGCCCGTCGGACAGCCACGCGCACACCCAGCCCACCTGCTCGTGGCGGGCGGCGTAGTCGGTGAACCAGGCGGTCAGCAGCGGTCCGTACATCGCGGCATCGGGTCCGTCGAGGTCCGCGTAGAGCATGTCGATCCACAGCGCCAGCCCGGAGCCGGAGTGCAGGCGAAGCTGGCGGTCGCGGGTGGCGTTCAGGGACACCAGGGCGCAGCACCGCAGCTGGGCGTGCTCCAGCAGCGCCCAAGTCATCGGCAGCCCCTCGGTGTCGAGCGCCCCGAGATGGAGGAGGAGCGGGTTGTCGGCGGGATTGCCGGGCAGGGGATGACGGCTCGTCCACGGGGGGTGCGCGGCCACGAGCTGTCGTACGCGGGCGTGGTCGGCGTATTCGGCCGGGCGGACCAGGTAGCGCGGTGCGGCCCCGGGCGTCGGGGTGCCGGCCGGTACGGGGGCGGTGCCGGACATCTACGCGGCCCGCCTCTCGGTGACGATCAGGCCGTTGTGCAGCCGCAGGGACGTGCCGTTGGCGTAGCCCTTGAGCGCGGCCTCGATCAGCGGCGCCTGTTCACCGCAGTGCTCGGCCAGGTCGCCGACCGGCGACCACCGGTAGTGGTTCAGGCCGCCCGCCAGGCTCAGGCGGCAGCTGTGCGGCACCCGGGGGAAGAGGTGCACCCGGTCGATGCGCAACGGGTCGCCGTCGGCGGGTGGCGGAGGGTCGCCGATGTCCTCGGCGAGGACCCGGCCGGCGGCCAGGGACAGCCCGGTCTGGGCCTCTACCGTGGCCATCAGCTCATAGGGGTCGCTGACCTCCAGGTCCGCGATGCCCGGCAGCCGGTACAGGCCGCCCGGCATCGCGGCCCGTACGACCAGAACGTCGTCGCCGGGCGTCAGCACCAGGGCAGACAGCGTGTATCGCACCTTCACGACGGGACTGAGCCAGTCCATCAAGTCCTCCGGGGAGTGGGGCGGCGTCAGGCCGCGGGGAGCAGAGGGGAGACGATGCGGTGCGGCCCGAGCGCGTCGGGCGGCCGTTCGACCACCGGGCCCTGGCGGATGAGGCGCTGGGCGGGCTCGGTGCACATCGCGCAGCCGTACACCGCGGCCCGGCACTCCCACCACGACAGCAGCCGCGGCGACGGGCCGGTCCCGGTGCGCCAGGTGCGTACCGCGATCTCGAAGGCGCCGATCAGTTCGGTGGGCACGCCGCTGCGGCCGCACCACAGCCAGCACAGTTCCGCGCCGACACCGTCCAGGGCGCGTCTGATGTACCGGCGCGTGCACGGCTCGCACGCGTACAGCGGCACCGTCTGGCCCCAGGCCCGTGCCACGCCGGCCCACGTCAGCGGGCGCGGCCGCGAGGGCTTGCAGGCCAGCCAGCACAGCCCCCGCACGATCGCCTCCGGGCCCGTCACACCGCACCGCCTACGAGTACGTGCTCGCCCGCGTCGGCGGTCGGCGTGACCACCGGGAGGGCGGTGGCACGGCACCGCACCGCGAAAAGGTGACGGACACCGTCGTCCGCGGTGACGCCGATGCTCAGGGAGGAGCGATGACGGGCCAGGTAGGCGGCGTACTGCTGCCGGGCGCGGGCCTGCCGCAGGTGCTCCAGCTCCAGGCGCAGCGGGTGGCCCGCGGCCACGTCGAGGCGGCACAGCCCGCGGTAGAGCCAGTCCACGGCATGCGTCGCGTGCTGCGCCCGGCCGTCGTCCGTCTCCAGGTAGCTGTCCGGCCACCCGCCGGCCGACTGCGCGTACCCCACCCACCACGTGAGCAGGCACGCCCCATCCGGAAGCGGCGCACCCCAGTCGACGCTGACACCGCGCCCGCTGACGAACACCGGCGGGGCCTCGGGAGCCGGGGGCGTACGGACCGCGTCCCCGGCCGTCGGACGGGCCGGGCGCGGGCGGAGCAGGGGACGGCCCCAGGCGAAGCCGAGCATCAGGCACTCTGCCTTTCACCGTTGGTGCCGGGCTCCGGGGCTGGGAACGTGCAGATCACTGCCTTTCCAGAGGAGGCGACCTCTACGGTCAACCGTCCTCGCTGTTCCTGCACGGAGAACTCCACGAGCGCCAGACCGCGCCCGGCTTCTGCTGCCAGGTCGGTGCACAGAGCGAGGCGAGGCTCATTGCACGACTCGTCCGTGACCACGAGGCGGATCTCGTGCTCGCTTGCCGCATATCGGAATTCGGCGGAGACCGTGCCGTCGCCGTGCCGCAGGGCGTTGCCCAACAGTTCGGTGACTACAAGGCCCAGAGTGTCGGCCAAGTCCTCGGACGGCCAGCGCTCGTGGACGAAGTCGCGACCGAGCTGACGGGCCCCGGGTACGAGCTGGTAGTGCTCGTCGGTGGCCTCCTCGCCGGGCGCCCGTTGGATCGTCAGCTTCACAGAGCCGTCACCCGACGGTTGTCGGGGCACCCCTTTCCGCAGGCGTACGGGGAGCCTCTGTACCGGGGTCGGTTCACTGTGCTGCGCGACCCGACGCAAAGGACCGAGACCGCAGGCAGCTTTTCTTCCAGCAGTCATCACTGCTCGCTCGCCTTCTGGACGCTTCTGGGGGAGAGCTGGCCGAACTGCTTCCAAGGCTGGAGAGGAACAGGGAGGATGCCTACACCCATTGGGTTACCCCAAGTGGGTAAACTGACCGGTCAGTTGAGAATCGGTAGGAGCCGGGCCCGTGGCCAGTCTGAACGACATCCCCCGTGAGCTTCCTCCGGCGCTGCTGCGCAGCGCGGAATTCGTCGAAGCGTGCCGAGTGCGCGACTTCGGGCTCATCTTCCAGCTCATGTATCGCAAAACAGGCACTCCCCAAGGCCGCATCGCGGTCCTCTGCGACCTGACACCCGGCCGCGTAGGAGATGTCATTCAGGGGCGGCGGAGGATTTCGAGCATCGACGTGATTGAGCGCATCGCTGACGGCCTACGTATCCCCGGAGCCATGCTCGGCCTGGCACACCGTCCATGGGAACTGCCGCCGCAAGTTGTAGCTCAGCCTCCTGCGCCGGATGCCCCAAGCGAAGCGCCACTACAAACGACTCGGCGATCCGCCGCCCTGGACGACGTGCTGGCCGTCACCGATGACTCCGATGTCACGCCGTCTACCGTCTCCGCCCTGCGGTCATTCATCACGGATTACTGGCGTCAGGACGACGCTCACGGAGGCGCCCTTCTCCGGCCGGCCGTCGTCGGGCAACTGCACTACGTTCAGCGTCTGCTGCGGCGCGGCAACGCGCACGGCCTGAAAGCTGACCTCCAGGCGATCGAGGCTGAGCTTGCGCGCCTGGCCGGGTGGGCCTGTTTTGACGCCCGGCAGTACAGCAAGGCCCAGGCGTACTTCACCGAGGCACTGGCCAGCGCGCAGAACTCTGGAGACCCACAGTTCATCGCCAACATCCTGTCCTGCATGAGCTTGCAGGCCACCTACGAGGAAGAGGCGACTGAAGCGGTAGCGCTCGCCCACGCCGCCCAGGACGCCGCCCGCAACTCGTCCGGCTCCGCCCTCGTAATGTCGATGCTCTACATGCGCGAAGCCTTCGCGCAGGCCGTCCTGCGGGACGAGGCGGCCTGTCAACGATCCGTGACACGCGCACACCGGCACTTCGAACGTGCCAGCACCGAAGAAGCCCCAGCATGGGTTCGCTACTTCGATGAAACCAAGCTGATTGTGGACACCGGAATCGCCCTCGCCCAGCTCGGGAAAACCCGCGAGGCCGAACCGCTGATCGCTGAGGGGCTGCGCCGCGAGAACGACGCCGAGCAGCGCGGTAACCAGCAGCGCGGCCGAGCGTTTCACGCCTTCTGGCTCGCCTCGACGCAACTGCAACGCGGCGACATCTCCCGGGCGTGCGATGCGGCCACCATGGCGCTCGACCTGGCGAGCGCCATCAACTCACCGCGAGTCACTGCCCATGTGCGTGACTTTCACGCACAGCTACGTCCGTACGCCCGGGAGACGCCGGTCATCGCCTTCGAGGCGCATATGCGGAAGATGCTGACCTAGCTTGCCCCACCTGTCATCTCGTCCAGCAACAGGTAGAGCACACCGACCAAGGAGCCGCTGCTCACGATCTCCTTGCGGTCGATCATGCCCTTGAGGTCAGCGATGGGAACCCACTCCACCCGATCGGACTCGTTCAGCTCGGTGGGCGGGCCGACGTACTCAGCGGCCTCAGCCCGAAAGACATGGTGCTCGGAGTCCGTGATCCCGTTGGCTGGCTGGGCATAGATCAGCGGCTTGACACCCTCGACGCGCCACCCGGTCTCCTCCCGTGCCTCGCGGATCGCCGCCTGCTCGGGAGTCTCGCCCTCCTCTATCAGCCCCATCGGCAGCTCCCACGCCCACGTGTCCGTGATGAACCGGTGGCGCCACATCATGAGCACGCGTTTCTGGTCATCCACAATCGCGGCAACAGCCAGATGGCGCATACGTACGACGTGGTGTTCCCAGCGGCGACCGTCCGGCTGCTGAACATCGACGAACCACAGATTGACCCACGGGCTCTCGTAGATCGGCCGTTCACCATGGATCTGCCACTGCATCCTTCTGCCCCTCTCAACCGTGTGCCCCCAGCATCTCAGGATGCTGGGGGCAGGTGGCCAGCCAAGGCGGGGGAATCGGTCGTGCGTACGCCCTCAGCGTGCTCGAAGGGGACTATCGATGCGCTATTCGAGCGTCTGTGCGCCGTGGTCTGCCAGCAAAAGGGCGAGCGGTCCGGCCAGCAGGAGAAAGCGTCCGTCGGCCGCGGCGGTGAGGGCGTCGGCCATCGGCCACCAGCTCAGCTTGAAGTCCTGCTCGGACGGGCTCAGTTCCTGCGGGACCAGGGTAAGGTCGCGTGCTGCGAACAGGTGGACGCGGGCAGTGGAGGCCAGGGTGATGGCGTAAGAGCCGAGGGGGCGCCAGGTGCGGGCGGTGGCGCCAGCCTCTTCCCGCAGCTCGCGGCGGGCGCACTCCCTGGGGCTCTCACCGTCCTCCCGACGGCCGCCGGGCAGGAAGAGAAAATCGCCGCCGTGCCGGGGAAAGTGGGCGCTGAGCAGGGCGACGCGGCCCGCTGCGTCCATCGCGACGACCACGGAGGCGTCGCGGGTTGGCCCGCCGTCTGCGTGGTTCATGGAAGGACGGGTGGGCTTGTCTGCTGTGGGGTGGAGTGGTGGAGGTGGATGGCTTCGACACACCAGGGCGGGACGCGCAGGCGCGGCAGTACTCGGGGCTGGAACCAGGCGAGCATGATGCCCTCGGTCACCTCGATGCGGGCGGCGTCTCCGTTCCAGGAGGCGGCGAAGACTTCGATGTCGGCTCGGTCGTTGCCCTGCTGCACCGTGGCCAGGGGGCGCAGGTCGGGGAGGGTGAGGCCGGCTTCTTCCTGAAGCTCGCGGGTGATGGCTTCGTAGGGGGTTTCCCCGGCCTCCAGCTGGCCGCCAAGGAAGGACCAGTGGCCGGGCCAGCAGATTCCGTCGATGTTGTCGCGCAGGTGAAGCAGGTAGGCGCCGTCGCTGTTGCGGATCGCTGCCGCCACGCCCATGGCCCTCTCCTCGAATCAGGCGGTGCTGGCGCCGTACGGATCGATGGGCGCAGGCAGGTCGCGGAGTTGTTCGTGCAGGTCGGTGACGCTGGCGGCCGGTGCGGCAGTGGTGGCCAGAGCGGTGTCGAGCTGGCTGAGGCGCCGTCGGGCGGTGGAGCGCAGCCGGGCGGGGGGCACGCGGGCGAGGACGTCCAGGGCGCGTTGTGCGGCGTCCTCAGGGCGGCCGGCGGCTTCGGCGCGGGCGAGGACCAGGGTCGCCGCTGCCCAACCGGGGGTGCCAGCGGGCTTCTGCGCGGCTGAGGTCTCCGCTGTGCGAATAGCCTGGTCGCTGCGGCCGAGGATGAGGTGCGCCTCGGCCTCGTGCAGGGCGCGCTCGGCTTCGTCGAAGCCGAACCGCCCTGCTGCGGAGCCGACGGGGTCGGCGTCCAGTTCGTCCAGGGCGGCGGCGAGTGCCGTGTCGGCGTCCTGGCCGCGGCCCTGCTGGGCGAGGACGGGCAGGCGGGCCCAGGAGTGGATCTGGGCGCGGGGCAGTCCGCGCGGGGCGAGGGTGAGGGCTTCCTCGGCGTGCTGGGCCGCGGCGTCGAGCTGGCGGTCGGCCAGGGCGACCATGCTGCGGGCGCCGCAGGCCCAGGCCGTCAGCCGCATGTCGCCGGTGCGCTGGCCGTAGGCGTACGCGGTGGCCAGGTGGGCGCGGGCGCCGGGCCCGTCGTCGAGGTGGGCGGCGAGGTTGCCCAGCAGGGCGGACAGGTAGCCGATGCTGCGGCGCAGGTCGCGGGCGCCGGGGGCATCTGCGCCTGCGGTGGCCAACGCCAGCGGTTGGTTCAGCAGTCCCCGGGTGGCGTGGACCTCGTTGAAGAGGATCTGTGGGGGGTGCTTGCTGTAGTGGAGGGCGTAGTGCTCGACGGCGGCCTCGGCCAGTTCCGCCACGGTGGTGCTGCCGGTCGGGTCGGCGAGCAGGGCGAGGCTGAGGGATTCGCGTACGGCCGGTAGTCCGGCGGCTGTGGTCATCGGCTCCACCCATTCCCGAGGCTGCGGTGCGTGGCGACCGTATCGGATCAGAACCCGGGGTTGGGGCCGTGCGGCGAACGGGTCACCGGGACGGTCGAGTCCGAGCTGTTCGGGCCGGGCGCCGTAGACGCGGCACAGCATCACCGTGTACTCGTCGCCGGGGCGTTCGTGCGGGTCGTGTTCCCAGCGGCAGAGCATGGACTCCGACAGGGCGGGGGAGCGCAATCCGTCGGCACGGTAGAGGGCCGCGATGCGGACGATGGTCTGCGCGCGCGACCAGCCCAGGGCCAGCCGCCAACCCTCCAGGACGGAGACCTCGGGCAGTGTGCCGCGGATCGCGGTGAGCGTGCGGTGCACACCCCACCCGTGCTGCTGGCCCCGGTTGCGGATGGCGGCCGCTTCCCGGCGGATCTCGGCGCGTCGTGAGCGGGCTACGGCAGGCATACGGCTCCCGGTGCGCGGCGACGGGGCGGTGGCGCCCACGCTAGCGCCTGCGCTGGCGGGCGGAAGGCGCATCCGGGCGGCGCACAGCATCATGCCAGCGCACTCCAGTGGGCGCAGCAATTGCGGTTGGCCCGCAATGAGTTGAGCAGCAGGTGGCAATGACGCGCGTGGTGCGGCGGCGGCAGTCTGATGAGCGCAAGGTCCTGCGTCACCCGACCATCAAGGAGCACGAGATGGCCAACCCCACCCCTTCGAACAGCAGCCAGAACAGCGGGCTGGTGCGCGCCCGCACCCGGATCAACGGCGCGCGCAACCGCGGCGCGACCCCGTCCGACGGCGGCGGCACCGGCCGTACCGACGGCAACGACTGACGCCGACCGGCTGAGGTGAAGAGCTGAGATGACCTTCGTGTCTCTCGCGGAGCGCCTGGGCCGGGACACGTTCCCGGCCCGGGTGCTGCACCGCGACTACCGCCATGTCCCCGGCGCGCTGTCCGAGCAGGAATCCGGCGCGCTGTGCTCCTTCGACACCATCAACGACGTGATCGCCACACATCGCCTGGAGCCGCCGCGACTGCGGCTGTCGGCCGGCGGCGAGATGCTGGCCCCACACCGCTACGCGGTCCCGGTGGTCACCCGCCGCAGCACCGTGTGGCAGCGTACCCACCCCGCCGAACTGCACGAGCGCCTGGCCGACGGCGCGTCCCTGGTGGTCGATGCGATCGACGAACTGCACGCCCCCATCGGCGCCCTCGCGCAGGGCCTGGAGGGCTGGCTGCGCACGCACGTCCAGGTCAACGCCTACGCGTCCTGGACATCGACCGAGGGCTTCGGCACGCACTGGGACGACCATGACGTCATCGTGGTCCAGGTCGCCGGGGCCAAACGGTGGCGGCTGTTCGGGCTGACGCGCACCGCGCCGATGTACCGGGACGTCGCCGAGCCAGAAGGCCCGCCCCCGGGCCCGGTGGCCGACCTCGTCCTGCACCCTGGTGACGTGCTGTACCTGCCGCGCGGCTGGTGGCACGCGGTCACCGCCGACCAGGGCAGCGCCTCCCTGCACCTGACGTGCGGGATCGGCACCCACACCGGGGCCGACCTGATCCGCTGGCTATCGGACGAGCTGCGCGCCAGCGACCGGGTCCGCAGCGACCTGCCCGTCCACCGCTCCGCCGAGGAACAGCACGAATACCTCGCCGCCCTGGGCAAGGAGATGGCGGCCGCGCTGGAGGGCCCGGAGCTGCTGTCCCGGTACGCCGCCGCCCAGGACGCGGACGACCTCGGCCGCCTTCGGCCCAGCCTCCCCCAGGTGAACGGGGCGCTGAAGGTACCGGGGGCCCGGGTGCGGCTGACGACGGGACGCGGGCGGCTGGACGTGACGGCGGACGCTGCGGTCTTCACCGCGGCTGGCCATGTCATCGAGTTCGCTCCGGCCGCGGCGCCGCTGCTGCGGCATCTGCTGACGGCCCCGGCCGGGGCCTGGATCACGTGCGCCGAGCTGGCCGGGCTCGCCAGGCTTCCGCTGGGGGATGTCGCCGCGGTGGTGGGGGAGCTGGTCCAGGGCCAGGCCGCCACGCTCGCCGCGGAGCAGCGGTGACGGCGGCGCTGGGGCTGGGCACGCACCGCGTCCGGGAGGTGGCCGTCGCCGTCGAGCTGGCGGCCGCCTCTCCCGCCCCGTGGATCGACACCGCCCCGAACTACCTCGGCGGCCGGGCGCACGACCGGCTCGCCCCCGCGCTCGCCGCCCACCCGACGGTGCCGGTCGCGACGAAGGTGGGGTTCCTCAACGCGGTGGCGCTGTCCCTGGGACGGGCCGCGGGCGTGGTGCCCGCCCCGGACGTGGCGGCCGGTCACAGCCTCGCCGCCTCGTACGTACGGTGGCAGGCCGAGCAGAACCGAGCCGCATTGGGCCGCGGGCGGCTGGCAGCCCTGTTCCTGCACAACCCCGAACGCACCTGCCGCCCCGACCGGCTGCACGAGCAACTGCGGGAGGCGTTCACCGTCCTGGAGGAGCTGGCGGCAACGGGAGCCGTGCAGACGTACGGCGTAGCCACCTGGAACGGCTTCGACACCGGGGTCTTCACCATCGCCGACCTCGACCGCCTGGCCACCGAAGCCGCGGGCCGTCCCGACCACCACCTTCGGGTGATCCAGCTCCCGGTCAGCCTCGTCGCCGCCGACGCCTTCACCCTGGCCCTGCACGGACGGGGGCCGATCACCGAAGCAGCCGGCCGCGGCTGGGCCGTGCACGCCTCCGCGCCCCTGCACGGCGGAGAACTGCCCCACCTGGCCACCCCCGAGCTCGCCGCACTGCTGAACCCGGGGCTGAGCATCGCGCAGGCGTGCCTGCTCGCCGTCGCCTCCTGCCCCGGAGTCTCCCGAGTCCTGCTCTCGGCCTCCCACCGGGCACACTGGAACGCCGCCCTCGGCGCCCTGGCCGCCGACCCGATCCCGCCCACCAGATTGCGGAGCGTCCTGGATGTACTCGCCGCCCCCCGACCCGGCTGACTCACACCGCCTCGCCGACGCCCACGACAAGGCCGCCGCCGCCCTCGGTGTTACCCACAGCGGCCCGCTGACGTGGGGGTGGCACGGCCGGACCCTCAGCCGCCGCGCCGAGCACCCCGAGCACGACGCCTGCTGGCTGCGGCTGCTGGCCGCCCCGGCCGACAAGGCCGGCGGCAAGCTGTGGACCGGCACCGCCGACGCCGCCCGCAGCGTGCCGAGCGCGGTCCGCCGACCGGTGCTGCACGGCCTGCACGACCACACGGACGGCACGTACGCCTACCGGGCCGAGCTGACCTCCTACGTCGACGCACCGATCTGCGCGCCCAGCCCCGTGATCCGCCAGGAACTCACCCTGGCCCCCACCTGGTGGTCGACGCTGCGCGAGAGCCTGACCCACCTCGCCGCGGTCCGCACCGACCGGGTAGCGGTGCGCCAGGAATGGATCGACCGGTCCGTGCCCCGCTTCACCGGCGCGCCCGCCCCGCAGATCACTGAATGGGCCACCGCTCACGGCGACCTGCATTTCGCCAACCTCACCGCCGATGGTCCCGTGATCATGGACTGGGAAGGCTGGGGCGTCGCCCCGCTCGGCTATGACGCTGCTCTGCTGTACGTCTACAGCCTCCTCGCCCCCGCCACCGCCACGCGCGTGAAGCACGAGTTCGCTGACATCCTCGACTCCCCGCAAGGCCAAGCCGCCCAGGTGATCGTGGTCGCCGAACTGCTCCAGTCCGCTTCCCGCGGCGACCACCCGGACCTCGTACCGCCATTGCGGGCGCTCATCAAGGAGATCAGCGAAACGCTATAGGCGTGCTGCGCTGCGGGCTATCTGCCGCCGGAGTCTGCGAATCGACGGCCGCCGCCAGCTCGACGTCATGGGGCGACGAACTGCTTGCTTCGTTCGAGCGGCATCTGGCGCCTGCGGGACGCCGGTCTGCTGGATGAGGTGGTGCGGCTGGCGGAGCCCTGTATCCCGTGTCCCAGCATCCGAGGCTCCACTGGCCCCTCGATCAGGGTTGTGGACCGATGGCCTCGGCGTCTCAAGTTGGCCGGTTTCGCCGTATTCCGGGGGCAGTCGTTTCCTATACTGACCGCTACCAGGGGCAATGGCCGCTCCTCGGCGGCCCTAGCGGTGCTTCGTGCCCCGCATCCCACGTGTGACCCCTCACGGAATAGGGAGGCCGTCATGGCACTCCTCGATCTCCAGGTCTTGCCTATGCGTCGTTTCGGTCGCGACGACGGCGACCAACTTCGCGACAGCACAACTAGCATGGCCGGGTGCTTTAGTGACTTCAGCATCCTCTTGTGTTACCCGTGACTGCACCACGCTGAGGCCCCACCGCAGCCCGGCATCCGCTCCGCGCTGCCGTGCTCGACGCCGCCCCGGGCTCTCGCTTGGGCGATTCCCGACGGGGCCAGACACCAACCCCAGGGTGAGACGCTCAGTGAGTTCATACCGGACAAGTACCCCGGCCGCCCTCCGGCGCAGCATGCGGCAACCAGATACTGCAAGGATGGAGCACCGCCTCTTCACCAGTGGGCAGCCAACGCCTGCGAACCCGCGACGGGGACCGCGCTCGGTTTGACCGACGTTGCCCCGCCTGTCACGGTCCCCTTCGCGCATGACCCGGGCCCTGATCGCCGACGACACGGGGACGTGCCGGGCCCACGACGGCGACCGGGAGGAGGCCGCGCGCATCGCGGCCCAGGCGTACGCCGAACTGCCCGTCGCCTACCGCTCCGGGCTGACCCGTACCCGAGCGCTGGCGCTTCATCACAGCCTTCCCCACCACACACGAGGGCGCGACGACCTGGCGGCCGCGCTGGCACCGTGACGAACTGCCCGAAGGTGCTGAGCGACATCGGTGCTCCACAGAGGGGCTACGGCAGAGTGTTCACCGCGGCCGGATCGGCTCGGTACGCTCGGTCCGTCGGTCGGCGTGGAGGCGCGAGCATGAGTGATCATGAGGTCGAGTCGGTCGAGGCCGCCGAACGCCGCCTTCGCGCAGCGACGGACGAGATCGCGAAATGCGCCCTGTGCGCCGCCTACGCTGCGGTGTCCGGGGACGTACATGAGCACGCGAACGAGCAATGGCTCACTGTCGATGGCCTAGAAGAGAACCACAAATGCCGGGCGCACCCCGAGTGGTACGAAGCCCTGCGTGCTCTCACAGTGGCTAAACGCGCGGCCGCTTCGGCCGCGGTGCCGCGGTCGGAGCGGTGATCGTCGGCCACGCGCCGGTCGTGGAAACTCCGGCCGTCGGCGGGCTCCGCGGCTGCGCTGGTCACGGTGGTGCTCCTCTCATCCCGTCCGGTCGTCGTCAGGATACGGACAGGGGACGGCCACACGCCCCGGGTTCGCGTTGCCGCGCTCGGTGGGCAACTGGGCCCGTGCGGGCTGTGGCGGTCACCGCCGTCACGGTGCGTCCAGTTGCTCGGCCATGGAGGCGGCTGCGTCGTAGGCGGGGCTGCCTTCCAGCGCGCCGCGGCGCTGGTTGTACCGCTGTGTCGTGCGCGGGTCCTTGTGGTCGGCCCAGTGCTGGATCTTCTCCGGGCGGGCGCCGGGCCGGTCGTACGCGTGGGTGATCGTGGAGTGCTTCAGGGAGTGCGGGCCGATCCTCTTCTGCGGCAGACCGGCCCGTTTCGCGGTGGCCCGGATCGCGCGCCACTGCGACGCCTGGTCGAGCCGCTGACCGGTGCTGGTGCAGAAGATGAAGCCCTCCGTACGGTCGCCGATGAGGGCCTGGAGGGCGTGCCAGACGAACGGCGGCACCGCCTTGGTGACCCAGGTGCCGCCCTTGACCTGTACTTCCAGGATGTGGTGGCCCTTGTCGTAGCCCAGCTTCTCGATCCGCGCGCCGAGTGCGGCGTCGATGCGCAGGCACAGGTGGTACAGGACCAGGATCAGGGCGTAGAGCCGGAACGCCGTACGGCGGCACGGATGCTCGTGCCGGGCGGTGCGCGCCAGCGTGACGTACTCGGCTTCGGTCAGGCCCTCGGTGCGGGTGAACAGCGGGTCCATGGCCGGGTACAGCACCCCGTCGAAGGGATTGCTGTCCATCGCCTCCCTGGGCAGGACCCGGGTCTGCAGCACGAACTTGAAGAACGAGGAGTTGGCGGAGAGCACGTTGTGCCGGGTGGCAGCGTCACGCGGCCCGCCCTCCGGCACGCGCCGGCCGCCGCGCCAGACGAGGGTGGGCAACGTCTTGAGGTGGCTGGCGAAGGTGTCGGCGACCAGGAACGTGAGGGCGAGCGGGTGCACGCCGCGCTCTCGCAGGTAGCCCTCCAGGACCTTGAAGTTCTGGGCGTACGTCTTGCGGGTGCCGTCCGAGCGCTGATGGGCGATCCAGGCCGCGGCGAGGGTGGGCAGCGCATCGCGCTCGCCGTAGAACTCGGCCAGGTACGCGTACAGGCGCCGGACCTGCGGCGGCCAGTCCTCGCGTGCGTCGCCGGCCAGCCGGGCGAGGCTCGCACGGGCGGAGCGCTCCGCGCCGTCCGCCGCGAGGGCCAGCGCGTACGCCTCGGGGCCCTCGATGGGGACGAGTGTCACTGCGCGGCTTCTGCGGGGGCGAAGGGTGCAGCCCAGGCGTCGAACCCCGTGTCCTGCTGCTCTGTGTTCAGGGTGGGGACTCCGGGGCAGATGCCGACCTCGGAGGTGGTCCAGGCGCGATGGGCTCGGTGCGGCTCCGTCCGGCCGGACGGCGTTGACTCGCTTCCTGGCTTTCGGGGCTGCTGCACGTGAACCCTTCGTGTCGGCCGGCTTGACGGTAGTCCGGGCGGAATGGCGTGAGGCTACAGGAAAATCGCAATTTTCATGTATGACTGCCCCTGGCCAGTGCGTTCTTACCGACGAGGAACTGCGCCGCACAGTCGATAAGTTGACATAAGACGGCGAAGAGCAAGTATCGAGCCCCGCGCCTTCGAAGCTCCGCGCAGTGACACGGCCACTGCGCCGGGTTGGCGGCCCTTCGCAGCCGGAGAAGACGGCGAGTCTAGGTCCTGAGGCGGCCCGTGATGACCCACAGTCGAACCGGACATGGGCAAGTCGCAGAGCGCAGTTCACGGCGGTCCGATAGCGTGCCTTCGCCAGTCTCCAGCATCGCTAATGGCGGCCAGGGCATAATGGCGAAGAGCTCAACTTCTCCGACCCATACGCAAGGTCTTAGCGTACATTCCGATGTGGGGTGAGGGGCGTAGTCCCCGTAGATGTGCTCTCGCCGCAAGGAGGCACCGTGGGCATCACATCCCTGCCTGCCTCTCCGTTAAGCCTGACCTTGGTGCGCTGATACGGGGCAGACCAGGCGCCCGCCGGCTGAAGATGCCCCAGGGGCAGCTCGCGGCGCTCGTGGGCTACTCCGCTTCGTGGGTTTGCCGCGTCGAAGTACCCGCCATGCGGCGTCAGCCAGAGAGCCGCATGCCGATGAGGGCGCCGGTGCGCGACTGTCGCGTTCCCCGCTCGCATGGTGCGGGACGCCTATCAGCCTATTCGCTCACGGCAGACGAGGAAGAACCACAAAGGAATGGAACCTTTTCCGGGGTTATGTGAACGTATGACACCCCCGGAAAGCCAGGGCTCATCAACAGCTCACCGGGCGACATGTGAGGAGTCTGTTCTGTCGGCCCGCGCTCTCCGTTCCGTTCGGACAACTACCTTGGCGACCAGATCGCCAACGCACGTTCCGCGCGCACGCAAGTCGGCTACGGCGTAGTTCGTCTGCCAGCCCTTTTGTGTGTACGCGCCACCGGCCGCTTCGGTGCGATGAATCGCAGCCGAGGCCGGACTGGATGCATTGTCGTTACGAGGGGTTGAACGTCACCGTTCGACAGGTCTGCTGGTTAAGGAACACGAGCATCAGGCACGGGAGAAGCCTACTGGCCGGCACCACTAGCGACGGCCAGCGCGTCATCTTAGGCGGTATGTGAGGAACATAGCCGACGATCCCCGGTTAGGGAAACCGGGGATCGTCCGGACACTCGAACAGTCCGCAACCGGCTGCGCTTGGCGGTGGAGCCAAGCGGATACGAGCAACGTCGAGCTCGCGCGCCGACGTCGCTGCACACTGTCCTGCCGATACCCGGAAGCGCCCCATGACTGCAAACTCATTGTCTTCCCTGCCTGCCACCGTCTCCGTCCTCGGCCCAACGGGTGCCGCGCAAAGAGCGTTCCTGAACCTGAAGGAAGCGGCGGAGTACCTCGGTCTCTCGCCGAACACGCTTTATGTATGGCGGCACCGACGGCAAGGACCGCCGAGCTTCCGCATGGGCGTTCGCGGCCGAGTGATGTACCGGCTGGAAGCGCTCGATGCCTGGGTTCGAGAGCAAGAGCTGGCCGACTCTCGTTCCAACACTTCCCTGAACCCGGTGAGCTCCGCGCCGCGCCTCAGCCGCACTGCCGCCACCTGACACATCGCCGCCTCTTCTTCGCCGATCGAATCGAGGAAAGTTCTTTTTTGGCTGGGTACGTAGAAGACCGCTGGATCAAGAAAAAGAAGGACTCTGTCACCGGTAAGCGGGAGCGCACCAGCCGCTACGGCAAGGGATCTCGCTACAGAGTTTCGGGGATCCCGGGGGTGCGGGACAGGTCGTTCGAGACGCTGGAGGACGCGAAGGCGTGGCTACGGCGGTCCAGCACCGATCAAGAGCGTGGGGAGTTTGTCGACCCCCGTGACGGGTCGATTCTTCTGGAAGACTACGTGCAGCGCTTCTGGTTCCCCGGCATGTCTGGCTCTATCAAGACCCGGCAGAATCAGAGCAGGAAGGTGCTGCTTCACGTCCTTCCGCACCTGGGTCAAGTCCCGCTGAGGGACGTAACGGCTGCTCGACTTCGCGCCTATATCGCTGACTTGGAGAAGTCCTGTTCGCCGCAGTACGCGCGAGCCATCCTCGGGGCTCTGTCCAATATCTTCGAGACAGCCATCGATGACAAGCGATTGATCCGCAACCCCATGCGGGCAAAATCGGTCCGCTGGCCCAAGGCTGACGAAGTGAGACGCGAAGCGTGGCCCTTGGAGACGGCTCGCCAGATGCGGGACAGCATAAGCGATCGCTACCGGATAACGGTGGTTCTCGGCGTGGGGTGTGGTCTGCGGCAGGGAGAAGTCTTCGGGCTGAGCCCAGATGACATCGACTATGAAAAAGGTGTCATCTATGTGAGGAGGCAAGTTCAGACATTTTGTGGACGCCTCTACTTCACTCTCCCGAAGGGTGGTAAGACACGTGTCGCAGATATGCCTGTATCCGTCGCCTGCGAGTTGAGGGAGCACTCCGAGAAGTACCCGGCGGTGGAGGTGGAGCTGCCATGGGGTGAGCCCGGTAAGCCGACGAGGACGGTCCTGCTGCTGCTCACGACCAGGTTCGGCAATGCCGTCGCGGTGAACACGTACAACACCTACATCTGGAAGCCTGCGCTGGCTCGCGTTGGAATCATCCCTCCGCGGCCTGCGGGTGCGAAGCCGTGGCAGTGGAAGGCTGCGCACCGGGACGGTTTCCATGTGCTGCGGCATACGTACGCGTCGCTGGTCCTTGAAGCCGGCGAGTCGGTGGTGACCTTGGCCAGGTGGCTGGGTCACTCGTCCTCGGTGATCACGCTCAGTCACTATGCTCACTTCATGCCGGAGGCCGGCGGGCGAGGGCGTCGGGCCATCGATGGGTTGCTCGGCGACCCGGTGGACACTGTGGTTGAAAATTGAAACTCCCCAAATTCTCCCCAAGGCCCTCCGGCGGCCTTTCGGGCTAAGGGGGTGGCCGGGGCGGGATTCGATGCGGTCGTATCGGTATGCTTGCATCAGTATCTGTGGACCGAATCGACCGCACGTCGCTGACCTGCGACGAAGCCCAGGAAGTAGCCTGATCCGCATGTTGTCCGAAGTCACCGCGACCCGCTACGTCACACCCTTGCGTGAAGGCGGGTCGCTTCCGGGGATCGTCGAGGCCGACGATCTCGGTACGTACGTCATGAAGTCGTCTATCGCACTGGGCTGACCTGCGCGTATGCGCTCTCGCGTGTCTGTGACCTGCAGCGATGCCTCTTTCTGCGTCTTTCAGGGCCGTGCCGCGTTATGCGGCCGATTCTCCCCAACCACTCCCCACCGGGGGCCATACTCCCCCAATTCTCCCCAGGGAGCACTCGCCGCAGACGTCGGCAACGTGCGCTATCAGCCCCTCCGCTGAGCTTCCGCCGCGCACGCTGCGTGACGCAGTCGAGCCTTCCGGTGGCGCGTGGGCCTGGTTTGGTCACGTAGGAGCTACGCCCGGGAGCCGGATCGGGTTGTGTGCTGTTCTTTCTATCGGCGGGCCGCGGTTGGTGCTGCGGACCCGCGCGTGTGCTGCATGGGTGCCCGCAGGTCTAGAGGCGGTTCAGGTAATGTGCTCCTCCCTTGGTTTCGCGTCGGCTGCAGCTCGTCCTTTTCCTGGCGGATGATGTCGATGTCGGAGTGGGGGAGGCTGCTGTCCCTTTGTGGGACGGCGGCCTTGCTGCATGCCTGAGAGGTTCACTTCGATCCCAGGGCGGTACCGCTCAGGACGCTACGGGCCTTCGATCCCGCCAGAGCGAAGAGGATGCGGGGCTGACTTCGGCATGGTGACCTTGGCGATCCCCGCAGAGATGTCCGTCCCAATGGTCGCCACGTCGGTGAAGGTCACATTCCACCTGCGGTTCTGCAGCCGCTGCTGTTCGCGGCGGAGCGCGTCATGCAATGTCCGCATGCCCGGGTCGAGAATTCAGGTCCCGTCCCGGTAGTGCTCGAACCCGAGGCGCGACCACGCGCGGCCAAGGCGAGCGCGAGCCGCAGCGAGGGCCGCCTCGTCCGCTTCCCTCCAGGAGCCCGTAGGAGGCATGGGGGCGTCGTCCAGGGGTCCGGGGAACAAGGCGATCACCCCAGCCCCGTGGCTGAGGTAGTCCAGGGCCAGCCCGGTGAGGTAGACGCCGAGCCCCTGTCCGCGAAAGCGCCGGTCCATCCTGACGCGGTCAACGATCGGGGTCTTGCCCGGAAGAGCGAGGTCCTCGTACAACTCGTCCCGTAGGCCCCCCTGCTCGGGGTCGTACAGGGCGGTCCCGATCTCGCAGAGATCGACGCTGACGGCGTCGAGGCTCTCGACGATGTCCGGCGAGCGCCAGTGGTCGACGACGTACAGCTCGATCGTCCCGAAGCAGGGGCCGGGGCCTTCGTCCTTGAGGTGCATGCTGATGTCCCAGCGCTGGACGCTGTCGTCGTGCCACGGCGCGAGCCAGTGCTCGCTTGAGTAGCTGAGGATGATGTCGTCGATGCCTACGGTCTGTACCCATGCGCAGGGGGCAGCCTGATCCTTGGCCGGCGGCGCCTGGACGGGGGCGGTATGCGGACGCCGCTCACAACTCCTCGCTCTCAGGGCGAGCGTGCGGGATCAGCGGTCGCGTGCTCTCGTGTTCGGTGACGATCAGTCCGGCCGTGGAGGCCGGGAGCACCTGGGGGGTGGTGAGGATGATCTGGGCGTCGTCGCCGGCGGTCACTGCACAGACCTTCAGGGCAGCGTTGACAAGGCGCTCGCCTTCGGGGCCGCCGCCGAGGCCGTCGAGCCACTGGGTGGCGGGCAGGCGGACGAGCGGCATGGTACGGGCGGCTTCGAGGCACATGAGGTGGTAGGCCGTGTGGGCCAGGCTCACCAGGCCCGCGGACCGGGCGAGTTGCTCCATCGACCGGTCGAGCACGTCTTCGCCCGCATGAAGACATGGAAGATCCTCCGTGACTGCCGCCTCAAGGGCGACGGTGTCCACCACGCCATGCTCGGCATCGCCCGGATGCACAACCTCGCCCTCGCCGGATAGGTCGTAGGCAGCAGGGTGGCTGGCCCGCTTGCACGAGGCGACTCCAAGATCTTTGTGGGACAGCCCTTAGGTGGGCGAAGAGAAGTCTCGTCCGGCATGGTGCGTTTGCCTGGAAGGTGACGCAGGATACGGGCAAATATGTACCGGCTTGACTCGGTGGGCTCGAAACCAGGCCCCTTGGGCAACACCTGTTGGGGGGAGGGAAGTTCACGCCCAGCAGAACGACGGATCTTGGGGCGGGACGGCGCTCTCGCCCCTACTGTCTCTTAGTGTGACTGACATCACGACTGCTTCCCGGGGTGGGGCGAGCGCCTATCGCGGAGTCAAGTTGGCATGGCGAATCTTTCGGCAACGTAAGTGGCTCTCGTACCTCCGCTTGCAGGCCGTACTGAGGGCTCTGATGACGGCCGAAGGGCCCGTGCCTGCGGCCGTTAATGAAGCCGCACTAACGATCTGCGCAATACTCGACACTACTGAAGTTCCCATGGAGGTCGCGCGGGGCCGCATGGTCCGGATGAGGCGTTGGCTCCGGGAACGGATCACCCATGGCGTTAGGTATCCCAGATTTGACAGTGTGTTCCGCGATACCTACTGGGATCGCTTGCGGCTCTGGGGTGAGGCCGCAGCCCGACATCCTGGAGGTGTTAAGGCGCTCAATCATGCAGGTTTCTTGCCGGGGTACTCGGATACGGACCGCGCTCGGAAATTTGCTGACCGGCTGGTCGCTTACACGCAGCGTCTACTCTTGGATCACGGCCTGCCGGAGCAGCAGAACCGTGTTCGTGACGAAATGGCCAGTGAAGTGTTCCGCGGGATACCGCGCTCGGAGTTGAGTAACCGTGAGCGGTACCGGCAAATTACCGTGCGCTCGTTGACTTACGGCATCGGATCGTCACTTTTCACGCTGCTAGCTTTCGGGCAAGACCTGGATAACTCGGCCATTTTGGGTGGAGTGGCGGCTACCTCTGCCGCGATCACCGACATCTCTCACGGAGGGCTTGGTCGACTCAGTGGGCCGATGCTTGCTGCGCGTCGGCAGGCAAGGGACTGGTTGGCTTCAACTTTGCCGCTCTGGCTCCTGGCGCACGTCACCTGGGCCGAAGGTGCAACACCTCCTAAACCTGGCCGAGCAATCGACTGCCTTGCGCATGTTCTGGCGGCCCTAACAGCGGGGGAGGCGAAACTTAAAGGCCCTCACGAGGGCGAGCAGGTCGTTCGGCACTTAAAGCACTTGATCGAATCAGCCGATCGCGTCGGGGATGCAGCCCTGCATACAGTGTTAATGAACGTAGAGGGCGCCATAGTTTTCAGTCCGGACAACATCGCAAAATCACTCAGTGCTCTGCATTCCCTAGCCGCAGGAGTCCCCGACCTTTCAGGGCCGAGTTAAGTTTATGTCGCCACGTCGCTGTAGAGTACGGGAATTTGTACGACCGCACCACGCGACCTGGTGCTGTCGGCTGCGCGCCAGGTGAGGGTGGCGTGCGGGTGGTGCAAGAGGTTGGTGGACCAGGCGGGGTGGTGGTCGCGGCCGAAGTTGGTGGGGACCACCAACCAGCTGCCGTCGGCGAAGGCGTACAGGGGGACTGTGTGGCACCGTCCGGTGCGGCGGCCAGGCGCCGGGCGTATTCTGTGGTTGTGGCCAGTGCGGGGCTGCGATCGCACAGTGGCACCGGCGCACGCCAGTCAGCGTTTTCCCCGCTCAATCACCCCTCGCGAGGATTCAGTCAGGGGCTGCCGCTGTGATGTGGCTCAGCACGCACAGCCAGCGGCCGTCCCGCTTCACGAACACATCAGTCGTCCACTCGTCAGCGTCAAAGCTCTGTCCCCGGTAGTGGGCCGTGTTCGTCACTCGTCCGGTGAAAACCGCAGTATCGCCGTACACCCGGACCCTGGCCTGATTCACGAGGTTCATGGCCGAGTGGGTCAGCTCCCCGGACTCGACGACCGCGAGAAAGTCTTCCCTGCAGGCGACGCCCGATGCCGAGACGATCACCCACTCGTCGGCCATGAAGCGGCCGATCCGTGCGGCATCGTTGGAGACGACCGCAGCCGCCCAGTCCTCCGCGACAGTGATGAGCTGAGCGCGCACCGTGTCGTCTTCTGGACCCTTCGGGGGTGTGCCAGCGTAGTCGCCCACCGCTCGATCCTAGCCGGAAACGCAGTCTGCGGCCCCCTGCCAGCCCTGCTGCAGTGAGGTCCGGCCGGCGCCCGAGAGCAGAGCGGAAATGGTGTGTCGCTTCGGTGAGCCGTCCTCCGGAGCAGGTTGTTGCCGAAGTCTTCTCCCCGAGGCCCGCAACGTCTCGGGACTGGATCGTGCTCGTTGACGGCACACGCCGCCAGCCCGAGATCTGGCCCACACCGAAGCCGCCCGCCGCGGCATCCACCCTCACGTGCTGCTCGGCTTCGTCATCGCCGTCGAGTACGGTTCGACGGCCGCGCACGCCACCCACCCGGTCGGCAGTCGTGAGGCCGAGATCTGGACCGCAGAAAAACTCACCGTGACCCATACCGCCTGTGAACATCAACGCCTCCGCCTCGGCCCTGACCGGCCAGAAATACAACCTCACTGCTTGACCACAACCGTCACTTCAGAGGATGCGCACCGACATCCGTTGTGCTCAGGTCGTCGGGGGCTGTCAGGTGTCGGTGGGGCCGGTGCCGGGTGGGTCGGGCAGGTGCAGGTTTTCGTGGACGATGGCGTGGGCGAGGGTGGTGAGGTCGGTGTCGGTGGTGTGGGCGTGGGCGCGCAGGAGGGCGAGAGCTTGGCCGGTGGTGAGGGTGTGGCGGTAGCTGATGATGCCGGTGGCCTGGTGGACGACGGCGTCGGCGGGCAGGTACCAGGCGTAGGTGAGGTCGTCCTCGGCAGGCTGGGGGGCGGCCAGGAGCAGGAGTTCCGCGGCGTCGGTGTGCAGCTGGGCGGTGTGCAGATCGGCCGTGGAGAGCGGGCCGGGCTGGTCGCGGTAGAGGGTCAGGGCCACTCCGGACTGCTGGGCGGGGTCGGGGCCGTGGAGGGCGGGCAGGGCGAAGGCGGCGCGGATGTGGTGGGCCTGGGCCTGCTGGGCGAAGACGGGCCACTGGCGTGTGGTGTGGGGGTCGGCGAGATCATTGGCGAGCACGGGGGTGCCCTGGGTCAGGGCCTGGACGCAGGGGCCTTCACCGAGGTTGATCTGCAGTCTCTCGCCGTGGTCGGCCAGCGGGCCGGCGGCGCACAGGGACGCCCGTTGCGCCAAGGCCGCATCGGCCGCCAGGGTCAGGCCCACAGAGTAGGCGTCGTGCACGGCGGTGCGGCAGGCTTCGCCGAGATGCCGGGCCGGGTGGGGCTGGCCGGCGTAGCGGGCGGCCAGGGCGACGGCTTCCGCCCGGGACCGGCTCACCGCGGGCTCGGCGCACAAGCGGGCGGGCGTGCGGTGGGGTGGGCACACATGGGTGTGTTCCGATCTCCGGCATTCACCGCCGATGCTGCCCTGACCGGAAGCCAATGTCAGAAGTGGTGGGCGAGCGGCGTCACCTTCGGGCAGCCACTCCTCCAGCCTACGCCCCGGGCAGGCGGCCCACCCTGGCTCACCGGCGGCCGGGGCCGCCTTTCTCCGGCGGTTCGCGCTTCCGGGCCGGTTCGCGGCGTCGGGTACCTCCTTTCGGGTAGGCGAAGACCGGAGACCGAGGCGGGAGTGTCCCTAGACTGTCGGCTGGCGAAGTGCGTTCCTGCGCCGCGGGACCGTTTTGCGGATGTGGCTTGCTGGAGGTGGGACGGGTGGGTGCCGACCGTGACGTGGCTGTTGTACTGGAGCGCCTGGGCCCCCCGCGGGCGGGCTTGGCCGGCATTGATCCGCAGGTGTGCGCCCGGGCGCTGGACGCGGACGGCGTCGCCGTCTCCGTGCTGGCAGACCACGGCCTGAGCGAGGTGCTGTGGTGCTGCGAGGGCGCCAGTGCGCGGCTGGAGGAGCTGCAGTTCACCCTGGGGCAGGGGCCGGGCCCGGAGGTGGGCGCGTGCTGCGCGCCGGTGCTGGTGCCCGACCTGGCGCGGGTCCCGCCCGGCCGGTGGCCCGCGCTGCTGCCCGAGGCCGCGGCCCTGGGGATCGGCGCTCTCTTCTGCTTCCCGCTGCTCGTCGGTTCCGCGTGCCTGGGCACCCTGACCCTGCAGCGCGCGGCGCCGGGCCCGCTGGCGGACGCCACGATGACCGACGCATGGCTGGTGGCCAACGCCCTGACCGCCCTTTTGGTCAAAAGCGGTCCGCAGCACGATGCCTTCGCCGCCGCGGAAGGCGGATCGGACCTCTACCACGCCGTCGTCCACCAGGCCAGCGGCATGGTCAGCGTGCAGGCCGGCGTGCCCGTGGCGCAGGCGCTGCTGCGGCTGCGTGCCCACGCCTTCCGCCACGGACGCCCGGTGACCGAGGTCGCCGGGGACGTGGTGGCCAGGCGGCTGAGCTTTCGAGAAGATGGAAACGGGCCGGCCACCGCTGCCGGCGAAGGGACTGACGGGCCATGACACGTGAGGAACACCTGCTGGCGGCCATGGTCGAAGCCGTCGACACCCTCGTCGACGACTTCGACCTGATCGACTTCCTGCACCAGCTGTGCGACCGCTGCAACCAGCTCCTGGACGTGACGGCCGTGGGCGTCATGCTCGCCGACCCCGACGGCAGGCTCCAGGTGATCGCCGCCTCCGACGAGCACACCCGACTGCTGGAACTGTTCGCCCTGCAGACCGACCAAGGCCCCTGCGTGGAATGCCACCGCAGCGGCACCCCCCGCCTGAACGTCGACCTCACCTCCCCCGTGCAGACCGCCGCGTTCCCGCGCTTCGCCGCCCGCGCCCGCCAGGCCGGCTACACCACCACCCACGCCCTGCCCATGCGCCTGCGCCAGCAGACCGTCGGCGCCCTGAACCTCTTCCACACCCGCGAACAGGACCTCAGCGCCACCGACGCCCGGGTCGCCCAGGCCCTCGCGGACGTGGCGACCATCGCCATCCTCCAGCACCGCAGCATCATGTACGGCAACGTCGAACGGGCCCAGCTGCGCGCCGCCCTCTCCAGCCGCATCGTCATCGAACAGGCCAAGGGCGTCCTCTCCGAACGCTGGCACACCACCCTCGACGACGCCTTCGACGCCCTGCGCCGCCACGCCCGCGCCCACCAACTGCCCCTGACCAGGATGTGCCAGCAGCTCATCGACGGCACCCTCGACACCAGCACCATCCGGCGCCCCTGACCCACCACCCGGCCCGGCATCCGCCCCAGACCCCGGCGGAAGGACGTGTCCCTCCCGCTCTGCGGCCCGGCACCCACCCCGTTGTAGGGACACCCCATGGACCACGACCATCACACCGCAGCCTGGCAGCACCTGAGCAACGCCGTCGCCACCGGCGGCTTCACCCTCACCACCGCCTGCCGGGCCTGCGCCGACGACCTGGACGCCGACTTCGCCGGCACCACCCTGATCACCGCCGCAGAGCTGCGCCTGCTGGCCGGCGCCACCGACGCACGCGCCCGCCTGGTCGAAGACGCCCAGCTCGTCACCGGCGAAGGCCCGTGCATCGACGCCTACACCCACCGCGAACCCGTCGACGTCACCGACCTGCGGCACGCACACCCCCGCTGGCCCGCCTACGCCCCCACCGCCTGCGAACAAGGCGCCCGCAGCGTCCTGGCCCTGCCCCTGACCTTCGGCAGCCGGGCCATCGGTGCCCTGGATCTCTACCGCTGCACCCCCGCCCCCTTCACCCCGCAACACCAAGCCCGGGCCGGCGCCTACGCCCGCATCATCGCCCTCCTGGCCCTGGACGAGCACCCCCACCTGCTCACCCCGCGAAACCGTCCGCCCCGGCCCGGCCCCCAGGGCTACCCGCCCACCGTCCACATCGCCGCCGGAATCCTCGCCGCCAAGTACGGCCTCACCCCCGACGACGCCCTCGCCCGCCTGCGCGCCCACTCCTTCCGCCACAACCAGCCCCTCCTGCACACCGCCCAGTACGTCCTGGCCCACCAAAGCCTCGACTAGGCCGCGTCCGGTGAATCGTCATTCGATCTTGAAGCGCCTCCCTTGATCGTTTGGGCAGTGTGGGACGTGGCGATCTGACGAACGAGGAGAGGGCTCGGCTCTCGCCGCACCTGCCTGCCAACGGTGGCCGGGGCGGGCGGTGGAATGACCATCGTCGTGTGCTGAATGGCAGTTATCTCCGAGAGCGCACAGGCGATCCCTGGCGGGATCTGCCCCTGCGGTACGGGAAGTGGAAGACCGTCTATGAACGCCATCGTCGATGGTCGGCGGGTGGGGCCTGGGGCCGGATCCTGAAACCCGTCGGATGTGGCTCCGCTGGAGTGAGGCCGCGGGGGCGGTAGGAGTCGGACTGTGTGCCCCTAATTTGCCGGTGATCACGCGTGGTCCCGGGCGGCCGGAGGTGTTGTGCTGCACCTGCTCGACCAGCGCCTGGGTACGGTGCCGCATCACGGTGTTCACTGCTGCCTGTGTCTGGGCGGCCCCTCGTTCCAGGGCGGCGGCCAGCGCCGCGGGAGCGGTGTACGCGCCACCGCTCATGCGTCCGCCTTGCGGTTGTGCTCCTCCAGCCACACGGTCCGCAGCACCGGAACCGAGGACACCTCGCCGAGCGCCGCGACCCGGTAGGTAAGGCCGACGGCCTGCTGCGCCTCGGCCTGGGTCATGGCGTCGTGGCCGGGCTGCGCGATCACGATCTTCGGGTGGTTCTCGTCGGTCCAGCCGACGTCGTACTGGCGTGGCTCATTCATGATCGGTGTCCTACTTCTCGCGGTGGCGGCGGTTGGTGCGGCTACGGATGCCGGCAGGCGCGCCGACGGAGCGGGCCAACAGGTCTGGCCGGGTGCGGGCGCCCTCTGCTTCCGGGGAAGTGGCCTTACAGAAGAGCATGACGAGCGGACCACGAGGTCCTCGACGGGGCGGGCTGTGGCCGGTCGCACGTCCAGGCGCCCTGGTCGAAGACGTACAAGGCCCGCCGCCATGGCGGGTCCCGCTCAAGCCCTTCAAAATCGGTCATGCGTTCTGTTGTGCTCGACGTGTCACGCCCGGCCGCACCACACCAGGCGTTCGGCACCGAGGCCCGGGAGCGCATGGCTCAGTTCCTGTAGTTGATCTTCTTTTCCCGCATCAGCTTCTCCAGTTCTGTGTCCGACAATGGGCGCAGGGTGCGCAGGAGATCGCGCAGCCCGGGTTCGTCGAGGGTCTGGCTGGTGACCTGGGCCTCCGCGTTTCCAAGGCGGCGGACGAGGGTGACTTCGCGGGAGCCGCCGGTGAGGCCGCGGACGATGCGCATCTCGCCGTGCGCGTCGACCGCGCAGGTCATGCGTGTGTCCGCGGGCTCGGGACAGCGGAGTGCCGGCGTAAGCGGCGGACTCACGGTCAGGCCCACGTACCCGACCTCGTACCCCGCCCGGACGGGAAGGTACTCGACGCTGAAGGAGGCCGGGCCGACCTCGGCACGGGAGACCTGCATACCCGGCGGGGCAGCGCCCAGGTACAGCAGCTCCGGCTTTTCTCGGTACCGCGCGACCTCCGCCTCGTGCTGGCGCTGCTGGGCCTGCGCCGGGCCGATGTAGCCCCCGTAGGCTGCCGCGGACGCCAGTACGGTCAGCGCCCCCAGCCGCACCCAGCGGCCCGGCACGAACAACGCCGCGGCCACGGCGTACGGGACCCCCGTCAGCGCGATGCGGATACCGGCGCTGCCCAGCTCGACCTCCCCGAAGTAGGCGGCCAGACCGCCCAGGACACCGAGCGTGCCGAGGACGAAGACCAGGACCGCCCAGCCCAGCCGCTGTGACGCGGAGCCGCACAGCGGCACCACGGTCCGCGCCGGCAGGCCCGCCGTGGCCAGCAGGCCCACTGTCAGCGGCACACCCAACGCGAAGACCGGCACCGCCGCACCGGCCCCTCCACCCCAGTTCGACAGCACCAGCCCGTAGCCGAGCGTCGGCACCACGGCCGCCGTCAGCGCCCAGACCAGGAAGAGGTGCAGGGCCGTCAGTGCCCTTCTGCCGCTGTGCATACCGTGGAGCTTGCCAGCCGACGTCCGGGCGCACATGAGTTCTCGTACTCAGACTCAGAACGCCCGGCCTGCGCTGAGAGTCGCTCAAGCGGTATCGCGAGAGGCCCTACGTACCGTTCCTTCGCACCGGTTTCGTTGAGTGATCTTCGGCGAGCGGCGGGCAGCGCTTGGCCTGTCGAAGGTTAAGCGCGCAGGTCAGTCGGCGTAACCGGTGGGTTCGTGTGCCCCCGTAGTCCTTGAGAAGGTCTCGTCCATGACCGGAAAACCGAGAACAGCATCATGGGTCGATGGCAAGGCCCTGTACGACGTCGTCCCCGTCCTCGACGGTTTCATCGAGATCATCGGCCGGAATCTGGTCTGAATCCGGCCGCCCGGAGCATGGCGACGTTCCTTTCCTTGTAGCGCCGGTTGACGACGAGCCGCTGAGCTGCGAGTCGGCACCTCCCGCCGGTGCCCGGCGGAGCCGGCCCGTACGGCGTGTCAGGTGTGCCGTTTGGCCCACAGCGGGGTGATGACGGCGAGCAGGACGGCCGCGATGCCGATCTGGAAGATATGGCGGATCCAGTCGATACCGCCGGTGTCGCGCACGCCGAAGGCGGTGGCGAGCGCGTTGCCGGCAACGGCGCCGATCATGCCCAGGATGATCGTCAGCCACAGCGGAACGGGCTGCCGCCCGGGCAGGACCAGCTTGGCCAGCAGCCCGACGACGAGGCCCGCGATGACGGCCCACAGAAACGACACGACGACTCCTTCCGCTGGAGGTGCCCCCTCGGGCGCCTGTACGCGTGCCCCTCGCGGCCCGCCGTACGCCCCGCAATATGACCATTCGGTCACCGATCTTCACGTCCTGCTCAGATAACGGTCACTCGTCGGTATGGTCCTGGAAAACGGTCGATGCCGTCCGTCTTCCGGACATGGGGGGCGTAACGGCACGTGTACAAAGGGGACTTGATGTTACGTATGCAGCGCATCCGCCGTCGTTTCCGTCCGGCTCTGATCGCCGCCGCCGTCGCGGCCTCGCTCGCCCTGCCGCTCGCCGCCGCCGGCCCGGCCGCCGCGTCGGCGCAGCCCCGGCCCGCCTCGGAGCGTACGGCGATGTACGCCCGTGACCACGACGGTGTGCTGTGGCAGTACGAGGGCACGGGGTGGACCGTTCCGCCGTTCCGGCCGCGGGCGAGAATCGGTGGGGGCTGGGACGAGTATGTGCAGATCACCTCGCTCGGGGGGACGTCGGCCGACGGTACGGGGGACGTCGCGGCCGTCGACCGGAGCGGGAAGCTGTACTTCTACGAGGGCAGCGGCGATCCGTCCGCGCCGTTCAAGTCTCGGCAGGCCATCGGATACGGGTGGGACCGGTACATCAGCATCACGGGTGCGGGCGACGCCAACAACGACGGCAAGAACGACCTGGTGGCCCGCGACACCGACGGCGGCCTCTACTTCTACGCCGGTACGGGCAAGCCCTCCGCCCCGTTCGCGCCGCCGGTGCGGGTGGGCGGCGGCTGGCAGGTCTACGACCACCTGACCACCTTCGGCAACGGCCTCCTGGCCCGCGACACGGACGGCGTGCTCTGGAAGTACCAGGCCACCGGCTCCAGCGACCCTTCCCGGCCCTTCGAGAGCCGGGCCCGCGTGGGCGGCGGCTGGAACATCTACGCCGACTTCGTCGGCATCCGGGACCTGGACGGCGACCAGCTGCCCGATCTGACTGCCCGCGACCTCGACGGCAACCTGTCGGTCTACGAGGGAATGCGCTACCAGGGTGGGATCGTTCCCAACAAGGCCATCCCGGTCGATGGCGGCTGGAACATCTACGACCTCCTGTTCTGACCTGCTCCGGTCCGACCTGCCCCGGTCCGGCCCGTTCCGGCCGGCCGGAGCAGGGCCCGCCGCACGCCCGAGAAGCCCCGGCCGCTTGAACGGGCCTTGCCCCGGAATCTTGGACACGGGCTATGCGGCTTGGGCCAGAGTAGTTGATGTTATGTCGCGTGCTGTCCTGTAGGCGATGGGACTGCGTTGTCCGAGGCGGGAGTGACGGCGTCGGGTGTTGTAGCGATTGAGCCAGCGGAACGCGTCGAGGCGAGCCTCGTGTTCGCTGGACCAGTGCTTTCGGCCCTGAAGCGTCTCGCGTTTGAACGTCGCGTTGAAGGACTCGGCGAGCGCGTTGTCCGCGCTGGAGCCGATCGCGCTCATGGACTGGCGGACGCCGGCCTGGCGGCAGGCATCGGCGAAGGCCCGGCTGGTGTACTGGGCCCCGTGGTCGGTGTGCGGGACCGCCCCGGCGAGGCTGCCGCGGGTTTGTTCGGCGGCGGTCAGGGCGTCGGTGACCAGGTCGGTGCGCATGTGGTCCGCGATCGCCCAGCCGGTCATGCGGCGTGAGGCGAGATCGATGACGGTGGCCGAATACAGGAACGTCCCGCCGTCCAGCGGGAGATAGGTGATGTCACCGACGTACTTCGTGTTTGGCTCGCGTGCCGTGAAGTCACGGCCGACGAGGTCCGGGGCCTTCGCCGCGGCCGGATGCGCGACAGTGGTGCGGTGCCTGCGGCGCAAGCGCACACCTGCCAGACCGATGCTGCGCATCACCCGCGCGATCCGCTTGTGGTTGACCCGCTCGCCCGCCTCGCGGAGTTCGGCAGTGATCCTGGGGACGCCGTAGGTGCCGTCAGACTCGCGGTGCACGGCCCGTATCCGGGCGGCGAGGCGGGCGTCGGCCGGATACGGGCCGTGCGGCCCGGTCCGCGGCCGTGCGACGCCAGTAGCAGAAGCTGGAGCGGGCGATGCCCAGGATGGTG
The DNA here is from genome assembly GCF_040646595.1 of Streptomyces sp. NPDC045470. Taxonomy (NCBI): domain Bacteria; kingdom Bacillati; phylum Actinomycetota; class Actinomycetes; order Kitasatosporales; family Streptomycetaceae; genus Streptomyces; species Streptomyces sp. NPDC045470. Next base: position 41,534 of record NZ_JBEZAN010000020.1, read on the forward strand.
CACAGCCGCTTCACGCCGTAGCGGCGGTGGTGGCCGGCAACGAACTGGAAGCGGTTCACCAGTGCGTCTCCCCGGCGAAATACTTCGCCGCCTTCCGCAGGATCTCGCGCTCTTCTTCCAGTTCACGGACCTTCTTGCGCAGAACGGCGTTCTCCGCCTCCAACGGCGTCGGCGGCTCGGTCAGCACCTCCGCCCGGCGCCCCCGGGACCGGCTCGCTCCGGCCACCCGGACCCAGTTCCGCAAGGTTTCGGGGTTGATCCCCCAGTCGGCGGCGACCTGCCTGATCGTCGCCTCGGGCCGCGACTGGTACAGCGCGACCGCGTCCGCCTTGAACTGCGGCGGATCGTTCTTCATGACCACGAGATGTCCGTTCTCAGATCCTCAGGATCCAGTGTCTCGCGTGTCCAAGATCAAGGGGTAAGGCCCGTCCGCGAACGTCCCCGCGGAGAACTGCGCCTCCCGGTGCTCGGCCAGGCACGCGGACGCACTCTGCTGCGGCATCAACTCCCGGCACACTGCCCGCACATCAGGCCCCACCCGACGAGGAGTCTCGGCCCCCTGCATACCCGCAGTCTGGTCCTGGCCCTTCTGAGCCGGGACCAGACTCTCCGACATCTTCAGTGATCTTCTAGGCAGAGTTTCCGCACCTCGGGAAAGCTGGGTGCTCGTCAAGTCGTCGACGACGAGATCGTCCAACGGGCCGCGGCCGCACAGCACATCGCGGCCGGCCCGGTCAGGCTCGTCACCTACGAGACCGGGCACGCTGGCGTTTCGACGCTTCGACGGGCACCCGCACCACGTGCTGGAGGTAGCGGTGTGGGACAGCCTGTCCGGACACGTCCGCGTCCTCGAGTTCGATGCGGCTGGCCTGCATGACCGCAGCGGCGTCGTGCTGTCCCTGAGGAAGGACGGGGCATGCTCCAGTGGGCCCTTAGCGCGGACCTCGGCAGATGCAATGCCATCTACGACAAGACCCTGACAGCCGAGTGTGCCCGCAGCACCGCGGCCGTGATGACGGGCGCGGCGGCCAGCAGCCTCGCCACGCTCGGCCACCACGTGCGAGGCAGGTTTCTGGACGCGCTGCCCTTCCCGGAACTGATCGTCGACGGGAAAACGGTGGAATAGCACGAGTCTGTCTCCTGGCCCGGATCGGGGGTGAAGCGCCCCGATTCTGGCTGGCTGGAGCATTCGGCTTCCGGAAGCCGTCCAAGTGGGCACGGCAAGCAATCGGCTGATCGGCATGGAGCAGGGTGTTGTTCTTGATCAGACGCGGTCGGCACGTCCCGGGCAGCGACGACAGCCGATATGTGGTGTTTCCCAGCTTGCCCAGGACTAAATGGAGACTCAGCCGATTGTTCGGCGTGTGTTTGTTCAGTGCGGTGTCCTGACACTGAACAACGAGTCGCAGCTATACCGGACACCAACAGGCCGCCTCGTTGCGGCGATGCGGCTGGGAACCGATCGGGGCGGCGTGCAACGGGAAACGGTGCGCCGCTTCTCCGGCAATGTTGGGGAGGGCTTCATGAGATTCGTCAAGACCGGGGTCGCGGCAGCTGCCGCATTGGTCGTTGCCGTCGCGGTGCCCGCAGCAGGCCAGGCCAGTGGTGATGCGGAGAAGACCGCGCCACAGCCCCGAGCGCTCACCGCGGCCGAGGTGAAAGCGGAGAAACGGCCTTGCGGTCTGTCGGTCGACCAGCCGGGAGGTACGGGTGCCCCGGCTTGGATCTACTGGAACAACTGCTGGGCGGACAACCACGGCCTGAGCGAAACCCCGGTCTTCTCGAACGGCAAGGGGAACACCTACACCTACGTCCGGATTTGCCAGTATATCGCGCCCGGCCACACCGAGGGGTGGTATTTCCCCGCGGGTTCCTATCCTCCGGAGCCAACGAGTGTCACCGGGGTCACCTACTGCAAGTAAGCACCGATGGCAGCGGCACGTAGCAGGTTCCGCGGGATGACAACGTGCTGAGCGGCTGCCTGCGGTTCAGAGGGCAGATCGCGTCAGTGGGCCCCGGCAGGCGTCGCCGGGGCCCACTGACGTCCGGGGCAATCAACGGCGGGACTGGTGGGCCCGGGCGGCGTACCGGCGGACGCCGCCCGGGCCCGGGCGCAGGGAGCGCGATGTGCCCAGGGGCCTTACGTGCGGGCCCTCGCCTGCGGTGGGATCGGCCGTACGGTCATCGCGGTTGCGGACGTACCCGGACCGCCGTTGTCGCATCCGTAGAAACCGGGCGACAGGACGGCCATTTTCTGCAGGCAGTTGCCGAGCGCGGTCTGACCGTAGGCGTTGGGGTGCGCGTCTTCCTGAATGTGGCCCTGGAAGAAGGAGATGTCGCGGGCCCATTCGCTGACAGTGTCGCCAGGGTTCTGCTCGTCGGCCTGACGGGTGTCCCGTCCGCACACCTCCCGGCGCTCGAGGGCATTGCGCAGGTCGAGGAATTCCACGTTGTTCTCCCGGGCGACCTGCCGCAGATTCTCGGAGATCTGCGGGATCAGCCGGTCGCGGGCCCAGTCCTCGTCGGCGCCGTAGAACGGACAGCCGCGCCGGTTCGAGTCGGGGCGGTCGGGGAAACGGGACTCGCTGCCGCGCGGCAGGGGTGAGGGGTAGGACTGCAAGATGATGCGGTAGCCGCTCTGGGCCCCCATCGCGGTGCGAATGTCGGCGATGGTTGCGGCGATGCCGGCGCGTACGTCGGCAAGTTTGCGGTCGACGTTGGGCTGGTGCAGATCGTTACAAGGGCCCAGGCCGATCGCGTAGCGCCGTACGCAGTCCGTGATGATACCGGTGAAATCCAGGTCGTTGCCGCCGATGGACAACACGATGTACTTCACCTGTGCCTGGGCGGCGATTTTGGCGAGCTGGTCGACCTGGGGTGGTTCCCCTTTGAAGGTGGTGTTGCGCACGTGGGTGGTCTCGGCGCCCGAACACGCCAGGTTGACGCGTGTGGTGACCGGGAGACCGGAGCTTCTGCCTTCGATCTCGGCGGTGTCCGAGCGGTGGCATCCGTTGCCGCCGTCGGCGGTGGTGCCGCCGTAGATCCTGGCCGGGTCGTAGTCGCAGGACAGTATGGTGCAGGTGGCCGCCCGGTCGGATCCGTTACGGGTCAGGTCCCCGGTGGGTGAGTTGCCGTTCCAGCGGCCGCCCTCGCCGGAGATGTAGCTGTCGCCCATGGCCACCGCGACGGTCTCGCCTGGCGGTAGTCTGCGCGGCGCGTTCTTCAGCCGGACAGAGGAGATTCTGTCGTTCATCTTCAGCCCGACGTTCACGACCCGGTCGCCGTAGTAGTCCTCGGACAGGCCGCGGAAGTCGGTGGCCTGGTAGGCCGTGACCTGTGTGCAGTTGTTGTACATGACGAAGGAAGTCGTTGTGGTGCTCGCGGTGTGGCCCAGGTCCCTGATGCCGTACCCGCTGGCGTCGCAGGAGCCGTCACTGCTGCTGTAGACCTCCCAGTTGCCGCGCAGTTGCTCGTGCTCATAGACCTTCAGCAGCAGAGTCCGGGCCTGCTTGGCCTCGGCCAGCGGCTTCTCGGCGCGCTGTCCGCAGGTGCGCGAGACAACGCGGGAGAAGCGCTGTCCTGGCTTGACCGGATCAAGGACGGTCAGGCAGTCCTCGGCGGTCATCTTGGGCCGGGGCATCGCGGACCGGGGGCCCGGCGTCCGAGGGCCCGGGTGTGGCGTCGGTGGTGTTGCCGGCGAAACGGCTGTGGGGGCGGTGGACGTGCTGGAAGAGACGGGCGCCGTCTCGGCGGCGTTCGCCGTAGCGGTCAGTGCCACCCCGGGGAGCATCACGGCCGCGACGACGGCCGCGGTGCGTCTGAGAGCACGCATGGAAGGACAGTCCTTTCCCGTGTGGAAGAACGACACATTCCCCATCGGCCGGGCTCCCGCCGGCCCGGCTTCCTCCCGGTAGCCGGGCCGTACGGCCACCCGGCCGAAGGAATGGCGCACCGTCGGCTGCCGCGTCTCCGATCAGTTCTTGCCTGCGCGGCCGCCGATGGGCGCTTCATGTGTGCCGGGTATACCGGAGGCTCGTTGTTCAGGGTCATGGCGGCGCGTTGAACAAACACACACCGAACAATGGGCCGGGCGGGTGGCGAAAGGTGGGGACGTGGCTCAGCCCCGGTCCCGGTGACTGGTGGATGGTTCCGTGCAGGGTGGTGTGTAGGCGACCCCGGGGAAGTACTGGTCCCATTGGGCACGGGTGATGGCTGGATGGACGGTGCGGCAGATGCGGGCGGTGACGCGGTCCAGGTCGGTGTCCCACAGCTTCACGGAGCCGTCTGCGTCCGTGGAGGCGAGGGCGGTCCCGCGGGGCTGGAAGGCCACTGAGTAGATCTTGGCGGTGTGCCCGGTGAGCCGCGCCGTCTCTACGGGGTGCCGTGGATCGGCGGTATCCCATAAGCGGACGATCTGGTCGTTGCCCGCGCTGGCAAGGCGGGTGCCGTCGGGGCTGAAGGCCGCGTCCTGGAGGGTGGCGGTGTGCGCGCGCAGCACCGACAGCTCACGGGCCGACCCGGCCGGTGTCACGGCACGCAGTCTGACAGTGCGGTCCGCGCTGTAGCTCACCATGAGGTCGCCATGGGAGACGAAGGTCAGACCGGTGATGTCGGTGTGGCCGGTGACGCTGCGCAGCCTTTCAGGGTTCCGGGGGTCGGCGATGTTCCACAGTCGGATGGTGGGATCGACACCGCTGGCGGCCAGGACCGTGCCGCTGGGGTGGAAGCTCACGGACACGAGGGAACCGGTACGGCTGGGAATGGCGGCCAGGCGGCGGGGGCGTGCCGGACGGCTGAGGTCCCACAGGCGGATGGTCTGGTCCGTGCCGGCACCGGCCAGGAGGCGGCCGCGGGGGTGGAAGGCGACCGACATGACACCGGATCCGGGGCCGCCAGGAGTACCGGTGGGACCGGGGAGAGTAGTGATGCGCTCGGGGCGGTGAGGGTTGCTGACGTCCCACAGTTGGATGGTGTGCGCCGCGCCGCCTGTGGCGAGCATTCGGCCGTCGGGGCTGAAGGCCACCGTATGGACGGCCTCGCCCTGGCCGGTCAGGGTGGCCAGGCGGGTGGGCGCGGCGGGATCGGTGACGTTCCAGAGCCGGACCGTGCGGTCGGCACTCCCGGTGGCCAGTATCCGCCCGTCGGGGCTGAAGGCCACGCTGTAGACGATGCCGGTGTGGCGTGCAGTCAGGGCGCGCAGGTCTTCCAGGCGGACGCTGTAGTCGTCACTGGCGGTGGCCAGCGTGGTGCCGTCCGGGCTGAACGCGGCCGAGGAGACCATGTCGGTGTGACCGGCGAGGACGGTCAGCAGCGTCGGGGGGCCGCCCGGTCCGGCAGTGAGCCAGATCCGTACGGTGTCGTCGGTACCGGCACTGGCCACCATATCGCCGTCGGGGCTGAATGTGAGAGCGTTGATGACGTCGGTGTGGCCGGCGAGCGATGCGGTACGCGAACGGGGCCTGGAGGCGGTGGTGACATCCCACAGTTGGATGGTCCGGCCGGTCCCGGCGGTGGCCAGCGTCGTGCCGTCGGGGCTGAAGGCCGTCGCATAGCCCGCCGAGGTCAACGTGGTGAGGTGGCGGTGACGAGCGGGGTGGGTGACGTCCCACAGGTGGGTCGTGGCGTCGTAGTCGGCGGTCGCCAGCGTCGTGCCGTCGGGGCTGAAGGCCACGGAGCTGACGTTGTCGCGATGCTTTCTCAGGACGGCCAGCGCGCGGGGCCTGCGGGGATCGGCCACGTCCCAGAGCCGGGCCGTACCATCCTGGCCTCCTGTGGCCAGCAACGAGCCCGTGGGGTGGAAGGCCAGAGCGCTGATGTCCGCTGAGTGACCCGTGACCACGGACAGATGACGGGGCTGTCGCGGATCGGTGACATCCCACAGACGAATCGTCCGATCCCAGCCAACGGTGGCCAGTACGCGGCCGTCCGCGCGGAAGGCGGCAGCCTGGACGGTGGCGGTATGCCCCTTCAGGGTCGACAGTTGCCGGGGCCGGTGCCGGTTCTTGACGTCCCACAGCTTGATGGTCCGGTCCATGCTGGTGGTCGCGACCACGGTGCCGTCGGGGCTGAAGGCTGCGTGGGTGGTGCCGCGGTGGTGCCCGGTCAGCCGCGTCGTGTACGGCTGGGAGGACGTGCCGAGCACACTGTCGCGCGTCTCGTCCTGCGGGGCCAGCCGGTGGGCGGCGAGCCGTAGCTGCGCCGCCAAGGCCGGATCCCTCACCTGAAGCGCGGCGGCCTGCGCCACCGCCTTGCGGGCCAGCGCACTGTTACGTTCTTCGGTCGCCCGGCGTTCGGCCCCCACCGTGTAGAGCGCGCCCGCGGCGGACAACACCACGAACACGACGAGCAGCGCGACCAGTCGGCGCAGTCGGCGGGCGCGGCGGCGGGCCGCGGCGCTCTCCGCTGCCTCGGCAGCCAGGCCGGCGTCCAAGAACGCCCGCTCACGCACGGTCAGGGCGGTCTCGTCGTGTTTGAGGAGGCTCTTGGCCAGGGCGAGGCGGGTGCCCCGGTACAGGGCGCCGGAATCACGGCCGAGCGCCTCCCATTCCTGGGCGGCCTCGGTGAGCTGGCGGTGCAGGCGCAGCCGGTCGCGGTCTTCGGCCAGCCACCGGCGCAACCGCGGCCAGCTGCGGATCAGCGCCTCGTGGGTGATCTCCACATGGCCACGGTCCAAGGTGAGCAGCCGGGCGCAGGCCGCATGGTCCAAGACGGTCGTGAGGTCCGCGGTTTCGTCGAGTTCACTGCGCGGGATGCGGCGTTTGGTGTCCTCGGTGCCCTCGCCCAGGGCGGTCAGCCGCAAGAACAGAGGCCGGGCCAGGCGCTGTTGGCGGCCGGTGAGGGTGGTGTAGAGGGCTTCCGCGCTCTGGGCCAGCGCACCGTCGAGCCCACCGGCCGCCTGGAAGCCGGCCAGCGTCAGCGTGGTGCCCTGCCTGCGCCGCCAGGTCTCCAGCAGAGCGTGAGAGAGCAGCGGCAGCATACCCACCTGCCCGTGGACCTGCGCGGTCAGCGCCGCCAGCAGCGCCCCCTCCACCCGGCATCCGGCGCGGGCGGCCGGCTGGACGATGGCCCGGTGCAGCTCGCAACTGGTCATCGGGCCCAGCGTGACCTGCGCGTCGCACAATGCCTCCACCAGCTGTGCGTGCTGGGTGCAGTGCGGGTAGAAGTCGGCGCGCACGCCCAGCACCACCCGGCAGCGGCTGTTCGGGGCGTGCGCCGCGGTGACCAGCGCGGCGATGAAGGCAGCACGCTCCCGCTCACTGCCGCATACGGTGAAGACTTCCTCGAACTGGTCCACCACCACGACGACCTCTGCCTCGTCCGAAGCCAGGACGGCAATCTGGCGCAGCACCCGGTTCAGCTCCGCGTGGTCGGCCGAGAGGTCGCTGCGGAGCCAGCCGGGGGAGCGGCCGACGTGCGGCGCCAGGTGAATCGCGCACTCCTCCAGCGGGTGGCTCCCGGGCGTGAAGAGCAGGGGGAGCAATTGCGCGTTCCGGGCACGCAGGCAAGGCACGAGGCCGGCCCGTAGCAGTGAGGATTTGCCCGCTCCCGAGGCACCGAAAAGGGTCACGAAGCGCTGTCCTTGCAGGCGTGTGGCCAGCTCTTCGACCAGCCGCTCGCGGCCGAAGAACCAGTCGGCGTCCTGCGCCCGGAAGGCTGCCAGCCCCGCGTACGGCGCACGCTCTGCGTCCTTCGCGCCGGCTGTCTCCCGCACTGCGGCCTCGGCGGCGAGCTCGGCCGCCACCTCCCGCCAGCGCCGCTCCCACTGCTGGACGTCACCTCCGCAGGCGCGCACATACGCCACCGCCACCGCCAGGCTGGGCAGTTGCCGCCCCGCAGCGGCTCCGGAGAGGGCCGCGGCCGAGTAGTGCGCACGCTCCGCCAGCACCCGGTACGTAGGACCACCGGCCTGAGCCCGCAGCCGCCGCAGATCTGCGGCGAACCGCAGCAGCGGGCTGTCCCCAGGATCAAGGGGTCGCTCTGCGCGAGGCATCGCCCCACCTCCCCGAGCCCCGCATTGTTCAGCATCCGTTTGTATGTCACCAGCTACTGGACACTGGACAACAGGTTCTTGCCGAGCCGGTGGCACCGGTCCAGCGGCGGGTGGCTCTTTCAGCTTCATCGAGGGTGCCGCAGGCGCGGTACGCCACTGGGAGCCGGCCGAATCCACCCTCGTCGCGTCGTTGAGCACCCACCCCTGGGATGTGTCAGCCACCGGTGTCGGGACAGCGCTCTCGGGGAAGCCGGCCGGGCCCGGCCGGCTTCCCCCAGGGGCGGCGGAGGTCCGCGGCCAGCGGCCGGGCGAGGCGGAGTCGGATGTGGGCTGCGATGACCCGGTCCTTGCGATGCTGGCCGGAGCGGCTGGTGAGGATTTCAGCGAAGGAGCGGATGAGCTGTTCGGCGGCGGCCAGCTCAGGGCAGTTGGCGAAGATGCCGGCGAGGCTTCGGGGCGGCTGCGCGGAAATTCGCCGGTCCCGCCACACCGCGGGGGAGAGCGCCACCGACCGTTGGCCGCACACTCGTACGCTCGCGCCAACGACCACGACCACGCCGATGCCCCAGGCTCGATGACCAGCCTGGTTCACGCCTCGGTCGTGCGAGACCTGCGGCCGCCTGAACGAGGTATGGCGTGGAAGACGTGTGGACGGGGGTGTGACTGCCCCCGCCCGCGTTTGCCCTCACTGGATTCGCCGTGCTGGCGAGTGCGGTGCCATACGAAAGCGGCCCCGACTTGGAACTCGTATGAGAAAGAAGGTTCTTCCAACGGGTTCGGGGTGGGGGTCCTGCTCTTCGGGAAAGTTCTCCCGCGCCTCATTCCAGTCGGCCGAAACGGCGGGCGGCCCACAGCAGCACGCCCGCGCCCAGCAGGACCAGGACCACGATTTCAAGTGCGGCCGGGGGCTGCCAGTCGTCCCAGAGCACCCCGGTGGCGGCAGTGGAGCCGGGGACGTGGTGTGCGATGCTGCGGCGCAGGACGTCGACGGCGTAGGCCAAAGGGTTGACGGCGGCCAGCTGGGCGAGCCAGCCGGGCAGAGCGGTCAGCGGGAAGAAGGCTCCGGACAGGAAGAGCAGCGGCATCAGGGCGAGGCTGAGCAGGATGTGGAAGGACTCGACCGTACGGATGCCGATGGCCAGCGCCGCCGCCAGGATCGTGAGGACGAACGAGGTCAACGCCATTGTGGCCAGCAGCGACAGGAGCAGCACGGGTTCGTAGGGCAGCCCGACGATGCCTGCGGTGGCGAGCAGGACCGCGCCCTGGACGGTGGCCTCCGTGGTACCGCCGAGGCAGCTGCCGTACAGCAGGGTGGAGCGGCGTACGGGCGCCATCAGTGTCTCGCGCAGGTAGCCGCTCTCGCGGTCGGTGATCAGGCGCATGCCGACGGTCACCGCGGGAGTCTGCACGGTCATCACCAGTAGGCCGGGGAAGAGGTAGGCGCGGTAGTCGCCGCCGACGGCCGTAGCGGGCACCAGGGCGGCCAGGCCGCCGCCGAGGAGCAGCAGGAACAGCAGGGGCTGGACCAGCATCAGGGTGGTCTGCGCGGGCTGGGCGAACATGCGCAGCAGGTCGCGCAGGACGAGCGCGTGGACGGCGCGCAGTTCCCGTACGAGAGGGCCCGGAGTGTCGGTGGCGGGTGGCGCCGGGGCCGGCTGCCGCGGTGGTGCGGGGCGATCCGCGGGGGCCGTCACCGCTGTCTCCCCTCCTCGTGATCAGGCGAGGCGCCACCGTGACCGGGAGCCGTGTCGACGTGGCCTGGTGGCGGGCCGGGGTGGGTGATGCGGCGGCCCGTGTGGTGGAAGAAGACGTCGTCCAGGGTGGGTTCCGAGAGGGTGATGGCATGCACGGAGATGCCGCGCGCGGCCAGGGCGGCGCACACCCGGGGCACCTGCTGCGCTCCCGCCGCCACGGCGACCGTCAAGCCGTCCGGTCCGGTGGCCGGGCGCAGGGAGAGGTCGTGACGCAGGGCGGTGGCCGCCGCGGCATCGTCGCCGGTGCGCACGCGTACCTGGTCGTCGCCGATCGCGGCCTTCAGGGCCGCCGGGGTGCCGTGGGCGACGACGCGGCCGTGGTCGAGGATGGCGATGCGGTCGCAGTGCTCGGCCTCGTCCAGGTAGTGGGTGGTGACGAACAGGGTGGTGCGGTGCTCGGCGCGGAGCCGCGCCAGGTGGTCCCAGACCTGGACGCGGGCGCGCGGGTCGAGGCCGACGGTGGGCTCGTCGAGGAAGAGCACGCCGGGCTCGTGGAGCAGGGCGCGGGCGATCTCCAAGCGGCGGCGTAGCCCGCCGGAGAGGGTGCGTACACGGTCCCGGCGCCGCTCGGTCAGCCCGGTCAGTTCCAGGAGTGTGGCACTGCGCGCGCGGGAGCGGCTGCGGGAGAGGCCGTACAGGCGCGCGTGGAGGAGGAGGTTGCGTTCGACGCTGAGGTCGGGGTCGACGGCGCTGTGCTGGAACAGCAGGCCGACACCGCGCCGTACCTGCTGCGGCTGGGTACGGACATCGGCCCCGGCCACCCGGGCCTGCCCCGAGGTGGGGCGGGCCAGGGCGCAGAGCATCGCGATGGTGGTGGTCTTGCCGGCGCCGTTGGGGCCGAGAAAGGCGAACGTCTCCCCGGGGTGCACATGAAGGTCGACTCCGCGGACCGCCTCCGTGCCGGGATAGTGCTTGGTCAGGCCGTGGACGCAGATCGCGTACCGGGCGGTGTGGTCAGCATGGCCGACTTCGCCGGTGCGGCCCGCGTGATCACCGTCGTCGGTGTGATCATTGCGATCGGTGTGACCGGCATCGTCTCCGGCGCCGGTCACCGTCCCGCTCCCGGTGCACGACCGACGTGCGGCGCCCGGCCGCGCGGCCCCGCTGACCAGCCCACCCGGCTCGCCGTCCGGCTCATCTGTCTGCTTCCTTTTGACGTGGCACGCTGCACCCCTCACGCTGGAAATAGAGGGAAAAATACCCTATATGTCGCGTAAGTTCTGCGCGGCGCCGACCTGACAGCAGAAGGAAGGTGACGATGATGCGCCTGCGCTACACGCCTCCGAAGGTCGTCCGCATCGGGCGAGTCGAGAAGCTGACCGGGCAGCTGCGGCGGGGAACCCCCGACGTGGTTGGCCACGGCAACCTGTTCTGACCGACTCTCAGTACGGGCGGAGCCGGACGGTTCCGCCCCGTGCCGGGGACCAACCCGGGGAGCGGGGAGAGCGATGGCCGTCCAGTACCTGACGGAGTTTCCCGGCTGTTCCGGACGAGTGGCCGCCGGTGCGACCGTCGTGGACCACGCGTACGTACCGTTCGGCGCCCGCCGCAGCCACCGTCCGCCCGGCAGCTACGTGCGTCAGTGGCTCCCGGAGGGAACGGCCACTCCCGCAAGCGGCACCCTCCAGCCGTTCTCCCATGCCTCCCTTTCCCTCGCCGGACCGCCCCCGCGCGAACTACCACCGGAACGGGTGCAGAGCCTGATCCGCGACGTGGACCGCGGCGCGTACGCCGCCCTACGCCAACTGGGGCCGGATGTCGCCGGCGCAATCGTCACGCCTCGGCGCATTGTCCTCTTCCGAGGGGTGTGCAGCGCCGATCAGCTCTTCTTCCGCGCGTCCGACGGCTGGACACGCTGGTCGAGTGACCCGCGCGACCTGGTCGACGGCCCGCCGCGCTTCGACCACGAAACCCTCTGGCGCGCGTGCCGGGGCGAGGACGTCTTCGTCTTCCCCGGCCTGGAGCGGCTGTCTCCCGGCCGGCTCGTCGTGGCGGACGGCTGGTCCACACATACCGAGACGTACGACGAGATAACGGAACTGCCGATCCCGCGCCGCACCTCACTGCGCACCTACGCCGAAGTCGGCTACGAACTGCTTCGGGAGGAAACCCGCCGGTACGCGTCCGCCGGCCGTACCGGGGTCCTGCTCTCGGGCGGCGTCGATTCCGCGACCGTGCTCGCCGCGCTCGCCGACCACGGGGCCGATGTCACCGCATACCACATGCGCAGCACCGACCCGCTCGCCGACGAATCGCCGCGGGCGCGCGAGGTGTGCCGCGCGCTGTCGGTTCCTCTGGTGACGGTGGACCCGCCCGGTGAGGACGAGCCCTACTTCCCCGACCGTCACGACTTCCCGCTGCCCTTCAACCACGTCTGGTTCCGCCGCCTGGACCTGACGGCCCGCCGGATTGCCCAGGACGGGGTCCGTACGCTGCTCACCGGCCTGGACGGAGACATCGTCTTCGGCCCGCTGCGCTACGGCCTGTATGACGTCGCCGTCGCCGACGTGCTGTGGCGCGAGCGGTTCGCCATGGCCAACGGCCTGCTCAGCTCCCGATGGGAACTGAGCCGGATCATCCGCAGCCTCCGCCCCGGACGCTCGCTCTACGAAGACCCCGAAGCAACCGCTGAAACCGAGCGTGCCAGCGACTTCCTGGTCCCCGCCCCCGACGCCGGCCCCGAGCGGTACGAGCCGGACTCGGCCGCGCAGGAGCACACACTGAACCTCACGGTCTGGCGGCCGTACGACATCCACTGCGCCAAGCCCTGGGGCGGGCGCGACCTGCGCCGGCTGTCGGCCCGGCTGCCCAACGCCTACCGGGTCATCCCGTACGGCGGGCGCACCATCGACAAACCCGTACTGCGTCTCGCCGCCGCGCGCCGCGGGGTGCCCTCCTGCGTGTGGCGGCACTACGGGCGGGACTGGCTCGGCTCACCGGACGAGACGTGGTGCCTGCGCCACCCGGACGCCATCGCGGACATCCTGGGCGGGACCGACACCCGGCTGACCGCCCTGGGCATCGTCGACCCGCACCGCCTGGCCACCGTCCTCGCCGACCCGCGCGCCCTGCGCCGCAACGCCGAGAACCTGCTGTGTACGGCCATGGTCGAACTCTTCTTGCATGACCTGGCGCACAAGACCGCCCCGGTGCCCGGGACATGAACACCGGACGCACGCCTCGGGGCCCATGTCCACGCAACGACCGCCATGGTTCCGGCCCCTGCGACAGGAGATCTACGATGCCGCTGATCCGCCTCGCCGAACAGACCGTATTCGACCCTGCCGACGGTACGGGCGTCCTCCTGGACACCACCGAAGGCGTCTATTTCGAGCTGAACCCCACCGCGACCCTCATCCTGGAAGCGGCCATACGCTGCGAGACCTACGACGAAGCCGTCCGCGACCTCGCGACACGCATCGACGCCGGCGACAGCGAACTGCGCGAGGGCATCACCTCGCTCGCCGCCCAGCTCGCCGAGAGCCGCCTCATCGTGCCGAGTGGTGTGTCGCCGTGACGGGCTGGGCGAGCGGGATCCGGACGACCACGAACCGGACGGCTGCTGACCGGGCGACCGCGGACTGGGCCTTCCTGCTGTGGGGCGAGGATGCGGCCGGGCCCGTGCCTCGCACGCCCCCATCGGCGCACCTGGCCGCCGCCGTGCACACCGCGCGGGCTCTACGGGGCCTGAGGCGGCACGGCTGGGGCGTGGCGCAGACCCGTCTACGCGATCTGCGGCCGGCCACGGGCGCCCACCGCGGCCTGCCGGAGGCCACGGCCGTCCGCCTCGCCCGCCGGGAACTGGCCCGCTGTCAGCTCGTGGTACGGCTGACCGAGCCCAACGCACTGTGTCTGGCCAGGTCATTCGCGCTGGCTGTCCACCTGTCAGTGCTCGGACTGCCGGCCGAGACCATCATCGCCCGGCAACGGTCGTCGATCGGAGCCCGGTTCGCCTTCCACTCATGGACCGAACTGTACGGCGAGGTCCTCAACGACGTCCCGGTCGTCCAGAGCGGCCACACGGTGCTCCAACGGGTCGGGTGCACCGCGCTCCACTGACCGTCCGAGCGGCCGTCCTCGGGCAAGGCCCCATCGGGCCAGGCTGTGCAGGCGGGCCATGCCCCAGGACGGCAACCTCACCTCGGTGACCGGCACCAGCGGCACCGCGACGGTCTTCGAGTACGACGACGCGCACCGCATGACCGCCTGGATCGACACCAACGGCAGTGTTACGACTACACCTACGACGCGCACGGCCGCCTGCTGCCCCCACCCAGCCCGACGGCTGGCTTCGTTCACTTCACGTACTCCGTGGCCGCCACCGCGGCCCCGGCCTGGACGACCAGATCGTGAGCGCCGCGATCGGCACCCACTGTCTGGACATCAGCGAGCCGAAGACGCCGCGTGGCGAAGAGCCCGGCTACCGGCTCCACACCGCCCGGTGGGGCCTGTCCGACCTCGACCCCGCCCGGTGCCCACCCACCGTCGTGTCCGACCAGGACCCGCAGTCGCCGGCCGGCCCCGGTGCGCACGCTTCGTGCCGACTACCGGTCCGGGGCCGGGGGAGCGGGAGATTCCCAGCGTCCCGCTGCGCTACGACCGGGCGGTCCTCACCGGCGCGGTGGTGCGGGAGAAGCTGCGCACCACCGCTGTGCGGACCGGGCGTACGACCCCGCCGCGCATCAGCAAGCAGCGATGCCCGAGCGTTGTCGAGCTCAGCGCTCCGCACCCGATCGTGCAGCCCATCGAGGGCGAGGACTACACCGTCCTCGCCCCTCCGCCGCCGGAGAAGCGCACCCGCTGGCGCGTCGACGTGACGCGGGACGGGCGCCGCCTTGCGGGCCATCGCCGCGATGTGGGGCGGGAGGTGGCGGTCAAGAGAGTCGATGTCGTCGCTGAGTCCGGCGCGTAGCCCGTGCAGGCACGCTGCGGTGAAAAGTCTCTGCGGGGCCCCGTTGGTTGTGGCCGGTTGTGAAGGCAGCCTCGGCGCGCGCCTGGGCCCACGCGTACCCGAGGCCCAGCTCAGGATCGCCGTTTTCAGGGGCGGGATCTCCCAGCAGGCCCGTCGGCTCTGCCCGTTCCTCGGGCCCGGGGTCGTCGGCTCGGCTGCGCTGCTGCTTGGTCTGCGGGTACGACCGGCGGGCTCCTCAGAGGTGCCCTCGCGTTGGCGGTACGCGGCGAAAGCATGGCTGCCCTGTTCGAACCTGTGTCGTATCCGCTGATCATTGACTGTCTCTGGCGGTTGGCGGGTTGGTGCAACGCTGGTGCGGGGTGGGCGGTTTTCGATGGGGCAGGGCGGGGGGCCGACGTTAGATAACCGTTAGGTCGGCGCGGCAGAGTGAGGGACACCCGCTGTGGGCCGTGGCTCGTCCGTCCTGGTCTTCGGCGGCCTCGGGCCGCCTGATGTCTTGCGGTCGCCGGGCCCCGGAACTGCGGCCGCACCCTCGCCGGCCAGCCACCTCGACCAGAACGTTTCAGGAGAACCTTCGATGCATCCGATATCCGCACCATGGCGTTTCGGCCGGCGGCTCGGCATTCTCTGCCTTGCCCTGTTCGCCGCGTGCAGCCTGCTGACCGGCAATGCGAAGCCCGCATACGCCGAGACCACCCAGCGCTGGACCGTCATGGACTTCAACATGTCGAACTACCTCCGGTACCAGACCCCCGGCCAGGTCACTCCAGAGACGAGCGCCAACGCCCGCCGCTACCGGTACATGGTGGATCAGCTCCGGGAGCTCGCAAGCCACCCGCTCACTTACGCGGATGCGGGAATGGCCCAGTCTCCGCGAGAGCTGAACAGCAACATCATCGAGATGCGGATCTGGGACAACTTCCGTTCGGACATCGCGCTGTACTTCAGCGCGAGCAACCTCTACCTGCTCGGGTTCGCCGTCGACGGGGTCCACTGGCGGTTCAGCGACACCCCCTCGTCCCTAGCGCGAGAACTGCAGGCCCACTACGGAGGGCCGCTCCCGCTCTTCAACAACCTCGGCTACACCGGGCGCTACCGCGACTTGGACCCCGGCGAGGACCGCGGCAACTTCCGCTACACCTCAGAACGCTTCGCCAACGCCATGCAGAGCCTGCGGCATGTGCGCGACGGGGACACGCGACGCTACCGTGGAGACATCGCCGCGGTCATCGGCGCCACCTCGGAAGCAGCCCGCTTCGGCTGGATCCAGCGACGCATCGACACCGTCATCCTCAACGGACGGGACCCCCAGTCGGACGGCACCGTGCAGAACCTCGGCAACTTCGGCGTAGGCCTGGAGAACGCGTGGTCGTCTCTGTCCAGAGCCGTCCACGAGAGCCTGCGAGGCGAAACCACCCGTCCGGTGACCGTCGACCACCGGACCTACCGCAACTGGACCGACGTCAGCCGCGGCGTCGGCGACAACCAGTCAATCGCGCCCCGCATCGCCCCCTTCATCTCCCTGTACGCCTCCGGCAACTGACCTCACAGCAGACCGCCACACCACACACGCCGGCCGTGTGCCCCGCTGTCAAAGTCAGGGGGCGCGGCCGGCCCGCATACAGGGCGCAGCGAACCCGGCACCGGCCGCCTGCCCCGGCCCGGAAACCGCGGAACCCGGCGCCGTCGGCCGCCGTGGCCACCCGCCATCTGAGCCGAAGCAGGATAGCTGTCAATAGGCGGGCTTGCGAAGCCTTGATGAAGTGATACGGCGGTGTCGGTCAATCCGCCCAGTTGCCTGGCGCGCAGGTACGGTGGCCACGCCCTGGGGGCGCCGGGGCGAAGGCAGCTTCAGCAACCGGCGCTCGTAGTGCTCGGCGGGGCTGCCGGGAAGGCGATCAGGAGCAGGGTCACATCGTCAGCGGCGTCGGCCGCGGTGACATCGGGCAGCATGGCCTGCACGACGTGGTCGGCAGCCCTCTCCAGGTCGCCGGCTTGCGAGCGGGCTCGCCCAAGCGCCGCCGTCAGGGCGGTGATGCGGGTGTCGATGTCGCTGTGCGGGGTCTCGACCAAACCGTCGGTGTACAGCGCCAGCGTGCTGCCGGCCCGTGAAAGTATCCAGGGTCGCCATCAGTTCGCGCGGTTTCACCCCGTGCAGCGCCAGGGCCCGGGCCGCCGAACGCAGCTGGCCCATGACCACGGCGGCTTCCAGGCCGCGGCCCATCACATCACCGATGATGATCCCGGTGCGCCCCGCCCCGAGGTCGATCAGGTCGTACCAGTCCCCGCCCACCCCGCGCCCCTGGGTGGAGGGCAGGTAGCGGGCGGCCGCGTCGGTGCCTGGGATGCGTTCGGCCTCGCCCGTCAGCCGCAATGCCAGGGACAGGTGCCGCAGCTCGGCCAGTTCCTGCTGCGCGCGTTTGCGGCAGGTGACATCGCGCATCGTCGAGCAGGCGCCGGTGATGGTGCCGCTGCGGTCGCGGATCGGCCACAGCGTCACGTCGATGTCCAGCAGCCGCCCGTCGCGGGTCAGGCGGCGGGTTTCGTAGTGCTCGATTCGTTCGCCGGCGGCCAGGCGGCGCAGCAGCCCTGCTTCCTCGGCCTTGAGACCGGACGGGATCACCAGTTCGACATGGCGGCCGACGGCCTGGCCGGCTCGGTAGCCGAACAGGCGCTCGGCGGCCGTGTTCCAGAAGGTGATCCGCCTGTCGGCGGTCTTGGTCAGGATCGGGTTTTGCGAGCACTCCATCAGCTGCCGGAACAGCTCCGGCCGGCCGGGGTTGCTGCGCGGGGGTGCCACTGACGTCATCGGTGCCTCATCTCGCACGGCGCATCCCCACCCACGACCTTGGTCCTGCTGGTCAGCAGGCGGCCGGGGTACCTTCTGTGGCCCGATGCCCGACAGGATGCGCACATTGCACCACCGCCGCTCGGACTGCACGGCCTTTGCCCGCTCTTGCCGTTCCTGCGACCACATGGGTCACTTCGGCTCCGTGAAACGATCGTGTGGCGATCGCTTGGGTGCGGCGGGCCGGACGGCGGGGAGGAGAGCCCGGCGGGACGAGGACCTCCAGGCAGGCGCACGTCTGCTCGGCCCTACCAGCGGGGGGGGCGGGAGGCCGAATGGCTGGGCATGACCGGCTGGCTTCGCTGGTCGCACCAGACGGGTGATGCGGCGGGCCGGACCGATGGCGGCTGGATGCCGGTGACGGCAGCGCCCGGTCCGCCGATGTGCACCGCCTCGGCGGCGCTGGTGACAGCCAGCGGCTGCGGCGCCGCCGCCGTTGTGAACTCGTGTGCTGGCCGGTCCGGTGGCGTCGTGACGGGGCCACACGGTGTCGTTTCGCGGACAGGTGCGTCCCGGGTGTCGTTTTGCGTGCTATCCACGGGCGGTGCGGCAGCGGAGTATGGAGCGATGAGCGGCTGCGTACGAACCGTTCACAGCCTGCGTTGGCCCCGACCCCGCCGACGCGAGTGGCGGGCGGCGGGGACCGGACATCAGGCACGGCTGGTCCCGCCGCTTCACTGGCACCGCCCAGATGTCTACGGGGCGCGCAGGGTCTGCTGGGGAGTGCGGCCGTAGGCGGTCCGGTAGGTGGCGGCGAAGCGGCTCGGGTGGGCGAAGCCCCAGCGGGCGGCGATCGCGGTGACCGTGGCACCGCTGCCGGGGGTGGCGTCGACGAGGTCCTGGTGGGCGTGGGCGAGACGGACGCGCCGCAGGTAACCGGTGGGTGTGACGTCCATGTGGCGGCGGAAGGCGTGCTGGAGAGCCCGCGGGCTGACGTGCGCGGCCGCAGCGATCTCGGACAGGCCGATGTCGGCGTCGGGATGCGATTCGATGAAGGCCACCGCCCGGCGCACCGTCGACGGAGTCGCGTCGCGTGACGCGGAGGCGGCGGGGTCGCTGTGGTGGTTCAGGGTGTGGGGGAAGACTGCGAGCGCGGCGGTGGCAAGAAGACGGGTGATTCCGGAGAGGACCAGGGGCTGGGCGACGGCTTCCGGGCCGGCGGCGACCTCTGCCAGGGCGAACGCGACCGTGCGCTTCCAGTACCTGGCCATCTGAGGACTTACGGCCT
Organism: Streptomyces sp. NPDC045470; assembly: GCF_040646595.1. Taxonomy (NCBI): domain Bacteria; kingdom Bacillati; phylum Actinomycetota; class Actinomycetes; order Kitasatosporales; family Streptomycetaceae; genus Streptomyces; species Streptomyces sp. NPDC045470. Next base: position 60,266 of record NZ_JBEZAN010000020.1, read on the forward strand.
TGGAGTCGGTGAAGCGCAGCGGACCTGCGGGCAGGCCCGAAGCTGCCGCCGCCATGGCCAGTTGTTCTGTCGCGAGGCCGACCGTGCGAAATCGGGCATCGGTAACCCGGCCGACGCAGGGGGCGTCGGGCTGGGAGATCAACAGCACGTCGCCCGGGCCGAACCGGTGGCTGTCGTGTCCCCAGGAATGTTCCAGGCGGCCGTGCGTGCCCTGGAGGGACGAGAAGAGCAGGGGCTGCAGGGGCTCACGGCGATAGGTGATGTCAGCTGCCAGCACCATCCGGTCGAGGGAGAGCTCCCCTAAAACGTACCGGCAGTGAGTGATCTTCTGGTCCGGGCCGAGGCCGTGTACCTGAAGGCGGGCACCGTAGGCGGCGTCCAGGAATGCCCGGCATGCTTCCGGGTCGGTACTGGAGAATTCAACCAGGTTAGGCTGGGTGGAACTTCCCGCGCTCACAGCGCCACATTCTCTCTCAACGGGCCAGCTACAAGAGGGCGCGGCGCGCGGTACGGCGCAGTCCTCGGGGCGCCGCCCATCGTACCGGGCATGGTCTTTCCCGGCTCGTGCACCAACGGCCGCTTGGAGGACCTGCGGGCTGCGGCCTCCGTCATCGAGGGGCGCTCCGTGGCCGCAGACACCCGCCTGCTCGTCGTCCACGGTTCCATGGAGGTCCGAAAGGAAGCCGAGGTCGAAGGGCTGCACGAAGTCTTCCTGGCGTCCGGCGTCGAATGGCGGTCGCCGGGCTGCTCGATGTGCCTGGGGATGAACACCGACCGGCTCGAAGGCGCAGTGCGCAGCGCGTCCACCTCCAACCGCAACTATGAGGGCAGGCAGGGCACCGCCGCCCGTACCCATCTGGTCTCCCCGGAGGTGGCCGCCGCCACGGCGGTCACCGGCTGGCTCGCCGCCCCCACCGACCTGGCATGAGAGGTCTCACACCTGTGCAACCCTCCACCCAGCACACCGGCACCGCGGTGCCCGTGCGCCGACGACATCGACCAGATCCTGCCCGCGGAGTTCTGCAAGCGGGTGGTCAAATCGGGCTACGCGGATGCGTTGTTCAAGCGCTGGCGGGATCGGGGCGACTGCGTCATCGACCGGCCCGAACACCGCGGCGCGACGATCCTGCTGGCCGGTAAGGACTTCGGCATCGGCAGCTCGCGCGAGCACGCCGTCTGGGCGTTGCGCGACGGCGGCTTCCTGGCCGTGGTGGCCACCGGATTCAGGGACATCTTCCGGCGCAACGCACTGAACAACGGACTCATCCCGGTCGATCTGCCGGCGCCGGTGATCGAGGGGCTGGTGGACCGGGTGGAGGCCGACCCCGAATTCCGGCTCACCGTCGACCTGCGGGCCCGCTGCCTGCGCTGGGCGGACGGCGGCGCCGATTTCCCGGTCGACGACCGGGCGCGCCGAATGCTGCTGGAAGGCCAGGACGCCATCGAGCAGACACTGCTGCGGGAGGACACCATCGCAGCGCGAGGCGGACCGCGCCCCCTGGCTGCCGGCCGTCGAACGAGGAGCGTTCGACGCAGTTGCATCGGGCTGAAGAGCACCAGCACCTTGACGCGAAGCACGCAGGTCGTGTGTCAGGCCCTCGTGAGGATGTACGAAGCCCGTCTGTGACACCGGGCTCCCAGTGGACGATAAGCCCGGGGAGCTTGGCCTCCCATGCGGGGCACAACGCGCTGAGGATCGTGTCGGATGCAGTAGTCGGCACCGAGTCGCCGTCAGGCGCAGCGGTCGGAAGGAAGTGTCAGGTCGCGACGGCGAGCTTGGACATCACAGGTCACCTGGAACCGGTGCCGACTCCAGAGTGACCGGGCTGCCCTTGCACAGTCACACAAGTGGACACCTTGATCGTAGGCCCATGGCTCCCTTCGGTTCCCTGGTACCTCGACCGTTGGCTCTGCCGCGGCAGCTCTCTGAGGAAGACCGCGAAAGGCTGGGCCAGAGGTGATCGTTGGCTTGGACAAGCACCGGATGGCCCAGCCTGTCCGGTGGGTGTGCGGTTACCTGTCAGGGGCACCGGCCGACGATGGCCAGGATGCTCGGGGAGCGTACGGTGCCGGGTGTTGAGCCCGCGGGGCGGCGGTTCCAGCCGCCGCCCCGCTGCCCGTTCGTCCCGTACGGGCTGGTCCTGATACGCCGTGCCGGCCTGTCGCTGCAGCGAAGCCGGAGTGGCGGCCGATGCTGTTCTCGTTCAGGAACCTGATGGCGCCTCGCACGTACTCGTCCGGGAAACGGGCCGCAGGCTGCCCGGACGCGAGCGCCGCATCCTGTGCTGGCGGTTCTTCGAGGACATGACGCACAGCGCGATCGCCGCCGAGCTGGGCCTGTCCCAGATGCACGTCTCGCGCCTGATCAGCCGGGCCCTGGCCCGGGTTCGGGCGGAGGTGGAGCACAACGCGGAGCAGGAGTACGGGGCCGCTGCGTGATCAATGGGTGCTTCGGTGTGGGCTCCACCCCGTTGATGCCTCCCGTTGCGTGAAAGACACCGGCTGCGTGCAGGGCCGGGGCGTTGGCTGTGACAAGGGCAAGAGGAAGGGGTAGCTGACTCTGGCGGGACCGTAGGAGATCCGGTAGCCGCACCGTGTGCACTCTTCGGTGATCACGTGGTCGGCCTCGGTCTGCGAGCGGTGGTGCTGTGGCGCGCAGCCGTGCGTGGCCATGGTGGGAAGCATGGTCATCTCCTCGCGCCGGGCGCACGCCGACGCGAAGCTCATTGTTGCGACACCGCACGGTGAGCCCAAGCTCGGTACCGGCCGCCGCGAGTCGGCGGTGCGCCGCAGCCTTCCCCGTGGCCGCGGCGCACCTGGCAGGCGGGGCCGTTGGGAGACGGCCCCGCGCTGTGGCTAGCGCAGATGACGGCCCCAGTGCTTGGTGTCGACGATGCGGTGGTGGTCGTTGCGCAGGGTGGCGGTGTCGCGCCGGTTGTCCCAGGCGTAGTTGCGGCGATTCTGGAAGACGTCGCGCCAGGTGTCGCGTCCGTGGCCGGTGCGCACGCGCACTTCCTGGCGGCCGCCCAGGCGCAGGTGGTTGAAGCGGTAGGTCTTGTGGGTACGCTCGCTGGTCAGGGTCCAGCCCTTGAGGTTGACCGGGCGGTGGCCGGTGTTCTTGACGGTGACCCACTCGGCGTTCAGGGAGCGGTTGGAGCCGTCGTCGCGGCCGGGGCTGTCGGCCTGCACCGCGCCGATGACGACGGGGGAGCGGTGGGTGGCGGGCAGGGTGCGGGTGTCGGTGGCCGTGGCCGGCAGGGCGGCGGCGCCGACGAGGGTGGCCGAGCCGAGCGCGAGGGCCGCGAGACGGGCGGAACGGGACAAGGTGAACCTCCTGCGGACGGCCCCGCCGCGGGCGGGGCCGGTAGGACGAGATGCCCAGACGGGTGCCGGGCGGACTCACTGTGCGCCCGTGCGGCAGACAGTGGTTGAACATGCGACGGCCCATTACAGAACCCGGACATTTGCACAACTCCTGTGTGTCCACCATGCACGCCCCGGCGCCCAGCCGTAGGCCACACGCCCCCTGGCACGCCGCACCGCACACGTCCGTGACCTGGCCCTTTCCGGGCTCGTGGCGCGCGGGGGTGGCCTCCCGCACGGGTGTGCAGGTATGGCGTGGGCTGCTGGGAGCGCATGTCCATGCCGAAGAGGGTTCGCGACGGCGCTGCGGGCGAGGGGAGAACCGTTCAGGCAGTGGGGTGTGCGGAGAGCCGTGCGTTGCCTTCCGGCGTACCGATCGTTTGATCCGATACGACGCGCTCAACGTCCCTGCCCGGTTCCGTCATGGCTGCTCAACAAGAACCGGTAGGCCGGGTGTTCGCCGCCTGGGCGGTGGTCCCCGGCGCAGGGGGTTGAGCGATATCCCTTCGGGATACGGGCACCTGGCCGGCACCAGGTGCCCGGTTCGTCATCTTCGACAAGATGAAGGACCACACGTGCAGCACTTCGTGAAACACAGCGTGCTGGTCGCCGCGACGGCGACCGGAATACTGGCCGGCACGGCGGTGGGCGCATATGCCGACTCAGGTGCCGCGGGACGCACCGCGGCCGCCCCCGGCGTTCTCGCGGGCAACCTGCTCCAGGCCCCGGCGCATGTACCGGTGAACCTGTGCGGCAACACCGTCAACGTCATCGGCCTGCTCAACCCCGCCTTCGCCAACCACTGCGCCAGCACCGGCAGCGGCCACCGCCCACCCGGGCACAAGCCTCCAGGCGGCCACCAGCCGCCTGGCCACAAGCCTCCGGGGCACAAGCCGCCGGGCAACCACCAGCCCCCCGGTCATAAGCCTCCCGGCCACAAACCGCCCGGGCATAAGCCGCCGGGGCACCAGCCCCCGGGGCACCATCAGCCGCCCGGCGACCGGCCGCCGGGGCATGAGGTACCCGGGACTCCGGGGCCGGGGGGTCACCAGCCGCCCACTGATCCTCAGGGGCCGGGGCATCGGCCGCCGGCTGATGTCGCCGGAGAAGTGGACTCCCGCAACCCGTCGGCCGCCACCCCGGCCGGGGGCAGGGGCCGAGAGGCCGGGCACGCCGCCCAGGCCCCGGCCCTGGCACACACCGGCAGCGAACACCTCGGTGCTGCGGCTGCCACGAGCGGCGCTCTGCTGCTCGGCGGTATGGCACTCGTGCGCCGCAGCCGGAGCCCGCGCGACTGACCCCCGCCCCGCTGGCACTGCGTGACCAGCCGCACCTGGCGGCTCCAGCAGCGGGAGCCGCCAGTCGAGCACTCCGGCCCGGCGCCGCGGCAGGGGCGTCGGGCCCGCACGTGCTCCACGGTGCGCCATGATCACCGGCTTCCTCTTCGCGGCCCGGGCGGTCTTCTGGACGGAGCAACGAAGCCCCGCCCCTGCGGTCACGTACCGTTGCGGTTCCTTCACTCAATCGTCACGGTCAGTGCTGTCACAGCGATGGTGGCGGTGACGGTGGCTCGGCGAAGAGCGCACCGCGCCCGGCCGTCAGCTCCAGGCGGCGCCAGGTGCGGCCGTCGTCGGTCAGCGCGCGGACTGCGGCAGTGGTGTCGGCGTAAACGGGCAGCAGCGGACCGGTCCCCGTCCGTTCGATGACCTTGCGTACGGCGGGGCAGGGCCCGGCCTGCAGCAGTTCACCGCCGACCGAGTGCAGGCGCATGGCCTTGCGGACCAAAACGGCCAGGGCATCGATACTCAGCCGCTCCACCGCCGACACATCAAGAATCACCGTGGGTGCTGTCGCGCCGCACCGGATGACGGAGGCCAGACAGCTGACTGTCTCGCACGACCCGTCAGGCAGGGCCAGCAGATGGTACTGAGCAGGCCGTGCCGCCGTCATCAAAGCCTCACAGTCGCAGAGTTGGGCGCCCAGGCCCAAGAGCGCGCAGCTCGCATGGCGCAACGCGAGGACCGTGCCACTGACATACCCGGCCGCCCGAGCGCCACTCCGTCCCGCCGGAACGAAGTTCTCTACGCCTCTCTCCTGCTACGGGTAGCTGTTCTTCGCAGAATACTCACCAGTCCTTGGCCGCAGGGTACCTGCGCGGGGCAACCGGCAGGGGGTGGCGCACGCAGGAGCATGGCGCGCCGAGGACCACGGCACCGGGCGGCAGCCGAAGACCGAGGGACGAAGCCTTGCTCCCCTCCCCGTCCCTTGTTCGAAGGGGGTGGACTCAAAGCCGCATCGGCCGGTCAGATGTGGTCAGTTCACGGCCGCACGCGAGCGCAAGGAGGCGGAAGAGCGCATTCCTTTGATAGGGAAACCGTTTGCTCCTGCGGTTGGTGTGCGGTCCGTAAGGTGGCGTCCCACCGTCGGCAGGAGACCTGTCGCAGGTGCCCTCTTCCGGCAAGGAGCTGTCCCACTTGAGCATTCGCTGTCCCGCACCGCAGGGGAAGGTCCGCACGGTGCGGCCCACCGGCGAACTCGACCTGTCGACGGCCCCGGCGCTGCGCGACCTCCTTCGCGGAGACGAGGCAGCACCCGCGGCCCGCCTCATCGCCGACCTCACCGCCGTGACCTTCATGGACACCAGCACCCTCACCGAACTCGAAACCGCCCTGGCCCGCGGCGAGGCCGACGGCGGCTGGCTGCGCCTGGTCTACCATCAGCTCGCCATCGGCCGGCTGCTCCGGCTGACCGGACTGACCCGGCGCTTTCCCCGCTACGCCACCGTCCAGGACGCCTGTACAGGCCGTCCGGCCCGGGCCGTAGCCGTCCGCTCTGCTGCCGCATCCGCAGGATCGGCCGTACGCGGGGGTGGCCCACTGCACTGTGCCTGGCCCCACGCCCCGGCATGGCGCCGTGAGCCTGCCGGATGTCTGGCAGGAGGCCGGCAGGGGGCGTGGCCGAAACCCGCGTGACCGTGCAGAAGAGGCCGAGCTTCTCGGCGGCCTGCAACATTTTTTGCAGTACAGGTCCGGTGCTGTCGCTGGTCTCCCGGCGGGCGTGCGCCCGGCGTACGCCCGCCCGGTGTGCCGGGTGTCGCCGGAACTGCCGGGCAGGCCGGTTGTCCAGGGGCTTTGAGGGCACCCGGCACTCACCCGCCGTCCCGCCTTCGTACCCGGAAAGCGAGCCCCATGTACCAGCCGCACGCCCGCACCCTGCGAGCCGAGTACCTCCTGCCCCACACCGAGCGCGCGGCCTTGTGGGCGCGGCGCCTGACCGGCTTGTACCTCGGCCGAGAAGACACCGGGCGGCACCCCGTCGACACCTGCGACGCGGCGGTGGTGGTCTCCGAACTGGTCACCAACGCCGTCCGCCATACGCATGGCGCCTGCCGCCTGCGCTTATGCCTTTACAGCGGGCACCTGAGCGTCGAAGTGCACGATGACAGCCCGGCCCGGCTCCGGCCCCGGCCACTCGGAGGGGAAGCGGAAGACGGCCGTGGCCTGGCTTTGGTTGGCGCCATAGCCCAGACGCTGGATGTCCGCTGCGATCCGGGCGGCGGCAAGACCGTCCGGGCGACGCTGGGCACCGATCGGAAGCCGGCCGAAGTGGCCGGCGGCTTCGCTGCGGCTGACGGCAGCACCCGAAGGCGGGTGTGAGGACGTCCGGGGGCGCCGCCCTCACGCCCGGGTCATCCCCGCCTGTTGGCGGCGACCTGCGGTCCCAGGGAAGCAGGACGGTCAGCAGCCCGGCTCACAGGAACAGGCCCTTACCGGCCATCCCCGTCAAGCTGCTGAGCGGCGCGGTGCGCCGCACCAGCCGGGTGCTGCATCTCAGGGCCCGGTCGGGGCTCGCCGCACCCCCTGGCCATGGAAAGACGACGTGTCCCATGCGCCTCGTGGTGTCGCCGTCCGTGGTCCGTGCGGTCTTCGGGCGGGCTTTGCCGATTCCGCCTCCGGGCCCGGGCCGGCTGGCGTACCGTACGGGCGGCCCGCCTCGACGAGATGCGAGCACGAGGCGGGCCGCCTGCACAGCAGACCCAAGAGTCTTGCGGACAAGGCGTTGGCGAAAATCTGGACGGCGATGCCGGAGCGCGATGCAGGAGCCGCATGATGCCGACGAAGCAGCGTCTGCCGACCGTGACCGAAGGCCAGCTCCGTCTCCCTGCCCTTGCGCGTGTTTCTGCGGAGGGCCGGGTGCGCTGTCCCGCAGGACCGCGCCGGGCCGGCCGGGGCTGACGGTCGCGTTCCGGTTCGGCCGAAAGGACACGTTGGCAAACGACAGGAACGGGGACTCGGCACCGGTGTGTCAACGAAGTGGGAAGAACAAGGGGCGCACGGCGCCCGGGTTCGACGGCGTGCGCCTGGTGCATGCGGCCGCCCGCAAGCGCGACCGGGCCCGCCTTCCCCAGCGGTTGTGTGCGGCCCTGTGCCGGGGCCTGCCGGTGGAGGAGGTGTCCTTGTGCCTGTCCACCAGCCCAACCTCCCAGCAAGTACTGTGCACCTGCGGAGCGGCGGCACTGTGCCTGGAAGAGGTGCAGTTCGAAACCGGCGAAGGCCCCGGCACCGACGCCGCCGCCACCGGCCGCCCCGTGCTCTACCCCGACCTGCACACCCAGCCGATGCCCTACCCCTTCTTCGCCCCGCGCCTGCAGGAGGAGGCAGCGCACGTGGCAGCCGTCTACGCCTTCCCGCTCAGCCTGGGGACGCACACCTTCGGCACCGCGCAATGCGTGCGCTTCGACCCGCTGCGCCTGAATGCTCTGGCGCTGGCTCAGGCGGCTGCGGCCATGGACGCGGCCGCGGGCCTGGTCGCCGACTTCTGCCTGCCCCACTTCGCCGCCGACGACACGCTGCCCTGGGAGCCCGCCGAGACCATCGACGCGCACTGGGGCACCACCTACCGGGCCACCGGAGTGCTGGCCGGTATCCTGGACACTTCCGTTGCCGACGCCCTCGCGCGCCTGCGCGCCTTGGCCTTCGCCACCGGCCGCCCGCTGCCCGCCCTGGCCCACGACATCCTCCACAACCGGCGGCCGACGGCCGGCGGTGACGACTGACCCGGCTGACAGGCATCCGGTGGTCTCGCGGCATCCTGGCCGACGACAGCGTGCTGGGTATCCGTCCGTCCGGGCGGGTGCCTGCTTTCGGTCCCGGCTCCCCGCCCCAGCGCGTTGTTCCGATGCACAAGCTGCGTCGTTGCGAACCTTGCGTCGGTGCAGACGTCTCCCTGCCCGTAGTAGAACACTTCGCTGCTCTGCCGCGGCAGCACGACAGCAACCCGGCACTGGCGGAACGTCAGGTGAACGGTGGCGCCCCGGATGGCTCGCGCCGACCGTTCGGGGCCGTGAAGAGACAGAGCGGGTGTTTAGAAGGCACTCGATCCATCATCGAGTGCATGGCACCTGACCTGGGCAAACGTGCTCTTCCCGGGCTGTCCCCCGGGGCGTGGGGGACACATGGGGAAACGGCAGGATTTCGATGTCTGGGGGACACGAGAGGTCTGAGTGCCCGCTGTCAGGCTCTCACATCATCTTCACCGATTCGCGGCCCTCCGCAGAAACAATCGTGGGCCTCGCAGGCGTTGGCAGTCCCGGAGGCGAGGAGGGGAAGGTGTCGGGGCTGAAGCTGTTCCACACGACGAACGGCGGCGTGAGCGAGGTCGCGCCGCGTCTTGCTGAGGTCGAGGCGGATGTGCAGCACCTCATCGAGGCGCACATGGAGACGATGCTGGGCGTGCGGTTCCTGGCGAGCGAGTACAGCACCGGACCGGTGCACGGCGGGCGGATCGACTCGCTGGGTCTGGACGAGAACGACGCGCCGGTGGTCGTCGAGTACAAACGCGGCACGGATGCGGGCGTGATCAACCAGGGCCTGTTCTACCTGGCGTGGCTGATGGACCACCGGGCCGAGTTCGGGCACCTGGTCCGCGAGCGCCTGGGGGCGGCCGCCGCGTCCCGGGTGCGGTGGAGCGCGCCGCGGCTGATCTGCGTGGCGGGCGACTTCACCCGCTACGACGTGCACGCCGTGCGCGAGCACCGGCGCAGCATCGACCTGGTCCGCTACCGCTTCTACGGCGAGCGGCTCGTCGGCCTGGAGACGGTGGCCTCCGCCACGGGGCAGACACCGGCACCCGGGACGGCCCGCCGCCGGCGCCCGGCCGCAAGGACGCGCGGGCACCTGGCGCAGGGGGCGATGGCCGAACTGGCCGCCGCGGTCGACGAGACACTGCTGGGCCTGGGGCAGGACATCACCACGACCGAGAACCGCCTCTACCGGGCATACCGGCGGCTGCGGAACTTCGCCTGCGTGTGCCCGCCGCAGCAGACCAAGCTGCTCGTCTACCTCAAGGCCGACCCGAAGGAGACCGGCCTGGTGCCCGGCTTCACCCGGGACGTAACGGGACTGGGCCACCACGGCACCGGCAACCTGGAGGTCCGGCTGCGCACGGAGCGGGACCTGGAGCGGGCCCAGGACCTGTTCCGCCTCAGCTACGCCGCGGCGTAGCGCGAGACGCTGTAGGGCGTCGTCCTGGCCGGGGATGAAGTTGTGACAGGTCTGGCGTCGGCCTTTCGACGGCGGCGGCGGTGGACTCTCAATGATGCGGCGGATCCCCGGTTTGGCTAACCGGGGATTACGCGCTATACGGGCCGCTGCGGGAGGCGTGTCAGCGGTCGGCGCGGCGGACGAGCCCCAGCTCGGTGTCCAGCCGCAACGTGTGATGGGATGCTTCGTACGCTCCGATGGAGCCGTCCTGAGCGACAAAATGAGGCAGCAGTCGCAGGTCGCGGGCGGTGGGGGTGCGTTCCCACTCCTTCGGCGGGAAGGTTTCCTGATCGTCGTGGGCAGGTAGCTGCCCGGTGCCTGGACGGTCAGGCGCACCAGATGGGCTACGGTGTCATGGTCCAGGCGCTGCTGCGGTGCTGGGGGCACCGGCAGCGGCTGGGAGCATTCCGGGTCGAGCCATCGACGGCCGTCGGCAGTGGTGTAGAGGGGCAGGAATCGTTCGGAGTCGGCGCCCAGCCGCGTGGTGACCGCTGCGGGATCGATCTCGCGGTCGGTCAGCGGGTAAAGGTCCGTGACCTGGTGCGGGGCGGGGATGGCGACGGCATCGGCCGCGGCGGCCTGGGCCGTCTCGCGCACCGCTCGCTGCCGGTCGTCGGAGAGCGCCTGGTCGGCCAGGTCGTTGAGGTCGGCGTAGACCGTTTCGATCGCCTCGGCCACCTCGCCCACGTCCAGAGGCTGCCCGGCCCGGTCGGTGAGCAGGTCGCGCGTGCGGCGTAGCAGCGCCGCGTCGTAGACCTCGCCCCAGGCCGGTGGCGGCAGCGATCCGCTGGGGGAGCAGACACCAGGCGGGGTGCGTCGGCCCAGGCGGGGCGCGCGCCGCGTTCGCCGAGCTGGTGGCGGTGTCCGCGGCCGGCTCGCTGCAGCAGCTGGGCCAGCGGCGCCAGGTCACTGATCACCAAGTCGAAGTCCACGTCCAGGGACTGCTCGGCCACCTGCGTCGCGACGACGATCAGCGGCTCGTCCGGACGCGCCGCCGTGGGCCCCAGCAGGCCCAGCAGCAGTTGGGTGGTGGCGTCGCGCTGCCACACCGGCATCCGGGCGTGCAGCAGCAACAGCCGCGGCCGGCGCGAGCCGCGGCGTTCCTTCAGGGCGAGGTACGTCTGCTGGGCAGCCGGCACGGTATTGCACACCACCAGGACAGCCCCGGGATCCTGCCCGGCCTCGTAGAGCGGAGCGAGCTCCTCGGCCAGGCGCTGCGCCCGGCCGTCGCGGCGGTCCGGATCGTGGGTATGGCTCACCTCGTGCAGATCGATGACGAGCGAGCGCTGGCGGCGGCTTTCGATGACCGGCGAGGCGGTCACGGCGCCGGATGTGGCATCGGCGAACAGCCAGCCCGGATACGCGGGCGCGACGTCCCCGGCGCCGGGGTGCCCGGCCCCGCGCAGGTAGGCGTCGACCAGGCGGCGCGCCAGCGAGCCGGCCAAGGTGGCCGACAGCAGGACCACCGGTACCCCCAGGTGCCCCAGCCACTCCAGCAGACGCACGGTGAGCGCATGTCCGTACGCGTCATAGGCATGGGCCTCGTCAATGATCAGCGTCTTGCCGGACAGGCCGAGCCAGCGCAGCACATTGAACCGCACCGGCAGAGTCGCCATCGCCGCCTGGTCCCACGTGCCCACCGCGACGCCGGCGACGAGTCCGAGGTGCCGCCCGCGCAGGAACTCCCCGGCCGTGGTGGCAACGCAGCCCTCCCCGAGCACGGTGTCGCTGCCGTCCTCGGCGTATTCTTCATTCAGCCACGCCAGGCTGTGCAGCAGCGTGACCGGAGTGTCTGTCTGGGTGCTGCGCGCGACGTAGTCGCGTACGCGCTGCCACATCGCCTCGGTGGTGGCCATGGTCGGCAGCAGCACGGCCAGGCCCGCCCGGCCCGAGGCGAGCGTTTTCGACGGGCCGTAGTTCGGCCGGGCCGCCCTGCCGCTCTCGTACCCGGGGCTGTCCGCGACGGCGGGTTGTTGCCTTCGGGCTGTCCAGGCCGGTGTGCAGGTGGCCGCGTGGGTCCGTCTCGGTTCAGCTCAGACGCTCAGGCTGAGGCGTCTGGTGCTTCGGCAGCGGTGATGTGAACCTCGGTCGCGCCGAGAACGCGTCCGTTGGCCTGGACCTCGATGCGGTGCGGGCCGGGGTGGATCGTGCGGACCGAGAGGCTCTCGAACCGGTGCTGGCGTGAGAAGCGGACGGCTTGGCCTGCGGGAAGGTCCCGGACGGTCAGCTTGAACACCTTGCCCGCCTTGGGGCCGCGAACCCCCTGGTAATGGACCAGGTAGTCGATCACCGCTCTCGTCGCGTCGGCAGCATGCAGCGAGAAGGTGATGGTGGTCGCCTCCCCGATGGAGATGGTGGAGGGCGAGCAGACGAGGTCGGTGATCTCGATCGGAGTGTGGTGATCGAACCCGAGAACCGCGAGAGCCTCCGGGTGCCCTCGCTTGATGAGTGTCCGCAGTCCGTGGCGTACGACGAAATCGCCCTGCGTACTGCCGCGGAGCCATCGCCGGGCGGTGGCGAGGACCAGGTCGGGGTGGTCCTTGCTGATGTCGTTGAGGTGGTTCGCCACGGAACGGCGCACGTACAGGGACTCGTCGTTGACGAGAGGCTCCAGGAGCGCCAGCGCGGGAGCGGGGTCGGCGACGAACCGCGAGAGCTGGGGTGCCCAGGGCAGCCGCGGGCGTGTGCCCTCCGAGACGAGCCGCCGAACGTGTTCGTCCGGGTCGGTGGTCCATGCCCTGAGCTGCTCCATCGTGACCTCGTAGTGGGCTTCGACGAACGGTCGGATAGCGAACTCGGCGGTGTAGCGGGAAGTGAGCGCGGCCAGCAGCGGCAGCGCGACGTCGGGCCGGTCCAGCAGCGCCGAGGCGACGTAGGCGTTGACGGGCATGGAAGCCCACCCCGTGAGCCCCCCTCTGTCCAGGGCGGCGCGGATTACCCGGGCGGCTTCCTCGGGGGACGTCGGCATCGTCGCCGCGAGGGCGCGGGCGATCCAGTCGATACGGGCCTTCAGCTCCAGGTCACCGATGCCGGTGCACGCGAGCTGCTCGAAAGCCGCCCGGTCGAACGAGGCCGAGGCACCCGCAAGGTCACCCGCGAGACGCCCGATGAGCTCCGGCGACAGTTCATCCTTGAAATCGGCCATCTCAACGCCCGCCCACGGTCACGTCGAGGCCCCCGACCGCTCGCCCTGTACAGCTCCCGGCCGGCGGGAGGAGGGGCTCGATGCGCTCCCACTGTTCGTTCGGGAGCGGCGTGAATCTCGACCGGGGCAACATGGTTTCGAGTCTGTCATGGACCACTGACACACGGCCGGTACCTCAGGTTCTCTGAGCTGCGACGACACTCCGCCACGCGTCCGCCAGAGGGCGCCGCAACTCCGTCCCGTCCGGAGCGATGTACGCGACCTCGAACCCGGCCGCCAGCGGCCCGGCGGAACCGCCCGGCAGAACCTCTAGCGCATGGACCACGACCAGCTAACCCCGCCCTGTCCGCAAGGTAACTCTTCAGTCCGCAAGATCCTCCGCAACGTGAAGCTTCAATCCGCAGACTTCGACGTCACGGGACACCAGCGTTCACCCTCACCGGGCTCAGCGTGCTGGTGACGGAGGTGCCAGAGGGAAACGGCCCCGACCTATGGCGATCGGGGCCGTGATTTCGTCTTCTTACGAGCGTGTCCGGGAGGTGCGGAGTGTAGGGGGCTGGGGCGGGAGGGCGGGGGCCGGTGCGGTGTGGTGGGTCCGTCGCGGTGCGCCGGTGGAGGGCAGCCGACGGGTGACGCGTCCGTGCGCGAGTTCGTGCGCGAGTTCCTGCAGGGCGGTGGCGGGGATGCGCGGGGAGAGGCGGAAGCGCCAGGTGGGCCGGTCGATGCTGGTACCGGCCCAGGCGGTCCAGCCCGGCAGGGTGTCGGCGCTCCGGGTGGTGCGGGCGTCGAAGCGCAGGCCGGCGCCGTCTCCGTTGGGCGGCGTCCACTGGATCCCCCAGGTGTAGCTCGTCTGCTGCCAGCCCGCTTTCAGCAAGGCGGAGGCCGCCTGGGCCAGGTCCGGTTCGGGACTCGCGACGCGGACGTGTCCAGGCCCCGTGCCCTCGTGCCCCAGACGGTGCGCGTCCGGGGAGGTGAGGGTGTCGAGCAGGATACGGACGAGGGCCGCGGGCGTACGGGCACTGGCGGTGGCGTGCCAGAGGCGCTCGCCGACGGGAGAGCCGTAGACGGCGAAGGCCCAGGCCGTGTCCCTGGGGGCGGCCTCGTGGGTGAACTCGGCCCGCCGGGTCAGGGATTCGTGGCTGGCGACGGTCGTCTCGTCGCTCCAGGTGCGATATTTTTCCCAGTCACGGTGGTTGTCGAGGAAGTCGGCCAGCAGCGCTTCGTGGTCGCCGTCATCGGCGGCGTAGACGGGGACGGTCCGGGGCGCCGCCTCGTGTGCCTCGGTCTCTGACCGCGTCTCGCCTACAGGAGTCAGGGCCTGTGCGGCGGCTTGTTCGGTGTCGGTGGCGGGGGCCGGACCGGGCCGGACCGCGGCGCCGTGGAGGCGCTCGAAGTCGGAGATGGCTTCTGCGGGGCTGGTGAAGTCCAGGGCGATCTGCCGCAGGTGGTCTTCGCCGTGCAGGTGGACACTGTGGCCGTCGCGGTAGGTGCCGACGGCGACGGTGGTCCAGCCGTCGTGGGCGTGCAGGTGAATGATCAGGCGTCCGGACACGATGTCGTCGTGGATCTGCTGGGCCTGGTCGGAGACCTCCCGTATCTCGTCGCGGTCCAGCCAGTGCAGGGGATGGCCGGTCCAGTCCCACTCGGTGTCGATGTCCTCTTGGAGGGTGGTGGTGACCTCGACGGTGAGGCCCGCCGCGCGCAGGGCGTGGGCGGCCTGCTGGGCATAGTGGGGTTCCTCGTGGTCGATGCGGGCCAGGACCAGGGTGCGTTCGCCGGTGGCGCGGAAGCCGTGGACGCTCAGCAGGGCCCGCGCGGTGGTGGGGGAGGAGCCGGTGAGGGTGGCGGTGACGGCGGAGGTGTGCTGGGGGTGTCGGTCGAGGCGGACGTGGGCGGCGGTGCCGGGCTGGGCCATGGTCCTCGTTTCTGGGCCGGCTGGACGCGGCGGGCCGGCCGGGCAGGGTGGGTTATCGCCAGACGCGGGTGGCCGGTGAGGCAGCGGTGGTCCGCAGGCGGGGCCCGGCGCGGGGCACGGCCGGCGTGCGGGGCGTGGCGGGGCTGCGGGTGGCGCGCTGCCAGCGGGTGCGTCGGGCGGTCAGATCGGCCAGGGCGCGGCGGCTGCCGGTGGCGAGCTGGTGCGGGGTGTTGGCCGCATCGTCGGTGAACGCCCGGATGCACTGGGCGGTGGTGTGGGCCTGGGCGAGCAGGGCGCGCCGCAGGATCTTCTCGCCCCAGTGTTCGGGAGTGCCGACCGGGGTGGTGAGCAGGCCGAGCAGATCGTCGGGGGTGAACTCGGCGATCAGCAGATGCTGGTGCTGGGCTTCCCACAGCACGGTGACCGCGTCGACGGGCTCGCGGCGGTGCACCAGTGCGGTCAGGCACGCAAAGAGCTGCCCGTGCCGTGGCAGGGCGAAGTCGTCGGGCTGCAGCCAGCGCATCTGACGCAGCCTGGCGGGCTGCGCCGTCGCACACGCGAGCAGCGCCTGCTCCTCCTCCCGGGCTTCCTCGCCGGCGGTGGGCCGGGCGGGGGCGGGAGGCGGGGTGCGGGGAAGCGAGCCGGGGTGCGGGGCGAACCGGCCCGACAGGGTGTCCAGGAAGCCGGACAGGGCGTCGCACCGGGCCAGGACGGTGGCGGCCGGGTCGGGAAGCGACCCGTCGGTGGCGGCCTGGGCGAGGCGCTCGGCGTGCTCGCGCAGGGTGCGGCGGGCGTAGTCGGCTTCGATCATCCGGGCGTAGGCCACCGCGTGCCCGGGCCAGGGACACCGGTGCACGAGACTGTGCAGATAGGAGGCGGTCAGCCCAGGCGCCTGGGGCTGGGCCGCGTCCAGGACGCGGCGCAACCACACCGGGGCCGTGCGGTGCTCGTCGGCGCCAGGCACGGCAGCGGTGCGCATCGCCGCATACAGGGCGCTGTGGGCAGGGTCGCCGAAATGCTCGGCAGCCAGCGAGCCGAGTCCGTCCAGGCGGGCGGGTTCGAGGAGGAGGGCGCCGAGCAGGGCCTGCTCGGCGTAGTGCACCGGCGCCGGAGGAGGCGCGTCCGCCAGCCCGGCGCCCTCGTCGGGTGCGGAGGTGGAGGGCATCAGGCGGCCAGGGTGAAGTCGTCGGGGCCGAGGGTGCGGCCGAGGTGCGGGGCCAGCAGGTGGGCGGCGAGCCGGGGTGGGACGGCGTTGCCGATCTGGGAGAACTGCTGGCCCTTGTTGCCGGCCCACGGGTAGTCGGCGGGGAAGGTCTGCAGCACGCCCGCTTCCGGGGCGGTGATGCGGATCGCCTCCGGTGCGGGTGCGTCCTTGTCCGCTGTGGGGTGAGGAGGTTCGGCGACCCAGACGCACTCGTTGGCGCGGTGCCCGAAGAACAGCGTCCCGGCGGGCTCGTCGAGGGTGCGGACGGTGGCGTTGGCCTGGCTGTTGGTGCGCAGCGACCACGTCCTTGCGGATGCGGTGCCGGCCGGGCCGCCGGCGCCACGGGTGCGGGGCGGGGGCTGCCAGGTGCCGCGGTCGCGGGCGTCGGCCAGCGTCTTGCGGGAACCGGAGGGGAAGGGTTCGGGGCCTCCGCCGGGTCCGCCTCCGGCACACACGGTCGGCACGGGCCGGTCGGTGGCGCCCCAGCCCAACGCCTTGGCCATGGACACCCAGCGGGCCCGGCCGGGGCCGAAGAGCGTGGGCGGTTCCGGAACGCGTGCGTGCGTGGGCTCCGGCGGTACGGCGGGGTGGGTACGCGAGGCGAGCAGGATCGCCCGCCGCCGCGTCTGGGGCACCCCGAAGTCGGCCGCGTTGAGAATCCCGCACCACGCGGAAAACCCCCACGAGCGCAGGATGGCCGCGTACTGCTTCCACAGCGGCAAGACGTCGGGCACTTCCTCCATGGCCACCCATTCCGGCTCGCCCACCGTGTTCAGGGCGTACAGGTAGCGCATGGGCTCGGCAGCCAGCAGCGAACGCACATCCCGGCAGGCACCGAGCAGCTTCTCGCGGGTGTCGCGCCCGGCGGCCAGATCGGCGACAGCCTGGTGGACCAGCGGCTGGTCGAGCAGACCGAGCCGCTTGCCGGCCATCGACCACGCCTGGCACGGAGGCGAGGCGATCACACCCGTGCAGCGGCCGAGAAACGGGCCCACCGGGTAGCGGGCGACATCGGTCCGCAGCGTCAACTGCCCAGCCGCGGCGCGAGTGCGGCAGGCCCACTGGTCCCATTCCAGGCCGATGTCCCGTATGCCGAGCATGGACAGGGCGTACGACCAGCCGCCGGGCCCGGCGAACAGATCCAGGATCACGCGGCCAGCCCGAAGTCGTCCTGCCTCGGCTGCTCGCCGCGACAGGCCCAGGGCGAACAGCCGTCGGCCACACCCTCCTCCAGCACGTCGAGGCTGTCGGGGTCCGCGGGCTCGGCGTCGAGTTCGGTCTGGCGGGCGGCCCATTCGGCGGCGGTGACGTGGTCGATGGGCGCCTGGTCGAGCGGGACGCGGGAGCGGTGCAGGAATGCCTGGCCGAGCAGCCGGTTGTCACCGGCGTTCGCGCGGGCGTTGCCGCCGCGGATGGCCGCGTCGAAGGCGACGACGTCGGCCCACTCGGCCGGGCTGTGGTCCCGGATGTGCCGCCACTGGGCGTTGCCGTGGAAGGGACAGCCCAGACAGCTCGACTTCGGAGTGTCGGCCAGACCGCGCTGCTTGAGATAGCGCAGGCAGTCGGCGCGCGACCAGTCCAGTTCGATGAGCGGGTGCCGGTTGTGCATGTAGGCGACGTCGGCGTCCTTGGCCCGGTGGAACTCATCGGTGGAGATCCCGACCCACTGCTCGACGAACACACCCTTGGGGATGCGCCGGGGATATGGGTAGCCGAGGAGGGCGCGGACCTGCTTCTTGATGGGTTTGATCTTGTATTCGCCGGTGCTTCTCTGCACTTCACCCTCATGGGTGAACGGGGGTATGTGGCTCGTCATAGGGCTTCCGAGATCGATTGGGATGGGGTCAGGGGTGGCGACGGCGCTGGCCGCTGCCAGGCAGATCACCCGGTGCCGACGGGATCAGCGCTCTCATTGGAGCGGTGCAAACGTGAGGGCGAGGCGGTGAGGGGTAGAAGTAGGCGTTGACCTCGGACGAGGAGGCCGGCGACTTCTGGGGGCTTCGCTCGCGGGCCGAGTGGCTGTTCACGTCCCGGCCGGATGGGGAGAGAGCGTGCCAAGCACACCTCGCGGTTGGCTCCCACAGGGCGGCTTACTGAGGTGCGTTGACCACGTCGGCAGTCACCGTGCCGTGGCCGGGGACGCCTGGTTCGAGCTCATCGACGGTGACGGTGGGGTCCTACTTCGTCAACGAGGCCACCGTGATCGATGTAGAGCCCCCGCCAGCCACGCCGTGGCTCTCCTGGGTTGGGGTGTGCCGTGTCATCTGGCACCGGCGTCTCGTTAGCGACCATGATCGTTGGGCGTCGACCCCACGTCTTGGAAAGTGAAGGAGCGCTGGCGTGCATTCCGATCCGCGTACTGGTGATCGTACGGCTGAGGAGATCTTCGAAGCAGGAGGGAAGGTCATCGATCCGGCCGTCAGAAGCGTGGTGGAACGCCTGCCCGCACCGCTGGTGGAAGCCGTTCGCTACCACTACGGCTGGGCTGGCAAGGGTGGCGGACCGGTCATCGGCCAGCGCGGCGGTGTCGGACGCCGGGGTCTGGTGCTTCCTCTGCTGTGCGCGGGTGTCGACGGCGGGCCCGTCGAACGGGGAGTCGCCGCCACGGTCGTCGGCGATCTCCTGGTGAACACCTCGATCATCCACGACGACGTCCTCGACCGGGACCCCGTGCGCCGCGGTAGGCCGGCGCTATGGGCGGCCTACGGCACCGAATGCGCGCTCATGGTGGGCGACGCCCTTCTGGGGCTGGCCTTCTCTCACCTGGGCGAGCAAAGCCACCCCCGTACCCCCCAGGCGCTTCGGATGATGAGTGACGGCTGGAGCCGCCTGTGCGCTGGGCAAGCGCGCGACACCGGTCAGGAGGGGCGAGTTGGGACGTCCCTGGAGGAGGCCGTCGCCGTGAACCAGGCCAAGGCAGCGGACGGCCTGCGTGGTGTGTTCTGCCTGCCCGTCCTGTTCACCGACGCCACCAGCGAGCAGGTGGACGCCGTCGGGGAGTACGGCTTCCACTTCGGGATGGCCGCGCAGTACCACAACGATCTGACGGACGTGTGGCCGACGCTCGACAGGGGACGGGCGTCGGGCGGCGACATCCGGCGCCGCAAGATGACGCCTATGGTCACAGTCGCCCTTGCGTCCGGGCACCGCGACAGCGAGCGCCTCGCCGCCTACTACGCGGGCCAGGGCGATCCCGGCGAGGAGGAAGTCGCTGCGATCGCCGAGCTGATCGACCGATGCGGCGGCCGCGACTGGACCGTCGCCCAGAACCTCAAGCACATGCGCCTGGCCGCCGAACACCTCCAAAAGGCGGATCCGCCGTCGGCGCTCTATGACGACCTCCTCGCGACCGGAGCCCGCTACCTGGCATGAGCTCCGGGCGCACGGCGGTGCTGCACGGGACGACATCCTGGGGAAGGTCATTCGGACTCCTGCGGACGGTGGCGTGTGGGGATGCCGAGGTGGACAGCTGGGCGCTGGGCTCGGCGTTGGGTCTCGTCGCTCTTGGCGCGGAGGAAGGTGAGGGTGAGGTCGATACCTTCAATCTCACCGATCCAGCCCTCGGCTTCGGCTTGTGCCCGGCGGTGTAGAAGGTCGGCTTCCAGCTCGGTGAGCCGGACGAGCATCTTGGGATTGACGTGGAGCATCGGGCAGCGGATGCAGGCTTATCCGAACTAGCTCAGCTCGGCGGCAGGCCCGTGCGAGCCGCCGTTCACTACGGAAAGTAGTCGTGAAGAAGTTGGCTGGAGACGTTCCATCGAGCGTGTCGTGCACGTCATCCGCACGTGCTTCGCGGTCCTACTGGGAAAACGCGTAGGTCCGGACGGGATCGAGGTGCAGTTCAAAGGGCGTGAAACAGTCGGCCGCGAGAGTCGCGACCGGGGCGCCGCAGGGGCAGGCCCGGTTGAGTCCCGTGTCGCCTGTCGGTCCGCAGTATCCACTGCTGTTCTCCCAGTTGGGCAGTGGCTGAAGGCCGGCGGCGTCATCAGGATGCACCAGCACTGTGTGTCGGCTGCCGGCCGAGATGACGAAGCCTTCTTCTCGGCAGACCAAATGTCCGCGCGGCTGCGCTGGCTTCGGGTCCTCCTGATCGTCCTGCACGACGTAGGGAGCTCCCCAGGGCTCGGGATCGATCGCGTAGTGGCCCTGCGGAACGGTGGAAGGCGCCCGGCGTGTCTCCTTGTCCCGGTCGCGCTCGTCGTCTGAGACGTGAGGGACGCTGGCAAGCTCGGCGAGCTCCGGCGTGATCGCGGAGCCACACTTGGAACACAGGAAGACGGTCATCCCCTCGTTGTAGTGCTTAGGACCGCTCCTCCGCATCCTCGTTTCGCTGCTTGGGGTCGATGCGCGCGACGGCTGGATGACGGCCGCTTCGACCCCCTCGGTAGAGTCTCGACAATGACAGGGAAGCAGGGCCGCCGGCCAAAGGTCGACCAGGATGGTGGCATCGAGGACGTGACGCTCCTCATCCTGGAATGGCTGGGTGAGCAGGGTGTGAACGCCATGATCAGAGTGGACGCCGAGAGAGTGGCTGAAAGCGCGCCAGCGTGGACGTTCGCCGCCAGTGGGGGTCCCTTGGAGCATGGCATGCGTGCTGACGGGAGGACTGTGCAGCAATGTATGTCCACAGCACTGTTGCAGCTGCGCGAGGCCGGACTATCGGTTCCCTTTTGATCTTCGTCGTCGTTCGTGTCTGGCTTCGCTCGTTATCAACGGGACCAAGCCGTTGTCGGCATCGCCGTGAGCATCGAGGCCCGGCTGCCTCACTGCGGTGGTGACTGAGCCGGGCAGGTGCGAGACGCCTGATGGGGTCGGCCGTCAGCCAAGGTCAGGCCGCGCGGTGAACCGGCCGGCGTCCCGGCGGATGTCGGGCATGCCGAGATGGACGGTGGACGGTTGCGCCGCACGCTCGCGCATGGCCTCCAGCTTCTGTGTGGCGGCGGCCATGGTGGTCTCGATGGCGGCGACCTCGCCGAGCCAGCCGTGTTCCCGGGCTTCCTGGAGCCGGTCGACGAGGTTGGCGTGGATCTCCTGGAGACGTGGCATCTGGGCCGGGTCCACGAGGAGGAGGGGACATCTGACACAGGCGTTTTCATGCTGGCACGGGGTCGCGTAGTCGCGGCCGCAGGTCCCCAAGGCGACCTTGCGGAGCTCAAAGTGGGCCAGGAACTCGTTCCACTCGGTGGTGGTGAGCTCGCGGTACTCCTCGCTGGGCCGTTCGGTTCTGCGGCGGGCGATGAAGGCCCGGTGATGGGAGATCACGTCCTCTGGGTAGATCGCGGCATAGCCCATGGTCGTGTCCAGAGCGGCGTGTCCGCAGATTTTCGCGGCGATGTGCGGGGGCAGTCCGGAGCGGATGGCGTCGGTCACGAAGATCCTTCTGAAGTCGTGGGGGCGCCATTCGAGCGGGTCGCCGGCCACGGTGATCTGGGCGGACTGCGAGGTCGCGACCAGGCACTCGCGGATGTAGCTGCGGGTCAGCGGCCGGTCCTCGGTGCCGTACCGGCGTTGGAACAGGAACGGCATGGGCGGGCTCCAGGTCTGCTCGAACACGTCGTAGGCCGACACCAGCGGCAGGGCGGCATTCCCGGCCCGGACCCGGAAGATGACCGCGGTCAGAACCTCCGCGAGTTCCGGGGAGACCAGCAGCAGTCGCTCCGCATCGGTCTTGGACGGGGCGACCTGCAGCATCGGCACCACCTCGCCGGTGGTGGGCAGGGTGTATGCGATGAAGCTGTGGTGGGTGAGCTCCAGCATCTCCTCGATCCGGATGCCGGTGTGCCGCAGCACCTCCACCGTCGCCCAGGACCAGAACGCCGCCTCCTCCTCGTGGGTCAGGTTCCGCCGCCTGCCGGCGGCCACCTCGGTGACGTAGACGCGGCGGGCCTGCCCGGACCCGCAGCGCTCGAACTCCTCCCCGGCAACGAGGAACCGTCCACCAGCTGGCGTCGTGCGGGCCGCGGTGATGCGAGCCTCGGCGTCCTTGCGCTGCCGCTCGACGGCGCGAAGCAGGGCGGGCAGTAGCGGCAGCTGGGTCCGGGTCCGCTGGTCCATCCGGGACTTGACCCTGGCTTTGGCCTTCTTCGTCGCGCACTCGTTCGCCTTGATCGGACACGGTGCCACCCAGGGCGCCCACCGCGCTGGATCGTCGGCGGCCCAGCGGGCGATGTCCTGGTAGAACGCCCGGACGAACACCAGCTCGCTGCGGAAGTTCACCCGCTCCCGCACCGGCTGGCCCTGGGCGTCACGGATGAAGGCCAGTCGTTTCTTCCACGCCTTCGCGACCTCGGGCGTCAGTCGCAGCGAGTCGATGCCCGGATGGTGGATCTCCAGGTCGCGCCAGAACAACCGGCACAGGTTGCGGGCGATGGCCCGCAGCGAGACGTGGTCGAGCTCGGGAGCCCGGTCAGTGAAGTACTCGACCAGCAGGTCACGGACGGGCCGGCACTCGATGCCGTACGCGTCGACGATCTGCTCGACGCTGCGGCGGCCCTCGATGCGAAGCGCCCGCAGCCGCAGCGGTGCGCTGGCCGGGAGCACGCCGGTCTCCTTGAGCAGGGCGTAGAACAGCGGACGGCCGGCGCTGCCGCGGAAGTGGTGTTCCTCCAGTGCGGCGGTCAGCTCGATGCAGTCGCCGACGGTGATGTCGCTGACCAGCCCGCCCTTGCGGATCACGATCCAGGTGAGCTTGTTCAGGGCGTCGGACCTCGCTGTCGGGGTCGCGTGCTGGGCCAGTTGTTCGAGCCGCTGGAAGGCATCGGGGTCGCTGGCGGCCCGGGTCTCGGTGAGCATCACCGTCACGCGCTGCCGCAGCAGCCACGGGTAGCTGGGGCGGATCGCCTGCCCGGCGACCAGGAGCACAAGTCCCGTGGACAGTTCATCGCGCCAGTGGCTCTTGGGTGTGCCGTGTCCCTGGAGGGGCAGATCGGTCCACTCGAAACCGGCGTCGTCCGCCCCGCTGGCCACCCAGCGATCCTGCCAGGTCTCTCCGGGTTGGCCTTCGAGCCAGTCCAGCAGCTTACCCAGGCCCCGCCGCCGGGTCTTGTCGCGGGTCAGGCCCGCACCGGGGTCGGTGAACAATCCAAGCAGCCGCTCGACCAGGCTCTCCCGGCTCTGACGGGTCTGCCACCAGCTCGCTTCGCCGACTCGCGGTTCCCACTCCAGCGCTTTGTCTACCTCATGTGGCTCGACGGCCCTGGCGACGTCGACGTTCGCGGTCGGGTTCACCGGTTTTCGCCGCCCGCAGCCGAAGTGCCGAACAGCGCTGCCAGCACCTCGGGGCGGTAACCCGGCGCCGGCGGGGCCGGCGGCTTGGCCTGCTCGGCGCGCTGTCGTTCATGGTGGGCCAGGACGTGGGCGACGACCTCGTCGGGCGTGGGAGCGATGTAAATTTCCGTGGTGGTGATGTGGGCATGTCCCATAACCCACTGCACGTCGGCGAGGGTCAGGTTCGGATCGCGGACCATCCTCTTGGCCGCGCTGTGCCGCAGGTCGTGCAGGGTCCAGTTCGCGCCGAGCAACTGGTTGGCACGGGTGAAAACCATCCGGGCCGCGTCGTACTCCAGAGGGCGGAAGGGCCGTCGCAGCGTCCACCACAGCGGTTCCGACGGGTGCTTGGGGACCATACCGCGCAGTTCTTGCTGGTAGAGCCGCAGCCACACGAACGCGTCGGCGGAGGCGGGAAGGTGCTGCAGGACCTGGTTGCCCTTGCGGACCACGCCGATCGTCTGGTCCCCGGGAGCGACCAGGCCCTGCGGGACGCCGAGCAGTTCAGAGGCGCGGGCGCCGGTGGAGATGTAGAACGCGATCAGAGCCCTGTCCCGGTTGTACTTCAACCCGGCGAACAGGTCGTTGAATGCCTGCTCAGGAATGATCCGCGGGGTCGGCTTGGGCTCCTTGGGCTGGTAGGTGCCCCGGCGCGAGGGCTGCCGGAACGGCTGCATCGGGTTGTGATGCGCGTTCGGACTCCCCTCATCGGCAGCTCTGCCCTGCGGGAACGGGTTGATCAGCGGCCGGCCGTGGGTCTCGCGGTGGTACTCGTAAAACGAGCGGATCACCGCGCGAGCGTGCCGCCTGGTCCGAGCGGCATAGTTCTCGCCGGGCGTGGCCTTCCCCGTGACCGGGTTCACCGAGCCCGGTGCGGGTGCGTCGGGACGGCGCCGCCGAGGCGGCTTCTTCGTGGTCTTCAGCCACAGCGCGAAGTCACGGGCCTCGACTCGGCTCGCCAGATGCCAGGGAACGTCCACGGCGCGTAAGAACCGGCCCCACGCCAACAGCTCATAGGCGTAGGACCGCAGCGACGTCGGACTCGCGTCGTCGGCGAGCATGTGGTGCAGGAATTCACTGACCGCCGCCACCTCGGTGCCATCGGCGTCTACGAGCCGGAACGGCCGCAGAGGGTCATCGGTCTTCTCGACGCGGCCGACCCTCGCCACCTTCAGCGTCGCCACGTTCCGGACCGTCACGCTGTGCTCTGGCATCCATTCCTCCACGGGCCGACCTACTGGACGACACGCGATGAAACCAGATCCACCACCACACGCGCAGTCACCACGAACCGTCAGCAGCAGCCACAACCCCCTTGTCATCACTATGAGTTGAGCAAAGGGAGGCCCAATCTAGTTCGGTCAACGGGACATGTTCGTGCTGGCAGGGGGTGCCGTAGGGGCGTCCGCAGGAGCCGAGCTCGACCTTGCGGCGGTCGAAGTGCTCCTCGAACTCGGTCCACTCCTGCTCGGTGGCGTCCCGGTACTCCTCCGAGGGCCGGACCTGGCGCCTCTGGTGGAGGTGGGCCTGGTAGTGGCGGATCACGTCCTCGTCGAAGACGGCGACATAGCCGCGGGTGGTCTGGATGCTGAGGTGACCCAGCAGCGCGGCGCCGATGTGGATGGGCAGGCCACTGTTGACCAGCTCGGTGGCGAAGATCCTCCGGAAGTCGTGCGGGGTGAACTTCAGCCCGCGGAAGCCAGGGTGGGTCTCGGCCAGGTCCTCACAGCGTCGGCTGATCATCTTCTGGATGGTGCCGGGGTTGAAGATTTTCGATCCGATCGCTCCGTTCTGGCGCTGGAAGAGGAACGGCATCGGCGCACTCCAGACCTTGTCGTGCTGGTCGTGGCGACTGACCAGCGGAATCGGCCTTCCTCGTCGGCCGTGGCGCCGGATGATCGAGGCGATGACGTGGAACAGCTCGGCCGACATCGGGATGACGCGCTCGCGGTCCGTCTTGGACGGTTCGATGACGAGCAGGGCGATGACCTCGCCGTTCGCGCGCTGATACTGGCGGATGCTGAGGTGGGTCAGCTCGCACAGCTCCTCAATGCGTACTCCGGAATGCCGCAAGGTCTCCACTGCCGCCCAGTCCCAGAAAGCGGCCTCCTCCTCCGTGCCGATGTGCCTCAGTTCACCGGAGTCCAGGTCCAGCAAGCGGGTGGGAACGGCGTCGCCGTGCCGGAGCTGCTTTTGGTCTGATTCGCTGATGACCCGGCGGTAGGTGTTGCCGGCGAAGGTGAACTCCTCCCCGTCGGCGGCCTGGTCGGCACGTTCGAGCAGGAGCCGGGCATGGTCGTAGCGGGACTCGACGTGGTCGACCAAGACGGGTAGGAGCGGCTGGCGCTGCCGGGTGCGATCCGCGGAGCGTTCGGTCCCCTTCCGTCGGCGGACGCCCAGACCGTGGAATTCACCGGGCGGGACGGGACACGGTGCGACCCAAGCCGCCCAGCGTTCGGGTTCAGCAGCAGCCCAGGTGTGCAGGTCGTAGTAGAAGCTGCGGACCGAGATGACGATGTCGTCCTGGCCCCGCCGGTGGGTGCCATCGTCCTTGAGACGGATCGTCTCGCGCCAGCGCGCGTAGAGGTCCGGTGCGATTCGGAGTCCCTGCTGGCCGGGGTTAAGCTGCTCGATCTTCACCCAGAAGTGCTTGACCAGCAGGAGCGCGAGCTGCTTCAAGCTGGAGTAGTCGAGATCGGCTCGACGCCGGCCGAAGTAGTCGATCAGCAGGCCGCGGACGGCCTGGTCGCGGATCCCGTACTGATCGACGAGTTCCTCGATGGTCCGCTGGCCGCGCATCATCGCCGCCCGCATGGTCGTCGGCGTCGACGCCGGGAACCGCCCCATCGTGATCAGGGCCGTCCACATGCCGTGGCCGAAAAGGCGGTTGGAGGCCGGTTGTCCGGGCTGGAGGCGGCAGCGGGCCAGCCGGTTGTCGTGCGCGTACTGGAGGATCGACTCCGGCGTGACGTCAGCCAGCGCGACGCCCTGGTAGGTCAGGAGCGTGCACATGCCGAGCACTGCCTCCCGCTGGTGCTTGAGCCGCAGCTCCTGTGCGGCGATGTGCTCCTCGAAAGTGACCAGCAGCGGGTCTTTCTGCGCGGAGATGAACAAGGGCGTGAAGTTGTTCAGCTGGTTCTGCCGGAAGGCGAGCATCGTGGGCTGGACGACGCGGAGGCAGAACAGCGTGCGGACCCCCGGGGTGACCGCGAGGCCGGTCGTCCTGCGGGCACCGAGACTGTTCGCCTTGATCAGCCCTTTGCCCAGAGGGCTGGCGTCCCACCGCTCCTGCCAGGTGTGCCCCGGGTGCGTGGACAGGTACTGAAGAATGCCGCGGGTGGCCTGAGCGCGCTGGTGCCGGGTAACGGTGGACGCGTCTTCCCAGACGTCGAAGGCCAGCTTGGAGACGTGGTTGATCGACGCTGCAGACAGTTCTCCGTGCGGTCGCGGCGGCGGATCCGAGACCGCAGGCTGCGGCTTCATCGGACCACCCACGAACCGGCTGGGAAACGTGAGCCCCTCCGCGATGGGCCCGTGCCGGCGGCTGACACCGGTGGTCGTACTGGACCTAGCCACCGAACACCGCCTTGATGTCATCCGCGGAGTAACCGGTGGGGTAGCTCGTCGCTGGCCGCGGCGTGCTGTAGTGCTCCGCAAGCTTGTCGAACATCTCCTCCACCCGCGCGGTCAGGTAGCGGCTGGTGGTCTGGATGTTCGCGTGCCGCATGATCGCTTGGACCTCGACCGGTGTGAGCTTCCCGCCGTTGGCCATCCGGGACGCCGCCGTGTGCCGAAGGTCGTGCAGGGTCCAATTCGTGCCCAGCAGCTCGTTTGCCCGCTGCATGATCCGGCGCATCGCCCAGTAGGACAGGGGGCGATCGCTCCCGCGACGAGTCCGCCAGACCGACTCGCCCCGTGCCGGGGTGCCCGCCTCGTCGAGATACCGGGCCAGTCGGACGAACGCCTGCGGCGAGGCCGGTACTGCCTCCCTCTCCCGGGTGCCCTTGGAGATCACGTAGATCCGCTGGCCGGCCCAGTCGATGTCGCTCACCCCCACCCCGAGCAGTTCGACCGCGCGGGCGCCGCTGGAGACGTAGAACTCCAGCAGGGCTCGGTCACGCTCACAGCCCATGCGATCGAACAGCTCGTCCCACAGCCGATCGGGAATCGAACGGGGCGGCCTGTCGGAGACCTTCTGCCGCAGCCGGGCCCGCCCCACGACCGCCCGCGGCTCCAACGGACTCCGGTGGGCAAGGGCATGTCGGCGCTGCGGCGAGATGGGGACAGGGTTGACCACAGGCCCGTTGCCCTGGTGGGCGTGGAACCCATAGAAGCCGCTGACCACCGACAACGCATGGTTGATCGTTCTGGGCGCATATCCGGCACGGAGCGTCGGCTTGCCGGTCCTAAGGTTCACCGACCCGGGCACGTGTCCGCCCGGTTGACTCCGCCGTCGCTGCGGATTCGAGGCCGTCCGCAGCCACCCGGCCAGCACCGTGACCTCAGCCTCGGTCGCTTTCTCCCAAGTGACCCCCAGCAGCCACAGCAGCCGGAACCACCGCAGCAGGCCGTACCCGTAGCTGCGTACCGTCAGCGGGCTGCAGTCGTTCAGTGCCAGATCTCGCAGGTAGGCGGTAGCCGCCTCGATCTCGTCGTCGTACGCGTTCACGACGATGTACGGCGGGTGGAAGCGCCGAGCGGGGACAACGGCCCCCACCCGGGGCAGCTCGGCCCGCCCCTCGATCATTTCCTGTCGCAGTTCCAAGGTGTTCCTCCTCGTCGATCGCACTGGCCATCACGTCGATTCAACGAGGGGAGTTGGTGCAGATAACTGTGCACTGGCGCCGGGTCATCCCGGGGCGCCCGTCCTGGTTGAGGACGTGCAGCGGCATGGACGCGAACCGGTGGGCGGGGTTGAGCGCGTCGTTGCGGATGTTGCCGGAGGAGACCCGCAGGATGGGGATGCCGGCCGGTTCGGCTATCTCCTTCTCCAGGCGGTCGAGATGGTCGTAAACGGCCTGCGGCTCCCAGCCGGTGTCGGCGAAGATCGCGTAGTTGACGCGCGGAAGGGTTCCTTCGGCGGACAGGGCGAGCAGGGCACTGGACTGCACACCGGCGCCAAGGGAGAGGGATCTGAAGGCGGGGGTTGCGGAAATGGGGCGTCCTTGCGGTGTACGGGGGCGGCACCCGCGGGCGTGCGGTCAGCGCCGGGCGGGGGCGGCGTGGGGCGGGGCGGGCGTCGGCGGCGGAAGCGGTGAGGCAGGGGGGCGGCGCGGCGAAGGCGGGGTGCACGCTGTCGAGGCCGTCGGCCAGGTGGCGGGTGGTGTCGGTGGCGTCCCGCAGCCATTCCCAGGCGGCGTCGGGCTGTTGACGCCAGTGGGCGTTGTCGCGGGCCCATTCGAGGTCTGGGCGGCGTTGCGCAGCTGTTCGGCGAGCTGGGCCAGCACCGCCTGCCGCTGGTCGCCGTCGCGCGCCGTCCCGAGGGCCTGCAGGAGTTCGTCGAGCGCGGTGGGCAGCGGTGAAGGGGCGGTCGGCAGGCCGTACAGCCGGGCGTGCAGGGACCGGGCCACGACGGTCACCGGACCGCCGGAGCCCCGGTAACCGAAGCGGGGCCCGGCCTGGCGCCGCACACTGAAGCTGGCGACCACGTCGCGGGGCGCGGCGTCCGGGTGGATCTGGGCGGCGAGGGCGAGGGCGATGTCGTGCGGGGTGGGCGCGTCATCGGTGGGCGTGGGATCTCCCGGGGCGGAGCTCAGAGAGAGCGGCTGGTGGTGGCTTTGGCCACCGGGGCCGGGCGGACGGCGGTGCGCGTGGGTGCCGGGGGCCGGCCGAAGGTGGCGGCCAGGTCGCGGCGGCCGTCGGCGCTCAGGTGCACCCGCTCGTCGTGCAGCCACAGCGGGCAGTCCTCGCGGGTGACGAGGCTGCGGGCTTCCAGGGAGCGCAGGGTGCCGGTGGTGATGCGCAGGTCATCCCGGCGCAGGTACGGCTTGCCGTTGAAGATCGTCACCTCGCCGCGCGCCACTGCACGCAGCGCGGCCTCCTGCGCGGGGGAGAAGGCAGGCGGCTGCTGTGGGGGGAGCTCGCCCCGGTGGCGCCGTTCGGTGACGAACAGTTCGGCGGTCGTCAGCGTGTCCTGGGGGCCGAGCGCGGTCAGCTCCCGCACGAGGCCGAGGCGGCTGTTGGCCATCTGAAGGGCCTGCCGGTAGGTCAGCAGCGGGCCGTCGCCCTTGACGGGAACGCCGGCCCGGGTGTCGTCGAGGATGTCCTCGGCGTCCAGGAGGTGGTCGGCTGCGTCGGTGGCCAGGTGGGCGAGCTGGCGGACCCGCGCGTACACGGTGCTAATTTCCGGGCTGTGGTACATCGGCTGGGCGTTGAGGTCATCGATGATGTCCAGCGCCGAGCGGGCCAGGTGCTGGGTGGAGGTGGCTTGCTGGGCCAGGGCGGTCGCGGGACTGGAGCCGTCCAGCTGCAGGCGGGAGAGGTAGTCGTTGTGACGGGCGAAGTCGGTCCCCAGGAGCAGGAGCTGTTCGGCCGGGGCGGTGGGAGCGGTCATCGGCGGCGGGACGGTTCCGTTCGGTGCGCGGCCCGCGGAGGCGTACGGGACAGGCACGTTGACGTGGCGGTAGGGCGTTGACGGGTGTCACCGGCGGGGTGCGGACGGCTTCGCGGAGGCCACGGGCACGGGCTTCGCCATGGCGGGGACGAGGGACTGGCCCTGACCCGGCTGCTGCTGGTGCGCCAGCTCGTTGATCTCGATGAGGGCCCGACCGTGGAGGGACCATTGATGAAGGTGGGGCCAGGCTTCGGCATGGAACTCAGCGAGCCGCTCCTCGTACGCCGCGGTTCCCTCCACGGCGTCCTTTGGCAGCTTGTGACGGTCGTCGAGCCAGGCATCGTGGGCCTCGTACAAACGCTGTGTGCTGACGCCCAGTTGGACAAGCTGCCAGGCGTGGCGCAGCGCATGGTCCGAGGCCGGCATCTGGACGAGCTGCTGCTCCGCGGCGGACACCAGCTCATCGGCGTGGTAGTACACGCGCCCGAAGGCGCCCAGGGTGTCCTCGTTGCGTTGGTTCTGTCGGTGGGCGTAGGCGTCGGCGTCGTACGGCTGGGCCGTCTCCGGATCGCTGTGCCCGGCGGAGTAGGCGTCCCATGCGGCCTGGATCTGCTCGCTCTTGTGCAGGTAGTCGCAGAGCTGGGCCAGGTACAGCCGGTGCGCGTGGCCGGGAGGCGGAGTGGAGATGCGCAAGTGAGACTCTCAGTGATCGTGGTACTCCCGCCGCGCAGAACGGGACGGGCCTGGACGGCTGCTCGGCACGTCGCCTGGGCTGTCAGCGCGTACGGCGCGGCCGGTCCGGAGCCGGGGCGGCGGGCGGTGTGGGCGTGTGGCCGCTGGTGCGGGCGGGGGCGGCGGGGATGTCGGCGGGGGTGCGGAAGCCGAGGCCGATGCGGGCGCCCAGGTTCTCCATGGACAGGGCGATCTCCGCCTGGACGACCGCGCCGAGCTGCCGGGACTCGTCCGTGCCGGCGGGCAGGGCGTAGCCGTCTTCGGTGGCGATGAAGCCGTGGTCGGCCAGGACGCGGCGGGCGGCGTCGGTGCGGGCGGTGGCGGTGACGCGCTCGCCGGAGACATCAAAGTGGACATCCGGTTCGGGCAGCGGTCCGTTCTGGTTCCAGCGGGTGGTCCAGCTCAGGTCGGACACGTCCCAGGTGTGCTGAAAGAGGAAATGCATGGCGTCGCCGGTGCGGGTGTGGGCCTGCTCGCCGGCATAGGCGGGCGGCAGCAGATACAGCGGGCGGCCCGGGTCGCTGGGCTGGCGGGCGGTGAAGCCGTGGTCGGTCAGGATGCGCTGGGCCGCGGGGAGGGCGCGGTTGAGCAGGACGAAGGTGTGACCGTCGTCGGTGGACCCGATGACGACGTCGTTGTGGTCGATAAAGGCCATGGTGCTCCGAAGGGCAAAGCGGTGGTCGGGTAGCGAAGTTGCCGCCGGTGGCGTCAGTCGGCGGGCGCCAGGGGTGCAGGTGGCGGGGTGAAGCCGGACTGGGCCAAGGCGGCCTTGTCGACGGCGCGCTCGGTGGCGGCCTTGGAGGCGTGGGCGGGGGCGGCGGGCAGCTCTTGGCGCCGGGCCCGGTGCCCGAGTCAGCAGGCTGATCCCGTTGTGGAATTGGCGGTTCAGGTGGTGACGGTGCGTACGCCGTCCGTCGTCCCAATGAACATCGGGCAGCCCCGCGCAGGACATGATCTGCGGATCAGGAGAAGGCGCTGAGCCGGTTGCGGTCAGCGTGTTCTTGGGACGGCTGTGGGCCCAGGGGGTATCGGGCACCGGGTGTTGGCCGCTGTACGCGATGCTGCGGATGAAGCGGCGGTGGCGCCGGGGCCAGCGAGAGCGCGGTCGATGAGCTGCTGGTCCTCGCGTTGGGCGGCGGCGGAGGCCAGGCGACGGGAGAGCCGATGTGCCAGCCTGCGGTACGCCTTGGCAGAGGCATCCATCCTCTCGGCGGCGTCGTTCAGGACACGCCGGCTTGCCTGCGGGCTCTCATCGGCGTCCTCATACAGCAGCACTTCGGTGCGGGTGTGGATGGCGAGGGTGCACATGGCGGCGGCCAGCGATACCTGGGCGGAGACCTCGGCGAGTTCGGCGAGGTTTTCGTGCCCGCCTTTCATGACCGCGTACTGGCTGGTCGACAGCGTCGCGAGCTGTTGTGTGCACCGGGTCGCCAGCTCCTGTGCCCGGACGGCGAGCGGCGCCAGCTCGCGGACGGGCTTGGGGATCTCTCCGGCACGGACCTGTTCCACCTCCGCTCGCAGCGATTCCAAGGTGGGAGCCACTTGGCCGAGGACGCGGGTCTGCTCGGACAGGTCGACGAACTGCAATCCGAACTCCAAGGAACATCAGGGGCGAGGGCACCGGGTGGCGTGAGGGGGGAGGGGTCACGCGGCGGTGCCGTAGTCGTTCTGCTGGGGGGTGTGCTTGGCAACGGCACGGGCGGTGATCGCCTTGGAGGCGCGGGCGGAGGCGGCGGACAGCTCGGTGGCGCCGGGTTCGGCGTACCAGGGGCGCAGGGTGAGCATGGCGGCGCGCATGCCGGTGGCGAAGCACAGGGCGGTGCCCTTGGCCAGGGCGCGGATCGCGTCGGCGGGCAGGATCCGCTCCTGGCGCATCGAGACGGAGGTCGACTTCCCGGACTCGGAGTGCGAGGTGGAGGTGGTCTCCACCTCGTGGTCGCCGATCAAGCGGCTCAGCTTGTCCGCGAAGTCCGGGTCGTCGATGCCGCTGCCGATGACCTTCACGGTCGAGGCGGACCACATGGCGTCCATGCCCGCGTCCCCCCAGACTTTCTGGCCCTGCCGGTAGGACTGCAAGATCGTGATGGGGATGATGCCGCGTGAGCCGAGGTGGGAGTACAGGTCGGGCAGGTCGCTGATCTTGCACACGTTGGCGGCCTCGTCCAGAATCGCGAGGGTCGGCGGGTCAAGACGTCCTCCGGCCCGTTCGGCCTGTGCGGTCGCGGCCCGCATCACCGCGTCCGCACATGCAGCGATCAACGCCGATGCGCCGCCTCCGCCGTCCTTGCTGAGGAGGTAGAGGGTGTCGGAGGAGGTGACGAACCGCGACGGCTGGAACTCGGCAACATCCTTCTGCGGTGTCACCCATGCCGCGATCTCCGAATTGAGCAGGGCGGCGGCGTACTGGCGGGCGGTTTCGAAGATTCCGTCCCTGGTCTCCGGCGGGCCTTCGACGGTGCCCTTGAGCTGGGCCGCCACGGCGGCGAAATCATGGTCGCGCAGGATGTCCAGCGGGGTGCGGTCAGCGGGGAAGGCGAGCCAGGCCATGATGTCGGTGATCGGACGCTCGTCGAGGGCGGCGGCCAGCAGCAACTGGCTCAGGATGTTGGAGCCGGCCTTCGACCAGAAGTCGCCCTGCTGCGAGGCGTCCACCGAGGCGGAGACGAAGTGGCCCGCCAGCCTGTTGGCGCCGTCCAGGGTCTTCGCGGTGGCCAGGGGGTTCCACCACATGGTGCGTGCGGCGTGGGCGATCTGCTGCGGGTCCATCGACCACGTCCGTCCTACGCGCGAGCGGGCGTCCACGGTGGCGGTGTAGGCGTCGCCCGCCGCCTTGTTGCTGGTCAGCAGGACCGGGCCAGGGGCGTTGAGGATGGCGGGGACGGCCAGGCAGGTCGTCTTCCCCGAGCGCGGCGCCATGATGGCGACGGCGACGTCCTCGTACCCCATCCGCACCTCGTGCGGGGTGCCTTGGAGGTTGCCGAGGAGGATGCCGGTGTCCTGGGCGGCGATGTGCTTGGTGTCCTTCAGGCTCGGGCGCAGGGTCCGTGCCTTGGCTTCGATCGCTTTCGCCATCAGCGGTTCGATGTCGCGCGCCTTGGCCATGCCGGTGATCTTTTTCTTCCGGCTGCCGCTGCGGTTCTTGCGGCGGTACCACAGGACGCTGGCTGCGGCACCGAGGGCGAGGAGGACGGCGGCGGGAACGATGCGGGCGCCGACGAGCAGGGACGTTTCTGTGGCCTGGGGCCAGAGCTGATCAGGGTGGAGCAGGGCTGCGGTCGGCTGATACGGCGCCCACGGAAGGCTGGTGAGGCAGGCGGTGATGTTGCCGGACAGCCAGGCAAGGTTGGAGAAGGGGACGACGATGGCGAGGGCTCCGAGCAGGAGCCGGAAGGCGATGTCGTACCCGTCGGAGCTGTTGGAGGAGGGGGGCAAAGGGGCTATGTGCTTCCGGACGGGGACGGAGAGACCAGTAACTGCGGCCGTTCCAGGCCGATGGCCCTCGCAGGTGCTCGGGTTCTTCGGCGGGGCGTCGCGACGGGCGGTGGGGCAGGGAGGCGGTCTTCCGGGCGGGAAGAGACCTGCACAGTGGGTAGGTCCCGGCGCGGGCGCGTCACGAGACTGGGCTGGCGGCCGGGACGCTGAGCGGGTGCTGACGCGCGGCAAGGGGCCGCGTTCGGACACGGCGACGATCACGTGTGCCGGCGCGCGGTCACCTGCGTACCGAGGGGGACCGGTCGGGTGCGGGCACCGCGGTCACAGTCGGTGGTAGGGCCAGCGGAGCAGAGGTGTGTCGGGCCGCGGAGTTGATGTCCTGGAGAACGTGGCCGTGGGTCGCCCAGTCGTCCAGGTAGCTCCAGGATTCGGCGTGGTGCTCGGCGAGCGCGTCGTCGAAGACGGGGGTGCCGGGACGGGCGCCGGCGGGGAGGCTGTCGCGCGTGAGCGGCCATTGTTCGTGCAGGGCGTCGAGGCGGTCGAGCGCGGTGTGCAGGACGCCGAGCCGGTACACCCAGTGGCTTTGCACCGCACCGGTCGGCATGGTCCTGAGCTGGGTGTCGGCGGTGGCCAGCAGGTGGCGGGTGCCGGCGCGGATGTTTTCGAAGGCTTCGGCGGTGTCGGCGTCGCGCTGGCTTTGGCGCAGCCCGTAGGTGTGGTCGTCGTGCGGCCAGCCGTCGAGGTCGGTGTGCTCGTCGGAGTAGGCGTCCCAGGCGTCGAGGATCTCTTTGCTGTCGCGGATGTAGTCGTCGAGGTGTTGCAGGAACGCGCGGTGAGCGGTGTGGTCGGGGGAGACGGTGGAGTCCTAACGGGTCAGCGGCGGGCGGCCGGACGGGTGGCGGTGCCGGTCATCGGCGAGGCCGTGGTGGGGCGGGCCGGTTGCTGGCGGCGTGCGGCGCGGGCCTGTGCGCGGATGGCGTTGAGCCGGTTGGCGTGGGCGGCGGCGACCTGTTCGGGCGTGTGCGGGCTTGGTTCCTGCACGACGCTGTGGTGGGCGGTGCGGTCGAACATGCCGCGCTGGAGCGGAGCAGGGTCGGCGAGCCCGGTGGTGAAGGCGGCCACGAGATGGTCGGGAACCTGGCCGTCGAAGCGGGCGTGCCAGATTCGGGGGCCCAGCAGCGTGCCGTGTCCTGGCTCGCAGGTCTCGACGTGCCAAAACCCCCGGAGATCCTCCTGATCAGGACAGCGTTCTACATGGCACATGCGGTCGGGGGAGTGGGCCGTGGTCGCGTTGCTCAACAGCCATCCCGCCGACTCAAGGGCCTGGAGTGGGTCCGGCGGCTGGGGCGGGGGCGGGGCGGTGAGGGCGTCGGTGAGGCGGCCGAGGATCTCGGCGGGCACGAGTTCACCGAACTCGGCGTACCAGCCCGGTTCGGTTCCGGTGGGCGCGGCCCGCAGCCGCCACCACGCGGAGGTGACGGACTG
The DNA here is from genome assembly GCF_040646595.1 of Streptomyces sp. NPDC045470. NCBI lineage: Bacteria > Bacillati > Actinomycetota > Actinomycetes > Kitasatosporales > Streptomycetaceae > Streptomyces > Streptomyces sp. NPDC045470. The sequence continues at coordinate 95,903 of NZ_JBEZAN010000020.1, forward strand.
CGGGTCGAAGTGCAGGGTGAACCGTCCGTCCGGGCTGCTCAGGATGATCTCGGGGCTGAACGGGTCGGACGTGCGGTCCCAGCCGGCTGCGGCGAGTGCGTGGGTGACGTGCCGGGCATCGCCGGCGCCGGCGAGGTGGCGGGGGCTGGTGTCGAGTGGGATGCGCCGGGGGATCTGGTCGGCGAAGGCGGCGAGCTGCCGCTCGCTCACCGGCACGGGCCGCACTGCGGTTCGGCGCTGGAGGCGCTGGCGTACAGCGCGCGCAGGTCGTCGAGCGCGTAGTGGAGGGTGTGCTGGTTGGCCTGTTCCCACGCCGCGGTGCGCAACTCCATGATCAGCAGGTCGGCTTCGAGGCTGCGCGGGGTGTCGGGGTGTTCTTGTACGGCGCGGGCCAGGGCGCGCAGGGCATCGGCGAGCTGGACGGGAAGACCTGTGTATTCGTCCAGCAGCGGTTCGACCAGGGCGAGCGCCTGCTTGGGGTCGGGGGTCTCGCGCAGGTAGTCGGTGAGGCGGGACAGGGTCTCGGTCGCGGTACGGATGGCGTCCGGGGTGAGTGCGGGCACGGGGCTCCTCGGGAGGTCGGCGGCGGTCAGCGGCGGGCTCGGGGGCCGCCCGGGTGAGCGTGGGGGCGGGCCGCGGTGCGGGGCCGGGTGCTGCGGGCGGTGTTGCGGGCCCAGGTGGCGGCGCGGGCGGCGGTGATCCGGGCCTGCTGCCAGGCGCTGAGCTGGGACGGCAGGACGGACACCGACGTCGTCTTGATCTGGGTGCTGGGCGGGACACGGCCGAGCGGGCGCATCACGGGCTCGGGGCTGGCGAGGGCGGTGGAGAAGGCTTGCATCAGGTGCATCGGGGTGCTGGCCGCGAACTGGGCGTTCCAGCCGTTGCCCTGCTGGTCCTTCGCCCCGGACCACCACATCGCCGCGCCGTCAGGGCTCTGGTGGTATTGCATCCAGGCGCTGCCGTCGGGGCTGGTGGCGGTGGCCTGCTCGGCGTTGGGCGGTGTGTGCCAGCGCTGTTGGTGAAGGGGAGCCCACACATTGGGGGCGTGCGCGGAACGAGGCTGGGTGAGGGCGTCGGTCAGGCCCGCGACGATCTCCACCGGGGTTTGCCGGCCGAGGTGCGCCCACCACTCGGGCTGGTGCCCGCTCGCGGCGCCGTGGAGGGTCCATCCGCCCGGCTGGACGTGGGGGTCGTAGGCGATGCGGACCGAGCGGTCCGGGCTCTGCATGAGCAGGGGCCCGCCCGTCTTGGACCTGTCCCGCCAGCCGCAGGCGCGCAGGAATTCGGAGACGTGGCGGACATCGCCGCCGCCGGCCAGGGCGCGGGGCTGGACGAGGTAGTGCTGCTGGGGCTGCTCGCCCGGCCCCCAGTTGTGCCACTGTTTCTTCTTCATCGGCGCCGCCGGACGACGAGCGGAGTGGGCACCGGCGGCTTCGCCGTGGCGGGGGCGGGGCGGACGCTGAGGTGCCGGAGCGTCTCGCGGTGCTCGTCCAGGTCCAGCGCGATGTCGTTGAGTTCGTTGGAGGCCCGGCCGAGGGCGAGCCACACTTCCGCCGGCAGCGCTCCCCGTTCGGCTTCGGCCTTGGCGAACACGCTGCCCGTGATCACGAGATGGGTGATGCCGCCGAGGACGCCGTCGTCGGGATCGAGGATGCGGGCGATGGCCTGCGTGGCTTGATGCGGGGGCAGTTGAGCGAGGTGGTCGGTGAGCTGGCCGAGCTGGCGGGTGATCTCGTCGGCCAGCCGCACCGCGTACGGGGTGGGGTGGGGCATGCTCCTCCGGGCGGGGCGGTCAGGAGTGCTGGCGGCATCCGGTGCGCTGCGATTCGGCGAGGGCGGCCTCCGGGCGGGCGCCGGCCAGTGGGGCGGGGCGGTGCGGTCCGGTGGGGATGCAGGCACGCAGATAGCGGCGGAACAAGGCGGTGGCCAGGCGGGGTGTGAGACGGATGGTGGTCGGTGGGGGGCGTGCGGGGCGCTACGGGTTTCTCCGGGGGTCGGGCGGTGCCGGTGGGGCGGCCCCGGTGGGCGGGGCCGCCCCACCGGCCTTACGGGGTGCGCCGGGCCGGTGCGGGGGAAGCGGCCGGGGCCGGGCGCTGCTCCGAGGGGTTGGGCTTGGCGGGCCGCAGCTCGCGCACCGCCTGCTGATAGGCGGCCTCGTCGAAGACGTCGGAGGTGCAGTTGACCTTGTACCCGGCCTGGAGGAGAGCGGGGATAGCCCGGGTTGCCACGCGCTTTTGCTCGTCGGCGGTCAGATGTACGGGCACCACGTGCCAGATGTACAGGGGCGCGCCGACAGGGTATTCGAGTCGTTGCAGGCCGAGCTGGTCGAGCAGGTCGTGGAGCTGTGCGGGGGCGCCGGTGGGGGTGTCGGCGTGGATGGTGGAGGTCAGCGGCTTGACGTAGATCTCGACGTCGGTGTCGTACTCGTCGGCCAGATTGGCCATGGTCGGTTCTCCAGTTCAGCGGCTGTCTACGGGAGGAGGGACGGCCGCCGGCCCTGGTGAGGGGATGTGCGCCAGCACCAGGAAGCCGGGGCGGGATTCCGCCGCTTCACCGGGCCCTGGCGGCCGGGGGACGGGAAGCAGCCGGGGACGGCGGCACGGCGGGCGGTGCGGCGCTGGGCGCGATCCGGCCCGAGGGGTGCTGGAGGGCGGTGGCGATGCCGTGCGCGCCGAGCTGGCGGCCGGTCTCGCGTACGGCGCGGGCCTGCACGGTGGTGTCGTCACCGCTGAGGCGGTAGATGCCGGTCTGCTGATCGGGGACGAAGCCGTTGGCCGCCAGGACGGCGCCGGCCGTGTCGCCGACGGGCGCGGCAGCCAGGCTGCCGTCCGGCTGCCAGGTCAGGACGACCCGCTGCGGCTGGGACGGCTGGACGTCAGCGGCTGCGTTGTGGCGCACCTGGGCGAGCGCGGTGTCGTAGCGGGCGAGCAGGTCGCCGGCGACCTGCTCGGCGCTCAGGAAGGGATCGTCGGTCAGCGCGATGCCGTTCGGCTCGGGTACGCCGCGGTACGCCTCGTCGGGGAGGGCGCGGGGGGCGACGGCGGCGATGAGGAACCCGTCGCGTGCGTCGTGCCGGTTCAGGACGGCGAGCTGGGCGCCGTCCGGGCGGCTCAGGACGGCTGCCTGCTGCAGCGGATGCTCAGCGAGGGATTCGGCGATCAGGTCCAGGTCCCAGATCCGGTCGCCCAGTTCGGCGAGGTCGTCCTTGGCGTCGGGCGGGTGGTAGGTGCTGGTCCAGGTGTCGGGCAGTTCACTGGCCAGGACGTCGGCGTAGGAGGCCAGGCGCTCGGAGTTTTCGTGGTCGTGCATGGTGTCCTTGAGCGAAGGTGGGGTCAGCGGCGCAGCCCGGCGGCCACGGCGGGCGGCGGTGCCAGAGCCGTGCGTGGCGGGGGCGGGCAGGCGCACACGGCGGAGCGCTCGCGTTCGGTGGCGGGTACCTGTTCGGTGCAGGTGCTGCGGCCGGGGTGCGGGGCGTGCCGGTCGGCGAGGGCGTTGCGGGTATCGCACAGCTCGGTGCGGATGCGGCCGAGGCGCTCGTCGGCGAGGTAGCGCAGCCGCCGGGCGACGTGCGGGTCGGCCGTATCACCGAGGCCCTCGTGGAACTCGGCGGTGGCGGTCAGGATGTCGCCGAGGGCGGCGAGGACCCCGTCGTGGGCGGCGGTCAGCTCGGTGAGTGCGTCGGCCACCTCGTCGGTGGTGGTGGCCGTGCGGATGCGTTCGGCGAGGTGGGCGACGGAGGAGCCCAGCGGCAGGTAACTGACCGGCCGGGCGTCGGTGTCGAAGCTCGCGTCGCAGTCGACGTGGTATCCGGCGGTGCGCAGCCGGGCGACGGCCTCGGTGGCGATACGGGTGTCCTCGTCGGGGGTGAGGCCGGCCGGGGCGCGGTGGTAGGTCTCGTGGACGCGGACGACGGGGACGAGGCCGGCTCTCTGGAGGATGCTGTGCGCCTCCGGATCGCCGCCGCGGGCCAGGACCTCCTCGGAGTGCGGATCACGGCGCACGGTCAGGAAACGGTCGGCACGGGGCAAAGAAGCAATCCTCCTACGGTGAGCGGCGCGTGGCCGCCGTGGCTGCGGGCGGTGTCGGGACGGCCGTATGCGACGGGAGTGGCGGGTTCAGGCGGGTGGCGGTGGTGTGGAGGTCGTGCTGGATGCCGTAGAGACGGCGGGCGATCAGCTCCAGGCGGTGCGCGCTCTCGTCACCGGCGGCGCCGGGCTGGTCGGCGAGGCGGTGGGCGGTGTGTTCGACCAGGCCGCGCACCGTGGCCAGTGGGCCGTCCTGTTCGTCGGCCAGCTGGGCGAGAACCGCGGCGAACGGCGCCGAAGCGCTCGGCACGGCCCGGGTACTGCCCCGCTGCGGGGAGGCGGCCGGTGCGGGGGTCAGGCGCAGGTCCGCTTCGATGCGGCGGGTTTCGTCCGCGAGCCGTCGCATCAGGTCAGCGGGCCGGTACTGCCAGGCGCCGTCGAGGCGGATGAGGTTGGCGATTACATCGAGGCGCCCGGGTTTGCCGTGGACGGCGATCCAGTGGCAGCCGCTCTGGTCGCCTGGTGTCTCGATGCCGGCGGCGCGGGCGAGGCGGTGGGCGGCCTCAGCCCACTCGGCATCGGACAGGTCCCGGTCGTCGGGGTGCAGTCGCGCCTCAAGGTGGAAGATGGCCCGCCGGTCGCCGTGGGGGCTGGCGGCGAACGGGTGCTCCAGAAGCGGATCTTCCAGGTGCTCGGCCCACTGGGTGGCGGTCCACGTCGCCTGCTCGTCGTCCAGGAGGTAGGAGTCCAGCCCCGGCCAGTAGGCCACCACGGCCTGCTCGGCAAGACCGCCCTCGATGGGCACCGCGCGCCCCAGCGCCTCGCTGAGCGGGTCGAACGGGGTGTGGGTGCGTTCGTTGACGCGCGAAATCACGTCGGCGTGCCTCCGAAAGCGCGGGCGGGGGCGCCGGCCCTGCGCAAGAGCACGATCGGATCGGTGCCGGGGGTGAAGGCCGGACGGGCGCTGAGGGCCAGGAGCCGCGGTGCGCCCTGGTCCAGGTCCTGGCCGAGCCACAGTCCGTGCAGCAGAACGTGCAGGGTCTTGGCGTGTTCCCCGGCCTCGGTGAGGACCTCGTCCATGACGCTCAGGCCCGCGGGGCGGGACTGGCCCAGCAGCGCGAAGGCGTACAGGGCGCGGCTGTAGCAGTCCAGCGACCGCCGCGCGGTGGCCGGGAGCTGTTTGACGAGGGCTTGGAGGGTGGCACAGCGAAAATCGAACCGGAGGGCGCTCAGGTACAGATGCCGGAAAGTGCGAGTGGTGACCGGATCGGGGCCGGCGGCGGTGACCTGGGCCGGGTGCAGCAGGCCGAGGACGCTGTGTCCCGCGGCGCGTGCCGTCCAGGCGGCGTCCGCGCACACCTCCGCCGATTCCCGCCAGTCGGCGTCGAGGTCGCGCAGGTCCTGGGCCAGGCGGTCCGGCCAGGAGGCGGCGCCTGGGTCAGCGGTGGCCCGGGCCGTGGCCTGGAGCAGGGCCAGGGCGCGGCCGGGGCGGCGGACGGGGAGGGTCACCGGCCGCTCCGGGCGTCGGCGATGTGCACGAGCTGGCCGAGCGCCGTGGTGGTGTACCAGCCGCAGTCGACCAGGGCGTTGGGCTCGGGGTACTTCGGCAGGAGGTGGTCCTCCATGGCGCGGAGGTAGATCAGGCAGTCGGGGCAGCGGCGCGAGAGGTGCACGAGGTAGCGGGGGTGGGCGGTGACGTAGGTCTGGGCGCCTCCGGTGGCGTCGCGCAGGCGCCATCCGTCCTCGTCGGTCGGGGTGTGCCAGGACGGGGCGACGACGCGCACCGCATCTCCCCACAGTTCCCCGTCGGCGACCCCCTTGAGGACGACAACCTGGTCGCCGGCCTGGAAGTGCTGATGGGTGATGTCCCGGGCGGGGGTCAGCGGGTCGTGCGTCGGCGCGAAGGCCGGGGGCGTAGCAGGTGTCCGGGGCGGCGGATTCATGCAGATCCTTCCACGCGAAGCGGGCGGCGGGAGGATCAATAGTCCGGACGATCGCCGGTTTGGCTAACCGGCGATTCCCGGCTATGTTCCGGCCGCCTCAGCGGAACGGGTTCTCCGTCCCACGGTCCTGCTCGGTGGCGGCGTCAAGGAGTTCGAGCAGGTCAGGGCCCTCCGCGTCCCTCTGGTCGATCCACCATCCGGCGCGGGTGACCACGCGCGCTTTCTCCTCCAGTTCCGCCCAGTCCGCCTCATCCCAGGTGCCCTCGACGACCAGTGCGGTGTGTGCGGCCGTCATCAGCTGGTGGCGGGACCGCTCGCCCCAGTCCAGGGCCCGCTCGGGGCCCTCCAGCGGCGGCATCTCGAACCTCGAAGCCCACTCGGCGGCGGCCTGCTGCTCCGCGGCGCGCTTGGCGGCGAGCCACTCCTCCTTGGATCCGGTATCGGCGTCGCGAGCCGCCTTCCAGCAGTCGGTGCAGTCCTTCCCCGCGAGCCAGCGGGCGAAGCCGGCCCGGCGGTCGGCGGGGCGTTCGGACAGGTCATGGGTGACTGAGTGGCCGCATTGGTGCTCGACGGGGAACTGGGTGCGGACTGCCATAGATGGTTCTCCTTGACGATGTGCGAAGGGAAGTGGGGGCGCCTGCGCAGGCGTGCTCGCGGCGGGAGGGCGACGCTGGCGAGAGGGTGGTCGGCCGCGAGGGACCGCAGGACGACGGCTGCGGAAGTCCTGTCCTGAGGAGGGAGTAGGAGAGGGCGGAGCCGGAGGGGTGCGATGTGTGATCTGCCGGGCGCCGCGCGGTAGTGATGCGCGCTGCCGGGACTGTCGAAGCCATCACGGCCAACGGGAGTTTCCCCGAGGGCCTGGGCCGGCTAAGGGTGGCGCGCGGTCGTCGTGGTGCGCTGGGGCGGCGCGGGCGCAGGCGTCGTCTCCAGGGCGGGGCGCGGGCGGATCCGCGGAGGCTTCGGGGCGCGGTGCGGTGGCAGGACGGCGACGGTGGCGCCGAGGTCCTCGGCCGCGTCATGCACCTCCTGCACGAGGAAGTCGAGCTGCCTTTCGAGTGCGTCGAGCCGGGCGCCGACCTGCCGGCCCTGTGCGCTCTCCAGGGCGTACGAGAACTTCGCAGCGGTGGACAGGACATGCTGCAGGCGGACCATCGGGCCTGAGTCGTAGCCCTGTTGCGTGACACTGAGGAGGGTTTCGCAGACGTCACCGGCGGCACGGGCCTCGACCACCTCCTGGACCAGCTCCTGCAGGGGCCGTTCGGGGGCAAGCTCCGGACGGTTGAACCGGGACGCGGCGTCGGGACGCAGAACTCCGGGCGGAACGGCGCGCGGCAGCGCCTGTCCGGCTGCGTACTCGTGGGCGTAGTGCCCGATGACCTCCCAGCCCGGCGCGCCCGGGTCTCCGGCGAGCGCGACCACCGTGGTGTCCTCGTCCTCGACGAGGTGGGCGAGCGTGATGCGGCGGCCGTCGGCCGCGTACCACGACTCGATCAGGTCCAGCTCGCCTCGCCGTTGCGCGACTTGGGCCTTTTCGGTCCACGTCTGCCGCTCCCCGTCGCTCAGCACTGGTGCGGGCTGGTGATGTTGTTCAGCGAGGTCGGCGGCGATGGAGCCGTAATCTGCCCAGGCAGCGAGGTGGGGCCACACCAGGGTGTGCTGCTCGCGCTCGGCGGCCGAGCCGGGAGGGGCGGGACGGTCGAGGATGCGGACGATCTCCGCATGGGAGGTGGCGAGCGCATCGAGCAGGTCCCGCCAGGCGCGGGTGTGCCGGGCATCCGGCAGCCCGTCGACGGCGCTGCGGGCCGCATCAAGCAGAGGGCCGGCGTGCGAGGCCAGGTACGCCGTGTATGTGTCGACAGCCGTGTGGTTGCGATGGGCGCGGGCAGCCGCGGCGACCTGGTGGTGGACGGTGCGTCCGTAGCGGTCACGAGCGGTGTCGAGAGCGGCTTCAGCCTCGCGGTCGAGAGCTGCCATACGCAGCCGGAAGTCACGTACTCGGGAGGTCAGAGCGACGATGTCGCTCGCGTGGGGATCGGGAATCTGTTGCTCCTGGTGGTGTCGGCATCAGTGGCGCGGCGCGCGGCCGGGCGGGGCCTGGGCGGTCATGGCCGGGCGCCGCGGCCCGGAGGCGACAACCGGCGCGGGGGCGTCGTGGCGCAGGTCCGGATCGAGGCGGACGGGGTAACGGGCGGCGCTGAGCAACTCTGCCGCCCAGGTGGCGTGTTCGTTCTCCCAGTCGCGTCCCATATCGAACGGGAGGCGGACCCAGGGGCCACGCAGCGACGGTTCGAAGAGGAAACCCGCTCGGCTGAGGACGTCTCGGGCCAGGGGATCGATGACGCCCTCGACCTCGACCTGGCCGCCCTGCCCGCGGGTGATGCTGATCGGCTCGGCACCGGATGTCATCGCGACCGCCCGGTGCGGGAGGCAGGCAGGTGGACGGTGGGCGCGTAGGTGGGCTTCGGCGGGATCGGCCGCGCGAGCGGCGCCGACGTGGTGGGTGCCGAACGGCGCGGGGACACGCGGCCGGCGGCCTGCGCGATCCGGCTGCGCTGCTCCGACAGTCCGTGGGGTCTGACAGGGCGGGGCGGGTTGGCTGATGTGGCGGGATCGAGGACGACATCGGCATGCACGGCATACCCGCTGCGGCGCAGGTCGTGGACGGCCTGCCGGGTGCGGCGTGGGCCATCGCGTTCCGGCTCCGTCAGCCGGAACAGGCCCGGCTGGCCGGCTACGGGCTCGAACTGCTCCCGCGTGAGGAACCAGTGCGCCAGGTGCGCGGGCATGTTGGAGGTGGCGGAGGCGACGAAGCCGTGGTGCGAGTGGGTGCCGAAGACGAAGTGGGTGCCGGGGTCCAAAGAGAGGGTGCTCCTAGCGTGGGGGGCCGCGGTCAGCGGTGGGGTGCGGGCCGGGCCGACGGGAGGACGCGGGGCGGCGCCGTGGCCGCGATGGCGGGCCGCGGCTGCGGGGAGGCGGCTCGCGCCTGCCGGAGAAACACCTCACCGTAGGTGAGCCAGGTCTCCACGGCCGGCCAAGTCAGGGCGTTGCGCTCAGCGGGGGTGAGCCGGGCACCACGGGCAAGGTTTTCGCGCACTGTTTCGGCATTAGTGAGGGCGACGGTGAGTTGCGCGAGCGCCTCAGCGTCGCCGGACCACAGGGTGGCGGTGGGGCGACACCGGTCCATCAGGGCGGGGGCGTGGTCCGTAACGGTGAGGAACTCGCGCCAGGTGGTGTCCAGGAACTGTGCGGTGGCGGTGCCGAGCGCGTCGAAGGTGAGCGGGGTGGCGTCGCTGTCGCGGCCCGAGGCGACCATCGCGGTCCAGACGCGGTGCTCGCTGCGGATGCGATCGAGCGCGTCGGCTATGGCCGTGGTCCGGCGGGCGTGGAGGGCCCGGTCGAAGGCGGGCAGGTAGCGCTCTGTGATGGCCCGGGCCGCCCGGCCGGGAAAGGGCGGCAGGACGATGCTGGCCGGGGCGTGGGGACCACCATAGCCCTCCTCGAACGGGCTTGGGGAGAACGCGCCGACCAGGTAGCCGAGTTGGTGGCCGGGGCGTTCCACCAGCAGCAACGTGGTCTCGGACGTTCCGTCGGTGAGGGTGAGGGTGGCGGCGTACGGGATGCGCTCGCTTTGGACCGCGCGGACCAGTTCTCCGCTGTCCCACAGCCAGGACACGAGGTCGTCCTGCCAGACGGGGTGGCAGTAGAGCTCGACCTGTGTCTCCCACTGGCCGGGCAGCAGGCGGGCGATATCGTCGGCGGCGTCGCCGATGAAGCGCCGGCTGCTGGTCGTCACGGTGGCGCCGAGTGTCTCGGCGCGGCGGACCAGGCCGGCCACGGTGGCGCGCGAGACACCCGGGTCCTCGGCCGGCAGGCAGTACACACCGGCCTCACCCCGCTGGAACCCGGATTCGACCAGCGCCTTGCCGGCGGACCCGTACTTTTCGCCGGACGCGACGGCGACGATGCCCCGCGTCCGGCTGTAGGCGAGGATGATCTGCGCGTCAGCCACGGAATGCCTCCACGCCGCGGACGGCGGCACGCAGGCTGCGCCCGTAGTGCCAGGCGTGTTCTCTGGCCGCCGTCTCCAACTGGTCGTACGACGGCGCCTGTGTCATCTGACCTGCGTGTTTGCGGTAACGGTAGACCGGCAAAGGCAGGAGAATCCCGGGGGCCAGGCAGGTGGTGCCAACGGCCGCGCAGTAGTCCTCCCCTTGAACGAGGCCCCCCATCGGGGCCGCGCGGACGAGGTCGGTGCGGGCGAGGATGGTGGTCGGTCCGATAGGGATGGTGTCGGCCGGCGACTTACAGTACGTCCAGACGTCGCCGGCCTTATGCCGGCCGGGGGGCGCCGGGCAGCGCCACAAGGTGGTCGAGCCATCAGGATGAAGGTCCTCGCTCCACCCGGCGCACCAGCCCACTCCGCCCGCCTGCAGGGCGTCCAGCCGCGCGGACATGGCGTGGTCGGTGAACAGATCGTCGTCGTCGGCCCAGTTCACGTAGGGGGTGCGGACATCGTTGAGAGCCAGGTTGCGGGCACAGGCAGCACCCACGGGACGGGGCACGACGCGGGGACGGATACGCGGGTCGGCTGCGAGCGGCGCCGGCAGGCGTGCCGGGTCGGCACCGTCGACTGCGATCACCGCCTCCCAGGGAACGGACTGCCGCGAAAGGCTTGCGTGCATGGCGGTCAGGTAGCCGAGGCGGTCCTCGCGCAGGCGGGTGGCGATGACGACCGTGATCAGGGGCGTGGGCAGGACAATCTCCGGGGCGCGGGGACAGGGGCGAGGTCAGCGGCGGGCGGCCGGGCGGGACTCTGCGGGCGCTGCCGCGGGAGCGGACCGGGGCGGCCGTGCGGCGCGGGCGGCGGATGGGCCGGCCGGTGTGCGGGCGGGAAAGGACCAGTGGCCCGGATGGTCGCTGAACCCCGTGCGCGGATCGGTGTCCCAGCCGATAACGGGACCGGCTTCGGCGTGGGGCACAGGGATAACTTCGATGCCGTGCGGGCGAAGAACGTAGCCCCATTGCACGTCCTGGTCGGCGGCGGTCTGTTCGGTGACCGTCATCCGTACCGGGGGCGAGCCGTCCGGGGTGACCAGGTCGTCCAGGGTGCTGCTGGGCCACTGCTGCCCGCCCGTCAAGGCCGAGATGAGCTCGGGCGGAGCGCCGTCGAGGAGGTCGGTGCCCAGCTCGTCCCAGCCGACGGCGACTCCGTCCACGAAGTGTCGCGCCATGGCCTCGGCGTTCCGCCCGAACCTGTGCTGGAAGGCGGCGAGGAGAAGTGGCAGTTTCTCGCTCGGCTGGCCGTCGAGGTGGACGTAGATGCCGTCGTAGCCGGTCTGGGTGGGCCGGGCGATGAAGGAACGGGTGGACAGGAGGTTCTCCAAAGATGCGGGGTTGCCGGTGCGCCCAACGGGGGCGGCCTACCGGTGGCGGGCAGCCACGGAAACGCCGGCGGGTGAAGGGACAGCCGATCGCGCGGTTGCGGTGGAGGGCGCCGTGGCCTTCTGAGGCATGGCGCGGAGGTTCACGCCGATGCCCTGGGCGGCGAGCTGTTGTGCCACGGCTTGGACGCGCAGGGCGCGGCCGTCTTCGCCGTACGCGGCGGGCAGGAGGAAGGCGGCCTGGTGCGGGAGGTACTGGAAGCCGTGGGCGTACAGCGCCAGGCGGGCCTCCGCAGGCACGCTCTCGTACGGCGCACCAAGGGCCCCGTCGCTGTAATAGGTCAGGGTCAGGACCTGGGGGACCTGGGGCGGGGCGGGCCGGTGCGGGGGCTCGGGCTCGGCCGCCGCGTTGCGGAGCACTCTGTGCAGGGCCTGCTCGTAGCGGGGCAGCAGCCGGCGGGTGACCTGGAAGGCGGCCCGGGCGGGGTCGTTGGGGACGGCGATGCCGTTCGGTTCCGGAACGCCGGCGAAATGGTGGGACTGGATGCCGTCGCCGACGGGTTCGAGCGGGGCGACGACGAACTGGCGGGAATACAGGGGCCGGTCGGTGACGTACAGCCGCTGGCTGTCGGGGCCGTAGAGGACGGCGTCGTGGGTGAGGACGTACTGGCTGACGATGTGATAGACGTGGCCGAGGTCCCAGAGCTGACCGGCCGTGGGGAACTGGTCCCTGTACGCGGCGTGGCGGTGGTACGTGCTGGTCCAGGTGCCGGGCAGACGGGCGGCCAGGTCGGCGGCGAAGGCGGGCAACTCGCGGCGTGAAGTGGGCATGGGCTCCTTGAGGGGGAGAAAAGAAGTCAGCGTCCGCGCGGCACACGGGCAGGCAGGGCGTTGGGGGTGGGCGATTGGCCCGGGGTTTTGCCGGGGCGGGGCGCCGGGTGTGCGGCGCCGTCGCTCGTCGTCACCTGACGGTAGGCGTGGAGAACGTTCAGGAGGTGCTCGACTGCGTCGGCGCGGCGGGCGGCCAGGATGTCGATTTGCGTGGCGCTGTTCTGCAGAATGCCGAGCGAATTGATCGGTGCCCTTCCGGCGGCGACGCGCGTCAGGGTGGAGGCCGCGCCGTGGGCGGCGTCGGTGACTTGTTCGTGGACGTGGTCCAGGTGGCGCGCTGCTGTGGCCACGAGCTGGGCGAGGACGCTCGCAGGGCTGTCAACGGCATGAAGCCGGGCCAGGCACCGCGGCGACATGCCGAGGGATTCGCTCACCTTTTGAGAGCCGATGGCAGACGTACGGGGGTGGCTTCCGGTCCCCGTCTGCGTGTTCTCGTCCGCTGGAGTTGCGGTCATGGGCTTTCCGTTTCGCTGGGCTTCAGTGCATACGGGCGTCTGTGTCGAATAGTGACAATTCGCGAGGATGGAGATGGTGCTGTACGACGAAGGACCGGCCTGCCACCTTCCACAGTCCTCTGCCGCGGTTGAGGTGGGAGACGGCGTCTGCCTCCACCGAGGTCAGGCCCAGCAGGACGGCGGCGGCGTGGAGTTGGTCGGTCTCCTGTCGGTAGATGATGCGGGTGGAGCAGTCGGCCAGCAGGCCCTCCGCCAGGGCGCGTCCGCGGGATCCGGCGTCGCCGGCGGTGAGGAGGTCGGACAGTCGGTGGATGACCATGAGGTTGGCGATGCCCAGGCCGCGGCTCAGTTTCCACTGGGACTGCATGCGTTGCAGCAGGCCGGGGTGGCGCATCAGGCGCCACGCTTCGTCGTACACGATCCAGCGCCGGCCGCCGCGGGGGTCGGTGAGCGCGGATTCCATCCAGGCGGAGGCGCAGGTCATGGCGAGGACGAGGGCGGTGTCCTCGCCGGATCCGCCCAGCCGGGACAGGTCGATGGTGAGCATCGGGGAGCTGGGATCGAAGCGCACGGTGGAGGGCGCGTCGAACATGCCGGCCAGGTCGCCGTGGATCAGCCGCCGCATCGCGTGGGCGAGGTCGCGGGCCGCCTCGCCGAGCCGTCCGGACATCATCCCGGCGGCCTCATCGAGCTGCTCGGGGTTGTTCAGGGCAGCGGCGACGTCGCCGAGCAGCGGGGTGCGGCCGGTCTCGGCGGCGCGGGTGACGGCCGCGTCGAGGGCGACGTCCAGGGCGGTGTGCTCCATGGGCATCAGGTCCCGGCCGAGGACGGTGCGGGCCAGGGAGCCGAGCAGCAGCAGTCGGCGCTTGCGGATCTCGCTGTCCCAGTCGGTCTCGGAGATGCTCTGCGGCCGGGGTGCGGCGTCCAGGGGGTTGAGGCGGCCGGGCAGTCCGGGGCCCAGGGCCACGGACATGCCGCCCAGTGCCTGGGCCACGGGGGTCCATTCGCCCTTGGGGTCGCACGGGACGTAGACCCGGTAGCCGAAGGCGACGGAGCGCAGCGCGAACGATTTTGCGAGCGCGGACTTGCCCTGTCCGATCACTCCGGCGAGCAGGATGTTCGGGTTGGTGAAGCCCTCGATCTTGCCGTACAGGGCGAAGGGGTCGAAGACGAACGAGGCTTCGGCGTGGACGTCGCGGCCGATGTAGATGCCCTCGGCGCCGAGGCCGCCTTCGGCCAGGAAGGGGTAGGCGCCGGCCGCGATGGCGGTTGTCATGCGGTGGGCGGGGAGCTTGAGGCGGTTGCCGCGGGCGGAGCCGGGCCCGGGGCGTCCGCCGGGCGGATAGAGGGGCGCGGGGGCCTCGTGTTCGGCTGGTGCGGTGCCCGCCGGGTGGGCGGTTGCTTCGGCGCGGGCTTTGGCCGAGGCTTCGGCGAGCTGGCGGCGGGCGGCCTTGCGGCTGGCCCGGTCGGTGCCGTGCGGGGTGAACAGGGGGGAGGCGGAGGCGCGACGTGCGCGGCGGGCGGGCCGGTGGCTCATCGGGGCCCTCGTTTCGTGATGCTCAGCGCACGCATGCGGCGGTGTGCGGCGCACGGTTGAGGTCGGTGGGCGTGGTCTTGCGGCGGACGCTGTGCCCGGCGGCGAGGTGACGCTGGCAGATCGTGAGGACCGGCGGTCCTTCCGGGAGGTGCTCGGGGCGGCACTCGGTGGAGGCGGCGGCTGCGGACGGCAGCAGGTGGAAGGCCGAGTGGGCCTCGGCGGACGCCTGCCACAGCCGGGTGTGCGCAGTGGCCAGGTGCCGTCCGGCGCCGGGATGCTCAGGGCGGGCCGCCTCGGCGAGCTGGTCGAGGAGCCGGTGGAGCGCGGTGAGGTGGGCGTGGAGCGCGTCGAGGTGGACGCGGTCCACCGGCTGCGGGGGCACGGCCCGGTCCAGGGTGTGGGCGTGGTGGCGGATGCCGGCGGTAGCGGCACGGAGGTAGGGGTGTGCGTCGCTGGTGGTGTGCGAGGAGGTCAAGAGGGTCCTTGCTGCCGTGGGGCAGGCGGTGACGGCCGGTGTGCTGACGGCACGGGGACGCCGTGTCAGCGGGAGCGGCGCGGTGCGGGAGCGACTGGCGGAGCGGGCAGGCGGCCCGGGGCGGCGGCCAGCTGTTCCAGCCGGTGGATGACGGTATCGAGCCGGTCGCTGGCTTCGATGGCCGTGCTTTCGCGTTCCTCTTCGTACGCCGCGCGCTGGGCCTCGATGACCTCGCCTTCCGCGTCGCGGTAGGCGTCCAGGCGCTGCTGGTGGCGCAGCTGCAGCTCTTTGAGGTCGGCGAGCAGCTTATGGAGGTCGTCGGTCAGGTGCGGGGAGGGGGGCAGGGCGGCCTCCGGGTTACAGGGTGGTTCGGGCAAGGGGCAGCGCGGCGACGGCGAAGGCGTCGGGCTGCTGGTAGTTCAGGCGGCGCAGGTCGACGCCGGCGGTGACGGCGGCGGTCTCGATCTGCGCGCAGGCGGCGTCGAGGAGGGCGTCGGTTTCGGCGGTGACGGTGACCAGGCCGGTCAGGGCGACGTCGGCGTGCCCGGCGATGAGCTGGCGCTCGCGCTGTTTGACGTCGGCGTACTCGACGGAGTCCGCTTCGTTGTCGACCTGGCCGCGCCGGGTGCGCTCGCTGGCGTCCGCGATGATCTGGGCTTTCTTGCGCTGGACGTCGCGCAGTGCGGACTCCAATGCCTGGGGTACGTAGATGAGGGAGAGGCTGCGGCGGACCCCGGCGGTGAACATCAGGCCGTGCAGGAACCCGGCACCCATCTCGGTCCGCGGCCAGTTCTCCACCCAGTAGGTCGCGTGCTGCGCGCTGTCCGTGGCGAGGCGGTCGTACTCCTCGACCTGGACGACGGGCCCGGCGGCGGCCGGGTCGGCCTCCGCCCGCCCGGTCTCGGACCACTGCTGCAAAGCGGAGAGGGCTTCGGGGTCGTAGGCGGTACGGATGACGGCGGCGGTCTCCCGGGCGCTGAGCCACCCGGTGACCGTCAGTCCGGCGTTGCGGGCGGCCTGGGCGACGCTCGCGGTGGTCTGCTGCATGACGGTGAAGGCGCCGGTCAGGCCGCCGCCGGCCTGGCTGATCAGGCGCCGGGCGGCCTTCAGGTCGAGGGAGATCGCGAGGTACGTCTCGTGGGGGGCTGCGGCGGGCCCGGCGGCGGCGACCAGTTCGGAGTAGACCTGCCCGGCGACCGGGGTGTCCGGCCGGCCGTGCTGGGACCAGTGCCGGGCGAGGGTGTCGCCGGAGTCGGGCACGGTGCGCTCCAGGACCTGCACGGTGGCCACCTGCCCGGTGCGGGCGAGACCGGCGAGCGCCCGGCCCCAGCCGTTGACGTTGTGGTTCTGCGTGGCCGGGTCGAGCAGGACGAAGGCCCGGGAGGAGACGCGGGCGATGGCGGTGAGCGTCTGCTGGTGCGGGTCGTGGACGGCCGCGGCGTCCGTGGCGGAGTCGCCGGGGGTGACGACCTTGAGGGAGGCGGCGGTGCCGGGCAGATGCAGGACACCGTCCTGCCGCGGGCGAGTGACGGGCCGGGCGAGCCACAGGGTCTGCCCGGTGCGGCGGCGGTGCGCGTAGCGGGCGACGACCGGAGCCCAGTCGATCAGGGACCGGCCATGCCGGCGGACCGCGACCAGGGCGGCGACCACCGCCCACAGCGGGGCCAGGGCCAGGACGCCGAGCAGCCCGGTGGAGACGACCGTCACCAGCAACAGTGCCAGGGCCGAAGAGACAAGGACGAGTTGGGGAAGGGTGAGGCCCAGGAGGATGCCGCGACGGCTCCGGTGCGGGAACTTCACCGTGACAGGGGCGATGGCTGGATCGGACAAGAGGGCGGGTTCCTCAAGGCGCGGGGCCGGGGGCGGAAGGCAGGTGCCTCCCGCCCCCGGGGATCGGGCAGGTGGTCACAGGCCGGTCGGGGGAGGCGGCGGTGCGGCCGGTCCGGTGGTGCCGGAGTCCTTAAGGCCGGTGGACGGCGGGGCGCCCTGCGGCGGCGGGGACGTGGTCGGCGGGCTGGACTGCCACCCACCGGCCTGGCCTTGTGCAGCGCCCGGCCCGGAGCCGCCCGGCCCCGGACTGCCGCCCGTCTGGCTGCTGGTGTCGTCCCTGACGCTGGTCGGCGGCGGCTGGACGGCCTTCTCCAGGCCCGTCTTGGCAGCATCACCGCCGGGCGAGACGCCGGAACCGGCATTCTGCGAACTGCTTCGGTCCCCGCCGGAGGAGGCGGGAGCGACGTCGCCGGGGAAGCCTGCGTCCGGCCCCTGCGGGGCGGCTCCCGCTCCGGCTCCGGCTGCGGCGCCGCCGGTTCCGGCGGTCGCCGCGGCCGAGGCGGCCTTCTTCCCGGCGCGTTCGGTGTGCTGCTTGGCGAGCTGGGCACCGGCACCGCCGGCGCGATGCAGCGTCTCCCCGTCGCTGCCCTCGGCCGCCCAGTGGACGAACTTGAAGGTCATATACGGGCACAGCAGAATCAAAGCCATGATCACGATGCCGGCGAGGACGTCCGCGAGGGCGGCCAGGCCGTCCTTGGCCTCGGTCTTGCCCATCGCGGAGATGCCGAGCACGAAGATGATCGTCATCAGCAGCTTGCTGGCGACCAGGGTGGCGGTGGCTTCGATCCAGCCCTTGCGCCAGCGGCGGGCGGCTTCCCAGCCGCCGCCGGCCCCGGCGAAGACGGCCAGGGTGACCATGACCAGGATGCCCACCTTTCTGACCATCATGACGCACCAGTAGAGGATGGCGCCGATGGCCACGCCGAGTCCGGCGAAGACCATCACGAGCCACCCGAGGCCCGACAGGGAGGTGAGCTGGCCGACCTTGACGATGCGGCGCACCGCGGACTCGATGTTCAGGTTCGCGGCTTTGAGCAGCCCGGCGGACAGGGCATCGACCACTTCGATGGCGACGGTGGTCAGGGCGATGGCGGCGAAGGCGAAGATGACGCCGGATATGGTGCCGGTGAGCGCCTGGGTCAGGGCCTGTCCGTCGCGCCGGACTGCTGCGCGGATGAGCTGGGCGCAGAACGTGGCGACCAGCAGCACGAGGCCGATCGGCAGGATCGTCTCGTAGTTGTCACGGAACCAGCCTGCGTTCAGATCGACGCGGGTGGTGCTGTCGACAGCCTTGGCCGCCAGATCGGCTGCGGCAGCAGCGAGTTCGCCCGCGGATTTGGCGAGCCAGTCGCCGACGGCTTTGCCCGGGTCGGAGGCGAAGTCCACGGCCTCACCGACGGCGCAGACCTTGTCCGCGAGGGGGAGGTCACAAAACCCCATGGGGACTCCATTCGGTCAGGGCGCGACGCGCGGGGCGATGGCGACGAGCGAGCAGTCGTGGGACGGGCGGCACTGGACGGCGAGGGTGATGGAGCGGTCTTCGGCTCCGCCGCCGCCCTTGGCCCAGGTGATGGTCTGCTTGCCGGTGACGGTGACGGCGTAGATGTACGCCTTGGCGATCTCCGAGGGGTTCTCCGCCAGGGCCTGCTTGAAGGCGGCCGGGTAGTGGGCCTCGGCGACGGTGGCGCCGGCGCGCTGCTTTTGATCAGCCATCCGCGACCACAGGAGCGGGTCGGGCATCTGCGCGGAGACCGAGGCCCAGTCGTTGTACTGGCCTTCCTTGGTCATCCACGCCTGCATGCCGGCGGACTGCTGGTCATGGCTGGTGGTGCGGGTGTCGTAGGTCCAGAGCATCTGGGCGGCGGCCTTGGCGAACTGGACCGGATCGGAGATCTGTGGCGGGCGGGCCACCGGGCCGGCCCCGGTGTCCGGGTCCTGCGCGGGCGGCACGGAACTCTGAGCCGGTGACGGGTCGCTGGAGGGGGCGCTGTGCTCCTCGCCCCGGCCGGTGAACAAGGCGGTCGCGGCAGCGATGGCCAGCAGGCACACCAGCCCGATCGCCACCAGGGCGATGCGGCGGTTGGCCGACCAGCCGCCGCCATAGCGGAAGAATCGATTTTGCATCAGTGGACCTGTGAGCCCAGGGTCGAGAAGAAGGCCACGAGGCCGTTGGCGGCGCCGAGTCCGACGGCGGCGCCGGCGGCGACGGTGGCGCCCTTCTTGCCGTTGGCCTCGGCCTGGTGACCGCCGGTGTGGTGGCCCCAGGCCCAGACCGCAAGACTGACGGCGAGTGCTCCGACGACGGCGATGATGCCGAACAAATTGATGGAGTTGACGACGTTCTTCAGGACGGCCAGGCCGGGCAGGCCGCCGCCCTTGGGGGAGATGCCCGGGTCGTAGGCGAGCTGGACGACGCGGTCGGCGAGTGGTGACACGGGGATGGCGGGCTCCTTGTGTGCGCAGGGCACCAGGGCCCGGCGGACAGGAAGGTGAGAAGAAGGGGAAGGGGCGCGCAAGGGGCGCGAGGAAGGTGCGGGTTCCGGCCGGGCTTGCCGGGGCGGGAGCGCGTAAGAGAGCGGCAACCGGCGGAGAGCCGGGGACGCGACGTGCTGCCATGGGCAACCTGCCGAAGAAGCAGGTTGACGGGCGCCAGGGGAACTGGCGTCCGCAGAAAACAGCAACCTTCGGACAGCGGCTCAAAACCGCCGGTTACCTGGGCAACGGCAATGTGGGCCGGAACGCAAGGGAGGTGTAGGTTCCGATTTGGCTTGTCGCCCGGGATCGCGTTGACCAGCGACTTTGCCGGAGCGTCCAGCAGACTTGTCGGCGGATCTGTCCGTCTGATCTGCCGCTTCCTACGCGTCAGCCGCTGAACGGGAGAGCTGGACCGGCGAACCGTCCGACCACTTGTCAGCGCTGGTACGGAAGAGTGGACGCGGCACGGATACCGGTGTGTCGGCTTCCGGCCAGGGGTAGCCTGCCGAAGAGGCGGGACATCCAGGCAAACCTAAGGCCGCCCGCTGGAGGTAGGAGCCGCTAACAGCGGTTTCAAACCGACAAGTTGCCGACAGATGGCTTGGACAACGACACCTCTATTCGGAACCTACAGGAGGGGCCTGGGTCAGACGACGCGGCGGGCGGCCAGGACGGCCATGCTCTTGATCGGCACGATTCGGACCGGCTTGCCGGTGCGCGGGGCTTCGATGACCAAGCCGTCGCCGAGGTACATCGCGACGTGCTCGGGGGCGGCGGCGCTTCCGCGACTGAACACCAGGTCACCCGGCTTGAGCGTCTTCGAGGAGACGGCTTTGCCGTTGCGGACCTGGTCCTGGGTCACCCGGTCGAGGGCGACGCCGACGTGCTGGTACGCCTGCTGCATCAACGAGCTGCAGTCGCAGCGCCCCATCGGATCCGCGCCCCGGGGGGCGGTGCACTGGCCGCCCCACTGGTACATCGTCCCGAGCTGCTGCATCGCCCACATGATCGCTTTGCGGGCCCGCGGATCGGTGTCCTTCGGAATCCGGTAGCCCTTGGGGATTTTGCCCTCGGGAATGTTCCCGAAGGACGAGCCGTCGCTCGTGGTGCCGCAGTCGGACGCGGTGGGCGGCGGCTTGGCGCCAGAGGCGGCGCCGTCCTGGTCGCCGCCGGGGAAGGTCGCCGCGATGGCCTTTTGCAGGGCGGTGCTCAGCTGCTCCCACTGGGCGTAGGCGTCCGGGAGGCCGGACTTCTGCACTGCCTGCGCGGCCTGCGTAATGGTCATCTGCTGCCAGCCTTTGACCTTGAGCAACGCTTTGTAGAACCGTTCGCTCGCGTACACGGGGTCGCGGATCTGCTGGGCGGTGCCCCAGTTCTGGCTGGGCCGCTGCTGGAACAGCCCCAGGGAGTCGCGGTCGCCGCTGCTGAGGTTGCGCAGCCGGCTCTCCTGCATCGCGGTGGCCAGCGCGACGATCTGCCCGCGCCGGGGCACCTTGAGGCTGATGCCGGTGGCGACGATGGTCTGGGCGTTCGGGACCTGTTCACCGGGCAGGTCCAGGCCCTTGATCCGGATATTGGAGGCATTCGCGCCGTCCAGGATCTTGGTCACCTGCTCGGTGACCTTGCCGGTGTCCAGGCCGGGATAGCACGGGCTGGTGGCGCTGGTGCCGGTGGCGGCTTCACTGGAGCCGGCCATCATCATGGCTGCGCCGCCGAGGAGGAGCGGGGACAGGACGGCGACGCCGATGCCGGCGGCGAGCGCCTTCAACCCGAAAGACCCGCCCGCCGGTCACGGTTTTCGGGCAGGGGTGGGTAACGCGTGGTCATGCAGGTGTCCTTGGAGTGTGATGTCCGGCGTGCCGTACGCGCAACCAGGTGGCGGAGGGGGACGGCAGCCGGGGCGGGCGATCTGAGGGGTGGCCGCTGCGGGCGAGGTGCTCGCTGGGCGCGGGCCGCCAGATGTGCCGACAGGGCAGGGGGCTCTGCGCGAGGCCGGGTGGGGTAGCCAGCGGCGGTGTGTGCCGGGCGGTTCCAAAACAGTAGGGCCGGATCGGCGGTTGGCCAAAAAGTCGGCGACGAGGTGCCGGAATCCGGTCCTTCGGCGCCGACTTCTTGGTCGTCGGCGAACTCGCCCCTACAGTTTTGGAACTCCCCTCGCCCCTCGGTCTGCGGCCCGGGCTTCTGCATGCCCCTTTTCCGGCCCGCGGGGATTCACGCGCGAGACGGTCAGTTCCCTTTGTGCTTCCACACCCGAATCGGGGTTCCTCTTTGCCTTTTTCCCTTCACCAGGGCGATGCCCTCGACATCCTCGCTGGCCTCCCGGACGGCTGCGTCGACTCCGTGATCACCGATCCGCCGTACAACTCGGGCGGACGGACCGCGAAGGAACGCACCAGCCGCTCGGCGAAGCAGAAGTACACCTCCGCCGACGCCACGCACACCCTTGGCGACTTCACCGGCGAGAACATGGACCAGCGCAGCTACGGGTTCTGGTTGACGCAGATCATGACCCAGGCCCATCGGCTCACCCGCACCGGGGGTACCGCGCTGCTGTTCACCGACTGGCGTCAGCTTCCGGTCACGACGGACGCGATCCAGGCGGCCGGATGGCTGTGGCGAGGGGTGCTGGCGTGGAACAAGCCGCAGGTCCGCCCGCAGAAGGGCAGGTTCAAGCAGTCGTGCGAATTCATCGTCTGGGCCAGCAAGGGCCCGATCGATGCGGCACGCAATCCGGTCTACCTGCCGGGCTTCTACACGGCGTCGCAGCCCAGCGGCAAGGTTCGCCAGCACATCACGCAAAAGCCCGTCGAGGTGATGCGCGAGCTGGTCAAGATCAGCCCCGAAGGCGGCACGGTGCTCGACTTCTGCGCCGGTTCGGGCTCCACCGGTGTCGCAGCCCTGCTCGAAGGCAGGGACTTCATCGGCGTGGAGAAGACCGAGCACTATGCGTCCATCGCGGCCGACCGGCTCACGGAGACGATCCGCGAATCGCTGACTCAGGATGACGTGTCCCTCACCGCTTGATTCTCCAACTGCATTCTCTGGCAGCCGGAAGCGACACTGATTCCCGGCCCCAGGGAGGCACCCCGCCACGCAAGGTCCGTGGTCCGACGGACGGCCTGCTCGTCGTTTTCGTTTCCCCTTTCCCCGCCTTCTAGGAGGCCCTCCTTTTATGTCCGAACCCGTAGAGCCCACTGGCGGTGGGGAGTTGGAGCCGGTCAGGATTCCAGGTCCCGAGCTGGAGGGGATTGAGGCGAGCGTCCGGCGGCTGATGGATCAGTCGGCGCAGCAGGCGCAGCAGCTTGACCAGCTGGCCTCCGCACCCGCCCCCGGCGGATCACCGTTCGCGGCCTTCGGCACGCCGGGATTCGGCGGACCGCCTGTGGCTGCGCCGCCGGAGCCGCGCCCGATCCTGGAACTGGACGGCGAGGAACGCGAGGACGAACTCGACGCGCTGTCGGACTGGGTCGACGACTTCCTTCTGCCCGTCTACGGGGCGGAGGTCACCACGGCCGCCCCCTGGTGCCTGCAGTGGCAGGAGCACGACGACGTCGTGGCGTGGCTGCACGCTCTGTGGCTGGCCTACCAGCAGCACAAGGACCCCGAGGCGGGCCTGTCCGGCCTGTTCGTGTGGCACCGGGACTTTTTGACGCACGCCATCGCGGCGATCCGCGCACCCGGGGGACCGCTGTCGGCCTGCATGACCTCCCCGGAGCGGCCCGCCCACCGGCTCCTGCCCGGCCCGCCGCCCTCCGCCCGCACGGAGAAGGCGACGGCGGCCGATGCGAAACCGTCCGAGAGCGGTGAGTCGTACGAGCAGGCGGCGTGAACGGGGGACAGCAGCGGGCGGCCTTCGGCCTGAGTTTCGACCCCCGCGCGCTGACTGATCTCCTCCAGGCCCCCGGCGACGTCCGCGACCTCACCCTCGCCTACCTGCAGGAAGTGGTGAACGCCGAGCGCTTCGGGCTGCGGCTCACCGGCGACTTGGAGGGCTACCGCAAGCTGTTCGTGGATTCCCGCAAAGACTGGCGCGTCGTCTACGGCGTGCGTGCAGCGCCCGAGGGGGCTGCGCACCAGCGGGAGATCCATGTCGTGGCGGTCCGGCCGCGGGCCGGCAACGACGTCTACGACGAGGTCGGCCGCCGCCTGGGGATGACACGCCGACCGCTGAGCGCCCGTACCCACGCGGCCCGCTCCCGCTCCCCGCAGCTTGCGACCCGCGATCGGGCCCCCAGGCCGCTGCCTTCCGCCATGCCGGGCCTGCCGCGACCCGCGCACAACCCCTCACACCACTTCACCCGGTAAGCTCCTGGAGCCTTTGTCTATGCCCCGTGATCCCGCGCCAGCAGCAGCCCGGCGTGCGCTGTCCGCGCTTGACCACCGCATCAAGGCCGGCACCGGCCACGACGTCGACACCCTGTGGGCCCACCGGGACCGCGGCCTCCTGGATGAGGCCCATGCCCGGCTGGTCGACCGGCATCGCGAACTGACCGAGGCTGAAACCGGGGTGACTTTCTACCGGACTCTGCTGCACCGTCTGTCCAGCGGGGAGTTCCCGGTCGACGGTGCTCTGTTCGAGCGCATAGACCGCGCCGTGGGCCAGCTGCAGCAGGCCGCCAAGGCACGCGAGGCCGCCGCCCGACGGGTGACGGCGGCCCTCGAACCGATTGAGGCCGCTGCCGCCACGCGACCGGCGGCCGGGGGACGGCAGCTGTCGGCTGCTGATCAGGCGGCACTGCTCATCATCTGCGGCGGCGCCAAGCTCTACGAGCATCTCCTGACCGGCCGGATGTCGGTGACGGCAGCCTGCGGCAGCCGTATCCCCTACCCCGAGCTGCAGCGCCTGGAAGACGCCGGCCTGGTCTCCCGGGACACCAGCCACCCCGTCCACGCCGGCCAACCGGTCGCGCTGACCGAGGCCGGACGCACCGCGCTGACCACAGCGCGCCGACCGGCCACACCCCCGGTGCCGAAGACGGCCGCCCGGCCCGGGGCCTGGCCGACCACCCCAGCACACCGTCGCTGACCTCTACCGAAAGGCCCTGTTGGTCCCCACCGACTCGGCGCCCGTGCCCGACGGGCGCCCGCCAGAACTCGACCTCCGGCTGGACGGCTACGACGCCGATGAGCAGATCGCCCACGCGTTCTGGTTTCACATTGAGATGCAAGCGGACGTGTTCGTCCCGTTGGCCGAGCACCACACCGCCGACGGCGAGCACAGCTTCTACGTCCTGTTCGACCGTTCCGCCACCTTCGACCATCCGGGCACCCCCCCGTACGTCGCCCTCCACCTGAAACGGGACCACGACCAGCGGTCATTTGGCTTCGAGCACGCTGAGCTGCCGCTGCCCGCGATGGCTCAGTCCTGGCTGGTCCACCGCGGTTGCCCTTCCGACGCCATCGGGCTTGACCCCGAGCTGGGCCACCAGCCGGCGGATGAGACGACGCGGACACTGGAACGGCGCCTCGCGGGCGACGGTGACCACTTCGCGATGGGCTACTCCTACACCCGCGACGATCCCAACGACTGGGTCACCGTGGTCGCCCTGCGCGCCCTCGACGGACGACCCACGTCCCCGTACCGCGTTGTGGTCGAGGAGGTCGACCCCGACGCATGGACCCACACCCTGCGCGAAGGCGGCTTCGCCACGGTCCAAGCAGCTCTGCAGTGGTGCCACGACCGCCTCATGGGCTCGGCCGGTCCTCTTCCGCCAGTCCGGACGGCCACGTCATACACCCGCCCGGCCAGTCCTCCCAAGGCACCTGTTGCGCACCCGCCGGGCCGGTCACGCTGAGCATCACCGCCCGCGGGCGCGGCGGAACATAGCCGACGATCGCCGGTTGGCCAAACCGGCGATTCTCCGGACTCTTTTAGAGCCGCAGGGACGACAACCGCGGTCACCTCTCCACGCATTCGCCTTTCAAGGAGGTCTCTTCCGCATGCGCCAAACCCGAACTGCGTCACCTGCCGCGATACCGGTGCGCTCTGCCTGTTGAACGCCTCGCAGACCGCAGCCACGTTTTCACCACCCGCACTGCGGGCGGGAACCAGCGGTGCGTGGCCGACCAGTCCACCGGAACGGAGGCCCACATGCGGGCCGACGTCTGCCGTGCGGTCCCCACGTGCCTTGACCGAGTCGACCGCACCCCGGCCACCACTCCACTGCAGTACCTCACCTGTTAGGAAGACTTCCTTGCGAATTTCCCGCATTGCTGCCGCGGCAGCCGTGACCGCGGCCGTCGCGCTGCCTGCTGTCACCGCTGCGACGGCCAACGCCGCAGCCCCGGCCACCGTCACCGCCTCCAGCGCGTGCAACAAGACCGGCCCGTACAAGATCCACGACGCCAGCGCCGTCACCATCCGCTCGAAGGCCACGACGAATTCCACGGCCCTCGGCACGCTTTACACGAGCCACAAGTTCACCGTCCACAAGACGACCAAGACCGGCTCATGGGTCTACATCACCGACAAGAACACCGGCGTAACGGGCTGGGTTTCCGGCACCTACGTCTACCCGACCGTCTACACCTGCCTCCACTGACAGAGCCTGCCGGGTGGCTGCCGGCGCCGTCTCACGGAACTCTTGCTGACGAAAGGAATGCGCTGTGCTGGATGGTGCTGACGACGTCATGGGCGTCATCACCGAGCAGATCGAGGCCCGCTTCGATATGGGCTTCGCCGAACTGCGGAGCGCCGTCGCGGCAGCTCCGCAGGCCAACCGTGAGGCCACCGAGATCGTGCACTGGCACGACAAGCTCGCCGAATCCCAGCAGCTCCTGGAAAAGGCCGAGGACGAACTTGTCGCCGTACTCGAAACACAGCCGGACGAACTCGACGACCCGGCCATGGAAACAGCTCACCGAGTGAATGCGGCCGTGGCGGCGCGGGACGGGCGGGCCATGGTCGTGCGGTGGCTCCTCGACCCCACCGCCACAGGGAAGCAGGACCTGGCCGCCGAGCGGCTGGCCCGCCTCAACCGCGGGGCCCGCAGCGGCCCGGCCGTGCAGACCAGCGCCCCCGTCCGGGCGGCGACTGCCCCGGAAGCGGCAGCCGGGCGAGGTGTCCGCCGGTGAGCATCCAGCTCAAGCCCAGCACCCTGGACGGCCGGCTGCAGGAGGGCTTCGCCGCTCCGGTCACCGAGCTGTACGCGACCGCAACGGGCCCGGACGCCCCCGCCGCGCTGACCCGCGCCATGGAGCTGCGCTCGTTCCTCGCCCTGGCCGAGGAGCAGGTCAACCGAGTGCGTGATCGTGTACACGACGCCATGGCGGCGGGGCGCGACATGGACAACCTGTCCGCCGATGACCTGCGCACGGACGCACAGTGGCTGGAGGCCGCGCTCGATGCCCGTAACGGCTACCGAGCCGCGTTGGGCGACCTGTTGCGCACCATGCCGCCGCCCGGCCAGCAGCCCCGCCCCGCCCCGACGGCGCAGCCGGCAGTCACCACCCCCCTGCCTCCGGCCGCCCCGGCACCGCAGCGTGCCGGGGCGGCTCGGACCCGCCGAGCGTGAAAGCCCCCGCTTGTCTGACCTGACGTCCACCGAGATAGCCGCACGGATCCAGGACTTGTACGGCGCTCCGCTGGCCGACCTCGAAGCACACGCGCAGGACCGGCCGCCCGGCATGCTCTCCGCCCTGCTCGCCATGCACCACGACCTCGCGTACGCCGAGCAGAGCATCACCTTGCACCGAGACCGGCTCGCCCGACTCGTCGGCTCCGAGCGGCTGATCGGCGGGCACGAGGTGTCCCACGTTCTCGACTGCGCCCGCCGGCTCGCCGAAGCGGTCGCCGTCCGCGACGTCCAGGCCAAGGCAGCCTCCGCCGTTCTCCAGAGCCTCGGCCGCGTCCCCGCGCCCGAGCCGCCCCCTGCCCCCGTGCCGACCGTACCCGCCTTGCCTGCTGCTCCGGCCCCGGCTGCGAGCCCGGCCCGCAGCCGCTGACCTCCGCGGTCCGCTTACCCACCCAGGAGTGTTCCTCCCATGGCCCCCACCGGTCTGCCTCCCGACACCGCCACCGACGTTGCCCGGGTCACCGAGGCCCTCGCCATGATCACCCCGCGTTGGAACGTACGGATCATGCTGGCCCTGTCCGGCCCGCCGCTGCGCTACCGCGAGCTAGCGGACAAGATGCCCTGGCTGCAAAACGGCCAGCTCCACCCGAAGCTGCGGGCCCTGTGCGACGCCGGCCTGGTCCAGCGCACCGAGCACACCTCGCGGCACGTCACCTACGGCCACACCGACCGCGGGGCCGCGCTGCTACCGGTACTGCCGCTGATCGTCACCTGGGCCGAGGAGCATCTGGAGAAGGCGGACCGGCCGCTGCCCGCGATCGAGCAGATCGAGGACAGCCTCACCCTGCTCACCCGTCGGCACGCCACCGCCATCTTGTGGGTGCTGAAGTCCCGCGAAGAAGCCAGCGGCCGGGCCCTGGCCAACATCGTCATGCCGGGCAGCGACGGGACCAACGTCTATCCGCCGCTGCGCCAGCTCGTGGCCGACGGCCTGGTCGACACCGACGGTACCGGGCAGCCCTACCGTCTGTCCGAGGCGGGCAAGAACCTGGCGCCCGTCTTCGCAGCCCTGTCCGCCTGGTCCGCCGGACAACCCCTCGCCCAGGCCGCCCGGCACCCGGTCTGGGGGCGCGCGGATGCCGCACCCGCACCGATGGGGTGGGTCAGCAACCAAGCACGTCTGCCTGCCCCGACGGTAACGCCGGCGCCGGTGCGAGCGGGGCGCACCGTGTGGCAGAACCGGGACCTGTTTTCGCACGCCACGACGGCCCACCCGAAGCCCGCACTCGCGGCGGGAGGCCCGCGTCGATGACATCCTCCTTCACCACAGCCGAACTCCGGGACGCTGTCACCACGCTGTCCTCGCCTCCTTTGATCCGCCTGGTCACCGAGATCGACGACAACGGTCCGATCCCGCCGCGGGGAACGGCCCGCACGTTCGCCGACCTCTCGGTGCACCAGCTGCGCCAGGCCACCGACATGGCTCGCACTCTCGCTCTCGTCCGCGGCCGTCCCGGTGCCGGGCTCGGCCTGACCCCAACAGGCGCGGAGCTGGCCGACATCTACGACGCGTGCGCCCGCTGGGCCCGCCGCCACGCCTACCCGACCGGGGCATCGGACTTCACCAGCCGCGTCCAGCACACCCTCAGCCTCGTGGCGACGACGCTCCAGCACGATACGGTCGGCAGCTCCCTGTTCGCCGACCAACTGCCCAGCGCGCAGGCCGGCGCCGACCTGACCGGGCCGCGCGAGCTGCTGCGCCAGTGGCTGAACGCGTACCCGCAGGCCGTTCGGCGCGCCGCGCCCGAGCCTGCCGCGTGACCGGACACACCGCTGCCCGGCACGCCCGCCACCCCACAGGCTTGCTGCGCAGCATCTATCTGCCGCGCACGGCCGATGCCCTCGCATTCGCCATGGCCACCTACGGCATTCCGCTCCTGGTGCTGGCCACCACCCGTTCCTCGGCGCTCACCGGCCTGGCGTTCGTCCTGGAATGGATACCGAGGCTGGCCGTCTTCGGGTGGGCCGGCGCGGTAGTCGACCGGCGCGGGGCCGCGGTCGTCTTCTTCCTGGCCTCCCTCGGCCGTGCGCTGGCCGTCGCCGTCGGTGCGCTCGTCCTTCTCCTGTGGCCGTCCGGCGCCGTGGCGAGCGTGACGGTGATGACCCTCGCGGCCCTCACTGGGGTGCTCACCGAATGCAGCTACGTTGCGGTCGAGACCGCTGGCGCCGCCGCCGGCCGCCGGGCAGGGGCACGGGCCCACCAAGTCCAGGCGGCCCTGCTCGGGATTGACCAGAGTGCGACCCTGGCCGGTCCGGCGCTGGCAGGGGCTCTGCTGCTCGTCGGTCCGTCCTCGATGCTCGCCGTGATCATGGTGCTCTCGCTGCTTGCCGCGCTCCTCGCACTGCGCACACCGCCGTCGCCCCTCGCTCCGGCCCGCGCCTCGAAGAGCAGCACAGGCGCGGGACTGCTCACCGGCTGGCGCACCATCCGCTCGCTACCCGCGCTCGGCTGGCTGGTTACCGGCCTGACACTTTCCAACCTCACCATCGGCCTCTTCCAAGCTGCTGGCCCCGTGATCGTCGTCAACCACTACGGGCAATCCACTACCGCCGTCGGCCTGATCTGGTCCGCCGCTGCAGCGGCCACACTGGTCACAGTCGCCGTTTGCCGCTTCGCGATCGACCGCCTCGGCCTGTGGCCGGTCGGTGCCGCCTGCGCCGCTGTTGCCTCGCTTGCCTGTCTGGCCGCCGCTCAGGCCCCCGACTACCTCTCCTACCTGATCCTCGTCGCCGCGCTGATGGCCGCCGACGGCGGCATGACGGTCGTCCTGCGCACGCTGCGCTCCCGCCTGATCCCCGCAGACCGGTTCGGCAGCACCCTGTCGGCGAGCATCCTCATCCTGCTGCTGCCCTTTCCCATCGCCGGTGCGTTCACCGCTCTCACACCGCCCGACGCCCTCGCACACCTCCTCACCGGGTGCGCCGTACTGCAAGCCATCGGCCTGCTCTTCGCCTTCGCCCGCCTGCGTACCGACTCCGCCCTGCGCACCTGACCCGATGCTGTTGCCCCCAGCCTGTGGAGAAAACCCCGTGCCCCCTGCCAGCCCCGGAGCGATCCGTGCGAGGAATCGCACCATCACCGAGCAGTTCCTCGCCTTCGACACCCAGAACCCGCACGTGTACCGCGAGCTGGAACACATGACCGCCCGCCGACTCGCCGCCGGCGCCACCCGCATCGGCTTGAAGAACCTCTTCGAAGACCTGCGCCGACACCTCCCGCACGGCGTGGCCGGGCTGAACAACAACTTCACCGCCCTCCACGCCAGGCGCCTGATCACCGCGCACCCCGAGTGGGCCACCGCCTTCGAGCTGGGCCGCCGCCGCGCCGCCTGACAGCAGTTCGCCGTCTCTTTGCCCTGACCTCCACCGATTCGGAGAAGCCCTTCTTGTCCGCACGCCCCCAGGTGCTCGTCGTCGACCCCGGTGACCAGAGCTATCGCGGCTACTGCCTGGAGCAGGTCGCCGCCTCCTACGACGTGGTCCTGCTCACCGGTGCCGAACCGTCGTGGGAGAAGCCGTACATCGTCGACCACGCCGTCGCCGACCTGAACGACAGCTCCGCCCTGCTTGCCGCCGGGCGGGTCCTGGCGGCACGGCACGATCTCGCCGGCGTCGTTACCTGGTCGGAGTGGCACCTGGTTGCCTCCGCTCGCCTCGCCCGGACTCTCGGCCTGCCCGCGCATTCCGCCGAGGTGATGCGGGCCTGCCGCAACAAGGCAATCGCCCGCGACCTGTTCGCCCGCCACGGGGTACCCTCGGCCGCCGCGGTGACGGCCCGGTCCGTGCCGGAGGCCGAGCTGGCGGCGGTGACCACTGGCTACCCCGCCGTGCTGAAGCCCACGGCCTTCGCCGGAAGCATCGGCGTGATCCGTGTCGACCGGCCCGACGAGCTGCCCGGCGCCTTCGCTTTCGCCGAGGCCGGCGCGAGCCGCAGCCGCGAGGACACCGCCGTGCTGGTCGAGCAGTACCTCGACGGACCGGAGGTCTCGGTCGAGTGCGTCACCCACCGCGGTTTGACCACCGCCGTCGCCGTCACCCGCAAGAGCATGAGCCCGGCCCCGCACTTCTCCGAGACGGGGCACACCGTCGACGCCGACGATCCCCTCTTGGAGCTGGTCGCCCCGGTGGCCTCCGCCGCCTTCAACGCCTTGGGCCTCACCGACGGCGTCCAGCATGTCGAGATCCGGCTGGTCGACGGCCGGCTCCATCTGATCGAGGTCAACGCACGGCTCGGCGGCGACATGATCGGCCACCTCGTCCGCCTCGCCACCGGCATCGACCTGCCGAAGGCCGCCGCCGACCTCGCCTGCGGTCACCGTCCGGACCTCTATCGGACCCGTCGCGGGGCCGCCGGTACCCGCATGCTCTGCCCGGCCGCCTCCGGCACGCTCACCGAACGGAAGATCAACCAGCTGTTCGCCGCCCGCACCCCCTGGCTGCAGCAGCTGAAGTGGCCCCGGCAGGTCGGTGACCGTCTCCTGCTGCCACCCGACGGCGACCTGTTCACCGCCAGGGCCGGGGTCTGCATCGTCACCGGCCGCGACACCGCCGAGGTCAATGAACGTCTCGACATGGCCGCCGAAGAGATCACCCTGACCACCCAGGCGGCCCGATGACGAGCCCCCAGCCCGACCCCCACCACGACCTGGACCGGGACGTCTACGTCTCCCCGCGCCATCTCGCCAGCACCACGGGGACCGGCGACTCAGCCCTTGCCCCGCTCCTCGACCTCGGCTGGGACCTTCGGTACGACGACCTCGGCAACGTCTACGTCCATGCCCCCGACCAACGGGTGCGCCTGGGCTATCTCCCCGAAGGCGAAGACGATGGCCTCTGGCGCATCAACGCCTACAACGACCCGTTCGGCCAGCCTGCCTGGGGCGCCTGCTTCAACGACCGCTGTCCCACCGAGTTCGTCCAAGCCTTCACCACCGCTCTCGCTGCGGCGTATGCACAGGGACCGGACGCCTACCTGGCCCGGCCGGTTGCCGGGACGGACGACCGCGAGCCCTTTCGCGCCGTCGTTCCTCTCCTCCAGCAGGGCTGGCAGATAGACCGTCCCCGTTGGGGAGTCTTCGCGGTCCAGGCGCCGGATGGCCGTGCCGCATTGGAGTTCACTGCCGGCGACCTCGATCCGGAAGCCGAACTGAGCACGCGCGACGCCCGCTGGCAGATGTGGGCCGGGAAGTCCGCCGACCGGCCCACCTGGTACGCGACCGCCAGCACCGATACCCCCGTCGCCCTGCTCACCGCCGTCACCCGGTGCGTTGCCGACCCGGCCCCGCTGCCCCGGTGGCGACAGGACACCTACAGCTACATCAAAGGCATGGTCCAGCTCACCCCCATCCTCCCGCCGCAACCACCGGCCCCCACCCCGCTCGATGTCCAGCGGGCCGCTGCCTCCCGCCGCCCGGCCGCGCTGCCCGCACCCAGCGTCCCGCGCTGGAGCACCACCAGCCGACCGGCTCTGCCCGGTCCACGCCGATGACGCCAGCGCGTCCTCGACCGGAAAGCCCCCATGGCCTCTCTGCACGCCCCCGAGTTCTTCGCCGAACTATCCCTCCCCTTCACCGACAGCACCGTCGTGGGCAACACCTACTACGCCACTCCCACCCTCGGCACACCGCTGCGCCTACGGATCGAATTCACCCGCACCATCTACGCGAACACCTACGGTGGCCTGCGCCTTACGGTTCTCCACGCAGACCGGGGTGAGATCGACGCGGTGGCCCTCAGCTTCGCGGACCACGGCACCTTTCGCCGCCGCGACGAAGCCCACGGCACGCCCGCGAATACCAAGCAGTACGGCACATTCGACACATACCACCGCCCCGGCCAGCCACCGTGGGAGGGCGCCGTCACCAACGGCCTGCGCGATGCCATTGAGCAGTACACCGCCGTCTGGTTCCCCGGTGCGTGGACGACATCCGCGCCGCGCCGTGCGGCGGGCCGTACGGCTCACCAGACGCCCGCCCCGCTGACCACCCACAGAGGAGGCCGCTCCCGCTGAGCCCCGACTGCACCGTCACACCCGGCAGCGGCCGGTGACCCAACCACCGCCCAGTACCAGGCTCGGCCGCACTCGCTGAAACCTCCATGCGACTCCGCCCGCCCACCATCGCCGGTTCGCCCGTCCCAGGAGCCCGTTCTTGCACATCCATTCACCCCGCCGTACCACAGCGGCAGCCATCACCGTCGCCGCTGCTGTCGCAGGCCCCCTGGCCTGGGCTCCGGCCGCTGCGGCCCACGCTCCCGAGCCGACCTCGTCCGCCTCCGCACCCGCCGTACGTCACCTGCCCGAGACCGGCGGCGTGAAGATCTTCAAGAAGGACCCCGACGGGCGCCGGATGGCGGGGGCCGCGTTCACCCTGCTCGACGATGCCGGCAAGGAAGCCGCCAGCGGCCGTACGGACGCCGAGGGGCGACTGGCCTTCGAAGACCTTTCCACTGGCGTCTACCGGCTCAAGGAGACCGACAGCGGCAGCCCGCTGCACACCGTCGCCGCTGACCAGGACGTCATCGTCACCCCCGGCACCGCCGTGCCGCTGACGGTCATCGACCCGTTCAAGCCGGCGAACCTGACCGTGAAGAAGACCGACAAGAGCAGCGGCAAACCTCTTCCCGGAGCCATCGTCAACGTCACTCCGGTCGACAGCAGCGGTAAGACTGGCACGGTGACCACGGGCAAGGACGGCACCGCCACGGTCCAACTGCCCGTTACCACCCGAACCGGTACCCCCTACAAGCTCACCGAATCCAAGGCCCCCTCGGGATACGAGCTGGACAGCGCCCCAGCCAAGATCACCGCCAAGCCCGGGGCGCCGGAAACGGTCACCCTCGCCGACACACCGAAGTGCCACCCGACCCCCTCGCCGACCGAGACCGCCCCGACGCCGACGGCACCGGCCAAGCCCGCGCCGGAGCGGACGCCTGGGAAACAGAACAAGGCCACGCCGCGTCCCGAGGCGAGCGCTTCCGGCGCGGCGGCGCCGACGCCCTCCTCTGCACCCCCCACCCCGCAACAGGCAACTGGATCACTCGCCCACACCGGAGCCGATTCCACCCCCTGGCTCCTGGGGACCGCCGGGGTTCTGCTCGCCGGTGGCGCAGCCGTCGTCATCGCAGCCCGACGACGACGTTCGCAGGACGCCGCACCCACCGACGGCAGGTAAGCACCGAGACCCTCAGCCCCCAGCCGGAAGCCGTAAACAGCAGCGCACCGAGGCCCCAGAGAGCGGAAGTTCTCTGGGGCCTCGGTGCGCTTTGAGCTGCCATTCTCGCTCCACACGCGCTGGCCTGAACGGGCGGCGGTGGCCACGCGCACGTAGCTTCGGCAGGCGTGGAGGCGGCAAGAGCAGTGATCCGCTTCCGGTCAGCCCTGCGTGGGCCTTCGTACGCGGAGACCTCTTAAGGGCTCGGCGTCCGTGGGCCGCACAATCTCAGGACGCCGCGTGTGAGTCGGAAGCTGGTATCAGTTCGGACGGCAGAACCGGCGACGGCCCACCCGCTTGATCGCTCTAGCTGCTTCCAGCCGTGCCAGGTGGTAGGCGCCCGAGGAGGAGCTGGACAGGCCGACCTGCCGTCCGATCTCGCGGATCGACGGCGCCTCTCCGTACTCGACAATCCACTCGCTGATGCACCGCAGGATGCCCAGTTGCCGCTCGGTGAGGTGATCCCTCATACCGCCTGCCTTGCCTGTCGGCTCCGGGCCTGTCGCCGCAGCTGCACACGGGCTGCTGGGAACTTCCCGGGAAGGCGGACCAGAACGGATGCCAGAGCACCACGGTCGACAGCCGAAGGAGGTCGCGACGCAGCGCCGTGGTGTGCCGCGGATGCGAGGCGGCGAGCGCCTCGTAGGTGCGATGCAAGCTTGCTGCGCTTCCAGGAGATTGTCGGGGTAGGAGTTGAGCACCATGGCCGAGATTCAATCGCGTGTTCGATTTCGAGTGCACGCCACCGTCGAGTGATGCCTCCACCTTCCTGTGATCCGCCTACCCGACCACACTTCCAGCGGAACCGTCCGGACGGCCAAACGCCTCGATTGATGTAGGTTCTCACTCACTTTCGATGTCAGGCGCCGGCGCTATGGCCTGGACGTTCCCCTCCAGTCTCACGACGTGTCGGCAGGCGGCTGTCTCAGATCGATGTCATTTCCTCAGACTGCCCAGCCGGCTGCGCCGGACCTAGGCGGTGTCTTCAAATGATCTTGCGTGTTGGATCATGGTCGGGTGATACGTCGACATGAGCTGTCGGATGCCGAGTGGGAGTTTGTCCGGCC
>NZ_JBEZAN010000021.1:0-119238 GCF_040646595.1 Streptomyces sp. NPDC045470
CCACCAGCTCGGCGCACCGATGGTTGTGATCTGGGACAACCTCAACGTCCACAAGGACGCTCGCCTGCGGACCTTCATCGACGCTCGCGACTGGATCACCTGCTACTACTTGCCGCCCTACGCTCCCGACCTCAACCCGGTCGAGGGGATCTGGTCGCTCCTGCGCAGGAATTGCCAGGCCAACACCGCCTTCAGCGACCACGACCAACTACTGGCAGCCCTCCGCCGCGGCCTCCGCCAACTCCAGTACCGAAGCAACCTCATCGACAGCTGCCTCGCCGCAACCAGACTCGCACTCGCGACAACGCGCAGACAACCTCAGTACACCGTCACACGGGTCTCCTGGCCCAGCTCCGTCGGCCGGGGGCCAGGTGGGTGATCTGCTGGTCAGCGACCTCGACGACCTTGTGACTCAGATGCGGCATGGACGAACTGGCGCCCAGCACAAGGGCAACGCGATGGGCGAACAGCCGCGCCCACCGACCTCCGCCCCCGACGCCCACCGGCCTCCGGACCTGAGACAGGGCCGCCCGTCGGTCCCTCCCGGCCACCTGGGCGGCGACCCGATTGGGGCGGGGAGCAGACACCCCGTAAGGGGACCGCTCGAAATTGAGTTGTCTGTCCGCCGCGGACGCGCTGAGGATGATCGAAAGAGAGCCGCGACATTGTGAGGCCCCATGCACATCACCGTCCCCACCACCGCAGGCCGGATCCGCGGACGGCGGAAAGGCGAGGTCACGGCGTTCATGGGCATTCCCTTCGCCGCACCGCCGTTCGGCCCGCGGCGTCTACGGCCCCCCGAGCCACCGCAGCCGTGGACCGGAGTACGCGACACGTTCGTCCCCGGCCCCAGCGCGCCCCAGCCGGGTTACCTGCCCGCGATGGCCGGGCTGCTGGAAGAAGCAGCGAACCCGGGCGAGGACTGCCTGAACCTCAATGTGTGGACACCGGCTCCAGGCCGCAGCGCGGGACGGCTTCCGGTCATGGTCTGGATCCACGGAGGCGCGTTCCGCAACGGAGCCGGCACCCTGTCTTCCTACGACGGCGCGCGGCTCGCCACCGACGGCGTCGTCTGCGTCACCCTCAACTACCGGCTCGGCGCGGAGGGCTTTCTCCTGCTGCCCGACGGCACGGCCAACCTCGGCCTCCTGGACCAGATCGCCGCACTGGAATGGGTCCGCGACAACATCGCCGGATTCGGCGGCGACCCGGACAACGTCACCGTCTTCGGCCAGTCCGCCGGTGCCATCAGCATCACCGCGCTCATGACCATGCCGAGAGCCCGAGGACTGTTTCGCCGTGCGATCACTCAGAGCGGTGCCGGCCACCACAGTCACCCCGAAGACATCGGCCGGCGCATCACCGAGCGGCTGGCCGCCCTCGCCGGTGCGGAGCCGACACGGGACGGCCTGACCGCCCTGCCGCCCGAGCGGCTCATCGCCGCCAACGACGCTCTGGGCCGGGAGATCGCGCAGGCGAGCGATCCCGGACCATGGGGCGAATCGGCAGGCGGTGGAACCACCGTGCTACCGGTCGTGGACGGAACCACCCTGCCCCGGCGCCCGATCGACGCACTCGCCGACGGAGCGAGCCGGGACATCGATCTGCTCACCGGCACGACCAGCGACGAGTTCCGTCTCTTCCTCATCCCGCTGGGGATCGGACCGCGGATCACCGACGACGTACTCCACGGCTTCCTCGCCGGTCTCGGCCTCGATCCCGTCGAGGCCCGCCGTGTGTACGCAGCCGCACATCCTGGCGCGACCCCCGGCGACCTGCTGTCCGCGGCCATGACCGACCACGCCTACCGGATTCCGGCCCTCCGCGTGGCCGAGGCCCGCGCCGCCCACGGAGCGGACACCTTCCTGTACGAGTTCGCGCGCCGCTCGCCCGTCCTCGACGGTGCCCTCGGCGCCTGCCACATGGCGGAGATCGGCTTCGTCTTCGGCAACCTCGCTGCTCCGCTCACCGGTCCCGACGCCCCACAGGAACTCTCCGAACAGGAACGCGCCGAACAGGAACGCGCCAAACAGGAACTCTCCGACCGCATGCGTGAGGCATGGATCTCCTTCGCCCGGACCGGCCACCCCACCGGCGCCTCCGGTGGCGCGCTGCCGCACTGGCCCGCCTACGGGGGGCGGCGGTCCGTCATGCGACTGGGCGACGCCGCCCCCGTCGTGCTGGAGGATCCGGCAACGTACGAACGACGGCTCTGGGAGGGCTTGCGAGAGGGCGTGACCGGCAAGTCCCTGACCGACAAGACCCACGGCTGACCAACTGCGGGCGGCGCGTCGTCGCCGTGGACGCGCGGCTGTGTCTGCGCTGCAAGGTTGTCCGCTGCTGCGCGCGGCCGCCGCGTACGAGAGTGCGCCGCCCGCAGTTCGACGCCGACCTGCGGGCCGCAGGAGGGTTTCATGCCTTGCGCCACCTCTACGCCTCCGAGGGACTGGAGGCCGACGAGTCCCTCGTATCCCCGGCGCGGTGGCTGGGGCACTCGGGTCCCGGCTTCACGCGGCGGCCAGCCGCGCTCGTTGGCCTGGACGACACCCCGGTCCCCGAAACAAGGCCATGGGCCGGGAGCCGGGCTGCCCCTGGCCAGGGCCGCTGTGCCCGGGGCGGGCTGTCCTTGGGTTGGTCCGGGACATTGCTTCGGGGGTGTTCTGGTTCTCCCGCCCTCGCGGCACTGTTACCGCTTGTAGCGGGCTGGATGCGGAGGCTAGAGGGTGGGGATGCAGGTGGTGATGCTGAGGTCTGCGGGGCAGGGGGTGATGGACAGGACGTCGAAGCCGGCTTGGGTGGCTTCGTGGCGCATGTCGGCTTCGCTGCGGGTGCGGGCCTGGGGTTCGCCGACCACCATCTTGATGACGTTGCGAAACGCGGCTCCGGAGTCGTGTTCCGCCAGGGGATCGATGATCAGGAGTTTGGGAGGGGCTCCGGCGGAAGTGCGGGGGGTGGCGGTCATGGCGGTGTGGATGTTGCGCAGGATCTGCACGCTGGTGGTGGTGTTCCAGTCGTGCAGGACGTTCTTGATGAGGTAGAGGTCGCCCCCGGTGGGGACGTCCTGGAGGATGTCGGTGGGCTGGAAGGTGAGGCGGCTGGCGAGGTCGGCGTTCTGGGATTCGGCCAGGGTGCGCTGGGCGCGGTGGCAGGTGTCGGGGCGGTCGGCGCAGATGCCGTGCAGGTGCGGGTGGGCGCTCAGGAGGGCCTGGAGCAGGGTGCCGTTGCCGCCGCCGACGTCGACGATGGTGTGCACGTCGTCGAGGGGGAGGTTGTCGGCCAGCAGGGTGCCGATCGGGCGGGTCCAGTCCTGCATGGCGAGGTCGAAGATCCGGGCGGTGTGCGGGTGGCCGTCGAGGTAGTCGTAGAGTCCGACGCCGAAGGTGCACGGCATCACGGCGGTGCCGGTGCGCACGGCCTGGGTGAGGCCGCCGGTGGCGGCCTGGCCGTACAGGCCGCACAGCAGGGTGGCCAGGTGGCGGATCGATTCGGGGTGGTCGCTCTTGAGAGGTTCGGACATCGGGGAGTTGGCGTAGCGGCCGTCTGCGTCGCGGGTGAAGACGCCCAGCGCGGTCAGGGCCTGCAGGACGGAGTCGAGCGAGTCGGTGTCCGCCTCGACGGTCTTGGCCAGTTCGGCAGCGGTGGCCGGGCCGTCGGCCAGGGCGTCGGCGATGCCCAGTTCGGCGGCGGTGCCGACCGCTGAGGAGGCCATGGCGCCCATGAGCAGGTTCATCAACGACATTTCCGAGTTTTCCAATCGGTCAAGGCCGTCACGGCAGGTGGCCGATGCCGGGCCGGTGTCCCGGCCGTCCTGCCTTGCCGAGGCCGTCCCGTGAGCCGTCCGTGCCGTTCCGGTGGTACGCGGGCGGGCGGGGCGGGCTGTGGCGGCCTGGGGCGGGGCGGGGTGACCGGTGCACACGACGCCGCCGTGCGGGCTGCGGTGGTGTTCCGGGCGGTGCACGGGCCGGGCGCGGTGGTGCTGCTGTGCGGGCGCAGTCTGTTCGGCACAGGCTAGACGGGCCGCCGTTGCGGACGGACTGTTCAACCTGCGACGGCCCTGCCTGGTCCGGGGGTGGACTGTCCGTTCCGGGGGCCGGGTGGGTGCCTGCTCGGTGGCCCGGCAGACATGCGGGCCGGGCGCGGGCGGTCGGTGCCTTGCGGCCTGGGCCGGCCGTCGGCCGCCGGTAGTGGTCCATGGAGGTGGTGCCGGTGGTCGATGATGTTCCGGCTGCGGTGGTCCGCAGCGGCTCCGATGGTGGTTCCGTTGGTGGTTCCGTGGGCGGTTGGGGGCGTTCACGCGCGCCCGGTCGGCAGTTGAACGTCTGAGGGGCGGTGCCGTTGTGGCCAGGCCGGCGGAGGCGTCGGGCTGGTGTGCCTTGAGTTTGGGCCGGGGGAGGAAGAGGGTGGGGGTATGAGCGATGAGAAGGTGCCGACCGACGACGGCACGCAGGACGAGCAGGCAGCCATGCGGGCTTCGGACGCGGACCGGGAGCAGGTGGCGGAGATATTGCGGGACGCCGCCGGGGACGGGCGGCTGACCTTGGAGGAGGTCAGTGAACGGGTGGAGAGCGCGCTGCGTGCCCGTACGGTCGGCGAACTCGCCCGGCTGACCCGTGATCTGCCCGTCTCCCCGGTGCCGGCCGGTTCCCGGGAGCAGCCGGGGCGTGGCCGGGACGTTGTGGAGATCGACCAGCGGTGGGGCACCCTGCACCGCTCCGGTGCCTGGGAGGTCCCGCGCCACCTGGACGTACGGATGCACGGCGGAGACGTGAAACTCGACTTCACCGAGGCCGAGTTCAGTCACGCCAGGCTGGACCTCGATGTGCAGATCAGCGTCGGCGGGAATCTGGTCCTGGTGGTCCGGCCGGGCATCGTGGTGCACACCGATGACCTGAGCGTGGGGGTGGGCGACGTCAAGTACCGCAATCCCGCCTCCGATGCGCAGGCGCCGGTCGAACGTGAGGTGTACGTCACCGGGCGTCTCAAGGGCGGTGACGTGGTGGTCCGCCACCCCCGGCGGACGCTGGGCCGGTGGTTGCGCGGCGAAGACGCCAAGAACGCCGGTGAGGAGAAAAGCTGAAGCAGTATCCGGCAGCGAGACCGGCGCGGGGCGGTGGGGCGACAGAAAGCCGTCTCGCGGCCCCGCGCCGGTATTCGTGCCGCGGAGCGGCCGCCCGCCCTCGGCCTGGTCCCCTTCCACGAGGCGTCCATTCCCGCGTCGGCCGGGGGCCCCGGCCGTCCCGATTCATTTCCTGCGGCGGCGGGGCTGCCGTTTCGGGCCGTTATTGCGCGGGGTGCTTTGCTTGGGGCGGTGCGGGCTGCTGTAGGTCTGCACGGTCAGGTGGGGGAGCGGAGTGATGGCGGTAGGAGGGCGGGGGTGCGGGGGCTGAAGCCGGGCTGGGTCGGTTCGGCCGGTTTCCTTGCGTGCGGCGCTCTTTGGTAGGGCGGCTCCTTTCGTGGGGGTTCTTTGATGGGGCGGCTGTGGGCTGCTGTCGGGCTTGGGGTTCGTGTTTTCGCTTGGCCCTGTCGTACGGTCGCCGGCCGACCGGCCGGCGCGGTGTCCGGGGTTCGTGGTCTGTGCGGGGTGGCGGTGGGATGCGAGGGGGTGTCCGTGTTCGGCCGGGTGCCGGGTGCCGGGTGCCGGGTGCCGGGGGTGCCGGTGTCAGTGCTGGTGGGGTGTCGGACGGGGCGTTCAACTGACACGTACCGACACGTTGCGGCGCCTGTGGGGCCTGGATAGGTTCCTGTCACCGGTGGGCTCGACCTTCAGGGAATTCCTCAGCGTCACCCGGTTTCTTCGTCCGGACGTATTGACGGTAATCGTGAGGTGGCGCATTGAGCGGCAGGGGCCCGCCGGGTCCTTCCCGCAGTGAGAGCGTGAGGGTATTCCACTGCCGGGCCCGGGTGTTTTCCCCCGTGCTGCCCGCGCACCGAAGTATGGCGTAATTCCTGGGCAGTCCGCATCGCGGTCACAGAGATCGGAGCGGCGCATCTCGGCAGGCAGGACGGCGGGTTTCTGATGGCCAACGAAGACAAGCTCCGCGATTACCTCAAGCTCGTGACGGCCAATCTGCGTCAGGTCCGCCGTCGGCTGACCGAGGTGGAGGAACGCAGCCAGGAGCCGATCGCGATCGTCGGTATGGGCTGCCGTTTCCCCGGAGGGGTGAACGGCCCCGCGGACCTGTGGCGGCTGCTGGCTTCGGGCACCGATGCGATCGGCCCGTTCCCGGCCGACCGCGGCTGGGATCTGGAGAACCTCTACGACCCCGACCCGGACCGTCCGGGCACCTCCTACGCGCGGCACGGCGGGTTCGTCTACGACGCGACCGACTTCGACGCCGACTTCTTCGGGATCAGCCCGCGTGAGGCGGCGGCCATGGACCCGCAGCAGCGGCTGCTGCTGGAGGTGGCCTGGGAGGCGCTGGAGCAGGCCGGTATCGATGCGAACGCGCTGCGCGGCAGCTCCACCGGTGTGTTCGCCGGCTCCTACGGCCAGGGTTACGGCACCGGTCCCTCCGTCAGGACCCAGGGGCTTGAGGGCCACCTGCTGACCGGCGTCTCCACCAGTGTCACCTCGGGCCGCCTGGCATTCACCTTCGGCCTGGAGGGCCCGGCGGTGACGGTGGACACCGCGTGTTCCTCTTCCCTGGTGGCGCTGCACATGGCCGCGCAGGCGCTGCGCGCGGGGGAGTGCTCGCTGGCCCTGGCCGGCGGTTCCACGGTGATCTCCGCGCCGTCCGTGTTCGTGGGATTCTCCCGGCAGCGGGGCATGTCGGCCGACGGACGCTGCAAGTCCTTCAGCCAGGACGCGAACGGTTCGGGCTGGGCCGAGGGCGTGGGCCTGCTGGTGGTCGAGCGGCTCTCCGACGCGCGGCGCAACGGCCACCATGTACTTGCCGTGCTGCGGGGCAGTGCCATCAACCAGGACGGTGCGTCCAACGGGCTGACCGCGCCCAACGGTCCGTCGCAGCAGCGGGTGATCCGTGCTGCGCTGGCCAACGCCCGTCTCACGCCCGGTGACGTGGACGTGGTGGAGGCGCACGGCTCGGCGACCAGGCTGGGCGACCCGATCGAGGCTGAGGCCCTCCTGGCCACCTACGGCCGGGAGCGGCCGGAGGGCCGGCCGCTGTGGCTGGGTTCGGTGAAGTCCAACATCGGTCATACGCAGGCTGCTGCCGGTGTTGCGGGTGTCATCAAGACGGTGCTGGCTCTTCAGCATGAGCAGTTGCCGCGCACGCTGCATGTGGACGAGCCGACGCCGCACGTGGACTGGTCGGCGGGTGAGGTCAGGCTGCTGTCCGAGCCGGTGCCGTGGCCCAGTGGCGAGCGGGTGCGCCGGGCGGGTGTCTCCGGTTTCGGGATGAGCGGCACCAACGTGCACGTGATCCTGGAAGAGGCCCCGGCCGAGGAGGTCGTTGAGGCCACGGACCCGGCCGGACAGGACGGACCGGCCACGGACGCGGGCGAGGCGGAGGTCCCGGCCGAGTCGGCCGATACCGGCGAAGTGTCCCAGTCGGCGGACACTGTGCCTGCCGTTCTTGCGGCGGGTGGGGCGTCGGCGTGGTTGGTGTCGGGTCGGTCTGCGGAGGGTCTTGTTGCGCAGGCGGGTCGGTTGGGGGAGTGGGTGGCGGCGCGGCCGGGACTGGGTGCGGGTGATGTGGCGTGGTCGTTGGCGGTTGCGCGGGCGGTGCTGGAGCATCGTGGTGTGGTGGTGGCTGACGGCCGGGCCGGCCTGTTGGACGGGGTGGGGGGTCTGGCGGCCGGTGAGTTGTCGTCGGGTGTGGTGTCGGGGGTTGCTCGGGCCACGGGTCGTACGGTGTTCGTGTTCGCCGGGCAGGGTGCGCAGTGGGTCGGTATGGGCCGGGAGTTGTTGGTCTCGTCGCCGTTGTTCGCGGCGCGGTTGGCGGAGTGCGAGGCGGCGCTGGCGCCGTATGTGGACTGGTCGCTCGGTGATGTCCTGGCGGGTGTGGAGGG
Source organism: Streptomyces sp. NPDC045470 (assembly GCF_040646595.1). Lineage (NCBI taxonomy): Bacteria > Bacillati > Actinomycetota > Actinomycetes > Kitasatosporales > Streptomycetaceae > Streptomyces > Streptomyces sp. NPDC045470. Next base: position 7,972 of record NZ_JBEZAN010000021.1, read on the forward strand.
TGCTCCCGCGTTGGAGGCGGCTGAGGTTGTTCAGCCTGCGTTGTGGGCGGTGATGGTGTCGTTGGCCGCTGTGTGGGAGGCCGCTGGCATCGTGCCGGATGCGGTGGTGGGGCATTCGCAGGGGGAGATCGCTGCGGCGACGGTGGCGGGGATGCTGTCGCTGGAGGATGCGGCGCGGGTGGTGGCGGTGCGTTCGCGTGCGTTGTCGTCGCTGGATGTGGCTGGGGCGATGGTGTCGGTGGTGATGCCGGCTGACGCGGTGCGTGAGTTGGTGGCGGGTTTCGACGGCCGGTTGTCGGTGGCTGCGGTCAACGGCCCGGCGTCGGTGGTGGTCTCCGGAGAAGCGGAGGCGCTGGCTGGATTCGAGCGGGAGCTGGCGGCGCGGAAGGTGCTGCGCTGGCGGATTCCGGCGACGGATTTTGTTGCGCATTCGCCGGCGGTGGAGCCGCTTGCCGCCCAGCTTGAAGTGGAGCTGTCGGGTATTGCCCCGCAGGCGGGCCGCATCCCGTTGGTCTCGACCGTTACGGGGGAGTGGCTGGCCGGGCCGGAGGTGGATGCCGGGTACTGGTTCGCGAATCTGCGGCAGACGGTGCGTTTCGAGGAGGCCGTCCGCAGCCTGCTGGAGGCGGGTTACGGGGCGTTCGTCGAGATCTCCCCGCACCCGGTGCTGACCGCCGCGGTGAGCGAGACCGCGCAGGACGCGAGCACTGCCCAGGAGACAGGCACTGCTCACAGCACGGAGACGGGTGCCGCCCAGGCCGCGGCCGCAGTCACAGCGCAGGTGCTGAGCATCGGCACGCTGACGCAGACCGACGCCGGTGCGGCCGGGCTGCTGCGTGCCTTCGCGCAGGCGCATGTGGCGGGGCTGCCGGTGGACTGGCGGAAGGTGTTGCCGGCCGGTGAGGTGGTGGAGCTGCCGACTTACGCGTTCCAGCACCGCCGTTACTGGCTGGAGCCCTCCGTCGCTGTCGGCGGCGGGGACGGGGCACCCACCGAGGTGGAGGCACGGTTCTGGGCCGCCGTCGAAGGCGGCGACCTCTCGGGTCTCGCGGACACGTTGGCCGTCGAGGACCGTCGGCAACTGCTTGAGGTTCTCCCGGTGCTGGCATCCTGGCGGCGCCGCGAGCAGGAACGTTCGGCCACCGAGAGCTGGCGCTACCGGATCACTTGGGCGCCGGTGGCCGACCCGGTACCGGCCCGGTTGGCCGGCCGCTGGCTGCTGCTCGTACCGGCTTCGGAGGTCGACGGGGCGTTGGCGCGTCAGTGCCGTGCGGCGCTGTCCGCCCGTGGTGCGGACGTTGTCGTGCTGGAGATGGCCGGGGCTGCCGGTCGTGAGGCGGTGGCCGATCAGGTCCGCGCTGTGTCGGCGGCGGACGGGTTCGCGGGTGTTCTGTCCCTGCTGGCGTTGGACGAGACGCCGATGCCGGGCCATCCGGCGCTGACCGTGGGTCTGGCCGCCACCCTCGCCCTGGTGCAGGGCCTCGGCGATGCCGAGGTGGACGCCCCACTGTGGGTGGCCACCCGTGGAGCCGTCGCCACCGGCCCCGACGAGGCGCCGACCAGCCCGCTGCAGGCGCAGGTGTGGGGTCTGGGGCGGGTCGTCGGTCTGGAGCACCCCGAGCGCTGGGGCGGTCTGGTCGACCTGCCCGCCGACTTCGACGGGCCGGACGGGCAGGTCGCGGTGCGGCTGGGCGCGGTACTGGCCGGCTGTGGTGAGGACCAGGTGGCGATCCGAGCGGCCGCCATCCTGGGCCGGCGGCTGACCCACGCTCCGCAGCCCGTCCTGCCGGACCGGCCATGGCGGCCGGGTGGCAGTGTCCTGGTCACCGGCGGCACCACGGCGGTCGGCGGGCACGTGGCGCGCTGGGCGGCCGGGCGCGGCGCCGCCCAGTTGGTACTGACCGGCGCCCCCGAGCACGAGGGGGTCGCGGCGCTCGCCGCCGAACTGGCCGCCGCGGGCGCCGGGGTGGACGTCGTGGCCTGCGACGTCAGCGACCGCGCCGAGACGGCCGGAGTACTGGCGTGGATGCGGGACCGGGGACCGGCGCTGTCCACGGTGTTGCATCTTGCGGAGATCGTCGACAGTGCGCCGGTGGACGACCTGGACGCGGCGGAGCTGGCCGTGGTCCTGGCGGCCAAGGCGGGCTCGGCGGCGGTGCTGGACGAGCTGACCGCCGGCTGTGACCTGGACGCGTTCGTGCTGTTCTCCTCGGTCGCCGCCGTGTGGGGCGGCGGTCGGCAGCCCGGCTTCAGCGCGGCCAACGCCTATCTGGAGGCGCTGGCCGAGCACCGGCGGGCCCGCGGCCTGGCCGCTCTGGCGGTGGCCTGGGGCCCGTGGAACGCGGGCACCACCGCCACCGGCGACGACGGTGTCCAGCTTGAGCGGCGCGGGCTGCGCCTGCTGGATCCCCGGGCGGCCACCGGCGCGCTGTCGCAGATTCTGGACGGCGACGAGAGCCGGCCGGTGGTGGTGGATGTCAACTGGGCACAGTTCGCGCCGCCGTTCACACTGCGCCGCCCCAGCCCGCTGATCGCCGGCCTGCCCGAGGTCGCCGCGGCGCTGGCCGCCGGCACCGCCGAGGAGGCGGAGACCGTCCCCGAGGCGCGCAGCTCGCTGCTGCGCCGACTGGCCGGGCAGAGCGACACCGAGCAGCAGCGCACCCTGACCGACCTGGTCAGGGGCGAAGCGGCAGCCGTGCTGGAACACTCCTCGGTACAGGCCGTCGGCAGCGGGCGGGCCTTCAGCGAGCTGGGTTTCGACTCGCTGACCGCGGTGGAGCTGCGCAACCGGCTGGCCACCGCCACCGGCCTGGCGCTGCCCGCCACGCTGCTCTTCGACTATCCCAGCCCCAGAGTGCTGGCCGGCTACCTGGCCGCCGAACTGCTGGGCAGCCCGGCCGCCGGGGCCGACGCCGCCGTCACGGTCCCGGTGACGGCCGGTGCGGAGGAGGACGACCCGGTGGTCGTCGTCGGCATGGGCTGCCGCTTCCCCGGAGGGGTCAAGACCCCCGAGGACCTGTGGCAGGTGCTGGCCGGCGGCACCGATGCGATCGGCGCCTTCCCGACCGACCGCGGATGGGACCTCGACGCCCTCTACGATCCGGACCCGGACGCGCCGGGTACCGCCTATGTGCGTCAGGGCGGCTTCGTCCACGACGCCACCCGCTTCGACGCCGGCTTCTTCGGGATCAGCCCGCGCGAGGCCCTCGCCATGGACCCGCAGCAGCGGCTGCTGCTGGGCACCTCCTGGGAGGCGCTGGAGCGCAGCGGCATCGTCCCCGGCTCCCTGCGCGGCAGCCGTACCGGCGTGTTCGCGGGCGCCAGCTTCTCCGGCTACGGCCTCTCCCAGCCGCAGGCGGCCCAGGGCCTGGAGGCGCACCTGTTGACCGGCACCACGACCAGCGTGCTCTCCGGCCGCCTCGCCTACACCCTGGGCCTCCAGGGCCCGGCGATCACCGTGGACACCGCCTGCTCCTCGGCGCTGGTGGCGGTCCACCTGGCCGCGCAGGCGCTGCGCTCGGGGGAGTGCACACTGGCGCTGGCCGGCGGCGTGTTCGTCGCCTCGACCCCGGAGCTGTTCGTCTGGGTCAGCAAGCAGCGTGGACTGGCCCCGGACGGCCGCTCGAAGTCCTTCGCCGCCGACGCGGACGGCATGGGCATCGCCGAGGGCGCCGGGATGGTGGTACTGGAGCGCCTGTCCCAGGCCCGGCGCAACGGCCACCCGGTGCTCGCGGTGGTGCGCGGCTCGGCGGTCAACCAGGACGGAGCGTCCAACGGGCTGACCGCGCCCAACGGCCCCGCGCAGCAGCGCGTGATCCAGGAGGCGCTGGCCGGCTGCTCGCTGACCTGCGCCGAGGTGGACGTGGTGGAGGCGCACGGCTCGGGCACCCCGCTGGGCGACCCGATCGAGGCCCAGGCACTGCTGGCCACCTACGGCCAGGACCGCGGCGAGGGCGATCCGCTGTGGCTGGGTTCGGTGAAGTCCAACATCGGTCACACCCAGGGTGCGGCCGGCATCAGCGGCCTGATCAAGATGGTGCTGGCGCTCCAGCACGAGCAGCTGCCGAAGACCCTGCATGCCGAACAGCCCTCGCCGCACGTCGACTGGACCGCGGGCGCGGTACGGCTGCTGAGCCAGGCGCAGCCCTGGCCGGCCGGTGGCGAACGGACACGCCGGGCCGGTGTCTCCTCCTTCGGCGTCAGCGGCACCAACGCCCACCTAATCCTCGAAGAGGCCCCCGAGGCTGCCGAGATTCCTGATGCCCCGCAGTCCCCTGGGACTTCGCAGGCACCCGAGGCTGCCCAGGCACTGCCGGTCCTGCAAGCCCTGCCCACCGGCGCGTCCGGTGACGGCGCGCAGGCCGCGGCACCGCCCGCGCTGCTGGAGGCGCCCGGCCCCGTCGCCTGGCTGGTGTCCGGGCGGACGGCGGACGGACTGCGCCGGCAGGCGGCCCGTCTGGCGGAGCACCTGGCGGCCCACCCCGGGGCGCAGGTGGCGGACGTCGCCTGGTCGCTGGCCACCACCCGTACGGTGCACGAGTACCGGGCCGTGGTGAGCGGCGAGGACCGTGCAGAACTCACCGCGGGACTGGACGCGCTCGCCGCCGGACTGAGCAGCCCCCAGGTGATCGCCGGCGCCACCGCGGCCGCCGAGGGCGCCGAGGAGGCCGGGCCCGTCTTCGTCTTCCCCGGGCAGGGCGCCCAGTGGGCCGGCATGGGACGCGAACTGCTGGCCACCTCAACGGTGTTCGCCGAACGCTTCGCCCAGTGCGCCGAGGCGCTGGCCCCGCACGTGCACTGGTCGCCGACCGAAGCGCTGGCCGGCGCCGACAGCGCGCCGGGACTGGAACGCGCCGAGGTGGCGCAGCCGCTGCTGTGGGCGGTGATGGTGGCACTGGCCGCGGTGTGGGAGGCCGCGGGCGTCACCCCCGCCGCGGTGGTGGGCCACTCCCAGGGGGAGATCGCCGCCGCCACGGTGGCCGGCATCCTCTCCCTCACGGACGCGGCCGCCGTCGTGGCAGTACGCAGCCAGGAGCTGTCCGCCCTGGGCACCAGCGGCGGGATGCTGTCCGTGGTGATGCCCGTCGCGGCCGTACGCGAACTGATGGAGCCCTGGGGCGACCGGCTGGCCGTCGCCGCGGTCAACGGGCCCGCCACCACCGTGGTCTCCGGACAGCCGCAGGCGCTGGCCGAGTTCGGGGCCGCCCTGGCGGCCCGGCGCGCCATGCGCTGGCCGGTCCCGGCCGGCGACTTCGTTGCGCACTCGACCGAGGTGGACCGGCTGTCCGGGGCGCTGGCCGAGCGGCTGGCCGGCATCCGGCCGCAGGCCGGGCACACCCCGATGTTCTCCACCGTCGAGTGCCGCTGGGTGGACGGCCCCCAGTTGGACGCCGGCTACTGGTTCGCCAACCTGCGCCACACCGTGCGCTTCCAGCAGGCGGTGCAGGAGCTGGCCGCGGCCGGCCACGGCACCTTCGTCGAAGTCTCCCCGCAGCCGGTGCTCACCGCCGCCATCGACGAGACCTTCCAGGAGCTGGCCACGGCCGGCACCCCGGTGGTCGCCGCGACACTGGAACGGGAGCACGGCGGCCCGCAGCGGCTGCTGGCGGCCTTGGCGCAGTTGCACGTGGCCGGCACCGCCGTCGACTGGCGCCGGGTGCTGCCCGCCGGTCGCCGTATCGAGCTTCCCACCTATGCCTTCGCCGACCAGCGTTACTGGCTCGGTGCCGACCACCCGGCCGGCCCCACCGCCCTCGCCCCCGCCCAGCCCGGTACGGCCACCGAGGCCGAGTCCCGCTTCTGGGCGGCCGTCGAGGACGGCGACGCACCCCGCCTCGCCGCCACGTTGGACGTGGACGCCGCACAGCCCTTCGACGAGGTCCTCGCCTCGCTGGCGGCCTGGCGGCGCCGCGAGCGGGACCGCGACGTCACCGCCGGCTGGCGCTACCGGGTCGGCTGGAGCCCGCTGAGCGACCCGGCCCCGGCCCGCCCGTCCGGTACCTGGCTGGTGGCGGTCCCCGCCGCACCGGCCCCCGGCACCGCGGACCTCATCCAGGCGTGCACCGACGCACTGACCGCGCGCGGCGCCCGGACCCAGGTGGTCCAGGTGGCCACCGGCACCGAGCGCGCCACGCTGGCCGATGCCCTGACCGAGGCCCTGCGCCCCGGCCACACCGCGCCGTCCGAAGCAGGCCCCGCCTCCACCCCGACGCCGGTGGCCGGTGTGCTGTCGCTGCTGGGACTGGACGAGACTCCGCTGGCAGACCACCCGGCGGTTCCCGGCGGCCTGGCCGGCACACTGGCCCTGCTGCAAGCGCTGTCCGATGCCGACGTCAGCGCGCCCCTGTGGATGGCGACCACCGGCGCGGTGGCCACCGCCCCCGGCGACCGGCTGACCCGCCCCGTACAGGCGGCCACCTGGGGTCTGGGCCGGGTCGTGGCACTGGAACAGCCCGAGCGCTGGGGCGGTCTGATCGACCTGCCCGCGACCCTGGACGAGCGGGCCGCCGCCCGGCTGTGCGCGGTACTGGCCGGCTGCGGGGAGGACGAGGTGGCCATCCGGCCCGCCGGCATCCTCGCCCGCAGGCTGGCCCGGGCCCCGCGACCCGCCACCGTCCGGCCGTGGACCCCGCGCGGTACCGTCCTGATCACCGGCGGCACCGGTGCCGTCGGCGGACACGTGGCGCGCTGGCTGGCCGGCCGCGGCGCCCAGCGGCTGGTGCTGACCGGCCGCTCCGGCGCCGGAGCCCCGGGTACCGCCGCCCTCGCCGCGCACGTGGCCGCCGCCGGCACCACCGTGGAGATCCGCGCCTGCGACAGCGCGGACCGCACCCAACTGGACGCGCTCCTGGGCCGGATCGCCGCCGACGGACCGCCGCTGACCGCCGTCATGCACACGGCCGGTGTCCTGGACGACGGCGTACTGGACCGGCTGGACGCCGACCGGCTGGCCAACGCCCTGGCCGCCAAGGCCACCGGCGCCGCCCACCTGGACACCCTGACCGCCGACTGCGACCTGGACGCCTTCGTACTGTTCTCCTCGGCGGCCGCCACCTTCGGCGGTGCCGGGCAGGCCAACTACGCCGCGGCCAACGCCTTCCTGGACGCCCTGGCCGACAACCGGCGCTCCCGCGGCCTGCCGGCCCTGTCCATCGCCTGGGGCCCCTGGGCCGGCGACGGCGTCTCCCAGGCCACCGAGGCGGCTCGGCAGCGGCTGCGCCGCAACCGCTGGGAGGTCCTGATGGACCCCGAGCTGGCCGTCCAGGCCCTGGGCACCGCCCTGGCCGGCACGGACACCGTGCTGACCGTCATGGACCTCGACCTCGCCGCCTTCGCCGCCGCCCCCGGGCAGCAACAGGCCCTGGACGCCCCCCTGCTGCGCGATCTGGCAGAGGTCCAGCAGCTCAAGACGGCCCGGCACGCCGACGGCGGTGCCCAGCCGGCCGCGGGCGAACTGACCCGGCGGCTGGCCGGACTGTCGCGGGCCGAGCAGGACCGGCTGCTGGTGGACCGGATCCGCACCGAGGCCGCCGCCGTGCTCGGCCACGCCGGCTTCGACGAGGTCGAACCCGGCCGCGCCTTCAGCGAGCTGGGCTTCGACTCGCTGACCTCGGTCGAACTGCGCAACCGCATCGCCGCCTGGACCGCGCTGCGCCTCCCGGCGACGCTGATGTTCGACCACCCCACCCCCACGGTCCTGGCCGCACACCTGCGCACCACGCTGCTCGGCTCCCCGGACGCCGACCCCGCCGCGACCCCGGACCCGGCCCAGGACCTCACGGGCCACACCGACCGCGACCCGATCGCCGTCGTCGCCATGAGCTGCCGCTTCCCCGGCGACGTGAACACCCCCGAGGACCTCTGGGGCCTGCTGGCCGCCGGCGGCGAGGGAATCTCCGGCTATCCGCAGGACCGGGGCTGGGACGCCGACGCCCTGTTCGACCCCGACCCCTCGCACGCCGGCACCTCCTACACCCGCGAAGGCGGATTCCTGCACCAGGCCACCGGCTTCGACGCCGGCTTCTTCGGGATCAGCCCGCGCGAGGCGCTGGCCATGGACCCGCAGCAGCGTCTGATGCTGGAACTGTCCTGGGAGGCACTGGAATCCGCCGGCCTGGACCCCGCCACCCTGCGCGGCTCGCGCACCGGCGTGTTCATCGGCGGCTACTCCTCCCACTACAGCCTGGCCAGCATGCAGCTCGGCGGCCAGGACGGCGCGGCCCAGGTGGAAGGCCACCTGGTCACCGGAAACGCGACCAGCATCATCTCCGGCCGCGTCTCCTACGTCCTGGGTTTGGAGGGCCCGGCGCTGACGGTGGACACCGCCTGCTCCTCGGCTCTGGTGGCGCTGCACACCGCCGCCCAGGCCCTGCGCTCCGGGGAGTGCCCGCTGGCCCTGGTCGGCGGGGTCGCGGTGATGGCCACTCCCTGGGAGATGGTCGGCTTCGCCCGGCAGCGTGGACTGGCGGCGGACGGCCGCTCCAAGGCATTCTCCGCCGACGCCGACGGCATGGGCATGGGCGAGGGCGCCGGTATGGTCGTACTGGAGCGGCTCTCCGACGCCCGGCGCAACGGCCACCGGGTCCTGGGCGTCATCCGCGGCTCCGCCGTCAACCAGGACGGTGCCTCCAACGGCCTGACCGCCCCCAACGGTCCCTCGCAGCAGCGCGTGATCCGCGCCGCCCTGGCCAACGCGGGACTGACCTGCGCCGAGGTGGACGTGGTGGAGGCACACGGCACCGGCACCCCGCTGGGCGACCCGATCGAGGCCCAGGCCCTGCTGGCCACCTACGGCCAGGAGCGCCCCGAGGGCCGCCCGCTGTGGCTGGGCTCGGTGAAGTCGAACATCGGCCACACCCAGGCCGCCGCAGGCATGGCAGGCCTGATCAAAATGCTGCTGGCGCTGCGGCACGAGCAGCTTCCGAAGACCCTGCACGCCGAACAGCCCTCGCCGCACGTGGACTGGGAGTCCGGTGAGGTACGGCTGCTCACCGAGCCGGTGGCCTGGCCGTCCGACGGCGACCGGGTGCGCCGGGCCGGTACCTCCGCCTTCGGTATCAGCGGTACCAACGCGCACGTGATTCTGGAGGAGGCCCCTGCGGTCGACGTCGAGGTCGGGGCGGGGAGCGAGGGCATTGATTCGGGGCCGGTTGCGGCTCTTGCGGATGCTGGTGCGTGGGTGGTGTCGGGTCGTACGGCTGAGGCGTTGTCGGCGCAGGCCGGTCGGTTGCGGGAGTGGGTGTCGGCGCGTCCGGGTCTGGGTGCGGCTGATGTGGCGTGGTCGCTGGCGGCGACGCGGTCGGCGTTCGAGCACCGTGCGGTGGTGCTTGGTACGGAGCGTGGTGCCCTGCTCGATGGCGTGCACAGCCTGGCTGCTGGTACGTCCTCGCCTGTGGTGGTGTCGGGGGTGGCCCGGACCGATGTCCGGGTGGGTCTGGTGTTTGCGGGGCAGGGTGCGCAGTGGGTGGGTATGGGTCGTGGGCTGTATGCGGGTAGCACGGTGTTCGCCGAGGTCTTTGACCGGGTGTGCGGGCTGCTGGAGTTGGAGCTTGGTGCTGGGGTGTGCCTGCGGGATGTGGTGTTGGGTGTGGAGGGGGTGGACGCTGGCCTGGCGGATCAGACGTTGTATGCGCAGGCGGGGCTGTTCGCTTTCGAGGTGGCTTTGGCTGCGGTGTTGAAGGCCGCTGGTGTGGTGGCGGATGCGGTGGTGGGTCATTCGGTCGGTGAGGTGGCCGCGGCCTATGTGGCGGGGGTGCTGTCGCTGCCGGACGCCTGCGCTCTGGTAGCCGCCCGGGCCCGGCTGATGCAGGAACTGCCGTCGGGTGGGGCGATGGCGGCGGTCAACGCCGCGGAAGCGGCAGTCGTCGCCTCGTTCGGCGAGGTGCCGGGTGAGCTGTCGCATGAGGTGGCCATTGCGGCGGTCAACGGCCCGGAGTCGGTGGTGATTTCGGGTGCTGCCGAGGCGGTTGATGCGGTGGTGGAGTTGTGGCGGGGCCGGGGTTGCCGGGTGCGGCGGCTGCGGGTCTCGCACGCCTTCCACTCCTCAGCCATGGACCCGGTGCTGGGCGAGCTTCGTAGCGTTGCGGAGGGGTTGGAGTTCCGTCGCCCGGAGGTGATGTGGGCCGGTGCCCTCACCGGTGGGTTGGTGTCTGAGCCGCAGGCAGGCTACTGGCCTGCGCAGACCCGCGGGACCGTACGGTTCGCGGATGCGGTGGCCACCCTGGCAGCGGAGGGCGTCTCGGTCTTCCTCGAAGTGGGCCCGGACGGCTCACTCTCCTCCCTCGGCCCCGACGCGGTCGCCGGCGTGGACGGCGCCGAGCCCGCCTTCGTCCCGCTCCAGCGACGCAGTACCGAAGGCTCCGCTGGCCTGTTGACCGGTCTGGCCCGTGCCTTCGTCAACGGCGCCCCGGTCGATTGGGCGTCGGTGCTGCCTGCCGGTGAGCAGGTGGAGCTGCCCACGTATGCCTTCCGGCACCAGCGGTACTGGCCCAACGGCATACAGACCCTCCCGCACGCCTGGGGCGACAGCGCGTCCGCAACTGCGCAGGACCGGTTCTGGGCGGCCGTCGAGGACGGCGACCTCACCGACATCGCCGGCACCCTCCCCGCGGAGGACGCACAGCAACTGGCTGAGGCGCTGCCCGCGTTGGCGTCCTGGCGCCGCCGCGAACAGGACCGGTCGGCCACCGCCGACTGGTTCTACCGGGTGGCATGGGAGCCGGTCACCGACCCGGCCCCGGCAGAACTGAGCGGCACCTGGCTGCTGGTGGCCCCCGCCGGACCGGTCGCGCAGGCGCTGACCGAGCACTGCACGCAGGCACTGACCGCCGGGGGCGCCCGGGTCGTGCCCCTGGAAGCCACCCAGACAGCCGACCCCGAGCGGCTGGCGGCACAGATCGCCGCGGTGCTTCCCCCGGACGGCGTCGCCGGCGTCGTCTCCCTGCTGGCCCTCGACGAGACCCCGCTGCCCGGCCATCCGGCGCTGACACAGGGCCTGGCCGGTTCCCAGAATCTGACGCGGGCTCTGGTCGCCGAGCACGTGCTCGCCCCGGTGTGGGGCATCACCCGCGGCGCCGTCGCCGTGGCCCCCGAAAAAGCGCCGGACCGCCCGGTGCAGGCGCAGGCATGGGGACTGGGCCGGGTCGTGGTCCTGGAACACCCCGACCACGGCGGCGGGCTGATCGACCTGCCCGAGCAGTGCGACGAGCACACCGCACAGCGGCTGCGCGCCGTGCTCGCCGGCTGTGGCGAGGACCAGGTGGCCCTCCGCCCGTCCGGCATCCACGGACGCCGGCTGACCCGCGCCGCGCAGCCGCGCGAACGCGCCGGGCAGTGGACACCGCGCGGCACCGCCCTGATCACCGGCGGCACCGGTGCCATCGGTGGGCACGCGGCACGCTGGCTGGCCGGCCGCGGCGCCGAACGGCTGGTACTCACCAGCCGCTCCGGCCCCGGCGCCGCCACCAGCGCCGCGCTGGCCGCCGAACTGGCGGCGGCCGGGACACAGGTGGACATCCTGGCCTGCGACGCCGCCGAGGAGGCCGCGTTGGCCGGCGTGATCGACTGGATCAGCGTCGGCGGCCCGCCGCTGACCGCCGTCCTGCACGCGGCCGGCCTCGGCCAGATGACCCCACTGGACCAGGCCTCGGTACCGGAACTGGCCGCGGTCCTCGCGGCCAAGGCCGCCGGCGCGGCCGCCCTGGACCGGCTCACCGCCGACCTGGAACTGGACGCCTTCGTCCTGTTCTCCTCCGTCGCCGCCACCTGGGGCAGCGCGATGCAGGCCGGCTACGCGGCGGCCAACGCCTACCTGGACGCCCTGGCGCAGGACCGCCGGGCCCGCGGCCTTCCCGCCACCTCGGTGGCCTGGGGCCCGTGGGGCGGCGGCGGCATGACCGACGAGGAAGCCACCGGCCACATGGAGCGGCGCGGCCTGCGCCTGATCGACCCCCACGCGGCACTCGGCGCCCTGGCCCGGGCACTGGACGGCGACGACCCGACGCTCACCGTCGCCGACGTGGACTGGGAACGCTTCGCGCCGCCGTTCACGCTGCGCCGCCCCAGCCCGCTGATCGAGAGCCTGCCCGAAGTGGTCCAGGCGCTGGCCGCCCGCGGCGACGACGGCGACGCCCCGGAGGCGTCGGCCGCCGGCAACGCGCTGGCCCGCCAACTCGCCACCCTGTCCCCGACCGAACAGGACCGGCTGCTGATCACACTGGTGCAGACCGAGGCCGCCGCCGTGCTGGGCCACCCCAGCCCCGAGTCGGTGCAGGCCGAACGGGCCTTCAGCGACCTGGGAGCCGACTCGCTGACCGCCGTGGAACTGCGGGACCGGCTGGGCCGCGCCACCGGGCTGCGCCTGCCCAGCACCCTGCTGTTCGACTACCCGACCACGGCCGCACTCGCCGGCCACCTGCGGGACCGCCTCACCGAGGAGAGCAGCCCCGCCCGACCCGTCCTGGCCGAACTGGACCGGCTGGAGGAAATGCTCACCGCGGTGCCCGGCGGCGGCGACGCCGCCCAGATCACCAACCGGCTTGAGATCGTCCTCTCCCGCTGGAAGCAGACCCAGGCCCAAAACGCCGAGACCGAAGTCGCGGAGAAGCTCGAATCATCGTCCGACGACGAAGTCTTCGACTTCATCGGCAAAGAACTCGGAATCTACTGAACCGGCCAGCGCCGCGACTTCTTCGACGAGGTGAGTTAAGTGAGCGAGGAGAAGCTTCGCTATTTCCTCAAGCGGGTGACCGCCAACCTGCACGAGACCAGGCAGCGCCTGCAGGAGATGGAGGCGGCCGGCGGCGAGCCCATCGCCCTGGTGGGCATGGCCTGCCGCTTCCCCGGCGGGGTGCGCAGCCCCCAGGACCTGTGGCAACTGCTGGACGCGGGCCGCGAGTCGGTGGCCGCACTGCCGCGCGATCGCGGCTGGGACCTGGGTGACGACGGCACCGGACAGGACGCCGCCGAGGTACAGGCGGGCAACTTCCTGCACGACGCCACCGGCTTCGACCCCGCCTTCTTCGGGATCAGTCCGCGTGAGGCGGTGTCGATGGACCCGCAGCAGCGGCTGCTGCTGGAGGTGGCCTGGGAGGCGCTGGAGCGCTCCGGCATCGACCCGTCCGCGCTGCGCGGCAGCCCGACCGGCGTGTTCGCCGGCGCCTCCGCCTCCGGCTACGGCTGGGCCAGCGGCGCCCAGGGCGACCTGGACGGGCACGTGATGACCGGCAACGCGATGAGCGTGCTCTCCGGCCGCCTCGCCTACACCCTGGGTCTGGAGGGCCCGGCGGTCACCGTGGACACCGCCTGCTCCTCGGCGCTGGTCTCGCTGCACCTGGCCTGCCAGGCCCTGCGTGCGGGAGAGTGCTCCATGGCCCTGGTCGGCGGTGCCTATGTGGCCGCAACCCCGGTACTGTTCACCGACTTCAGCCGCTCCCTGGGACTCTCCTCGGACGGCCGGTGCCAGGCGTTCGGGGCCGGCGCCGACGGTATGGGCGTGGCCGAGGGCGTCGGCGTCGTGGTCGCCGAGCGGCTCTCCGACGCACGACGCAACGGCCACCGCGTACTCGCGGTCGTACGGGGCAGCGCCGTCAACCAGGACGGTGCCTCCAACGGCCTGACCGCCCCCAACGGCCCCGCTCAGCAGCGTGTCATCCGCGCCGCCCTGGCCGGTGCGCACCTGACGGCGTCCGAGGTGGACGTGGTGGAGGCACACGGCACCGGTACCCCGCTGGGCGACCCGATCGAGGCCCAGGCCCTGCTGGCCACGTACGGCCAGGAGCGCCCCGAGGGCCGGCCGCTGTGGCTGGGTTCGGTGAAGTCCAACATCGGCCACGCCCAGCAGGCCGCGGGCATGGCCGGAATCATCAAGATGGTCCTGGCCCTGCAGCACGAGAACCTGCCGCGCACCCTCCATGTCGAAAAACCCACCGACGAGGTGGACTGGTCGGCGGGTGAGGTCAGGCTGCTGTCCGAGCCGGTGCCGTGGCCCAGTGGCGAGCGGGTGCGCAGGGCGGGTGTCTCCGGTTTCGGGATGAGCGGCACCAACGTGCACGTGATCCTGGAAGAGGCCCCGGCCGAAGAGGCCGAGGAGACCACGGATCCGACCGGGCAGGAGGGCCCGAACGCGGGCGAGGGTGAGGCGGAGGCCCTGTCCGAGTCGGCGCAGCACGGTCCGGACCAGGAGGCCGTGTCGGCTCCCGCGCCGGCGCTGCTCGTTGACGGCGGTCCCACGGCCTGGCTCCTCTCGGGACGGTCTGCGGAGGGACTTGCCGCACAGGCGGGACGGCTGCGGGAGTGGTCGGCCGAGCGCCCCGCCCTGCGTCCGGCGGACGTGGCCTGGTCGCTGGCGGCCACCCGATCGGTCTTCGAGCACCGTGGTGTGGTCGTGGCCGACGAGCACGCCGCACTTCTGTCCGGGCTGGACGATCTGGCTTCCGCAACGGCTACTGCCGATACGGTTGTTGGCGTTGCTCGGGCCACGGGCCGTACGGTGTTCGTGTTCGCCGGGCAGGGTGCGCAGTGGGTCGGTATGGGCCGGGAGCTGTTGGTCTCGTCGCCGTTGTTCGCGGCGCGGTTGGCGGAGTGCGAGGCGGCGCTGGCGCCGTATGTGGACTGGTCGCTCAGCGAGGTCCTGGCGGGTGTGGAGGGTGCTCCCGCGCTGGAGGCGGCTGAGGTTGTTCAGCCTGCGTTGTGGGCGGTGATGGTGTCGCTGGCCGCGGTGTGGGAGGCCGCTGGCATCGTGCCGGATGCGGTGGTGGGGCATTCGCAGGGGGAGATCGCTGCGGCGACGGTGGCGGGGATGCTGTCGCTGGAGGATGCGGCGCGGGTGGTGGCGGTGCGTTCGCGTGCGTTGTCGTCGCTGGATGTGGCCGGGGCGATGGTGTCGGTGGTGATGCCGGCTGACGCGGTGCGTGAGTTGGTGGCGGGTTTCGACGGGCGGTTGTCGGTGGCTGCGGTCAACGGCCCGGCGTCGGTGGTGGTCTCCGGAGAAGCGGAGGCGCTGGCCGTCTTCGAGCGGGAGCTGGCGGCGCGGAAGGTGCTGCGCTGGCGCGTCCCGGCGACGGATTTTGTTGCGCATTCGGCGGCGGTGGAGCCGCTTGCCGCCCAGCTTGAAGTGGAGCTGTCGGGTATTGCCCCGCAGGCGGGCCGGGTTCCGATGGTCTCCACGGTTACGGGGGAGTGGCTGGCCGGGCAGGAGGTGGATGCCGGGTACTGGTTCGCGAACCTGCGGCAGACGGTGCGCTTCGAGGACGCCGTGCGCACGCTGCTGGAATCCGGTTACGGGGCGTTCATCGAGGTCTCGCCGCATCCGGTGCTGACGGCCGCGGTGACCGAAACAGCCCAGGACACGGACGCGGGCACCACCCCGGTGCTGAGCATCGGCACCCTGTCGCAGACCGACGCGGGCGCGGCCGGTCTGCTGCGCGCCCTCGCACACGCCCACGTGGCGGGGTTGCCGGTGGACTGGCGCAAGGTCCTGCAGGCCGGTGAGGTGGTGGAGCTTCCCACCTACGCCTTCCAGCACCGCCGTTACTGGCTGGAGCCCTCCGCCGCAGCCTCCGCCACGGCCGCCGCAACCGCTTCCTCGGACGCCGAGGCACGGTTCTGGGCCGCCGTCGAGGGCGGCGACCTGACCCACATGGCCGAGGTGCTCAACCTGGACGACGCGCACGCGCTGGGCGAGGTGCTTCCTGCCCTCACCTCCTGGCGCCGCCAGGAACAGGACCGGTCGGCCACCGCCGACTGGCGCTACCGCATCACCTGGGCACCGGTGGCCGACCCGGCCGCCACCGTCCTCACCGGCCGCTGGCTGCTGCTCACCGGACCCGAGGGCGCCGGCCCGGCCCGGGCCTGCGCCCAGGCGCTCGCCGCCCGTGGGGCCGACACCACCGTCGTGGAGGTGCCCGCGGACACCGTGGACCGCGTCGCGATGGCGGACGTCCTCGGCCAGGCACTGCAAGAGACCACGGCACCGGCGGGCATCGTCTCGCTGCTCGCCCTGGACGAGACGCCGGTGCCCGGGCACCCCGCGGTCCCGGGCGGCCTGGCCGGCACACTGGCCGCGGTACAGGCACTGGGCGACACCGGGGTGGACGCCCCGCTGTGGGTACTGACCCGCGGCGCCGTCGCCACCACCGCCCAGGAGCCGCCCGTCACCCCGGCACAGAGCCTGACCTGGGGCTTCGGCCGGGTCGCCGCCCTGGAGCACCCCGACCGCTGGGGTGGACTGATCGACCTGCCCGCCGACTTCGACGGGCCGGACGGCGCGGACGGACAGATCACGGCGCGCCTGTGCGCGGTGCTGGCCGGCTGCGGCGAGGACCAGACCGCGATCCGGCCGGCCGGCATCTTCGGCCGCCGGCTGAGCAGGGCCGGCCGCCCCCGTGGCGAGGCCGGATCGTACGCACCCGGCGGCAGCGCCCTGGTCACCGGCGGCACCGGTGCCATCGGCGGACGCGTCGCCCGCTGGCTGTCCGGCCGTGGCGCCGCCCGGCTGGTGCTGACCAGCCGCTCCGGGCCCGCAGCCGCCGGAGCTGCCGTCCTGGCCGCCGAACTGGCCACCGCGGGCAGCCGGGTGGACGTCGTGGCCTGCGACGTCAGCGACCGCGCCCAGGTCGCCACGGTGCTCGGCCGGATCGCCGCGCAGGGCCCCAAGCTGACCACGGTGCTGCACACCGCCGGCGTCAACCAGGCCACTCTGGTGCAGGACACCGACCTCGCCGAGACGGACGCCGTACTGGCGGCCAAGACGGCCGGCGCCCTGCACCTGCACGACCTGACCCGCGAACTCGGCCTGGAACTGGACGCGTTCGTCCTGTTCTCCTCCATCTCGGCCACCTGGGGCAGCGGCCTGCAACCCGCCTACGCCGCCGCCAACACCTACCTGGACGGTCTCGCCGAGCACCGCCGGGCCCACGGTCTGCCCGCCACCTCGGTGGCCTGGGGCTCCTGGGGCGGCGGCGGCATGACCGACGAGGCGGGTGCGGCACAGGGCATCCGCCGCGGCCTGATCGTCATGGACCCGGACCACGCCGTGCAGGCGCTGGCCCAGGTCCTGGACTGCGGCGAACCACAGATGACCGTCGCCCACGTGGACTGGCAGCGGTTCGCGCCGCCGTTCACGCTGCGCCGCCCCAGCCCGCTGATCGAGAACCTGCCGGAGGTCCAGGAGGTGCTGGCCGCCGACGGGCCGCACGCCCCGGGCAGCGGTGACACGGCAGCCGGCCCGCACGCCGGCGCCTCCTGGCGCCGACAGCTGGCGGGCCTGTCCCGCACCGAGCAGAAGCGGACACTGCTCACCCTCGTCCAGACCCAGGCGGCCGCGGTACTCGACTACGCCACGCCCGGCGAGGTCGAGGCCACCCGCGCCTTCAGCGACCTCGGTTTCGACTCGCTGACCTCGGTCGAACTGCGTGACCGGCTCAGCAGCGCCACCGGCCTGCACCTGCCCGCCACCCTGCTGTTCGATGCCCCCACGCCCGGCGCCGCCGCCGCATTCCTGCTGGCCGAACTGGCCGAGCTGCCCGGCACACCGGACGGCACGCAGGCCGACGCGTCGCACGCCGCCCCCGTCCTGGCGGCGGCCGCGGACGAACCACTGGCGATCGTCGGCATGGCCTGCCGCTACCCGGGTGGGGCGAGCGGCCCGCAGGAGCTGTGGAACCTGGTCACCGCCGGGACCGACGCCATCTCCGTACTGCCCGAGGACCGCGGCTGGAACATCGAGGACCGCCAGGGAGACCCCCAGGGCCCCGTCCGCTCCGGCGGCTTCGTCTACGACGCTACCAACTTCGACGCCGGCTTCTTCGGAATCAGTCCGCGTGAGGCGGTGTCGATGGACCCGCAGCAGCGGCTGCTGCTGGAGGTGGCCTGGGAGGCGCTGGAACGCTCCGGCATCGACCCGTCCGCGCTGCGCGGCAGCCCGACGGGCGTCTTCGCCGGCGCCTCCGCCTCCGGCTACGGCTGGAGTTCCGGAGTACAGAAGGAGCTCGACGGCCACCTGGTGACCGGCATCTCCACCAGCGTGGTCTCCGGCCGCGTCTCCTACGTACTGGGCCTGGAGGGCCCGGCGGTGACGGTGGACACCGCGTGCTCCTCCTCCCTGGTGGCGCTGCACATGGCCGCCCAGTCCCTGCGCTCCGGCGAGTGCACGCTGGCACTGGCCGGCGGGGTCATGGTGGCGGCCAACCCGCTGCTGTTCGACCAGTTCAGCCGGCAGATGGGGCTCTCCCCGGACGGCCGGTGCAAGCCGTTCGGGGCCGGCGCCGACGGTATGGGACTGGGTGAGGGCGCCGGCATGCTGGTCGTCGAGCGGCTTTCCGACGCGCGTCGCCATGGGCACAAGGTCTTGGCTGTCGTACGGGGCAGTGCGGTCAACCAGGACGGTGCGTCCAACGGTCTGACCGCGCCCAACGGGCCGTCGCAGCAGCGGGTGATCCGCGCCGCCCTGGCCAACGCCCGTCTCACCCCTGGCGACGTGGACGTGGTGGAGGCGCACGGCACCGGTACCCCGCTGGGCGACCCGATCGAGGCCCAGGCACTGCTGGCCACCTACGGCCAGGACCGCGGCGAGGCCGACCCGCTGTGGCTGGGTTCGGTGAAGTCCAACATCGGTCACACCCAGGCTGCCGCCGGTGTCGCCGGCGTCATCAAGATGGTGCTGGCACTCCAGCACCGCGAGCTGCCGCGCACCCTGCACGCAGCCGAGCCCTCCCCGCACATCGACTGGTCGGTCGGCGACGTCAGGCTGCTGACCGAAACGGCCCCGTGGCCGGGGAAGGGCCGAGTACGCCGCGCCGGCGTCTCGTCGTTCGGCATGAGCGGCACCAACGCCCACCTCATCCTGGAGGAGGCCCCGGCCGAGCGGCCCGAGGAGACGGACGCCGATGGGGTCCCCGCCCCGGCGGACACTGTGCCTGCCGTTCTTGCGGCGGGTGGGGCGTCGGCGTGGTTGGTGTCGGGTCGGTCTGCGGAGGGTCTTGTTGCGCAGGCGGGTCGGTTGGGGGAGTGGGCGGCTGGGTGTGCTGCGTTGCGTCCGGTTGATGTGGCGTGGTCGTTGGCGGCTACGCGGGCGGTGTTGGAGCACCGGGGTGTGGTCGTGGCTGGTGACCGGACGGGCCTGTTGGACGGGGTGCGGGGTCTGGCGGCCGGTGAGTTGTCGCCGGGTGTGGTGTCGGGGGTTGCTCGGGCCACGGGTCGTACGGTGTTCGTGTTCGCCGGGCAGGGTGCGCAGTGGGTCGGTATGGGCCGGGAGCTGTTGGTCTCGTCGCCGTTGTTTGCGGCGCGGCTTGAGGAGTGTGCGGTGGCGTTGGCGCCGTATGTGGACTGGTCGCTGACCGATGTGTTGGCGGGTGTGGAGGGTGCTCCGGCGTTGGAGGCGGCTGAGGTTGTTCAGCCTGCGTTGTGGGCGGTGATGGTGTCGTTGGCCGCGGTGTGGGCGGCGGCGGGTGTGGTGCCGGATGCTGTGGTGGGTCATTCGCAGGGGGAGATTGCTGCGGCGACGGTGGCGGGGATGCTGTCGCTGGAGGATGCGGCGCGGGTGGTGGCGGTGCGTTCGCGTGCGTTGTCGTCGCTGGATGTGGCTGGGGCGATGGTGTCGGTGGTGATGCCGGCTGACGCGGTGCGTGAGTTGGTGGCTGGCTTCGACGGCCGGTTGTCGGTGGCTGCGGTCAATGGCCCGGCGTCGGTGGTGGTCTCCGGAGAAGCGGAGGCGCTGGCTGTTTTCGAGCGGGAGCTGGCGGCGCGGAAGGTGCTGCGCTGGCGGATTCCGGCGACGGATTTTGTGGCGCATTCGCCGGCGGTGGAGCCGCTGGCTGCCCGGCTTCAGGCGGAGCTGTCGGGCATCGTTCCGCGGGCGGGCCGGGTTCCGATGGTCTCGACGGTTACGGGGGAGTGGCTGGCCGGGCCGGAGGTGGATGCGGGGTACTGGTTCGCGAATCTGCGGCAGACGGTGCGTTTCGAGGAGGCCGTCCGCAGCCTGCTGGAGGCGGGTTACGGGGCGTTCGTCGAGATCTCCCCGCACCCGGTGCTGACGGCCGCGGTGAGCGAGACCGCGCAGGACGCAGTCACCGCCGAGGTGCTGAGCATCGGCACGCTGACGCAGGCCGATGCCGGTGCGGCCGGCCTGCTGCGCGCCTTCGCGCAGGCCCATGTGGCGGGGCTGCCGGTGGACTGGCGGAAGGTGTTGCCGGCCGGTGAGGTGGTGGAGCTGCCGACTTACGCGTTCCAGCACCGCCGTTACTGGCTGGAGCCCTCCGCCACCGCCACAGCAGCCGCTGCCGCGGTCGCCGCTGGCGGGTCCTCAGCCGCCGAGGCGCGGTTCTGGGCCGCCGTCGAGGGCGGCGACCTGTCGGGTGTCGTGGACACCCTGGCCCTTGCGGATCAGGAGCAACTGAACGGCGTACTGCCCGCGCTGGCGTCCTGGCGGCGCCGGGAACTGGAGCGTTCGGCTACCGAGAGCTGGCGCTACCGGATCACTTGGGCGCCGGTGGCCGACCCGGTACCGGCCCGGTTGGCCGGCCGCTGGCTGCTGCTCGTACCGGCCCAGGAGGTCGACGGGGCGTTGGCGCGTCAGTGCCGTGCGGCGCTGTCCGCCCGTGGTGCGGACGTTGTCGTGCTGGAGATGGCCGGGGCTGCCGGCCGTGAGGCGGTGGCCGATCAGGTCCGCGCTGTGTCGGCGGCGGACGGGTTCGCGGGTGTTCTGTCCCTGCTGGCGTTGGACGAGACGCCGATGCCGGGCCATCCGGCGCTGACCGTGGGTCTGGCCGCCACCCTCGCCCTGGTGCAGGGCCTCGGCGATGCCGAGGTGGACGCCCCACTGTGGGTGGCCACCTCCCACGCGGTGGCCGCCGCACCCGGCGAGCCGCCGGTCCGCCCGCTGCAGACACAAGTCTGGGGCCTGGGGCGGGTCGTCGGTCTGGAGCACCCCGAGCGCTGGGGCGGTCTGGTCGACCTGCCCGCCGACTTCGACGGGCCGGACGGGCAGGTCGCGGCGCGGCTGGGCGCGGTACTGGCCGGCTGTGGTGAGGACCAGGTGGCGATCCGAGCGGCCGCCATCCTGGGCCGGCGACTGACCCACGCCCCACAGCCCGTCCTGCCGGACCGGCCGTGGACGCCGGGCGGCACGGTCCTGGTCACCGGCGGCACCGGCGCCATCGGCGGACACGTCGCGCGCTGGGCGGCCGGGCGCGGCGCCCGACGGCTGGTGTTGACCAGCCGCTCCGGCCCCGCAGCCGCCGGAGCTGCCGCCCTGGCCGCCGAACTGGCCGCTACGGGCAGCCGGGTGGACATCCTGGCCTGCGACGTCAGCGACCGCGCCCAGGTCGCCGGGACGCTCGGCCGGATCGTCGCGCAGGGCCCCACGCTGACCACGGTGCTGCACACCGCCGGGATCGGGCAGGCCGTGACGGTAGCCGAGGCCGACCTGGCGGAGACGAACGCGGTATTGGCGGCCAAGGCGGCCGGAGCCCGGCACCTGGACGAGCTCACCCGCGAACTCGGCCTCGACCTGGACGCGTTCGTCCTGTTCTCCTCCATCTCCGCGATCTGGGGCAGCGTCGTGCAGCCCGCCTACGCCACCGCCAACACCTACCTGGACGGCCTCGCCGAACACCGCCGGGCCCGCGGCCTGCCCGCCACCTCGGTGGCCTGGGGCCCCTGGGGCGGCGGCGGAATGACCGACGCGGAGACCGCCGGACGGCTGGCCCGCGGAGGCGTGGCGCTGATGGACAAGGACCGCGCGGTCCAGGCCCTGGCACACCTCGTGGACGGCGGGGAAGGGCCGCTGACCATCGTCGATGTCGACTGGTCGCGATTCGCCGTGCCGTTCACGCTGCGCCGCCCCAGCCCGCTGATCGCCGGCCTGCCCGAGGCCGCCGCGGCCCTGGCGGCAGAGGCGGCCGCCCCGGCCACCGATCCGGCCGCGGGAGCCTCGCTGCGCGAGGAGCTGGCCGGGCTGCCGAGTGCCGAGCAGCACCGGGCACTGATCCGGCTGGTGCAGGAACACGCGGCCGCGGTACTCGACTACGCCGCACCCGGCGAGGTCGAGGCCACCCGCGCCTTCAGCGACCTCGGCTTCGACTCGCTGACCTCGGTCGAACTGCGTAACCGGCTCAGCAACGCCACCGGCCTGCAACTGCCCGCCACCCTGCTGTTTGACCACCCCACCCCGCAAGCGGCGGCCGACCACCTGTGGAGCGAGCAGTTCCAGGACGGCGCGGGCGCGGTGTCCCTGGTGGAGGAGGTCGACCGGCTCGGGTCGCTGCTGACCGGGTCGGCGCCGGACGAGAAGACGTACGACATGGTCACCGAGCGCCTGCACCACCTCCTCGCCCAGTGGAAGGAGAGCGGCGCCCCGCAGGAAAGCCAAGCGGTCGCGGACAAGATCGGATCCGCAACGGACGACGAGATATTCGAGTTCATCCACCGAGAACTCGGCCGGTAACCGGCCCCCCTCAGGTGCGGACAGCACGTGCGCGTTTCACGAACTGGAATGGTGAGATCCGATGGCAGATGAAGAGGCCCTCCGCGACTACCTCAAGTGGGTGACCACGGACCTCTACAACACGCGGCAGCGCCTGCGTGAGGTCGAGGAACGCAGCCACGAGCCCATTGCGGTCGTCGGCATCGGCTGCCGTTACCCCGGAGGAGTCGACACTCCGGAGGACTTCTGGAACCTGCTCGCCACCGCACGCGACGGGATCGCCGACATCCCCACCGACCGCGGCTGGGACCTCGCGCAACTGCGGGTCCAGGACCCGGACGGCAGCACGAGGCTCCCCGAGGGCGGGTTCATCACGGACGCCAGCGGGTTCGACGCCGCGTTCTTCGGGACCAGCCCCCGCGAGGCGGTGGCGATGGACCCGCAGCAGCGGCTGCTGCTGGAGGTGGCCTGGGAGGCGCTGGAGCGCTCCGGCATCGACCCGCACGTCCTGCGCGGCAGCTCGACCGGCGTCTTCGCCGGCGCCTCGCTGTCCGGCTACGGCTTCGGCACGGACGAGGACCTGGACGTCCACCTGATGACGGGCACCTCCACCAGCGTCATCTCCGGCCGGGTCTCCTACGCGCTGGGCCTGGAGGGCCCGGCGGTCACCGTGGACACCGCCTGCTCCTCCTCCCTGGTCGCGCTCCACCTGGCCGCACAGTCGGTGCGGTCCGGGGAGTGCTCGCTGGCGCTGGCCGGCGGCGTCACGGTCACCACCGTCCCGGTCATGTTCACCCAGTTCTCCAAGCAGTTGGGGCTGGCCGCGGACGGCCGCTGCAAGGCCTTCTCCGCCGACGCCGACGGCATGGGCATATCCGAGGGCGCCGGCATGGTCGTACTGGAGCGGCTCTCCGACGCCCGCCGCAACGGGCACCCGGTGCTCGCGGTCATCCGCGGCTCAGCGATCAACCAGGACGGCGCCTCCAACGGGCTGGCCGCCCCCAACGGTCCCTCCCAGCAGCGGGTCATCCGCGCCGCCCTGGCCAACGCCCGCCTGTCCACCGCCGATGTCGACCTGGTCGAGGCGCACGGCACCGGCACCACGCTCGGCGACCCCATCGAGGCTCAGGCCCTGCTGGCCACCTACGGCCAGGGCCGCGCGGAGGACCAGCCGGTCCGGCTGGGCTCGGTCAAGTCCAACATCGGCCACACCCAGGCCGGCGCCGGCATCGCCGGTGTGATCAAGCTGGTGCTGGCGCTGCAACACCAGCAGATGCCGCAGACTCTGCACGCCGAAGAGCCCTCGCCGCACATCGACTGGTCGGCCGGAAACATCGAGCTGCTGACCCAGGCCCACTCCTGGCCGCTGGGGGAGCGGGTCCGGCGCGGCGGCGTCTCCTCCTTCGGCGTCAGCGGCACCAACGCCCACGTCATCGTGGAGGAGGCCCCTGCGGAGGAGCCCGCCGAGGTGCAGACCGGGACGGACGGCGAGGGCGGCACGGACACCGCACCTCAGGACACCGGCAGCCACGCCGCCGAGCCGCTGCTGCCGGGCTCCGGCGCCTGGCTGGTGTCGGGTCGTACGGCTGAGGCGTTGTCGGCGCAGGCCGGTCGGTTGCGGGAGTGGGTGTCGGCGCGTCCGGGGTTGGGCGCGGCTGATGTGGCGTGGTCGCTGGCGGCGACGCGGTCGGCGTTCGAGCACCGTGCGGTGGTGCTGGGTACGGAGCGCGAGGAGCTGCTGTCCGCAGTGGCAGACCTGGCGGCCGGGGTTCCGTCGCCTGTGGTGGTGTCGGGTGTGGCTCGGGCGGATGTCCGGGTGGGCTTGATCTTCGCGGGGCAGGGTGCGCAGTGGGTGGGTATGGGCCGTGGCCTGTATGCGGGCAGTGCGGTGTTCGCCGAGGTCTTCGACCGGGTGTGCGGGCTGCTGGAGCTGGAGCTCGGGCTCGGGGTGCGTCTGCGGGATGTGGTCCTGGACAGCGACCGCGATGGCGACGGCGGGGCTGCGGGCCTGGCGGATCAGACGTTGTATGCGCAGGCGGGGCTGTTCGCTTTCGAGGTGGCTTTGGCTGCGGTGTTGAAGGCCGCTGGTGTGGTGGCGGATGCGGTGGTGGGTCATTCGGTGGGCGAGGTGGCCGCGGCCTATGTGGCGGGGGTGCTGTCGCTGCCGGACGCCTGCGCTCTGGTAGCCGCCCGGGCCCGGCTGATGCAGGAACTGCCGTCGGGTGGCGCGATGGCGGCGGTCAACGCCTCAGAGACGGCAGTGATCGCCTCGTTCGGCGAGGTGCCGGGTGAGGTGGCCATTGCCGCGGTCAATGGTCCGGAGTCGGTGGTGATTTCGGGTGCGGCCGAGGTGGTCGATGCGGTGGTGGAGTTGTGGCGGGGCCGGGGTTGCCGGGTGCGGCGGCTGCGGGTCTCGCACGCCTTCCACTCCTCAGCCATGGACCCGGTGCTGGAGGAGCTTCGTAGCGTTGCGGAGGGGCTGGAGTTCCGTCGCCCGGAGGTGATGTGGGCCGGCGCTCTCACCGGTGAGCTGGTGTCTGAGCCGCAGGCAGGCTACTGGCCTGCGCAGACCCGCGGGACCGTACGGTTCGCCGACGCAGTAGCCACCCTCGCAGCGGAAGGCATCTCGGTCTTCCTCGAAGTGGGCCCGGACGGCTCACTCTCCTCCCTCGGCCCCGACGCGGTCGCCGGCCTGGAGGGCGGCGAGCCCGCCTTCGTCCCGCTCCAGCGGCGCACCGAGGAAGGCGCCACCGACCTGCTGACGGGTCTGGCCCGTGCCTTCGTCCACGGCGTGCCGGTGGACTGGAAGCGTGTGCTGCCCGCCGGTGAGCAGGTGGCGCTGCCCACGTATGCCTTCCGGCACCAGCGCTACTGGCCCAAGGGCATGATGGCGCTGCCCGGCACGGTGAAGCCGGGCGTCGGCGACCCTGCCGAGCTGGGCCTGGAAGCAGTGGGTCACCCCATGCTGCGCGCCGTCGTCGAGCTGGCCGGTGAGGACCAGCTGGTGTGCACCGGACGGCTGTCCGTACACACCCAGACCTGGCTGGCCGACCACACGGTCGGCGGCGTGACGCTGCTGCCCGGCACCGGCTTCGTGGAGCTGGTCGTCAGCGCGGGCCACCAGGCGGGCTGCCCGCTGCTGACCGAACTCACGCTGCACGAGCCGCTGATGCTGCCCGCCGAAGGCCCCGGGACGCAGCTCCAGGTGGTCGTCGGCGCGGGCGACGAGGACGGCTACCGCCAGGTGGACGTCTTCGCTCGCCCGGACCGCTCGGAGGAGGAGCACGGCTGGGTCCGGCACGCCACAGCCGTCGTCGCCCCGGCCCGCACTCCCGCGCCGGACGCGGTCCGGACACCGGCCGACCTCACCGCCTGGCCGCCGCGCAACGCCCGGGCACTGGACATCGACGACCTCTACACCGTCCAACTGGCCGACGTCTACGGCCCCGCCCAGCAGGGCCTGCAGGCCGTCTGGCAGCGCGGCGCGGACATCTTCGCCGAGGTGGCACTGCCGTCGGACGCCGGCACCGCGGACCCGTACGCCCTCCACCCGGCGCTGCTCGACGCGGCCCTGCTCGCCGACCGCGTGGCCGGGCAGGCCCAGGGGCGGGCCACGGACGACGGACCCGACCGGATCCGCCTGCCCCACGCCTGGAGCGGCGTGGAACTGCACGCCGCCGGCGCGTCCGTACTGCGCATCAGGCTGCGCCGGAACCCCGACGACACCCTGGCACTGACCGCCGCCGACCCCACCGGAGCGATGGTGGTCTCGGTGGAATCGGTGCGGACCCGGCCGCTCTCCGCCGACCA
Source organism: Streptomyces sp. NPDC045470 (assembly GCF_040646595.1). Classification (NCBI taxonomy): domain Bacteria; kingdom Bacillati; phylum Actinomycetota; class Actinomycetes; order Kitasatosporales; family Streptomycetaceae; genus Streptomyces; species Streptomyces sp. NPDC045470. Next base: position 34,202 of record NZ_JBEZAN010000021.1, read on the forward strand.
GCTCCAGGGCGACGACGCGTGGACCCGCGACGCCCTGTTCACCGTGGAGTGGCTTCCGCTGCACCGCAGTGGCTCCCCCAACCCCTCGCAGGCCCCGGCCCCGGACGGGCCGTGGGCGCTGATCGGCGCCGACCGCTTCGCCGTGGCCGAGCAGCTCACCACCGCCGGGACACCGGTCCGCAGCCATGCCGGAATCGCCGAACTCGTGGCCGCTGTCGGTGCGGGCGAGACCGTACCGAGCACCGTGCTCGCCTGCCTCAGCGGCACCACCAAACACAGCGGCACCACCACACACAGCGGACCCGCCGGGACGGATGCCCACGGAATCGCCGAGGCCGCCCGCCAGGTCGCCACTGAAGCCCTGACCCTCGTGCAGGACTGGCTCGCCGCACCCGAGCTGGAGGCGTCCAAGCTCGTCCTGGTGACCCGGGGCGGCGTGCTGGTGCACCCCGGCGAGCAGGTCGCGGACCCGGCCGCGGGCGCCGTCTGGGGCCTGCTGCGATCGGCCCAGACAGAGCACCCCGACCGCTTCGTGCTGGCCGACCTCCCCGCGGACGGCAGCGCCGGCGACACCGCCGCGCTGCCCGCCGCACTGGCCACGGGTGAACCGGAACTGGCCGTACGGCACCAGAGCGGCTACGCCCGGCGCATGGTCCGCCCCACCGTCACCGACCGCACCGCACCGACCCCCGCACCCGCCGCGGCACACCCGCGCACCGTACTGGTGACCGGCGGCACCGGAACCCTGGGCGGGGTCGTCGCCCGGCACCTGGCCGCCACCGGCAGAGCCCACGAGACCCTGCTGCTCAGCCGCTCCGGTCCGGCCGCCCCCGGCGCCGCCGCCCTGGCCGCCCGGATAGCCGCACACGGCGCGGATGTCCGGGTGATCGCCTGCGACGCGGCCGACCGGGACGCCCTGGCCGGCGTCCTGGACACGATCCCCGCCGACCGCCCGCTGCGCTCCGTCGTGCACACCGCCGGCATCATCGACGACGGCCTGATCGGCTCCCTCAGCGCCGAGCAGCTGGCAGCCGTCCTGCGCCCCAAGGCGGACGCCGCCTGGCACCTGCACGACCTCACCCGGCACCTGGACCTGGACCACTTCGTCCTGTTCTCCTCGGTGGCCTCCGCCTTCGGCGGCGCAGGTCAGGGCAACTACGCGGCGGCCAACGCCTTCCTGGACACCCTGGCCGGCCACCGGCGGGCCGCCGGGCTGGCCGGTACCGCGCTGGCCTGGGGCCCGTGGATGCCGCAGGCCGGCATCGGCCGCGACCTCGACGAGGTGATGCTGCGCCGGATGACCGGCTCCGGCCTCACCGCCCTCGACGAGCACCAGGGCCTGACGCTGCTGGACCTGGCCCTCGAACGGACCGAGGCGCTCCTCGTCCCGGCCCGGCTGAACAAGGCCGCGCTGCGGGCCCAGGCAGCCGCCACCGGCATCCCCGCCCTCTGGACGGAGCTGGCCGACGACCTCGCCCCGCGCCGGGCCGCCGTCACCTCGGCCGCCGGCGACTCCGGCGCCGGCACCTCCCACCAGTTGCGCGCACACCTGGCCGCGCAACTGGGCCCGGAGCGCGACCGGCTCCTGCTCGATCTCGTCCGCAGCCACGCGGCCGCCGTACTGGGGCACCCCTCGGGCGACGCCATCGAGGCCGGCCGGCCCTTCACCGACCTGGGCTTCGACTCGCTGATCGCCGTCGAGTTCCGTAACCGCCTCAACGCGGCGACCGGACTGAGGCTGCCCACCACCCTGGTCTTCGACCACCCCAACCCGACGGCGCTGGCCCGGCTGCTGCACGAGCAGCTGACCGACGACCTGCCGCAGAGCGCGTCACCCGCCGCCCCGCAGACCACCGCCGCGTACACCGCGGACGAGCCGATCGCCATCGTCGGCATGGCCTGCCGCTTCCCGGGCGGCGTGACCAGCCCCGAACAGTTGTGGCAGATGCTCGCCGACGGCACCGACGGCCTGTCCACCTTCCCCACCGACCGCGGCTGGGACCTCGAAGCGCTCTACGACCCCGACATCGAGCACGCCGGTACCTCCTACACACAGGTGGGCGGGTTCCTGCAGGACGCAGGCGCCTTCGACGCCGGCTTCTTCGGCATCAGCCCGCGCGAGGCCCTCGCCATGGACCCGCAGCAGCGCCTGCTGCTGGAGACGTCCTGGGAGGCCCTGGAACGCGCCGGCATCGACCCGGCGACCCTGCGCAGCAGCCACACCGGCGCCTTCGTCGGCGGCTACGGCTCCTCCTACCTCGCCGTCAGCGTCACCGACGAGGAAGAACTGGAGAACCTCGGCGCCCACCTGATGACCGGCAACGCTGCCAGCGTGCTGTCCGGCCGGGTCTCTTACACTCTGGGCCTGGAGGGCCCGGCGGTCACCGTGGACACCGCCTGCTCCTCCTCGCTGGTCGCGCTCCACCTGGCCGCCCAGGCCCTGCGCACCGGTGAGTGCTCGCTGGCCCTGGCGGGCGGCGTCACCATCATGGCCAGCCCGGACGGCTTCCTGGCGTTCTCCCACGCCCGGGGCCTGGCCGCGGACGGCCGCTCCAAGGCGTTCTCCGACCAGGCCGACGGCATGGGCATGGCCGAGGGCGCCGGCATGCTCGTGGTGGAACGCCTGAGCGACGCCCGCCGCAACGGACACCCGGTGCTCGCCGTGCTCCGCGGCTCCGCCATCAACCAGGACGGCGCCTCCAACGGCCTCACCGCCCCCAACGGACCCTCCCAACAGCGGGTGATCCGCGCCGCGCTGGCCAACTCCGGCCTGACCACCGCCGATGTCGACGTGGTCGAGGCGCACGGCACCGGCACCACACTCGGTGACCCCATCGAGGCCCAGGCGCTGCTGGCCACCTACGGCCAGGACCGAGGTGACCGCGGCTCGCTGCTGCTGGGTTCGGTGAAGTCCAACATCGGTCACACCCAGGCTGCCGCCGGTGTCGCCGGTGTCATGAAGATGGTGCTGGCCCTCCAGCACGAGCAACTGCCGCAGACCCTGTACGCCGAGGTGCCCTCCACCCACGTGGACTGGACGGCCGGTGAGGTGCGGCTGCTCACCGAGTCGGTACCTTGGCCGTCCGACGGCGACCGGGTGCGACGCGCCGGCATCTCCTCCTTCGGCATCAGCGGTACCAACGCCCACCTCATTCTGGAGGAGGCCCCCGCACCGGAGGACATCGAGACGGCAGAGGGCCTTGAGGACCCGACGACTCCGAAGGCGGCAGTGCTGGCCGCGGACGCCGGTGTCGGTGTCGATGTCGGTGCTTGGGTGCTGTCTGGGCGGACTGCTGGGGCGTTGTCGGCGCAGGCGGGGCGGTTGCGGGAGTGGGTTTCGCTTCGTCCGGCTCTTCGGCCGGTTGATGTGGCGTGGTCGCTGGCGGTGACGCGGTCGGTTTTCGAGCACCGTGCGGTGGTCGTGGGCGGATGCCGTGAGCAGGTGCTGGCGGGGCTTGGGGGCCTGGCGTCGGGTGTTCCGGCTGGTTCGGTGGTGTCCGGTGTGGCCCGTTCCAATGCTCGTCCGGTGTTTGCTTTTGCTGGTCAGGGTTCGCAGTGGGTGGGGATGGGGCGGGAGCTGGCCCGTACCTCACCGGTGTTCGCGGCGCGTCTTGATGAGTGTGCTGTGGCGTTGGCGCCGTATGTGGACTGGTCGCTGACTGAGGTGTTGGCGGGTGTGGAGGGTGCTCCGGCGTTGGAGGCGGCGGATGTCGTTCAGCCTGCGTTGTGGGCGGTGATGGTGTCGCTGGCTGCTGTGTGGGAGGCGGCGGGTGTCGTCCCGGATGCTGTGGTGGGTCACTCTCAGGGTGAGATCGCTGCGGCGACGGTGGCGGGGATGCTGTCGCTTGAGGACGGTGCGCGTGTGGTGGCGTTGCGGTCGCGTGCGCTGAAGGTGCTGGCGGGTGCGGGCGGCATGCTCTCGGTCAGCCGTCCGGCGGCGGAGGTTGAGGAGCGCCTGGTCCGTTTCGGGGAGCGTGCCGCGCTGGCGGCGGTCAACGGGCCTTCGGCCTCCGTGGTCTCGGGTGAACCGGCCGCGCTGGAGGAGCTGAGGGCGGAGTTCGAGGCTCAGGGTGCTCGGGCCCGTTTGGTCGCGGTGGATTACGCCTCGCATTCGGCGCAGGTGGACCGGCTGGAGGAGGAGATCACCACCGTTCTGGCCAGGCTCTCCCCGCGCCGGGGCCGGGTCCCGATGGTCTCCGCGATGACCGGCGAGACCCTGACCGGTGAGGAGCTGGACGCCGGGTACTGGTATCGCAGCCTGCGCGCGACGGTGCATTACGACCGCGCGGTGCGGGTGCTGGCGGGTCGTGGTCATCAACTATTTGTTGAGGTGACGCCGCATCCGGTGCTGATGGGGGCGATGAACGACACCCTTATGGACCTGGCTCAGGTGGCTGGCCAGGGGGCAGAGCCGGGCGCCGTCTGTGGGACGCTGCGGCGGGACGACGGTGGTGTGGATCGCCTGGTGGCCTCGCTGGCGGAGGCGTTTGTCAGCGGCGCGTCGGTGGACTGGGCGTCGGTGTTGCCTGTCGGTGAGCAGGTTGAGTTGCCGACGTATGCGTTCCGGCGTCGACGGTTCTGGCCGGAGGGCATGCTGGCGCTGCCGACGGGCGGTTCGCTTGCTGCTGCCGGGGAGGGCGCGAGCACTGATACGGAGTCGGCGTTCTGGGCGGCTGTTGAGGGCGGTGACCTGTCGGGGCTGGGTGATGCGTTGGCTTTGGAGGGTGGGCGTCCGTTCAACGAGGTGTTGCCGGCGTTGGCGTCGTGGCGGCGTCGTGAGCGGGATCGTTCAACCACTGCCGGTTGGCGTTATCGCACGGGCTGGTCGGCCATTGTCGAGCCGGATGCCGGGCTGCTGTCCGGTACGTGGCTGGTGGTGGTTGCGGCTGGGGTCGATGATGATGCGGCGCAGCAGTGCGCGGCCGCGCTCAGCGCTCGCGGTGCCGAGGCCGTAACGGTCGAGGTCCCGGCCGGGGCGGTGGGCCGGGCCGAGATTGCGGCATTGCTGACCGGTGCGGTGGATGCGTCGGCGGTGTCCGGTGTGCTGTCGTTGCTGGCGCTGGACGAGGCGCCGCTGCCGGACCGTCCGGTGGTGAATGCCGGTCTGGCTGCCACCCTGAGCCTGGTGCAGGCTCTCGGTGATGCCGGGATCGAGGCGCCGCTGTGGGTTGCCACGCGTGGTGCGGTGGCGGCCGGCCGCAGCGAGGTACTGGCCCGTCCGGTGCAGGCGCAGGTCTGGGGTCTGGGCCGGGTGGTCGCGCTGGAGCACCCCGAGCGTTGGGGTGGTCTGGTTGACCTGCCGGAGACGCTCGATGAGCGTGGTGGTGCGCGGCTGGTGGCGGTACTGGCCGGCTGCGGCGAGAACGAGGTCGCCGTCCGACGGGCCGGAATCCTGGGCCGACGGCTGTCGAGCGTCCCACACAGCAACGGCCCGGAAAATGGCTGGACGCCTCGCGACACGGTGCTGATCACCGGTGGAACCGGGGCGGTCGCCGGACACGTCGCGCGGCGACTGGCCGGCCGGGGCGCCGAGCGCCTGGTGCTGACCAGCCGTTCGGGTCCGGGGGCTGTGGGCGCGCCAGCGCTGGCGGCCGAACTGGCCGCGGCCGGTTCCGCCGTGGAGGTCGTCGCCTGCGATGTCAGCGAACGGAACCGTCTGGCCGGGCTGCTGAGCCGGATCGACGCCGGCGGTCCCCGGCTCTCCTCCGTACTGCACACGGCCGCCGTCCTGGACGACAGCGTCGTGGACCGCCTCACCACCCCGCGGCTGGAGGCCGTGTTGGGTGTGAAGGCCCATGGCGCGGCGCTCCTGGACGAGCTGACCGCGGACCTGGATCTGGACGCTTTCGTACTGTTCTCTTCGGCCGCCTCAACCCTGGGCGGTCCGGGTCAGGGCAACTACGCGGCGGCCAATGCCTTCCTGAACGCGCTGGCGGAGAACCGGCGCGGTCGTGGCCTGGCCGGCCTGGCGGTGGCCTGGGGGCTGTGGGGCGGCGCCGGCCTGGCGCAGTCCAACGAGGCCATCCGCTCCCGGATGCGCCGGACCGCGATGCCGCCGATGGACCCCCAGCTCGCGGTGGAGGCCCTGATCGAGGCAATGGACGGCCCGGACGCCGCGGTGACGGTGATGGACTTCGACCCGCAGCAGCTGGGCGCGGCGCCGGGAACGGCGCATGTCCTGGAGATGCCGCTGGTCCGGGACATGCCGGAGATCCGGCGGTTGGCCGCCGCCCGTGCCAACAACAGCAGCACCGGACCGGCCTTCCGCGCCGACGGCGAACTCGCCGCCCGGCTGGCCGGGATGAGTCGCTCGGAGCAGGACCGGATACTGATCGACGTGGTCCGCGCGGAGGCCGCCGCCGTACTGGGGCACGACTCGGCGGACGGGGTACAGGCCCGGCAGGCCTTCAAGGACCTGGGCTTCGACTCGCTGACCTCCGTCGAACTGCGCAACCAACTGAACGCGGCGACAGGACTGCGGCTGCCGGCGACCCTGGTCTTCGACCACCCCACCCCGGTCGCGCTGGCCGCCTTCCTGCACGGCGAACTGACCGGACAGGTGACGCAGACCGCAGCCGCTGCGCCGGTCTCCGCAGCCCCTGCTGCGGATGAGCCGCTGGCGATCGTCGGTATGGCCTGCCGTTTCCCCGGTGGTGCGAGCAGCCCCGAGGAGTTCTGGGAGCTGCTGTCCTCCGGTGGCGACGCGGTGGGCGGCTTCCCCACCGACCGCGGCTGGGACCTGGACGGCTTCTTCGACCCGGACCGACACGGCACCGGAACCTCCTACACCGACTCCGGTGCCTTCCTGCGGGGAGCGGCCGAGTTCGATGCGGGGTTCTTCGGGATCAGTCCGCGTGAGGCGCTGGCGATGGATCCGCAGCAGCGGCTGATGCTGGAGACGTCCTGGGAGGCGTTGGAGCGCGCCGGTATCGACCCGTCGTCTCTGCGCGGCAGTTCGACGGGCGTCTTCGCCGGCGGCTTCGGCTCCGGCTACGCCATCGGCATGGCACTCACCGGCCAGGACGGCTCCGGCGTCGAGGGCCACCTGATGACCGGCAACTCCACCAGCGTCCTCTCCGGCCGGGTCTCCTACGCCCTGGGCCTGGAAGGCCCGGCGGTCACGGTGGACACGGCCTGCTCGTCCTCGCTGGTGGCGCTCAACCTGGCCGCCCAGGCGTTGCGTTCCGGGGAGTGCTCGATGGCCCTGGCCGGCGGTGTGACCGTAATGGCCACCCCCTTCTCCTTCGTGGAGTTCTCCCGGCAGCAGGGGTTGTCGGCTGATGGCCGGTGCCGGGCGTTTTCGGAGGATGCGGACGGTACGGGCTGGGCCGAGGGTGCCGGTGTTCTGGTGGTGGAGCGGCTGTCGGACGCGCGGCGTAATGGGCACCGGGTGCTGGCCGTTGTTCGTGGTACGGCGGTGAATCAGGATGGTGCGTCGAATGGTCTTTCGGCGCCCAACGGGCCTTCGCAGCAGCGGGTGATCCGTGCGGCGTTGGCGAATGCCCGGCTGGCGCCGGGGGATGTGGATGTCGTCGAGGCGCATGGCACCGGCACTACGCTCGGTGATCCGATTGAGGCTCAGGCGTTGTTGGCGACCTATGGCCGGGACCGTGGTGACCGTGATGCGTTGTGGTTGGGGTCGGTGAAGTCGAACATTGGTCACACTCAGGCTGCTGCGGGTGTTGCGGGTGTGATCAAGATGGTGCTGGCGTTGCAGCATGGGCGGTTGCCGCGGACGTTGCATGCTGATGTGGCGTCGTCGCATGTGGACTGGTCGGCGGGTGCGGTGCGGTTGCTGACGGAGTCGGTGCCGTGGCCGGCGGGTGAGCGTCCGCGTCGGGCCGGGGTGTCGGCGTTCGGTATCAGCGGCACCAACGCGCACGTCATCTTGGAGGAAGCCCCCACGGTTGAGGCGGGCAGCGAGGGCATCGGTCAGAAGCCGGTTGCGGCTCTTGCGGATGCTGCTGCGTGGGTGGTGTCGGGCCGTACGGCTGAGGCGTTGTCGGCGCAGGCCGGTCGGTTGCGGGAGTGGGTGTCGGCGCGCCCGGAACTGGAGGCGGCCGATGTGGCCTGGTCGCTGGCGGCGACGCGGTCGGCGTTCGAGCACCGTGCGGTGGTGCTCGGCACCGAACGTGACGGGCTGCTGTCCGACCTGCACAAGCTGGCCGCCGGAATCTCCTCGCCCGAAGTGGTGTCGGGTGTGGCTCGGGCGGATGTCCGGGTGGGTCTGGTGTTTGCGGGGCAGGGTGCGCAGTGGGTGGGTATGGGCCGGGGCCTGTATGCGGGCAGTGCGGTGTTCGCCGAGGTCTTCGACCGGGTGTGCGGGCTGCTGGAACTGGAACTGGGGACTGCGGTGTGCCTGCGGGACGTGGTGTTGGGCGTGGAGGAGGTGGACGCTGGCCTGGCGGATCAGACGCTGCATGCGCAGGCGGGGCTGTTCGCTTTCGAGGTGGCCCTGGCTGCGGTGTTGAAGGCCGCTGGTGTGGTGGCGGACGCGGTGGTGGGTCATTCGGTGGGCGAGGTGGCCGCGGCCCATGTGGCCGGGGTGCTGTCGCTGCCGGACGCCTGCGCTCTGGTAGCCGCCCGGGCCCGGCTGATGCAGGAACTGCCGTCGGGTGGCGCGATGGCGGCGGTCAACGCCTCAGAGACGGCAGTGATCGCCTCGTTCGGCGAGGTGCCGGGTGAGGTGGCCATTGCCGCGGTCAATGGCCCGGAGTCGGTGGTGATTTCCGGCGCTGCCGAGGCGGTTGATGCGGTGGTGGAGTTGTGGCGGGGCCGGGGCTGTCGGGTGCGGCGGCTGCGGGTCTCGCACGCCTTCCACTCCTCAGCCATGGACCCGGTGCTGGAGGAGCTTCGTAGCGTTGCGGAGGGGCTGGAGTTCCGTCGCCCGGAGGTGATGTGGGCCGGCGCCCTCACCGGTGAGCTGGTGTCTGAGCCGCAGGCAGGCTACTGGCCTGCGCAGACCCGCGGGACCGTACGGTTCGCCGACGCAGTAGCCACCCTCGCAGCGGAAGGCGTCTCGGTCTTCCTCGAAGTGGGCCCGGACGGCTCACTCTCCTCCCTGGGCCCCGACGCGGTCGCCGGCGTGGACGGCGCCGAGCCCGCCTTCGTCCCGCTCCAGCGGCGTGATGACGAAGGCACCACTGGCCTGTTGTCCGGTCTGGCTCGTGCCTTCGTCCACGGTGCTCCGGTCAACTGGGCGTCGGTGCTGCCCGCCGGTGAGCAGGTGGAGCTGCCCACGTATGCCTTCCGCCACCAGCGCTACTGGCCCGAGGGCGTTCTCCCGCTCATGCCATCAGCGGTTGCTATCGAGGCCGGGGCTGGCAGCGAGGCGGAGGCTGGTTTCTGGGCGGCTGTGGAGGGTGGTGATCTGGAGCAGCTTGCGGAGGCGCTGGCTTTGGAGGATGAGAGTCAGCTGGGTGCGGTGTTGCCGGCGTTGGCGTCGTGGCGGCGTCGTGAGCTGGACCGTTCGGCTACTGCCGACTGGCGTTACCGGACTGTTTGGTCGCCTGTTGCCGAGTCTGATGCTTGTGTGCTGACCGGTGCTTGGGTGCTGCTTGCGCCGGCTGGTTGTGCGGAGGAGCTGCGGCACCGGTGTGTGGCGGCGCTGGCGGCCCGTGGTGCTGAGGTCGTGGTGGTCGAGGTCCCGGCCGGGGCGGTGGGCCGGGCGGAGCTGGCCGCGTTGCTGTCCGGCGCGGTGGATGCGTCGGCGGTGTCCGGTGTGTTGTCGTTGCTGGCGCTGGACGAGGCGCCGCTGCCGGATCACCCGGTGGTGAATGCCGGTCTGGCTGCCACCTTGGGCCTGGTGCAGGCTCTGGGTGATGCCGGGATCGAGGCGCCGCTGTGGATCGCCACGCGCGGTGCGGTCGCGGCCGGCCGCAGCGAGGTACTGGCCCGTCCGGTGCAGGCGCAGGTGTGGGGTCTGGGCCGGGTGGTCGCGCTGGAGCACCCCGAGCGTTGGGGTGGTCTGGTCGATCTGCCGGAGACGCTCGATGAGCGGTCCGGTGCGCGGTTGGTGGCGGTGCTGGCCGGCTGCGGCGAGAGCGAGGTCGCGATCCGGGCGGCCGGGGTATTGGGTCGTCGGCTTGCGCATGTCTCGGGGCGTGGTGTGCGGGAGAGCTGGACACCGCGCGGCACTGTACTGGTCACCGGTGGCACCGGCGCCATTTCCGGACATGTCTCGCGGTGGCTGGCGGGCCGGGGTGCCGAGCGCCTGGTGCTGACCAGCCGATCGGGTCCGGGGGCTGTGGGCGCGGCAGCGCTGGCGGCCGAACTGGCCGTGGCCGGCTCGGCTGTGGAGGTCGTCGCCTGTGACGTCAGCGAACGGTCCTGTCTGAGCGGGCTGCTGGGCCGAATCGGTGCGAGCGGCCCTCGGCTGTCGTCGGTGTTGCATACCGCGGGTGTGCTGGATGACGGTGTGGTGGACCGTCTCTCCGCTGCGCGGCTGGAGAGCGTGCTGGGGGTGAAGGCGCATGGTGCGGTGCTGTTGGATGAGCTGACCGCGGACCTGGGCCTGGACGCGTTCGTACTGTTCTCGGCTGCGGCGGCGACTCTGGGGGGTTCGGGTCAGGGTAACTATGCGGCGGCCAATGCTTTCCTGGATGCGTTGGCGGAGAACCGGCGTGGTCGTGGGCTGGCTGGTCTGGCGGTGGCTTGGGGTCCGTGGTCGGGCGGTGGTATGGCTGCGTCGAGTGGTGTGGTGCGGGCGCGGGTTGAGCGTGGTGCGATGCCGCCGATGGATCCGCGGCTCGCAGTCCGCGCGCTGGCCGAGGCGTTGCAGGGTCCGGATGCCGTGGTGACGGTGATGGACGTGGACTGGGCGCAGCTGGCGTCCGGCCCGGGGGCTGTGGAGGTGCTGAAGCGGCCGTTGGTGCGGGACCTGCCCGAGGTCCGTCAGCTGCTGGCGACGGCGGGGAACGCGGTCACCGTGGCGCCTGCGGAGGGTGAGCTGGCCCGTCAGCTGGCTGGGCTGGGCCGATCGGAGCAGGAGCGGATGCTCACCGACGTGGTACGCGGCGAGGCTGCGGTGGTGTTGGGCTATGGCTCGGCCGATGCGGTGGAGGACCGTCGGGCGTTCAAGGATCTGGGTTTTGATTCGCTGACTGCGGTCGAGCTGCGTAACCGTCTCAATGCGGTGACCGGTTTGCGGTTGCCGTCGACTCTGGTCTTCGATTACCCCACCCCGCTGGCGCTGGCTGCCTTCCTGCGCGACGAGCTGACCGGGCAGCAAGAGGGCACGGCCGCTCCGGCGGTCACTGTGGTGGCGGCGCCTGCGGACGAGCCGCTGGCGATCGTCGGGATGGCGTGCCGATTCCCCGGCGGAGCGGGCAGTCCGGAGGAGTTCTGGGAGTTCCTTGCTTCCGGTGGTGACGGTGTGGGTGACTTCCCGACCGACCGTGGCTGGGACCTGGAGAGTGTTTACGATCCGGAGGGGGAGCGCGAGGGCACCTCGTATGTCGCGCAGGGTGCGTTCCTGCGGGAGGCGGCCGAGTTCGATGCGGGGTTCTTCGGGATCAGTCCGCGTGAGGCGCTGGCGATGGATCCGCAGCAGCGGCTGATGCTGGAGACGTCCTGGGAGGCGCTGGAGCGGGCCGGCATTGACCCGGCCTCGCTGAGGGAGAGTGCCACTGGTGTCTTCGCCGGCGGCTTCACCTCCGGCTACGGGCTCGGCATTTCCATGAGTCAGGATGACTCCGGTGCCGAGGGCCATGTGCTGACGGGCAATGCGACCAGTGTCCTGTCCGGCCGGGTGTCCTACGTGCTGGGTCTGGAGGGTCCGGCGGTGACGGTGGACACGGCGTGTTCGTCGTCGTTGGTGGCGCTTCATCTGGCGGCGCAGGCGGTGCGGTCGGGGGAGTGTTCGCTGGCGCTGGCCGGTGGGGCGACGGTGATGGCGACGCCGGGTACGTTCATCGACTTCTCCCGTCAGCAGGGGCTGTCGGCCGATGGCCGGTGCCGGGCTTTCTCCGAGGAGGCGGATGGTACGGGCTGGGCCGAGGGCGCCGGCATGGTTGTGGTGGAGCGGCTGTCCGATGCCCGCCGTAATGGCCACAAGGTGCTGGCGGTGCTGCGGGGCAGTGCGGTCAATCAGGACGGTGCGTCCAACGGTCTGACCGCGCCCAACGGGCCCTCGCAGCAGCGCGTGATCCGCGCGGCGTTGGCGAATGCCCGGCTGTCTCCTGCTGAGGTGGATGTGGTCGAGGCCCACGGCACCGGGACGACATTGGGTGACCCGATCGAGGCGCAGGCGCTGCTGGCCACCTACGGTCAGGACCGTGGCGAGGGTGACCCGCTGTGGCTGGGGTCGGTGAAGTCCAACATTGGTCACACCCAGGCCGCGGCCGGTGTGGCGGGTGTGATCAAGATGGTGCTGGCCCTGCAGTACGAGCGGTTGCCGCGGACCCTCCATGCCGAGGTGCCGTCCTCACACGTGGACTGGTCGGCGGGTGCGGTGCGGCTGCTCACCGAATCGGCGTCGTGGCCCTCCACCGGTGATCGGGTGCGGCGGGCTGCTGTCTCGGCGTTCGGGATGAGCGGCACCAACGCGCACGTCATCCTGGAAGAGGCCCCCGCAGCGCAGGACGCCGAAGCCGTCGAGGAATCCGGGGAACCGGAGGCCCCGGTCGTCACCGGTGCCGGCGCCTGGGTGCTGTCCGGTCGGACCGTTGATGCGCTGACGGCGCAGGCGGGGCGGCTGCGGGAGTGGACGGCGATGCGTCCGGAGCTGGAGCCGGCTGATGTGGCCTGGTCGCTGGCGGCGACGCGTTCCGTCTTCGAGCACCGGGCTGTCGTGGTGGGTACGGGGCGTGCCGAGTTGCTCGGCGGCGTGGAAAGCGTGGCGTCGGGTGTTCCATCCGGCGTGGTGGTGTCCGGCGTGGCCCGCTCCAGCGTCCGTCCGGTGTTTGCCTTCGCTGGTCAGGGTTCGCAGTGGCTGGGGATGGGCCGGGAGCTGGCGGGGGTTTCGCCGGTGTTCGCGGCGCGGCTCGATGAGTGTGCGGCGGCGTTGGCGCCGTACGTGGACTGGTCGCTGACTGAGGTGTTGGCGGGTGTGGAGGGTGCTCCGGCGTTGGAGGCGGCGGATGTCGTCCAGCCCGCGTTGTGGGCGGTGATGGTCTCTCTTGCTGCTGTTTGGGAGGCCGCGGGTGTCGTCCCGGAAGCCGTGGTGGGCCATTCGCAGGGGGAGATCGCTGCGGCGACGGTGGCGGGGATGCTGTCGCTTGAGGACGGCGCCCGCGTGGTGGCGTTGCGGTCGCGCGCGCTGAAGGTGCTGGCGGGTGCGGGCGGCATGCTGTCGGTCAGCCGCCCGGCGCCGGAGGTCCAGGAACGTCTGGTCCAGTTCGGGGACCGGCTGTCCCTGGCGGCGGTCAACGGCCCCTCGGCCACCGTGATCTCGGGTGAACCGGCCGCGCTGGAGGAGCTGAAGTCCGAGTTCGAAGCGGACGGTGCCCGGGCCCGCATGGTCGCGGTGGACTATGCCTCACACTCGGCGCAGGTGGACCGGTTGGAGGAGGAGATCACCTCCGTTCTGGCCGGGGTCTCCCCGCGCCGGGGCCGGGTTCCGATGGTCTCGGCGATGACCGGCGAGACGCTGACCGGTGAGGAGCTGGACGCCGGCTATTGGTATCGCAGTCTGCGGGCGACGGTGCATTACGACCGCGCGGTGCGGGTGCTGGCGGGTCGTGGTCATCAACTGTTTGTCGAGGTGACGCCGCATCCGGTGCTGATGGGGGCGATGAACGACACCCTCGTGGACCTCGCCCAGGAGGCGGGTGGGGAGCCTGCTGGGGTGTGCGGGACGCTCCGGCGTGATGACGGTGGTGCCGAGCGCCTGCTGACCTCGCTGGCGGAGGCGTTTGTCAGCGGCGCGTCGGTGGACTGGGCGTCGGTGCTGCCCGTGGGCGAGCAGGTTGAGCTGCCGACGTACGCGTTCCGTCGTCACCGGTTCTGGCCGGAGGGCATGCTGGTGCTGCCGATGCCTGGTTCCGCAACCGCCGGGACCGGGACCGGGGCCGGGGCTGGAGCCGGGGCTAGTACTGATGCGGAGTCGGCGTTCTGGGCGGCTGTCGAGGACGGTGACCTGTCCGGGCTGGGTGATGTGCTGGCTTTGGAGGGCGGGCGCCCGTTCAACGAGGTGCTGCCGGCGCTGGCGTCCTGGCGTCACCGCGAACGGGATCGTTCGACCACTGCCGGTTGGCGCTACCGCACGGGCTGGTCGGCCATTGCCGAGCCGGATGCCGGACTGCTGTCCGGCACGTGGCTGGTGGTGGTCGCGGCTGGGGTGGACGGCGATGCGGCGCAGCAGTGCGCGGCCGCGCTCAGCGCCCGCGGAGCCGAGACCGTAACGGTCGAGGTCCCGGCCGGGACGGTGACCCGGGCCGAGCTGACCGCGTTGCTGACTGGTGCGGCGGATGCGTCGGCGGTGTCCGGGGTGCTGTCGTTGCTGGCGCTGGATGAGACGCCGCTGCCGGATCACCCGGTGGTGAACGCCGGTCTGGCTGCCACCCTGGGCCTGGTCCAGGCTCTGGGCGACGCCGGGATCGAGGCGCCGCTGTGGATCGCCACGCGCGGTGCGGTCGCGGTCGGCCGCAGCGAGGTACTGGCCCGTCCGGTGCAGGCGCAGGTCTGGGGCCTGGGCCGCGTGGTCGCGCTGGAGCACCCCGAGCGCTGGGGCGGTCTGGTTGACCTGCCGGAGACACTCGACGAGCGGTCCGGTGCACGGCTGGTCGGTGTACTGGCCGGCTGCAAGGAGAACGAGGTCGCCATCCGTGCGGCCGGAACCCTGGGGCGGCGGATGTCGCGGGTGCCGCGACGCAGCCCCCGCGCACCCTGGACGCCGCGGGGGACCGTACTGGTCACCGGTGGCACCGGTGCCATTGCCGGGCATGTTTCGCGGTGGCTGGCGGGCCGGGGTGCCGAGCGTTTGGTGTTGGCGGGCCGTTCCGGCCCGGCAGCCGCCGATGTCGCGGCACGGGCCGCAGAGCTGGCCACCGCTGGCGCCCACGTGGACGTGATCTCCTGCGATGTCAGCGAACGAGGTCCCCTGACCGACCTGCTGGCCTGGATCGGCCGTAGCGGTCCGAAGCTGTCCTCGGTGCTGCACACCGCGGGCGTGCTCGACGACGGTGTGCTGGACCGCCTCACCACCCCGCGGCTGGAGGCCGTGTTGGGTGTGAAGGCCCACGGCGCGGCGCTCCTGGACGAGCTGACTGCGGACCTGGATCTGGACGCTTTCGTACTGTTCTCCTCGGCCGCCTCGACCCTGGGTGGTCCGGGTCAGGGCAACTACGCGGCGGCCAATGCCTTCCTGGACGCGCTGGCGGAGAACCGGCGCGGTCGCGGACTGGCCGGCTTGGCGGTGGCCTGGGGCCTGTGGGGCGGTGGCGGCCTGGGTGAATCCAACGAAGCCATCCGCTCCCGGATGCGACGGCTCCCGATGCCGCCGATGGACCCCCAGCTCGCCGTCCGGGCGCTGGGTGAGTCGCTGGACGGTCCGGAGCCGACGGTGACGGTGATGGACTTCGACTGGCAGCAGCTGGGCTCGGCACCGGGCTCGGCGGACGAGCTGGATCTGCCGCTGGTCCGGGACATTCCGGAGATCCGCCGACTGGCCGCGGAGCGGGCCGCCGCAGGCAGCGTGTCCCGCAGCGACAGCAAGGGCGAACTCGCCACCCGGCTGGCCGGGGCGGGCCGCTCGGAGCAGGACCGGATACTGACCGACGTGGTCCGCGCCGAGGCCGCCGCCGTACTGGGGCACGACTCGGCGGACGGGGTGCAGGCCCGACAGGCCTTCAAGGACCTGGGCTTCGACTCACTCACCGCCGTCGAACTGCGCAACCGCCTCAACGCGGCGACCGGGCTGCGGCTGCCGGCCACCCTGGTCTTCGACCACCCCACCCCGACCGCGCTCGCCGGCTGGCTGCGCACTGAACTCGCCCCCCAAGAGGCGCCAGCAGTACCGCTCCTCGCCGAACTCGACCGGCTGGAGGCCGCCCTGCGCTCCGGGCCGGTGGACGACCCGGTGCGGGAGGAGGCCACCAGCCGACTGCGCCGACTGCTGGAGACCATCGGCGAACAGGCCGCCGACCAGGGCAGGAAGCAACAGCAAGCCGACATCGACGCCGCCACCGACGAAGAGCTGTTCGCCCTCGTCGACGGACTCGAATGACACCCGCCCGGCCCTGACGGCCCCCCGGCCCGAACCGGTCCGCCCCGCCCCGCGCGGGGCGGACCACCCCTGACTCTGCTGAAACATCATTGCAAGGAGCCGACCGTGTCCGACGAAAACAAGCTTCGTAGCTACCTCAAGCGAGCCATCGCGGACGCGCAGGACGCCCGCGCCCGGCTGCGCGAGGTGCAGGAGCAGGCGGCGGAGCCGGTGGCGATCGTGGGCATGGGGTGCCGCTTCCCCGGTGGCGCGGGCAGCCCTGAGGAGTTCTGGGAGCTGCTGGCTTCCGGTGGTGACGCGGTGGGCGGCTTCCCGACCGACCGTGGCTGGGACCTGGAGGGCATCTACGACCCGGAGGGGGAGCGCGAGAACACCTCGTACGTTGCCCAGGGCGCGTTCCTGCAGGGGGCGGCCGAGTTCGATGCGGGGTTCTTCGGGATCAGTCCGCGTGAGGCGCTGGCCATGGACCCGCAGCAGCGCCTGCTGCTGGAGTCGGCCTGGGAAGCGCTGGAGCGCGCCGGCATCGACCCGGCGTCCCTGAAGGAGAGCGCCACCGGTGTCTTCGCCGGCGGCTTCGCCTCCGGATACGGCATCGGGCTCTCCTGGGCAGCCGGTGAGGGCGGCTCCGGTGTCGAGGGCCACCTGATGACCGGCAACGCGACCAGCGTGCTCTCCGGTCGGCTGTCGTACGCCCTGGGCCTGGAGGGTCCGGCGGTCACGGTGGACACTGCCTGCTCCTCGTCGTTGGTGGCACTCCACCTGGCTGTTCAGGCCCTGCGGCTGGGAGAGTGCTCGCTGGCCCTGGCCGGTGGTGTCACGGTGCTGGTATCCCCGGGGACGTTCGTGGAGTTCTCCCGTCAGCAGGGTCTGTCGGCGGATGGCCGGTGCCGGGCCTTCTCCGAGGACGCGGACGGTACGGGCTGGGCCGAGGGCGTCGGCATGCTGGTGGTGGAGCGGCTGTCGGACGCGCGGCGCAATGGCCACAAGGTGCTGGCGGTGCTGCGGGGCAGTGCGGTCAACCAGGACGGTGCGTCGAACGGCCTCTCGGCGCCCAACGGCCCGTCCCAGCAGCGCGTCATCCGCGCGGCGTTGGCCAGTGCGGGCCTTTCGGCGGCCGAGGTGGACGTGGTGGAGGCACACGGCACCGGCACCACGCTCGGCGACCCCATCGAGGCCCAGGCCCTGCTGGCCACGTACGGCCAGGGCCGCCCGGAAGGGCGCCCGTTGTGGTTGGGGTCGGTGAAGTCGAACATTGGTCACACTCAGGCTGCGGCGGGTGTGGCGGGTGTGATCAAGATGGTGTTGGCGTTGCAGCATGGGCGGTTGCCGCGGACGTTGCATGCGGATGTGGCGTCGTCGCATGTGGACTGGTCGGCGGGTGCGGTGCGGTTGCTGACGGAGTCGGTGCCGTGGCCGGCGGGTGAGCGTCCGCGACGGGCCGGGGTGTCGGCGTTCGGTATCAGCGGTACCAACGCCCATGTAATTCTGGAGGAGGCTCCGCCGGTGGAGTCCGGCGAGGCCGGCGAGCCTGCCGAGGCCGGTTCCGGGTCGGCCGGGCCGGCCGGGCCGGTGGCGGATGCGGCGCCGGTGCTGGCGGGTGCTGGTGCGTGGGTGGTGTCGGGTCGTACGGCTGAGGCGTTGCCGGCGCAGGCCGGTCGGTTGCGGGAGTGGGTGTCGGCGCGCCCGGGGCTGGGTGCGGCTGATGTGGGCTGGTCGTTGGCGGCGACGCGGTCGGCGTTCGAGCATCGCGCGGTGGTGCTTGGTACGGAGCGTGGTGCCCTTCTCGATGGCGTGCACAGCCTGGCTGCTGGTACGTCCTCGCCTGTGGTGGTGTCGGGGGTGGCCCGGCCGGATGTCCGGGTGGGGCTGGTGTTTGCGGGTCAGGGCGCGCAGTGGGTGGGTATGGGCCGTGGCCTGTATGCGGGCAGTGCGGTGTTCGCCGAGGTCTTTGACCGGGTGTGTGGGCTGCTGGAGCTGGAACTCGGGGCCGGCGTGTGTCTGCGGGATGTGGTTTTGGGTGCGGAGGGGGTGGACGCTGGGCTGGCGGATCAGACGCTGTATGCGCAGGCGGGGCTGTTCGCTTTCGAGGTGGCTTTGGCTGCGGTGTTGAAGGCCGCTGGTGTGGTGGCGGATGCGGTGGTGGGTCATTCGGTGGGCGAGGTGGCTGCGGCTCATGTGGCTGGTGTGCTGTCGCTGTCCGATGCCTGTGCGCTGGTGGCGGCTCGTGCTCGGTTGATGCAGGAGCTGCCGTCGGGTGGGGCGATGGCGGCGGTCAACGCCGCCGAGGCAGAGGTCATCGCCTCGTTTGACGAGGTGTCGGGTGAGGTGGCCGTAGCGGCGGTCAACGGCCCGGAATCCGTGGTCATCTCCGGTGCGACCGATGCGGTCGACGCGGTGGTGGAGCTGTGGCGGGATCGGGGCTGCCGGGTGCGGCGCCTGCGGGTTTCGCACGCCTTCCACTCCCCGGCCATGGACCCGGTCCTGGATGAGCTCGATGGTGTGGCGCAGGGGCTGGTGTATCACCGGCCTGAGGTGATGTGGGCGGGTGCGCTCACCGGTGACCTGGTGTCCGAGCCGCAGGCCGGTTACTGGCCTGCGCAGACCCGGCAGGCCGTGCGGTTCGCGGATGCGGTGGCCACCCTTGCGCGGGAGGGTGTCTCGGTCTTCCTTGAGGTGGGTCCGGACGGTTCGCTCTCCTCGCTGGGCCCGGATGCGGTGGCCGGTGTGGAGGGTGCGGAGGCGGCCTTCGTCCCCCTTCAGCGGCGCACCGAGGACGGCGCCACCGACCTGGAGACCGGTCTGGCCCGTGCCTTCGTCCACGGTGTCCCGGTGGACTGGACGCGTGTGCTGCCTGCCGGTGAGCAGGTGGAGCTGCCTACGTATGCCTTCCGGCACCAGCGCTACTGGCCCGAGGGGATCGTCTCGCTGATGCCCCCGACGGCCGGCGGTACGAACCGGATCACCGCGGGCACCGAGGCGGAGGCCGAGTTCTGGGCGGCCGTCGAGGGGGAGGATCTCACCCGGCTCGCCGAGACGCTGGACGTGGGCGGCGACCGTCCGTTCAGCGAGGTGCTGCCGGCGCTGGCCTCCTGGCGGCGACGCGATCTGGAGCGCTCCCTGACTGCCGACTGGCGCTACCGCACCACCTGGGCACCCGTTGCCGAGCCGGACGCTCGTGTGCTCTCGGGTACGTGGCTGGTTGCTGTCCCCGCGGAGTCGGCTGTGGCGGAGCTGGCGCAGGGCTGCGCCGAGGCGCTGAGCGTCCGTGGTGCTGAGGTCGTGGTGGTCGAGGTCCCGGCCGGGTCGGTGGACCGGGTGGAGCTGGCCGCGTTGCTGACCGACGCGGTGGGTACGTCGGTGGTGTTTGGTGTGCTGTCGTTGCTGGCGCTGGATGAGACGCCGCTGCCGGACCATCCGGTGGTGAATGCCGGTCTGGCTGTCACCCTGGGCCTTGTCCAGGCTCTGGGTGACGCCGGGGTTGAGGCACCGCTGTGGGCCGCTACGCGTGGTGCGGTGGCGGCCGGTGCGCAGGAGACGCTGACCCGTCCGGTGCAGGCGCAAGTCTGGGGCCTGGGCAGGGTGGTCGCGCTGGAGCATCCGGAGCGTTGGGGTGGTCTGGTCGATCTGCCGGAGACGCTCGATGAGCGTGCTGGTGCGCGGCTGGTGGCGGTACTGGCCGGCTGTGGCGAGAACGAGGTGGCCCTGCGGTCGTCCGGAATCCTGGGACGCAGGCTCGCGCATGTCTCGGGGCCTGGTGTGCGGGAGAGCTGGACACCGCGGGGAACCGTCCTGGTCACCGGCGGTACCGGCGCCATTGCCGGACATGTCTCGCGGTGGCTGGCGGGCCGGGGCGCCGAGCGTCTGGTGCTGACCAGCCGATCGGGTCCGGCAACAGCCGATGTCGCGACACAGGCCGCGGAGTTGGCTGCTTCTGGCGCCCACGTGGACGTCATCTCCTGTGACATCAGCGAACGCGGCCCGGTGACCAACCTGCTGGGCCGGATCGGCCGTAGTGGCCCGGAGCTGTCCTCGGTGATGCACACCGCGGGTGTGCTCGACGACGGTGTGCTGGACCGGCTGTCGGTCTCCCGTCTGCAGTCGGTGCTGGCGGTCAAGGTCCACGGTGCGGTGCTGCTGGATGAGCTGACCGCGGACCTGGGCCTGGACGCGTTCGTACTGTTCTCCGCTGCGGCTGCCACCCTGGGCGGTCCGGGGCAGGGCAACTATGCGGCGGCCAATGCCTTCCTGGACGCGCTGGCGGAGAACAGGCGCGCCCGTGGGCTGAACGCGTTGGCGGTGGCCTGGGGCCCGTGGGCCGGCGGAGGCATGGCCGACTCCAACGAGGCGGTCCGCTCCAGGATGCGGAAGATGCCCATGCCGCCGATGGACCCGCGGCTCGCGGTCCGCGCGCTGGCCGAGGCGTTGCGGGGGCCGGATGCCGCCGTTGCCGTCATGGATGTGGACTGGGCGCAGCTGGCATCCGATGCCAGTGCCACGGGGATGCTGAAGCGGCCGTTGGTGCGGGACCTGCCTGAGATCCATCAGCTGCTCGCGGCGGCCGGAAACACGGTCACTGTGGCGCCTGCGGAAGGTGAGCTGGCCCGTCAGCTGGCCGGGCTGGACCGCGCGGAGCAGGAGCGGATGCTCGCCGACGTGGTGCGTGGCGAGGCTGCGGTGGTGCTGGGGTACGCATCGGCTGATGCGGTGGAGGACCGTCGGGCGTTCAAGGATCTGGGTTTTGATTCGCTGACCGCGGTCGAGCTGCGTAACCGTCTCAACGCGGCGACTGGGCTGAGGCTGCCGTCGACCCTGGTCTTCGATTACCCCACCCCGCTGGCCCTGGCGGCTTTCCTGCGTGACGAGCTGACCGGGCAGCAGAAGGGCACGGCCGCTCCGGTAATCACCGTGGTGGCGGCGCCTGCGGACGAGCCGCTGGCGATCGTCGGGATGGCGTGCCGCTTCCCCGGTGGGGTGGGGAGTCCGGAGGAGTTCTGGGAGTTCCTGGCTTCCGGTGGCGATGGCGTGGGCGATTTCCCGGCCGACCGTGGCTGGGACTTGGAGAGTGTGTACGACCCGGAGGGTGAACGCGAGGGCACCTCGTATGTCGCGCAGGGTGCGTTCCTGCGGGAGGCGGCTGAGTTCGATGCGGGGTTTTTCGGGATCAGTCCGCGTGAGGCGCTGGCGATGGACCCGCAGCAGCGGCTGTTGCTGGAGACGTCCTGGGAGGCGCTGGAGCGTGCCGGCATCGATCCGTCGTCCCTGAAGGAGAGCGCCACCGGTGTCTTTGCCGGCGGTTTCACCTCGGGGTATGGGCTTGGGCTGTCGCTTGCCAATCAGGGGGATTCTGGTGCCGAGGGCCATTCGCTGACGGGCAATGCGACCAGTGTCCTGTCCGGGCGGGTGTCTTATGTGCTCGGCCTGGAGGGGCCGGCGGTGACGGTGGACACTGCCTGTTCGTCCTCGTTGGTGGCGCTTCATCTGGCGGCGCAGTCGGTGCGGTCGGGCGAGTGCTCGCTGGCGTTGGCCGGCGGGGCGACGGTGATGGCGACGCCGGGGACGTTCATCGACTTCTCCCGGCAGCAGGGTCTGTCGGCGGACGGCCGGTGCCGGGCCTTCTCCGAGGATGCGGATGGTACGGGCTGGGCCGAGGGCGCCGGCATGGTTGTGGTGGAGCGGCTGAGCGATGCCCGCCGCAACGGCCACAAGGTGCTGGCGGTGCTGCGGGGCAGTGCGGTCAACCAGGACGGTGCGTCGAACGGTCTGACTGCCCCCAACGGGCCGTCGCAGCAGCGGGTGATCCGTGCCGCGCTGGCCAACGCCCGGCTGTCTGCTGCCGAGGTGGACGTGGTCGAGGCGCATGGCACCGGCACCACACTCGGTGACCCCATCGAGGCACAGGCGCTGCTGGCGACGTATGGCCGGGATCGTGGTGAGCGGGATGCTCTGTGGCTGGGGTCGGTGAAGTCCAACATCGGTCACACCCAGGCCGCCGCGGGTATCGCCGGTGTCATCAAGATGGTGCTGGCGCTCCAGCATGAGCGGCTGCCGCAGACGCTGTACGCCGAGGTGCCGTCCTCGCATGTGGACTGGTCGGCGGGTGAGGTGCGGCTGCTCACCGAACCGGCTCCCTGGCCGGCCGACGGAGACCGGGTAAGGCGGGCTGCTGTTTCGGCGTTCGGTATGAGCGGGACCAATGCTCACCTCATTCTGGAAGAGGCGCCTGCGGCGCAGGAGGCCGAAGCCGCCGAGGAGCGCAAGGAGCCGGTGGTTCCGGTGGTGACCGGTGCTGGTGCTTGGGTGCTGTCTGGGCGGACTGCTGGGGCGTTGTCGGCGCAGGCGGGGCGGTTGCGGGAGTGGGTTTCGCTTCGTCCGGCTCTTCGGCCGGTTGATGTGGCGTGGTCGTTGGCGGCGACTCGGTCGGTCTTCGAGCACCGGGCGGTGGTGGTGGGCGGAGACCGGGAGCAGGTGCTCGCGGGGCTCGGGGGCCTGGCGTCCGCTGCGTCCTCGGGCTCGCTCGTTTCGGGCGTGGCCCGCTCCCATGCCCGCCCGGTGTTTGTCTTCGCTGGTCAGGGTTCGCAGTGGGTGGGTATGGGGCGGGAGCTGGCGGAGGTTTCGCCGGTGTTCGCGGGGCGGCTGGCGGAGTGTGCTGCGGCGTTGGCGCCGTATGTGGACTGGTCGCTGACCGATGTCCTGGCGGGTGCGGAGGGTGCTCCTGCGTTGGAGGTGGCGGATGTTGTCCAGCCTGCGTTGTGGGCGGTGATGGTGTCGCTGGCTGCGGTGTGGGAGGCGGCTGGTGTCGCTCCGGATGCGGTGGTGGGCCATTCGCAGGGGGAGATTGCCGCTGCCACGGTGGCGGGGATGATCTCGCTTGAGGACGGTGCCCGTGTGGTGGCGTTGCGGTCGCGTGCGTTGAAGGTGCTGGCGGGTGCGGGTGGGATGTTGTCGGTCAGCCGTCCGGCGGCGGAGGTTGAGGAGCGCCTGGTCCGTTTCGGGGAGCGGCTGTCTCTGGCGGCGGTCAATGGGCCGTCGGCCACTGTGGTCTCGGGTGAACCGGCCGCGCTGGAGGAGCTGAGGGCGGAGTTCGAGAGTGAGGGTGCCCGGGCCCGCATGGTCGCGGTGGACTATGCCTCGCATTCGGCGCAGGTGGACCGGCTGGAGGAGGAGATCACCACCGTCCTGGCCGGGGTTTCCCCGCGCCGGGGCCGGGTTCCGATGGTCTCCGCGATGACCGGCGAGACCCTCACCGGTGAGGAGCTGGACGCCGGGTACTGGTATCGCAGTCTGCGGGCGACGGTGCATTACGACCGCGCTGTGCGGGTGCTGGCGGGTCGTGGGCATCAGGTGTTTGTTGAGGTGACGCCGCATCCGGTGCTGATGGGGGCGATGAACGACACCCTCGTGGACCTCGCCCAGGACGCTGGTGGAGAGCCCGCCGTCGTATGCGGAACGCTCCGCCGGGACGACGGTGGTGCTGAGCGCCTGCTGACTTCCCTGGCGGAGGCGTTCGTCAATGGCGCACCGGTGGACTGGCAGGCGGTGCTGCCTGCTGGTGAGCAGGTGGAGCTGCCGACGTACGCGTTCCGGCGTCGTCGGTTCTGGCCGGAGGGCATGCTGGTCCTGCCGATGCCTGGCTCCGCGACTGCCGGTTCCACGTCCGCCGGAGGCGGTGCCAGCACTGACGCTGAGACGGCATTCTGGGCGGCCGTTGAGGATGGAGACCTGTCCGGGCTGGGGGACGCGCTGGCCCTGGAGGGTGGGCGTCCGTTCAATGAGGTGCTGCCGGTGTTGGCGTCGTGGCGGCGGCGTGAGCGGGACCGTTCGACCACGGCTGGTTGGCGTTATTGCACTGGGTGGTCGGTCATCGCCGAGCCGGATGTTCGGCTGCTGTCCGGTACGTGGTTGGTCGCTGTCCCTGCGGAGTCGGCCGTGGTGGAGCTGGCGCAGGACTGCGTCGGGGCGCTGAGCGCCCGTGGTGCTGAGGCCGTGGTGGTCGAGGTTCCGGCTGGGACGGTGGACCGGGCCGGGCTGGCGGCGTTGCTGACCGGCGCGGCGGACCCGTCAGCCATCTCGGGTGTGCTGTCGTTGCTGGCCCTGGACGAGACGTCAACGCCTGGGCATTTGGTGGTGCCCGTGGGCCTGGCTGCCACCTTGGGCCTGGTGCAGGCTCTTGGTGACGCTGGGGTTGAGGCGCCGCTGTGGGTGGCCACGTGTGGTGCGGTGGCGGTCGGGCGGGGCGAGGTGTTGGCCCGTCCGGTGCAGGCGCAGGTGTGGGGTCTGGGCCGGGTCGTTGCGCTGGAGCATCCGGAGCGTTGGGGTGGTCTGGTTGACCTGCCGGAGACGTTCGATGAGCGGGCTGGTGCGCGGTTGGTGGCGGTGCTGGCTGGCTGTGGTGAGAACGAGGTGGCCATCCGGGCGGCCGGGATCCTGGGCCGCAGGCTCGCGCACGTATCGGGCCGTGGTGCGCGGAAGAGCTGGGTGCCGCGGGGGACTGTACTGGTCACCGGTGGCACCGGTGCCATTGCCGGGCATGTTTCGCGGTGGCTGGCGGGCCGGGGTGCCGGGCGTCTGGTGCTGACGAGCCGTTCGGGTCCGGCGGCTGTGGGCGCGGCAGCGCTGGCGGCCGAACTCGCGGCAGCCGGTTCCGCCGTGGAGATCGTGGCTTGCGATGTCAGCGAGCGTGCGGGTCTGGCCGGGCTGCTGGACTGGATCGATGCGAGCGGTCCCCGGCTCTCTTCGGTGATGCATACCGCGGGTGTGCTGGATGACGGTGTGGTGGACCGCCTCGACACCGGGCGGCTGGAGAGTGTGCTGGGCGTGAAGGCGCACGGCGCGGTGCTGCTGGACGAGCTGACCGCCGGGCTGGACCTGGATGCGTTCGTGCTGTTCTCCTCGGCCGCTTCCACCCTCGGTGGCCCGGGGCAGGGTAACTATGCGGCGGCCAATGCTTTCCTGGACGCGCTGGCGGAAAACCGGCGCGGTCGTGGGCTGGCCGGTCTGGCGGTGGCCTGGGGTCTGTGGGGCGGTGGTGGCCTCGGCGAGTCGAGCGAGGTCATTCGGTCCCGGATGCGTCGGATGCCGATGCCGCCGATGGAGCCGCAGTTGGCTGTGCGGGCGTTGGGTGAGGCGTTGGACGGTCCGGATGCCGTGGTGACGGTGATGGAGGTGGACTGGGCGCAGCTGGCATCCGATGCCGGCGTCACGGGGATGCTGAAGCGGCCGTTGGTGCGGGACCTGCCCGAGATCCGGGAGCTGTCCGCGGCCCCCGGCCGTGCGCCTGCCCTGGCGCCAGTCGAGGGCGAACTGGCCGCTCGGGTAGCGGGGTTGTCCCGCTCGGAGCAGGACCGGGTGCTGACCGGCATGGTCCGTGCCGAGGCCGCTGTTGTGCTCGGGCACGACTCGGCGGACGGGGTGCAGGCGCGGCATGCGTTCAAGGATCTGGGGTTCGATTCGCTGACCTCGGTCGAGTTGCGTAACCGCCTCAACGCGGCGACCGGGCTGCGGCTGCCGGCGACCCTGGTCTTCGACCACCCGACTCCGGTCGCGCTGGCCGCCTTCCTGCGCGGCGAAATGATCGGCGACCACCCGGACGCCGCCGACAGCGGAACTTCCGCTATGCAGACTGCGGTGGACGGCACGACCCCCGCTGCGGACGAGCCGCTGGCGATCGTCGGCATGGCCTGCCGTTTCCCCGGTGGCGCGAGCAGTCCGGAGGAGTTCTGGGAGCTGTTGGCCTCCGGTGGTGACGCGGTGGGTGGTTTCCCGACCGACCGTGGCTGGGACCTGGAGGGCATTTACGACCCGGACGGTGAGCGAGAGAACACCTCGTACGTCGCCCAGGGCGCCTTCCTGCAGAGGGCAGCCGAGTTCGATGCCGGGTTCTTCGGGATCAGCCCGCGCGAAGCCCTCGCCATGGACCCGCAGCAGCGGCTGATGCTGGAGACGTCCTGGGAGGCCCTGGAGCGCGCCGGCATCGACCCGTGGTCCCTGCGCGGCAGTTCGACCGGTGTGTTCGCCGGCGGCTTCACTACCGGGTACGGCCTTGGGGTTTCCGCAGCGGCCGGTGAGGGCGGCTCCGGTGTCGAGGGCCACCTGATGACTGGGAACGCGACCAGTGTCCTGTCCGGCCGGGTGTCGTACGTGCTCGGCCTGGAGGGGCCGGCGGTGACGGTGGACACGGCGTGTTCGTCGTCGCTGGTGGCGCTCAACCTGGCCGCGCAGTCGGTACGGTCCGGGGAGTGCTCTATGGCTCTGGCCGGTGGTGTGACCGTGATGGCTACGCCTTCCTCCTTCGTGGAGTTCTCCCGTCAGCAGGGTCTGTCGGCGGATGGCCGGTGCCGGGCGTTCTCGGAGGATGCGGACGGTACGGGCTGGGCCGAGGGTGCCGGTGTTCTGGTGGTGGAGCGGCTTTCGGATGCGCGGCGTAACGGGCATCGGGTGCTGGCTGTCGTCCGTGGCGCGGCGGTGAATCAGGATGGTGCGTCGAATGGTCTTTCGGCGCCCAACGGGCCTTCGCAGCAGCGGGTGATCCGAGCGGCGCTGGCCAACGCCCGGCTGTCCGCTGCCGAGGTGGACGTGGTCGAGGCGCATGGCACCGGCACCACACTCGGTGACCCCATCGAGGCTCAGGCCCTGTTGGCGACCTATGGCAGGGACCGCGGTGAGGGCGATCCGCTGTGGCTGGGGTCGGTGAAGTCCAACATCGGCCACACCCAGGCTGCGGCCGGTGTTGCGGGTGTGATCAAGATGGTGCTGGCGCTCCAGCACGGCCAGCTGCCGCGGACGTTGCATGCGGATGTGGCGTCGTCGCATGTGGACTGGTCGGCGGGTGCGGTGCGGTTGCTGACGGAGTCGGTGCCGTGGCCGGCGGGTGAGCGTCCGCGCCGGGCCGGGGTGTCGGCGTTCGGCATCAGCGGCACCAACGCCCATGTAATTCTGGAGGAGGCTCCGCCGGTGGAGTCCGGCGAGGTTGGCGGGTCTGCCGAGGCCGGTTCCGGGACGGTCGGGTCGGTGGGTGCGGCGCCGGTGCTGGTGGATGCTGGTGCGTGGGTGGTGTCGGGTCGTACGGCTGAGGCGTTGTCGGCGCAGGCCGGTCGGTTGCGGGAGTGGGTGTCGGCGCGTCCGGGGTTGGGCGCGGCTGATGTGGCGTGGTCGCTGGCGGCGACGCGGTCGGCGTTCGAGCACCGTGCGGTGGTGCTCGGCACCGAACGTGATGGGCTGCTGTCCGGCCTGCACAAGCTGGCCGCCGGAACCTCCTCGCCCGAAGTGGTGTCGGGTGTGGCCCGGTCTGATGTCCGGGTGGGTCTGGTGTTTGCGGGTCAGGGTGCGCAGTGGGCGGGTATGGGCCGTGGTCTGTATGCGGGCAGTGCGGTGTTTGCCGAGGTCTTTGACCGGGTGTGTGGGCTGCTGGAGCTGGAACTGGGCACCGAGGTACATCTGCGGGACGTGATCCTGGAGGGTGACGGGGAAGCTGCTGAGCTTGCCGATCAGACGCTGTATGCGCAGGCGGGCCTGTTTGCCTTCGAGGTGGCCCTGGCGGCTGTCCTGAAGGCCGCCGGTGTGGTGGCTGATGCGGTGGTGGGCCACTCAGTCGGCGAGGTGGCTGCGGCTCATGTGGCTGGTGTGTTGTCGTTGCCGGATGCCTGTGCGCTGGTGGCGGCTCGTGCTCGGTTGATGCAGGAGCTGCCGTCGGGTGGGGCGATGGCAGCGATCAACGCCGATGAATCGGCCGTCATTGCTTCGTTCGACGAGGTGTCGGCTGAGGCGTCGGGTGAAGTGGCTGTCGCGGCGGTCAATGGTCCCGAGTCGGTAGTCATTTCTGGTGCGGTCGAAGCGGTTGATGCGGTGGTGGAGTTGTGGCGGGACCGGGGTCGCCGGGTGCGGCGCCTGCGGGTTTCGCACGCCTTCCACTCCCCGGCCATGGACCCGGTGCTGGACGATCTTCGTAGCGTTGCGGAGGGGCTGGAGTTCCGTCGTCCGGAGGTGATGTGGGCCGGTGCCCTCACCGGTGACCTGGTGTCCGATCCGCAGTCCGGCTACTGGCCCGCCCAGACCCGCCAGACTGTCCGCTTCGCCGACGCGATAGCTACCCTCGCGGCGGAAGGCATCTCCGTCTTCCTCGAAGTGGGCCCGGACGGCTCACTCTCCTCGCTCGGCCCGGATGCGGTCGTGGAGGTGGACGGGGCCGAGCCCGCCTTCCTCCCGCTCCAGCGGCGTGACGACGAAGGCGCCGCGGGCTTGCTGACCGGCCTGGCTCGCGCCTTCGTCAGCGGTGTGCCGGTGGACTGGACGCGTGTGCTGCCCGCCGGTGAACACGTCGAGCTGCCCACGTACGCTTTCCGGCACCAGCGGTTCTGGCCGGAGGCTCCGGCGGCACTGTCGGCCGGAGCCTCGGCCACCGGCCGGGACGGGGCTGGCAGCGCGGCCGAGTCGGCGTTCTGGTCGGCTGTGGAGAGCGGTGACCTGGAACAGCTCGCGGACACTCTGGCGGTGGACGGCGACCGTCCCTTCCACCAGGTGCTGCCCGCACTGGCGTCCTGGCACCGTCGCGAGCTGGACCGTTCGGCTACCGCCGACTGGCGCTACCGAACCGTCTGGTCGCCCGTTGCAGAGCTTGACGCCCATGTGCTGTCCGGTACGTGGTTGGTCGCCGTTCCTGCGGAGTCGGCTGCGGCAGACCTGGCGCAGGTCTGTATCGAGTCGCTGAGCGCCCGTGGTGCCGAGGCCGTGGTGGTCGAGATTCCGGCCGGAACGATGGACCGGACCGAACTGGCCGCGTTGCTGATTGGCGCGGTGGATGACTCCGCCGTCTCTGGTGTGCTGTCGCTGCTGGCGCTGGACGAGACGCCGCTGCCGGACCACCCGGCGGTGCCCGCCGGGCTGGCCGCCACCCTGGCTCTCGTACAGGCTCTCGGTGACGCCGGGATCGAGGTGCCGCTGTGGGTGGCTACGTCCGGCGCGGTGGCGGCCGGTGCGGAAGAAGCCCTGGCCCGTCCGGTGCAGGCGCAGGTCTGGGGCCTGGGTCGGGTGGTTGCGCTGGAGCACCCGGAGCGTTGGGGTGGTCTGGTCGATCTGCCGGAGACGCTCGATGAGCGGTCCGCTGCACGGCTGGTGGCGGTACTGGCCGGTTGCGGTGAAAACGAAGTGGCCCTGCGGCCGTCCGGAATTCTGGGCTGCCGGCTCGCGCGTGTCACGCGACACGGTTCCGGGGAGAACTGGTCGCCGCGCGGCACTGTGCTGATCACCGGAGGGACGGGCGCGATCGCGGGACATGTGGCGCGCTGGCTCTGTGGTGAGGGCGCTGAGCGGCTGGTGCTTACGAGCCGCTCGGGTCCGACGGCGGAGGGTGTGGCCGCGCTGGCTGCGGAGCTTGCGGAGGCGGGCAGCGCGGTTGAGGTGGTGGCGTGCGATGTGAGTGACCGGGCGCCGCTGTCAGGCTTGGTGGCCTGGATCGGCCGTAGCGGCCCCCGGCTGTCGTCGGTGATGCATACCGCGGGTGTGCTGGATGACGGTGTGGTGGACCGCCTCACCACCCCGCGGCTGGAGAGCGTGCTGGGGGTGAAGGCGCACGGCGCGGTGCTGCTGGATGAGCTGACCGCGGACCTGGACCTGGATGCGTTCGTGTTGTTCTCTGCTGCGGCTGCCACTCTGGGTGGTTCGGGGCAGGGTAACTACGCGGCGGCCAATGCCTTCTTGGACGCGTTGGCGGAGAACCGGCGGGCCCGTGGGTTGCACGCGCTGGCGGTGGCGTGGGGGCCGTGGGCCGGTGGTGGTATGGCTGCGTCGAGTGGTGCGGTGCGGGCGCGGGTTGAGCGGGGTGCGATGCCGCCGATGGACCCGCGGCTTGCGGTCCGTGCGCTGGCCGAGGCGTTGCGGGGGCCGGATGCCGCCGTGGCTGTCATGGGTGTGGACTGGGCGCAGCTGGCATCCGATGCCGGTGCCACGGGGATGTTGAAGCGGCCGTTGGTGCGGGACCTGCCTGAGATCCGTCAGCTGCTCGCGGCGGCCGGGAACACGGTCACTGTGGCGCCTGCGGAAGGTGAGCTGGCCCGTCAGCTGGCCGGGCTGGACCGCGCGGAGCAGGAGCGGTTGCTGACGGAGGTGGTACGGGCGGAAGCCGCTGCTGTGTTGGGCCATGGCTCGCCCGATGCGGTGGAGGACCGTCGGGCGTTCAAGGACCTGGGTTTCGACTCGCTGACCTCGGTCGAGTTGCGTAACCGTCTCAATGCGGTGACCGGTTTGCGGTTGCCGTCGACCTTGGTCTTCGATTACCCCACCCCGCTGGCGCTGGCCGCTTTCCTGCGCGGTGAGCTGACCGGTGGGGAGCCTGACACCGCTGGTGCTGCGGCACTCACTGTGGTGGCGGCGCCTGCGGACGAGCCGCTGGCGATCGTCGGGATGGCGTGCCGCTTCCCGGGCGGGGTGGGCAGCCCGCAGGAGTTCTGGGAGCTGCTGGCCTCCGGTGGCGACGCGGTCGGTGACTTCCCGTCCGACCGCGGCTGGGATCTGGACGGTCTCATTGACCCGGAGGGTGCGCGGGAGGGGACCTCGTATGTCGCGCAGGGTGCGTTCCTGAGGGAGGCTGCTGAGTTCGATGCGGGGTTTTTCGGGATCAGTCCGCGTGAGGCGCTGGCGATGGATCCGCAGCAGCGGCTGTTGCTGGAGACGTCCTGGGAGGCGCTGGAGCGTGCCGGCATCGATCCGTCGTCCCTGAAGGAGAGCGCCACCGGTGTCTTTGCCGGCGGTTTCACCTCGGGGTATGGGCTTGGGCTGTCGCTTGCCAATCAGGGGGATTCTGGTGCCGAGGGCCATTCGCTGACGGGCAATGCGACCAGTGTCCTGTCCGGGCGGGTGTCTTATGTGCTCGGTCTGGAGGGGCCGGCGGTGACGGTGGATACGGCGTGTTCGTCGTCGTTGGTGGCGCTTCATCTGGCGGCGCAGGCGGTGCGGTCGGGCGAGTGCTCGCTGGCGTTGGCCGGCGGGGCGACGGTGATGGCGACGCCGGGGACGTTCATCGACTTCTCCCGGCAGCAGGGTCTGTCGGCGGACGGCCGGTGCCGGGCGTTTTCGGAGGAGGCGGATGGTACGGGCTGGGCTGAGGGTGCCGGCATGCTGGTGGTGGAGCGGCTGTCGGACGCGCGCCGCAATGGCCACAAGGTGCTGGCGCTGTTGCGGGGCAGTGCGGTCAATCAGGACGGTGCGTCCAACGGCCTGACCGCGCCCAACGGACCCTCGCAGCAGCGTGTCATCCGTGCCGCGCTGGCCAACTCCGGCCTGACCACCGCCGACATCGACGTGGTCGAGGCCCATGGCACCGGCACCACACTCGGTGACCCCATCGAGGCCCAGGCGGTACTGGCGACCTACGGCCGGGATCGTGCGGAGGGCCGGCCGGTGTGGCTGGGGTCGGTGAAGTCCAACATCGGCCACACCCAAGCCGCTGCGGGCGTTGCGGGTGTCATCAAGATGGTGCTGGCCCTGCAGTATGAGCGGTTGCCGCAGACCTTGTACGCCGAGGTGCCGTCCTCGCACGTGGACTGGTCGGCGGGTGCGGTGCGGCTGCTGAATGAGCAGGTGGCCTGGCCGTCTGATGGTGATCGGGTGCGACGGGCCGCTGTCTCGGCGTTCGGGATGAGCGGCACCAACGCCCACCTCATTCTGGAGGAGGCTCCCGCCTCGGAGGACATCGAGACGGTCGACGGCCTTGAGGACGACCCGACAATGCCGGAGGCGGCAGCGCTGGCTGCGGACGCCGGTGTCGGTGCATGGGTGCTGTCCGGTCGGACTGCTGATGCGCTGACGGCGCAGGCGGGGCGGCTGCGGGAGTGGACGGCGATGCGTCCGGAACTGGCACCGGTTGATGTGGCGTGGTCGTTGGCGGTGACGCGGTCGGTTTTCGAGCACCGTGCGGTGGTCGTGGGCGGGGGCCGGGAGCAGGTGCTGGCGGGTCTTGGGGGCCTGGCGTCGGGTGTTCCGGCTGGTTCGGTGGTGTCCGGCGTGGCCCGTTCCAACGTCCGTCCGGTGTTCGCCTTCGCCGGTCAGGGCTCCCAGTGGCTGGGGATGGGTCGGGAGCTGGCGGGGGTTTCGCCGGTGTTCGCGGCGCGGTTGGCGGAGTGTGCTGCGGCGTTGGCGCCGTATGTGGACTGGTCGCTGACCGATGTCCTGGCGGGAACGGGGGATGTCCCCGCGTTGGAGGTGGCGGATGTCGTTCAGCCTGCGTTGTGGGCGGTGATGGTGTCTCTGGCCGCTGTGTGGGAGGCGGCGGGTGTGGTGCCGGATGCTGTGGTGGGTCATTCGCAGGGTGAGATTGCTGCGGCGACGGTGGCGGGGATGCTGTCGCTTGAGGACGGTGCGCGTGTGGTGGCGTTGCGGTCGCGTGCGCTGAAGGTGCTGGCGGGTGCGGGTGGGATGTTGTCGGTCAGCCGTCCGGCGCCGGAGGTTGAGGAGCGTCTGGTCCGGTTCGGGGATCGGGTGTCTCTGGCGGCGGTCAACGGGCCGTCGGCCACGGTTGTCTCGGGCGAGCCGGAGGCCCTTGAGGAGCTGAGGGCGGAGTTCGAAGCGGAGGGCGCTAGGGCCCGCATGGTCGCGGTGGACTATGCCTCGCATTCGGCGCAGGTGGACCGGTTGGAGGAGGAGATCACCACCGTTTTGGCCGGGGTTTCCCCGCGCCGGGGCCGGGTTCCGATGGTCTCGGCGATGACTGGCGAGACACTGTCCGGTGAGGAGCTGGACGCCGGCTATTGGTATCGCAGTCTGCGGGCCACGGTGCATTACGACCGCGCTGTACGCGTGCTGGCTGGCCGTGGTCATCAACTGTTTGTCGAGATGACGCCGCATCCGGTGCTGATGGGGGCGATGAACGACACCCTGGAAGAGGTTGCCCAGGAGACAGGCCCGGGGACGGAGCCCGCCGCGGTGTGTGGAACCCTGCGGCGCGATGACGGCGGCGCCGAGCGCCTGCTGACCTCGTTGGCAGAGGCGTTCGTCAACGGGGCGCCGGTGGACTGGCAGGCGGTGCTGCCTGCTGGTGAGCAGGTTGAGTTGCCGACGTACGCGTTCCGGCGTCGTCGGTTCTGGCCGGAGGGCATGCTGGTCCTGCCGATGCCCGGTTCCGCAACCACCGTGGCCGGGGCTGGCACCGAGGCGGAGGCCGGGTTCTGGGCGGCGGTTGAGGACGGTGATCTGGCGGGGGTTGCGGAGACGCTGGCTTTGGAGGATGCGGGGCAGCTGGATTTGGTGTTGCCGGCGTTGGCGTCGTGGCGGCGTCGTGAGCTGGACCGTTCGGCTACTGCTGACTGGCGCTACCGGACCGTCTGGTCGCCTGTTGCCGAGCCTGACGCTCGTGTGCTGACGGCGACTTGGATGCTGCTTGCGCCGGCCGGTTGCGCGGAGGAGCTGCGGCACCGGTGTGTGGCGGCGCTGACGGCCCGTGGTGCAGAGGTCGCGGTGGTCGAGGTTCCGACTGGGACGGTGGACCGGGCCGAGCTGGCGGCAGCGCTGACTGGCGCGGCGGACTCGTCGGCCGTCTCCGGTGTGCTGTCGCTGCTGGCCCTGGACGGGGCTGCGCTGCCGGACCGTCCGGTCGTGAACGCTGGGCTGGCTGCCACCTTGGGCCTGGTGCAGGCTCTTGGTGATGCCGCGATCGAGGCGCCGCTGTGGGTGGCGACCTCCGGTGCAGTCGCTGCCGGCCGCGGCGAGCTGCTGTCGCATCCGGTGCAGGCGCAGGTCTGGGGTCTGGGCCGGGTCGTCGGCCTGGAGCACCCGGAGCGTTGGGGTGGTCTGGTCGATCTGCCGGAGACGCTCGATGAGCGGTCCGGTGCGCGGTTGGTGGCGGTACTGGCCGGCTGCAAGGAGAACGAGGTCGCCATCCGGGCGGCCGGAATCCTGGGTCGCAGGCTCGCGCACGTCTCGGGCCGTGGTGTGGGAGAGGGCTGGTCGCCGCGAGGGACTGTACTGGTCACCGGTGGGACCGGTGCGATTGCCGGGCACGTCTCGCGGTGGCTGGTTGGCCGGGGTGCCGAGCGTCTGGTGTTGGCGGGCCGTTCCGGTCCGGCAGCAGCCGATGTCGCGGCACGGGCCGCAGAGCTGGCCACCGCTGGCGTCCACGTGAACGTCACCTCCTGCGACGTCAGCGAACGCGGCCCGCTGACCAACCTGCTGAGCTGGATCGGCAGCAGCGGTCCGGGGCTGTCCTCGGTGATGCATACCGCGGGTGTGCTGGATGACGGTGTGGTGGACCGCCTCGACACGGCGCGGCTGGAGAGTGTGCTGGGGGTGAAGGCGCACGGTGCGGTGCTGCTGGATGAGCTGACCGCGAACATGGATTTGGACGCGTTCGTGCTGTTCTCCTCGGCCGCCTCCACCGTCGGCGGCCCGGGGCAGGGTAACTACGCGGCGGCCAATGCTTTCCTGGATGCGCTGGCGGAGAATCGGCGCGCCCGCGGGCTGGCCGGTCTGGCGGTGGCCTGGGGTCTGTGGGGTGGTGGCGGTCTGGGTGAGTCCAGTGAGGTCATCCGGTCCCGGATGCGTCGGATGCCGATGCCGCCGATGGACCCGCAGTTGGCTGTGCGGGCGTTGGGTGAGGCGTTGGACGGTCCGGATGCCGTGGTGACGGTGATGGAGGTGGACTGGGCGCAGCTGGCGTCCGGTGCGGGTGCTGCTGATATGCGGGTCCGGCCGTTGGTGCGGGACCTGCCCGAGGTCCGGGAGCTGTCCGCGGCCTCCGGCCGTCCTCCGGTGCTGGCGCCAGTGGAGGGCGAACTGGCCGCTCGGGTAGTGGGGTTGTCCCGCTCGGAGCAGGACCGGGTGCTGACCGGCGTGGTCCGCGCTGAGGCCGCCGCCGTACTGGGACATGCCTCTTCGGACGGGGTGCAGGCGCGGCAGGCCTTCAAGGACCTGGGATTCGATTCGCTGACCTCGGTCGAGTTGCGTAACCGTCTCAATGCGGCGACCGGGCTGCGACTGCCTGCCACCCTGGTCTTCGACCACCCCACCCCGACCGCGCTCGCCACCTTCCTGCGCGGCGAACTGACCGGGCAGGTGCCGGAGGCCGTAGCTGCGGCGCCGGTCCCCGCTGCCCCCGCTGCGGACGAGCCGCTGGCGATTGTCGGCATGGCCTGCCGTTTCCCCGGTGGCGCGAGCACGCCCGAGGGGTTCTGGGAGCTGTTGGCTTCCGGTGGTGACGCGGTGGGTGGTTTCCCGACCGACCGTGGCTGGGACCTGGAGGGCATTTACGACCCGGACGGTGAGCGCGAGAACACCTCGTACGTCGCCCAAGGCGCGTTCTTGCGGGGAGCGGCCGAGTTCGATGCGGGTTTCTTCGGAATCAGCCCGCGTGAGGCGCTGGCGATGGATCCGCAGCAGCGGCTGATGCTGGAGACGTCCTGGGAGGCGTTGGAACGGGCCGGTATCGACCCGTCGTCCCTGCGCGGCAGTTCGACCGGTGTGTTCGCCGGCGGTTTTGCCTCTGGTTATGGCCTTGGGGTTTCCGCAGCGGCCGGTGAGGGCGGCTCCGGTGTCGAGGGCCACCTGATGACCGGCAACGCGACCAGTGTCCTGTCCGGCCGGGTGTCGTACGTGCTCGGTTTGGAAGGTCCGGCAGTGACGGTGGACACGGCGTGTTCGTCGTCGCTGGTGGCGCTCAACCTGGCGGCCCAGGCGGTGCGGTCCGGCGAGTGCTCGATGGCTCTGGCCGGTGGCGTCACGGTGATGGCGACGCCGGGTACGTTCATCGACTTCTCCCGTCAGCAGGGTCTGTCGGCGGATGGCCGGTGCCGGGCGTTTTCGGATGACGCGGACGGTACGGGCTGGGCCGAGGGCGCGGGCATGCTGGTGGTGGAGCGGCTGTCGGACGCGCGGGCCAATGGCCACAAGGTGCTGGCGGTGCTGCGGGGCAGTGCGGTCAACCAGGACGGGGCGTCCAACGGCCTGACCGCCCCCAACGGCCCCTCCCAGCAGCGCGTCATCCGGGCGGCGTTGGCCAGTGCGGGTCTCTCGGCGGCCGAGGTGGATGTGGTGGAGGCGCACGGTACCGGCACGAAGCTTGGTGACCCGATCGAGGCGCAGGCGCTGCTGGCGACGTATGGCCGGGATCGTGGTGACCGGGACGCGCTGTGGCTGGGGTCGGTGAAGTCCAACATCGGTCACACCCAGGCTGCTGCGGGTGTTGCGGGTGTGATCAAGATGGTGCTGGCGTTGCAGCATGGTCAGTTGCCGCGGACGTTGCATGCTGATATGGCGTCGTCGCATGTGGACTGGTCGGCGGGTGCGGTGCGGCTGCTGACGGAGTCGGTGCCGTGGCCGGTGGGCGACCGCCCGCGCCGGGCGGGGATCTCGGCGTTCGGTATCAGCGGTACCAACGCCCACGTGATTCTGGAGGAGGCCCCCGCGATCGATGCGCGGAGCGAAAGCGCCGGTCAGGTGCCGGTCGCGGCTCTTGAGGGTGCTGGTGC
This sequence comes from Streptomyces sp. NPDC045470, assembly GCF_040646595.1. Taxonomy (NCBI): domain Bacteria; kingdom Bacillati; phylum Actinomycetota; class Actinomycetes; order Kitasatosporales; family Streptomycetaceae; genus Streptomyces; species Streptomyces sp. NPDC045470. The sequence continues at coordinate 70,814 of NZ_JBEZAN010000021.1, forward strand.
GTGGGTGGTTTCCGGGCGTACGGCTGAGGCGCTGTCGGCGCAGGCCGGGCGGCTGCGGGAGTGGCTGACGGCCCGTCCGGAACTGCGACCGGCCGATGTGGCCTGGTCGCTGGCGGCGACGCGGTCGGCGTTCGAGCACCGCGCGGTGGTGCTCGGTACGGAGCGTGGTGCCCTTCTCGATGGCGTGCACAGCCTGGCGGCCGGTTCGTCCTCGCCTGTGGTGGTGTCGGGCGTGGCCCGGCCCGACGTCCGGGTGGGTCTGGTCTTCGCCGGTCAGGGTGCGCAATGGGCGGGTATGGGCCGTGCTCTGTATGCGGGCAGTGCGGTGTTCGCCGAGGTCTTTGGCCGGGTGTGCGGACTGCTGGAGCTGGAACTGGGGACCGAGGTGCGTCTCCGGGACGTCGTTCTGAACAGCGACGATGCGGCTGCTGGGCTGGCGGACCAGACGCTGTATGCGCAGGCCGGCCTGTTTGCCTTCGAGGTAGCCCTGGCGGAGGTTCTCAAGGCTGCTGGTGTGGTGCCGGATGCGGTGGTGGGTCATTCGGTGGGCGAGGTGGCTGCGGCTCATGTGGCTGGTGTGTTGTCGTTGCCGGATGCCTGTGCGCTGGTGGCGGCTCGTGCTCGGTTGATGCAGGAGCTGCCGTCGGGTGGGGCGATGGCGGCGGTCAACGCCGCCGAGGCAGAGGTCATCGCCTCGTTTGACGAGGTGTCGGGTGAGGTGGCCGTAGCGGCGGTCAACGGCCCGGAATCCGTGGTCATCTCCGGTGCGGCCGATGCGGTCGACGCGGTGGTGGAGCTGTGGCGGGATCGGGGCTGCCGGGTGCGGCGCCTGCGGGTTTCGCACGCCTTCCACTCCCCGGCCATGGACCCAGTCCTGGATGAGCTCCGAACCGTCGTGGAAGGGCTGGAGTTCCGTCGTCCGGAGGTGATGTGGGCCGGTGCCCTCACCGGTGACCTGGTGTCCGATCCGCAGTCCGGCTACTGGCCCGCCCAGACCCGCCAGACTGTCCGCTTCGCCGACGCGATAGCTACCCTCGCGGCGGAAGGCATCTCCGTCTTCCTCGAAGTGGGCCCGGACGGCTCACTCTCCTCGCTCGGCCCGGATGCGGTCGTAGAGGTGGACGGGGCCGAGCCCGCCTTCCTCCCGCTCCAGCGGCGTGACGACGAAAGTGCCACGGGCCTGCTGACCGGCCTGGCTCGCGCCTTCGTCAGCGGTGTGCCGGTGGACTGGACGCGTGTGCTGCCCGCCGGTGAACACGTCGAGCTGCCCACGTACGCTTTCCGGCACCAGCGGTTCTGGCCGGAGGCTCCGGCGGCACTGTCGGCCGGAGCCTCGGCCACCGGCCGGGACGGGGCTGGCAGCGCGGCCGAGTCGGCGTTCTGGTCGGCTGTGGAGAGCGGTGACCTGGAACAGCTCGCGGAGACCCTGGCGGTGGACGGCGACCGTCCCTTCCACCAGGTGCTGCCCGCACTGACCCAGTGGCGGCGGCGTGACCTGGAGCGTTCGACCACCGCCGGCTGGCGCTATCGGATGGTCTGGGAGCCGATCGCCGAACCCGACCCGGGTGCGCTGACCGGCACCTGGCTGGTCGCCGTCCCCGCGCAGCCTGCCGCTGCGAAGCTGGCGCAGAGCTGCACCGAGGCGCTGAGCGCCCGAGGTGCCGAGGTCGCGGTTGTCGAGGTACCGATCGGGTCGGTGGACCGGGCCGAGCTGGCCGCGTTGCTGAGCAAGGCGGCGGACCCGTCGGCCGTCTCCGGTGTGCTGTCGTTGCTGGCGCTGGACGAGACGCCGCTGCCGGACCACCCGGCGGTGCCTGTTGGACTGGCCGCAACCCTGGCTCTCGTACAGGCACTCGGCGACGCCGACATCCAGGCGCCGCTGTGGCCGGTCACCTGTGGTGCCGTGGCGGCCGTCCCCGGCGAGGTGCCGGCCGGCACGGTGCAGGCGCAGGTCTGGGGCCTGGGCCGCGTCATCGGCATGGAACACCCGGACCGCTGGGGCGGGCTGGTAGACCTGCCCGAGGAACTGGACCAGCGGGCGGCCGCACGGCTGGCCGCGGTACTGAGCGGCTGCGGTGAGGACCAGGTGGCTGTCCGGGCCACCGGGATACTCGGCCGCCGGATGCACCACGCCGCCGACGCCGGCCCCGACGAGGGGCACTGGACGCCGCGCGGCAGTGCGCTGATCACCGGTGGCACCGGCGCCGTCGGCGGGCACGTGGCCCGGTGGCTGGCCGAGGCCGACGCGGCCCGTGTGGTGCTGACCGGACGCAGCGGACCCGCCGCCGGCGGTGTCGCGGCGACCGCCGCCGAACTGGCCGCCAGGGGAACCCGGGTGGACGTGGTGGCGTGTGACGTGAGTGACCGCTCCGCGCTGGCCGGGCTGGTGTCCTGGATCGGGACGAGCGGACCGGCGCTGTCCACCGTGCTGCACACGGCCGCGGTGCTGGACGACGGGGTGGTGGACCGGCTCTCCGCCGAGCGGTTGCAGACGGTGCTGGCGGCCAAGGCTGTGGGCGCCGCCCACCTGGACGAGCTGACGGCCGGACTGGACCTGGACGCCTTCGTACTGTTCTCCTCCGCCGCATCCACCCTCGGTTCCGCAGGTCAGGGCAACTACGCGGCCGCCAACTCCTACCTGGACGCGCTGGCGGAGAACCGGCGGGCCCGCGGACTGACTGGTCTGTCGGTGGCCTGGGGCCAGTGGGGCGGCGGCGGAATGGCCGACTCCAAGGAGGCGATCCGGGAACGGATGAAGAAACTCCCGCTGGCCGCGATGGATCCGCGGTCGGCGGTCCGGGCGCTGGGCGAGTCGCTGCACGGCTCGGACGCCGTGGTGACGGTGATGGACGTCGACTGGGCCGTGCTGGCGCAGAGCGCGGCCAACCTGACGGAGGTGCCGCTGGTGCGGGGCCTGCGGGCGGTGCGCCGACTGGCTACGGTCGGCAACCGGGTCGCCGAGCAGCCCGCCTCCGCGGAGGGCGAGCTGGCACGCCGGCTGGCCGAACTGGACCGGGCCGGGCAGGAGCGGACCCTCACCGATCTGGTGCGGGCCGAGGCCGCCGTGGTACTGGGCCACCCCTCGGCCGAGGCGGTGCAGGACCAGCAGGCATTCAAGGACCTCGGATTCGATTCACTGACAGCAGTCGAACTGCGTAACCGGTTGAACACTGCGACCGGACTGCGAGTCCCGGTTACATTGATTTTCGACCACCCCACCCCGGTGGCGGTGGCCGCCTGGTTGCGTACCGAGCTCGCCCCGGACGAGCCGACTGCGCTGCCGATACTCGACGACCTCGACCGGCTCGAAGCCGGTCTGTTGAGCGCGGCACCCGACCAGGACACGAACGAACGGATCACAAGGCGGCTGCAAGGCATTCTCTCCAACTGGATCGAAAAGCAGGGCCGGTCGGATTCCGGCAGCGACGGGGTGGAAATCGAGTCGGCCACACCCGACGAGATGTTCGAGTTTCTCGACAGGGAACTTGGTCTGTCCGACTAGTACTTCGCGCTCACTGACGGAACATTTTGGTAAGGGATCCTGGTGGACAACCAAGAGAAACTCTTCGACTACCTCAAGAAGACCGCGGCCCAGCTCCAGGAAACGCGTAAGCGTCTGCACCGGCTGGAGGCCGCCGAGCAGGAGCCGCTGGCGATCGTCGGGATGGCGTGCCGATTCCCCGGTGGCGTGGGCAGTCCGGAGGAGTTCTGGGAGTTCCTTGCTTCCGGTGGCGACGGCGTGGACGGTTTCCCGACCGACCGCGGCTGGGACCTGGAGAGTGTGTACGATCCGGACGGTGAGCGCGAAGGCACCTCGTACGTCGCCCAGGGCGCGTTCCTGCGGGAAGCGGCCGAGTTCGACGCGGAATTCTTCGGAATCAGCCCGCGCGAAGCTCTCGCGATGGACCCGCAGCAACGGCTGTTGCTGGAGACGTCCTGGGAGGCGCTGGAACGTGCCGGCATCGACCCGGCGTCCCTGAAGGAGAGCGCCACCGGTGTGTTTGCCGGTGGCTTCACCTCCGGTTACGGGCTCGGCATATCCATGAGCCAGGACGACTCCGGCGCTGAGGGTCACGTGCTGACCGGCAATGCGACCAGTGTCCTGTCCGGGCGGGTGTCGTATGTGCTGGGTCTTGAGGGTCCGGCGGTGACGGTGGACACGGCGTGTTCGTCGTCGTTGGTGGCGCTTCATCTGGCGGCGCAGTCGGTGCGGTCGGGGGAGTGTTCGCTGGCGCTGGCGGGTGGGGCGACGGTGATGGCGACGCCGGGGACGTTCATCGACTTCTCCCGTCAGCAGGGGTTGTCGGCTGATGGCCGGTGCCGGGCGTTTTCGGAGGATGCGGATGGTACGGGCTGGGCCGAGGGTGCCGGCATGGTTGTGGTGGAGCGGCTGTCCGATGCCCGCCGTAATGGCCACAAGGTGCTGGCGCTGTTGCGGGGCAGTGCGGTCAATCAGGACGGTGCGTCCAACGGTCTGACCGCGCCCAACGGGCCGTCGCAGCAGCGGGTGATCCGTGCGGCCCTGGTCAACGCCCGGTTGGCTCCGGGGGACGTGGACGTGGTCGAGGCCCATGGCACCGGTACCACACTCGGTGACCCGATCGAGGCGCAGGCGCTGCTGGCGACGTATGGCCGGGACCGTGGCGATGGCGAGCCGCTGTGGCTGGGGTCGGTGAAGTCCAACATCGGCCACACCCAAGCCGCTGCGGGCGTTGCGGGTGTCATCAAGATGGTGCTGGCGCTCCAGCATGAGCGGCTGCCGCAGACGCTGTACGCCGAGGTGCCGTCCTCGCATGTGGACTGGTCGGCGGGTGAGGTGCGGCTGCTCACCGAACCGGCGCCCTGGCCGGCCGACGGAGACCGGGTGCGGCGGGCTGCTGTTTCTGCGTTCGGCATGAGCGGTACCAACGCTCACCTCATCCTGGAAGAGGCTCCCGCAGCGCAGGAGGCCGAAGCCGCCGAGGAGCCCAAGGAACCAGAGACGGAACCGGATGGGCCGGCTGCGCGGGTGCTGTCCGGGGAAGGTGCCGGTGCGGTCCGGGCCTGGCAGGTCTCGGGCCGGTCGGCGGCAGCACCGGCGGCGCAGGCGGACCGGTTGCACGGCTGGCTGACGGCCCGTCCGGAGCTGCGACCGGCCGATGTCGCCTGGTCGCTGGCGACCGTGCGGACCGCCTTCGAGCATCGTGCCGTCATCGTCGGCAGTGACGACCGCGCCGCGCTGCTGACGAGCTTGGAAAATCTCGCCGCCGGAACGCCGAACGGTTCGGTGGTGTCCGGAACGGCCCGCCCCGGCCTCCGGCCGGTGTTCGTCTTCCCCGGTCAGGGGTCGCAGTGGCTGGGTATGGGACAGGAGCTGGTGCGTACCTCGCCGGTGTTCGCGGGGCGGTTGGCGGAGTGTGCGGCGGCGTTGGCGCCGTACGTTGACTGGTCGCTGACCGATGTCCTGGCGGGAACGGGGGACGCCCCTGCGCTGGAGGCGGCGGATGTCGTTCAGCCTGCGTTGTGGGCGGTGATGGTGTCGCTGGCTGATGTCTGGGAGGCGGCCGGTGTCGCTCCGGATGCGGTGGTCGGCCACTCGCAGGGGGAGATCGCTGCGGCTACGGTCGCGGGGATGCTGTCGCTTGAGGATGGCGCGCGCGTGGTGGCGTTGCGGTCGCGTGCGCTGAAGGTGCTGGCGGGTGCGGGCGGCATGCTGTCCGTCAGTCGTCCGGCGGCGGAGGTCGAGGAACGCCTGGCCCGGTTCGGCGACCGGCTGTCCCTGGCGGCGGTCAACGGCCCCTCGGCCACCGTCGTCTCGGGCGAACCGAAGGCCCTTGAAGAGCTGAAGGCGGAGTTCGAAGCGGAAGGCGCCCGGGCCCGCATGGTCGCGGTCGATTACGCCTCGCATTCGGCGCAGGTGGACCGGCTGAAGGAGGAGATCACCACCGTCCTGGCCGGAATCACCCCGCGCCAGGGCCGCGTCCCGATGGTGTCCGCGATGACCGGTGAGACCCTCACCGGCGAAGAGTTGGACGCCGGCTACTGGTATCGCAGCCTGCGCACCACCGTACATTTCGAACGGGCGGTGCGCTCCCTGGCCGGCCAGGGGCAGCGGGTCTTCATCGAGGTGTCGCCGCATCCGGTGCTGTTGAGCGCCATGACGGACTCGCTGGAGGAGGCCGCGCAGGAGGCGGGCCCGGGCGTCGTGCCCGCCGCCCTGTGCGGGACGCTCCGCCGGGACGACGGTGGCGCGGAACGGCTGGTCACCTCGCTCGCCGAGGCGTTCGTCAACGGCGCGCCGGTGGACTGGGCGTCGGTGCTGCCCGCCGGTGAGCGGGTCGAGCTGCCCACCTACGTCTTCCAGCACCGCCGGTACTGGCCCAAGGGCCCGATGGTGGGGCTGCGCCAGGACGGCGGCGACGCACTGGCGCTGGGCCTCGGCGCGGTCGGCCACCCACTGCTCGGCGCTGCCGTCGAACTGGCCGGGGGCGACGGGGTGGTGTGCCTGGGACGGCTCTCACTGCGCACCCATGCCTGGTTGGCCGACCACGCCGTCGGCGGTGTGGTGCTGTTGCCCGGCACCTGCTTCGTGGAGCTGGCGGTGCGCGCCGGCGACCAGGTCGGCTGCGGGCTCCTGGAGGAATTGACGCTGCACGCTCCGCTGGTGCTGCCCGCCGACGGCAGCGGGGTGCAGCTCCAGGTCGCGGTGGCCGCACCGGACACGGAGGGACATCGCGGAGTCCGGGTCTTCTCCCGCCCCGAGGACGCCGCCGACCGGCAGGCATGGACGCTGCACGCCGGCGGGACGCTCGGCCCAACCGCGCCGCCCGCACCGGCCGACCGGGACTTCGCGGTGTGGCCCCCGCAGGACGCGGTGCCGGCCGACGTCTCGGACGTCTACCCGGTGCGGCTGGCGGAGGCCTACGGCCCCGCCTTCCACGGGCTGCGTGCGGCCTGGCGGCGCGGCACGGAGGTCTTCGCCGAGGTGGTGCTGCCCGAGGAGGTCGCGCAGCAGGCGGGCACCTTCGGTCTGCACCCGGCGCTGCTGGACGCGGCGCTGCACGCCTCGTTCCTTTCCCAACCGGCCGCCGCGCAGGAGACCGGGCAGGTCACCATGCCGTTCGCCTGGACCGACGTGGCACTGCACGCCGGCGGCGCCACAGTGCTGCGGGTACGGCTGCGCCAGGACGCACAGGGCGGGCTCTCGCTGGCGGCTGCCGACACCACCGGAGCCCCGGTGGTCACCGTGGGTTCGCTGGTACGGCGCCCGGTATCGGCGGAACAACTGCACGCCGCACAGGACGAGTTGGCCGACTCGCTGTTCGTCCAGGAATGGGCCGAGCTGCCCGGCGGTGACGCCCCGACCGGCGAGTGGGCTCTGCTCGGCGCCGACCGTTACGGGCTGGCCGACGGGCTGGAGACGGCAGGCGTGAAACTGCGCTCCTTCCCCGGCCTCCCCGAGCTGGTCGCCGCGGCGCAGACCGGCACCGGTGCCCCGCGAACCGTTGTGGTCTGCGCCGACGTCCTGTCCGACGTGGACATCCTGACCGGTGCCGACGCCCTGTCCGACGTGGACGCCCTGCCTGGCGACAACGTGTCCGCCGAGGACGCCGAGGCGTCGGCTGACGACCAGGCACCGGCTGACGATGCGACGTCGGCGGGCAAGGAGGTACCGGCGGCCCCCGGCTTCCCGCAACCGGTCGGCGCGGCGCGCCACCTCCCGGGTGCGGCACACCGGGCCGGCGTCGCCGCGCTCCACTTCGTTCAGCAGTGGCTGACCGAACCAGCCTTGGAAGACGCCCAGTTGGTGGTCGTCACCCGGGGGGCGGACGCGGTCACCGACGAGGACGTGGTGGACCCGGCCGCTGCGGTCGCCCGCGGCCTGCTGCGGTCGGCGCAGTCGGAGAACCCGGACCGGCTGTTCCTGGCCGACCTCCCCGCGCACGCCGACGCCCCGCACGAGGCGGCGCTGCTGCCCACGGCGCTGGGCAGCGGGGAGCCGGAGGTGGCGATCCGCGGTCAGGCCCAGTACGGCAGGCGCCTGACCCGTCCCACGGGGGAGGTGACGCGGATCCAGTGGCCGTCCGGCATCCAGGCCGACCCGGCAGCCCGCTCGCTGCTGGTCACCGGCGGCACCGGAACCCTGGGCGGGCTGGTGGCCCGGCACCTGGCGGCCACCGGCCGGGCAGGCTGCGTGGTACTGACCAGCCGTTCCGGCCCGGTCGCCACCGGTGCGGCCGCCCAGGCCGCCGAACTGGCCCAGCTCGGCGTACAGGTACGCATCGTCGCCTGCGACGCAGCAGACCGGGACGCCCTGGCCGCCGTGCTGGAGCAGATCCCGGCCGCGAACCCGCTGGGCTCCGTCGTGCACGCCGCGGGCGTCGTCGACGACGGTGTGATCATGTCGCTGACGCCGGAGCGGCTGTCCGCGGTGCTGCGGCCGAAGGCCGATGCCGCCTGGCACCTTCACGAGCTGACGGCCGGACTCCAACTGGACCGGTTCGTGCTGTTCTCGTCCGCCGCCGCCGTCTTCGGCTCGGCAGGCCAGGGCAGCTATGTGGCGGCCAACGCGTTCCTGGACGCCGTGGCCGCGCACCGCAGGGCCACCGGCCTCACGGGCACGTCGCTGCAGCTCGGCCCGTGGGCTCACGAGTCCGGCATCGGCCGCAACCTGGACGCCACCTCCCTCGCCCGCATCGACCGGGGCTTCGTACCGCTGACCGCCGACGAGGGACTGGTCGTCCTGGACACGGCGCTGACCAGGGACGAAGCAGTGCTGATGCCCGCCAGGCCGGACACCGCGGCGTTGCGCGCACAGACCGCGGCCGGCGGCGAGGTGCCGCCGCTGTGGCGGGCACTGGCGGGACCGTCCGCCCGGCGCACCGTCGCCTCCGGGACCGCCACCGGCTCCGGTGCGGAGGCCGGTGAGGCACTGCGCCGCAGGCTGGCCTCGGTCGGTGGCACCGAGCGGGACCGGCTCCTGCTGGAGCTGGTGTGCGCGCACGCCGCCGCCGTACTGGGGCACGCCTCCCCTGACGCGATCGACGCCGGCCGTGCCTTCACCGATGTCGGCTTCGACTCGCTGACCGCGGTGGAACTGCGCAACCGGCTGAAAGCACAGACCGGACTACGGCTGCCGGCGACGCTGGTGTTCGACCATCCCACCCCGGCCGCGCTGGCCGCGATGCTCCGTGGCGAACTGGCCGGGGACCTGCCCGCCACCGCCGCTCCCACCGCACCGGTTGCAGTGGGCGCCGACGAACCCATCGCGATCGTCGGCATGGCCTGCCGTTTCCCGGGCGGTGCGACCGGCCCGGAGCAGTTGTGGCACCTGCTGGACTCCGGCGCGGACGCGATCGGCCCGTTCCCCCGCGACCGTGGCTGGGACCTGGACCGGCTCCAGGACCCGGACGCAGAGCGCACCGGCGTCTCCTACCAGCAGGTCGGCGGATTCGTACCGGACGCCGCCTCCTTCGACGCCGGCTTCTTCGGGATCAGCCCGCGCGAGGCGCTGGCCATGGACCCCCAGCAGCGGCTGCTCCTGGAGACTTCCTGGGAGGCGTTCGAGCGCGCGGGCATCGACCCGGCCTCGGTGCGCGGCAGCCAGACCGGTGCCTTCATCGGCGGCTACTCCTCCCGGTACGCCCACGACGCGTCGCTGGAGGGCACCGGCGTCGCCGAGGCACACCTGGCGACGGGCAACGCGACCAGCGTGCTCTCCGGCCGGCTCTCCTACGTCTTCGGCCTGGAGGGCCCGGCGGTGACGGTGGACACCGCGTGCTCCTCCTCCCTGGTGGCGCTGCACATGGCCGCCCAGGCCCTGCGCGCGGGCGAGTGCTCACTCGCTCTCGCGGGCGGCGTCACGGTCACCGCCACCCCGGACGTGTTCGTCACCTTCGCCACCGCGGGCGGGGTGTCTCTGGACGGCCGCTGCCGGTCATTCGCGGCCTCGGCCGACGGCTCCGGCTTCGCCGAGGGCGTGGGGTTGCTGGTGGTCGAGCGGCTTTCCGACGCGCGTCGCCATGGGCACAAGGTCTTGGCTGTCGTACGGGGCAGTGCGGTCAACCAGGACGGTGCGTCCAACGGTCTGACCGCGCCCAACGGTCCGTCGCAGCAGCGGGTGATCCGTGCTGCGCTGGCCAACGCCCGTCTCACGCCCGGTGACGTGGACGTGGTGGAGGCGCACGGCTCGGCGACCAAGCTGGGCGACCCCATCGAGGCCCAGGCCCTCCTGGCCACCTACGGCCAGGACCGCCCCGCGGAGCGGCCGCTGTGGTTGGGTTCGGTGAAGTCCAACATCGGTCATACGCAGGCTGCTGCCGGTGTTGCGGGTGTCATCAAGACGGTGCTGGCTCTTCAGCATGAGCGGTTGCCGCGCACGCTGCATGTGGATGAGCCGACGCCGCATGTGGACTGGTCGGCGGGTGAGGTCAGGCTGCTGGCGGAGTCGGTGCCGTGGCCTGGTGGTGAGCGGGTGCGCCGGGCGGGTGTCTCCGGTTTCGGGATGAGCGGCACCAACGTACACGTGATTCTGGAGGAGGCCCCGGCCGATCCGGCCGACACTGGCGAAACGCCCGAACCGGCTGAGGCCGCGCCTGCCGTTCTTGCGGCGGGTGAGGCGTCCGCGTGGTTGGTGTCGGGTCGGTCTGCGGAGGGTCTTGCTGCGCAGGCGGGTCGGTTGGGGGAGTGGGCGGCTGGGCGTGCTGCGTTGCGTCCGGTTGATGTGGCGTGGTCGTTGGCGGCTACGCGGGCGGTGTTGGAGCACCGGGGTGTGGTCGTGGCTGGTGACCGGACGGGGCTGTTGGACGGGGTACGGGGCCTGGCGGCCGGTGAGTTGTCGCCGGGTGTGGTGTCGGGGGTTGCTCGGGCCACGGGTCGTACGGTGTTCGTGTTCGCGGGGCAGGGTGCGCAGTGGGTGGGGATGGGCCGGGAGTTGTTGGCTTCGTCGCCCTTGTTTGCGGCGCGGCTCGATGAGTGTGCGGTGGCTTTGGCGCCGTATGTGGACTGGTCGCTGACTGATGTGTTGGCGGGTGCGGAGGGTGCTCCGGCGTTGGAGGCGGCTGAGGTTGTTCAGCCTGCGTTGTGGGCGGTGATGGTGTCGTTGGCCGCGGTGTGGGAGGCGGCGGGTGTGGTGCCGGATGCTGTGGTGGGTCATTCGCAGGGGGAGATTGCTGCGGCGACGGTGGCGGGGATGCTGTCGCTGGAGGATGCGGCACGGGTGGTGGCGGTGCGTTCGCGTGCGTTGTCGTCGCTGGATGTGGCTGGGGCGATGGTGTCGGTGGTGATGCCGGCTGGTGCGGTGCGTGAGTTGGTGGCGGGTTTCGACGGGCGGTTGTCGGTGGCTGCGGTCAACGGCCCGGCGTCGGTGGTGGTCTCCGGAGAAGCGGAGGCGCTGGCTGGATTCGAGCGGGAGCTGGCGGCGCGTAAGGTGCTGCGCTGGCGTATCCCGGCGACGGACTTCGTGGCGCATTCGGCGGCGGTGGAGCCGCTTGCCGCCCAGCTTGAAGTGGAGCTGTCGGGTATTGCCCCGCAGGCGGGCCGCATCCCGTTGGTCTCGACCGTTACGGGGGAGTGGCTGGCCGGGCAGGAGGTGGATGCCGGGTACTGGTTCGCGAACCTGCGGCAGATGGTGCGCTTCGAGGACGCCGTGCGCACGCTGCTGGAATCCGGTTACGGGGCGTTCGTCGAAATCTCGCCGCATCCGGTGCTGACGGCTGCGGTGACCGAAACCGCCCAGGACACGGACGCGGGCACCACCCCGGTGCTGAGCATCGGCACCCTGTCGCAGACCGATGCGGGCGCGGCCGGTCTGCTGCGCGCCCTCGCACACGCCCACGTGGCGGGGTTGCCGGTGGACTGGCGCAAGGTCCTGCCGGCCGGTGAGGTGGTGGAGCTTCCCACCTACGCCTTCCAGCACCGCCGTTACTGGCTGGAGCCCTCCGCCACCGCCACAGCAGCCGCCGCCGCGGTCGCCGCTGGCGGGTCCTCGGCCGCCGAGGCGCGGTTCTGGGCCGCCGTCGAAGGCGGCGACCGTACCGGGCTCGCCCGGGCACTGGCCATCGAGAACGAGCACCAACTCGACGGTCTGCTGCCCGCGCTGGCATCCTGGCGGCGCCGCGAGCAGGAACGTTCGGCCACCGAGAGCTGGCGCTATCGGATCACCTGGGCGCCGGTGGCCGACCCGGTACCGGCCCGGCTGGCCGGCCGCTGGCTGCTGCTCGTACCGGCCCAGGAAGCCGACGGCGAGGCGGCCCGGCAGTGCCGTGCGGCGCTCACCGCCCGCGGTGCCGAGACCGTGCCGGTCCAGGTGCCGGAAGGCACCGTTCAGCGGGACGCGATCGCCGCGCTGCTCGACCGGACACAGCAGGACGCCGAGCCGGCATCCGGAGTGCTCTCGCTGCTGGCGCTGGACGAGACGCCACTGCCGGACCACCCGGTGGTGACGGCGGGCCTGGCCGCCACCCTCGCACTGGTGCAGGCGCTCGGCGACACCGGCATCACAGCGCCGTTGTGGGTGGCCACCCGCGGCGCCGTCGCCACCGGCCCCGACGAGGCGCCGACCAGCCCGCTGCAGGCCCAGGTCTGGGGTTTCGGCCGGATCGCCGGGCTGGAACACCCTGACCGTTGGGGCGGGCTGATCGACCTTCCCACCGTCCTGGACGAACGCACCGGCTGGCAGTTGGCGACCGCACTCGCCGGCTCCGTGGAGAACCAGGTCGCCCTTCGGCCGTCCGGGGCCCTGGGTCGCAGACTCGCCCACGCTCCGCAGTCCCCGGCGGCCGCTACCTCGCAGTCGGCGACGGGAACCGCGCTGATCACCGGCGGCACCGGCGCACTCGGCGGCCACGTGGCCACCTGGCTGGCCGCACGCGACACCGAGCGGCTGGTACTGACCAGCCGCTCCGGCCCCGCAGCCGCCGGAGCCGCAGCGCAGGCCGCCGCACTGGCCGCGCGCGGCACCCGTGTGGACGTACTGGCCTGCGACACGGCCGACCGTTCCCAACTGGGCGCGGTGATCGGCCGGATCGGCACCGACGGCCCCCGGCTCACCACCGTCGTGCACACCGCGGCGGTGCTGGACGACGGCGTGGTGGACGCCCTCTCGCCGGCCCGGCTGGAGACCGCGCTCGCGGCCAAGGCCGCCGGCGCCGCCCACCTGGACGAGCTGACCGCCGACCTGGACCTGGACGCTTTCGTCCTGTTCTCCTCCGTGGTCGCCACCACCGGAGCCCCCGGACAAGCCAACTACGGTGCGGCCAACGCCTACCTGGACGCCCTCGCCCAGCACCGACGCAGTCGCGGCCTGCCCGCACTCGCCGTGGCCTGGGGACCGTGGGCGGTCGGCGTGGCACAGGGCTCCGCAGCGGCACGGCAGCGGCTGGCCCGCAACCAGTGGGAAGAGGTGATGGACCCGGACCTGGCGGTACGGGCCCTGGGCGAGGCGCTGGACGGCGGCGACACCGTACTGACAGTGATGAACATCGACTGGTCGGCGATCCTCGCCCAGCCGCAGTCCTCGGCCGGTCTGCTGCGAGCCGCCGTGATGCGGGACCTGCCGGAGGTCCACCGGCTGGCCGCGCTGCTGGCCGAGACCCCGCAGGCACCGGCCGAGCCGGCCCTGGCGGAACGGCTGGCCGGACTGGGCCGCCCCGCACAGCGCCGGGTGCTGAGCGACCTGGTGCGGGCCGGGGCCGCCCGGGTGCTCGGCCACACCTCGCCCGACGCGGTCCAAAACCGGAGCGCCTTCAGCGACCTCGGCTTCGACTCGCTGACCTCCGTCGAACTCCGGAACGACCTCAGTGCCGCAACGGGTCTCAGGCTCCCCGCGACCCTGCTGTTCGACCACCCCACCCCGGCCGCTCTCACCGGCTACCTGGAGACCGAACTCCTGGGCACCGGGCCGCAGACACCCGCCACACCGGCCGCGCTGCCGGCCACCCTCGTGACGGACGAACCGATCGCGATCATCGGCATGGCCTGCCGCTACGCCGGAGGCGTGGCCGGACCCGACGACCTGTGGCAACTGCTCACCTCCGCAGGCGACGGCATCTCCGGGTTCCCCGACGACCGTGGCTGGGACCTGGAGGCGCTGGACGGCCCCTCGTACGTCCGGCACGGCGGCTTCATCGAGGACATCGGCGGCTTCGACGCCGGCTTCTTCGGGATCAGCCCGCGCGAGGCCCTGGCCATGGATCCCCAGCAGCGACTGCTGCTGGAGACCTCCTGGGAGGCACTGGAGCGCAGCGGCATCGCCCCGACCTCCCTGCGGTCCACCGCGACCGGCCTGTTCATCGGCGGTTACGCGTCCGGCTACGGTTACGGCGCCGACTTCGAGGGCGCGGCCCACCTCATCACCGGCACCGCGACCAGCGTGCTCTCCGGCCGGGTGTCCTACACCCTCGGCCTGGAAGGCCCGGCCGTGACGGTGGACACCGCCTGCTCGTCCTCACTGGTGGCCCTGCACATGGCGGCCCAGGCTCTGCGCTCCGGGGAGTGCTCGATGGCACTGGCCGGCGGCGTCACCCTGATGGTGACGCCCGAAGGCTTCATCGGCTTCAGCGAGCAGAGCGGCCTCGCCAAGGACGGCCGCTGCAAGGCGTTCTCCGACCAGGCCGACGGCATGGGCATGGCTGAGGGCGCCGGCGTGCTCGTCATCGAACGGCTTTCGGATGCGCGGCGCAACGGGCACCCGGTGCTGGCGGTGCTGCGGGGCAGTGCCACCAACCAGGACGGTGCGTCCAACGGGTTGACCGCGCCCAACGGGCCGTCGCAGCAGCGGGTGATCCGGGCCGCGCTGGCCAACGCTCGTCTGGCGCCCGGTGACGTGGATGTGGTGGAGGCGCACGGTACCGGTACGAAGTTGGGTGATCCGATCGAGGCGCAGGCGTTGCTGGCCACTTACGGTCAGGACCGCGGCGAGGGCGACCCGCTGTGGCTGGGGTCGGTGAAGTCCAACATCGGGCACACCCAGGCCGCTGCTGGTGTCGCCGGTGTCATCAAGATGGTGCTGGCCCTCCAGCACGGACAACTGCCGCGCACTCTGCACGTCGACGAACTGTCCTCACACGTGGACTGGACCGCTGGCGAGGTGAAGCTGCTGACGGAACCGGTGCCGTGGCCCAGCGGGGGCCGGGTGCGGCGGGCCGGCGTCTCCTCCTTCGGCCTCAGCGGTACCAACGCACACGTGATCCTGGAGGAGGCCCCGGCACCCGCCGTCACACAGGACGGTGACAGCCTCGTCGGAGCCCCCGAGGGGACCGGGGCCGTGAGCACGGTACTCGTTCCCGGCGTGGCACCCGCCTGGCTGGTGTCCGGCCGCTCGGCTGCGGGTCTGGCCGCGCAGGCGGACCGGCTGCGGGACTGGCTGACGGCTCGCCCGGAGCTGGAGCCGGCTGATGTGGCGTGGTCGTTGGCGGCGACGCGTTCGGTCTTTGAGCACCGGGCTGTCGTGGTGGGTACGGGGCGTGCCGAGTTGCTCGGCGGCGTGGAAAGCGTGGCGTCGGGTGTTCCGGCTGGTTCGGTGGTGTCCGGCGTGGCCCGTTCCAATGCCCGCCCGGTGTTTGCTTTTGCTGGTCAGGGTTCGCAGTGGCTGGGGATGGGTCGGGAGCTGGCGGGGGTTTCGCCGGTGTTCGCGGCGCGGCTCGATGAGTGTGCGGCGGCGTTGGCGCCGTACGTGGACTGGTCGCTGACTGAGGTGTTGGCGGGTGTGGAGGGTGCTCCGGCGTTGGAGGCGGCGGATGTCGTCCAGCCTGCGTTGTGGGCGGTGATGGTCTCTCTTGCTGCTGTTTGGGAGGCCGCGGGTGTCGTCCCGGAAGCCGTGGTGGGCCATTCGCAGGGGGAGATCGCTGCGGCGACGGTGGCGGGGATGCTGTCGCTTGAGGACGGCGCCCGCGTGGTGGCGTTGCGGTCGCGCGCGCTGAAGGTGCTGGCGGGTGCGGGCGGCATGCTGTCGGTCAGCCGCCCGGCGCCGGAGGTCCAGGAACGTCTGGTCCGGTTCGGGGAGCGGCTGTCCCTGGCGGCGGTCAACGGCCCCTCGGCCACCGTGATCTCGGGCGAACCGGAGGCCCTTGAGGAGCTGAGGGCGGAGTTCGAAGCGGAGGGCGCTCGGGCCCGTTTGGTCGCGGTGGACTATGCCTCGCATTCGGCGCAGGTGGACCGGCTGGAGGAGGAGATCACCTCTGTTCTGGCCGGGGTCTCCCCGCGCCGGGGCCGGGTTCCGATGGTCTCGGCGATGACCGGCGAGACGCTGTCCGGTGAGGAGCTGGACGCCGGGTACTGGTATCGCAGCCTGCGTGCCACGGTGCATTACGACCGTGCGGTGCGGGTGCTGGCGGGTCGTGGTCATCAACTGTTTGTCGAGGTGACGCCGCATCCGGTGCTGATGGGGGCGATGAACGACACCCTGGAAGAGGTCGCCCAGGAGACAGGCCCGGGGACAGAGCCCGCCGCGGTGTGTGGAACCCTGCGGCGCGATGACGGTGGCGCCGAGCGCCTGCTGACCTCGTTGGCAGAGGCGTTCGTCAACGGGGCGCCGGTGGACTGGCAGGTGGTGCTGCCCGAGGGGAAGCGGGTGGAGCTGCCGACGTATGCGTTCCGGCATGAGCGGTTCTGGCCGAAGGCGAGCGCTGTGGCTTTCGGTGGTGATGCGGTGTCGTTGGGGTTGGGTGCGGTGGGTCATCCGTTGTTGGGTGCGGCGGTTGAGCTGGCGGGTGGTGCGGGTGTGGTGTGTACGGGCCGGTTGTCGGTGCGTACGCATCCGTGGCTGGCTGATCATGCTGTGGGTGGTGTGGTGCTGCTGCCGGGTACCGGTTTTGTGGAGCTGGCGGTGTGTGCGGGGGATCAGGCGGGGTGTGGTGTGCTGGAGGAGTTGACGCTTCAGGCGCCGCTGGTCTTGCCTGAGGACGGTGGTGCTGTGCAGGTCCAGGTGGTGCTGGCCGGGGCGGATGCCGAGGGGCGGCGTGCCGTCGAGGTCTTCTCCCGGCTGGATGCGGCTGGTCAGTCGCAGGGGTGGACGCAGCACGCCGGCGGTGTGCTCGCCCCCGCCGGTCCGGCGGCTGCGGCTGAGGAGGACTTCGCGGTGTGGCCGCCCCGTGACGCCACGACGGTGGACGTCTCTGGCCTGTACCAGGCGGCGGGCGCGAATTCGTACGGCTATGGTCCGGCGTTTCAGGGGTTGCGGGCGGTGTGGCGCCGGGGCGAGGAGGTTTTCGCCGAGGTGGCGCTGCCGGAGGAGGTGGCGGAGGACGCTGCGGCCTTCGGTGTGCATCCGGCGCTGCTGGATGCCGTACTGCATGCCAGTGCCTTGCTCGGTGTTGAGGGGGAGCCGGGCGAGATCCGGTTGCCGTTTGCCTGGACGGGTGTGGAGTTGCATGCCAGTGGTGCGTCGGTGCTGCGCGCCCGGTTGCGTCGTGATGCGCAGGGCACGTTGACGGTGTCGGCTGCTGATGCGGCGGGTCAGCCGGTGATTTCCGTAGCCTCGCTGATCACTCGCCCGGTGGACACCGGCCAGCTTCGCACCGCCGACACCGGAATGGCCGATGCGCTGTTCGGAGTGGAATGGGCGGCGGTCACCGAGGCCGAGGCGGCCGTCGGTGAGTGGGCGCTGATCGGTGCCGACCGTTTCGATGTCGCCGGGCAACTGGCGGCTGCTGGGACGCCGGTGCGCTGTTTCCCGGGGCTGGAGGAGCTGGCCGCTGCCGCAGCGGACCGGGAGATCGACCCGGCTTTCGTCCTGGTCTGCGCCGGTGGCGAGAGCCAAGACGCAAACGACCCGGCGCGGGCCGCGGCCCGGGTGACTGGTGAGGCCCTGGTTCTGGTGCAGGAGTGGCTGGGTGAGGAGCGGCTGGCGGAGAGCCGGCTGGTGGTTCTCACGCGGGGTGCGGTGGCGGTCTCGGCCGGTGAGGGGGTGGCCGATCTTCCGGCAGCAGCCCTTGCGGGCCTGGTGCGCTCGGCCCAGTCGGAGAACCCCGACCGGCTGTTCCTCGTCGACCTGCCGGCCACCAACACCGCCGGTGAGACTGACGTTCTCCCACTTGCCGTTGCCACCGGGGAGCCGGAGCTGGCGCTCCGAAACGGCGCAGTGCACGCACGACGCCTGGTGCGGCCCTCCGGGGGGCTGCCGGTTCCGGAGGGCCGGTGGCGGCTGGAGCCGGACGCGGGTGGTTCGCTGGAGGGATTGTCACTGCTCCCGTCGCCGGAGGTGGACCAGCCCCTCACGGCCGGACAGGTGCGGGTGGCGGTCCGGGCGACCGGCTTGAACTTCCGCGACGTACTGATCGCGTTGGGTATGTATCCGGGTGGCGGAGTGCTGGGCAGCGAGGTTGCCGGGACGGTGCTCGAAGCCGGACCGGGGGCGGACCATCTCGTCCCGGGTGACCGGGTGATGGGGCTGTGTGAGGGCGGTTTCGGCCCGGTGGTCGTCACCGACGCCCGGCAGCTGGTGCGGATTCCGGACGACTGGTCCTACGCCGAAGCCGCCTCCGTCCCCAGTGCGTTCATGACTGCTTGGTATGCGCTGGTGGAGTTGGCGGGGGCGAAGCCGGGGCAGCGGGTGCTGGTGCATGCTGCCACGGGTGGGGTTGGGATGGCGGCGGTGCAGATTGCCCGGTACCTGGGGCTGGAGGTCTTCGCGACCGCCAGTCCGGGGAAGTGGCCGGTGCTGGCGGCGATGGGTCTGGATGGGGCTCACATCTCGTCTTCCCGTACTGCTGGGTTCGAGGCGGATTTCCTGGCCGCCACGGACGGTGCCGGTGTGGACGTCGTGGTGAACTCGTTGGCGGGTGAGCTGACCGATGCGTCGCTGCGGTTGCTGCCGCGGGGCGGGGCGTTCGTGGAGATGGGCCGTACCGATGTCCGCGACGCCCAGGCGGTGGCGGCGGAGCAACCCGGTGTCACCTACCGCCCGTTCGAACTCGGTGAGGCGGGACCGGCAGCACTGGGCACGATCCTGGAGCGGGTCGTGGAGCTGCTGTCCGTCGGCGAGCTGCGGCGGCTGCCGATGCGGGCGTGGGAGGTGCGCCGGGCGCGGGACGCGTTCCGGTTCATGCAGCAGGCCCGGCACACCGGCAAAATCGTCCTGACCCTGCCGTCGAACCTCGCCGAACCCCGGTCCACCGAACCGTCCGGTGTCGGCTCGGCGTTGATCACGGGTGGTACGGGCACGTTGGGTGGCTTGGTGGCCGGGCATCTGGTGGTGTCGGGTCGGGCGGAGCATGTGGTGCTGACCAGTCGTTCGGGTCCTGGTGCGGCCGGTGTGGCGGTGTTGGCCGCTCGGGTGGCGCACTCGGGTGCTTCGGTGACGGTGGTGGCGTGCGACGCCGCCGACCGTGGGGAGCTGGCTGCCGTACTGGCGGCGGCCCCGGCGCAAGCGCCGTTGCGAACCGTGGTGCATACCGCGGGTGTGCTGGACGACGGTACGGTCGGTTCGCTGACCGCGCAGCGGGTGGCGGGGGTGCTGCGTCCGAAGGCGGACGGTGCCTGGAACCTGCACGAGCTGACCCAGGGACTGGACCTGGACCACTTCGTGCTGTTCTCCTCCGCGGCAGCCACCTTCTCCAGCCCTGGCCAGGGCAATTACGTGGCGGCCAACGCCTTCCTGGACGCACTGGCCGCGAAGCGGCGGGCGGCCGGACTGCCCGCCACCTCGCTGGCCTGGGGCATGTGGGCCGACGCCAGCGCGCTGACCGTGCAGCTCAGCGAGTCCGAACGGGCCCGCATCAACCGTGGCGGAGTCATGGCGCTCAGCGCCGACGAAGGCCTGGCGTTGCTGGACCTGGCGCTGGCCCGGGACGAGGCGCTGCTGATGCCGGCCAAGCTCGACCTGGCCGGGATGCGGGCGCAGAGCATCGGAAGCACGGAGGTCCCGCCGCTGTTCCGGGCCTTGGTCTCGGCCGGTAGCGGGCGGCGCAGCGCTGCCGGGGCCGGTGACGCGGGTGCGGATTCGCTGCATCAGCGGCTGTCCGGGCTCTCCGGGCAGGAGCGGACCAGGCTGCTGACCGACCTGGTCCGTACGCATGCGGCGGCCGTCCTGGGGCATGCCTCGGCGGAGGCCGTCGAGCCGGGCCGGGCCTTCACCGACCTGGGCTTCGACTCGCTCACGGCCGTCGAACTGCGTAACCGGCTGAGCACCGCGACCGGGCTGCGGCTGCCCGCCACCCTGGTCTTCGACTACCCCAACACCCTCGAACTGGCCTCCTTCCTGAAGGAAAAGCTGCTGCATCAGATCGTTGAACATGGCGAGCCGGACGCTGCGGAGGAGAAACTCCGCACGGCACTCGCGACCGTACCGCTGTCCAGGTTCCGGGAAGCCGGGCTGATGGAGGCGCTGCTGCGGCTCGCCGGCGTCCAGGACGACGCCCTGCTCGCCGAAGAGGGCGAACAGGGCGAAGACATCGACGAACTGGACGCCGACAGCCTGATCCGTCTCGCACTGGGCGGCGAGAAGGAATGACACCCCGGATGACGCCCGGAACGACGGTGCTGACAGTGCCGCGAACGGCGATGGTGATGCTCGATGTGTGGAGGCAGCGATGACAGGACAGACCGACAAGCTCCTTGAAGCGCTGCGTGCCTCCGTGAAGGAGACCGAGCGGCTGCGGCAGCAGAACCGGCAGCTCGTCTCGGCGGCCTCGGAACCGCTGGCGATCGTGGGCATGAGCTGCCGGTACCCGGGTGGTGTGACCACCCCGGAGCAGTTGTGGGAGCTGGTCTCCACCGGCGGCGACGCCATCTCCGGTGTCCCCGCGGACCGTGGCTGGGACACCGAGGGCCTGGACGACCCAGGCCGGCCGGGCAGCTCCTCCGCGGCCGAGGGCGGATTCCTGCGGGACGCGGCCGCCTTCGACGCGGACTTCTTCGGCATCAGCCCGCGCGAGGCGCTGGCCATGGACCCTCAGCAGCGGCTGCTGCTGGAGACCTCCTGGGAGGCGCTGGAGCGGGCCGGGGTGGCACCCGCCTCTCTCCGCGGCTCGCAGACCGGTGTGTTCGTCGGCGTCGGCCCCTCCGACTACGGCGCCAACCCCGCCCTGCACACCGACGACCTGCAGTGGCACCTGATCACCGGCGGCGCGACCAGCGTGATGTCCGGGCGCATCTCCTACCTGCTCGGCCTACAGGGGCCGGCGGTGTCGGTGGACACCGCCTGTTCCTCCTCGCTGGTGGCGCTCCACCTGGCGGCGCAGGCCGTGCGCGCGGGGGAGTGCTCGCTGGCGCTGGCCGGCGGTGCCACGGTGATGGCCTCGGCCATCGGGATCCGCGGGTTCTCCCGGCAGGACGGCCTGGCCGCGGACGGCCGCTGCAAGGCGTTCTCCGCCGACGCGGACGGCATGGGTATGGGCGAGGGTGCCGGCATGGTCGTGGTGGAGCGGCTGTCCGATGCCCGGCGCAACGGACACAAGGTGTTGGCGGTGCTGCGGGGCAGTGCGGTCAATCAGGACGGTGCGTCCAACGGTCTGACCGCGCCGAACGGGCCGTCGCAGCAGCGGGTGATCCGGGCCGCGCTGGCCAACTCGCGTATGACGCCCGGTGACGTGGATGTGGTGGAGGCGCACGGTACTGGTACGAAGCTGGGTGACCCGATCGAGGCGCAGGCGCTGCTGGCCACCTACGGCCAGGAGCGTCCCGAAGGGCGGCCGCTGTGGCTGGGCTCGGTGAAGTCCAACATTGGCCACGCCCAGCAGGCTGCCGGTGTCGCGGGTGTCATCAAGATGGTGCTGGCCCTCCAGCACGGACAGCTGCCGCGCACTCTGCACGCGGACGAGCCCTCCCCGCACATCGACTGGGCATCCGGCGAGGTGAAGCTGCTGACCGAGCCGGTGCCGTGGCCCAGCGGAGACCGGGTGCGGCGGGCCGGTGTCTCCTCCTTCGGCCTCAGCGGCACCAACGCGCACGTCATTCTGGAGGAGGCTCCCGCAGCGCAGGGCGTTGAAGCTGTTGAGGAGTCCGGGGAGCCGGTGGTTCCGGTGGTGACCGGTGCTGGTGCTTGGGTGTTGTCTGGGCGGACTGCTGGGGCGTTGTCGGCGCAGGCCGGGCGGCTGGGGGAGTGGGTGTCGGCCCGTCCGGCCCTCCGGCCGGTTGATGTGGCGTGGTCGTTGGCGGCGACTCGGTCGGTCTTCGAGCATCGGGCGGTGGTGGTTGGCGGGGACGGGGAGCAACTACGCGCGGGCCTTGGGGGACTGGCGTCCGGCGCGCCCTCGGGTGCGCTGGTCGCGGGCATGGCCCGCCCGGATGCCCGCCCGGTGTTCGCCTTCGCCGGGCAGGGGTCGCAGTGGGTCGGGATGGGCCGGGAGCTGGTGGTGGTATCACCGGTGTTCGCGGGACGGTTGGCGGAGTGCGCGGCGGCGTTGGCGCCGTATGTGGACTGGTCGCTGAGCGACGTCCTGGCGGGTGCGGAGGGGGCTCCTGCGCTGGAGGCGGCGGATGTCGTCCAGCCCGCGCTGTGGGCAGTGATGGTGTCGCTCGCCGCTGTCTGGGAGGCGGCGGGTGTCGCTCCGGAGGCCGTGGTCGGTCACTCGCAGGGAGAGATCGCCGCTGCGACAGTCGCCGGGATGCTGTCGCTTGAAGACGGCGCGCGCGTGGTGGCGTTGCGGTCGCGTGCGTTGAAGGTGCTGGCGGGTGCGGGTGGGATGTTGTCGGTCAGCCGTCCGGCGGCGGAGGTCCAGGAACGTCTGGTCCGTTTCGGGGAGCGGCTGTCTCTGGCGGCGGTCAACGGGCCGTCGGCGACGGTGGTGTCCGGTGAGCCGGAGGCGTTGGAGGAGCTGAGGGCGGAGTTCGAGGCGGAGGGCGCCCGGGCCCGCATGGTGGCGGTGGATTACGCCTCGCATTCGGCGCAGGTGGACCGGCTGGAGGTGGAGATCACCTCTGTTCTGGCTGGGATTTCCCCGCGCCGGGGCCGGGTCCCGATGGTCTCCGCGATGACCGGCGAGACGCTGACGGGCGCGGAGCTGGACGCCGGGTACTGGTTCCGTAGCCTGCGGGCGACGGTGGATTACGACCGTGCGGTGCGCGTGCTGGCCGGTCAGGGCCATCAGATGTTCGTCGAGGTCACGCCGCATCCGGTGCTGGTCGGCGCCATGCACGACACCCTCCAGGACCTCGCTCAGGAAGCGGGCCCGGGCGTCATGCCGGCGGCCGTCTGCGGGACGCTCCGCCGCGACGAGGACGGTGCGGATCGTCTGGTGGCGTCGCTGGCGGAAGCCTTCGTCAGTGGGGCGTCGGTGGACTGGCAGGCGGTGCTCCCCGTAGGTAAGCGGGTGGAGCTACCTACGTATGCCTTCCAGCACGAGCGGTTCTGGCCGAAGGCGACGGCCACGGTATCCGGTGGTGATCCGGTATCGCTGGGCCTGGGTGCGGTGGGTCATCCGTTGTTGGGTGCGGCGGTTGAGCTGGCGGGTGGTGCGGGTCTGGTGTGTACGGGCCGGTTGTCGGTGCGTACGCATCCGTGGCTGGCCGATCACGCTGTGGGCGGTGTGGTGCTGCTGCCGGGTACCGGCTTCGTGGAGCTGGCGGTGTGCGCGGGGGATCAGGCCGGCTGCGGGCTCCTGGAAGAACTGATGCTGCATGCCCCGCTGGTCTTCCCCGAGGACGGCGCTGCGGTGCAGATCCAGGTGGTGCTGGCCGGTGCGGACGCCGAAGGCCGCCGTAGCGTCGAGGTCTTCTCCCGGTCCGATGCGGCTGGTCAGTCGCAAGGATGGACGCAGCACGCCAGCGGCACGCTCGCCCCCGCCGGCCCGGCAGCCGAGGCCGACGATGACTTCGCGGTGTGGCCGCCCCGTAACGCCACCACAGTGGACGTCTCCGGCCTCTACCAGTCCGCTGCCGAAGGCCCCTACGGCTACGGTCCGGCGTTCCAGGGGTTGCGGGCGGTGTGGCGCCGTGGCGAGGAGGTCTTCGCCGAGGTGGCGCTGCCCGAGGAAGTGGCGCAGGACGCTGCCGCCTTCGGCCTGCACCCGGCGCTGCTGGACGCCGTACTGCATGCCAGTGCCTTGCTCGATGCTGAGGGGGAGCCGGGCGAGATCCGGTTGCCGTTTGCCTGGACGGGTGTGGAGTTGCATGCCAGTGGTGCGTCGGTGCTGCGCGCCCGGTTGCGTCGTGACGCGCAGGGCACGTTGACGGTGACGGCCGCCGATGCCGCAGGTCAGCCGGTGATTTCCGTGGCCTCGCTGATCACCCGCCCGGTGGACACCGGCCAGCTCGGCAGTGCCGTGTCGCCGGTTGCGGATGCCTTGTTCACCGTCGCCTGGATGCCAGTCAGCGGCACTGAGTCCATAGCCCCCGTAGCCGGGGTGTGGGCGCTGGTCGGCGCCGATCGTTTCGGTGTCGCCGAGGCCCTGGGCAGGTCCGGCATCACGGTTCAGTGCTTCCCGGGGCTGGAAGAGGCCGCTGCTGCCGTGGAGGCGCGGCAGTGCACGCCCGCGTTCGTCCTGGTCTGTGCCGGTGGCGACGCCCGGGGCGAGGAAGACCCGGCGCGGGCCGCTGCCCGGGTGACTGGCGAGACCCTGGTTCTGGTGCAGGGCTGGCTGGGTGAGGAGCGGCTGGCGGAGAGCCGTCTGGTGGTTCTCACGCGGGGCGCGGTAGCGGTCTCAGCCGGTGAGGGCGTGGCTGACCTGTCGGCAGCAGCTCTCGCTGGCCTGGTGCGCTCGGCCCAGTCCGAGAACCCGGACCGGCTGCTCCTCGTAGACCTGCCGGCCACCGGCACTGCGGAGCAGGTCACCGAGCTGCCGGTTGCCGTTGCCACCGGGGAGCCGGAGCTGGCGCTCCGGAATGGTGGAGTGCATGCACGACGGCTGGTGCGGCCCTCTGGGGAGCTGTCGGTTCCGGAGGGCCGGTGGCGTCTGGTACCGGATGCGGGCGGTTCGCTGGAGGGGCTGTCGCTGCTGCCGTCGCCGGAGGCGGATGTACCGTTGGCGGCTGGGCAGGTTCGTATCGCCGTTGGTGCCGCCGGGCTGAACTTCCGCGACGTACTGATCGCGTTGGGCATGTACCCGGGCGGCGGGGTGCTGGGCAGCGAGATTGCCGGAACGGTGCTCGAAGCCGGGCCGGGGGTGGACCACCTCGTCCCGGGCGACCGGGTGACGGGAATCGGTGAGGGCGGGTTCGGCCCGGTGGTTGTCACCGACGCCCGGCAGGTGGTGCGGATTCCGGACGGCTGGTCGTTCGCCGAGGCGGCCTCGGTGCCGACGGCGTTCATGACTGCTTGGTACGCGTTGGTGGAGTTGGCCGGGGCGAAGCCGGGGCAGCGGGTGTTGGTGCACGCTGCGACCGGTGGGGTTGGGATGGCGGCGGTGCAGATCGCCCGGTACCTGGGGCTGGAGGTCTTCGCGACCGCCAGTCCGGGGAAGTGGCCGGTGCTGGCGTCGATGGGCCTGGATGCGGAGCACGTCTCGTCCTCCCGTACTGCCGCATTCGAGGCGGATTTCCTGGCCGCCACGGATGGCGCGGGTGTGGACGTCGTGGTGAATTCGCTGGCGGGTGAGTTGACCGATGCTTCGCTGCGGTTGCTGCCGCGGGGCGGGGCATTTGTGGAGATGGGCCGTACCGACGTCCGCGACGCCCAGGCAGTGGCCGCGGACCGACCCGGTGTCACCTACCGCTCGTTCGACCTCGGCGAGGCAGGCCCCGAGGGGTTGGGCACCATGCTCGGCAGGATCGTGGAACTGCTGTCCGCCGGCGAACTGCGGCGGCTGCCGATGCGGGCCTGGGAGGTGCGCCGGGCGCGGGACGCGTTCCGGTTCATGCAGCAGGCCCGGCACACCGGCAAGATCGTCCTGACGATCCCCGCGCACCTCTCCGCAACGCAGCAGCCCGAATCGGCCCGGTCCGGTGCCCGTTCGGCGTTGATCACGGGCGGTACGGGCACGCTGGGTGGTCTGGTGGCCGGGCATCTGGTGGTGTCGGGTCGGGCGGAGCATGTGGTGCTGACCAGTCGTTCGGGTCCTGGTGCGGCCGGTGCGGCGGCGTTGGCCGCGCGGTTGGCACAGGCAGGTGCTTCGGTGCGGGTGGCGGCGTGTGATGCCGCGGACCGCCGGGAGCTGGCCGTCGTGATGGCGGCGATCCCGGCGCAGGCGCCGTTGCGGACTGTGGTGCATACCGCTGGTGTGTTGGATGACGGTACGGTTGGTTCGCTGACCGTGCAGCGGGTGGCCGGGGTGCTGCGGCCGAAGGCGGACGGTGCCTGGAACCTGCACGAGCTGACCCGGGGCCTGGTTCCGGATCTGGAGGACTTTGTACTGTTCTCGTCCTCGGCGGCGGCGTTCGGGGTGCCGGGGCAGGGCAATTATGTGGCGGCCAACGCATTCCTGGACGCACTGGCCGCTGAGCGGCGGGCGTCGGGTCTTCCGGGTGTTTCGTTGGGGTGGGGGCTGTGGGCCGAGGTGTCCGGGCTGACCGGGCAGCTGGCCGAGTCCGACCGCTCTCGGTTGTCGCGTGGTGGTGCGTTGGCGCTCAGCGCCGACGAGGGCTTGGCGCTGCTGGACCTGTGTCTGGCCCGTGATGAGGCGGTGCTGGTGCCGTCCCGGCTGGACCTGGCCGGGCTGCGGGCCCAGGCGGCGCGGAGTGCGGAGATTCCGCCGCTGTGGCGGGCTCTGGTCGGTGCCGGTAGCGGGCGGCGCAGCGCTGCCGGGGCCGGTGACGCGGGTGCGGATTCGCTGCATCAGCGGCTGTCCGGGCTCTCCGGGCAGGAGCGGACCAGGCTGCTGACCGGCCTGGTCCGTACGCATGCGGCGGCCGTCCTGGGGCATGCCTCGGCGGAGGCCGTCGAGCCGGGCCGGGCCTTCACCGACCTGGGCTTCGACTCGCTCACCGCCGTCGAACTGCGTAACCGGCTGAGCACCGCGACCGGGCTGCGGCTGCCCGCCACCCTGGTCTTCGACTACCCCAACCCGGCCGCGCTCGCCGGCCACCTCAAGACCAGGATCATCGGCAACGGCGACGGGCCGGACGCGAACCCACTGCCGACCGGTACGACGCAGCAGACCTCCGGGGAACCGATCGCGATCGTCGGCCTGGCCTGCCGATTCCCCGGCGGGGTGAACGACCCCGAGGAGTTCTGGCGGCTGCTCGCCGACGGCACCGACGCGGTCTCCCGCTTCCCGGACGACCGCGGCTGGGACGTGGAGGCGCTCTACGACCCGGACCCCGACAGCGTCGGCACCTCCTACACCAGGGAAGGCGGCTTCGTCGGCGACGCCGGCGGTTTCGACGCGGACTTCTTCGGGATCAGCCCGCGCGAGGCGCTGGCCATGGACCCTCAGCAGCGACAGGTCCTGGAGACCTCCTGGGAGGCACTGGAGCGGGCCGGCATCGACCCTTCCGCGCTGCGCGGCAGCCAGACCGGTGTCTTCGTCGGCGGCTTCGCCTCGGCGTACGGCATCGGCGTGGCGACCGGCGACGAGGGCGCGGAGGGGAACCTGACCACCGGCTTCGCCACCAGCGTGCTGTCCGGTCGGGTGTCCTACACCCTCGGCCTGGAAGGCCCGGCCGTGACGGTGGACACGGCGTGCTCCTCGTCCCTGGTCGCTCTGCACCTGGCTTGCCAGGCGATCCGAGCGGGGGAGTGCTCCATGGCGCTCGCCGGAGGTTCCACGATCATCTCGACCCCGGACGGGATCGTCGGCTTCAGCCGACAGCGTGGCCTGGCCCCGGACGGCCGCTGCAAGGCGTTCTCCGCCGACGCGGACGGCATGGGCTTCGCCGAGGGCACCGGCGTCCTGGTCGTGGAACGCCTCTCGGACGCCCGGCGCAACGGGCACAAGGTGTTGGCGGTGGTACGGGGCAGTGCGGTCAACCAGGACGGTGCGTCCAACGGTCTGACCGCGCCGAACGGGCCGTCGCAGCAGCGGGTGATCCGGGCTGCCCTGGCCGGTGCGCATCTGACGGCGTCCGAGGTGGACGTGGTGGAGGCGCACGGTACCGGTACGAAGTTGGGTGACCCGATCGAGGCGCAGGCGCTGCTGGCCACTTACGGTCAGGAGCGTCCCGAAGGTCGGCCGTTGTGGCTGGGGTCGGTGAAGTCCAACATCGGGCACACCCAAGCTGCTGCCGGTGTTGCGGGTGTCATCAAGATGGTGCTGGCCCTCCAGCACGGACAACTGCCGCGCACCCTGCACGCGGACGAGCCCTCCCCGCACGTCGACTGGACCGAGGGAGAGGTGCGGCTGCTCACCGAGCCGGTGCCGTGGCAGACGAACGACCGGCCGCGCATCGCCGGCATCTCCTCCTTCGGCATCAGCGGCACCAACGCCCACGTGCTCTTGGAGGAGGCCCCCGCCGAGGAACCCGCGCACGGGAACGGAGACCCCGCTGACGCCGGCACAGCGACTTCGGCACCGGTGCTCTCCAGGGTCGGAGCGGACGAGGCTGCCGAGACGGTGAGCGCCTGGCTGGTGTCCGGCCGCTCGGCTGCGGGTCTGGCCGCGCAGGCGGACCGGCTGCGGGACTGGCTGACGGCCCGCCCGGAGTTGGAGCCGGCTGATGTGGCGTGGTCGTTGGCGGCGACGCGTTCGGTCTTTGAGCACCGTGCGGTGGTCGTGGGCAGGGATCGGGAGCAGGTGCTGGCGGGGCTTGCGGGCCTGGCGTCCGGTGCGCCTTCGGGTTCGCTGGTCGCGGGCACGGCCCGACCGGATGCTCGTCCGGTGTTTGCTTTTGCTGGTCAGGGTTCGCAGTGGGTGGGGATGGGTCGGGAGCTGGCGGGGGTTTCGCCGGTGTTCGCGGCGCGTCTTGATGAGTGTGCGGCGGCGTTGGCGCCGTACGTGGACTGGTCGCTCAGCGATGTTCTGGCGGGTGTGGAGGGTGCTCCGGCGTTGGAGTCGGCGGATGTCGTCCAGCCTGCGTTGTGGGCGGTGATGGTGTCGCTGGCCGCTGTCTGGGAGGCGGCGGGTGTCGTCCCGGAAGCCGTGGTGGGTCACTCTCAGGGTGAGATCGCTGCGGCGACGGTGGCGGGGATGCTGTCGCTTGAGGACGGTGCGCGTGTGGTGGCGTTGCGGTCGCGTGCGCTGAAGGTGCTGGCGGGTGCGGGCGGGATGCTGTCGGTCAGCCGTCCGGCGGCGGAGGTCCAGGAGCGCCTGGTCCGGTTCGGGGACCGGCTGTCTCTGGCGGCGGTCAACGGGCCGTCGGCCACGGTCGTCTCGGGTGAACCGGAGGCCCTTGAGGAGCTGAGGGCGGAGTTCGAAGCGGAGGGCGCTAGGGCCCGTTTGGTCGCGGTGGATTACGCCTCGCATTCGGCGCAGGTGGACCGGCTGGAGGAGGAGATCACCACCGTCCTGGCCGGGATTTCCCCGCGCCGGGGCCGGGTTCCGATGGTCTCGGCGATGACTGGCGAGACGCTGTCCGGCGAGGAGCTGGACGCCGGCTACTGGTATCGCAGCCTGCGCGCGACAGTGCATTACGACCGTGCCGTGCGGGTGCTGGCGGGTCGTGGTCATCAACTGTTTGTCGAGGTGACGCCGCATCCGGTGCTGATGGGGGCGATGAACGACACCCTGGAAGAGGTCGCCCAGGAGACAGGCCCGGGCATCGTCCCGGCGGCCGTCTGCGGGACGCTCCGCCGCGATGAGGGCGGTGCGAATCGTCTGGTGGCCTCACTGGCGGAGGGGTTCGTCAACGGGGCGCCGGTGGACTGGCAGGTGGTGCTGCCCGAGGGGAAGCGGGTGGAGCTGCCGACATATGCATTCCGGCATGAGCGGTTCTGGCCGAAGGCGAGCGCTGTGGCTTACGGTGGTGATGCGGTGTCGTTGGGGTTGGGTGCGGTGGGTCATCCGTTGTTGGGTGCGGCGGTTGAGCTGGCCGGTGGTGCGGGCCTGGTGTGTACGGGCCGGTTGTCGGTGCGTACGCATCCGTGGCTGGCTGATCATGCTGTGGGTGGTGTGGTGCTGCTGCCGGGTACCGGTTTTGTGGAGCTGGCGGTGTGTGCGGGGGATCAGGCGAGGTGTGGTGTGCTGGAGGAGTTGACGCTTCAGGCGCCGCTGGTCTTGCCTGAGGACGGCGCTGCTGTGCAGGTCCAGGTGGTGCTGGCCGGGGCGGATGCCGAGGGGCGGCGTGCCGTCGAGATCTTCTCCCGGCTGGATGCGGTCGGTCAGTCGCAGGGGTGGACGCAGCACGCCGGCGGCGTGCTCGCCCCCGCCGGTCCGGTAGCCGCGGCCGAGGAGGACTTCGCGGTATGGCCGCCCCGTGACGCCACGACGGTGGACGTTTCCAACCTTTACCAGTCCGCCGCCGAAGGACCCTACGGCTATGGTCCGGCGTTTCAGGGGTTGCGGGCGGTGTGGCGCCGGGGCGAGGAGGTTTTCGCCGAGGTGGCGCTGCCGGAGGAGGTGGCGGAAGACGCTGCGGCCTTCGGTGTGCACCCGGCGCTGCTGGACGCCGTACTGCAGGCTGCCTTCCTGATGGGTGGCGCCGAAGAGGGCGCAACCGAAGAGGTTCGGCTGCCGTTCGCCTGGGCTGGTGTGGAGCTTCATGCCAGTGGCGCGTCGGTGCTGCGGGCCCGGCTGCGTTGTGATGCGCAGGGCACGCTGACGGTGTCGGCCGCCGATACGGCAGGCCAGCCGGTGATTTCCGTAACCTCGCTGGTCACTCGCCCGGTGGACGCCGGCCAGCTCGGCAGTGCCGTGTCGGCTGTTGCGGATGCCTTGTTCACCGTCGCCTGGATGCCGCTCAGTGACGCCGAGTCCGTAGCCCCCGTTGCCGAGCAGTGGGCGCTGATCGGCGCCGACCGTTTCGATGTCGCCGAGGCGCTGGGGCGGTCCGGCATCACGGTGCGGTGCTTCCCCGGTCTGGAGGAGCTGGCCGCTGCCACAGCGGACCGGGAGATCGACCCGGCTTTCGTCCTGGTCTGCGCCGGTAGCGAGAGCCAAGACGCAAACGACCCGGCGCGGGCCGCGGCCCGGGTGACTGGTGAGGCCCTGGTTCTGGTGCAGGAGTGGCTGGGTGAGGAGCGGCTGGCGGAGAGCCGGCTGGTGGTTCTCACGCGGGGTGCGGTGGCGGTCTCGGCCGGTGAGGGGGTGGCCGATCTGCCAGCAGCGGCCCTTGCGGGCCTGGTGCGCTCGGCTCAGTCGGAGAACCCCGACCGGCTCCTCCTGGTGGACCTGCCGGCCACCGACACCGCCGATCAGATCGCCGTACTCCCGGACGTGCTCCCGGCCGCACTCGCCGCCGGGGAACCCGAGGTGGCCATCCGCGACACCGCGGTCCACGGGCGGCGGCTGACCCGTCCATCCGGCTCCACGGCGGCAGTTGAACGACCCACCGACCCGTCCGCCAACCCTTCCGGTGCCCGTTCGGCGTTGATCACGGGTGGTACGGGTACGTTGGGTGGTTTGGTGGCCGGGCATTTGGTGGTGTCGGGCCGGGCGGAGCATGTGGTGCTCACCAGTCGTTCGGGTCCTGGTGCGGCCGGTGTGGCGGTGTTGGCCGCGCGGGTGGCGCACTCGGGTGCTTCGGTGACGGTGGTGGCGTGTGACGCCGCCGACCGTGAGGGGCTGGCCGCTGTGCTGGCGGCGGTTCCGGCGCAGGCACCGTTGCGGACGGTGGTGCATACGGCGGGTGTGCTGGATGACGGTACGGTCGGTTCGCTGACCGCGCAGCGGGTGGCGGGGGTGCTGCGTCCGAAGGCGGACGGTGCCTGGAATCTGCACGAGCTGACCCGGGACCTGGTTCCGGGGCTGGAGGACTTCGTGTTGTTCTCCTCCTCGGCGGCGGCGTTCGGGGTGCCGGGCCAGGGCAATTACGTGGCGGCCAACGCATTCCTGGACGCACTGGCCGCTGAGCGGCGGGCGTCGGGTCTTCCGGGGG
This sequence comes from Streptomyces sp. NPDC045470, assembly GCF_040646595.1. Lineage (NCBI taxonomy): Bacteria > Bacillati > Actinomycetota > Actinomycetes > Kitasatosporales > Streptomycetaceae > Streptomyces > Streptomyces sp. NPDC045470. The sequence continues at coordinate 102,575 of NZ_JBEZAN010000021.1, forward strand.
TTTCGCTGGGGTGGGGGCTGTGGGCCGAGGTGTCCGGGCTGACCGGGCAGTTGGCTGAGTCCGACCGGTCCCGGATGTCGCGCGGTGGTGCGATGGCGCTGAGCGCGCGGGAGGGGCTGGCGCTGCTGGACCTGAGTCTGGCCCGCGGTGAGGCGGTGCTGGTGCCGTCCCGGCTGGACCTGGCCGGGCTGCGGGCCCAGGCGGCGCGCAGTGCGGAGGTCCCACCGCTGTGGCGGGCCTTGGTCGGTGCCGCTGCCGGGCGGCGCAGCGCCGCAAGGACGGACGACGCGAGCGCGGACTCCCTGCACCGGCAACTGGCCGCACTGCCCGCCGCCGAGCGCGACGAGCTGCTGCTGAATCTGGTACGGGCCAACGTCGCCGCGGTCCTGGGGCACGCCTCCGCGGAGGCCGTCGAACCGGGCCGGGCCTTCACCGACCTGGGCTTCGACTCACTCACCGCCGTACAACTGCGTAACCGGCTGAGCACCGCGACCGGGCTGCGGCTGCCCGCCACCCTGGTCTTCGACTACCCCAACCCGGCCGCGCTCGCCGGCCACCTGCGCGGGCGGCTCGGCGACGGGCCGCAGACGCGCACGAAGGCCGTCACCGGACCGGCGGCAGCGGAGACGTCAGGAGCCGGGGCGCCGGACGAGCCGATCGCCATCGTGGGGATGAGCTGCCGCTTCCCCGGCGGCACGGCGGACCCCGAGGACCTGTGGCGGATGCTGCGCGACGGCGAGGACGCGATCTCGGCCTTCCCCACCGACCGCGGCTGGGACCTGGACGGGCTGCACGACCCGGACGCCGCGCGGAGCGGCACCGCCACCACACAGGCCGGCGGATTCGTGCAGGACGCCGCCTCCTTCGACGCCGGCTTCTTCGAGATCAGCCCGCGCGAGGCGCTGGCGATGGACCCGCAGCAGCGGCTGCTGCTGGAGCTGGCCTGGGAGGCGTTCGAGCGGTCCGGGATCGATCCGACCACCCTGCGCTCCAGCCCGACCGGCACCTTCGTCGGCGGCTACACCTCCGGCTACGAGGCGAGCGTGCTGGCGCAGGGCGGCGCCGAGTCCCAGGGGCACCTGATGACCGGGATCGCCACCAGCGTCCTGTCCGGCCGGCTGGCCTACACCTTCGGGCTGGAGGGCCCGGCGGTGACGGTCGACACGGCCTGCTCGTCGGCGCTGGTGGCGCTGCACCTGGCCGCTCAGTCGCTGCGGTCGGGGGAGTGCTCGCTGGCGCTGGCCGGCGGTGTGACGGTCATGGCCACCCCGGGCACGTTCGTGGAGTTCTCCCGCCAGCGCGGGCTGGCCGCGGACGGCCGCTGCAAGGCATTCGCCGCCGCGGCCGACGGCACCGGCTTCGCCGAGGGCGCCGGTCTGCTCGTCGTCGAACGGCTTTCGGATGCGCGGCGCAACGGGCACCCGGTGCTGGCGGTGCTGCGGGGCAGTGCCACCAACCAGGACGGTGCGTCCAACGGGTTGACCGCGCCCAACGGGCCGTCGCAGCAGCGGGTGATCCGGGCCGCGCTGGCCAACGCCCGTCTGGCGCCCGGTGACGTGGATGTGGTGGAGGCGCACGGTACCGGTACGAAGTTGGGTGACCCGATCGAGGCGCAGGCGCTGCTGGCCACTTACGGTCAGGACCGCGGCGAGGGCGACCCGCTGTGGCTGGGGTCGGTGAAGTCCAACATCGGTCACACCCAGGCCGCTGCTGGTGTCGCCGGCGTCATCAAGATGGTGCTGGCCCTCCAGCACGGACAACTGCCGCGCACCCTGCACGTGGACGAGCCCAGCCCGCACGTCGACTGGGCCGGCGGCGAGGTGCGGTTGCTCACCGAACCGGTGCCGTGGCAGGCGAACGGCCGGCCCCGCCGTGCCGGCGTCTCCTCCTTCGGGATCAGCGGCACCAACGCGCACGTCATCCTCGAAGAGGCGCCCGCGTCGCCCGCCGGGCCCGAGCCCCACGCGTCGCCCACCGGGTCCGGGGCCCACGTGCCACCCGCCGGGCCCGAGATTCACGTATCGCCCGCCGGGTCCGAGCCCCACGCGTCGCCCGCCGGGCCCGGGACCCACGCAGGGCCCCCGCCCGGAGCCGGAACTGCTCCGGCGGCCGGCTCGGTCCCGCCGTCGACGGTGCCGTGGCTGCTGTCCGCGCGGACCCCGGAGGCGCTGCGGGCCCAGGCGGGACGGCTGCGCCAGTTCCTGCTGGAGCGGCCGGAGCTCGACCTGGTGGACATCGGGTTCTCGCTGGCCACCACGCGTACCGCATTCGACCACCGGGCGGTGGTGCAGGGCACGGACCGGGACGGGCTGCTGGCGGGCCTCGCGGTGGCCGCCGCGGGCGTGCAGACCCGGGACGTGGTGACCGGAACCGTGAGGACGGGCCGCAAACCGGTCTTCGTCTTCCCCGGCTCGGTCGCATCGACCGGAGGCTCGGACTCGGCCGCATCGCCCGGAGCTCCAGGCCCGGACGTCCGGCTGGACGCCGTAGCCGCACTGCTGGAGGAGTCGCCGGTCTTCGCCGACCGGATCGCCGACTGCGAACAGGCCCTGGCGCCCTTCGTGGACTGGAAGGTGACCGAGGTGCTGCGGGCCGGCGGAAACAGCCCGGCGCTCACCACCCCCGAGATCCACCGCCCGGTGCTGTGGGCGGTGCTGGTGGCGCTCGCCGCGCTGTGGCGCTCCGCCGGTGTGCACCCGGCCGCGGTGGCCGGACACGGGGTGGGCGAGATCGCCGCCGCCCAGGTGGCCGGTGTGCTGTCGCCGGCGGACGCGGCCCGGCTGGCCGTGTTGTGCGACCGGACGCCGACCGGTGAGGGCGTCGTCCAACCACGGCCGGGGACGGTGCCGGTGTTCTCCACCCGGTCCATGGACTGGGTGGACGGTGCGGCCCTGGACGCCGACCACTGGCTGCCGTACCCGGGGCAGGAACCGGCCGTCCCCGTACGGGAAATGGCCGAGGCCCTGGCCGGAGCCGGCTTCGGCGCGTACGTCGAGGTCGGCCCGGAGCCGGTGCTTGCCACCGTCCTGGCCCAGGCCTTGCCGGCCGAAGGGAGCGGCGCGGAGCGTGACGGTGCGCCCGTGGTCACCGCGACCCTGCGCCGTGGGGAGCCGGGCCTGCGGGCGTTCACCTCCGCGCTGGCCGCCTTGCACGTGAGGGGCGTGACCGTCGACTGGGCCGCCGTGCTGGGTGGCGGACGCCGGGTGGATCTGCCCACCTACGCCTTCCAGCGGGAGCGGTACTGGCCGCAGCCGCCGGCCCGGTCCGCTGCCGAAGTACCCGCGGCCGGCTCCCTGTCCCCGGACGAGCAGCGGTTGTGGTCCGCGTTGGCGGAGCAGGACATGAGCGCGCTGGGCGAAGTGCTGGGCACCGGAGCGCCGTTGCGTGAGGACATGCCGCTGGGCGCGGTACTGGCGCAGGTCGCCGCGTGGCGCCGGGAGCGCACCGCACCGGACGGGGCGGCCGAGGCCGGTGCCGCGGGCGCGGGCGAGGGCACCGCTCAGGAAGGCGCGCACGGCGCCGGGGCCGGCTGGCGGCAGCGGCTCGCCGAAGTCGGCCCGGCACAGCAGCAGGAGCTGCTGAGCGCACTGGTCCGCGAAGAGATAGCGGCGATGCTCGGATACGGGTCCGTGGACTCCGTCCCGCAGTACGGCGACGTCTTCGAACTCGGCATGACCTCGATGTCGGCCGTTCAACTGCGGCTGCGAATGAACGAGCTGACTGGTCTTACACTGCCGGAGGGCTTCGTCTATGACCTCTATATGCCGGAAGCCATCGCGGAGTACCTGCTCGGCGAGCTGACGGTGGCACTTCGGGAAGGCACTCCCGAAGACCGGTAGAAGATTGCCGGAAATCCGGGAAATCGCCGATGCCCGACCGGATTTCGTTGCTCAGTTCCGCAGGCTGCGGCGCGGGGAAACCAGCCAGCCAACTCCGATGATGGGATGAGAAGTGCCGAACGAGAACGCCTGGAGCGTCATAGCCGAGCCTGCCTCGAATTCCCTGATACTCGGCGTCGACTTCCCGGCGGCCGGCCGTCACGAGGCGGGCCTCGACGACCTGGTGAGGGGAATGGGCACCGCCTGGTCCGGACACGGGGTGCTGCAGACCTCGCCGCCGCCGGTACGGCTGTCCGACCGGCCGTCCGGCGACTTCTACACCGACCACTGGATGCGGTCGGGCGACTGGGAGAAGTACGAGGTCGTGGCGGTGCTGGGCTACTGCGTCGGCGCGGTCTACGCAGCCCGGATCGCCGAGCGGCTGGCAGCGGTGCAGGGCAGGATGCCCCAGGTGGTGCTGTTCGACGCGCAGCTCGCCGATCTGCCGCTGCTGGCCTCGGAGATGCACAAGATGATCGGGCAGGCCGCCGCGGTGCTCAGCGAGCAGGAGGCGGAGGACGGCCGGAAGCGGGCCGTCGAGATCGTCGCCACCCCGTCGATCGGAATGGCGGAGGCGGCCGAGCAGATGGTCGAGCTGTACCGGGAGCTGGCCACCTCGGGCTTTCGCCGGATCGGCCTGTCGGAGTCCCGCTGCGAAGAGATGGTGCTGCTTTTCGAGTCGTACATGACCTGGCTCTCGGCCTCCTCCCGGATCGACCCGGTCGCTGCCTGGGGCGGTGCGCTCGGCCTCACCTCGGCCGATTACGCCGAATTGGAGAAGGCCGGCGCCACCACCGTCGTGAACGCCGCCACCGCGGCGATCGGCCGGCGCATACCCGTCGAGACCCGCCACATCGATCTCCTGCGGGATGCGTCGACCGTGCGCGCCCTGCTCGCCAACACCGAATTCTGACCGGCATGAACTCCCAGCCGGACCTCTCGGCACGCGCCCCGGAATCCGCACCCCGACCGGCGGCCGCGAACACGGCCACCGATGACGACACCGCCCCTGCGAACGGCACCGCCACCGCGCACAGCGCGCCTCCCGTGCACGGCACGTCCGCCGCGAACGGCACGGCCACCACGAACAAGGAAAAGGCCCTCTGGCTGCTGGAGCAGTTGGTCCCGGGCACCGGGGTGAACAACCTGGGACTGGCGCTCCAGGTGAGTGGCCGGCTGCGGCCGGACGTGCTCGGCGCGGCCCTGGCCGTGGTGGCCGGCCGGTTCGAGGTGCTGCGCACCGTGTTCCGCGCGAGCAGCGCCGACCTGCTCAAGGAGACCGTGCCCGCCGGGGAGTTCGCCGTCCCGGTGGAGCCGCTGGAGCTGTCCGGCGGGCCGCTGGCCGAGGACCTGACCGCGTTCGTCGACCGGCCCTTCCCGCTCGACGGCCGGCCCTTGATCCGGGTCGCCACCGCCACCATCGCCGACGGCGACGTGCTCTGCGTGGCCGTGCACCACCTGGTGTTCGACATGGTCTCGGTCGGTGTCCTGCTGCAGGCGCTCGTCCCGGTCTACGACGCCGTCGCGGCCGGCCTCCCGGTGCCCGAGCAGGCCGTCGCGCCGGTCCCGGCCCTCGCCGAGGCCGCGCCGCGCCCCGCCGACCTCGACCACTGGCGCCGCACCCTGGACGGCTTCGACCCCACCGGCCTGGACCTGTGGTGCGGCACCCCGCGCGGGCGGCAGCCGGTACTGGCCGGGGAGAGCGCCGTGCGGACGCTCGGCCCCCGGGCCCAGCAGGCCGCGGTCGAGCTGCAGCGTGCCGCGCGGGCGCCGATGGGCGCGGTGCTGCTCGCCGCCTATGCCGCGCTGCTCGCCGCCCACGGTGCCGGTCCGGACCTGGTGATCGGCTCCCCGGTGGACGTCCGCGGGGCCGGCACCGGCGCCATTGGCTACCACGTCAACGTCGTCCCCATCCGTATCCGGGTGGACCTCACCGAGGGTTTCCGCCCGCTCGCCCGCCAGGCCAGGGACGCCTTCCTCGGCGCGATGGCGCACGCGCACACCTCGGTGGACGAACTCGCCGGAGAGCTGCCGGGCATCGGCACGTCCTGGCAGACCCAGCTCTTCCGGCACCTGTTCAACTTCCTCCCCGACGCGCCCGTCGGCGAGCTGCGGGTGGACGGGATGCCGGCCCGGCTGCTGACGGTGGAGAACCCGCACAGCAAGTTCGACCTGGAACTGGTCGGCTCCCCGGCCCGCGCCGAGCTGATGCTGCGCCACTCCCGGACGCTGACCCGCACCGACGCCGAGGCCCTGCTGTCCCGCTTCGAGGCGCTGCTCGTCACGGCCGCCCAGGACCCGGACCGGCCGCTCGGCGAGACAGCGGGCTGGAGCGAGCGTGACCGCGAGACGGTCGACCGGGCCAACGACACCGCGCTGGACGGCCGACCGGCCACGCTGGAGGCGGCGTTCACCTCCTGGGCCCGCAGCCGGCCGGCCGACGTGGCCGTGCTGGACGGCGACCGGAGCATCACCTACGGCGAGCTGGACGCGGCCGCGGACACCGTCCGCGAGATGCTGGCGGACGCCGGGGTGCGGCCCGCAGAGGTCGTCGCGGTCGCGGCGGCGCCGGGCGAGACGGCCGCCGCGCTCCTCGGCTGCTGGCGGGCCGGCGCCGTCTGCCTCCCGCTCGACCCCGGCGAGGAACCGGCTCGGCAGACAAGGCGGCTGACGCAGGCTGCGGCGAAGACCGTGCTCACCGGAGCCGGAGTCCACCTGCCCGCCGGGTCGGACCTGACGCCCGCCCTGCCGCTGCCCGCGTTCCCCGGCACCGGCCCCCAGCGGCCCGGCGCGCCCGCGGACCCGCACGGCGACGAACCCCGACGAGACACGCCCGCCTGTCGGCTGCCCGCAGACGAGGAGGACGAGGAGCAACCGGCCGCCGTGCTGAGCCACGCCGGTATCGCCGACACCGCCGCCCACTTCGCCCGGGAGCTCGGCGTCGGGCCCGGCACCGGTGTGCTGAGCCTGGCCCGGCCCGGGACCTTCGCGGCGCTCTTCGACGCCGCCCTGGCGCTGGGCGTCGGCGGTCGGCTCGTACCGGCCCCCCAGAAGGCCCGCACCGACGCCGCCACCCTGCGCGCGACCGCCGAGCGGCACGGAGCGGACGTGCTGGCCGTACCGCCGGGCACCGCGCCCCGGCTGCTGGAGGAGCTGGGCGGCCAACTGCCCGGACTGACCGTCCTGGTCGCCGGTGACGAGCTGTCCGCGCCGACCGCCAAGGCGCTGCTCGCCGCGGACTGCCGGCTGTACTGCGGCTACGGCGCTCCGCAGACCACCGGCTGGGCCCTCTCCGGCCGGGTCACCACCCCCGAGGACACCCGCCGGGGCCGCCCGATCGGCAACACCCGGGCGTTCGTCGCCGCCCCCGACGGACGGGAGCTGCCCGTCGGGGTGCGCGGCGAACTCTGCCTCGCCGGCACCGGGACGGCCCTGGACACACCGGACGGCCCGGCCCTGCCGGACCACCCCGGATACGGGCGCCACCACCGCACCGGGCGGCTCGCCCAGTGGCAGCCGGACGGCACCCTCGTCTGGCACCCCCGCGAGCAGCCCGCCGCGGACACGGCCGCCGGGCCCACCGCCCCGGACGCGGCGGCCGACGACCCACTCGTCAGCGAGTTCGCCGCGATCTGGCAGCAACTGCTGAGCTGCGAGGTCACCGCGCAGACCCACTTCTTCGACGCGGGCGGCCACTCACTGCTCGCCGCCGTACTGACGCAGAAGGTCGAGGACCTCACCGGCATCGCCCTCCAACTGCGCGACGTCTTCGAGCACCCGACCCCCGCCGCCCTGGCCGCCAGGGTGCGCCGATGACCCGGAACCGGCCGACGCCGGCCGCGCCACCACCGGCCGACCGCGACCGGCCCACCGAACCCAGGGAAGAGACCAGGGAAGAGACCATGAGTACTGCTTTCGATGAGCACCGGCTCGCCGTCATCGGCGCCGGCGTGATGGGCACGAACATCTCGGCACTGGCCCTCGGCCACGGCGTCGACGTCGTCCTGGTCGAGACCGACGAGGCCGCCCTCGGCCGGGCGGACGGCACCGTACGGCACAAGCTGCGGCACGCCCAGCTGATGAACGTACTGCCCGCGGACCGCCCGCAGGGCACGCTGACCGTCACCGCGGCGCTGGACGACATCGCGGACGCCGACACCGTCGTCGAGGCCGTCACCGAAGTCGCCGAGGCCAAGAAGGAGGTGCTCGGCGCGGCCTCCCGGCTCGTCGCGCCCGGCACCACCCTGATCTCCAACACCTCCTGCATCCCGATCGAGGAAATGGCCGCCTGGACGGCACGCCCCGAAGACCTCCTGGGCGTGCACTTCATGAACCCCGCCTACATGATCAAGATGGTCGAGGTCATCCGGGGCCCGCGGACCTCCCCCGCCGCCCTGGAACGCGCCACCGCACTGCTCACGGTCCTGGGCCGGGAATCCCTCGTCGTCGAGGACTCCGCGGGCTTCGTGATCAACCGGCTGCTGCACCCACTGATCAACACCGCGGCCATGCTCGTCCAGGAGGGCGTGGCCTCCGTCGAGACGGTGGACAACCTGCTGCAGGGCTGCCTCGGCCACGCCACCGGACCGCTGCGCACCGGCGACCTCATCGGCCTGGAGAACCTGGTCGACTCCCTCAACGTGCTCTACGAACGCCGCGGGGACGAGAGCTGCCGCCCCTGCGACCTGCTGCTCGCCAAGGTGCGGGACGGCCACCTGGGCCGGAAGACCGGCCGGGGCTTCTACGACTACGGAAAGGCCGCATCATGACCGTCGAAGGCGAAAACGCCACGCTCACCGCCGAGACCGTGCACAAGGAACTGCTCGACTTCCTCACCGAGCGGATCCAGACCACCGTCGAGCCGGACCAGGACCTGTTCTCCTCCGGCATGGTCTCCTCCATGTTCGCCATGCAACTCGTCGTCCACCTGGAGGAGGCGTACGACATCGCCATCGTCGGCGGCGACCTCAAGCTGGACAACTTCCGCACCGTGCAGACCATGACCGACCTGGTACTGCGGCTGCAGGGCACGGCGGAGGCGCACTGAGATGACAGACCTCCTGGCCGACGGGCGCGCCGTGATCAGCGAGCTCGTCGGCGACCGGGCCGCCGACTGGGACGTGGCCGGCGAACTTCCCGTCGAGATGCTGCGGACCCTGGGCGCCCGCGGCCTGCTGTGCGCACAGGTTCCCGCCGACCACGGCGGCCTCGGCCTGAGCAGCGCCGCCAACGGCGAACTCACCGCCCACGCCGGCAGCCTGTGCAGCTCACTGCGCTCGGTGATGACCTCACAGGGCATCGTGGCCTGGACCGTCCAGCGCTTCGGCGACCGCACCCAGCGGCGCGAGCTGCTCGCCGAGCTGACCGGCGGCAAACTCACCGCCGTCGGTTTCAGCGAACCGGGCGCCGGCAGCGACCTGGCCGCCATGCTCACCCGGATCAAGGCCGACGGCGACGGATACGTCATCGACGGCGAGAAGAAGTGGGTCACCGGCACCCGCTACGCCGACTTCGTGCTGATCATCGGCCGGTACGGCGACGGGGACGGCGCCGCCGCCGCGATCGTCCCCGTCGACGCGCCCGGTGTGCACATCCGGCCGGTGCCGCACCCGATGGGCTGCCGGGCCGCCGGACACGCCGACATCCGGCTGGACCAAGTACGGCTGCCCGCCTCACACGTGCTCGGCGGCGGCGGACAGCCCCTGTCCATGCTGTTCACCACCGCCCTGACCTACGGGCGGGTGTCCATCGGCTGGGGCTGCGTCGGCATCCTGCGGGCCTGCCTGGACGCGGCCGGCCGGCACGCGCAGCAGCGCCACCAGGGCGACGTGGCCCTGGCCGAGCACCAACTGGTACGCGGGCACCTCGCCGACCTGCTGGTCGCCGAACAGGTCGCGCTGCGCGCCTGCGAGCACGCCAGCCGGCAGTGGGACGCCGCGGCCCCGGACATGGGCACCATGGCCATCCTGGCCAAGCACGTCAGCGCCCAGCAGGCCGCCCGCAGCGCCGCCACCGCGGTCCAACTGCTCGGCTCGACCGGCGCCGCCGACGGCCACGTGGTGGCCCGCGCGTTCCGCGACGCCAAGCTCATGGAACTGATCGAGGGCAGCAACGAGATCTGCCGGCTGATCCTCGCCGACCACGTGCTGTCCACCACGAAGACCGGCTGACCCGCCGGCCCCCCGCCGTCCCCGCCCCTTTGACTCCCCCCTCGGCCCGCGTCGTCCGCGGGCCACGCGAGCGAAGCCCGTAGGAGAACTCGTGGCCGACAAGACAACCCTCGTGAAGTGCCTGGTCTGGGACCTGGACAACACCATCTGGGACGGCACCCTGCTGGAGGATTCGAGCGTCGAACCGTTCCCCGGCATCCTGGACACCCTCGTGGAGCTCGACTCCCGCGGCATCCTGCACTCCGTCTCCAGCAAGAACGACCACGACCTGGCCTGGAAGCGGCTGGAGGAGCTGGGCCTGGCCGAGTACTTCGTACACCCCCGGATCGGCTGGGGCCGCAAGTCCGACGCGGTCCGCGAGATAGCCGAGCGGCTGAACTTCGCCGAGACAACCATCGCGTTCATCGACGACCAGCCCGCCGAGCGCGCCGAGGTCACCTACGGCGCCCCGGACGTCCGCTGCTACCCGGCCGAACAGGCCACCACGCTCACCGGACTGCCCGAGTTCAGCCCGCCGACCGTCACCGTAGACGCCCGCCGACGCCGCGAGATGTACCAGGCCGGCGCCCGCCGGGACGCCGAGAAGGAGACCTTCAACGGCCCCGACGAGGACTTCCTGCGCAGCCTCGACCTGGTCATGACCATCAAGCGGGCCGACGAGGAAGACCTCTCCCGCGTCGAGGAACTCACCCTGCGCACCAGCCAGATGAACGCCACCGGCGTGCACTACCCGGACGCCGCGCTGCGCGCGCTGCTGGCCGACCCCGACCACGAGGTGCTGACCGTCACCCTCACCGACCGCTTCGGCCCGCACGGCGCGGTGGGCGTCCTCCTCCTGGAGCGCCACCCGCGGCTGTGGCACCTCAAGCTGCTGGCCACCTCCTGCCGGGTGGTCAGCTTCGGCGCCGGCTCGGTGATCCTCAACTGGCTCATAGACCAGGCGGCCCGGGCCGACGCGCACCTCACCGCCGACTTCCGGCGCACCGAACGCAACCGCATGATGGACATCGCCTACCGGTTCGCCGGCTTCACCGACGACGCCTGCGCCTGCCTCGCCGCGCTCGAAGCCGCCGCCGGAGAGGGCGTCCAGCGGCTGCACCTGCTCGCCGACCACCGCGCGGCACCGTCCACCATGCGCCTGATCGCCCCCGAGCTGGCCCCCGACACCGGGGAGAAGACCCCCGTCGGCTGACGCGCCGAACGCCCGGCGGCCCGCCCGCCGGGCCCGCCGCCCGGGCACGACGGGCCGGACGCCCGCCGCGCCCGACGCCTTTCTCCCACCCCTTTCGCTGAGCCTGCCCGCGGCAGCCGCCCGGTCCTTCGGCCCCGTTCCCGGCCGAAGGACCGGCGAGCGGGTACCGCAGTCAACTTCCGGAATGCCGAGGGACTTGTGAACGACACCGATGGGCCGGCCCTGAAGGACACCGCCGCAACCGGCGCACAGCCTTTGGCGATCGTCGGTATGAGCTGCCGCTACCCCGGCGGGGTCCGTTCACCCGAGGACCTGTGGAAGCTGCTGGCCGAAGGCGGACAGGGGCTCTCCGACTTCCCGCAGGACCGCGGCTGGAACCTCGGCCCGCTCCACGGCCAGGACCCGGACGGCACCGGGACGACCTACCTCACCCGCGGCGGATTCCTCGACGACGCCGCCGGTTTCGACGCCGCCTTCTTCGGCATCCCACCGCGCGAGGCCCAGACCATGGACCCCCAGCAGCGGCTGCTCCTGGAGGCATCCTGGGAGGCGCTGGAGAACGCCGCCATCCTCCCCGCAGACATCCGCGGCACCCGCACCGGCGTGTTCGTGGGCGCCGAGCCCAGGGAGTACGGTCCCCGGCCGCACAGCGCACCGGGCAGCGCCAAGGGCCACCTGTTCACCGGCACCTCACCCGGCGTGATGTCCGGCCGGATCTCCTACCTGCTGGGACTGCACGGCCCGTCGCTCACCGTGGACACCTCCGCCTCCAGCTCCCTGGTCGCCATCCACCTCGCGGTGCAGGCGCTGCGGACCGGCGACTGCTCGCTGGCGCTGGCCGGCGGAGTGTCCGTGATGTCCACCCCAGGGAACTTCATCGCCTTCAGCGGACTCCGGGCCCTGTCGGCCGACGGGGTCTGCCGACCCTTCTCGGCCGCCGCCGACGGCACCGTGTGGTCCGAAGGCGTCGGCCTGATCGTCCTGGAGCGCCTGTCCGACGCCGTCCGCAACGGCCACCCCGTGCTGGCCGTGCTGCGCGGTTCGGCCATCAACTCCGATGGCGCCGGCGAGGGGCTGACCGCGCCGAACGGCAGCGCCCAGCAGTCCGTCATCCGCCGCGCACTGGCCGACGCGCACCTGACCGCCGACCAGGTGGACGCGGTGGAGGCGCACGGTACGGGGACGCGGCTGGGCGATCCGATCGAGGCGCAGGCGCTGCAGGCCACCTACGGTCAGGAGCGTCCCGAGGGTCGGCCGCTGTGGCTGGGCTCGGTGAAGTCCAACATCGGCCACACCCAGGCCGCCGCCGGTGTCGCGGGCGTCATCAAGATGGTGCTCGCCCTGCGACACGGCGAACTCCCCGCGACCCTGCACGCACACGAGCCCACCCCCGGGGCGGACTGGTCCTCCGGCGGGGTACGGCTGCTGACCGCTCCGGCACCGTGGCCGGCCGGTGCACGCACCCGCCGCGCAGGCGTCTCCGGCTTCGGCCTCGGTGGCACCAACGTTCACCTCCTTCTGGAAGAGGGCCCGGCGGCATGTCCGTCACATCCAGCACGTCCGGGACGTCCGGCACAGCCCACCACGCAGAGCGCACCCGCACCGGCAGCCGCACAGCCCGTGGTGTCGGCTGCCGAAACGGTCAGTGCCTGGCTGGTGTCCGGCCGCTCGGCCGCGGGCCTGGCGGCGCAGGCGGGGCGGCTGGGGGAGTGGGTTTCGCTTCGCCCGGCTGTCCGGCCGGTTGATGTGGCGTGGTCCCTGGCGGCGACGCGTTCGGTCTTCGAGCACCGGGCTGTCGTGGTGGGCACGGGGCGTGCCGAGTTGCTCGGTGGCGTGGAAAGCGTGGCGTCGGGTGTTCCGGCTGGTTCGGTGGTGTCCGGTGTGGCACGGCCGTGTGTTCGGCCGGTGTTTGCCTTCGCTGGTCAGGGTTCGCAGTGGGTGGGGATGGGTCGGGAGCTGGCGGGGGTTTCGCCGGTGTTCGCGGCGCGTCTTGATGAGTGTGCTGTGGCGTTGGCGCCGTATGTGGACTGGTCGCTCAGCGATGTTCTGGCGGGTGTGGAGGGTGCTCCGGCGTTGGAGTCGGCGGATGTCGTCCAGCCTGCGTTGTGGGCGGTGATGGTGTCGCTGGCCGCTGTGTGGGAGGCGGCGGGTGTGGTGCCGGATGCTGTGGTGGGTCATTCGCAGGGTGAGATTGCTGCGGCGACGGTGGCGGGGATGCTGTCGCTTGAGGACGGTGCGCGTGTGGTGGCGTTGCGGTCGCGTGCGCTGAAGGTGCTGGCGGGTGCGGGCGGGATGCTGTCGGTCAGCCGTCCGGCGACGGAGGTCCAGGAGCGCCTGGTCCGTTTCGGGGACAGGCTGTCTCTGGCGGCGGTCAACGGGCCGTCGGCCACGGTCGTCTCGGGTGAACCGGAGGCCCTTGAGGAGCTGAGGGCGGAGTTCGAGGCGGCGGGTGGCCGGGCGCGGATGGTCGCGGTGGACTATGCCTCCCATTCGGCGCAGGTGGACCGGCTGGAGGAGGAGATCACCTCTGTTTTGGCCGGGGTTTCCCCGCGTCGGGGTCGGGTTCCGATGGTCTCGGCGATGACTGGCGAGACGCTGTCCGGCGAGGAGCTGGACGCCGGGTACTGGTATCGCAGTCTGCGGGCGACGGTGCATTACGACCGTGCGGTGCGGGTTTTGGCTGGTCAGGGGCATCAGGTGTTTGTCGAGGTGACGCCGCACCCGGTGTTGGTCGGTGCCATGCACGACACCCTTCAGACACTCGCCCAGGAGGCCGGTCCTGGCGCGGTGCCGGGCGCCGTCTGCGGAACCCTGCGGCGGGACGACGGCGGTGCCGAGCGCCTGCTGGCTTCGCTGGCGGAGGCGTTCGTCAACGGGGCGCCGGTGAACTGGCAGGCGGTGTTGCCGACCGGACGGCGGGTGGAGCTGCCGACGTACGCGTTCCAGCACGAGCGGTACTGGCTCGACGCCGACGCCCCCACGCAACCGGCGGCGGAGCCGCAGGCCGCGGACCTCACCGCCGCCACCGGCACGACCGCGGGGCGGGGGCTGCGCGGACAGCTCGCCGGCCGGCCGGAGCCCGAACAGCACCAGCTCGTACTGGATCTGGTCACCACGCAGGCCGCAGCCGTACTCGGCCATCCGGCACCCGCGGCCCTGGACCCCGCACGTACCTTCAAAGAACTGGGCTTCGACTCGGTGACCGGGGTCGACCTGCGCAACCGGCTGAGCACCTCGGCCGCCCTCCAACTGCCCAGCACGCTGATCTTCGACCACCCCACACCGCTCGCGCTCGCCAACTTCCTGCACGGCGAAGCGCAGGGCCACGCCCCTTCGGCCGGTTCCGTCGACTCCACCCGGGCACCGGCGCCTGCGGGAGGTAACGACGAGCCCATTGCCATCGTGGCGATGAGCTGCCGTCTCCCGGGCGGCCTCAGCACCCCCGAACAACTGTGGGAGCTGCTGGCCGCGGGCGGCGAAGCAGTGGCCCCACTCCCCGCCGACCGCGGCTGGGACCTCTCCCGACAGCACGGCACCCGCCCCGACGGGGTTGACGAGGACACAGCCTCCGCGAGCCACGATGCGTCCACCCCCGGGCTGTCCACCCGCGGGCTGTCCACCCGCGGCGGTGGTTTTCTCACCGGCGCAGGGGACTTCGACGCCGCCTTCTTCGGGATCAGCCCGCGTGAGGCGCTGGCGATGGATCCGCAGCAGCGGCTGCTGCTCGAACTCTCCTGGGAAGCCTTCGAGCGCGCCGGCATCGACCCGGGGAGTCTGCGGGGCTCGGCGACCGGCGTCTTCGCCGGCGCGTCCCCGTCCGGATACGGCAGCCATGCGCCCGAGGAACTCACGGGCCACCTCCAGCCCGGCATCACCCCCAGCGTGATCTCCGGCCGGGTGGCCTACACACTCGGACTCGAAGGCCCCGCGCTGACGGTGGACACCGCCTGCTCCTCCTCGCTGGTGGCGCTGCACCTGGCCGTCCGGTCGCTGCGGTCCGGCGAGTGCGAGCTGGCCCTCGCGGGCGGCGTCACCGTGCACGCCACCACGTCCTGGCTGGACTGGTTCGACCGCCAGCGGGGACTGGCCGCCGACGGTCGTTGCAAGGCATACGCCGACCAGGCCGACGGGATGGGCATGGGCGAAGGCGCCGGCCTCCTGGTACTGGAACGCCTGTCCGACGCGCAGTGCAACGGTCACAAGGTGCTGGCGGTGGTGCGGGGCAGTGCGGTCAATCAAGATGGTGCTTCCAACGGTCTGACTGCGCCGAATGGTCCGTCGCAGCGTCGGGTGATCCGGGCGGCGTTGGCTGACGCGGGCCTGGAGCCGGTTGATGTGGATGTGGTGGAGGGGCACGGTACGGGGACGCGGCTGGGTGATCCGATCGAGGCGCAGGCGCTGCTGGCCACCTATGGCCAGGGTCGTCCGGCAGATCGGCCGTTGTGGCTGGGGTCGGTGAAGTCCAACATCGGGCACGCCCAGTCCGCCGCGGGTGTGGCGGGCGTTCTCAAACTCGTCCTCGCCCTCCAACACGGAGAAGTGCCGAGGACCCTGCACGCCGAGCGGCCGTCTTCGCAGGTGGACTGGGATGCGGGGGCGGTGCGGCTGGCTACTGAGGCGGTGCCGTGGCCGTCGACGGAGGACCGCCCACGGCGGGCCGGGGTCTCCTCGTTCGGCATCAGCGGCACCAATGCTCATGTGATCATCGAGCAGGCCCCGAGTGTCGAGGGTGCGCTCCTTCCGGAGGCGGCTCCGGGCGCGGCGGATGGTGTTGCCGGTGCGGAGTTGCCTTTGGTGCCGTGGGTGGTTTCCGGTCGTTCGGATGCGGGGTTGGCGGGTCAGGCGGGGCGGCTGGCCGCGTTCGTTGGGCACGGGTCGGGTGTGCGTCCGGTGGATGTGGGCTGGTCGTTGGTGTCGTCGCGTGCGGTGCTGGAGCATCGGGCGGTGGTGCTGGGTTCGGGCCGTGAGGAGTTGGTTGCTGGGCTGGGTGCGTTGGCGGAGGGCCGTGATCTGCCCGGTGTGGTGAGCGGTGTCGCGGGTGTTGCGGGCAAGGTTGGTCTTGTTTTCACCGGTCAGGGGGCGCAGCGGGTCGGGATGGGCCGTCAGCTCTATGAGGTGTTTCCGGTGTTCGCGGCGGCGTTCGATGAGGTGTGCGCGGGGTTGGATGTGCATCTTGGGGGTTCGCTGGCTGCGGTGGTGCGGGGTGAGGGTGATCCGTCCTGGCCGGGCGGGGGCCGTGTTGATGAGACGGTGTGGGCGCAGCCTGCGCTGTTCGCGGTGGAGGTGGCGCTGTTCCGTCTGCTGGTCTCGTGGGGTGTGGTGCCGCAGGTGGTGGCGGGTCATTCGATCGGTGAGCTGGCGGCGGCGCATGTGGCGGGGGTGTGGTCGCTGGAGGATGCCTGTGCGGTGGTGGCGGCCCGGGGG
>NZ_JBEZAN010000022.1:0-113755 GCF_040646595.1 Streptomyces sp. NPDC045470
GCGGCCTTTTCTATTTGCTCGCGGTGCGGGGCGTACATGTGCTGGAACTTCTGTCCCTGCTCGTCGTCTCCCCACGGCGAGCCGAGGCCGTCCAGCGAGCCTTTGAGTTTGCTCGTCGCCTTCGCCAGCGCGTCCGCTTCCCGGTGGAAACGCGGCGCCGCGGACTTGAGTTGGTCCGTATCTATGTCAAAGCCGTCACCGGCCATAGGTCCCCCCAGGAACTGTGCTTTCGCGTGTTCCCACAACCTATCGCGAGCCACTGACAACGCTTCAGTCACTTTCACGGCCGACGCGGCAGGCAGAGCTTCAGCGCTCAAGTAGTCAATCGTGTCCATCACCCACCGGAATCAGGTCGGGCGGCTGGTGGATGCAGGGGCGCGCGGTCCGCAGTCGGCCTTGTGTGCCTCGTGCCCCCGACCCGGCCGTGCGGCAGTCGGCGGCCGGGTCGGGCAAGTGCGCTGGTGTTCACCTCTGGTTGCCCTCCAGCGGCCAGGACGGTCGCGGCCGGAGGGCGCCGGTGTGCCATTCCCTGAGCAGTTGGTCGAAGATCGGGGTGCTTCCGTCCGGTGATTCGTGTGAGCTGTGGGCTGTCGGGTTGGGATGGTGTGTTTGAGGCGCAGGGCGGGGATGTGGCTGTGGGGGTGGAGGGTTCTGTGCGCCGTTCATGTTCAGATCCAACAGGGAGGCACTCTCCTGGGTTGCGGTCCGCCACCGGGCCGGTCCGAGAAGCGTCCGGGTCGGTGACGGGCAGAAGATACGTTCCCGCGCTCTCTCGGCGCGTCTCGCGCAAGCCGGGGAGTGGGCCGTGGCCGGTGGACGATGGCTCTGTCGGGGTGTCAGGTCGTCGGTATTCACTCGGCTGTGTAATTGCTGTGTGCGAACTATCCCCCTCTTGTGAGGGGCTGGTATCGGCCATGCTTTGTGCTGTCGTTAATGGAGGGGAGCGCAGGGAGGAGGGCGGAAAGTGGCCGGCCGTGGGTGGTCGGGTGAGGGGGGGAGGGCGCGACGGCGGGTGGGGGTGGACGGGTGGGCGGAAGTGCAGGTCGGGTGGGTGGTGTTGGGTGCCCGGGGGGAGGGGAAGCGTTCCTGCGGGGGCGGGAATTCCTGGTGGTGGCAACCGGAGGGTTCGCTTCGGGGGATTGACCGGAAACGTGCTGGACGCAGCAGGATTCATCATTCCGCTTCCGTGGCTCATGTTTCTCTCATGTTCACGTGGCACGGTGAGGTGACGTGTCCGAGGCGGCATCGGAACCCCCGTACAGCCGTGCCCTATTCCTGTGGCGGGACATCCCGCAATTCCGGTGCCGTCGCCGCCGGTAATGCACTCCCCCCGAAAACCGGCCTCGGCGCGAGGCCGCCGGCCTCCGAAGGCGCCGCCTGCGACGGTGCCCCGCACGGTCGTGCCCGCGCCGGAAACACCACCGTCGCCCTGCGGTGCCCCGACCCCCTCCGCTTCCGGGAGAGACCACCATGTCCGCCACCACCTTCGTGGACCGGCCCGTCCTCACCGAACGGCCGCACGGCCGCTGGCAGTTCTGGCACACCCCGATGGGCCGGCCGCGCTGGGACCGGCCCGCCCTCCTGGGCATCGCCGCGCTCGCCGCGATGCTGTACGCCTGGAACATCACCAGCAGCGACTACGCGGGCTATTACGCCGCCGCCGTCCGCAGCATGTCGGAGAGCTGGAAGGCGTTCCTCTTCACCGCCTTCGACCCGGCGTCCACCGTCACCCTGGACAAGATCGGCGGTTTCCTGTGGCCGCAGGCGCTGTCCGCGCGGATCTTCGGGTACAGCAACTGGGCCCTGACGCTCCCGCAATGCGTCGAGGGCGTCGTCTGTGTCCTGGTGATCCACCGCACGGTACGGCGCTGGCGCGGCCCGGCGGCCGGTCTGCTCGCCGCCGGAGTGCTGACCCTCACGCCGGTGGCGGCGTCGATGTTCGGGCACGCGCTGCTGGAGGCACCGCTGACCATGTGCCTGGTGCTGGCCGCCGACCAGTGCGCGAAGGCGATGGCCACCGGACGGCTGCGCCCCCTGCTGCTGGCGGCCGTCTGGGTGGGCCTGGCCTTCCAGGCGGCGATGATGCAGGCGTGGATCATCGTGCCGGCCCTCGCCGTCGCGTACTTCGTCGTGTCACCGGCCGCGCTGCGCAAACGGCTCGGCCATCTGCTGGTCGCGGGCGCGGTGCTGTTGGCCGTCTCGTTCTCCTGGGTCCTGCTGATGACCGTCGTCCCGAAGGACGCACGGCCGTACGTGGACGGGTCGCGCGACAACAGCGCCCTGTCGATGGTGTTCGGCTACAACGGCTTCGACCGGCTGAAGTCCGGATGGAACATTGATGCCGCCAACAGTACGGCTCCGGGGGCGGCCAAGGGCGCGTCCGGAGCGGGTGGCGGGGCCGGGGCCAAAGGTGGGGCCAAGACTTCCCCCAAGGGTTCTGCGGAGACCTCCGCCAAGACCGGTTCCGGGCGGCACGCGCCGGGGCAAGCCGGTTCGGGCGCGAAATCCGCGCCCGGCACCGGCCTGGCGAAGGGCGCCCAGCAGGCCCGAGGCGGCGGCGGATCGCACGTGGCGGTGGGCGCCCCCACCAGCGGCTGGCTCAAGCTCTTCCGCGCACCCCTGGCGCAGCAGATCGGCTGGCTGTTCCCGCTGGCGCTGTCCGCCCTCGTCCTCGGCTTCGTCACCCGCCGCAAACAGCCCCGTACGGACCCGGTACGCGGCGGCTACCTGCTGTGGGGCGGCTGGCTGTTGACGGCGGCGGCGGTCATGAGCGCCATCAACGTCCCGCACGCCACGTACATGGCCGCCCTCGCTCCCGGCCTCGCCGCGCTGTCCGCCGCCGGAGTCGTGACGCTGTGGCGCGCCCATCGTCGGGAGGAAGGCACGGTCGTAACGCGCCGTCAGGTGGCGGAGCGTCAGGTGTCGGGGAGTCAGGCTGTAGGGCGACGCGCCGGAAGCGGAGCCTGGGCGGCCTTGCGTACGTGGCTGCTTCCGGGCGTCATCGCGGCGCAGGCGGCCTGGGCGGTGTATCTCGTCTCCGGCCAGTCCGGTTGGGTGCCGTGGTTGATCCCCGTCATCATCGTGACGGCGCTCACCGCCCTCGGCCTGCTCTCCCACGGCATCCTCCGCGCCCGGCGCGCCGACGATGGACCGGGCGCCCGGAGTGGGCCGGATTCCCGGAGTGGGCCGGATTCCCGAGGCGGACCGGACGCGTCCCGCGCCCCGGCGCACGCCCGCGCGCAGCAGTACCCCCGCGCCCGTCAGCGCGCCCGCGCGCGGCGCATCGCCACCGCCGGACTGATCGCCGGTTGCGTCACCATGACGGCGGCGCCCGCCACCTGGTCGCTGTCCGTCCTGAACCCCCGGTACACCGGCTCCGCGCACTCGGCGTCCGCGGGCCCGCAGGACTCCACGCTCGGCACGCCCACCCGGCTGACGGACACCCAGCGCAAGATCCTCGACTACGTCGAGCGTCGCCGCGGCTCCGCCGACTACGCCTTCTCCGCCGGGCTGCTCACCGCGGAGCCGTACATCCGCCTCGGCGGCTCCGTCGTCCTGCCGCTCGGCGGCTTCGCGGCGGGGACCGAACCGGTCACCC
Organism: Streptomyces sp. NPDC045470; assembly: GCF_040646595.1. NCBI lineage: Bacteria > Bacillati > Actinomycetota > Actinomycetes > Kitasatosporales > Streptomycetaceae > Streptomyces > Streptomyces sp. NPDC045470. Next base: position 3,599 of record NZ_JBEZAN010000022.1, read on the forward strand.
TCAGCGAGTACCAGCGGCTGGTGGCGGCCGGGAAACTGCGCTTCGCGCTCGTCGGCGCGGGGGACGACGTGGGGACCTCGGAGACGGCGCGGATCAGCCGGTGGGTGCGGTCGGCGTGCGAGAAGGTCGACCCGTCGGCGTACGGCGGCGGGACGCGCGCCGGGAGCGGTAGTGGGAGTGGGAGCGGCGGGGGCGGGCAGCAAGCTGGAGCTGGGGGCAAAGCCGGGGCCGGGGGCAAAGCCGGGGCCGGGGCCGGTGCCAGCCAGAGCCTCTACCGCTGCTCCGCCGCGAGCGCGCGCGGCTAACCACGTACGTGGCCGATCACGTACGCGCCTGACGACGCACGCGCCCAACCACGCGCACGCCCAACGACGCACCCCCCCGAAACCCACGCGGCAATAGCTCTAGCCGAGGGGGCGGCGAAACCCCGCCACGGTCCCTCCTCCGCCCCCTCGCCGGCTATGACCCTCTTGGCCCGTCGTGCCCCTCTTGACCCGTGAGCGAGCGGGCCAGCACAGTACGGGGGACCGTCTGGTCCTGGTCCGACCAGTCTCCTGACGTGATGCCAGGGGAGTTGGAGGGTGCCGTGCACAGCAGCCCGAGCGTGGTGCCGCCCGGTTCGGACATCGGCGTACCGTCGGTGGGCATACCGGCGGCGGGCGAGCCGTCGGACGCCGTGCCGCCGGTCGACGAACAGGCCGCCGTGGCCCTCACTCAGGAACTGGTCCGGCTGCGGACCGTGAACGCCGCGGGCGCCACCACCGTCGAGCAGCCTGCCGCCGACCTCCTCTGCCGGCTCTTCACCGAGTTCGGCTGGCCGCACGATGTCGTCGAGGTCGCCCCCGGACGGCCCAACGTCGTCGCGGTCGTCGAGGGCGGTGGCGGGCCGGGCCGCACGCTGATGTTCGAGGGGCACACGGATGTCGTGACGGAGGGCGACGCCGCCGCGTGGAGCGTCGATCCGTACGGCGCGGAGATTCGCGACGGGCGGCTGTGGGGGCGCGGCGCCGCGGACATGAAGTCCGGGGTGGCAGCCATGATCTACGGGGTGCGGGCGCTCCAGCAGGAGGGACCGTTCCCCGGCCGGATCGTCGTCGGCGTGCTGTGCGACGAGGAAGGGCTGATGCTCGGCGCCAAGGCGTTCGCCGCCTCGCCGCCGGCCGCCGAGGTGGACGGTGTCGTCGTCTGCGAGCCGGAGGGGTACGAGGTGTGCACCTCGGCCCGCGGCGGCATCCGCCTCCGGCTGGACCTGCGCGGGGTGATGGCGCACGGCGCGATGCCTCAGGAGGGCCGTAACCCCCTCGTCGCGGGTGCGCGCATCGTCGCCGCGCTCGCGGAGGCCGAGAAGTGGGCGGCCGGGCGGTACGGAACCCACCCGCACGCCGGTACGGTGACCGTCACCCCGACGGTGCTGTGCGCCGGCGACCCCGACCAGCTCAACGTCATCCCCGGCCACGGCGTGCTCGGCATCGACGTACGGACCGTGCCCGGCACCGACCACGCCGAGCTCGTCGAACGGGTTCGGCGGACGGCCGTGACCGCCGCGGCCGACGTGGGGGTCACGGTCGAGCTGACCGTCGTCGACGACCGCCCGGCCGTGGAAATCGCCGCCGGCCACCCGCTCGTCGAGAGCCTGGTGGCCGGCCACCGGCAGGTGCACGGCGTCGAGCCGCCGTTCGGCGCGGTCCCCGGCACGACCGACGGGACGATCCTCACCCGCGACGCGGGCCTGCCGACCGTCGTCTACGGGCCGGGCGGCAAGTGGATCGCCCACCAGAAGGACGAGTACGTGGAGGTGCGGGAGATCGCCGAGTACGCGCGGGTGTACGCGGTCGCGGCCCGGCGCTTTCTCGACGGGAGCGACGCCCGCACCGGGCCCGGGTCCAAATCCCTCCGCCCCGAAGGCGGGGACATGGCATGAGACCTCCCGGCAGCCGCGACGACGCGCCGAACGTGCCTCCTGCCCAGCCCGTGGACGTGTCTCCCACTCCGCCCGCGGACGTGTCTCCCGCCCAGCCCGTCGACGTGCCGCTCGCCCCGCCCGTCCCTCCTGGCCGTCTCCCCGTAGGCGACGGCTGGGTGCCCGCCCCGCGTACCGGCCCGGTGATCTTCCCGTACGACGGCGGGGAGTTCGCCACGGCGCCGGTGGGGGACGCGGACCTCGCCCGCCGAGCCGTCGAACACGCCGCGGCTGTCCGCCCCCGGGTCGCGAAGCTGGCCTCGCGCGTGCGGCGTCAGGTGCTGGGCGCCGTGGCGGCGGACCTGGAGGACGTGGCCGGTCCGATGGAGGATCTGCTCGTACGGGAGACGGGCAAGCCGCGCACCGACTGCCGTACCGAAGTACGGCGGGCCGTGGCCACCTGGCAGGCCGCGGCCGACGAGGTGGTGCACATCCACGGGGAGACGGTGCCGCTGGACCTGCTGCCCTCGGGGGACGGCTTGTTCGGGTTCTGGACCCGGCGCCCGGTCGGTGTCGTGGTCGGCATCGCGGGCTTCAACTACCCGATGATGCTGGCCTCCCACAAGATCGCCCCGGCGCTCGCGGCCGGCTGCCCGGTGATCGTCAAACCGGCCCCGGCCACTCCGCTGGCCACCCTGTGGTTGGTCCACCTGGTACGGGAACGCCTCGCCGCGGCCGGCGCGCCCGCCGGCGCCGTCCAACTGGTCACCGGCGACACCGAGGTCGGCTGCGCCCTGACCACGCACCCCGAGGTCGCCGCGGTCTCCTTCACCGGCTCCGCCGCCGTCGGCCACCGCATCGCCCGGGACGCCGCGCCCCGCAAGGTGGTGCTCGAACTCGGCTCGAACGCGGCCCTCGTGGTCGCCGCCGACGCCGACCTGGACGCCGCCGCGGACGCGGTGGCCCGTGGCGGCTACTACGCCTCCGGCCAGGCGTGCATCGCCGTGCAACGCGTGATCGCCGTCGCGGAGATCGCCGGCGAACTGGAGCGGCGGATCGCCGAACGGCTGCCCGGCGTCGTCGTCGGCGACCCGCGCGAGGAGCGCACCCAGGTCGCCGCCCTCATCGACGAGGCTGCCACCGAACGTGTGCTGACCTGGATCGACCGGGCCCGAGCCGCCGGGGCGCGACTGGTGGCGGGCGGCACCCGCGTCGGCCGGTGCGTGGCGCCGACCCTGCTGGCGGAGGTGCCGGACGGCCAGCCCGCCTGGGACGAGGAGATCTTCGGGCCGGTCGTCGCGCTGCGTACGGTCCCGGACCTGGACGCGGCGTACGAGCTGGTCAACGCCGGGCGGTACGGACTGCACGCGGCGGTCTTCACCCGTGGCCTGGACGCCGCCTTCCGGGCGCTGGACGCGCTCGACGTCGGCGGCGTGGTGATCAACGAGGTGCCGGGCTACCGCAGCGACGTGGCTCCGTACGGCGGCGTCAAGGACTCGGGGCTGGGCCGCGAGGGCCCGCGGTTCGCGATCGAGGAACTGACGGTGACGCGGATGGTGGTGATCCGCCCGTGAGCGCCGCGGACGGCGACGATACGGGCCGTACCCCGGCGACCCCGGAGCACACCGCCCGTATTCCCTGCGATCCGATCCCGGAGCACTCTCCCGTAACCCCCCGCGACCGCGGAGCCCGCGCCCACGCCCCCACCCCCCCCGGAGCACACCCCCATAACCCCTACGACCCCGGAGCACACCATGGACCAGGTGACCGAGTACGCGAAGCTGTTCCGTCTGGACGGGCGGCGGATCGCGGTCGTCGGCGGGGCCGGCGGGATCGGGCGGGAGGCGGTACGCGCCCTCGCCGCCCACGGCGCCGAGGTGATCGTCGCCGACGTGGACGCGGCCGGCGCGGTCTCGGCGGCCGAGGCAGCCGCCGCCGAGCCCCCGGCCCCCGGCAGCCGGACCGGCACGGCGACCGCGTTCCCCCTCGACGTGCTGGACGACGACGCGGTACGGGACGCGGCCGCGCGGTGGGGCGCCCTGGACGGCCTGGTCGTGACCGTCGGCGTCAACGTGCGCAAGCGGATCACCGACTACACCGCCGCCGAGTTCGACCGGGTCGTCGCCCTCAACCTGCGGGCGGTCTTCACCCTCGTCCAGGCCGTGGCACCCGCCATGGCGGAGCGCGCCCGGGGCAGCGTGGTCGGTCTGGCCTCGATGCGCGCCGTCCAGGTCGAACCGGGGCAGAGCGTGTACGCGGCGTCCAAAGCAGGGCTGGTGCAGTTCCTGCGGACGGCCGCGGCGGAGTGGGGGCCGCGCGGCGTCCGGTTCAACGCGGTGGCGCCCGGAGTGGTCCGTACGCCGCTCACCGACCAGATCGCCGCCGACCCGCAGTGGTACGACGCCTACGCGCAGGCGTCCGCGCTACGGCGCTGGGCCCGCGCCGACGAGATCGCGGGCGCCGTCGTCTACCTCGTCTCGGACGCGTCCACGTTCGTCACCGGCAGCGTCCTGGCGGTCGACGGCGGGTGGACGGCGGTCGACGGCCGGTACGAGCCGTCGCTCTGAGCACGCCCGTCCGGCCGCACCTGCGTACCTGCGTACCGGATCACGGACCACGGACCACCATGGAGACACATGCCCCCGCGCACCACCAGCTTCACCCTCCCCGGCCTCACCGCCCCCGTCGAGATCCGTGTCGACCGCTGGGGCGTGCCCCACCTGTACGCAGCCTCCCAGGACGACCTCTTCCTCGCCCAGGGGTTCAACGCCGCCCGGGACCGGCTCTTCCAGATCGACCTGTGGCGGCGCCGCGGACTCGGACTGCTCTCCGAGGTGTTCGGGGAGAGCTGCCTCGAACACGACCGGGCGGCCCGGCTCTTCCTGTACCGCGGCGACATGGCCGCCGAATGGTCCGCCTACGGACCCGGTACGGAGCGCGTCGCCGGCGCCTTCGTGCGCGGTGTCAACGCGTACGTCGCGCTCTGCCGGGCCGATCCCACGCACCTGCCGCCCGAGTTCGCGCTGCTCGGTCACCGGCCCGCCTACTGGGAGCCCGCCGACGTCGCCCGTATCCGCAGCCACGGCCTCTTCTACAACGTGGAGCAGGAGGTCGCCCGCGCGCTGACCCTGCGTGACCACGGCCCCGAAGCCGAGGACCTGCGCCGGGTACGGGAGCCGGCGCACGACCTCCGCGTACCGGAGGGCCTGGACCTGTCCGTCATCCCTGACGACGTGCTCCGCGTCTACCGGCTGGCCACCACGCCGCCGTGGGAGAACGGCGGGCCGTTCCGAGGGCCGGACGGCAGCAACAACTGGGTGATCGCCCCGTCCCGTACCGCCACCGGCCGCCCGCTGCTCGCCAACGACCCGCACCGCGCCGTCACCCTGCCCGCGCTGCGCTACCTCGCGCACCTGTCGGCCCCCGGCATCGACGCCATCGGCGCCGGGGAACCCGCGCTGCCCGGCATCTCCATCGGCCACAACGGCCGGATCGCCTTCGGGCTGACGATCTTCCCGATCGACCAGGAGGACCTGTACGTCTACCGCACCAACCCCGCCGACCCGCGGGAGTACTGGCACGACGGCCACTGGGAGCCGATGCGCCGGGTGACCGAGACGGTGCCGGTACTCGACGCCGGGCAGTCGGCCACCGTCGACCTGTGGTTCACCCGGCACGGCCCGGTGATCCACGACGACCCGGAGCGCGGCACCGCGTTCGCGGTACGGGCGGCCTGGCTCGGCCCCGGCATGGCCCCGTACCTGGGCAGTACCGGGTACATGACAGCGGACGGCCCGGACGCCTTCGTCACCGCGATGGACCGGTGGGGCGCCCCCGGCGAGAACCAGGTGTACGCCGCGCCCGACGGGACCATCGGCTGGCAGCCCGCCGGCCGGGTCCCCGACCGACCGAACTGGGACGGCACGCTCCCGGTGCCCGGCGACGGCCGCTACGAGTGGGCGGGCTTCCACCCCGTGGGTTCGCTGCCGTCCGTACGCGACCCCGAGCAGGGCTGGTTCGCCACGGCCAACCAGATGAACCTGCCGCCCGGCTACCCGAACGCCGACCGGACCGTCACCTACGACTGGCACGCGCCCGTCCGCCACGACCGGATCGCCGCGGAACTGGCCGCACGCACCGGCTGGACCGTAGCGGACTGCGTGCGCCTGCAGACCGACCACACCAGTCTGACCGCACGCCGCGTCCAGCCGCTGCTGGCCGGCGTCGGCAGCGACGACCCGGACGTGGCATGGGCGCTGGAGCAGCTCCGCGCCTGGGACGGCGAGCTGGCCCCCGACTCCCTGCCCGCGGCGCTCTTCGAGGTCTGGTTCCGGCGGCACCTGCGTCCGGCCGTACGGGAACGGGCGCTGGCCCGTCTGCTGCCCCCGGACCGGCGGGCCGCCGCGTCGGCCCGCGTCCTGCCCGTCGGCGACGCCGCCACCACGGACCCCCGGGTCGACCTGGACCTGCTGCTCACACCGGGCGACCGGCTCGGCCCCGACCCGGAGGGCACCCTGCGTACGGCCGTCCTCGAAACCCTCCCCGCCGCGCTCGCCGAGCTCGGACGGCTGCTCGGACCGGACCGCGCCCGCTGGACCTGGGGAGCCCTGCACCAGGCGGAACCATGGCATCCGCTCGCCGCGTGGCTGGGCGAGCAGGCGCCGGACTGGATCCGGGCCGGGCCCGCGCCGCGCGGCGGCAGCGGCGACACGGTCGATGCCACCGCGTACGGCACGGACTTCCGGCAGACCACCGGAGCCACCTTCCGGCTGGTGATCGACGTCGGCGACTGGGACGCCTCGGTGGCCATGAACGCGCCCGGCCAGTCCGGCGACCCGGACAGCCCGCACTACCGTGACCTCTTCGCGGACTGGGCGGCGGACGGCGCCTTTCCGCTCCTGTACGGCCGTGCCGCGATCGAACGGAACACCACCCACGTGATCATGCTGCGGCCGCCGGACGAGCCGGGCACGGGCACCCCGCCGGACCACCGTGATTCAGATCACGGGAATGGTGGTGTAACAAACCACCGGTAAGTGCGCGATGAACAAAGAGGTGCTCGCCGTGCACCGTGCCTATGTGTATCGAGAGGTTCCTCGTGTCACTCACCTCGCCCGTCATGCGACCGCAGGAGACAGCCGAGTCCCCGGCCCCGGAAGCCGTACCGTCCGACGGTACGGCGATCGAGGCGGCCGGCGGATTCACCCTGTCCCACGGCGACGAGGGGGACGCGCCGGCGCAGCAGGTCGCCGGCGCCGGAGCCTCCGCCGACCCGGTCAAGGACTACCTGAAGCTGATCGGCAAGGTGCCGCTGCTCAACGCCGAGCAGGAGGTGGAGCTGGCCAAGCGCGTCGAGGCCGGGCTGTTCGCCCAGGAGAAGCTGGACACCGGCGAGCCCGCCGGGAAGCTCCGGCGCGAACTGGAGATCCTGGTCGCGGACGGCGCCCGCGCCAAGGAGCACCTGGTCGAGGCCAACCTCCGGCTCGTCGTCTCGCTCGCCAAGCGCTACACCGGCCGCGGCATGCTCTTCCTGGACCTGATCCAGGAGGGCAACCTCGGTCTGATCCGCGCGGTCGAGAAGTTCGACTACGTCAAGGGATTCAAATTCTCGACGTACGCGACGTGGTGGATTCGCCAGGCCATCACCCGGGCGATGGCCGACCAGGCGCGGACGATCCGTATTCCCGTCCACATGGTGGAGATCATCAACAAGGTGGCGCGGATTCAGCGCCAGTTGCTCCAGGACACCGGCCGCGAACCCACTCCGGAAGAACTGGCCAAGGAACTCGACATGGCCCCAGAAAAGGTCATCGAAGTACAGAAATACGGCCGTGAACCGATATCCCTGCACACCCCGCTGGGCGAGGAGGGCGACAGCGAGTTCGGCGACCTGATCGAGGACACCGAAGCGGTCGTCCCGGCGGAGGCCGTCGGCTTCTCCTTCCTCCAGCAGCAGCTTCGCTCCATCCTGGAGACCCTGGCCGACCGGGAGGCCGGTGTCGTCTCCATGCGTTACGGCCTCAAGGACGGGCAGCCCAAGACGCTCGACGAGATCGGCAAGGTCTACGGCGTCACGCGCGAGCGGATCCGCCAGATCGAGAACAAGACCATGTCGAAACTCCGCCACCCGTCGCGTTCCCAGCTACTGCGCGATTACCTGGACTAGGGCGGGCAGGACGGGCACCGGAGGGCCTGCGCGGAGGGGCGCCGGACGGAGCGCGGGGAGCGGCGCCGGGGGCGCGCGACCCGCTTGATGCGCCCCTCCGCGGGCCGGTGACCGGCCGCCGGGCCGCTGCTAGCCTCGCAGCAGCGGCTCGCGGGGGACGGGGGTCCGGGATGAGGTCCGCAGCAGCGAAAGCCGGTCGCGCCACCGCAACGGTGGTGCTGGTACTTCTCGCCACCACCACAGCTTGTGGCCGGTCCGGCGGGACCGGCCCCGGTGACGTCCCGCCCGGCGCGGGGACCGGCGGCGCCGCGTCGTCGGTGTCCGGGAGCGGTGCCTCGGACGGCGGCGGGCCGGGCGCGCCAGGGGCGAGCGCGGGTGGACCCGGTGCCGGGGACGGCTCGCACGGCGCCGGCGGCGGCTCGGCCGCGTACAGCCAGGGCGGCGACCCGATCACACCGCTGTCACAGCCGCCGGAGGACACCGGCAGCCCGGAGACGATCGGCGTCGGCGACACACCCAGCCAGGGCCACGAGACGCCCGTGCCCTCGTGCACCGACTCCACGGGGCAGCAGGTCTCGTGCCGCGTGGACGACTCCTCCCCGCCGGCGGGCGAGGCTGCCCCCGGCCCTTCGCGGACGGACACCGGGCAGTACGGACGGAACGGGGGAGGCGGCCCGACCGAGGAGGCCCAGCAGCCTTCCCGGTCGGACACCGGGAACACCCGGCCCGGCCCCAGCCCGGCCGCCACCGACGTGCCCTGATCCGGCGATGGGCGCCCCGCCTGCCGTGCCGGACGATCCGGCCGCCGCCGCGGCCCGTGCCCGCGCCCGGCGCCGCAGACAACTCCGGCGGGCCGCCCCGCCGCCGCGCGCCGCCGGTACCGACACGCCGCCGAAGCCCGGTCAGCGTTTCGAGTGGGCCAATACCGTCCTTGGCGCCGGATCGATCGTCGGCGGCCTGATGTTCTACGCGGGCGTCATGCACAGCAGCGCCTACTTCGCCTACTTCCACGTCCGCGCGTCGATCCTCGGCTTCGGCTTCCCACAGATGATCATCTGGAGTCTGCGCCTGGTGACCCTGCCGGTCCTCATCGGCCTCGCCCTCCTGGCCGTGACGCCGCGCCTGCCGGAACTGCTCGTCTCGCTCCGCGTCCCGCACCGCGTCACCCTCGGGGTGCGCCGCGCCGGCCGGGCCGTCGCCCGCCAGTACGTCCTGTTCGTGGCCGCCGGTGTCGTGCTGATGCTGCTGTGGCAGCACATCCAGCCGTACGGGTGGGCGGCGCCGCTGCTGGTGGCCACCGGCCTCGTGCTGGGCCAGAGCGACGCGGCGAACCCGGTACGCCCACCGCGTGGCCCGTGGCGCAAGGGCTTCCCCATCGCGGCGGCGGCGCTGTTCCTCGTCTGGGTGATCGCCCTGGTCGCGGGCCACCTCGGTACGCAGGACGCCCGCTCGACCGCCGCCCACCTCGTCCGCCGCCCCGCCGTCGTCGTGCTGAGCGTCGAACGCCTCAGCCTGACCGGCCCCGGCCTGATGACCGAAACCCTCCCGGGCATGCACTACCGCTACCGCTACACCGGGCTGCGCCTGATCCTCGAACGCGACCGCCGCTACTACGTCCTGCCCGTCGGCTGGCGCGCCCGTACCGACCCCGCCTTCGTCATCGAGGACGACGACACGATCCTGGTCCAGCTCATGCCGGGCACCCGGCCCCGGGACGGAACCGGAATGCAGTGACGGGGACAGCGGGTGGGGACGGCGGGGGCGGATGCGTTCCGGCGGGCCGCCCGATTTTGGTCCAGCGTGCAACCATCTTGCATCCGCGCCGGTCTGGCCTCGTATGAACGGATCGATGACGGGGACGCGGTCGCAGCGCGTGGCGGGGGCCACCGCGGCCGCGGTGCTGGTGACGCTGGCCGTGACGGTGACGGCCGGCGGTAATGCGCCGGTGGCCGCCGTCGCCGGTGGAGTACCCGCCGCGGGGCCGGAGCTGACACTCGCCGACACGACGGACACGTACTACCTCCCCCGGTACCGCCTCCCGGTCCGGGACGACCTCCCGGCGGAGTACCGGATCACGCTGAAGGCCCGGGAACCGCACGTCGTCAAGGGCGTCACGGTACGGATCGACCTGTCCGTCCTCGCGGGCCTGGCGGACGTCACCTGGGTGGACAAGGGGCACCGGTGCGCGCCGGCGGGCCAGATCATCACCTGCGCGCTGGGGGATGTCGAACAGGGCGTGGCCTTCACCCCCTTCCACCTCACCCCGCGGCAGGGGGCCGCCCCGGGGCCGGCCGGAGCCATGACGACCACCGTGACCAGCGCCGACGCGCCGACTGTCCGGCACACCACCCAGGTGATCGTCGGCGCCCCCGCGCCGCCGCCCGCCAGTACCCCGACGGCCGGAGGTGAAGCCCGCCCGAAGGCGTTCCGCCGCGCGGCCGTTGCCCGTACCGTTCGGTGCGTCACGTGAGACCTCGCACCGATCGACGGGCCACGTGAGACCCCGCACCGAACGGTGCGTCCGGCAGACGACCGCGGGAGGACATGTGTCCAGCGCAGTGGAGCACAGCTCCGTCGAGGTGAACGGCGTCCGGCTGCACATCGCCGAACAGGGGGAGGGGCCCCTGGTCCTGCTCCTGCACGGCTTCCCGGAGTGCTGGTACTCCTGGCGCTACCAGTTCGCGCCGCTGGCGGCGGCCGGGTACCGGGTCGTGGCACCGGACCAGCGCGGTTACGCGCGCAGCGACCAGCCGGCCGACATCGCCTCGTACACCATGCTGCACCTGACCGGTGACGTGATCGGGCTGATCCACGCGCTGGGGGAGGAGCGGGCGGTCGTCGTCGGCCACGACTGGGGCGCCCCGGTGGCCTGGACGACGGCGCAGCTCCGCCCGGACGTGGTGCGCGGGGTCGTCGGGCTGAGCGTGCCGCCCGCGCCGCGCTCTCCCCGAGCGCCGCTGGCCCACCTGAGGGAGTTGCTCGGGGACGGCTTCTACCAGGTCTACTTCCAGGAACCGGGCGTCGCCGACGCCGAACTGGCCCAGAACCCCACCGCCGCCTTCCGCGCGATACTGTCCAACGGCTCCGGCGACAGCCCGTTCACCGACCCGCCGCGCCCGTGGGTCGTTCCGGAGGGCGCCAAGCTGCTGGACACGATGGAGGAGCCGGCGGAGCTGCCCGGCTGGCTGACCGAGGAGGACATCGAGACCTTCGTCGGCGAGTTCGCCCGGCACGGTGACCGTGCCTTCACCGGCGGCCTGAACTGGTACCGCAACATCGACCGTAGCTGGGAACTGCTCGCGCCGTTCCAGGGGCGTGGCATCGACGTACCCGCGTTGTACATGGCGGGCGACCGCGACCTGGTCCGGGCCTTCCCGGGCGTCGATCAGCTACTGCCCGCCCTGGAACGGCTGATGCCGAACCTGCGGCAGGCCCCGGCCCTGACCGGTTGCGGCCACTGGACGCAGCAGGAGCGGCCGGACGAGGTCACCGCCGCGCTGCTGGAGTTCCTGGCGGAGCTGCCCGCGGCGAGGTGAGGACGGAGCGGACCGGCGCACCCTCTTCCCGGGAGCGCGCCGGTCCGTTGTACGCGAATACGGATGTACGGGTGTGCGGCACCGAGGCCATGCACGCTGCCGTACGGGCCCGCCCGGCCCGCCGTACCGCTACACCGTGACGTCGGCCGCTTCCACCGCGCCCCGTGCCCGCTCGTTGAGCTTGCTGTGCCGCCGGCCGTAGCCGAAGTACAGCGCGAGGCCGACCGCGAGCCACACCAGGAAGCCGACCCAGGTGATCAGCTGGAGGTTGAGCATCAGGTACAGGCAGCACAGCAGCGAGACCAGCGGGATGAACGGCACCCACGGCGTACGGAACGCGCGGGGCAGGTCGGGGGCGGTGCGCCGCATGATCAGCACACTGGCGGAGACCGAAGCGAAGGCGAACAGCGTGCCGATGTTGACCATTTCGGCGAGCAGGTCGAACTTCAGGAACGCGGCCAGCGCAGCCATGATCACGGCGAGCACGATCAGGTTGGCCTTCGGGGTGCCGTGCCGCGGGTCCACCCGGCACAGCGCCTTCGGCAGCAGCCCGTCCCGGGCCATCGCGAAGATGACGCGGCTCTGCGACCGGAAGCAGATCAGGCTCACCGCCGCGAGGCCGACCACCGCGCCGAGGCTGATGACCGTGGCGAAGAAGGGATGGCCTTTCGCGGTGAAGGCGTCGGCCAGCGGAGCCTTGACCGACAACTGCGAATAGTGCTGCATTCCGGTGACCACCAGGCACACCGCCACGTACAGCACGGTGACGATGATCAGCGAGGCGATGATGCCGATGGGCAGATCACGCTGCGGCCGGCGGGTCTCCTCGGCGGAGGTCGCCACCATGTCGAAACCGATGTAGGCGAAGAAGACCATGGCGGCGGCGCTGAGAATTCCCGCGACACCGAATGCCGTCGGGGTGATGCCCGTCAACAGCTGCAACAGCGGCGCCTGTAGTCCGGACACCTCGGCGGTGTGCTGGGCCTCCGGCACGAACGGGCTGTAATTCGCGGTGTCGATGAAGAACAGCCCGGCGACGATGACCAGCAGCACAATCGCCAGCTTGATGCCGACCAGCACATTGGTGACGCCCTTGGACAGCTTTCCGCCGACGACGAGCACCGCGCCCAGGACGAGCACGAGAAGCGCCGCGGGAAGATTCACCACGGCGTCGTCGCCCCCGCTCAGCGCGGCGGGCAGGTGCAGCCCGAGGCTGTTCAGCATCGATTGCAGATAACCGGACCAGCCGACCGCAACCACCGCGGTGGCCAGAGTCAGTTCGAGGCTGAGCGCCCAGCCGATGATCCAGGCGGGCAGTTCGCCGAGCGAGGTGTACGAATACGAGTACGCGGAGCCCGCGACCGGGACCGAGGAGGCGAATTCGGCGTAGCACAGCGCGGCGCAGGCGCAGACCGCGGCGGCGACGACGAAGGAGAGCGCCACGGCGGGCCCGGCCATGTTCCGGGCCACCGTACCGGTCAGCACGAAGATTCCGGTGCCGAGAATGACACCGACCCCGAGGATGGTCAGATCGAGCGCGGAAAGATCCCGGCGAAGTTGTTGTTCGCCCTCTCCACGAGCCTCCTTGACGGCTCGCTCCAAAGGCTTTTTGCGCAGCAGACTCACGGTGGGTGTTCCGAACTCTCTCAGGGGTACGGGAAACGGACGTACGCGTTCCCGGTCGGAGTCTCCGTCAGGCGTCCGCGTCCTCGCAACGTAACGCTCCGGCGTCTCAAATGCTGGGACCGGCGCCGGGACGTGGCGGACCGCGTGCGGGAAAGAGCCGGACCCGCGCGAACCGGTGCGGGCGGGTCGCAGCGCCGCACATTCCGTTCGTCCGCCGCGCCCGTCGGCTACAGTGGAGGACATGGCTTCCTGGTACTACTTCATCTGAGACCGGGCGTGACCGCGGACGGCTGACTCTTCGCCGCCCCGCCGTACGACCGGCAGCGCCGCCGCCCGCGCAGGATCACCTGTCGCCTGGCCGCCGCGCCGATTCTGCGGTCACCTTCTTGCCGCAGCCGCAGCCGCACCCGCATTTCGCATTCCCCTGCGCGCTGCCTTCCCGGCCTCCATCGGAATCCGGCCCCCGTGCGCAGGCGCACGGCGCGGCCACGACGTACCCAGGGAATTCCCGTGCGCTACCGTGCCCAATTGACCATGAAAGACGTCTCCCGCAGCTACGGCGACCGCACCGTGCTGGAGCAGGTGTCACTGACCGTCCGCCCCGGCGAGAAGGCCGGCGTCATCGGAGAGAACGGCTCCGGCAAATCCACGCTGCTCCGGCTGCTGGCCGGGGCCGAGGCACCGGACACGGGCGAGATCACCGTGTCGTTCCCCGGCGGCATCGGCCACCTGGGCCAGACCTCGCCACTCGACCCGCGCGGCACCGTCCAGGACGCCGTCGACGCGGCCCTCGCCGAACTGCGTGACCTGGAAGCCCGGATACGCGCCGCGGAAGCCGCGCTGGCCACCGCGACACCGGACGAACTCGACGCGTACGGCGAGCTGTTGACCACGTACGAGGAGCGCGGCGGCTACCGGGCGGACGCCCGCGTGGACGCCGCCCTGCACGGCCTCGGCCTGGGCCACCTCACCCGCGACCGGGTGCTCGGCTCACTCTCCGGCGGCGAGCGGTCGCGCCTGTCGCTCGCCTGCGTCCTGGCCGCCGCGCCCGAACTCCTCCTGCTGGACGAGCCCACCAACCACCTCGACCAGCAGGCCACCGCCTGGCTGGAGGCACACCTCGCGGCGCACCGCGGCACGCTGGTCGTCGTCACCCACGACCGTGACCTGCTCGAAGCGGTCACCTCGGCCATCCTTGAGGTCGACCGCGACCTGCGGACCGTCACGCGGTACGGCGACGGCTGGCAGGGTTACCGGACGGCGAAGGCCGCGGCCCGCCGCCGCTGGGCGCAGGACCGCGAGGAGTGGCTGGCGGAGGTCGCCCGGACCGCCGACCTGGCGGAGTCGGCCGGCCGACGGCTGGCCGGGACCGGCAAGGACCCGCACGAGGGCTTCGGCAAGCACCGCCGCTCGCACGAGGCGAAGCTGTCCGGCCAGGTCAGGGCGGCCCGGCAGCGGCTGGCCCGGCTCCGGCGCCACCCGGTGCCGCCGCTTCCCGTACCGCTCCGGTTCACGGCCGAACCGGCCACGGCCGCTCCTCCGGCGGTCGGGGCGGCGGAAGGGCTCGATGGGGCCGCCGCCCCGACCGCCCAACTGGCCGGCATCACGGTCGGCGACCGGCTGCGCATCGCCGAGCTGACCGTGCGGCCGGGCGACCGCCTTCTGGTGACCGGCCCCAACGGCGCGGGCAAGTCGACGCTGCTGCGTGTCCTGGCCGGTGACCTGCGCCCCGACACAGGTACCGTGCGCCGGCCGGCCCGTACCGGATACCTGGCGCAGGAACTGTCCGCCGCACCGCCCCGGCAATCCCTGCTCGCCGCCTTCGCGGCCGGTCTCCCCGGCTCGCCCGAGGAGCACGCGTCCGGGCTGCTGGCCCTCGGCCTGTTCCGGGAGGAGGACCTGACGGTCCCGGTGGCGGCCCTGTCCGTCGGCCAGCGGCGCCGGCTGGAGCTGGCGCGCCTGGTGACGCGCCCCGCCGACCTGCTGGTCCTGGACGAGCCGACCAATCATGTCTCCCTCGCCCTGGTCGAGGAACTGGAGGAGGCGCTGTCCGCCTACCGCGGCGCGGTGGTCGTGGTCTCCCACGACCGTCGCTTCCGCAGCGGGTTCCGCGGACGTGAGCTGGAGCTCGACGGCGGCCGGGCGGTGCGGGAGCGCGAGCGTCTCGCGGGGAGCCGCTGAACGGACGGTCGGCGGGCGCGCTCCGGGTGCGCCCGCCGTACCGAGGGCCGAGAGTGGAGGAGGAGCCCGCGAGGAGCCCGCGAAGAAAGGGTGAAGCGACAACCAGTCCGGTGGCGGAGGGGCATGGCGGCGCGGTGAACGGGCACGCGTGCGGACACGCCGGACGGCGGCACACGGCCGAGGGCCCGGTGCACCGGAACGTGTCCGGCGCACAAGGCCCACCGGCCGCACACGCCGCACAGAAACCGTCCGCACACGT
The DNA here is from genome assembly GCF_040646595.1 of Streptomyces sp. NPDC045470. NCBI lineage: Bacteria > Bacillati > Actinomycetota > Actinomycetes > Kitasatosporales > Streptomycetaceae > Streptomyces > Streptomyces sp. NPDC045470. The sequence continues at coordinate 19,267 of NZ_JBEZAN010000022.1, forward strand.
TGCAACCGTGGAAAACCGGGCACCCGGAACACCGTCAAGACATCACCGTCAAGGCTGTCACGCCTGTCAGCCGGTGACCCGCGCACCCTGAGGAGGAAGCGCCATGCACCTCTCGCTCCTTCAACCGATCATCGACCGGCCGGGCCCCTGGGCCTCCGTGTACGCCGAGGTGCCGCACAGTACCGAGGACGCGGCCAAGCAGCGGGAGCTGTCGGCGGACGCGGCGGCCCGGCAGCTCGCGGAGCAAGGGGCGGACCGGGCCACGTGCGAAGCCGTGCGCGAGGCCCTGGCCGGATTCCGCGCCGACGGCGACACCGCGGCCCCCGCCGGGCGGGCGGTCTTCGCCACGGACGGCGAGGTCGTCCTGGACGCGCCGCTCGCCGGGCGCCCCGCCCAGTCGTTCGCGGCCTGGTCACCGCTGCCCAGAATCACGCCGTGGGCCGAGGCCGCGGCGGACAACGCCGGCTGCCTCGTCGTGTACGTGGACCGCACGGGCGCCAACTTCGAGCTGCACGACGACCGGGGCGGCGAGGAAGCCGGCCAGGTCGACGGCGTGGACTGGCCGATCCACCGCACCGCCACGGCGGACTGGTCCGAACGGCACTTCCAGACCGCGGTCGAGAACACCTGGGAACAGAACGCCGGCGAGATCGCCGAGGCCGCGCAGCGCGTCTTCGACAGCAGCGGCGCCAAGGTCATGCTGCTGGCGGGCGACCCCCGCGAACGCCGCTCGGTGCACGACAAACTCCCCGAGCAACTGCGCTCGGTGACCTACGAGAGCGACCACGGCGGCCGGGCCGCGGGCTCCGACAGCACCGCGCTGGCACGCGACATCGCCCACGTACGCGCCGCCCATGAGCGCGACCACGTGGCCGACGTCCTCGACCGCTTCCGAGCGGGCGCCGGAGTGGGCGGCACGGACCCCGCGTATGCCGCGACCGGCGTACCGGCCCTCGTCGAAGCGGCACGCGAACACCGCATCGACACCCTGATCATCACCCCCGGCGGCGCCGACGCCGGACGCGAGGTCTGGGTGGGCCCCGGCGCCGACCAACTGGCGGTCCGCAACTCCGAACTCCAGTACCTCGGCGAGACCAACCCGTCCGCGGCCCGCGCGGACGACGCCCTGCTCCGCTCGGCCGCCGCGAACGGCGCCGAAGCCGTGGTCGTCCGCGACCCCGCCGAAGCCCCCACCGGCGGCCTCGGCGCCATCCTCCGCTGGAGCACACCGACCCAGCACGAGTAGGGCCGCGTCAGCACCGGACCGGTGCCCGGGCAGTGCGGAGACTGCCCGGGCACCGGTCTTTTCCGTGCGCGAAAACGGTACGGAACGCGTCGGCGCGAGCGGGACACGCCAGGACCGCCCCGGAACCAGTACGCAGACCAGGAGGCCACCGCGAACCGGCCGCAACCGACCGCATTCCGGCCAACTCCCTTGCGGGGCAAGCAAGAAGGCTACCCATGCGGCCGGGACCCTACTCGCCATGGCCGTCACCCTCGCGGTCTTCGCCGCCGTCCAGATCCTGATGCCGGTCGCGGTCCGTCCGTACCTCCAGGAACCGGTGCACACCGACGTCGCGCTGGACCTCGCGGAGAGCACGTCGGGCCGCTACACGCTCCTCAGGTCGGGTTCCGGTGCCGGGGCCCGGGTGGATGTACAGGTGTCGAGGCCCGGTGACTGGGTCGTCTCCGGGGCGAGCCCGGTCCTCGACGGGGCGGGCCGGGACGTCGGCCGCAGTCTGGCCTGTGGGGAGAGTGCGGCGCCGGGCGGTGGCGGGGAAGCCGCCGGCTGCGCCGTCCCGACGGACCTGCACACGCGGATCGCCTACCAGCCCGCCGACCGCTACTGGGCCTTCCAGTGGTCCGAGACCGCGATCCACCTCGCCCTCGCCGGACTGGCGGGCGGGTTCTGCTCCTGGTGGCTGCGCCGGCGCAGGAGCTGAGACGGCCGGGCCCGCGCGGCGGGCTCCTTCCGCCGGGGTCGGCCATCGGGTCCAGGGCCGCCCCGGCAGACAGGGCCGAGCTGGTCAGGCAGAGCCGTAGGAACCGGCTGAAGGCGCCGTGACCTGCTTGCTTCCGGCCTCGGTGAAGACCGTCACCGTCAATTCGACCTTCCTCTCGCTCTTCCTCCTGTGGCCCACGCTCGCAGGCTAGGAGCGGGCGCACCGGCCGGACAGGGCGCATGTTCCGCGCCCGGTCGCGGAATCCGGGCGCACACCGGGCCGAACGGCGCGTCCGCCCCACAAGGCGCGAGTGCACCGGAACCGCCTGCCGGAGCGGACGGAACGGCGGGCACACTCTGGGCCTGGCGGCGGCCGCCGCGTTACGGTCCAAGACCACGGACCGCTGAACCGCACATCCACCAGGCGCGTTCCGGCCGCACCGGCCGCCGCTGGACGCGCACCGACGAGGAGGCCGACCTTGGCCCGTACCGCCCCCGCCCCTGACGCCGCGATCCGCGCCCGGCTCGACACCGTGCGCGACCCGCTGCTGTCGCTCGCCCGCGACCTCCACGCGCATCCCGAGACGGCGTTCGCCGAACACCACGCGGCCGACGCCCTCACCCGCCTGCTGGCGGACGCGGGCTTCGCCGTCGAACGCGGTACGGCGGGGCTGCCGACCGCTTTCACGGCCACCGCGGGACCGGCCGACGCCGACCTGACCGTGGGCCTGTGCCTGGAGTACGACGCGCTGCCGGACCTCGGCCACGCCTGCGGGCACAACCTGATCGCCGCCGCCGGGGCGGGCGCCGCCATCGCGCTCGCGGCGGTCGCCGGCGACCTCGGGCTGCGGGTGAAGGCGCTGGGCACGCCCGCGGAGGAGGGCGGTGGCGGCAAGATCCTCATGCTGGACGCGGGAGCCTTCGACGACGTGTCGTGCGCGCTGATGGTCCACCCGGGACCGGCGGACGACTTCGGCGGCACGTCCCGGGCCTCACGCGGCGTGCAGGCGGAGTACCGGGGCCGCGCCGCGCACGCGGCCATCGCGCCGTACGACGGCCTGAACGCCGCCGACGCGTGCGTGGTCGCGCAGACCGCGCTGGCCCTGCTGCGCCAGCAACTGCCCGACGGGGTACGGATGCACGGCATCGTCACGCACGGCGGCGACCGGACCAACATCATCCCGGCGCGGGCCCGGATGAGCTGGCAGTTGCGCGCCGACACCCTGGACGAACTGGAGACGTTGTGGCCCCGCATCCGGGCCTGTTTCGAGGCGGGCGCGGTGGCCACCGGCTGTGAGCTGACGCTCACCGAACCGTCCCCCGCCTACGCCGACCTGCGCCAGGACGCGTGGCTCGGCGACACCTACGCACGGCACGTACGGGCCCTCGGCCGTGACCCCGAGCCCGCGGTGTTCATCGGGGCCTCCACCGACATGGGCAACATCAGCCAGGTGCTGCCCGCCGTCCACCCCAGCATCGGCCTGTCCTGCCACGCCCGGCCGCACACGGCGGAGTTCGCGGAGGCGACCATCGGCGAACACGCCGACCGTGCGGTGCTGGACGGCGCCCTGGCCATGGCCCTGACGGCCGCGGACCTGGCCGCCGATCCTGAGCAGCGGGCCCGGGTCACGGCGGCTCACCATGCCCGGGCCCGTCCCGCCGGTACGCGTCAGGGGTGCTCGTCGGCCGGTTCGCCTCTCGGGTGACCCGCCGCGTTCTGCTGCTCCTCCAGGTTGGTGGAGAACGTGTCCCCCTCCTTGCCGACCCGCTCGTCCTCGTCCTCGTCGTCCGTGACGTCCAGCTCCGCGTCCTCGAACTCCTTGACCAGCTCGTCAGCGGCGGAGTCGGTGTGCCGGCGGTCGTTTCCCGTGGATCCCATGGAGCGGTCCTTCCTGTGGGCCCGAAGGCCGTGCGGCCCGGCGGGCCGGTCGTCCGGCCCGCGCCGCGGCCCGGGCCTCGCGGTGCGGTGCGGTCGCCGGGCGCCGGTGGTACCAGGCGCCCCACGCACCAGCGGGTTCCCCGCCGTGCGGTGATCATGCCCCGGGGCCGGCGGCCCGTTCGCCCGTACGGGTTTCCGGTGCCGTACGGGGGCTACCCGGTGCTGCGGCCGTGCGCGGCGGGCCGGGGGACGGGCGTCCGGCCGGTCCCGGTCCGCCGCGACCACCGAGACCAGGAGGTGCGTGGGATGTTCCGAGCGATCGCGGACGTGCTGAGGGCCGTGGGCAGCACGCTCGCGGCAGTCGTCACCCTGCCGTTCAGGGCGCTGGCCCGGCTGTTCGGCGGCGCCTCGGGCTCGGCCCGCCGACCCCGCCGGACCGGCGCCCGCCGACCCCGCCGGATGGGCACCCGCTGACCCCGCCGGACCGGCGCGGGAACCGGGCCGGCGGCAGGCGAAGGGCAGGACGAAGGCGGCAGTACGAAGGCGGGCAGTAGGAAGGCGGACGGCCGTTTCGCGGCCGTCCGCCTTCGTGTCCGTGGTCCGGGGTCAGCCGGGCAGCGCCGGGCGGTTCCAGTGCCGGTGTGCCGCGACCGCCTCGGCGAACGCGCCCGTGAAGTCCTGGGCCGTCGCCCCGGCCGAGAGCCGGTCGGTGACGATACCCACCTCGGAGACGGTCGCGTCACCGTCGGCCGCCGTACGCAGCTCGCCCGGAAGCTGGTCCGCCAGCTTGTCCACGCTCGCCCCCAGGGCGCCGATCGGCTTGCCGTGGCGGTAGGCGCTGCGGACGAACCGCAGGGCCGCGTCGTCGGCGGCCGCGTTGCCGGAGTCCAGGCCGCCCGGGGGCAGCAGCACCGCGTCGTAGAGCACCGAGGCGACGGTGGGCAGGGCCCGGTCCACGGCGAGGGTGCTGCCGTCCTTGTCCTGAACGGTGCCGTCCTGTGGGGCGAGCAGCTCCACGATCGCGCCCTGTTCGGTCAGCGCGTCGCGGACCGCGATGGTCTGCGCCGCGTCCACGCCGTCGGAGACCAGCACGGCGATCTGCCGGGTGCTGATCGAGCCGTCCCCGCGGTTGTTCTCGAAGCTCAGCGCGGGGGAGGGGGCCGGCTGCGGCGTGTTCGGGCGCTCCTGCGGCGCGGGGACGCCGACGCCCTCGGCGACCGCGACGGCCAGCGCGTGGTCCACGTACGAGAGCTGCTCGACCGTACGGGCGCGTACCTCCTTGGCACCCACCTTGCCCAGCTCGAAGCGGAACGCGTCGACGATGTGCTTCTGCTCCCAGTCGGCCATGCTGTGCCAGAACATGGCCGCCTGCGTGTAGTGGTCCTCGAAACTGGGGCTGCGGCGCCGGATCTTCCGGCCGTCCACGCGCTCGGTGTAGTGCCGGAAGGCCGGGTCGTCCGGGTCGGCCAGCGCGGGGCAGCCGCCGCCGAGCGAGTTCGGGTGGTAGTTGGCGCCCCGGTGGATCTCGTTCTGGTGGTAGCCGTCGCGCTGGTGGTTGCGGACCGGGGCGACCGGCCGGTTCACCGGGATCTGGGCGAAGTTCGGCCCGCCGAGCCGGATCAGCTGGGTGTCCAGGTAGGAGAAGTTGCGGGCCTGGAGCAGCGGGTCGTTGGTGAAGTCGATGCCCGGGACGACGTTCGCCGTGTGGAACGCGACCTGCTCGGTCTCGGCGAAGAAGTTGTCGGGGTTGCGGTCGAGCACCATCCGGCCGATGGGCTCCACCGGGACCTGCTCCTCCGGAATGATCTTAGTGGCGTCCAGCAGGTCGAAGTCGAACGCGTGCTCGTCCGATTCCGGCACCAGTTGTACGCCCAGCTCCCACTCGGGATAGGCACCGGCCTCGATCGTGTCCCACAGGTCCCGGCGGTTGAAGTCGGGGTCCCGGCCCTGCGCCTCCTGGGCCTCGTCCCACACCAGGGAGTGCACGCCCAGCTTCGGCTTCCAGTGGAATTTCACGAAGGTGCCTTGACCCTGCGCGTTGACGAACCGGAAGGTGTGCACGCCGAAGCCCTGCATCATCCGGTAGCTGCGCGGGATGGCCCGGTCGGACATCAGCCACATGATCGTGTGCAGCGTCTCGGGCTGCAGCGAGACGAAGTCCCACAGCGTGTCGTGCGCGGAGGCACCCGTCGGGATGTCGTTGTGCGGCTCCGGCTTCACCGCGTGCACGAAGTCCGGGAACTTGATGCCGTCCTGGATGAAGAAGACCGGGAAATTGTTCCCCACCAGGTCGTAATTGCCCTCCGAGGTGTAGAACTTCGTCGCGAACCCGCGTACGTCACGCACCGTGTCGGCGGACCCGCGCGGGCCCTGCACGGTGGAGAACCGTACGAATACCGGGGTTTTCACGGACGGGTCCTGGAGGAAGGCGGCCCGGGTGAATTCCGCACACGACCGGTACGGCTGGAAATACCCGTACGCACCCGCACCGCGCGCATGCACCACCCGTTCCGGGATCCGCTCGTGATCGAAGCGGGTGATCTTCTCCCGGAAGTGGAAGTCCTCCATCAGGGTAGGGCCGCGCTCGCCGGCCTGAAGGGAATCGTCGGTGTGGTCGACCGGCACGCCCTGGTCGGTTGTCATGGGCCCGGAGGCCGGGTCTTCGGCGCGGAAGCGGTCACGCTGTTCTTGCTTCGGGTCGGCCATCGGATTCTCGCTCCTTGTCTGCCCTGTCCACTCGTGTGCGGGCGCCCGTACGACGAATGCGCGCCGCGTCCGGCGACCCGGCGCGACGGCACTCCGCCGGGCTGGGTATCCGGCGGGCCGGGAAACCAAACATGCATTTCGGCCCGGTCGGATGACGGGGTGCAGCGACGTGTGAGCGCTCCGCAGGCGAGCCGCCGCTGATCGTCCTATGCTCGGTGTGCAGACGTTGGGCGTATGCCGCGTACCAGGTCGGACCCGGTGTGCGGGCAGCCGGAGGCTGTCCGGAAGGTGTGCCTCCGCCGTCTCGGAGACGACGCCCAGACCCCGCGTCCGTTGGGAGAGTGGTCCCGTGAGCACACCTGCCACGGCTCCGTCACGCCGCCGACGAGCCTTTCCGGACACCCCGGACGCGGCCGAGACGAACGCCGTTTTCACACGCCTGGCAGAACTGCCCGAAGGCCCGGAGAAGAGGCGGTTGCGCGATGAACTAACACGCGCCTGGCTGCCGATGGCCGTACGCCTCGCACTGCGTTTCCGGGACCGCGGTGAAAGCATGGACGATCTGAAACAGGTGGCCGCACTGGGGTTGGTGAAGGCCATCGGCGGGTACCGGCCCGAGCGTGGCAGCGCATTCGAGAGTTACGCGATCCCCACCATCGTGGGCGAGGTCAAGCGGCATTTCCGGGACTGCACCTGGGGCGTGCACGTACCCCGTCGCGTCCAGGAACTCCGCAACACCGTACGGATCGCCGTGCGCGAACTGGCCGCGGCCTCCGACAGTCGTTTCCCGACCGTCTCGGAAATCGCCGAACGCACCCGGCTCTCCGCCGACGACGTCATCCTCGGCCTGGAAGCCATCGAAAGCTACAAAACCCTTTCGCTGGATGCCGAGCGGCCGGGCGCCGACGACGATTTCGCCCTCCGTGACAGTATCGGTTTCACCGAGTCGCAGTACGAGCTGGTGCTCGCCCGGGAAACGGTGCGCGACGGTCTGCGCGGCCTTCCGGAACGGGAGCGCCGCATCCTGTACATGCGGTTCTTCTGCGACATGACGCAGAGCCGCATCGGCGAGGAACTGGGGCTGTCCCAGATGCACGTGTGCCGTCTCATCAAGCGGACCTGCGCCCGCATTCGCGAGCAGGCCGACGGGACCGGCCCCGAGGCGCCCGCCAGTTCGGTTGCGGCATGACCCGGTGAAATGACATGCGGTCCCGCCTTTCCTGGTAGGACCGCAGTAGCAGTGCTGGACACAATGGTGGAGAAGGGCCGGCTTTACATGGGCGAGTGCCAGATGACGTTCGTTCCCGGGGTGCCGTCGTGGGCCACCCTCCTGACGGGGGACCTCGACGTCGCGACGCGTTTCTACGGACCGCTGCTCGGCTGGCGGTTCGAGGCCGGGCCGGACCGGTGGGGCCCGTACGTACGGGCGATGGCCGGGGACACGGCGGTGGCGGGGCTGAGCGCGGCCGCCCGCCACACCGAACTGCCCAACGCGTGGACGACGTACTTCGGTACGCGCAACGCGGACGACGCGGCGAACGGGGTCCGGGAGCGCGGCGGCACGGTCGCCATCGGCCCGCTGGACTTCGACGCCGGCCGGCTGGCGCTGGCCGCCGACCCGGCCGGGGCCAACTTCGGCCTGTGGGAGTGCCGCGAGAGCGTCGCCGGGACCAACCGGCAGCCGGTCGGTCCCGGCGCGCCGGTCTGGGTGGAGCTGCGCACCCGGGACGCGTTCGACGCCGCGCGGTTCTACGGCGACCTCTTCGGCTGGTACAGCGAGGCGGACGGCAGCCCCTTCGACGTGCGCTGGGAGGACGAGCGGGTGGTGCTCAGCGTCGACGACCGGGACGCGGTGGGCCTCTACGGCGGCGCGATCGAGGCGGCGGCCGACCCGCAGGTACGGCCGCGCTGGAACATCCACTTCCAGGTGCCGAGCGTCGAGGAGGCCGTGGAGACCGCGAAGAAGCTGGGCGGCCAGGTGGAGTCCCAGGCCGAACGCACCCCGCACGGCCCCGTGGCCGAACTGCGCGACCCGGAGGGCACCCTCTTCCACATCATCGGCGCCGTCACCTGAGCCCGCCGGGCCCACCGGCACGGCCCCCCCCGATCCCGCCGGGATCACCGCACAGCCACGCCCCGATCCCGCCGGGACCACCGCCCGCCGCGCCGACCGGAACTACCGCACCGCCACCAGCACCGCGTCCTCGCCGAACTGCCAGACCGGCGCGGCGTGCCGGAACCCGGCCCGGCGCAGCAGCCGTACGTGGTGGGACAGCGGCAGCCCGTTGTGCACGCTGTGCGCCGTGTGCCGGGCGCGGCGGGCGGTGAACGGGCCGGCCAGTTCCGGGTCGGCGGCGGCAGCGGCCCACCAGGCGGCCCAGTCCTCGTGACCGGGCGGCCGCTGCCGTTCCGCCCGCCGCAGCCCCACCTGCGCCGCCACCTCCGCCGCCCGGTCCCCCCGCGGGCTGCGGAACCGGTCGCTGTTGACGAGCACACCGCCGGGCCGGACGAGACCGGCGAGGTCCTCGTACGCCCGGCGCAGCGCGTCCGGCGCCAGGCAGTGCAGCGCCGTCGACGAGACCGCCGCGTCCAGCGGGCGGTCCAGGCCCAGGGCGCCGGTCCAGCCGGCCGCGCCGACCGGCGCCTCGACGAACCGCACGGCGTCGCCGTGGTGGGTCCGGCCCAGAGCCAGCAGGACGGGGTCCTTGTCCACCGCCACGACGTCCGCGCCGGGCAGCCGCCGGGCCAGCCGCGCGGCCAGCGACCCGGGCCCGCACCCCAGGTCCAGGACCAGCGACCGCTCCTGCCGCGCGGTGACCTTCTCGACGGCATCGGCGACGACCGTGAAGCGCTCCTCACGGTCGATCGCGTACCGCTGCTGCTGTCGTTCCCACCGCCGCACCCACAGGGCGGCCGTAGCCGTGCTCAGTCCCATCCGGTCGCGCCACCTCAGCCGTCTCGCACCTGTCCGCCGGTGGTCCTCAACCTACAGGTGAAAACGGTTTCCAATGGCGTGCTGTCACTCCAAAGGGGGCACTCCGCACTCCGCAGGGGACGCCCCCCCCGGTGGGTCAGGCGCACGCCCCCAGCACGTCCAGCAGCCGGTCGATCTCCGCCGGTGAGTTGTACGCGTGCAGACTCACCCGGACCGAGCGCTGCCGCTCGCCCCCGCTGCCCTGGCAGAGACTGTCGGAACGGACCATGAAGCCGTGGTCGAACAGCGCGAAGCCGAGATCGCCCGAGTCGATGGCGCGGTGCCGGAAGGTCACGATCCCCTGCCGCCGCTGGATGTCCGCGTCGGCCGCCAGACTGCGCCGGCAGCCCACGACCTCGTACGCGGGCAGGTGGCGCAGCCCCTCGGTCAGGCGGGCGGCCAGCGCGGCCGCCCACCGCTCGACGCGGCCGGTGCCCACCGTGTCCAGCCAGTCGAACGCGGCCAGCAGGCTCCGGATGCCGGTGGTGTTGGGGCTGCCGTCCCACCCGCCGGGCACGAAGGCCGGCCCCCGCGCGTTACGGGCCCACACGGCACCGGAACCGGGCAGCGCCAGGGCCTTGTGCCCGGAGAAGACGGCGAAGTCCACGTCCAGGTCGGCCAGCGACACCGGAATGTGGCCCACGCTCTGCGCCGCGTCCAGGCAGATCGGCACGTCCGGGCCCACCGCCTGCCGGATGCGGTGCACGTTCATGTCGCCGCCGTAGACATGGTGGACGTGGGTGACCGCCACGAAGCGGGTCCGCGGCCCGGCCAGCGAGGCCAGGGCCGCCGGGTCGTAGTCACCGGATCCCGCCTGGTACGGCATCGGGCGGACCCGTATGCGCAGACCCTGCCGGGCGAGCAGGTCCCGCACCTCCAGCCACGGGACGATGTTCGCCTGGTGGTCGGCGAGCGGGACCACGATCTCGTCGCCGTCGGACAGGGTGCCGGCCAGCCAGTCGTGCGCGACGGCACGCAGACCCGCCGTCGCCCCGCTGACGAAGTGCACCCCGGAACGTTCCGGTTCCGGATCGCCCAGGAACTCCTTGATCCGCTGCCGGGTCTCCTCGACCAGTGCCGTGGTCCGGTTGGCCCAGGTGTAGGTGCCCCGCCCGGCGTTGGCGTTGCCGGTGGTGAGGTAGTGCAGCACGGCGTCCAGCACGGCCTGCGGCTTCTGGGTCGTGGCGGCGTTGTCCAGATAGGCGAGTTGCGGGGCGCCCGTGATGATGGGGAACTGGGCGCGTACGCCGGTGTGCCAGGCGTGCAGTTCGTCCAGCGCCGCGGTGGCGGGCACGTTCGTCGTGGTCATCGGCCGTCACTCCCGTACCAGTGGAGCGCCCGCGTCGCGCCAGGCGATGATCCCGCCGCGCAGACTGCGGACATCGGGATGGCCCATGCGCGCCAGCAGCGCGGCGTACTTGGCGGACTGCTCGCCGACCGGGCAGGCCAGCAGCACGGGCCGGCTCTTGCTGAACGGCAGCCCGCCGCGCACCAGTTCACCGAAGAGCTCGTCGACGATGTTGACCGACCCGGCGATGTGCAGCGCGGTGTAGGCGAACGGGCTGCGCAGGTCCACGACGAGCGGCTGGTCGTCCTCGATCCACCGGCGGGCGTCCTCGACGTCGACGTCCGGCGCACCGCGTACCTCGGCGTCGGAGAGGGTGGCCACGGAGTTCGGCTGCGGCGGCCGGCCCAGCAGCTCGGGACGCCGCTGCCGTATGTAGCCGAGATAGCTCTCGATGCGGTCGCACACGATGAACACGGCGGTGCGGCGCCCGGCCGGGCGGTCCGGACCGGAGTCGGGGCCCGGCGCCGGGCCACTGTCCAGCTCCCGCAGGTGCCGCACGGCACCGAAGTACGCGGCCCCGCTGGTCGGCCCGGCCAGGATGCCGCACCGCCGGGCCAGCGTCAGCATCCCGTCGATCGCTTCGTCGGCGGTGACGGAGGCGATCGTGCCGTACGTACCCGGGTCGAACAGGCCGACCTCCTGCACCTCGTCGATGGTGCGGATGCCCGGTACGAAGTCCGCCTTGTGCGAGACCAGCCCGACCACCTCCACCCGGGGGTCGTGCTCCCGCAGCACCCGGGCCACCCCGGTGGACGAGCCGGCCGTGCCCACACAGGCGATGAACCAGTCCGGTGCCCGGCCGTCCAGATCCTTGATGATCTCCGGGCCGGTGCCCTCCACATGAGCCTGGGTGTTGCGGTCGTTGTAATACTGATCCGTGTACAGGTATGCGCTGCCCGGCTCGGTGAGCGTCTGATGGAAGTGGGTCAGCGGGTCGTCGGTATTGGTCGGGTCCAGACACTCGGTCTGCCCCGGCAGCTCCTCCACCTCCGCGCCCAGCAGCAGGAGAAGATCCTTGATCTCCGGTATACGCATCCGGTTCGTGACGGTCTTGAACGGTACCCCGTGCATACCGGCGAGCACGGCCAGTGCCTTGGCCGTGTTGCCGCTGGACAGTTCGATGACGGTGCGGTCCTCGCCGGCGGCGGTGGACAGCCCCGGGCGCACCATGTTCCAGGCCGCCCGGTCCTTGACCGAACCGAACGGGTTCAGCATCTCCAGCTTCGCGTACAGGTCGACGGTGCGCAGGCCGTGCACGGACGGATCGATGCGTACGAGCGGGGTGTTTCCGATGGCGTCGGTGATGCGCTCGAACCTCATGCAGGCCCTTTCGTCCGGCGGTTCACGTGCGGCCAGTACTGTTCGTCCAGGCACCAGTGCCAGGAGGCGTCCTCCCGGCCGGTGCCGTCGGCCGGCCCGTCCTGCCATACGGCGACCTTGCGGGCGACGGGCTGCTGCTGGGCCTCGTCGGCGCTGAAGTCCATGCAGTACCCGGCGGTGTTGGCGAAGGCCAGCAGGTCCCCGGGGCGCGGTGCGCTCGGCAGGTGGACCGCGCGCCGCGTGATCATGTCCGCCTCCAGGCAGAGGTTGCCCGCGAGGAAGCAGGTCACCGGCCCGGCGTCCGGGGCGCCGCCCGGCGCGGCGCGCGGGACGAGGACCGGGTCGACCAGGACGCCGTGCTCCTCCAGGCCGATGTCGTCGGCGTTCGCGTCCAGCCGTACCAGGAGGTGGCCGGGGCCCGTACGGCCGGCGGCTTCTGCGCGGTCGGCGGTGTCCGTCCGCTCGGCGGTGTCCGTACGGCGCACCTCCAGCACCCGCGCCAGAGTGACTCCGCACTGGTCCACCAGCGCGCGCCCGGGTTCCGTGTGCAGCTCGTACAGGTTCTCCAGCAGCAGGGTGGCCAGCGGGCGGCCCAGGGAGGGGGCGGGGAGCGAGAGGAGCGCGTCCAGGTACTGGGCACCGGCGGTCGGCCGGTGGGCCGGGTACAGCGCGAGGGCGCCGCGCAGCGTGCCGTTCTCGTTGCGCAGCCCGTAGGTGTGGCGGCGCCAGGTCATGGGCGGGCGGGTACCCAGCGCGGCGTTGGTCAGCTCTGTCGTGTACCGCTGCCACTGTGCGCCGTCGGCGAGGTAGTCGGTGCCGAAGCCGCCGCCGATGTCGACGGCGCGCGGTGTGAAGCCCCGGGCCCGGCACGTGTCCAGGGCCTTGACGCACCCTTCGAGCGCCACCGCCTTCTCGGCCGGGCTGGTCGTGTCGAGGTGGTAGCCCACGCCGGTCAGCTCCACCGCGTCGCGGTGCCGTTCCACCGACTTCAGCAGGCCGTCCAGCTCCGCCTCCGCCGTGCCGAAGCGGCTCTGCCGGGTCAACAGCCGGACACCGGGGGCGCAGAAGCCGGAGAGCCGCAGCAGGATGCGGACGCGGGGGAGGCCGTAATCCCCTACCAGGGCGGCGAGTTCGTCCAGTTCCACCGGGCTGTCGATGTTCACGGTGGTGCCCGACCGGGCCGCCAGCCACAGGAATTCCGGGTTCTTCGGCCCGGTCGCCATGACGCGGTCCGGTACGAACCCGGAGCCCAGGGCGTGCTGGAGTTCGCCGAGGGAGGCGACGTCCACGGCGGCTTCCGTGGCGGCGAGCCGCCGTACCAGGGCGCTGGAACGGTTCGCCTTGTGCGCGAAGAAGATGCCGCCGCTGAGGTGGTGCCGGCGGTACACGGCCCGGAAGGCGTCCAGGTTCTCGGCCATGCGGTCCGGTAACACCACGTTCAGCGGCGACCCGAGCCCGCCCGCGAGCGTATGGAGGAACGTCCTTGCGCGCAGCAGGGACGCCAGCCGGGACTCCAACCGCGGTTCGAGGTACAAGGGAACGTCCATACGCAATACTTCCCCCGGTACGGACCCCAGGCCACCTCATCCGCGGAACCGGCCGGGGCGGACCGGCCGCGGACGCCGCCTCCCCGCCACCTTGCCGACATCTCTCGGCTGCCGGTCCGTCGGCCGGTCCGCCGTCCCGCGTCCGGTCCGCCGTCGGCCCGCGGCCGATCCGCTGTCGGTCACGCGGCGTCGGTACGCGACTCCGTCAGATGCCGGACGCCGGATCGTACGGCCCAGAAGAAGACCGCGAGTGCGAAGGCCGCCACGACCAGCGAGTCGTAGGGAGCCGGCAGCCGGGTGGAGCCCCCGAAGCTGCCCAGCCACGACAGCACGGTCAGCACCGCCAGGTACGTCACCAGCCAGGCGCCGGTGCGCAGTTCGGCGAGCAGCGGCAGTCGCCGCCCGGCGTCGTCCCGGTCGCCGACGGCGTCCGCCGGGCCGTTCCCGGAACGCCGCATGGCCAGGAAGATCAGCAGTCCGGCGAGGACCAGCGGCAGGGCCAGGCGCAGGGTGTGCCAGCCCGACCAGTACACGAACTCGCTGGCCACCACGAAGCTGACGGGCGCGATCCAGCGCAGGCCCGGCACCCAGCCGGTCGTGCTGCTCCCCGGGTCGGCGAGGAACACGGCGGCGGCGACCGCGGAGGCGCCGTAGATCAGCAGGTACATGTTGCCCATGACGCTCACGATGTCCTGCCAGCCGCCGAACGGCAGCAGGAAGATCACGATCACCGCGAGGTTGATCGCCAGTGCCCGGCGCGGCACCCCGAACCGCTCGTCGACCTTCATGAAGAACCGCGGGATCGTGCGGTTCTTGGCGAGCGCGTAGGTGTGCCGGGCGTTGATGGCCACGCCCACGTACGCCGAGCCGCCGGGGGAGACCACCGCGTCCGCGTACAGCAGGCTGGACAGCCAGTGCAGGTTGAGGATCAACGCCAGTTGCCCGAACGGGGACTCGAAGGAGACACCCTTCCAGCCGCCGCCGAGCACGCTCTCGGGGACGGTGAACAGGAACGCCACCTGGAGGGCCAGGTACATGGCGACGGCCAGGGCGATGCCGGTGAGGACGGCGGCGGGGATGGTCTTGCGCGGGTTACGGGCCTCGCCGGAGAAGTCCAGCGGCGCCTGGAAGCCGTTGACCGAGTAGACGATGCCGCCGCCGGCCAGCGCGGTCAGGCAGGCGGCGTAGCCGTACGGCGCGAAGCCGCCGTGGTCGGTCAGGCGCCCGTCGTGCCAGCCGGAGGCGATGAGCGCGATCACGGTGACCACCGGCACCGCGATCTTGAACACCGAGACCAGGTTGTTCAGCCGCGCGAACATCCGTACCGCGTACCAGTTCAGCGCCGTCAGGACCACGCTGAGCGCGGCGGCGACGCCCACGCCGGTCAGGGTCAGGGTGTGGCCGCTGTAGAGACCGGGCACGTAGTGCGCGGCGTACTGCATGATCGCGCTGATCTCGGCCGCGGTGCCGCCCACCGAGAGCAGCACCGACCAGCCCACCAGGGTGCCGACCAGCCGGCCGCTGGCGAACAGCGGCCAGCGGACCGTGCCGCCGCCCTCGGGCCGCGACGCGCCCAGTTCGATCATGACCAGGGCGACCAGGCCGCACAGCAGGCCCGCGCCGATCCAGGACAGCAGGGACGCGGGGCCCGCCGTCTGGGCCGCGTACAGGGCGGCGAACAGCCAGCCGGACCCCACGATGTTCGAGAACCCGATCGCGGTGAGCCCCCAGAACCCCAGGTCGCGGCGCAATCGGCGCTCCTGCGCCACCACGGGCGCACCGGCCTCGTCGACCTCACCCGTCACCTGACGTTCCGACACCGAACTTCCTCCCTGACGTCCCTACCGACGGCGCACGCCGCCCGGGCGCGGTGTGCGCCGTCGGATGCGTGCCCCTGCGGATTCTGCCGTTCCGACGCGGCGCGGACGCACGTCACCACGCGCGACCGGGCCTCGGGTGTCCGAAATGCCCGGTCGGGAGGGGAGGGGGCCGGCGGCAACCTCGGTGGCGCGCCTGCCGGTAGAGAGGGAGATTACGGCTGTGTGAAATCTACGTGCTGTTGTTCGAAACGCCCCCTGATCGGGGGCGTGAGACGGGGCGCGCTCCACGGCATCGCGCCCCGCCGCCCGCCGGTCAGCTGCGCAGCGGGCCCTCGCACGTGAAGGACGCGCTCCCGGAGCGGCCGTCGGACCAGACGTCCACGGCCCCGAAGGAGCAGTCCATGTCGGCGAGGTTGTCGGCCACGGCACCGGCCCGGTCCAGCAGGAAGTAGTCGACGGTCTCCGACATGTCGGCGAAGACCCGGTCGGGGTTCCGGGCGTCGGAGAGGTTGGCGGTGATCCGACCGGTGCAGGTGAAGCGGGCCCGGCCGCCCGTCTCCCCGCTGCCCGTGCAGGCGGGTGTGACGGAGGTGGCGGTGGCGAAGGCGGCCCGGACCTCGGACGCCTCGGCGAAGCGCAGCGAGGCGACCGGGTGGAAGGTGGTGCGGGGCACGTACAGGTCGCCGACCTCGGCGATCCGCGCGTCGAGGAACGCGTCGTACGCCCGCTGGAGCGCGCCGTCCGCGCCCAGCCTGCTCCGCCAGGCGTCGAACCCCTTCGGGTCGTCGGCGCGCTGGTAGCCGTACATCTCCCGGATCAGTGACGGGCGCTGCTGCCACAGGAACGCGAAGAAGGTGCCGGCGTAGTGGTAGAAGCGGAAGCCGTCGCCGGCGTACGTGGCGTGCAGCAGCCGGTCGACGCTCATCCGCGGGCCGCCGCCCGCCGTGTCCGCGATGACGCCCTCGACCAGCGATTTGCGCACCCGCACCCCGTCGTCGCGGGTGCCCCCGGCGAAGAACTCGGCGGTGCCCTCGTCCATGGCCGTGGTGAGGTCGCCGGTGTACCAGGGCGCGTCACCGAAGCTGCCGGGAACGGCCCAGCGGCCGTTGAGGTAGTGGGTGTACTCGTGCCGGAACAGCTCTTCGAGGGTGAGGGTGGATTCCTGCGGCACGCGCCGCTGGTACGTGTAGAAAGTCGCCCCGTTCTCGATGTAGACGCCGCCGTTGTCGGTGCCCATGCCGGTCAGCAGCGGGTGCATGATCTCGTACTCGGCACGGGACGCGTACAGGTGGACATGCAGCGTGGCGTTGCTGTCACCGGCCAGCGGCGTGTCCGCGCCGAGCACCCGGAAGAACTGGGACCTGACCTTCTTGCTCGCGTAGTAGAGCTGGTCGACGGTGGTCCGGTCGAGTGCGGTACGGACTTCGAGGGTGCCACGGTCGTAGGTGTACGTGTGCGGGAAGATCTCGTTCTCGATCTGCGGGAGGCAGACGCCGTACCGCGCGCAGACGCCGTAGTAGTTCAGCCAGCCCGCCACACCGGCCCACGGGGCGCTGCGCCGGCCGAAGTTGTTCTCCGCGACGGTCAGCAGTGCGCCGAGGTCGCTGACGACGGCGGGCTTGAGGGAATCGATCTGCCCGAAGCGGCCGTACTCGCCCAGGGCGTCGCGCACCGCCCAGGCGTTCACCGTCCCCTTCAGGTGTGTGTGCCCGCAGAAGGCGCGGAATGCGGCGCGGTACGCGGCGTCGGCGGTGACGGCCGCCCGGAAGGCGGTGTCGTTGTTTCCGGGGTACACGCCGAGGTAGTTGACGGTGAGGGCGGCGAGGGCGGCACCGCCCCACACCGGGTCCGCGGCGGTCGGCTTGCCGGGCCCCATGGTGCCGAGAACCTTCATCACCAGCGGAAGCTGGTGCTGGCGCAGCCCGGGCGCGCTCGCCGCGGTGAGGGCTTCCCGTAGCGTCTCGGCGTTGTGCCGGGTGGGCTCGAAGGTGCGGGCCGCGCCCCCGTACGCGGCGACGGCCGCCCGCATCGCCCCGACCGTGGGCGCGTCCGTCACGTCGATCTCGCCGCGCGAGAAGTCGTGGTAGACGACGGCGTGCAGGTAGGTGAACAGCTCGTGGAGGTGGGTGGCGTCCGTCGCGTCATGGCCCGGCGCGAGCGCGCTGATCCGGCGGGAAACGGCTTGTACGTGCGCCCGCGACATCACGGGGGCCAGCCGCGCGTCCCAGGTCCAGATCAGGCCGCGCAGACAGCCCTCGACGGTGACGGCCGGGTCGGTGAGGAAGTCCGTGAGGGCGTCCGGGGCGAGGCGGGTCAGCGCGTCCAGGGTGCAGGGGGCCTCGGTGCTCGGGCGGTGGGGCGCGTCGGACGTGTCCCGCGCCAGGTCGCCGGGGGTACGGCCCCGGGGGACGCGGCCGTTGCCGGGCGGCAGGTCCCGTGCCGCCGGATCGGGGGCGTCGGCGAACCGGTCGGCCCGGTCGGTGCCGTTGCCGGCCGTCCCGTGGGAGGAGGCCGTTGCCGGGCCGGCTGCTGTCGGGGAGGCGGCCGTCGTGGCGGCCGACGGCCGGGCGGGTGCCGCGTCTTGGGCGGCGGCCTGGGCTGCGGGGAGGGCGAGGCCTACCGACAGGACGGCGCTGAGCAGGCCCTTGCGCACAGTGCGTAACGGAAACACCGGCTGCTCCTGTGTAGAGGCGTGTACGGCACGTACGCGCACGCGCGACCGGCGAACTGGCGTATGTAAGGCGGGAGTTGACGCCACGACGGGCCGCTGTGCGCCCCGTAACCTAGTAATGTGACATTGCACTGACAACCCGTCGGATACGCCTTTCGGTCCTCGGCTGCTCAACGCTTCCGATTGTGCGACGCCTCCGATGTGCGACGCTCCCGGCCCGCTTTCCCGGGGGCAGTCCTCGCCCTCTGCCGCTTTCAGGGCCCCGAAGCCGTACGGGCCCGAGTCGTACGGACCGTCCTCCGGCCGCCCCGCGCGGCCCGCCGCTCGGCGGACTCGTCCCCGGGCCGTGCCCACAGCGACCTCACGTGCCCCAGGTGGCGCGCCATGCACGCCTCCGCCCCCGCGGCGTCGCCCGCCAGCGCCAGGTCCAGCAGTTCCAGGTGCTCCTGTGCCGAGGGCAGCAGCTCACCGCGTTCGTCGAGGCCGGTCAGCCCGTACAGCCGGGAGCGTTTGCGCAGGTCGCCGACGGTCTCCACGAGCCGCGCGTTGCCCGAGAGAGCCAGGAAGCCCAGGTGGAAGCGGCGATCGGCTTCCAGATAGCCGATGAGGTCGTGGTCGCGCGCGGCTCGGACGATCTCCTCGGCGAGCGGACGCAGTGCGGCCAGTTGTTCGCGGACGGCCAGCCGGACCACCCGGCCCACCGTCGGCACCTCGATCAGGGCCCGGATCTCCGCGAACTGGTCGAGATCCCGCTCGCTCACCTCGGTGACCCGGAACCCCTTGTTGCGCACCGGCTCGACCAGTCCCTCACGCGCCAGGTCGAGCATCGCTTCCCGTACGGGCGTCGCCGAGATGCCGAACCCGGCGGCGAGTGCCGGGGCGGAGTGCACGGTGCCGGGGCGCAGTTCGCCGGCGATCAGCGCGGCGCGCAGGGCGTGCGCCGCACGGTCGCGCAGCCGCTCCTGGCCGGTGATCGGTCCGAGGTGCTTCACATCGCCCCCTGGGTGGGCCCCTCGCCGGGGCTCCGTACCGGCGTCGGACAGGAGCCCAGCGTACCGGGGTGTTACGCCAAGGGGGCGCTGTACACGAGCTGTTGAGATGAGCCGTTCCCCGTGCGGCCGGTGTCCTCGGCGCCCCGGCGACCTCAGCGCTCCCGGGGGACCTGAGGGCCGCCCGGCTCCGGAGGCGCCGGTGCGTGCCCGCGCTGATCGTCCGCGGCCTTCGCTTCCGCCTCCGGCAGGCGGACGGTGAGTTCGGCGACGGCGCCGCCGTCGGGCGCGTTGGAGAAGCGCAGGGTCGTACCGAGGACGCGTGCCTGCCCGACGGCGATCGTCAGTCCGAGGCCGTGCCCGCCGCCCTTCCGGCCCTTCCCGGGCCGGGTGCGGAAGCGCTGCGGGCCTTCGGCCAGCAGCTCGTCGGGGTAGCCGTCCCCGTGGTCGCGCACCGTGACGACCGGCCCGTCGACGGTCACGACCACCGGCGGACGGCCGTGCTTGTGCGCGTTGGCGACGAGATTGCCCAGGACGCGCTCCAGCCGCCGCTGGTCGGTCTCCACCCGGCAGTCCCGTACCACCCGGACCTCCGCCGTGCGCCCGGTGGCCCGTACCGCGCGCTCGGTCAGCGGTCCGAGCCGGTGCACGTCGAGATCGGCGCGCTCCACCTCCGCGTCCAGCCGGGAGATCTCCAGCAGGTCCTCGGTCAGCCGCCGCATGGCCTGGACGCGCTCCTGCACCATCTCGGTGGGCCGCCCGGCGGGCAGCAGCTCGGCGGCCGCGTGCAGACCGGTGAGCGGGGTGCGCAGCTCATGGGCGACATCGGCGGTGAACCGCTGCTCGCTGTGCAGCTTGCTCTGGAGGCTCGCGGCCATCGCGTCCAGCGCGGCGGCCACGGCGGCGGTCTCGTCCCGCGCGTACCCCGGGCACCGTGCGCGGGGGTCGTCCACCCGCGCGTCGAGGTCGCCGTCGCTGATCCGGCGCGCCACCTGCGCGGTGCGGTGCAGACGCCGGGTGACGCTCCTGGTGGCGTAGATGCCCACGACGAGCGTCAGGGTGATGGCGACGGCCGACGACCCGATGATGGCCTGGTCCAGCCCGCTGATGACCGCCGCCCGCTGGCTGTAGTCCTGGCCGACGGCCAGCGCCTTGCCGTCGGCGGGGGTCACCGCCCACATCGTCGGGCGGCCGTCGCGCTCACCGAGCTGAGTACCGCGCTCGCCCCGCCGCGCCATGTCGCGCAGCGCGGGCGGCAGGCCGGGCGGGTCGAGGCCCGCGTCACGGCTGAGCGGTTCCCCGGCGACGTACGTCTCGACCACCGAGTCCAGCCGGTCCAGGGCCGCGTTCCGGGCCTGCTCCTCGCTCTGCCGGCTGACCAGGACGTGGACCAGTACGCCGAGGACCGCGGCCAGGAAGCAGCACATCACCATGATGAACAGCGCGGCCTTCCAGCGCAGCGTCGCCGTCCAGGAAGGCAGGCGGCGCCACCGGTGCGTGCCGCGCCGGGCCCGTGTCTGCCCGGGGAACGGCCGGGAGCGGGGGAGGTGCACAGTGGTTCCAGTCGGTGGTCATGGGGGCGCGAGCCGGGGGGAAACCCTACGTCGAATGATGTTGGCTCCCCTCCGTTGCGGCAATCCGGCGATTGCGTAACGAAGGCTCATAGGTGTTTCCGTACCTGTCCGGGCCCCGGTGCCTCGGCCGAGCAGGCTGGTCCTGAGGTGGGTGCGGAGTTCCGCCGCAGAGCCTTCCGGCGGCGTGTCGGCGACCTCGACCTCGACCTCGCCCTCGACGAGCTGCTGTCCCGGTCCGGTCATGAGGCCCACCAGCTCCCGGGGCGGGTTCGCCGGATGTGGAGTCGGGGCCCTGCGTGGTGCCCGGAATCGCGCCGATGCGTCGAGCCGACGTCCCCCTGGCCGCTCCGGTCGAACATGCATTCCTGTGTTGGTGCTCGACGGACTCGGCGACTCGAAGTCTCAGGGACCGAAGCTCAGGGCCTCGGGATCGCAGGCGCGCATTCCCGTCCCGGCCGACGTCGCCGCCCTCACCAGCGTCACGGCGGCGTCGCGGGCGCGCAGGGCCGCATCCGGGGTGCCGCTGATCGTGGCCGTCGTGATCGCGCCGTCGATCAGCAGCGCCAACTGCTCGGCCAGCGCGGCCGGATCGTCGGCCGGCAGTTCCCGGACGAGGCCGGAGACGTACGCGTGCACGGCGTCCTTGTGGTCGCGCGCGGCGCGGGCCACACCGTCGGAGACGGCGCCCAGCTCGCCGAAGGCGTTGATGAAGGCGCAGCCCCGGAAGCCCGGCGTGGTGAACCAGGCGTGCAGCCAGTCGAAGACGGCCGCGGGCGCGTCCTCGGGCGTGGCGGCGTGCTCCTTCACGTGGCCGGCCAGGGCCGCGCGCCAGCGCTCGTCGCGGTGCCGCAGGTAGGACTCCACCAGCTCGTGCTTGGAGGGGAATGCCTGGTACAGCCGCTTCAGGGACACACCGGACGCGGCGCGGATCTCGTCCATGCCCACGGCCTGGATGCCTCGGGCGTAGAACAGCTCCTCGGCGGCGTCGAGCAGCCGTACCCGGGCTTCTTCCTGGTGCACGAGGGCCTCCCCCTGTCGCCGAGAACGATCGTTCTCTAGAGTAGCGGACAGCGCGGAGAACGACCGTTCTCCGTGTGGTTCCCCCTGCAAGGAGTCCGTGATGACGTCACGCCCCCCGCTCCCGCCGTTCGACCGGGAGAGCGCGCTCAAGAAGGTCCGGGCCGCCGAGGACGCCTGGAACACCCGCGACCCCGAACACGTCGCCCTCGCCTACACAGAGGACACGATCTGGCGGAACCGGGACACGTTCCTCACCGGCCGCGCCGAGATCACCGCCTTCCTCCGCCAGAAGTGGTCGCGGGAACTCGACTACGCCCTGCGCAAGGAACTGTGGTCCTTCGAGGGCGACCGGATCGCGGTGCGGTTCCAGTACGAGTTCCACGACGCCGCCGGCCAGTGGTGGCGCAGCTACGGCAACGAGCTGTGGGAGTTCACCGGCGAGGGCCTGATGCGGCGCCGCGAGGCCGCCATCAACGACGTACGGATCAGCGAGGCGGAGCGGCGCATCTTCGGCCCACGGCCGGCCGAGGAGGCCGAGGCTCTCCTTCCGGTCCGGTGACCTGAGCCCGTACGCTTTCCGGCGCCGCAACGCGCTCCGCCCCGCCGGGAGTCCCGGCGGGGCGGAGCCGTGCGGTGGTCCGGCGCGTCGTTGGCGACGACGGGCGCGCCGGGACCGGCGTCAGATGATGCTCACGGTGCTCACTTCACGTTGATCGCGGTCCACGCGGCCGCGACCGTCTTGTACTCGGTGCTGGTGGCGCCGTACAGGTCGGCGGCGGCCTTCAGCGTGCCGGTGCGGGCGCCCGCGTACTTCGTGGTGGAGGTGAAGTACGTGGTCAGCGCGCGGTACCAGATCTTCTCGGCCTTGCTGCGGCCGATGCCGGTGACCTTCGAGTTGTCGTAGGTCGGGCTGTTGTAGGTCACGCCGTTGATCGTCTTCGTGCCGCTGCCCTCGGACAGCAGGTAGAAGAAGTGGTTGGCCGGACCCGAGGAGTAGTGCACGTCGATGCCGCCCAGCGACGAGGACCAGTAGTCCTTGGACGCGCCGTCCTTGGAGGGCTTGTCCATGTAGCGCAGCGGCGTGCCGTCACCGTTGATGTTGATCTTCTCGCCGATGAGGTAGTCGCCCTTGTCGACCGCGTTGTTGGCGTAGAACTCGGTCGCCGCGCCGAAGATGTCGGACGTGGCCTCGTTCAGGCCGCCGGACTCGCCGCTGTAGTTGAGCTTGGCGGTGGCGGCGGTGACGCCGTGGCTCATCTCGTGGGCCGCCACGTCCAGCGCGGTCAGCGGGTTGGCGTTGTTCTGGCCGTCGCCGTACGTCATGCAGAAGCAGGAGTCCTGCCAGAAGGCGTTGACGTAGCTGTTGCCGTAGTGGACGCGGGAGTAGGCGCCCTTGCCGTCGTTGCGGATGCCGTTGCGGCCGAGGACGTTCTTGTAGAAGTCCCAGGTGACCGCCGCGCCGTAGTGCGCGTCCACGGCCGCGGTCTGGCGGCCGCCGCCCCACTTGTCGTCCGCGTCGGTGAAGAGCGTGCCGGTGCCGGACGTGCCCTGGCGCAGGTCGTACGTCTTGTGGCCGCCCCGGGCGCCGTCGGTGAGGTTGTAGGTGCTGCCACTCTTGGTGGTGGTGAGCGGGACGGTGCCGCTGTACGAGCTGGTGCCCGTACCGGTCTCGATGGTCTCGTCCTGGAAGAGCTTGGCCCCGGTCTTCGCGTCGGTGATGACGTGCAGCTCGCTGGGCGTGCCGTCCTTCTGGACGCCGGTCACCACGGTCTCGTACGCCAGGACGGGCTTGCCGGAGGCCGCCCAGATCACCTTGCGCGGCGCGTCCTTGGCCTCGGCCTTGGTGTTCTTCTCGGCGGCGGCGGCGGACAGCGCGCTCTTCTTGGCGGTGGCGGCCGGCTGGGCGGCGTCCGTGGTGGACACGGCTATCTTGGCCTGCGTCGCCTTGTCGACCGTGCGGGTGCCGTTCTTCTTCTCGTGGACGACCAGGTCCCCGCCGAGGACCGGCAGGCCCTCGTACGTGCGCTCGTAGCGCGTGTGCACCGTGCCGTCCGCGTCCTTGATGACATCGCGGGCGACGAGCTTCTCCTGACCGCCGAGGCCGATCTTCTGCGCGGTGCCGGCGGCTTCGGCCTGCGCGCTCTTGATCGCGGTCACGCGCTGCTGGGCGGACAGCGCGACGGCGGAGGCACCGGTCGCGGCGTCGGGCTGCGCGGTCGCCGACCCGGTCTGGACGGTGACCGCGACCATCGCGGCGGAGGCGACCAGGGCGGCGGCACGGAGGGTGTACTTGCGGGGGGTGGAGGTCATGCGTCTCAACTCAGTCTCCTAGCGCGGGCCGTACGGTTGCGGCCCGAATGAGGGGGAGGGCAGCCCTGTCGGGCCGCCCGGTGGTGCAGGAGTGAATCGAGAGGAGAGTGCCATCACCCGACCGCCTTTGTCAGGTCTTCAACAAGGATTTCACAGGGGGTTTGCCGAAATGCGGTTGTTTGTCGCCGATTTCTGGTCGGTTGCGGACCGCTTTTGTGAACAGCTTGTTGTGGGTGCCGGGGTGCCGGGGTGCCGGGGTGCCGGGGTGCCGGGGTGCCGGGGTGCCGGGTCTGCTGGTTGGCCGGTCGGCCGGTAGGAGGTTCTGACGGCCGTCGGTCTGCCGGTCCGCGGGTATGTGGGTACGCGGTCCGCCGGTCCGTCTGACGCGGCGTACGCCATCCCACCGCCGTACCGCATGCCGGAGGCCCGGCGCCGCCATCTCTGGGCGCCGGGCCTCCGTACCGCTACGGGATGCTGTTTCAGGGGGTGGGCAGCTTCGCCGACCAGGCGGTCACGGACAGCGTGCCGTTGTCCACTTCCTGGTCGAACGGGAGCACACTGTGTCCGTTGCCGCCCCGCGGCGAGACCTGCAGGTACTTGGCGTGCGCGGTGTTCGCGCCGGTGTGCGTCCACACCAGGTCGGCGTACGCGCTCTTGCCCGGCTTCAGCGTGACGGGGTGCTCGCCCGGGTCCTTGGCGAAGTACGTGTCGCCGTGCCGCGCCGTGGTCTTGAGCGCCGTGTGCCCCGCGCCCTCCAGCGCCAGACCCGGGTAGCCGGATATCGTGCAGGTGCTCTTGCCGACGTTCTCCATCCGCAGGTAGGTGCCCGCGTGGTTCATGCCGGCCTGGCTGCCGCCCGCGTCCGTCGTGGTGACCTTCAGCGTCCCGGGCTGGCAGGCCCCGGCACCGGGCGCCCCCGTGCCGGCGGCGGAGGCGGCGCCGGCGCTTGCTCCGACGGCCAGGGCGGCGGCAGCGGCGACGGCGGCTGCGGTACGCAGACCACGCATGTTCGATCAACTCCCTCTTCCCCGGCATTCCGGGGAAAACGCTGGTGATGCACCCACCCGCCTGCCCCATACACACAACGCGACACGTGCTCCGACGCGGTGGCGGGCCGGTACGGCCTTCCTCGTCCCCCGTGCGCTCCACCCTGCGGGCGAGCGCTGATGAACGGCTAACACCCGGCTAACGTCGCGGGGCGGGGCGGGCAGGTGGGCGGCGTCCCGGTCAGTTCATGGTCGACCCGATGGGAGCGTTCCCGGTGGTCAGGAAGGTGGTCACCGGAAGCGAGCCGTCCGCCCGGCGGGGCCCGTACGCGGTACGGGCATCGGTGGACCGGAACCCGGGCGTCGCCACGCCGCGGTCCCAGTTGTTCCCCGCCGACACGGCGGAGGAGCCCACCTTGGCGGGCCGGTCGCCGTTGGCGGCGGCCAGGTTCTTCGCCAGCCGCGCCTTGCCCGTGGCGAAGTAGAACCCCGCCTTCTGGTTGGCGTACGCGGTGTTGCGCCGGAGGGTGGTGGCGCCGGGGTTGCTGTTCTCGGTGAAGCCGTGGAGCGTGTTGTCCCAGGCCGCGTTGTTGATCACCGTGTGTGCGGCGACCGTTCCGCCGCCGCCCAGCTTGAAGCCGTTGCCGTTGCCCTCGAACGCGGGGTCGTGCCAGCGATTCTTGCCGTTGCCGTAGGCCCAGGTGTGCTCGATGGTGACCGGACCGGCGAACTTCCAGAGGTCCAGCCCGTCGTCGGCGTTGCCGGACAGCCGCGCCCCCGTGATGCGGTTGCCGCTGCCCGAACCGAACTTCACGGCGATGCCGTCGGCGTTCTGGCCGTGCGTGGCCCGGTCGTAGTTGCCGTGACTGTCCAGGTTCCGTACGAGGTTGTCGTGGGTGCCCTCGCCGCGCAGGGTGAAGCCCGAGTTGCCGTTGTCGGCGGTCACCAGGTTCTCGAAGACGCCGCCGGTGGAGGACGTGGCGACGAAGCCGTGCGCGGGTGACTTCTGGAAGGTGAGGTTCCGGACGGTCCAGTAGTCACCGGATATCCCGGCCAGCCAAGACCCGGCGGGCAGCTTCGAACCGTCGATCCGCACCTTCTCGCCGCCGTACGCGGCGAGGGTGATCCGGGCCGTGGGCGTGCCGTCGGCGGAGCTCTTGAGGCTGCTCGTCGGGTGGTACGTACCGCCGCGCACCTGAATGGTGGTGCCTGCCGCGGCGTGTGCGACGGCGTCCTGGAGGGCCGCGGTGGTCGAGACGACGACGGCCTGGGGCGCCGCCCCGGCCGTACCGGGGGCGAGCGCGAGCCAGGCACCTCCCGCGCCGGCGGTCACGGCCACGGCGGTGGCGAGGGTCAGAGTGCGAGTCCTGCGGTGGCGACCGGTGTTGCTGCGCACGGCAGTTGTTCCTCTCGTGGGGGACGGAAGCGGCGGCCGGCCCGGCTTGCTGCCCGGGGCCGCACATGTCCTTGTCGCCGCCGAGGAGGGAAAGGTTGCCGCTTGGGGGAGGGGCGGGGGTCGGAGGGGCGGGGGTCGGGTGCGAACAGGGCTGGGGGCGTGCGGGGCTGGGGCAGATACGGGGCACGGGGCGTGCGGATGAGTGCGGACGCGTGCGAAGCTTGCGCCTGCTGTCGTCTCACATTGAGACAGAGGGATTAATCCGGTGAATTCCCGGAATCCGGCTTTCCCGTTGCGTGCGCAACCCGGGCCCGTAGCTCCGGAGTTAAATAACACCGGGTTCACGGTAAACTCGCTCTTTTGGTGACGTCCAAGCATCTTGCCGGTGCCACCGCCGCGCCAATTTAATTACTGCGGCAGGCAGTTCGCCCCCCCCGCAGTAGGAGACTTCGAATGAAGCGTATTCCCCGTATTCTCGCCGGCCTGGGCATCGCGACGGCGGTCGCTCTCGGCGCGACCACGCCCGCTCTCAGTACGACGGGCTTCTTCCTGTACACCACTCCGACGGGCCAGCAGGAACAGCTCGACAATCCGCGGAGCAACACCTGCCACACGATCGAAGGGAACGGCCGGGCCTACAACGGCACCAACAAGACGGTCGCCCTCTATGCGTCGAGGGACGACTGCGAGGGGACCGCGACCCAATTCCTGAGGCCGCGGCAGCACGGCGCGGACGTCGAGTTCAAGAGCGCCGAATTCATCCGCTAGCCACACCCGCCGACCCCGCCGCGTCGGCCACCGCCGCGTCGGCCCTGCCCTGCCACCGCATGCCGGGTGGTCGGGCAGGCCGGCGCGGCCCGGCCGGGGCGGCGCGAGCCTCATGGGCACACAAGACCGTGCCCGTACCGAAAAGAATGGAGGCGGTGCAGTGGCGCACCGACGGTGGAACACTCCCGCGGTGGTGGTCGCGTCATTCCTGCTCACCATGGTGACAGCGTCACCTGCCGCGACGACGACCGGATATTTCGAATACACCGAACCCGGCCCCGCCCACACGATCAGAGACTTCTCGGGCCACGGCTGCCACACCTATGTGCAGGCATCGGGAAGTGTCTGGAACGCGACCGACGTAACGGCGGAACTCTATGCTTCAAAAAACTGCTCGGGAAACATTCTGCGCAAGCTCCAGCCCGGACAGCAGACCCGGGCGACATTCGGCAGCGTGAATTTCAGAACGCGTCCGAACTCAGGATACTTCCGCTACCGGGAAGCCGGTCGGGTGAAGACGTTGCACAATCCCCGCAGCAATGCTTGTTTCGCACTCCGGAGTGACGGGGCTGTGTACAACGCGACGAACAAGACGGTCGAGACCTGGACCAGCGATGAAGCATGCCAAGGCACCGCTGACCACTTCCTGCGCAAGGAGGAGTGTGCGGATGTGATGTCGTTCGAGAGCGTGCAATTCATCAGGTAGCTTCAAGTGTTTTCCGGCAGTTTCATGGATTTCGGATGGCATCACGAGGATGCACCGGCTGCTGTGCGGTGTCGAGCGCCCGCGTCCGTCACCGTAGCCGGGCTTCCTCGCGGAGGCACTGGGCCGCAGATCGGCGGGGATGGATACTGATCTTCATGCGTATCGACTTCGACCCCGCACAGTACGACCGGCAAGGCTTCTACCGACTGCTCACGGCGACCGTGGTGCCGCGGCCCATCGCCTGGGTGTCCACCATCTCCGGCGAGGGCGTGGCCAATCTGGCCCCGCACTCCTTCTTCAACATCGCCTGCGTCGCGCCACCCGTCCTGCAGTTCTCGGCCGTCGGACGGAAGGACTCCCTCCGCAACATCGAGGAGACCGGCCAGTTCGTGGTGAACTTCGCGCCGGAGGAACTCGCCGGGCAGATCAACGAGACGGCGACCGACTTCCCGCACGGGGTGAGCGAGTTCGACGCGGTGGGGGTGGCTCCCGAACCGAGTCTGCGGGTCAAGGCGCCGCGGGTCGCCGCCTCGCCGGTGGCCTTCGAATGCGAACTGCACAGCACGCTGCGGTTCGGTGACTCGACCGTCGTCTTCGGCCGGGTGGTGCACGCCGCCGTGGCGGAAGAGGTCATGGCCGACGGCCACCCGGAAATCCGGAAGATGCGGCCGCTGTCCCGGCTCGGCAAGGACGAGTGGGGGACGACCGGCGACGTACGGGAGATCTCCCGCATCCGGTACGCCGACTGGCAGGGCCCGGCAGCGGGAGCCTGACCGGAGGCCGGAGGCCGGTGGCACGCCCGGAGCCGGGAACCGCGGACCGGCGCGGGGCGTTCGCAATCGGGGCCGGGCGGACGGGCGCTCGGCTCCGATGCCCGGCTGTGGCAGGCACCCGGCACCTGGTTCCGGTCCCTCGGCTCCGGGCCCCCGGCGACCCCGGCAGACACCAGGGGAGCAGCGCGTTCCGAGTAGCGCGTTTCGACCCCCTCCCCCTCCTGTCCACTTCCGCATCACCCAGGTCTCCGAGACTCTTCAGTGACCCGGCCCGCAGACGTGGCGGGCCACCGGCCACTGGAGACGCGATGACGAGATCGACGGGGTGCTCCGCCGCGGTGCCGCAATTCCCGACGGACACGGCGTCGGAGCCCGCGGGCGCCGCTCGCGCCGCCGTGGAGCCCTTCAGCCGCCGTACGGCACTGCGCGCCGTCGCGGCGACCGCGGTCGGTACGCCGGCGCTGGCCTACGGAGGCGGCACCGCGCACGCCGCCCGAGGCGACCGGCAGCTGCGCGCCATGACGTTCAATCTCCGGTACGCCTCGGACCAGCGCCCCAACTCCTGGCCCGAACGCCGCCCCGTCATGCGGGACTTGCTGCACCGGGCCGCACCGCACCTGCTCGGTACGCAGGAGGGGCTCTACCACCAGCTGCAGGACATCGCGGAAGATCTCGGCGACGACTACGCCTGGCTGGGCACAGGCCGGGCAGGCGGCAGCCGCGACGAGTTCGCCACCCTCTTCTACGACACCCGCCGACTGACCCCGGTCGAGTACGACCATTTCTGGCTCTCTGACACCCCGTACCTGATCGGTTCCGCGACATGGGGCAACACGGTCATCCGGATGGCGACCTGGGTGCGCTTCCGGGACCTGCGTACCGGCGGTGAGTTCTACGCCCTCAACACCCACCTCGACCACCTCAACCAGTACTCGCGCGAGCGCTCCGCCACCCTGATCACCGACCGGCTGCGCGCGCTGGACCCGGCGATTCCGCGCATCGTCACCGGCGACTTCAACGTCCCCGCCCACAACAATCCGGTGTACGACACGATGCTCCGCCGGGGCTCACTCGTGGACAGCTGGGACACGGCCGATTCGCGCAGCACCCTGTACGCCACCTACCACGGCTACCGGCCGCTGGTACGGGACGGCGAACGGATCGACTGGATCCTCACGTCACCGTCGATCCGGACCCACCGCGCCGTGATCGACACGTTCTCCGAGGACGGGCAGTTCCCCAGCGATCACTTGCCCGTGCGCGCGCTGCTGGAGTTGCCGGAGGCTTCCAGGACCTGACCGGAACCGCCACCATCGCTGCTGCTCCCGCTGCCGCTGCGCCCCCGTATCTGAAGCCCGGCCAGCAGGTCGTGTGTCGCGGCCGTCACCGCGTCCACGGCCTGCTCGAACACCTCGCGGTTGTGCGCGGCCGGGGCGCGGAATCCGGAGACCTTGCGGACATACTGGAGGGCCGCGGCCCGTATGTCGTCCTCGGTCACATCGGGCGTGGCTGGGGGCCTGAGCGTCTTGATGCTGCGGCACATGTGTCCAGTGTGCCTCCCCGCCCCGGCCGTGGCAGCCGATTCACCGCACTCAATCAAACATGCGCTCGAAATGATGTCCCGCCGCCCTCGTCCCTTCCCTCCTCTGCTGGAATGCCGACATGAACGATCAGGATCACGCGCGGCCCGTCGTCCCTACCGCCGGTACCGAGCGCTCAGAGGACCTCACCCCGGCCGTCCGCGGCCGCCTGGCCGCCGAGCGGATCGTCTGGCTGTGCACGCTCCGCCCGAACGGTTCGCCACACGTCACGCCGGTCTGGTTCGTCTTCGTACGCGGCACGTGGTGGATCGGCGCGGAACGCGCTTCGGTGAAGCTGCGCAACATCGAGAACGACCCGCGGGTCTCGCTGGCCCTGGAGGGCGGCGAGGCCCCGGTCGTGGCGGAGGGGCGGGCCCGGATATGGCACGTGCCGCCAGGCGCTGCGGCCTCTCCGGACGCCGCGCCGGCTCCCGACGCCGCCGTGCCGTCCGATGCCGCGGCGCCGTCCAATGCCACTGTGCCGTCCGGTGCCGCGGTGCCCTCCGACGTCGTCGCTGCCTTCCTCGCGAAGTACGACTGGAACGTGATCGCCACGCCCCAGTCGGCGTCGAGCCGGTCCGGCCGGGTGCTCTTCGAGGTGCCGGTCGACCGCTGGCTGCTGGCCGGCACGGCCCAGTAGCGACCGAGGGGCCCGGTGGAGGACGCCCTACTCCGACTCCAGGCCGGTGACCCGGAGCGTGATGTTGAGGCGCCCGCTCGCCAGCCCCGTCGTGGGGTCGCCGGTCCCCGGACGTACCTTCGTCACCCCGTGGTAGGCGAACCGCGACGGTCCGCCGAAGACGAACAGATCGCCGGAGGCCAGCTCGACGTCGGTGTAGGGGCGGCCGCGGGACTCGGGGTTCCCGAAGCGGAAGACGCAGGTGTCGCCGATGCTGAGCGAGACGACCGGGGCGCCGGACCGCTCGTCCTTGTCCTGGTGCATTCCCATCGTGGCCCGGCCGTCGTAGAAGTTGATCAGGGCGGTGTCCGGCGTGTAGCCGTCCCCGGCGGCCGTGTCCTCGTACGCGTCGACCAGCGCCGCCCGCCCCAGCTCCACCAGCCAGTCCGGGAACGCGGCGACGCGGGCGCCGTTGACGTCGTCGGCGGTGCGCCGGTACGTGTACGGCTGCCAGTGCCAGCCCAGGCACACCGTCTGTACGGACATCACGCCGCCGCGCGGCAGCCGGGTGTGCCGGAGCGGAACCGGCCCCCGCGCCCAGTCGCGGCAGGCGGCGACCAGCTCCCGCTGCCGCTCCAGGGACAGCCAGCCGGGCACGTGCACCGCACCCGGCGCGGGCCGGGACCGTACTCGCTCCGAACCGCCGAAGCCGGGCAAGGGCACGTCCACAACAACCTCACTCACGGTCCCGGTCCCGGTCCGGCCCTGGCCCTGGTGCTGGCCCGGACCCGGCCCGGGCCTCTGTCTGGCCTTGGTCCCGGTCCCGATGCCGTTCCCGGTGGGCGCACGGGCGTCAGAGCACGCGCCCCTCCGCTCCTTCACGCCCCATTTTCCCTCACCTGCGCTATCGGCTACTCCGCGGGCTCCACGCTTTCCACAACTTCCAGGGTTTCCGGGGCCTCCGCAGGCTCCGCGATCAGTGCGGTGGCGATCCGCCGGAAACCGAGCCGCTCGTAGATCCGTGCCACGTCGTCGTTGTTCGCCGACAGGAACACCGTACGGACGCCCCGCTCACGGGCGTCGGCCACCAGCGCGGCGGTCACCGCGAGGCCCAGGCCACGGCGACGGGCGCTGGGAAGTGTCCCCACGCCGACGATCTCACTGACCGCGCCGACCGGCTGATGCTGGCCGGCAGACAGGGCGACCCCGTCCTCCTCCGCCACCGCCACCGCGGTGTACCCGTCCCGTATGCGCTCCGCCACGGCTTCCACGGCCCGGTCCTCGGCGAGCAGCCTGGCCGCCTCCGCCAGCTCGCGAGGGCCCGCAGGGCCCACCTGGGTGTCGCGCTGTCCGAAGGCGACGTACGGTACGGCGACGGCGTACGGCAGTGCCGGGTCACCGTCCTCGATCACCCGGACGCACACCGCCTCTCCGGCCCCGCCCGACCCTCCGCCCTCCGCTGCCCGCCTCCGGCTCAGGTCCAGGGCGAGCAGCGGGTGCTCGTGCACCACCAGCCCCGATTCCTCCACCGCGGCGCGCAGGTGCGGCGAGTTCTCGGCCACCCACTCGAAGGTCTCCGGCACGCCCAGCTCCCGCTGCCGGTCCCGGACCCGCTCCACCTCGGCGGTGCTCACCGCGTCCCCCGTCCGCCCGAGTGCGGGCCGCGCGTAGTACGGCCAGCCCCGGCCGTCGCGTACGAAGAGGGTCAGCGCCCCGAAGTCCTCAGCGTGGGCGCCACTGCGCGGAACGGCGTCGTAGTACTCCTCGATCCGGCCGAGCAACTGCTCCAGCAGCAGGTCGGCGTGGCGGTTCTCGTCCATCTCGGCAGCGTTCACGCCCGCATCCAAGCAGCGGTACGCCCCGCACCGCCAACGGTTTCCGACCACACGCCGACGCGGCTCTGCGCCCCGCCGTACTCGGCCCTCGCCCGCGGCCCTCGTTCTCGCGGTCGCCGTCGGCTCAGACGGCGGCCTCGGCGACAGCCCCGCGGGCCGCGAGCGTCCATATCTCCAGCAGCCGCGCATACTCCGCACGGTCCTCAGCCGTCCACGACCGGCCGCGGCGGGCACGCACGAACCGCCGGATCGCCTCGTTCGCGTCGGCCGCGGCAACGGGCGCGCCCGTGCAGGGGGGAGGAGTTGGGGACATGCCGTACATGCTAGGGGCGGCCACTGACAACGTCCCCTCCCCGAAGTACCTCCGCCCGCCGCATCACTGCGCCGACACCGGCACGTGCACCGTACGCAGGCGGCTGACCTGCCCTGACCGTTACGTGCCCGGCGCGCGGGATTCGCCATATGTGTCCAGACCCACACCCTCTGCCCACGCTCTGTCCACGTCCCGCCACACTCATCCGCCGAACGGGTGACCCCAACAGCCCCCCACTCCCGCCCCTTTCCGGCACCCGCCGTAGCCCCCGACGGCCCCTGGCGCCCCTGCCGACCACCGGCACCCTTTCCGCAACCACCGGCACCCCGACCCACCCGCCCCTCCGCACCCTCCTCCTCGCCTCCCTTCCCTCTTAGCCCAACCGGGTAAATCGGGAGAAAAGGCGCGTTTCTCCTTTCATATGACCGAACGCCGAGGGTTGAATCGAAGCGTCAGTCACTCTCAGCACGCCTCAAAGGAGGATGTTGGTATGCGTTCTGTCATGCGTCCGCTTTTCGTCGGTCTCGCGGTGGTGGGCCTGTCCGCCGCCGGCGCCGTTGCGGCCCAGGCCCACGGTCACGACGACGACCTCGTCAACATCAGCAAGTACACCAACGCGCCGAGCCACGCCTCGCACAACTGGGGCAGCGGCAACTGGAACTCGGCGGCCCGATTCGGGGACCTGGAGCAGGACTGATTGCCCCAGCGCCTTGATGGCGGGCACATCCGGCATCCCACCGGGTGTGCCTGCCGGCACGCGGAAGGTCCGGGCGAGGCGCCTCTCCCGCCTCGCCCGCCGATCCGTGTCCGTCCGTGCCGGTCTGTACCCGTCCGTGCCCGTCCGATCCCGAGGACGCCGGTGCCATGGCGCATGACGACGAATCCCCCGAGCAGCAGATCGTGCTGTTGCAAGCGCGGTTGCAGCACGCGCAGTCCGAGGTCGTACAACTCGCCCGCAGGCGCGACGAGCTCGAATCCGCGCTGAAGTACGTGCTCGACAAGGCGGGCGGCGCGGTGACCGTCACCCGGCAGGACCGTGACCGCCTGCGCGCCGTCGCCCGCGTGCATATGCGGTACGAACCCTCCGACGGTAGCTGGCACTACGAACTGCGCTGAACCGGCCCCGGCGACGGCCCTCACGACCCCCGCCTCGGCGCTCCGCCACCGCTCCCTGTGGCGGCGCCCCCGACCGCCTCCAGCGTCGGCACCCGTGCCAGTACGGGTGATGCCCGTACCCGTACCGGCGCCGGAGGTACCGATAGCGTCTCCGGCCCTCCCGCAGACGCCAGTTCACGCATTCCCCCGCCCCGTCTCCTTTCAACGGCTCCGGAATGGGTATCACACAGAAAACCCACCCCACTGTGTGCCTCGGAGCCGCGGATGCAACATGCCCTGCCCATGCCCGGAGACATAGGTCTCACCCGAATCAGCGGCAATGTGGGCCGCTTGATCCGTATCGGCCAGTGGCTGAACGGAAACGGATTCGGGGATTACCAGCACGCCTTCCTCGTACTGCCCGGCGAAATGCTGATCGAAGCCGAACCCGGCGGCGCGACCATCCGTTCCCTGTCGGCCTACGACGGCGTGGACGTCCTGTACGTGTACCCGGAAGGGCTCACCGACGCCCGGCGCGACGCGATATGCGCCGCGGGCCGCGGTTACGAGGGTGTCCCGTACAGCTTCCTCGACTTCCTGGCCATCGCCGTGCACCGGCTGCGCCTGCCCTTCCCGGGGCTTCGGCGCTACGTCGCCGCCACCGGCCATATGATCTGCTCCCAACTCGTCGACCAGAGTTACCAGGACGCCGGAGTCCGTCTCTTCGACGACGGCCGCTGGCCCGGCTATGTGACCCCCATGGCCTTGTACCAACGCCTGGCTCGATGATCCCTCGCCGCACCACCGAAAGCGTCGACCGGTAACGTCACTCCGCGTCCGTCCCCCACCGATTCCGGTGCGGGCTCATGGGGTGATGTTCCGTCACCCCGTCTCGACGAAAGACGTCATCGGTGATTGAAGCATCGGTCGGTGCGGTGCCCGGCCTCGTTCCGGCATTCGTCATAACCGCCTTCTTACTGGCCGTGCCGGTCGGCCTCATCAGCACGTTACGCGGCCGTTCCGCCGTTCTGCCGGTGTTGTTGACCACGGCACTGGTCGGCATACTCACCGTGACTTTGATGCCGAGCTCTCTCGAAAGCGAAGCGCCCGGCACATGCGATCAAGGGCTGCCCGGCGCTTCCTTCCTGGCCTCCGAATCAGCCCAGTTGAACGTCCTGCTGTTCGTCCCGCTGTGCTTTCTTGCCGTTCTCCTCTTCCGGTGCCCGGTACTCGTACTCGCCGGGACAGTGATATTGACCAGCGGGATAGAACTCGCCCAAGGGCAGTTGCCCCTGGGGCGCGCGTGCAGTTACGACGACATCAAGGCGAATGCCCTGGGCGGCATCATCGGCCTCACGCTGGGGTGTCTCTGTCTCTGCCTCTTCCCACGCGACGGCCGACGCCGCTCACCCTTCACCCGGCGGGACACGCTGTGGGGCCTCGGCGCGGTCGTCGCGAGCGCCTGCGCCGCCGCGACGGTGTTCCCCGCCACCCTCACCATCGAGGACTTCGAGGCGACGATCTACCGTTCGAG
This sequence comes from Streptomyces sp. NPDC045470, assembly GCF_040646595.1. Taxonomy (NCBI): domain Bacteria; kingdom Bacillati; phylum Actinomycetota; class Actinomycetes; order Kitasatosporales; family Streptomycetaceae; genus Streptomyces; species Streptomyces sp. NPDC045470. Next base: position 54,972 of record NZ_JBEZAN010000022.1, read on the forward strand.
AGCCCAACTCGGCGCTGAGCTCGGCAACCCCGAGGCCATGCGGGAGTGGTTCGCCGGCACCGTCACCGAACTGCTGGGAGAACAGACCAACACCGAAATGGAGGTGCGCAAACCGCGGAACGGACAGCAGCGCTGGTTCCTGCGTGCCGAGACCGACCGCGGAATCGTCGTGGCCACGTGGCCGGACCGCAGGCTCGTAGAACTCAGCGCAGTCAGTCACCAGCGCGAAGCAGGCGATCCCTCCCCGTCCCTCCCTCTCCTCGACGCGGAGCTGCGAAAGTCGGCGGAACGATTCGCCCGCACCTGGTTCCCCACGGAAACAGCCGGCGCCGACGCCCGGTTCCAGCGCGTGAGGAACGATCCGGACGCTCGCCTGCTCAGCTACCGCCATTACGACCACGGCGTCATGACGCCGATGCGTCTCGACATCGTCGTATCGACGACCGGCCGCATAACGGGCCTGACCACCAAAGCCCTCCCAGGGGCACAGCCCGCCCCCGAACCGACCGTCGGCCTCGCTCCGCCCCGCCCCGGCCTACTTAGGCTACCCTAACCTCTCCGCGTGCCCATGCGACGGGAGATGAACCGCCCATGCCCTCAACCAGCAACAGCGCACCACACATTCAGGGCCACACGGAATGGGTGCCCACACGCGACGGCCGCAAGCTGCACGCCTTGGTACTACCAGGCCCACACGAATCCGGACTCGGCGCCGCCTCCCTCCCCACCGTCGTCTTCGAAGCGGGCGCCGCCGCGACCCGCTCCTCCTGGGCCCTGGTGCAGCCCGCCGTGGGCACCTGGACGCGGGCCATCGTCTATGACCGTGCCGGCCTCGGCCGCAGCCCCGCCGACCCGACCTCCCGCACGATGCGCCGCATGGCGGACGACCTGACGGACCTGCTCGACCATTTCGGCCCCGGCCCGTACGTACTCGTCGGCCACAGCGCGGGCGGCCCGCTGGTACGCCTCGCCGCAGCCGATCGCCTGGACCGGATTCGCGGCCTGGTGCTCGTGGACCCGTCCGACGAGGGCGCGGACATACTCTTCAGCCCACTCTTCCGAAGAGCGGAGCGCGCTGCCATCGCGGTCAACCTCCTGCTGGCCCGGCTGCGACTCCTCGGCGTCGTCTACCGTTCGGCGGCCGCACCACTGCCCGAGGAAGCGCGCCTCGACATGAAACGGGACGGGTTCTCCGTAGGTCTGGTCAAGGCCCACCGCGCCCAGGCCCGCACCTTCCTCGACGAACTCGCCACGTTCCGCAACACCCCACCTGCACTGGGCGACGTCCCCATCACCCTCATCTCCGGAGCACTCCCCGGCAACGGCATGAACCAGTCCACCCGCCACGCCGCCAACGCCTCGCACGCCGCCTCCGCAGCCAAGTCCCCCCACGGCAAACACGTGATAGCCCTCAACTCAGGCCACTACGTCCCCCTCACCGACCCAGCCCTCATAGCCGAAGAAATCCGCCTTCTCGCCACATCACCGCCGCCCGAAAAGCCCGGCGACGCCTGACCCGCCTGGAGCTCGCGTGGGGAGGAGGCAGCCCCGCGCGTGCGGGGACCACCGTTCGTGGCCAGGATCTTTGTCAGTCGGGGCGGTGGTTTGTCCTTACTCCCAGGAACTCCGGCAGAAGCGCCTCACGTTCACGCATCGTGCAGCCCCTCCGTTCTCGGGGCTCGCCCTCACTCACCCCGCCGATTCCCCCGCATGCGGGCTCAGCACACCCGCGCCGACCAGCGCGAACAGGGCGATGCCCAGCAGGATGCGGTAGATGACGAACGGCATGAAGCTCTTCGTCGTGATGAACTTCATGAACCATGCGATGACGGCGTAGCCGACGACGAAGGCGATGACCGTGGCGAAGATGGTCGGGCCCCAGGAGACGTGGCTCGCGGTGGCTTCGCTGCCGAAGGCGTCCTTGAGTTCGTAGACGCCGGAGGCCAGTACGGCGGGGATGGCGAGGAGGAAGGAGTAGCGGGCCGCGGCTTCGCGTGTGTAGCCCATCAGCAGGCCGCCGCTGATGGTGGCGCCGGAGCGGGAGACTCCCGGGATCAGGGCCATGGCCTGGCAGACGCCGTAGATCAGGCCGTCCTTGACGTTCAGGTCGGTGAGGGTCTTGCGCTGTTTGACGGCGCGGTGACGGCCGCCGGACTCGTCGCGTGCGGCCAGGCGGTCCGCGATGCCCAGGACGACGCCCATGACGATGAGGGTCGTCGCGATCAGGCGCAGGTCGCGGAAGGGGCCCTCGATGGCGTCCTTGAGGGTGATGCCCAGGACGCCGATCGGGATGGAGCCGACGATGACCAGCCACCCCATCTGGGCGTCGTGGTCGTGTCGCAGGTCGCGGTTGACGAGGGAGCGCGCCCAGGTCGAGACGATCCGCACGATGTCCTTGCGGAAGTAGATCAGTACGGCGGCCTCGGTGCCGATCTGCGTGATCGCGGTGAAGGCGGCGCCGGGGTCGTGCCAGCCCGCGAACGCCGCGGTCAGCCGCAGGTGTGCGCTGGAGGAGATGGGCAGGAACTCGGTCAACCCTTGGACCAGGCCGAGGATGAAGGATTCAAACCAATGCATCGAAGCTACGCTATCCAGAGGGTGATCAAGCGCTTACCCAGCAGAGACCCGGGTCAGGCGACACGAGGGCGGAAGGGACGGGAGTGCGTGCGTGCGGTCGGCGGGATCGGTGACCGGTCGAGGGGCAGCGTAGCGCCCGAAAGTGTCCGAGTGCTCAAAGGGCTCTTTCCGGACGCCTGCGGGTCAACGCCCCCGGAGTGACGCGCGCTTGCGCCACGCTACGAGCACCGCGGCCAGACCGGAGACCGCGATGAAGGCCGTGGAGATCAGGAAGGCGGGCGAGGTGGGCGTCGCGGCCTGGGCGCCGGCGATGACGTACGCGGCCGTGTTCGGCACACTGCCGAGCGTGGTGGCCAGCAGGAACGCTCCCCAACCCATGCGGGAGACCGCCGCGCAGTAATTGGTGGCGCAGAACGGCAGGCCGGGGAAGAGCCGGATCGCCAGCATGGAGCGGAACCCGTGTTCGCTGAGCTGCCGGTCGGCGGCGGCCAGCCAGCGGGCCCGCAGAAAGGGCCGCAGTGCGTCCTGGCCCAGCAGCCGGCCGAGGGCAAAGGCCAGGCCCGCGCCGAGGACCGTACCGGCCAGGGCCGACAGGAAGCCGGACAGGCTGCCGAAGATGGCGCCGGCCGCCAGGTTCAGGACCGGCCGGGGGACGAAGGCGGTGGTGCACACCCCGTACGCGAGGCCGAAGATCACTACGGCGCTGCCGCCGGCCCACTCGGGCGGCCAGCCGTGCGCCAGCAGCCGCTGCGGCTGCCAGACGATCATCGCGGCCGCGGCGCCGGCGAGCAGGACGAGGAGTACGGCGAGGCGGGCCCAGGGGGAGAAGAGCACACGCGTGCAGCGCGCGGCGAGGCCGTCGGGCGTTGCGGCGGGTTCGAGCATCCCGGGAGCGTAACCGACAAGCGTGGCGAGGAGGTGTATTCGCGATCGCTGTGGGGTGAAGTGGGGGGGAGTGAGGAAGGGGAGAGGGGGAGGTAGGGGGTGGGGGTGGTGAGGTGGATGAGGGAGGAGAGGGAGAAGGTGGAGGGGATGAAGGCGGATGTGGGGCGGTGATAAATCGTTCGACGTGGCGCGCCGCGCACGAGATCCTTGGCGCATGTTCCGGCAGCCGTACCTCGCGCTCACGTCCGCAGTCGCGGACGCGCCGAAGGCTGCCGTCGACTCGCTCGCGGCCCTGATCGCCGCGCTCAAGGCCGAAGCCGCCGTCGACACCGTCGCGGCAGGCACCACCGTCGCCCCCGCCGCGGCAGGCACCACCGCAGCCGCAGCCGCGGCAGGCACTGCCGCCCCCGTCTCCGGCGGCGCGCGAAGCTGACCCTCTCCGGATCGACCGGCGAACCCCGCAGGGGGAGGGTCGGTGGGGTTCAGGGGTTCCCACGGTGGCATGTCACGCCGACGCCGCCGTATTCACCGCATTGCTTCGCGAGGAAGAACAGCCATGCCCAAGACGGCATACGTGCGGACCAAGCCGCACCTGAACATCGGCACCATGGGCCACGTCGACCACGGCAAGACCACCCTGACCGCCGCGATCACCAAGGTGCTCAGCGAGCGGGGCAGTGGCACCTTCGTGCCCTTCGACCGGATCGACCGGGCCCCGGAGGAGGCCGCGCGCGGCATCACCATCAACATCTCGCACGTCGAGTACGAGACGGACACCCGGCACTACGCCCACGTCGACATGCCGGGCCACGCCGACTTCATCAAGAACATGGTCACCGGCGCGGCACAGCTCGACGGCGCGATCCTCGTCGTCTCGGCGCTCGACGGGATCATGCCGCAGACCGCCGAGCACGTCCTGCTCGCCAAGCAGGTCGGCGTCCGGTACGTCGTCGTCGCGCTGAACAAGGCGGACGCGGGCGACCCCGAGCTGACCGACCTGGTGGAGCTGGAGGTCCGCGAGCTGCTGACGGTGCACGGTTACGACGGGGACCACGTACCCGTCGTACGGGTCTCGGGGCTGCGCGCTCTGGAGGGCGACCCGCGCTGGAGCCAGGCCATCGAGGCGCTGCTCGACGCGGTGGACACGTACGTGCCGACGCCGGAGCGGTACCTCGACGCGCCGTTCCTGCTGCCGGTGGAGAACGTCCTGACCATCACCGGCCGCGGCACGGTCGTCACCGGCGCCGTCGAGCGCGGCACGGTACGCGTCGGTGACCGGGTGGCGGTACTGGGCGCCGACGCGGAGACGACCGTCACCGGCGTGGAGACCTTCGGGAAACCGATGGAGTCGGCGCAGGCCGGTGACAACGTCGCGCTGCTGCTGCGCGGCCTGCACCGGGACGAGGTGCGCAGGGGGCACGTCGTCGCGGCGCCGGGCAGCGTGACGCCACGACGGCGTTTCACCGCCGAGGTGTACGTCCTGTCCACGGAGGAGGGCGGCCGCCGCACACCGCTGTCCACGGGCTACCGCCCGCAGTTCTACATCCGTACGGCGGACGTGGTCGGCGACATCGACCTCGGCGAGCGCGGTACCGCCCGGCCCGGCGAGACGGTGACGATGACCGTCGAGCTGGGGCGCGACATCCCGCTGGAGCCCGGGCTGGGCTTCGCCGTCCGCGAGGGCGGCAGGACGGTGGCGGCGGGGACGGTCCGTACGGTCGCCGAGGTCTAGCCGGAACCGTCTGGGCCGGGGCTGGCCGGGCCGGGCCGTAGGTGGGTGTGGTGCGGGTGCGGTAGGAGTACTGCGCCCGCACCACACTCGAACCGCGCCTGCTCCGCACCCGTACCGCACCCGTACCGCGCCTGCTCCGCACCCGCCGGTGCGCCGGGTCCCGGAACGGTGCGGCTGCCACACTGCCGTACGAAGCCGCTGTACCGCGGCGACCGGGACGCGACCGGAGAGGGGACCGCGATGACGGGCACGGCGTTGGTACTGGGCGGCGGGGGATACACCGGCATCGGATGGGAGATCGGCATGCTCGCCGGGTTCGCCGAGGCCGGCGTGGACCTCGCGACGGCCGATGTGGTCATCGGGACCTCGGCCGGTTCGATCGTGGGCGCCCAGCTCACGTCGGGCCGGCTGGCACCGGACGAACTCTTCACACGTCAGCTGGCCCCGGTCACGGGTGAGACCGCGGCGCGTATGGGGACGCGCGAACTGGCGCGGTTCGCTTACCTGGCGCTGCGCTCGCGCGACGCCGTGGACTTCGGCGCACGGATGGGGCGCCTCGCGCTGGGCTCCCGCGCGGCCGCGGGCCCCAGCCGTCGCGACGCCGTCGCCCGGCGCCTGGTCAGCCACGACTGGCCGGCGCGTCGGCTGATGGTCACCGCGGTGGACGCGACGACCGGGCAGCGGACGGCCTTCGACGACACGAGCGGGGCGGACCTGGTCGACGCGGTCAGCGCGAGCTGCGCCGTGCCCGGTGTGTGGCCGCCGGTGCGGATCGGCGAGAAGTGGTGGATCGACGGCGGGGTGCACTCCAGCGCCAACGCGGACCTCGCCGCCGGATACGGCCGGGTCGTCGTCCTGGCGCCCGTGGCGGCCGGCGGCGGACCCATCGCCACCGCGCGGGCGCAGGGCGCGGCCCTGGCACGGCGGGGCGCACGGGTGTGCGTACTGGTGCCCGACCGCGCGGCCCGCGCCGCCTTCGGCCGCAACGTCCTGGACCCGGCGAAACGCGCCGCCGCGGCCCACGCCGGACGCCGCCAGGCAGCGGCACATCTGAAGGAGGTTGGTTCGGTGTGGGGGGAGTGACGGGGCGAGGAGGAGTGAGGAGGTGAGGGGGAGCGAGGGGGCGGGAGGGGGCGGGAGGTGCGGAGAAGGCTGTGGCGGCCGGTTCGAGGAGGGTCGTCGCGCGCCTTCGTACCGGCACAATGGGACGGTGGACGAAGCAGCCGAGCAGATATCGGGCACGCCGGTCGAGGGCGGGGCGGTCGAGCCGGTCCCCGGGGTGATCGTTCCCCGTACCCGTGCCCGTACCGGTCCTCCCGGCCTGGCGGCAGCAGCGGCGCAGGCCGTGGCGTCGGCGGCACCGGACGACCTGGCCGCACCGGCAGGTCCGCCTCCGCCGACCGCTTCCCAGGCCGTGCCGGAGACCGGCCCCGGCCCCGACCTCGATTCCGCCCCCGCCTCCGGCTCCGGCCCCGGCCCTGACTCCGATCCCGATCCCAGTCCCGATCCCGGTCCCGGTCCCGGCCCCATTCCCGTCACCCGCGCCGTCGACTGCGGCACCGCCAAGCTGATGCCGGACGTGGACCGGCCGCGTGCCTGGCTGCTGACCGTGGACGGTGCCCCGCAGTCGTATGTCGACCTCGACGCGCCGACCGACCTGGAATTCGAGTACGCGCGCCGGCTCGCGGCCGTACTGGACGCGGCCGCCGACCCGGCCGAGCCGCTCGACGTACTGCACCTGGGCGGCGGGGCGCTGACCCTGCCGCGCTATCTCGCCGCGACCCGCCCCGGCTCCCGCCAGGACGTCGTCGAGGCCGACCGCGGGCTGCTCGCGCTGGTCGCCGAACAACTGCCGCTGCCTCCGGACTGCGGGATCACGGTACGGGCCGAGGACGCCCGTACGGCACTGGAAGCGGCGCCCGGGCACAGTGCGGACGTGATCGTGGCGGACGTCTTCGGCGGCTCGCGGGTGCCCGCGCACCTGGCCTCGGTCGAGTACGCGCGTGCTGCCGCCCGCGTGCTGCGTCCGGACGGGATCTACGCGGCGAACCTCGCCGACAGCGCGCCCTTCGACTTCCTGCGGTCTCAGTTGGCGAACCACGCGTCCGTCTTCGGCCACCTCTGTGTGATCGCGGAACCGGCCGTGCTGCGTGGCCGCCGCTTCGGCAACATCGTGCTGGCCGCGTCCCGCGTCGAGCTGCCGCTCACGCAGGTGGCCCGGCGCGCGGCCGCCGACGTGTTCCCCGCGCGGGTCGAGCACGGCGCCGCGCTACGGCGGCTGATCGGCGACGCCGTGCCCGTGCACGATGCCCAGGCCGTGCCGTCGCCCCGCCCGCCGGACGGAGCCTTCAGCATCGGCTGAGCCCACCGGGCCTGAGGCGACCCTAGGGAGCGGACGCGCCGGACCCGCTCCCAGCAGCCGACGCACCCGCAACCCCCGCATCACGCGCATCACCCGCAACACCGACCGGCGCCACCGGCCCGCCCCCCTCAGCCCCCGCGGCCGATGCCCCGGAGAGCCCTGGGGCCGCGGCGGGGCGGCGCGTGAGGCGACGGACGTCCGGCACGCACAGCACCGCCGCCGTCAGCAGCGCGATCAGCGCGGAGCAGCCCCACAGTGCGGCGGTCCGCCCGATGAGGTCCTGTACGGGCCCGGCCAGCGCGGTGGCCACCGGAGTGATCGCCAGTGAGCCGAACCAGTCGTACGACGAGACCCGGGAGAACTTCTCCTCCGGTATCTCCTGGTGCAGCGCCACCATCCACATCACGCCGAACACTTCGAGCGCGATGCCGGTGCCGAACATCACCAGGAGGAGGGCGGTCACCGGCACCGGCACGGCGAGCGCGGCCGAGGGAAGGGCGAGCGGGAAGACGCACAGGATGCCGGTGAGCAGGATGCGGCGGGGCTTGAGCCGCATCATGAGCAGCGCGCCGCCGACCGTGCCCGCGCCGAAGGCGGCCAGCGCCAGGCCCCACGGCCGGGGGCCGCCCAGGTGTTCCTCGGCGACCATCGGCCCGTACACCGCCTCGGCCGCCACCACGACGGCGTTGACGACCGCGAACTGACCGACCACGGCCCACAGCCAGGGCCGGGAGACCACCTCGCGCCAGCCGTCGCGGAGGTCCTTGAGAAGTCCGGCCGTGGGGGCGCGCCCGGGGATGTGGTGGACGTCGAGGAAGGCGCGCAGCGCGCCCGCGACGGCGAAGGCGGCGGCGTCGACGGCCAGCACCCAGCCGGGCCCGACGGCGGCGACCAGGGCGCCGCCGAGTGCGGCGCCGCCGATGTTCGCGCCGTTCATGCTCATCCGGAAGAAGGCGAAGGCCCGGCTCGCGTGCTCGCCGGAGACGCTGGAGAGGACCATCCCCTCGGAGGCCGGCGCGAAGAACGCCTGGCCGGTGCCGCCGAGGGCGGCCAGCACCGCCATCTGCCACAGACGCGCCTCGCCGGTCAGGACCAGGACGGCGAAGAGGCCCTGGGAGACGCAGTTGAGCGCGTTCGCGGCGACCATGACGCGGTGGCGCGGCAGCCGGTCGGCGACCGCGCCACCGATCAGCAGGAAGACGACGAGCGGAATCGTTCGGGCGGTGGCCACCAGGCCGACGTCGGTGGCCGAACCGCCCGTGCCGAGCACCGCGAACGCCGCCGCGATCAGCGAACCGGCGCTGCCGAGGTTGGCGACCACGGCGGCGGTGGTCAGCAGGGTGTAGTTGCGTCCCGCCCAGGCGGGGCGGCGGAAACGGCGGCGAGTGCCGTCGCGGCCGTCCGTACGAGAGGTCAGCACGGCCGCTCCCGGGTCCGCCACGGGGCCGCGTGCCGCGCGGGATTCGGGTTCTGCTCGCCTCCGGGCGGCTGCTGACCTGGCCACATGAGCCACCACGATAAGCGTCCCGGGTGGTGGGGCGGAACGCCGGGCGGGGCTTCCCCCAGCAAGCTACTCGTAGGTAACATGCCGCCATGTCCTCCGAGACCAAGCCGTCGATCGGCGAAATGATGGCGGCCACCGTGCCGATGGCCCGTACGCTCCACCTGGAGTTCACCGAGACCAGCCCCGAGCGGGCCGTGGTCCGGCTGCCCGACCAGGCGGATTACCACAACCACGTCGGCGGCCCGCACGCCGGCGCGATGTTCACACTCGCCGAGTCGGCCAGCGGCGCGATCGTGCTCGCGGCCTTCGGCGACCAGCTCTCCCGGGCCGTACCGCTCGCCGTGCGGGCCGAGATCGGCTACAAGAAGCTCGCCATGGGCCCGGTCACCGCCACCGCCGAGCTCGGCCGGCCGGTCGCCGAGATCGTCGCCCGGCTGGACGCGGGGGAGCGGCCCGAGTTCCCGGTGAACGTCGCCATCACCAGGGAGGACGGCGCGGTCACCGGCGAGATGACCATCGTCTGGACACTGCGTCCGAACGCTCCCGCCGCGTAGGGCTTCCACAACTTCCTCCGGACCCGAGGCAACTCCATGCCCCCGAGGCGCGTCTCGTACGGAGAAATGGCCCGGTCACCGGCCCGCCGACCGATGCGTCACCCCCGGCCCGTCGCGCACCCCGCGACGGGCCGGGGCCACGACGCCGGACAGCGGGGCGGCCCCAAGAGATCGAGTAGGCTTCCCGGGCGCGCCGTGGCGCGCGGACGCGGGGAGAATCGCGATCATCGACGGCGTCGTCGGACGCCGGGCGGCGGCCCACGGGGGCCCTACACCTAGTGGAGGATGCGGCGTTGCAGATGGAGTGGCTGGAGACGGTACCGGCCGTGAGCGTGTACCTCCTGGTGGGGTTGGTCATCGGCCTGGAGAGCCTCGGCATTCCGCTGCCCGGTGAGATCGTCCTGGTGAGCTCGGCGCTCCTGGCCGCGACGACGACGGACCACATCGATCCGCTGGTGCTGGGCGCCTGCGCGTCCGCCGGCGCGATCATCGGGGATTCCATCGGCTATCTGATCGGCCGCAAGGGCGGACAGCCGCTGGTCAACTGGGCCGGGCGGAAGTTCCCGAAGCACTTCGGGCCCGACCAGGTGGCGATGGCCGAGGAGAAGTTCGACAAGTGGGGCATGTGGGCGGTCTTCTTCGGCCGCTTCATCGCCCTGCTGCGGATCTTCGCCGGTCCGCTCTCGGGTGTGCTGAAGATGCCGTACTGGAAGTTCCTCATCGCCAACGTGCTCGGCGGCGTCGTCTGGGCCGGTGGCACGACCGCGCTGATCTACTACGTCGGTGTCGTCGCCGAGTCCTGGCTCAAGCGGTTCTCCTGGGTGGGCCTGGTGGCCGCGGTGCTGTTCGGCGTCGGTTCGTTCGTCGTGATGAAACGGCGCGCGGCGAAGGCGGCGGCCCGGCGCGAGGTGGCCGCGGCCCAGCCGGCCGACGCGATGGCGGAGTGACGGGTGGAGAGCCCGGTGGAACGGCCGGTGGCGTGACGGGCGGATGTCCCGTCGGACGCGTCAGGTGAGACGGAGCCCGCGGCGGGTCCCTGGGAAGGGGCCGCTGCGGGCTCCGTCGTGTGCGGCAGGGGGCATGGCGGTGCCGCGGCCAGTGGTGGTCGCGCCCTTCACGGCAGCGGGTGCCAGGGCGGGCGCGGGTGCGGGCGCGGGCGCGTTCGTCGGCTCCGGTGCGGCCAGAGTGATGGCGAGCAGAACCTGGCTGTGGGCCGGCCCGGGCCCGTACCAGGCGTCCTGATACGTGTGCTCGGCTGCCCGCCGTAGGCACGCGGCGGCGGTACGGGGGTCCGCGCGACGGAGCGCGAGGAGGCCGCGGGCGTGTGCGACGCGGGCCAGCGTGTCCGGGTCGGCGTGCCGGGCGGCCGCCCGGCCGGCCCGGTCGAGCAGCGACTCGGCGGTGCGGTGGGCGTGGTCCTGCGCGGCGAGCCAGCCCGCCAGCCACAGGGCCCGGGCCCGTACGGCGGTGTCGTCCCGGGAGTGCCGCAGCAGCCGGGCCAGGTGGGCGCGCCCCTCTCCCCGACGGCCGCAGTCGGCCCACCGGAACCACAGGGAGACGGCGGTGTCCAGCGCGGTGAGGGCGTCCGCCGCGTCCTGCGGGGGCAGGGTCAGCGCCGCGCGCAGATGGTGCCGCTCGGTCTCCGCCAGGTGGACGGCCACCCGGCGGTCGGAGCCCTGCCAGGCGATCTGCGCCTCGGCGGCGAGCGCCGCGCAGGCCGTCCGGAAGGCGCGCAGCGTCGCGGCCTCCTCGCCCGCCGTCCGGAGATGCGCGAGGCCCACGGCGCGGGCGGCGGCGGGCAGGCGGTAGCGGGGCGGACGCGGTGGCCGGGCCGGGGTGGGGGTGTCGGTGGGTTCGAGGCCGGGGGGACGGGGGCTCGGGGCGGCGTCCGGTGCCTGCCGTACCAGGGCCAGTACGGAAGCCCTGAGCAGGCGGCCGAGCGCCGCCTCGACCTCGTGCGCAGAAACGTCACTGCGACCGGCCACGCACCCCGCCAGCCACCCGTCGAAGTCCCCGGGGAGGACGGACAGCCGCGCCCACACCAGCCGGTCCGCGGGGGAGCAGGCACCGAGCGCGGCAGCCGGGGCGCGGATTGCCACGTCGTAGGGAGCGGACAGCGCACCGCCAGCCGATGCGCGGGGCATCTCGTACGCAGCAGTTGGCGCGGACAGCGTCGTCCTGCCGCCCCACCGCACAGGAAGCGGCCGCGCATGAAGCGGCCGCACCGCGAGGACACGTTCCGCGCCGAGCCCCAGCGGCTGCCGCGCGGTGGCCACGATCCGCAGCCCGGCCGGTACGGCGGCCCCGGCTCCGGCCCACGGCCGGAGAACCGCCCCCGCTCCCGTCCCCGCCCGCAGCAACTGCCGCACCAGCCACGCACACGCGCCGGCCATCGGGTCGCAGTCGTCCAGCAGGACGGTCAGGCCCCGCCGGGCGCAGTGGGCGGCCAGCGTCTGCGGCGGAGTGTCGTACGGCAGGCCCGCCGCCCGGTTGAGGGCCGCGGCGACGCCCGAAGCGTCCACGTCCTCCCGGCAGCCGACCCGCACGAAGCCGCCGCCAAGGAGGCCGCCGGCGCGGCCGTCGCCCCGCGTGGCCTCTTCCAGGACGGCGCGGGCGAGTGTGCTCTTGCCCACGTTCGCGGGGCCGGTCACGGTCACCAGCGGCGTACGGGCGAGCAGCCCGCGCAGTGCGCTGCGCTCCGCCGCGCGCCCCGAGATCCCGGGCGGCGGCGGGTCCTCGGCCCCTGCGCTCATCGGTCACCCCGTCCGTGGCACCGTCTCGTGCCGCCCCGTCGCCAGTCGGAAAAACACGATGCCCAGAGCCGGTGCGCGAATCAACCACAACCCGGCATACCGATCGAGGGAACCTGAACCCGCCTGTTCGACATCCATACCCCTGGAGACGCACGACGGAGTGCGCGACCGTGCCGCCGTCGTACGGCGGGCGGCCGGACCGGCACCCCTGGGGGAGCCGCGGACGGCCGGCCGGCTGATCTTATTCTGGTGTCTTTCGCCTGAAGCGGTGGAGGTGGAAACCGCTGCCCCCGCCCGACACGAGTCTGCAAGGAGTTCGTCCCGATGAAGCGCCTGCGTACCAGTACCGCGGCCGTCGCCGCGGTGAGCCTGTTGGCGATGGGGCTCGCGGCCGGCTGCGGCAGCAAGGACCGGGACGAGGTCGACGCCTCCCACGTGCCGCAACTGCGGCAGCAGGCGCGCGAGGCGAGCAGCGGGACCGCCAAGGTCGTCCAGCCCACCGGGCCGCGTTCGCACTTCGTGACGCAGCGCACCACGGGTGACGACGGGACGAAGATAGTCAAGACCCGGTGGCACGGGGAGAAATCCGGATTCACCGGCGACATATGGTCCTGGGTGCCGCCGCAGTACGACCAGCCCCAGTACGCCAAGAGCGGCTTCCCGGTCCTGATAGCGCTGCCCGGTTCGTACGGATACCCGAACAACTACTGGATCGGCGGTGACTTCAAGCTGGAGGAGAAGATCGCCGAATGGTCGCAGTCCGGCAAGACGCTGCCGTTCATCCTGGTGATGCCGGTCCTGAACCCGAAGAAGAAGTACCACGACGGCAGTGACATACCCGGGCAGCCGAAGATGGGCACCTGGCTGACCGAGGACGTCCCGGCCTTCGCCCGCGCCAACTACCGCACGTACGACAGCCGTGACGGATGGGCGTTCATGGGTTCCTCCTCGGGCGGCTTCGCGGGCCTGAAGGCCGTGCTGAAGCACCCGAAGAAGTTCAAGGCGGTCATCGCGAACGGCCCCGACACCGTGCCGGACTCGCCGATGTGGAACGGTCACCCCGCCGAGAAGCGCGCCAACGACCCGCGCTGGCTGGCCGAGCAGCTCAAGGCCCGGGGCGGCCCGGACGTCTACCTCGCCTTCGAACTGGGCTCGAAGGAGGAGGCAGTGCCGTACGTGGAGAAGTTCATCCGGGAGCACACCGGCGGCCCCATCCACCACACACTGTTCGAGATCCCCGACGGCAGGCACAGCGGGCACACGTACATCCAGCGGATGCCGGAGTCGCTGCACTGGATCAGCGAGCAGATGCTCGGGCCTGTCCCGATGGAGACGCGGCCGAAGTCCTGAACCGCGCGGAGGGCCAGACGGGCGCAGGACGTGGGTGTCTGTAGCCCAGGTCGCCGAGTCGGCGGCCCGTGCCGTCTCAGCTCGGTGAGCGGGGGCGGGCGGTGGTGTGCAGCCAGGGCCGTGCCAGTCGGCGAAGGGATAGCGACCCTGGACGGTTTCCAGTCCGGGCCTGTTGTCTGTGGTGGGCCGCAGCGGGGCGGTCCGGATGCTCGGGCATGGCTCGCCTCCTGACGTCGGGAGGGCGGAGCCAGCCGAGGCCCGGGAACGGCCGCTTCCTGCGAAACCACCACCGGGACTCGGATGTCCCGCCCCACGATCCGCAGTCCCGCCCGCGCTGCCCGCGGCCCCGTCGCCTACTGTGCCCCCGGGCGCGAGTCCGAACGGCAACGGTACGGTCCGGTGACGAGGAGTACGGGTATGGAGCAGCGAGCACTGATCGCGGGCGTGGGCGGCAAGGCGCCGTCGGTCGATCCGGCGGCCTTCACGGCGCCGACCTCCGTCGTGGTCGGTGATGTCACGCTCGGGCCCGGTGCCGGGGTCTGGTATCACGCGGTGCTGCGCGCCGACTGCGGCCCGATCGTGCTGGGCGCGGACAGCAACATCCAGGACAACTGCACCGTGCACGTCGACCCGGGCTACCCCGTGACGGTCGGTGAGCGGGTCTCGGTCGGGCACAACGCCGTGCTGCACGGCTGCACGGTCGAGGACGACGTACTGATCGGTATGGGCGCCACCGTCCTCAACGGCGCGCACATCGGCGCCGGGTCGCTGGTCGCGGCGCAGGCGCTGGTGCCGCAGGGGATGCGGGTGCCGCCGGGGTCGCTGGTCGCCGGGGTGCCCGCCAAGGTCAGGCGTGAGCTGACGGAGGAGGAGCGGGACAACATCCGGCTCAACGCCACGATGTACGTCGAGCTGGCGAAGAGCCACGGGGTGGTGGCGGAGGGCCGGTAGCGGCCCCTCGCGTCCGGTGGCCGGGTGCGGGGCCGCCGCCGATCATCGGGGGCATGGATCCGTCCTCCGCACCGTCCGTCCTGCGGCCCATGCTGGCCACCCCCGGACCGTTGCCCGCTCCCGGGGAGGAGCGGGAGTGGGCGTTCGAGGCGAAGTGGGACGGGGCGCGGTGTCTGGCCGACGCGCCGGGTGACGGGACGTTGCGGCTGGTCACCCGGGCGGGCAACGACGCGACGGCGACCTACCCCGAGCTGGCGCCGCTCGGTGAACGCCTGCGGGACCGGCCCGCGGTCCTCGACGGCGAGGTGGTCGTCATGAACGCCGACGGGCGGCCGGACTTCGGGCTGCTCCAGCGCCGGATGGGCGTCACGAACCGGCGCCGCGCGGCCGCGCTGGCCGGGGAGCACCCGGTCCACCTCGTCCTGTTCGACGTCCTGCGCCTCGACGGGCGGCCGCTGCTGGAGCTCCCGTACGTGGACCGCCGCGCCGTCCTGTCCGGGCTCGGGCTCGACGGCGGGCCGCACTGGTCGGTCCCCTCGTACGTGACGGGCCACGCACAGGCGACCTGGGAGGCGACGCTGGACGCCGGCTTCGAGGGGGTCGTCGCCAAACGGCTGACGTCCCGCTACGCGCCCGGCGTCCGGTCGTCCGAGTGGCGCAAGACGAAGCACCTGGTGACCCTTGACGTGGTCATCGGCGGCTGGACGGAGGGCCGCGGCGGCCTCGCCGGGCTGCCCGGCGCCGTACTGGCGGGGGTGGACGAGCCGGGCGGGCTGCGGTACGTCGGTTCCGTGGGCTCGGGGCTCTCCGGCCGCGAACGCCGGGAACTGGCCGGGTACCTGGAGGTCGTACGGCGGGACACCTCACCCTTCAGGAACGCGGTCGACGTGCCGGGCGCCCACTGGGCGGAACCACGGCTCGTCGCCGAGGTCACCTTTTCCGGCTGGACCTCGGCCGACCGGCTCCGGCAGCCGACCTGGCACCGGCTGCGCCCCGATCTCACCCGGCTGGACTGACGGGGCCGGAGAGGGGCTGGTCGGGGCCGGTCAGCGGTGCACTCGGCACGGCACGGGAAGCACCGCCGCGCAAGTCGTCGAACGGGCTTCCGGTCGGGCCGGGAGCGGGGCGGCGACCGGGCGCACCGCGCCGGCCTGCTGCTTTCCCGCTCGGCGGACTCCGGGCGCGGCGGGCGGAAAAGGTGCAGCGCACGGGACCGGTGGAGTGGTCGGTCCTGCCCGGTGGTTTGCCGTGTCGCCGTGGGGTGACCCGACAGACGACGTGAAGCTCCAGCCAGCGTGTACGACCGGCAAGGAAGGGAGCGGCCATGCCCTTGCTCGCCGCCCTCTGGCCTCTGGCGATGCTCGGACTCGTGATTGCCCTGGGCCGGTACGAAGACGCCCTGCTCCGCCCCCGTCGGCCGCACCGGCCGCCCCCGGCCGAGCCGTCGGACGCGGCCGCCCGCGGTCGGCAGTACCGCAGGCCGGGCCCGTACGGCCGGGCCGCCTCCATCGACCGTTACCGGCACTCCTCGCCGCTGACCAGGCTGCCCGCCCACCCGCTGGTCCTCCGGACCGGCGCGCCCCAGCGGCTTCCCCGGAGCCACGGGCACCGGCCGTCCTCCTGACTGACCTCTCTCGACGAGCGGGTTGTCCGGGAGGGTCCCGGCGGGTGGCGGGGAGCGGCGCCGGCGGCTGTGGTCTCAACCGGCCCGGCGCCTGCCTTCCGGCGGCCGCTTGCGGAAGGCTGGGGGACGGGTAACTCACCGCACCAGTCGGTAAACACCCCTTTTGAGTGATGGTTCGCGTGACGGTGGGGACGAGGGGGCCCGTACTGCCCCGCAGGGATGAGGGCGGGCACGTCGCGCGGGGGCTACGCCGCGGCGAGAGCGTCCGCCAGTGAGCTGTGCAGCGGGATGGTGCGGTGCACCCCGGTCAGCCGGAACGCCTTGCGGACCATGGGGCGGTCCGCGGCCACGCTCAGCGTCACACCGCGCTCCCGCGCGGTCCGCTGGCAGCGCAGCAGGGTCTGTAGTCCGGCCACGGTGATGATGGGGGCGCGCAGATCGATGACGACCCCGTTGGCCTGGGGTTCGCGCAGCAGGCCCTGGAGGCCGGCGTCGACCTGGCCGGTGTTGGCTATGTCGATGATCTCGGGAACCTCGATCACGAGGCGGTCGGCGATGCGGTAGTTCGACAAGTACATGATGACTCCGGCACGGGGCGCGGAACGCCCGGTGTGGTTCGGCATGGATGGTTCGGCATGGATGGTTCGGAGCGGTCCAGGAGCGGTTGGAGTGCGGTCACGGGAGCGGTTGGAGCGGTTCCGGAAGCGGGGGAGGGCGGATCCGGAAGTGGCAAGGCCGGTGCCGGTCCCCGAGCGGAGCCCGGCTTCGCGGGCGGGGCGCTCACGGCCGTGGCACCGGCCCGTACGTACGGATGCGGTCAGTCGGCCGGCGCCCGGCCGAGCGGCAGACGGCGCGGCACGCGCGGCGAGGTCCCGCTGCCGGTCGACGGCCCGGTCAACAGGCCGGTCGACCGGCTGGGCAGCGGTCCGGACCCGGCGCCCTCCTGCCGCGGCACCGGGCTCGGCCACCAGTCCTGACCGCCCTGCTCCAGATGGCGCAGCAGTACGCCCTCGCGCAGTGCCCACGGGCAGATGACGACCCGGTCGATCCCCATGCTCTTCATCGCCTGGTGGGCGACGACGGCCCCGGCCGGCGCCTGGCGGCAGCGGGCGGCGGAGATGCCCGGCAGCTCCGCCCGCTCGGCCGCGGTCCGCTGGGAGAGCCGCCGCACCGCCTCCCTCAGGTCGGTACGGGCCAGCCCGCGCGTGACGAACGGGCCGTCGCGGCCGGGCGCGGCCCCGCACAACCGGGCCAGTTGCTGGAACATCCGGGACGTGGCCACCACGGTGTGCGGCTCCTCCCAGCGCACCCGGGCCGCCACGTCCTTGAGCGTGGCACGTACGTACCGGCGCAGCTCCCGCAGCCCCTCGCGGCCGGGTCTGCCCTTGCCCGGCAGGAACTCGCGGGTCAGCCGTCCCGCCCCCAGGGGCAGGGAGAACGCGAAGTCCGGGAGGGCGCCGCGGCCGAAAGCGACCTCCAGCGAACCCCCGCCGATGTCCAGCAGCGCCATCGGACCGGCCTGCAGCCCGACCCAGCGCCGCGCCGCCCGGAACGTCAACTCCGCCTCCACCTCACCCGGGAGCACCGCCAGCCGCATCCCGCTCGCGGCACGCACCGTCTCCAGCACCTCGTCGCGGTTCGCGGCGTCCCGGACCACCGCCGTGGCGTAGGCGAACAGCCGGTCGCAGCGCCACCGGCCCGCGTGCTCCCGGGCCTGTGCCACCGCCTCCGCCAGCCGCTGTGCCGCCTTCGGGGGCACCGTTCCGTCCACGGTCACCTGCTCGGCCAGACGGACCGGGCTCTTCAGGGAGTGCGCGGGCAACGGCACGCCGCCGACGACCTCGCTGATGAGCAGATGTACGGAGTTCGACCCGGCGTCGAGGACGGCTAAGCGCATGTCTGTGCGGGTACCCCTTCCGGCCTGTTTTAGCGCCCTGGTACCAGCCAGGCCGGGGCGTTCGCTGCCGGAGGGACGTGCCATGGGCCGGAGGCGGACGTTCCGGACTCCGGGGGGCGGATGTTGCGCGGTGCGGGGGCCGCACTCCGGCGCGGGGTGCGGCCCCCGCGCCCCGGTGCACGCCCGCACTCCTGCCAGGAGCTTGTACGGCCGGTTCCGGGATACCCGGGGGCACATCCGGGGCGGCCCTTTCGCCCCAAGAGCGACAGGCCGCCGGAGCGGCCTGTCGAAGGGAGTGCCTGCCATGTCAGCGTCCGACCGGGAAGAATCGCTGATCACCGCCTTGCTGGAACTGGCCGACCCGGCCACGGGGCAGGACGCGGCCGGGTCCGTGGAGCGGCTCGCCGAGTACTGCGTACGGCTCCCGGGGGTGCAGGCGGGCGGTGTGCTGGTGGCGTGCGACCGGCAGCCCGCGCTGACGGTGGGTTTCGGTGACGCGGGCGTGCGACTGGAACGCGTCGAGGCCGCGCTCGACGAGGGGCCTTGCCGGGACGCCTGGCGTACGGGGCGGAGGCTCACCGACGTACCGCTGAGCCACCCGGACTACCGGGCCCGCTGGCCGCGCTTCACCACCCAGGCGCTGGACGAGGGATTCAGCGCGGCCACCGCCCTGCCGGTGCGCTACCGGAGCCGGCGGCTGGGTTCCCTCAACTTCTTCCACCAGCACCGGGCGCTGGCGCGCAGGGAGGTCACGACGGGGCAGGCGCTGGCCGACGCGGTGGCCATCGGGCTGGCGTACCGCGGGGACCTGCGCGACCTCAGGGTCCGGGCCGGGCAGCTCCAGACCGCCCTGGACAGCAGGGTGATCATCGAACAGGCCAAGGGCGCGCTCGCCGAGCGCCAGGGCCGTACCCCCGAGGACGCGTTCCAGGTGATGCGCAGCTACGCCCGCTCCCACCAGCGCAAGCTGACCGAGGTTGCCCGGCAGGTCATCGGCGGACCGGCCGAATCCGGCCCGTTCGCCCGGCCCTCGCCCCGCTGACCGGCGCGTTCGCGCCGGGACCGGCCGCCGGGGCGCTGGTTGCCGGGGGGCCGGCCGTTCTTCCCGCGTTCCCTCGTTCGCTCTCGGCTTCGGGCTGTTTCGCGAAAGGGCCAACGGGCACTCCGTACCGCATGGCACGGGAGGGCTGAGACGTGCGGGGCGGGAACGGAAAGACATCGGTGAGTCCTGGAGGCAGAGAAGCAATGGATCACGGTACGAACAAGGCCGGCCCGGCCCGGGACGACATGATGAAGAAAGAACTCCAGGGCGAATTGAAGGCCGACCGCGCACTGCGCGCCGAAGAGGACCACGAACTGGAGCCCTCGGGAGAGGACCAGCCCGGGGTGAGCCGGACGGCCGGTGGCACGGCGCCGGGCAGCGTTCCGGACGGTATGACGCCGGAGGCCGTGGAAATCCGTACCGAAATGGCCCAGCACCTGCGCCGGAGTCTGTATCCGGCCGACCGCGACACCATCATCAGCACGCTGCGGGAGAACAACGCCCCGGACCGTCTGGTCGCACTGGCGCAGCGCCTTCCGGAGAACGAGCGGTACGAGAACGCACAGCGCATCGTGGAATCACTGGGGCTCAGCAGGTAGCGGCGCACCGCGACCGCAGGAGAACCCGAACGACCGTCACCGACGGTCACCGACGTCGCCGGAGAACGCCTGGCACGGCGGGCCGTGAGAAAGGGCCTGCCGCGGGCAGGAGACCGGCACCGCGCTGGAAAGAGAGCTGTCATGTCCGATGAAGCGATGGGCGACGAGGTGTATCAGCCGTCCGCGTCCGACAACCAGGGAACGTCCGACGAACTCGACATGGAAGACGCTCTCGACGAGCCGGACTACGACGACATGCTGGACCAGGGCTACTCGCCCCCCGAAAAGCCGCTGGCCGTGAATCAGAGCGGTACCACCGCCAACGAGCAGCGCGAGGGCGAGAGCCTCGACGAACGGCTCGCCAAGGAGGTACCGGACGTCGAACCGCCGGACGGCGACGGCATCGGCGACCAGCCGGACGCCGAGGGCGAACCGGTGGACCGCCAGGTCGGCGACGAGCGCGCCGGCCGGATGACCGGCACCGACGAGGGCGACGCGCTGCGGCTGCGCAACGACGAGATCGGCCGTGATGTGGGAATCGACGGTGGCGCGGCGTCGGCTGAGGAGGCCGCGGTGCACATCGTCGACGATCCCGACCTCTCGCGTTGACAGTACCGACCTCGCGGGCCGAGGGCTTGCCCACGGCCCGCAGCGGAGGCGGCCGCGCTTGACGCGCCGCAGGTCAGGATGCCTTCGCGTGGCTCCGGCCGTCGCCGCTGCCGGAGAGGGCTTCGACAAGATCGGCACGTGTCATCGAGGACCGGCCCTGGAGGTCGGCCTCGGTGGCGCGTTCGTACAGTTCGGCCTTGCTGAGCTGTGACAGGTCGGCGGTGGATTTCCGGCCGCTGTTCCCGCCCTGCCGGGAACGGTGTCCGCCGGTACGGCGCTTCGCCGGCTCCTTTCTCCCCTTTCCCTTCCGCTGTTGCGCCGCCGAGCCCCTGGCCGTGTCCACACTGGCCTGCAAAGCGCTCATCAGATCCACGACATTCGTGGACGCCGGCGCCTCCTGGGCCTTCTCCACCGTTTCGCCCTTGCGCTTGGCCTCGATGAGCCGGCGCACCTGTTCCTGGTAGGTGTCGTGGTATTCCTCGGGACGCCATGCGGTACTCAGGGCCTCGACGAGCTGCACCGCGGTCTTCAGTTCCCGGTCCGGGATCTTCGTCCGGCCGGGCAGGTCAGCGATCTCGTCGCGTGGGTCACGGATCTCGTCCGCCCAGTGCAGGGTGTGCAGGACCAGGATGTCGCCCTCCGCCTGCACCGCCACCAGATAGGCGCGGTTGCGCATGACGAAGGTGGCGATGCCGGCCTTGTGGGACTCCTTCAGGGCCTGGTGCAGCAAGGCATAGACCTTGCCGTAGTCCTTGCCGCGTGGACCGAGGTAGTAGGTGGTGTCGAAATACACCGGGTCCACCTCGTCGAGGTCGACGAAACCGCTGATCTCGACCGCCTTGGACCGGCCGGGCGCGATGTCGTCCAATTCCTCGGGCTCGACCAGCACGTACGCGTCACCCGCGTCGACCCCTTTGACGATGTCCTCGGCGGGCACCTCTTTGCCGGTGCGTTCATTGACCCGCTTGTTGCGGATCCGGTCGGACGTTCCGCGCTGGATCTGGTGGAAATGCACGGTGTGGCTCTCCGTCGCCGCGTACATCCGCACCGGCAGATTGACCAGACCGAAGGACAGGGACCCGCTCCAAATGGCTCGTGCCATGGCCTGCACCACCTCCGAAAACCATCGCACGCCGGATACCGGCCCGCCGCATCCCGGCGGCGGCACACGGATCGAACCGGAGCGGTACACGGGCCGGAAAGGACGGAAAGTCGGCACGTGTTCGCGACGGCAGGGCGGGTACCGGCGTAGACACATCAGCACGTGGAGGTATCGACCATGACCGGGAACGACCAGCGGAATCCGGTGGACGAGCACCCGAAGCCGGAATTCCCCCAGCAGGACCAGCCGCATCCCGGCGCGACGGACGACATGACGCCGCGGCCCGACCACGGTGAGACGTCGTACGAGGGTGCCGGGCGGCTGCGGGACCGCCGCACGCTGATCACCGGCGGTGACTCGGGCATCGGACGCGCGGTCGCGCTCGCCTTCGCCCGTGAAGGGGCGGACGTCGCCTTCACATATCTGGAGGAAGAGGAGAAGGACGCGAAGGAAACCGTCCGGCTGGTCGAGGAAGCGGGGCAGCGGGCGCTGGCGGTGTCGTGCGACATCCGTACGGAGGAGCAGTGCCGCGCGCTGGTGGACCAGGTGGTGCGGGAATTCGGCCGTATCGACGTCCTGGTCAACAACGCGGCTTACCAGATGGCGCAGCCCGAGGGAATCGAGGGCATTTCCACGGAGCAGTTCGACCGGGTGCTGCGCACCAATGTCTACGGCATGTTCTGGCTCTCCAAGATGTCGCTGCCGCACATTCCCGAGGGCGGCAGCATCATCAACACGACGTCCGTACAGGCGTACCAGCCGAGCCCGCAGTTGCTCGACTACGCGACCACCAAGGGCGCCATCGTCACCTTCACCCACGCGCTGGCCGGCGACCTCGCCGAGCGCGGCATCCGCGTCAACGCGGTGGCCCCGGGGCCGGTGTGGACCCCGCTCATCCCCGCGACGCTGCCGGACACCACCGGATTCGGCAAGCAGAGCCCGCTGGGGCGGGCGGCACAGCCCGTGGAGATGGCCCCCGCCTATGTCTTCCTCGCGTCCCAGCAGGCCAGTTACATCACTTCGGAGATCGTCAACGCGACCGGCGGCACCCCGCTGCCGTGATCGCGGTCGTCCGACCAGGGAGGTTCCCATGCTCAGCGCCATCGCCGACGTGTTCCGCGCCATCGGGAGCACGCTCGCCTCCGTCGTCACCCTGCCCTTCCGCGCCCTCGCCCGCCTCTTCGGCGGCGCCTCGCGCGGTGCCCGGTGAGCCGTCGGCACCGGCCCGGACCGCGGACCGTCGTCATCACCGGCGCCAGCGCCGGCATCGGCCGCGCGACCGCCCGGCTCTTCGCCGCGCAGGGCGCCAACGTCGCCCTGGTCGCCCGCGGCCGCACCGGACTCGACGCGGCGGCGGCCGAGGTCGAGGAGCGGGGCGGCCGGGCGCTGGTGCTGCCCGCCGACGTGGCCGACGCGGACCAGGTCGAAGCGGCGGCCCAGGCGGCGGAGGACGCCTTCGGGCCGATCGACGTATGGGTCAACGACGCCTTCAGTACGGTGTTCGCGCCGTTCACGGAGGTCGACGCGGAGGAGTACCGGCGCGCCACCGAGGTGACGTACCTGGGGTTCGTCAACGGCACACGGGCCGCGCTGCGGCGGATGCTGCCGCGGGACGCGGGCGCGATCGTGCAGGTCGGCTCCGCCCTCGGCTTCCGCTCCGTACCCCTTCAGTCGGTGTACTGCGGCGCCAAGCACGCCATCAACGGCTTCACGTCCAGCGTCCGCACCGAACTGCTGCACCAGGGCAGCCGGGTCGCGGTCACCGTCGTCCAGATGCCGGCCGTCAACACGCCGCAGTTCGACTGGGTGCTGTCCCGGCTGCCGAAGACTCCCCGACCGGTCGCGCCGGTCTACCAGCCGGAGGTCGCCGCCCGTGCCGTGCTGCACGCGGCGGACCATCCCCGGCGCAAGCAGTACTACGTCGGCCTTTCCACGGTGGCGGCCATCCTGGGCAACCGGGTCGCGCCCGCGCTCCTGGACCGCTATCTCGCCCGTACGGGGTACGCCTCGCAGCAGACGGAGCAGCAGGCGGAAGCCCACCGGCCGCAGAACCTGTGGCAGCCGGCGGACGGCTCTGACGGTGTCGACCACGGCGCACACGGTGTCTTCGACGACACCTCCCACCCGCGCTCGCCCCAGGCGGCCCTCGCGCGGCACCCCGTACTCGTGGCGGCCGCCTCGGCCGCGGCGGGAGCGGCGGTGGGCGCCGTACTGGGGCCCGTACGACGCAGCAGGCGCGGCAATTAGCGCACAGCAGGGGCCGCCGGCCCGCCGGCCGGTCTCTCAGGAGGACGACGGCGGGTAGGCGTACTGGCGGAGCAGCCGCACCAGGTGCACGGCGTTCACCGCCAGCGTGCGCGTCGTGGCAGCCACGTTCTTCGGCCGTTCGTCCAGGTCCTGGTAGTCCGTGCCGTGCTGCGCCTCGCCCACCCAGTACGTGACGGCGTTGGGCGCGAGGGAGACGCCGAGGTCGTTGAGGCCCTGGAACAGGTCGGCGCTCACCTTGTGCGCGCCGTCCTCGTTGCCGACGACGGCCACGGCGCCGACCTTGCCGTACATCAGCTGCCGCCCCTGCTCGTCCGTCTCGGCGATGTCGGCGTTCATCCGCTCCAGCACCCGCTGGCACAGGCTGGACGGGTGACCGAGCCAGATCGGGGTGGCCAGCAGCACGATGTCGGCCGCCAGCAGCTTCTCGCGCAAGCCCGGCCACGCGTCGCCGTCGCCCATGTCGGTGGCGACGCCGGGGCGGATGTCGTGGTCGGCGACGCGTACCGACTCGCACTGCACCCCGAGGTCGCCCAGTTCGGCCAGCACCTGGTCCGCCAGAAGCTGGCTGCTGGAGTCGGTGGGGGACGGGTTCAGGGTGCAGACGAACGCCAGGGCGCGGATCATGGCAGCTCCTCGGGGGATCGACAGGGTGGGAACACACCGTGGTGCTCCGGTCACCTGTGGTGTGGACCGTACCCCGGGTGCCCGCGCCCCGCCGTTCGACACGGAGCGGAGGTACGGCGCCGCACGGCGGCGTTCACCTGTCGCGCGCGTACCGGCGCCGTGCCCATGCGGGCAGCGCGAACCAGCACAGCAGGAACCACGCGACCAGACCCGAGACGATCCACGGGACGGCGCTGTCGTGCAGCGCGATGCGCAGGATGAGCAGGAACGCCGAGATGATCGTGGCGAGCAGCAGCACGATGCCGACGATGGTCAGCCGGGACGCCCAGGTGACCGTCTGCGCCTTCAGGTGCAGCCCGGTGACGAGCCGGTGGAAGGCGACCGGCCCGATGAGGGCGCCGTTGGCGGCCGCGCCCAGGCACAGCGTCACCACGTAGATCGCCTTGTCGGCCGGTTCGAGGGAGGCGAAGCGGGGGGTGAAGACGACGGTGAGCAGGAAGCCGAAGAGGATCTGCACGCCGGTCTGGGCCACCCGGACCTCTTGCAGCAGCTCGTTCCACCGCCGGTCGGCCCGTTCCTCGGCGGACTCCCGACGGCCGTCGACAGCCTGCGCGGCCGGTTCCATGTCCCAACGATAGGCGGGCCGCCGGGCACTGTCCCGTCGGCGCCCGGGGCCCGGCCGGACGACGCCCGGCGGCCGGTGGGGTGAAGATCACAGGGGACGGCGGGGCGGCCGGCGCACCGGCCTGAGTACGGTGAGCGGGTGCCGAAGAAGAACGTGTTCTCATCCGTGGCGGCCTGGCGCCGCCGGACGGTGTCCCGCGCGGTGCACCGCGGAGCGCGCTGGGTACGGGAGGCGGGCGCCGTCACCGCCGAGCGCCCGGGACCGTACCGGTTCCGCCGGCTGGGGGCTGGAGCCCGGCTGGCCTTCCCGCAGGGCACCGTCTTCGGCGACCCGTGGATCGAGATCGGCGACCACTGCATCATCGCCCAGGACGTGACGCTGACCGCCGGGATGATGCCCGACCTCGACCTCGGCGCCGACCCGATCCTCACCCTCGGCAACGGCGTCGTCCTGGGCCGCGGCAGCCATGTGATCGCCGACGTCCGGCTGACCATCGGCGACGACTGCTTTTTCGGCCCCGGCGTGTACGTCACGACCACCAACCACAGCTACGACGACCCGGAACTGCCGGTCGGCAAGCAGTGGCCGCGCAGCGAGCCCGTCTCGATCGGCCCGGGCGGCTGGGTGGGGACCGGGGCGGTGATACTGCCGGGCGCCCGGCTGGGCCGCAACGTGGTGGTCGCGGCCGGGGCGGTCGTACGGGGCGAGGTGCCGGACCACGCGGTGGTGGCCGGGGCGCCCGCCAAGGTGGTCCGCTCCTGGGACCCGGAGGCGGGGTGGCAGCCGCCGCTGCGCACTCCGGCGCCGGTGCCGGTGCCCGAGGGGGTGACGTCCAGGGAACTGATGGCCCTGGCCGCGCTGGAGGCGGGGGCGGACGGTGCGCCGCCGGTGGAGCCGAGGCACGGCACGGTGGTAGCCGGGCGCGGCACGGCGGTGCCGGGGGCGGCCGCCGACGCTTCCTGAGGGCGTGGGGGCGGCTCGCGTCCCCTGTCTCACCCCTGCGCGGCAGAGCCGTCCCGGGGTGCGGCGGTACCGGTCGCGGCCGCGGCGCCGCCGAACTCACGTACCGCCGCGTCGACGACGGCCTCCAGGCGCGCGTGGTGCGCGCCGTGCCAGTACACCCGGTCGCAGACGGTGCACTGGGCGAACACGTCGTACGTACGCCGCGTACCGCCCTCCAGCCGCTCCTCGACGGTCCCCTTCGCCGCCTCCTTCAGCAGACCGTTGCAGGCGGTGCAGCGGGTCCACGGCGCGAGCTCCGGCGCGAAGCGGCCCAGCACGTCGCGCAGTTGTTCGTCGGGGCGGTCGCTGTAGACGTACGCCCCCGCCCAGTTCTCACGCCGTCGCAGCAGGCCCCGGTCCCGGGACAGCAGCACCCGCCGCTCGGCGGCAGACCGCGCGGCCAGGGCCGGGTCGCCGATGTCCTCGCTCTCGTACGCCGCGTCCACACCCAGCAGCCGCAGCCGCCGCGCGAGGGTCCCCAGGTGCACGTCGAGCAGGAACCGCAGCGGCGCGCCCGGCACCTCCTGCGGCCGTCCGACCGCGCACACCTCGACCGACTCACCGTCGCGCGGGACGTGGGACACCGGCACCTCCTGCCCGTCCACGAGCAGGCGGCCCACCTCGGTGAGCGGGACACCGAGCGATTCCACGACGTGTCCGAGGGTGGAGGTCCCGTCGGTGCGCAGGGCGGTACGGCCCTGGCGCCGGCCGGCGGGGACGAAGAGCCGCAGCTCGGGGGCGACGGTGCAGTGGATCTCGGGTCGGTTCACGCCGTCAGGATGCCACCACGCCGCGGCGCGGTGCGTACCGGGCCGCCCGGGGCCTCCGGGACCGCACCGGGCCTCGGCGACCCGGCACCGCGCCGAGGCCCCTGGCCGCCTGCGCCCTCTCGCCACACGGCCGTTCCTGTGGTGTTCTCGACGGACGGGGCGCCACTGACGGGAGGACGGCGGTGCGAGCGAGGAAACGTACGGGGCCGACGGGAAGACGTACGGCGCTGGCGGGTAGACGTACGGTGCTGACGGGACAACACAAGGCGCCGGCGGGTAAACGTACGGCGCTGACGGGACAACGCAAGGCGCCGGCGGGAGTGGCGCTGGTGTGTCTCCTGCTGGCAGGCGTGTCGAGCGGCTGCCAGCAGGGCGGGGCGTCCGACGGGCGTTCGCCGTTCACGGGGAAGGCGGCGCGGGCCGCCCCGGTGCTCGCCGTGAAGATCGACAACGTACGTGCCGCGCGCCCTCAGACGGGCCTCGACGCCGCCGACATCGTCTACGTGGAACGGGTCGAGTCGGGGCTGTCGCGGCTGCTGGCCGTCTACTCCTCCCGGCTGCCGCAGGCCGTCGGTCCCGTACGCAGCGCCCGCGAGTCGGATCTGGAACTGCTGCGCCAGTTCGGCCGCCCCGCCTTCGCCTACTCCGGCACGCAGGCGAAGCTGGAGCCCGTCGTCGAGGCGGCCCCGTTGTACCCGCAGCCTCCGGGGAAGACCGCCGAAGCGTATTTCCGGGGCCGTGACCGCGCGGCGCCGCACAACCTCTACCTGCGCCCCGAACGCGCCCTCAAGGCGGCTTCCGGCGCGAGCACCGTCCAGGACATCGGCTTCCGTTTCGGCGCCGCGCCGTCGGGCGGACGCAACACCGCCTCGTACACCGCCCGTTACCCGGCCGCCCGCTTCTCCTTCGACTGGTCTGCGGAGCGGCGCGGCTGGCTGGTGTCGATGGACGGCGCCCCGGCCGAGACCGCCTCCGGGCAGCGGCTCGTGGCCCCCACCGTCGTCGTCCAGGGCGTACGGATCCGTCCCTCGCGCTACCACGACCGCTGGGGCGCCTACTCCCCGTACACCGAGTCCACCGGTTCCGGGCCGGCGCGGGTGCTGCGGGACGGCAAGGCGTACGAGGCCCACTGGTCGCGGCCGACCCCCGACAGCGGTACGGACTTCACCACGGCGTCTGGCAGACCGCTCAACTTCGCGGCGGGCCAGGTGTGGGTGGTGTACGTACCGGAGGAGGCGGTGAGCGGCGGAACCGGATAGGGCGGCGCTTGCCCGTACGGACACGCGCTCCGGTACGGACACGAGCCTGCGATGCGGACGCGCGTCCCGGCACGGGCCGGATCACCGCGGCCGGTCGTCCGGGGCCGGTGGGGGCCACGGCCCCTGGGGCTCTTCGGTGAGGGCGCGGGCGAGGTCGGGCAGGGGGGAGTGGTGCCGGAGGGCCTGGGCGGTCAGCGCCTCGAAGGCGGCCTCCGGGGACAGGCCGAGACGCTGGGCGAGGATGCCCTTGGCCTGCTCGGTGGCGACACGGGCGGTGAGGTCCCGCCGCAGATGCTCGGCCCGCAGTCGCCGGGCCCAGAACAGCAGCAGGCCGATGGTGGCCGCGTGGGCCAGTTTCCGCGCACGTTCCTGCTGGTGCGGGGGCAGGAGCCCGGTGGTGCGGCGGTAGAGGTTGACGGCGCCGACGGAGTGTTCGAGATGGCGCATCGGCTGGGCCCACATCGCCTGGTAGCCCGCGGCCAGCACCCGCGGCGCGAGGCCGGGCCAGCGTGCGCCCGCCACGGTGAAGTCCGCGACGCCGCACGAGCGGCCGGTGAACAGGGCCTCGACGCACGGGCCCCGCCCGGTGCCGGCCTCGTACAGCTCCACCTCGCGGAGGGCCTCGTCGGAGCTCGCGGCCACGTCGACGCGGCTCCCGGCGGGCCGGACACCCGTCTCGGCGACCGGGGCACCGGGGGCGGCCGGATCCAGGAGCATGACGCCGGCGGCGTCGACGGGCAGCAGGTCGACGCAGTACGTGACCAGACGCCGGGTGAGCATGGCGGGTGTGGTTCCGGCGCGGATGTCGGTCAGGTCCGCGAGGGCCGCGCCGAGAGCCCGTGCCTTCTCCCCGGACGAAGGGTCGCCGGACGGGACGTCGCCGGAGGGAGGACCGATGAGGTCAGGCATCGAAGCGCTCCTGGGAAGGGTCGTGCGGGGGGCCGCGTCGGCGGCGTCCGGGCGGGAGGCCGGACGGATCACCGGAGCCCTGACCGGCCGGCGCCGCGCGCGGTTCCGTACCGGAAGGGCCGCCGGTCATGCCGATCGTCCCGCCCCGCAGCCGCATCGCGCTGGTCCGCACCGCGCGGAACCCGGCGTCCTGGGCCGCGGGGGCGGAGGGCGGCCACCAGGTGTGCGTGGGTGCCAAGTCGGGGCACTGCGGGCCGCGGCCGGTGTGGAAGGAGACCACGCACGGACCTTCGGGACGGCTCCGCCGCGAGACGCGGGTCAGGGTGTCGAGGATGCCGGGGATGCCGGCGCGGGCGCGCGGGGGGCCGCCGGCCAGGTCCGCCAGACGGTGGCGGAACCGGCATGTGTTCGCCTCGGAGCCTTCCACGGTGTCCCCTTGTCCGGCACGAAGTACTGCGTCACGGAGCAGTTCAGGCCCAACGCCCAGTCAAGCAGGCTCCGTTGGCCGGGGCATCGACGTCGGAGCAACGCCGCATCAGCGCGGCCGACACCATCGGCCCACCGTTGCCGTCATGCTCCGAACCGCCGCGGGCGACGCCTGAGGGCTTCACCGTGGCGGACGCGCCCGACGCCCGGCAGGTACGGGCCCACGGTGGGCCGATCGGGGCCGCGAACTCTCGGCCGCCGGCGTCCGTACACCGAGCATCACGACCGTACGCGGCTTCGGCCACCGGCTCGACATCATGGCGCAGGACTCCTGAACGGCGCCCTGGACGAGGTGGGACGCGCGTGACACCCGATACCGTCCGGTTCCCGACCCGCACAGGTCCGGCGGCCCCCACCACTGCCGCCCCCGCCTACCGCGCCCTGCTGGAACGGCACGGTGACGAGGTGACGGTCGGCTTCACCGGCCGCGCCGGGCCGGCCGCCGCCGACGCGTTCCGTCACACCTCGACCAGCAGGCCGCGCAGCCACCGGATCACGAAGTTCGGCTTGCGTTCCGGGACGGCGGCCAGCCGTAGCGACGGAGCCCTGCGCAGCGACGCCGCGAGCGAGGCCGTCAGTTCGAGGCGGGCCAGGGGAGCGCCGATGCAGTAGTGGATGCCGGCGCTGAAGGAGATGTGCGGATTGTCCTTACGGGTGAGGTCCAGCTCGTCCGGCCGGGCGAAGACCGCCGGATCGCGGTTGGCCGACCCGAAGAGCAGCGCCACTTCGCTGCCGCGCGGGACGACCGTGCCGTCGATCTCGATGTCGTCCAGCACCCAGCGCTCGAAGAGCCGAAGCGGCGTGTTGTAGCGCAGCAGTTCCCTCACGGCCGTGGGCAGCAGCCCGGCCGGGTCCGCGCGCAGGGCCGCGAGCTGCGCCGGGTGGCGGAAGAGCGCCTACCAGTCGTTGGCCGTGGCGTTGACGTTCGCCTCGTGACCGGCGTTCAGCAGCAGGGCGCAGGTGGAGACCATCTCCTGCTCGATGAGCGACTCGCCCTCGTCGTACGCGGCGATCAGCCCGGAGACGAGGTCGTCCCCCGGCACCGCCCGCCGGGCGGCGATCAACGTGCGCAGGTAGTCGGAGAACTCACGGGAAGCGGCGCCCGCCCGCCCTGCCGTACCGGCGGACGGGTTCAGCTCGTACATGCCGCAGATCGCGGCCGACCACGGCCGCAGCAGATGCCGGTCCGCTTCCGGCACACCGAGCATCTCGGCGATCACCGCGACCGGCAGCGGTTCCGCGACCCGCGCCGCGAGGTCTCCGCCGCCGTCCGCGACCAGGTCCCGGACCAGCCGGTCCGCCAAGCCCTCGACAACGGCCGGAGCCGCTCGACGTACAGGGCGTGAACGCCTTAGCGACCAGGCGGCGGATACGGGTGTGGGCGGGCGCCTCCAGGTCGAGCATCCCGTTGTCGTTGAGGACGTGGAACGGCTCGTGCTCCGGCGGCGGCGCGGTGCGCCCGAACTCCTCGTGGGTGAAGCGGTGCCGGGAGGTACGGCCCAGTCGGCGGTCGCGGAGCAGGGCCGAGACGTCCGTATGGTGCGGGACGAGCCACTGGTCGGAGGGTGCGAAGTGCCGCACCCGGCCGCGGGCCCGCAGCTCGGCGTAGGCGGGGTACGGGTCGGCGACGGAATCCGGCGACCAGGGATCGAAGACTGCCCGGGCTCCTGCCATGCGCGGACGCCAGCCGCCGGCGCCCGTCGTGGCCACCCCGGCCGTACGGTGTGTCAGGAGCGGCGGGCGACTTCCCGCAGCCGGCTCGGCTGGCTGCCCCAGTTACGGGTGCGGGCCAGGATGTGGCGCCGGTGGCCGAAGGCGTGCAGGCGCTCCACGAAGTGCAGACCCGCCGAGTCCATGAAGGTGACCTCCGCGATGTCCAGGGTGACACTGCTGGTCATGGACGGCAGACCGGCCAGAGCCTGGTCGAGCAGGCGTACGGAAACGCAGTCGATCTCTCCTCTCGGGCTGAGCACGGCCCGATCGCCGTGCAGACGGGTGCGGACCGTCAAGATGTTCAGGAAGTCCGGGCCAGACAGTTCTGTCTCAGGGGCCATGCCTTTACCGTGTCAGGGTCGGACGAGCCTGTCCACAATCATCACCACGTTGTCAGGGGGACACGATGGCTCCAGGGGACGCGACGGCCGTCGGATCGACGGTGCCGGCAGTCCGTCCGCCCGCCCAGGCGCGTGAGCGCATCCTGGAGACGGCCTACGAGCTGTTCTCCCGGCGCGGGATCCGCGCGGTCGGCGTCGACGAGGTGATCGCCCGCTCCCGTGTGGCCAAGGCCACGCTCTACCGCAACTTCCCCTCCAAGGACACTCTGGTGCTGGCGTTCCTCGAACGCCGTGAGGAGCGCTGGACCCGCGGCTACGTGGAGGCCGGGGCACGGCGGCTGGGCGCGGACCCGGAGGAGCGGCTCCTCGCCGTCTTCGACGTGTTCGACGAGTGGTTCCGCCGGCCCGACTTCGACGCCTGCACCTTCATCAACGTCCTGCTGGAGATGGGCTGGGAGCACCCGCTGGGGAAGGCGAGCATCGTCCACCTGGAGAACATCCGCGCCATCGTGCGGTCCCTGGCCGAGGAGGCCGGGCTCCGGGACACCGAGAACTTCGCCCGGTCCTGGCACATCCTCATGAAGGGGGCGATCATCTCGGCGGCCGAGGGGGACACCGAGGCCGCCCGGCGGGCCCAGGACATGGCCCGTACGCTCATCGAACGGCACCGGCCGGCCGCGGGTGACGACGTCCCGGCCGCTTGCGACGACGTCCCGGCCGCTTGCGACGACGACCCGGCGGCTTGTGAAGACGACGGCACCGCGCACCCCGGCGCCGGCCCGCCCCCGCCCGCCCGCTGAGACGGCACGCCGTACGGTCCGGCCGGACTGTTAGCTTGGCGCCATGCCCGAGCCCATGGACGCCTTCGACGACGTACGCCCTGCCCTCGACTGTCTGGACCTGCTGCCCGGCCCGGTCGCGGCCGCGATCCGCGGCTGGCGGGGGACCGTGCCCGTCGAACAGTTCCACTACGTGGACACCGACCCCGCGATCGCGGACACCGCTGTCCTGGTCGAGCAGCACGGCCCCTGGCTCCTGGAGCAGTCGGCGAACTGCGTCGTCGTGGCGGGCAAGCGTGGCGGCGCCGTCACGCTCGCCGCCTGCGTGGTCCTCTCGCACACCCGGGTCGACGTGAACGGAGCCGTACGGCGCGAGCTGGGCGCCCGCAAGGCGTCCTTCGCCCCCATGGACACCGCGGTCGGCGAGAGCGGCATGGAGTACGGCGGCATCACCCCGATCGGGCTCCCCGAAAGCTGGCCGCTGCTCCTGGACGCGGCCGTGGCGGACACCCCGTACGTGCTGATCGGCAGCGGCAGCCGGCGCGGCAAGCTCGTCGTGCCGGGCAAGGCCCTGGCCGAACTGCCTGGTGTGACCGTTCTTGACGGGCTGGGTACGGTGCCGGGGGAGTAGGGCGACTGCTCGCTGTCCGAAAATGTCACCTGGGGCGGGGTGCGGTCGGGGCGATCGGTGCAGCGTCCGGAGGGGACGTTGGCTGAGTGTCGGCTGTCCGGCGTCGCTTGCGGTCTGTCCGGAGCGTCCCGGTGTCCGGGGCGTCCGGGTGTCCGGGGCGTCCGGGTGTCCGGGGCGTCCGGGGCGTCCGAGGGGGCGTTGTCGCGGGTCCGGGCTGGTCGGCGCGCTGTCCGGAAGATTCCGGGTGCGTCCGGTTTGAGTCCGGTCGCGGTCCGGATTCTGCCCTGTTGCTGTCCGGAAGTGCGCAGCCTTGGCGGAATCTCCTGTAGCCGTACGGGAGGCGTCACCCCGATCATTCGCGCCATGGACACCAGGGGGAACACGGACCCGGCCGAGGCCCGTGACGTGGCCGAATTTCTCGCGATGCTGCGGGAACTGAAGGAGCGCCGGGGGCTGACGTACCGGCAGTTCGAACAGCGCGCCGCCGAACAGGGCGAAGTGCTGGCCCGCAGCACTCTCGCGGACGTCCTGAGCGGCAGACGTCTGCCCCGCCCGGAGATCCTGTCCGTCTTCGTACGCGCCTGCGGCGAGAGCGGCGACCGGGCCACGGCTTGGCGGCGACGCCCGCGCGGGTGTCGCCGCCAAGGCCCGCACGGCGAAAACGGAACCCGCCCCGGTGGAGTCGGCCGCGACGGAACAGACGCCGCCCCGTGCCGCTGCGGCGCCCGAGGACGCCGCAGCGTCCGCACCCACAATCGGAACCGACGCCCGGCCCTCGCCGCCGTCCCACCCCACCAGGACCCGCAGCACCCGGCGCGCGCCTCTCCTGATCGTGTCGGCGATCGCTCTCGCCCTGGCCACCGCCGCCTGGATGGCGACCTCCGGCACCCCGACCTCCGGCAACCCGCCCTCCGATCCGGCTCCGCAGCCCGAAGCCCCGTCCCGGAACGCCGCGGTGCCCGCCGGCTGGATACGGATCCGCCCGGCCGCGGCTCCCACCCTGTGCGTGACCGACGGCCGCGTCCAGGACGGCCGGTACGCCTCCCTCGTGGCGGTGCAGCGGCCGTGCGGGGGCGTCGCGCCGCAGCGCACCGAACTCGAACCGGTGGGTACGGACACCTACCGCATCGCGTGGGTACACCCCAGCGCGGAAGGGGCTGCCTGAAGGCCCTGTCGGGCGGAACGGCGGACGGCCTGCTCGAACCGTGGGAGTCCTGCGCCCAGGCCAGCAGCTTCCGTATCGAGCCCGCGCCTGCCTCCGCCCCCGACTCCGCGCCTGCCTTCGCCCCCGGCCCCGTTCCTGGCTCCGGCTCCGAACCGTTCGGAACGGCCCGGCAGGCGAACGGTGGGAAGACCGCCCGCTACATCTTCCGCGCCGACGGCGGGCAGTGCCTCGGCGTGCGCGGCGCCCGGACGGCCACCGGGGCCGAGGTGACCCTGCAACGGTGCACCGGACGCGAGAGCCAGACCTTCCTCGTCGACCCCGCGCCCTGACCCCGACCTATCCTGACCCGGCCCACCCGGAACCCGACGGAACTCACCCTCGTCCGTCGGCCCGCTCACCCCCGGGAACGCACATCCAGGGACAGCGGCGTGGAGTGCTCCGCGAATCCAAGGCTCCGGTAGAGCCGTTCGGCGTCGGGCGTGGCGTGCAGATCCACCCGCGAGACACCCCGCTCAGCGAAACACTCCAGCAGCGCCTCGGTCGTGGCCCTCGCGTAACCGCGCCCCTGGTACGCCGGATCGGTGCAGACGGTGAACACGAACCCGAACAGTCCCGAAGGATGCCCCGGAGCCGGCAGCCGCTCCTCGACCCGCCCCACCGCACACGCCGCCAGCCCGGCGCCGTCACCGGCCTCCACGACGAACCCGACAAGAGACGGCACCTCTTCCGAAAGCTGTCGCCGCGCACTCTCGATCGCGTTCCGCTCCCACGCCCCGCCCTCGTCCCGTCCGTTCATGGCCCGGAACATCAACCGGCGCAACCGGACGATCTCTTCGGCGTCCGCGGGCCCCGCAGCACGTATCGCGATCATGCCCGGACGCTAACCCATGCGCGGCGCGTCGGGCACCGGGTCCCTGGCGGCCTCGACGCCGAGTTCGCCGAGCAGGGCGCGCACGCGCTGCTCGATGGTGTCGCGGAGGGGGCGGACGGCGGTGATGCCTTGTCCGGCGGGGTCGTCGAGCTGCCAGTCGCGGTACTGCTTGCCGGGGAAGTACGGGCAGGCGTCGCCGCAGCCCATGGTGATCACGATGTCGGAGCGGTCCACCGCCTCGGTGGTGAGCAGCTTCGGCGTCTCGGCGGAGAGGTCGATGCCGACCTCGTGCATGGCTTCGACGACAGCGGGATGAACGGCGTCGGCGGGGGCGGAGCCCGCGGAGCGGACCTCGACACGGTCGGCACCGAGGTGGGTGAGGAAGGCGGCGGCCATCTGGGAGCGCCCGGCGTTGTGGACGCAGACGAACAGTACGGACGGCCTGTCCGCCGGGCCGCGGGTGTCAGGCACGGGTCGATCCTTCCGTGACGGTGGCTGATTCGGCCTTCGGGAGAGGGGCGGATGCGGCCGCGGGGAAGTAACGGCGGGCGGCGAGGGCGACGTGGACCAGGCCGATCAGGACGGGCACTTCGATGAGGGGGCCGACGACACCGGCGAGGGCCTGGCCGCTGGTGGCGCCGAAGGTGGCGATGGCGACCGCGATGGCCAGTTCGAAGTTGTTGCCCGCCGCGGTGAAGGCGAGGGTGGTGGCGCGCGGGTAGTCCAGTCCGGCCGCGCGGCCCAGGGCCATGGACCCGGCCCACATGAGGGCGAAGTACACCAGCAGCGGCAGGGCGATGCGGGCGACGTCCAGGGGCTGGGAGGTGATGGCGTCGCCCTGGAGGGCGAAGAGCACCACGATGGTGAACAGCAGCCCGTACAGGGCGAACGGTCCGATCCGGGGGATCAGCTTCGTCTCGTACCAGACGCGGCCCTTGGCCCGTTCGCCCAGGCGGCGGGTGAGGAATCCGGCGGCGAGCGGGATGCCGAGGAATATCAGCACGGAGCGGGCGATCTCCCACACCGACACGTCCAGCGCGGTCTGTTCCAGGCCGAGCCAGCCGGGCAGGAGGGACAGATAGAACCAGCCCAGCAGGCTGAACGCCAGGACCTGGAAGACGGAGTTGAGGGCGACCAGGACGGCGGCGGCCTCGCGGTCGCCGCAGGCCAGGTCGTTCCAGATGATGACCATGGCGATGCAGCGGGCCAGCCCGACGATGATCAGACCGGTGCGGTACGCGGGCAGGTCCGGCAGGAAGAGCCAGGCCAGGGCGAACATCAGGGCCGGGCCGACCAGCCAGTTCAGCACCAGGGAGGGGACGAGCAGGCGGCGGTCGCGGGTGACCGTACCCAGGCGGTCGTAGCGGACCTTGGCCAGCACCGGGTACATCATCACCAGCAGCCCCAGCGCGATGGGCAGCGAGACCCCGGTGACGGTGATCTTCGCCAGTACGTCCCCCAGACCGGGTACGAGGCGGCCCAGACCGAGGCCGGCGGCCATCGCGGCGATGATCCACATTGCCAGCCAGCGGTCGGTGAACGACAGTCGGGCCGCCACCGGTGCCGTGTCGGCGGCGGGGGTGGGGGCGGCGGGGGCGCTCATGCGTCGGTCCGGCAGGCGGAGACGGGCAGCGGGGCGCCGGCGGGGCGGGTGAGGATGCCCGCGAGGCGGTCGGTCATCTCCGGTACGAGCCAGTAGTGGACCCAGGTGCCCCGGCGTTCGCAGTCGATCAGCCCGGCCTGCCGCAGCAGCTTCAGGTGGTGGGAGATCGTCGGCTGGGACAGGTCGAAGGCCGGGATCAGGTCGCAGACGCACACCTCGCCACCGGCACGGGAGGCGATCAGCGACAGCAGCCGCAGCCGCACCGGGTCTCCCAGCGCCTTGAACACCTTCGCCAGCTCCACCGCCTGGTCCTCGTCCAGTGGCGTGGTCAGCAGGTCAGGGCAGCACACCGTGAGGCCGTCCTCGCCGAGCAGCCCGAGCTCTTGATTCGACATGCTTCTATATTGACGAACTTCGATCCGAGGCGCAACCTTGTATCGACATACATCGATCCAGTCTCTTGGGAGTCCGTGATGCCGCGTGTCCAGCTCGCCCTGCGCGTCCCCGACCTGGAGGCGTCCGTCGCCTTCTACACCAAGCTCTTCAACACCGAACCGGCCAAACGCCGCCCCGGCTACGCCAACTTCGCCATCGCCGAGCCGCCGCTGAAACTCGTACTCCTCGAAGGCCGGGAAGCCGACGAGACCCGGCTCGACCACCTCGGCATCGAAGTCGGGAGCACCGGCCAGGTCACCGCCGCCACCACCCGCCTCAAGGACGCGGGCCTGGCCACCTTCGAGGAGAACGACACCACCTGCTGCTACGCCCTCCAGGACAAGGTCTGGGTGACCGGCCCCGGCAAGGAGCCCTGGGAGGTCTACGTGGTCAAGGCGGACGCCGGCTCGTGACCCCCGGGCTCAGCCCAGCCTGGGTATTTCGATGGCGGGGCAGCGGTCCATCACCATGTCCAGACCGGCGGACCTGACCTTGTCGTACGCCGCTTCGTCGATCACGCCGAGCTGGAACCAGACTGCCTTGGCGCCGATTCCGACCGCTTCGTCGGCGATACCGCCCGCGGCGTCGCTGTTGACGAAGACGTCCACGACATCGACGGGGAACGGGACGGCGGCCAGGCTCGGGTAGCCCTGCTCGCCGTGGACCGCTTCGGCTTTCGGGTGGACCGGGACGACGCGCTTGCCGTAGCGCTGGAGGACGCCGGCGACGCCGTACGCGGCGCGGTTCCGGTTGGTGGACAGGCCCACGACGGCCCAGGTGTCGCCCGAATCCCGAAGAATCCTGCGGATCGTCGCCGGATCGCCGTACACAACTGCCTCCCGTGGTTCGGGCCTGGGCCCGTCGGATGCGACCGCGTGCCGGCGGCCGTCTGGTGTCGAGAACGTGTACGCGGGGGGTGAAGATTCCCGTGCGCTCAGCATTCCCAGCGTTCCCAGCGATCTCAGCGGGCGCCGGTCGCCGATGTGTGCGCGGTTTCGCCTGAGTGCCGCAGGACGGGGCGCGTACGGGGATGCGCCGGGCGCTACCGGCGGCGCATAGGGTGGCCTGATGCAGGAGCAGTACCGGACTCTCGCGCGCGAGGGTGTTCACGAGATCGAGATCAACAAGTCCCGCTTCATCTGCGCGCTCGCCCCCGTGGCGACCGAGACCGAGGCCCAGGACTTCATCGCGCGTATCCGCAAGGAGCACCCCACGGCGCGGCACAACTGCTTCGCGTACGTCCTGGGGGCCGACGGCGGGGTGCAGAAGGCGAGCGACGACGGCGAACCGGGCGGGACCGCGGGTGTGCCGATGCTGCAGATGCTGGTGCGCCGCGAGGTCAGGTACGTCGTCGCCGTCGTCACCCGCTACTTCGGCGGCATCAAGCTCGGGGCGGGCGGTTTGATCCGCGCGTACGGGGGCGTCGTGGGGGAGGCTCTGGACGCCCTTGGCACGGTCACCCGGCAGCGCTTCCGTCTGGTCACGGTCACCGTCGACCACCAGCGCGCGGGGCGGGTGGAGAACGACCTGCGGACCACGGGCCGGGCGGTGCGCGAGGTGACGTACGGGTCCGACGTACGTATCGAGGTCGGGCTGCCGGAGTCCGACCTGGACGCCTTCCGTGCCTGGCTGGCCGATGCGACGGCGGGTACGGCGGGTCTGGAGCTGGGTGGCGAGGCGTACGGGTAGAGCCCGGGGCCGGGTCGGGAGACAGGCCGGGATCAGGCCGGGACCGGACCAGGGTCAGGGTCAGGCCGGGGTGCGGAGCAGGTCCGACACGGTGTCGTAAGCCCGCTGGACGAACGGGGCGCGCAGGCCCGGCGCGCAGTTGGCCAGGGCGACCAGCGCGGTGTCGTGCCGAGGACTGAAGGCGACGAAGGCCGTGCAGCCGCGGGTGCCGCCCGAGTGGTGGTAGAGGCCGCAGCCGTCGGCCCGGAGGCGGATGTTCCAGACCAGGGCGAGCTGGGACGTGGTGCGGGGGAGGACTAGGCGGGGGCGGGTGACGTCCTCCAGGGCGGTGCGCAAAGGCGCCGAGAGGACACCGGGGAAGGCCGCGCTCCCCGGACCGAGGATGCCGGTGGCGCCCACGCCCGTGACGTCCGTGACCTCCGCGTTCCCCGGGCTGATCAGCGCCTCGGCGACCGTCAGCAGGTCGCGGGCGCTGGAGCGGACGGCGCCGGCGCCGGGCAGGCCAGGAATGTCGAACGGCGGCCGAGGGCGGCCGTGGCCGTAGCCGGTGACCTGCGTGCCGCCGGGAGGCGGGTCGGCGATGGCGCTCGTGTCGTGCAGGCCGAGGGGCCGCAGGACCCGGGCCGCGAGCAGGTGCTCGTACGGGAGCCCGCCGGCCGCCCCGCACAGGGCGTGCCCCAGGAGGCCGACACCGAAGTTGGAGTACCGCACGCGGGTGCCCGGCCGGGCCCGCAACCGGGTACGGGCCAGGGCACGCAGCACGTCCGCGCGCGTGAAGCCCGCGTAGGGGTTGGTCGGGAGACGGCGGATACCGGAGCGCAGCAGCCCCGGAGGCAGGCGGGGCAGGCCCGAGGTGTGGGTGGCCAGGTGGGTGAGGGTGATGTCCGTACCGCGTACGGGGACGCGCGTACCCGCGGGCAGATGGCGGGCGGCCGGATCGTGGTGGCCGACCTCGCCCCGGGCGGCCTGCTCGGCGAGGAGCAGCGCGGTGAACGTCTTGCTGAGCGAACCGACTTCGAAGCGGGTGGACGGCTCCACCGGCACCCCGTCCTCGCGGGCGGTGCTGCCCCGGACGAGGAAGGACCGCTGCCCCCGCCGGTACAGGCCGACGGCGACGGCACTCGCGCCCGGGGCGGCCGACAGCAGCGCTTCCGGCAGCTCCCGCGGCAGCCCCTCGGGCAGGCCGGGCGCTGCCGCGGCCGGTGCCCCCGGCGGGGTCATGGGCCGGGCTGCCCCGCGCCGCCCAGCGCCCGGGTGAGGGCGACGGTGCCCGCGACGACGGCCACGACGGTGGGGTGCTGGTGGGCGTCGAAGAGTTCGGCCGGGTCGCCCTCGACGGGCTGGTCGTCGCGGGGCACCAGCCCGTCCTCGCGCTGCAGGCCGACCAGCCGCTGCCAGTCGTCGGTCTCCGTCCAGGGCTCCGGCAGGCAGGCGCCGACGATCATCAGCTCGGCCATCAGGTCCCACTGACCGCATTCCGCCCAGATATCGGTCCAGACCGGGAGCCACCGGGTGAGGTACTCCGCCAGCTCGGCGGGGAGGCGGTCGGGCAGACGGCCCCAGTCGGTGAGGTGGAAAGCGACGTGGGTGACGCCGTAGCCGGTCAGCCAGTCGATGTGCCAGGGTTCGGGCGTGGCGCCGAGCCAGGTCGCCCGGGTCAGCGTGGCCCAGTCGTAGGCTGCCGGGCCGTGGTCGAGGCCGATGACGCGCGCGGAGTTGGCGACCGCGAGCCGTCGGTTCGGTACGTGTTCCACGGCGTGCGTCGAGCGCAGCGTGACCGTGTGGGCGGCCAGTCGCTCGAACTGCGGGTGGCGGTAGCCGCCGCGGACGAAGTGTGCGTAGGTCTCCACCGGGTCGGTCTTGAGCGGGTGCCGCAGCAGCCGCTCGTACAGCAGCGCACCGTTGTCCACCTGCTGCCAGCAGAACTCCAGCAGCTCGCGGGCCAGGGCGAGTTCCGCCGTTCCGGCGACGCCGCTGCGCAGGACCAGGGAGGCGGCGAGCGCCGATTCGCCCAGGCCTTTGTACGTGTCGGCGTCGTCGACGAGGTCCGCGCGGGGGCAGTCGGAGAGCTTGCCGTGCTCGCGGTGGGCGTGCAGCCAGGCCAGGGCCCGGGAGCTGATGGTGTGCGCGGTCTGTGCCGCGGCCGGTCTCACAGGTCCTCCAGGCCGAGCAGCCGGCGGGCGACTGCGGTGTCCAGCGCGGGGCGATCGCCGCCGCCGAGCAACCCGATGTGTTCGGTCAGGGGCGCCGGGTCGAGCGGCAGTGCGACCCCGTCGGCGCGGAGCCAGGCCAGCCAGCGGGTGATCCGGGCGGCGGTGGGGTGGTCGCGCCGCAGGGTGGCGCGGGTGGCACCGCGGGCCAGGCCCAGGGCTCCCGCCCGGGCGGCGTCGTGCACCGGTCCGTCCAGTCCCGGCAGGGCCAGTGAGGCCAGCTTCCCCATGCGTACGGACCAGGAGACCCAGCCCTCCTGTGCGCCGCCGTCCGCGTCCGTGGTCGGCGGCAGATTGCGGGGCGTGGCATCGTCGCACCGTGGAGGGCCCTGGGGGAGGGGTGCTGTGCGTACCGGCGCATCGGCGGGGTCGAGGCGGGCCTGCACGGCGGCGAGGCCCCAGTCGATCCAGGCCATGATCCACGCTTCCTCGGTGCCCGCGGGAGGTGCCGGAGGCGGCGTCTCGTCGGGTGGCAGGGCACTGAGTGCCAGGCCGATGGCGGCCGTATCGCCCGCGGGAGGGGGCTGGCCGGTCAGTACGTACGGTGCGAGGACGTCCGCCCCCAGAATGCGGACGGCGCCCAGCGCCACCGCCGGGTCGCCTCCGGCCTCCGCCGCCGCGGCCTCCACATGGATCGCGGCCACGGCGGCGCCCCCGGTGCCCCGGAGGGCATCGAGGGCGCGACGGGCCAACTGGTCGGCCGATTCGCTGTGGGCGGTCCGTGAACGCTCGGAGATCACCGGCGCTTCGTTTCCTTCGGCTCCTTGGGCGAGATCAGGAGGCCCAGGAGCAGAACTCCCCATGCGGCGCCGTGCGGTGCGGGGACCGGTGCGTCGCTCAGCGGGGCTTCGGGCTGGGTCGCCACCCACCCCAGTGCTTCCTTGTCGAGTGTGAGGCCAGTGGGCTGGAGGGTCTGGGCAAGCATCATTCGCTCCCTCGAAGAGACGTCATCACCAAGATCGGTGATGCCCCCGATGCCACCTCCCAAAGTACTCCTAAATCGACATATCGACCATTGGTGGACAAGGGTGCTGTCAGGCCCTTTCGTCGCGCCGGAGCGGCGGCATTGCCGGTTCGAGACGCGGGGGGGGGCACGCACGGGCCCGTACGGATCCGTTCAGGCTCGTACGGCCCGCTCGGTGTCGCGCTGTGGGCGGTGCCGGTCGCAGCCGTACTGCTCGTCACCGTCGCCGCGTGCGCCAACTTCCGCGCGTGGCAGGCCTTTTCGTGCCCGCCACGCGTATCCGACCTGACGGCCGGCCGTCATCCCGCACCCGGCATCACCCGAACAGGGACTCCGCCGTCGAGTCGGTCACGTCCGCGCCCATGTTGCGCTCCATCATCCGCAGCGCGGCGTCGGCCAGGTCGGCGTGGATGTGGGCCACCGCGTCGCGCGGGACCGTGACGTCCAGGTGGCGGATGTGCGCGTCGAGGGCCGAGTACAGGACGCACTGCTCGGTCACCTGGCCGCAGAGCACTGTGCGTCCGATGCCGTGCTGGCCGAGGAGGTACTCCAGCGGCGTCTCGTAGAAGATCGAGTGCCGGGCCTTGACCACGAACAGCGAGGCGTCGTCCGGGCGGAGGGGCTCCACCAAGTCGGAGTGGGGTCCGTCCAGCGCCGTACGGAGGATCTCGTCGTGGTGCGAGCGCCACCGGCCGAAGTTGTCGTTGACGTAGATGACTTCGACGTCCGACTCCTTCGCGCGGGCCCGCTCCAGCACGCGCAGCATGCCGGGCAGGGCGTCGTGCACCGACGGCAGCAACTGCTCGGCGTCCGCGTGCTCGTAGGTGTTGATCATGTCGATCACGATGAGGGCCGTCCGCATGTCAGCCGTTCCCTTCGACGAGGACCCGTACCGTCTTCAGCTCGGGATCGGCCGCGTCGGGTACGTTCATCCCGGCCCGCACCCCGCTCGACAGATACCGCACCACGGGCCCGTCGAGCCGTTCGCCGGGCAGCGCGGCCGGGATGCCCGGCGGATAGGGAGTCAGCATCTCGGCCACGATGCGGCCGGCCGCCGCGTGCACCGGCACGTCCTCGACCTCGCCGAAGTAGGCGTCGCGCGGCAGGCACACCTGCTCCAGCCGCAGCTCGCCCGGCGTCGGCACCTCGACCTCCGGGGCCGGGCGCAGGTCCGCAGCGTGCCGCGACAGATCGCGCAGGGCGTCGAGCAGGATCCCGGCGGTCGCCTCGTCGTCGGCGTGTGTGAGCTGGGCGCTGATCCGCCGGTGGTCGGCGAGATGAGCGTCGACGGAACGGTGTTCGCGCAGCCAGTCCGCGGCCCGGTAGCCCGACGTGCCGAGCCCGCTCACGTCGATCACCACGGGCAGCGGGTCG
Organism: Streptomyces sp. NPDC045470; assembly: GCF_040646595.1. Lineage (NCBI taxonomy): Bacteria > Bacillati > Actinomycetota > Actinomycetes > Kitasatosporales > Streptomycetaceae > Streptomyces > Streptomyces sp. NPDC045470. The sequence continues at coordinate 98,231 of NZ_JBEZAN010000022.1, forward strand.
AAGTCGTCGGCCAGCCCCGGACCGCAGAAGTCGGCCCGGTCGTTGACGTGCAGCCCGTCGATCTCCTCGATGGCGGCCCGCACCCGCGCGGCCAGGTCCAGGGCCCGGCCCAGGAGGTCACGGCCCCGCAGGGCCATCTGCCGCCGCCAGCCGTCCAGGCCCGCGTACAGCAGCACCGAAGGGCTGGTCGTGCCGAAGAGGTCCGCCCGTGACTTCAGTACGGTCGGCTGTACCAGGTCGCCCCGCAGGTGGAACACCGAGCCCTGCTCCAGGCCGCTGCCCATCTTGTGGATGCTCGTCACGCAGACGTCGGCGCCGGCGTCCATCGCCCAGGACGGCAGGTCCGGATGGAAGGGCAGATGTGCTCCCCACGCCTCGTCCACGACCAGCGGGCGCCCCCGCCGGTGGCACACCCGCGCCAGCCCGTCGAGGTCCGCGCAGGCGCCGTACGGCGTAGGGCTGGTGACCAGCGCACCGCGGGCGTCGGGGTGCTCCTCGAAGGCCCGCTCGAACGCCTCGACCGACGGCGGATGGGCGATCCGGCGCTCCTCGTCCCACTGCGGGTCCACCCAGATCGGCCGCACACCGGACAGGATCAGGCCCGACACCACCGACTTGTGCGCGTCCCGCCCGACCAGCAGCTTCTCGTGCGGGCCCGCGACGGACAGCATCGCCGCCTTGACGGACAGGGAGCTGCCGCAGGTGGAGAAGAACGTGTGCGAGGCGTGCACCGCGTCCGCCATGAGCGCTTCGGCCCGCTCCAGTACCTGGCCGGCCCCCAGCCGGTCGTCGAGGCCGCCGGAGGCCAGCAGGTCGCCGTGGAAGACGGCGTCGCCCAGCACCTCCCGCACCAGAGGGTCGGCACCGCGGGCCTGTTTGTGGCCCGGCGGGGTGAAGGAGACCTCTCCGGCCTGTCGGTAGCGGGACAATGCCTCCAGAACCGGTGCCTGTGTGTGATCGACAGCCATGCGGCAGGGGTTCCCCGGGGGCGGGCGGGTCAATCACCGGGCGCGTTGCGCGCGAGGGTTCGCGCTGACGCGCGGCTCGCACCGCGTTCGTTGTGGGGACGGGGCACGCAGGGGGCCAACGCTCCCCAGCCTTCGGCCGAAGCCCACGGCAGGGAATTCTTCGGTTGCCCTGGTGCCCGTCCTCCTGGTGGTGAGGCGCACGGGGCGCGTGGCGGAAGGGCGGCGCTCACCCGTACGGCCACGGAACGAGTCCTCCTGAGCGTCCGCGACGGCTTCGGCCGGGCCGCTCCCGTACCTCTTGGACCTTTGCCGCTCCGTACGGGTTTTCCCTGGCCAGTGCGGGGAACCCGCCCTCGCGCCGCCGGTCGGCTGCCGGCGGCACCGGCCTGCCGCCGCCGGGGGCCGCCTGCCGCTCCCGCTCGCCGCCGGGGCTCCGGCGGGCGAGTCTTTGAGGAGGCAGCCGCCGTGGCAGACCGCAGACCCGCTGGAGGACAAGCGATGGGCGTGCGCAAACGGGTTCGCGAGTGGCCCGTGTACCGGCAGCTGACCGGGGGCGACCCGCTGGGCCGGGGCCGCGCCGCGATGTCGCCGTACACGGAGCGGCTGCGCCCGCGCACGGACTCCGCCGACCGGATGGTGCGCTCCGTCTGCCCGTACTGCGCGGTCGGCTGCGGCCAGCAGGTGTACGTCAAGGACGAGAAGGTCGTCCAGATCGAGGGGGACCCGGACTCGCCGGTCAGCCGCGGCCGGCTCTGTCCCAAAGGTTCGGCGACGCTCCAGCTCACCACCGGCTCGTCCCGCCGCCACCAGGTGCTCCACCGGCGTCCGTACGGGACGGACTGGGAGCCGCTGGACCTGGAGACGGCCATGGACATGGTCGCCGACCGGGTCGTCGAGACCCGCCGCCGCACCTGGGAGTGGGAGTCCGACGAGGGGCTCTGCACGGCGCGGACCCTGGGCATCGCCAGCCTGGGCGGCGCCACTTTGGACAACGAGGAGAACTACCTCATCAAGAAGCTGCTGACCGGCCTCGGCGTGGTCCAGGTGGAGAACCAGGCCCGGGTCTGCCACAGCTCCACCGTCGCCGGCCTCGGCACCTCCTTCGGGCGCGGCGGCGCGACCACCTTCATGCAGGACCTCCAGCACGCCGACTGCATCGTCATCCAGGGTTCCAACTTCGCCGAGGCGCACCCCGTCGGCTTCCAGTGGGTGATGGAGGCCAAGGCACGCGGCGCCCGCGTCATCCACGTCGATCCGCGGTACACGCGGACCAGCGCCTTGGCCGACCTGCACGTCCCCCTGCGGGCGGGCAGCGACATCGCCTTCCTGGGCGGGATCATCCGTCACGTTCTGACGGAGGAGAAGGATTTCCGGGAGTACGTCCTGAACTACACCAATGCCGCCACCCTGGTCGGCGAGGAGTTCCGGGACACCGAGGATCTGGCCGGCGTCTTCTCCGGCCTGGGTGCGGACGGTACGCACTACGACACTCTGACCTGGCAGTACGAGGGTGTCGACGTCCAGGCGCCGTCGGGTGAGGTGGACGAGCTGTACGAGGCCCGTGTGCAGGAGGCCGGCGGCCCTGAGCAGCACGGTTCCGGCGGAGCGCGCACCGGAGGGCAGCCGCCGCGCGACGAGACGCTCCAACACCCGCGCTGCGTCTACCAGATCCTCAAGCGGCACTACGCCCGCTACACCCCCGAGATGGTCGAGCGGATCTGCGGAGTGCCGCGGGAGACGTTCCTACGGGTGTGCGAGGAGCTGACCGCTCACTCGGGCCGCGACCGCACCAGCGCCTTCGTCTACGCGGTCGGCTGGACCCAGCACTCGGTCGGCGCGCAGTACATCCGGGCCGCCAGCGTCCTGCAACTGCTCCTCGGCAACATCGGCCGCCCCGGCGGCGGCATCCAGGCCCTGCGCGGCCACGCCTCCATCCAGGGCTCCAGCGACATCCCCACCCTCTTCAACCTGCTGCCCGGCTACCTGCCGATGCCGCACGCCCACGCGCACGAGGACCTGGACACCTTCGTCCGCACGAGCCGCACCGAAAAGGGCTTCTGGGGCAACATGCGGGCCTACTTCGTCAGCCTGCTCAAGGCGTACTACGGCGACGCGGCCACCGCCGACAACGACTACTGCTTCGGCCACCTGCCGCGCCTGACCGGCGCCCACGCCACGTACGAGACCGTCATGGCGCAGCTCGACGGCACCTGCAAGGGCTACTTCCTGATGGGGGAGAACCCCGCCGTCGGCTCCGCCAACACCCGCCTGCAACGCCTGGGCATGGCCAACCTGGAGTGGCTGGTCGTCCGGGACTTCTCGCTCATCGAGTCGGCGACCTGGTGGCAGGACGGCCCGGAGATCGACACCGGCGAGCTGCGCACCGAGGACATCGGCACCGAGGTGTTCTTCTTCCCGGCCGCCGCGCACACCGAGAAGTCCGGCTCCTTCACCAACACCAACCGCTGGGTGCAGTGGCACCACGCGGCCGTCGAACCCGAGGGCGACGCCCGCAGCGACCTGTGGTTCATGTACCATCTCGGCCGGCGCATCAAGGCGAGGCTGGCCGCCTCCACCGACCCCATGGACCGGCCCGTACAGGATCTGACCTGGGACTATCCGGTGCAAGGGCCGCTGGAGGAGCCGGTTGCCGCCGCCGTCCTGGCGGAGATCAACGGGACTGGCCCGGACGGCGGCCCGCTCTCCGCGTACACGGAGCTGAAGGACGACGGATCGACGAAATGCGGCTGCTGGATCTACTGCGGCGTCTACGCGGACGGCGTCAACCAGGCGGCCCGCAAGAAGCCGCACACCGAACAGGACTGGGTGGCCGGGGAATGGGCCTGGGCCTGGCCCGCCAACCGCCGCATCCTCTACAACCGCGCCTCGGCCGCCCCGGACGGCACACCCTGGAGCGAGCGCAAGGCGTACGTGTGGTGGGACGCCCAGAAGGGGAAGTGGACCGGACACGACGTGCCGGACTTCATTCCCGACCGCGCCCCCGACTACGAGCCGCCGGACGGCGCGACCGGCCCCGACGCCCTGCGCGGCGACGACCCGTTCATCATGCAGGCGGACGGCAAGGGCTGGCTGTACGTGCCGGCCGGCCTGGTGGACGGGCCGCTGCCCACCCACTACGAGCCGCAGGACTCCCCGTTCGGCAACGCCCTGTACCCGGCCACGCCGCGCTCACCGGTCCGCCGCCTGCACCCCCATGAGGGAAACCGCTATCACCCCAGCGGCGACGAACCGGGCGCCGACGTCTACCCGTACATCGTCACCACCCACCGGCTCACCGAGCACTTCACCGCCGGCGGCATGAGCCGCTGGTCGCCCTACCTCGCCGAACTCCAGCCGGAACTGTTCTGTGAGATCTCCCCGCAGCTCGCCGCCGAACGCGGCCTGGAACACCTGGGCTGGGCCACCATCATCACCGCGCGCAACGCCATCGAGGCGCGTGTCATGGTCACCCGGCGGATCTCCGCCCTGACCGTTCAGGGACGCACCGTCCACCAGATCGGGCTGCCCTTCCACTGGGGACCCAACGGCGTGGTCACCGGCGACGCCGCCAACGAACTGGTGGCCATCGCCCTCGACCCCAACGCCCACATCCAGGAGGACAAGGCGCTCACCGCCGACATCCGGCCGGGCCGCCGGCCCCGCGGGCCCGGCCTGCCGGAACTGGTCGCGGCCTACCGGCAGCGCGCCGGCATCGACGAGACCACCGGAACGGAGCCCCGCCCGTGACCGACCACCTGCTCGGCCACCACCTGCTCAGCGGCGTCGAACCGGACCCTGCCGGAGACGCCGGCCACTCCGGCGCACCGCCCCGGACGGGCTTCTTCACCGACACCTCCGTGTGCATCGGCTGCAAGGCGTGCGAGGTGGCCTGCAAGGAGTGGAACGCCCTGCCCGAGGACGGACTGTCGCTGTCCGGGATGAGCTACGACAACACGCAGGGGCTCGGGGCCTCGACGTGGCGTCATGTGGCCTTCGTCGAGCAGGAGGTTCCCGCGCGCGACGGGCCGGCGGCGCCGGTGCGTGGCGGGCCGCCCGCTGCCGACGGGCGTACACAACTGCCGCTGGCCGACACGAACGACGGTACCGGCGGCGGTTCCGACAACGCGGCCGGCGGCGACCTGCGCTGGCTGATGGCCTCCGACGTCTGCAAACACTGCACCCACGCCGCGTGCCTGGACGTCTGCCCCACCGGCTCGCTCTTCCGCACCGAGTTCGGCACCGTCGTCGTCCAGGAGGACATCTGCAACGGCTGCGGCTACTGCGTACCCGCCTGCCCGTACGGCGTCATCGAGCAACGCCCCTCCGACGGCCGCGCCTTCAAGTGCACGATGTGCTACGACCGGCTCGGCGCCGGACAGGAACCCGCCTGCGCCAAGGCGTGCCCGACCGAGTCCATCCAGTACGGACCGCTGGACGAACTCCGCGAACGGGCCGCGCTCCGCGTCGACCAGTTGCACGCGGCAGGCGTCACCGACGCGCGGCTGTACGGGCACGAGCCGGCCGACGGCGTCGGCGGGGACGGCGCGTTCTTCCTTCTCCTCGACGAACCCGAGGTCTACGGACTGCCACCGGACCCCGTCGTCACCACCCGCGACCTGCCCGCCATGTGGAAACACGCGGGTGCCGCGGCGCTCTCGCTGGCGGGAGGCATCGCGCTGGCGTTCGCCGGGCCCGCGCTGAAGCAGCTCGGCGGTGCCACCGGACGGAAGGGACGGCGATGACGGAAGGGCAGGAGCGATGACGGAAGGAGAGGCGATGAACGGCTCCGATGTCACCCGCGAGGGCTCCGAGGGCGGGCGGCCGGGCCGCGCCGCCGCGCCGGAGATGCTGCGCGGCGGGCCGGGCGCCGACGGGAGAGGACGGCGCAAGGGCGGCAAGCGCGGCCGCGGCGGCCGTGGTGAGCAGCTCATGGCGCCCCCGGCCGACTTCCGGTCGTACTACGGCCGGCCGGTCATCAAGGCTCCTGCCTGGCGCGCCCGGGACATCGCCGGGTACTTCTTCCTCGGCGGTCTGGCTGGCGCCGGATCGGTGCTGGCGGCCGGGGCCCACGCGACGGGCCGCACCACCACCGCCACCGCGATGAAGGGCTCCTCCCTGGCGGCGGTCACCCTGTCCACCGCCGCACTCGTCAACGACCTCGGCAGACCCGGCCGGTTCGCGAACATGCTCCGGGTCGTCAAGCCGACCTCGCCGATGAGCGTCGGCTCCTGGCTGCTGGCCGCCTACGGGCCGACAGCGGGCGCCGCGGCCGCCTCGGCCGTCACCGGAAAGCTGCCCAGGGCAGGCGCCCTGGCCACCGGCTTCGCGGCGCTCCTCGGACCGGCCGTCGCCACCTACACCGCGGTCCTCGCGGCGGACACCGCCGTCCCCGCGTGGCACGGCGCGCACCGCGAACTCCCGTACCTCTTCGCGGCATCGGCGACGGCCGCCGCCGCCGGGACGGCCCTCGCCGTCGCTCCCGTACGGGAGACGGCGCCCGCCCGGTGCGCCGCGGTACTGGCCGCGGTCGCCGACGAAGCGGTCACCAAGGCCGTCGAACGGCGCCTCGGCATGGTCGCGGAGACCTGGCACCAGGGGCGGGCCGGCACGCTGCTCCGCACGGCGCGGACACTCACCGCGGCCGGAGCCGCCGTCGGCGCCGCCTTCGGAGGCCGTTCCCGCACGCTGGCCGCCGCGAGCGGGCTGGCCCTGCTCGCCGGTTCCGTGTGCACCCGCTTCGGGGTCTTCGCGGCCGGCATCGCCTCCGCCGAGGACCCGAAATACACCGTCGTACCCCAACGGGCGGCCAAGGAAGCCCGCCGCACCACATCGACGCACAGCGCGGAGAGGACACAGCCCACATGACCCGCACACCCCATACCGACGAGCCGGCCCAGGTCGTGCTCAGCGCCCAGACACCGGCCGATGCCGAGGCCGTGTTCAGCACGCTGCGCAGCTGCTTCGACTCCGACCGCGCCGACGGCGACACCGCCCACGACCAGCCGCACCGGTCCGGTCACCCGACCGTCTGGACCGAGACCTTCGAAACCTCGGAGGTCCGCGGCGACGTCCGGCCGAACGCGGACCTGTCCGCCGCCGTCACCGCCGACCTCCAGGGCAGCCACTTGGCGGTGGACCGGCTGCGGGACGTGCTGACACGCGCGTTCTCCGTCCGTACGGAAGGCACGGTGTCGGGCGACCAGGAGGTCGAGCTCCAGATCGTCCTGGAGAGCACGGGGCAGAGCTGACCCCTTCCGGTGCACCATGTGTGCCGCGGGCGGGTGCGGAGCAGCCTCAGTTCTGCTCCGCACCCGCCCGACGGACGTCCGGGGCCCTCACCCCGGAGTCTGCACGCCCCGTACCAGGTACTCCGCATACACCTTGACGGTGCGGCACGCCGCCAGTTCGCGCCGACCATACGGAGACTCTGACAGTGGCGCCGAATGCCAACAACCATGGCCCCGTGCCAACTTCTGCGCATCTTCCCGCCCGCCCTTGCGAAGACTGCCAAGCCGTTCACGTGGCGGCGCGCTCCCTCCGCCACGCCACCGCGTCGGCAGTCAGCGGCGCCTGGATGTTATAGACGTCGCCGACCCGCAGGTTGCCCGGTGTGCTGAATTCACCGTGGCAATTGATGACGGAGACGGCGACCTGGGAATTCGGCTGCCAGAACGTCCGGTAGTACGGCGCGTTCGCCGCATCCGGGATCTCCAGCAACGGGACGCCGCGCCGCTCCAACAGACGCCGCAGCTTCTCGAACCGCAGCCGGGGGGCGAAGCGTCCGTACCGGGTTCGCAGCACCTCGTCGACGGACTTGTGCTTCCGGTGGGCCAGTCTGTGCACCTGCAAGGTGAAATGGTGCCCCGACCAGAGGGCGTCGGTGGATTCGCGTTCCCAGAAGAACTCGGGCAGGCCGTAGGAGTAGCCCAGGCCGGTTTCCCCGAACCTGTTCTCGCCGAAGTCCGGCCCCAGGTTTTCGGCGACGCGCTCGGGAGAATCGGTGTGGCGCAGGCCGAGCACGGCGCCGGTGGTCACGACGTCCATGTAGAACGCCAGGGAATACGGGGTCAAGTGATGTTCCTCGATAAGTGCGGGGAGAGCAGTTTACGGCCCGCCGGCCGGCCGTTCCCGAGCCGGCCGGCGGGCTGCCCCCCCGGGTCACCCCCATGAACCGGTTCTAGCTGTGGAGTTCGAAGGTGATCACGACGTGGGCAGCTCCGCGCGCACCGTCCGCGCGGCCGCGACGAGGTTCTCCAGCGAAGCACGGGTCTCGGGCCAGCCCCGGGTCTTCAGACCGCAGTCGGGATTGACCCACAGCCGCTCGGCCGGGATGGCGCCGAGGCCCTTGCGCAGCAGGCTCGCCGCCTCCTCGGCGCTCGGCACGCGGGGCGAGTGGATGTCGTACACGCCCGGGCCGGCCTCCCGCGGATAGCCGTGTTCGGCCAGTTCACGGGCCACCTGCATGTGTGAGCGGGCCGCCTCCAGGCTGATCACGTCGGCATCCAGATCGTCGATGGCCTGCACGATGTCACCGAACTCGGCGTAGCACATGTGTGTATGGATCTGCGTCCGGTCCCGCACCCCGCCGGTGGTGAGGCGGAACGCCTCGGTGGCCCAGGCGAGGTAGGCGGGACGGCCGGCGGCGCGCAGCGGCAGCGTCTCGCGCAGCGCCGGCTCGTCGACCTGGATGACCGAGGTGCCGGCCGCCTCCAGGTCGCCGACCTCGTCACGCAGGGCCAGCGCCACCTGCCGGGCGGTGTCGCCGAGCGGCTGGTCGTCCCGGACGAACGACCAGGCGAGCATGGTGACCGGGCCGGTCAGCATCCCCTTGACCGGACGGTCGGTGAGCGACTGCGCGTACCGCGTCCACCGCACCGTCATCGGCTCGGGCCGCGAGATGTCGCCCGCGAGGACCGGCGGCCGGACGTACCGCGTGCCGTACGACTGGACCCAGCCGTGCTGTGTGGCGAGATACCCCGTCAGCCGCTCGGCGAAGTACTGCACCATGTCGTTGCGTTCGGGCTCGCCGTGCACGAGGACGTCGATGCCCGCCTCCTCCTGGAAGGCGAGCACCTCGCGGATCTCGTTCCCGATGCGTTCCTCGTACCCGGCCGTGTCCAGGCGTCCCGCCCGCAGGTCGGCGCGGGCGGCGCGCAGTTCGGCGGTCTGCGGGAAGGAGCCGATGGTGGTCGTCGGCAGCAGCGGCAGGCCGAGGTGGGCCCGCTGGGCGACGGTCCGTTCCCCGTACGGCGCCGAGCGGCGGCCGTCGGCGTCGGTGACGGCGGCGGTACGGGCCCGTACGGCGGGGTCGCGGGTGATCGCGGAACCGGCGCGGGACGCCAGGTCGGCGCGGTTGGCGGCCAGTTCGGCGGCGATCGTGTGGGTGCCCTGCGCGAGGCCGCGGGCGAGCGTGGCGACCTCGGCGGTCTTCTGCCGGGCGAACGCGAGCCAGCGCAGGACCTGCGGGTCGATGTCCCGCTCGGCGGTGGCGTCCAGCGGCACGTGCAGCAGCGAGCAGGAGGCGGCCACGTCGACCCGGTCGGCCAGACCCAGCAGCGTACCGAGCGTGGCCAGCGACTTCTCGTAGTCGTTGATCCAGATGTTGCGGCCGTTGACGACTCCGGCGACCAGCCGCTTGCCGGGCAGGCCGCCGGCGGCGGCGAGCGCGTCCAGGTTGCCCGCCGCGGCCTCGGTGAAGTCCAGCGCGAGACCGTCGACGGGCGCCTTGGCGAGTACCGGCAGGGCCTCGCCGAGCTGGTCGAAGTACGAGGCGACCAGCAGCTTCGGGCGGTCGGCGAGCGTACCGAGGACGCGGTAGGCGCGCTCGGCGGCGTTGAGGTCGGCCGGGGTGCGGTCCTGCACCAGGGCGGGCTCGTCCAACTGCGCCCACTCGGCGCCGGCCGCGCGCAGGTCCGCCAGTACCTCCGCGTAGACGGGCAGGAGCCGGTCGAGCAGGGTCAGCGGGTCGAAGTCGGCGGCCACACCGGGGGCCGGCTTGGACAGCAGGAGGTAGGTGACCGGGCCGACGAGGACCGGGCGCGGGGTGTGACCGAGCGCGAGTGCCTCCCGCACCTCGCCGACCTGCTTGGCGGAGTCGGTGGAGAAGACGGTGTCAGGCCCCAACTCGGGCACGAGATAGTGGTAGTTGGTGTCGAACCACTTGGTCATCTCCAGCGGCGCCACGTCCTGCGTCCCGCGCGCCATCGCGAAGTAGCCGTCCAGGGCGTCGGCCTCGACGGCGGCGCGGTGGCGTTCCGGGACAGCGCCGACCATGACGCTGGTGTCCAGCACATGGTCGTAGTACGAGAAGTCACCGGTCGGCACCTCGTGGATGCCGGCGTCGGCCAGCTGCTGCCAGTTGGAACGGCGCAGGTCCTTCGCGGTCTCCCGGAGGGCGTCCGCGGTGACGCGGCCCTTCCAGTACCCCTCGACGGCCTTCTTCAGTTCCCGGTGCTGTCCCTGGCGGGGGTAGCCGTACACGGTGGCCCGTGCTGCCGCGGCTGCGGGCTTCGCTGTCACGGAACTCTCCTTCGCGAGCGTGATCTTCTCCGAGCCCGGTGACGGGACGAGAACGCGAAGGAATGACGCACCGGACGGGCCACCCGGCGCCGAACGGCACCCATGCCCGCCTGCTGTGGTCGCCGACCCGCCCTCGAGGTCACCGGAAGGTCCGCGCACGTACGGACGCGCGCGGGCAACGGGCAGGTCTTCGGACTCGCGGGCACGCCTGCCGGACCATCGTCCGGCGGACACCTATTGGCCGTCGCTTCCCGGATCCGCGGCCCGGATCCAGTGCGTATGACGGCGGTCGTTCCCGCTCACCGCTGCGGGGCAGTCCCGGATTCCCACCGGGTTCCCTCTTACGACGCGCCTGCCTGGCGGGCAGGGCGAACCAGCTGCACCGGACAGCGTAGATCGGTCGCACCCGGTAGGGACACCCTTGTTCACATGGTGGTACGTGAGATGGGACACGGGGGGGAGGGGTGGGGGCGGGCGGGGGCGGAGCCGGGCGGGACGGCGGGGACGGGGACGGGCGGAGCCGGGTCGGACGGGCGGGGCCGAGGCTCCGTACGGCGTCCCGGATGTGTCCGGATCGGCGCTCACCGGGCATGCCGGGGGTCTGAACAATGGGACATCTCCCGGCCGGGCCGCTTACCGGCGGGCCGTTCGCCGAGGCCTGGTGCCGTACACCGGGGGGCCGGCACCGCACACCGGGGCGGCACCGCCATCGCTACCGATACCGGCACAGGCACCGGCGCCGGCATCGGCACCGCAGAAGGAGGACCCGCCATGCCCGGCACCCACGAACACCCGCCCTCGGAGGCATGGAAGTCCGCGCTCACCGTGCTGCAAGAGGTCGTCCCGCCCGCCATCCCGGAGGGCGCGCACGTGTCGACCGTCCAGATCGAGTACCCGCCCGGCGACCAGGGTGCCCCGCCGCACCGCCACCCAGGGCCGGCCTTCGGGTACGTGCTGGAGGGCGAGATGCGCTTCGAACTGGAAGGTGAGCCGGAGCGGATCGTCCGCGCCGGGGAAGCGTTCTGGGAGCCCGGCGGTGACGTCATCCACTACCAGGACGGCAACGCCCTCACCGACACGCGGCTGCGCTTCGTCGTCACCATGCTCTGCGTACCGGGGCAGCCCATGTCCGTCCTGGTCGACGACGAAGAACTCAAACAGCGCGCTCACCTGCGCGCACCCCGGGAGCCCTGACGCCTCTCCGCCCCAGCGGGCGCCAACAGCGCGAGGAGCAGACGAAGTGAAGATCGTGGTCATCGGAGGCACCGGCCTCATCGGCGGCAAAGTGGTCGGCAGACTCACCGAGCGCGGACACGAGGCCGTGCCCGCCGCGCCCAGTACGGGCGTCAACACCCTCACCGGCGAGGGCCTCGACACCGCGCTGGCCGGAGCCCAGGTGGTCGTGGACGTGGCCAACTCGCCCTCCTTCGAGGAGTCGGCGGTCCTGGAATTCTTTACCACCTCCACCCGCAACCTGCTGGCCGCCGAGGCCACGGCGGGCGTCACGCATCACCTGGCGCTGTCGATCGTCGGCATCGACGACCTGCCCGACAACGGCTACTTCCGGGCGAAGGTGGTCCAGGAGCGGCTGATCAAACAGGGCCCGATTCCCTACTCGATCCTCCGGGCGACACAGTTCTTCGAGTTCGTCAGAGGCATCGCCGACGCCGCCACCGACGGCGACACCGTGCGCGTACCACCCGTGCTCTTCCAGCCCCTGGCCGCCGAGGACGTCGCCGAGGCGGTGACCAAGGCCGCCGTGGAAATCCCGCAGAAAGCCACCACCGAAGTGGCCGGCCCCGAAGTCTTCCGCTTCGACGAACTCGTCGCCCGGGCCCTGCACGCCTGGCACGACCCGCGCACGGTCGCCCCCGACCCGCACGCCCGCTACTTCGGCTCCGAACTCACCGAACGCAGCCTCGTCCCCGACGAGGGCAGCGCCCGACTGGCCACCACCCGCTTCGAGGACTGGCTGCGTACGTCTTCCTGAACACGGCGAGGCAGGCATACACGTTGCTCGCGGTCCGAGGACGGGTTCGATCAGATCAAGCGACACACCGCGCGTGCCGCCAGGTCCGGTGGGTGGGGGCGCTCACACCCTTCACTGCGAGCATTTCTACGTTGTGGGCGAACGCGGAAAGGTGTCCGAAGTGCAGACTCGGACCGCTCAGATGGAAACGGCCGGCGGCCGCATCGACCTGCGGCATGCCGGGCAGGGAAGGAACTTGTTGTTCGTGCACGGTCTGATGGTCGACGGACACCTGTGGGACCCGCTGGCCCCGGGACTGCACGACCGGTTCCACATCGTGCTGCCCGACATGCCGTTAGGGGGACACCGCACGCCGCTCGAACCGGACGCGGACTGTTCCCTGGAGGCGCACGCTCGGTCGCCATCGCGGAGCGTTCACGCGCCTTCGTGTCGCTCGACGAGCCGGACCGGCTCGTCGAGCGTCTCCTCGAATTCATCGACGACGGCAGACCATCACAGGACGCGACGTAAAAAGGAGGGACACATCGCACCCACCGACCCCACGGCCGAGAAACTGGAAACTACCCACCCCTGAACGGTTGTCTCCCGGCCTTGACCGAGTGCAGCGCTCCGCGACGTCACCCAGTTACCGCGAGTAGCTGAGCGTTCCAATGCCGATCACATCCCCATCGCACCCCCCTCGCATCCCCATCACCCCCAACCGAAAGGCAGGGCATGCAAGACGTACGCCGGGCCCGTACGACCGACCACACCACCCTCGTGGAGTGCGTCCAGCGCTGGTGGGGCGACTCACGCACCCCGGAACAAGCGAGGGAACTCTCCCTGCTGCTGCCACGCCTCTTCCTGCAACACTTCGCGGACACCAGTCTGGTGCTGGAGGACGTGCGGGGAATCCGGGCGTTCCTCGTAGGCTTCCACTCCGCCGACCACGCGGACCAGGCGTACATCCACTTCGTCGGAGTGGACCCCGAGTTGCGCCAGCAGGGCGTCGCTCGCCGCCTCTACACCACCTTCTTCGAACGCGCGGCAGCAGCCGGCCGCACCGAGGTACGCGCCATCACCTCGCCGCACAACACCGGTTCCATCGCCTTCCACAGGGCCCTGGGCTTCACCCCGTCGGCCCCGATCGCGGACTACGACGGTCCCGCGCTGGACCGGGTGACTTTCCGCCGCGCCCTTTGAAGAGGCGGAGGTGGCGGGCGGGCATCCCCTGTGTGGGGCCCGCCCGTTGCCCGGCGGGTAGGACCATCCCCGCACGCGCGGGGACCGCAGGATGCGGAGGCGCCGTTCGGTGTCGGGAGTGGGACCATCCCCGCACGCGCGGGGACCGCAGGCTTCGACCAGCGGTTTCGTCAGGCGTGGTGGTGGTTTTTCCTTACTTTCAGGGAATCCGGCGAATGCTGCGAAAGCTGCCTCTTCTTGGTCATTCCGTCGCTGCTCCCCTCGGGAAGGCCCCTGGGCCGAAGGCGAATCGACTTCGGTGGAGCAGGATAGGCCCTCCTGGTTGACGAGGTGGCAGCCGTGGGGCCGGGGCGAATGCGGAGTGCCGGGGAGAACCCCGCGTTCGTGCGCGTCACGCGGCTCGGCGTTTGCGTTGGCGGTAGGTGGTCAGCTTGCGGCGTTCCTCCTCGTCCGTGGCGCCCCAGATGCCGTAGAAGAGACCGGCCGGGCCCGTAACCCACCGCGATGGGTGGTCGAAGGGCGTTGACCAGGCAGATCGATCTTTCGCGCCGATGCCCGTTGATCTGGCCGAAAGTCCCAGGGGTCCCAGAGCAATCCCAAGCGGGCGCTGGCCCACGACCACGCCGGCGGCTGTGTACGTGACGCCGGAAGCCGCCGGTGCTGCTGACCTGCTGCGATGGCGGTTGTCACGGGCGCTGGGGGACGTTGGTCCGCGTATCATTCGGATCTTGGTCTCAACCGCCGGGAGCCGGGATGGGCTGACGTTACGGTTCGGGAGGGACCATCGGTGCGGAACTGGCGGCTTCGCGCTGATCTGGCAGTTGCCGAACAACAGAGGGGCTCAGAAGGCGCCGTCTTCTCGCTCGCTGCATGGGTGCGAGCAGTCGAGAGTGTGAGAACCGCGTCAACACCAGCCTGTCCCGGTGCAGGTGGAAGGCGGATGGGTGACTGCGGGAACTGGTGCGCCCGGCCGCGTGTGATTCAAGTGGTGCCTGCGTCCGGTAGCCGAAGGTGGTCCGGGCGGTGATGTCTGTCCTGCGGTGCGCATCTGCTGGGCGCGTCCGGGGCGGCCGTCCGTAAGGGCCGGAGTTTTCGCTCGTGGCATGATCGGGGCCATGGAGCACTTCATACGTCCCAACGGCTCACCGCCCGTCAACGGCTACAGTCACGCGGTCGCCTTCACCGGAGCGATGGTCGCTGTCTCGGGCCAGATTCCAGTGGATGGCGACGGCAACCTGATCGGTAAAGAGGACACTGAGGCCCAGATCCGTCAGGTATACGCGAATCTGACCACCGCGTTGGAAGCAGCCGGCTCCGGCCTGGAGCACATCGTCAAACTGACGGTCTACCTGACCGATCTGGACGATCTGGACGCGTTCCGCAAGGTGCGAGACGAATACCAGGACGCAGAACACCCGCCCGCCTGTTCCTTGGTGAAGGTCGCCGGCCTGGTCCACCCGGACTTCCGGGTCGAGGTCGACGCATTGGCCGTGGCGCCGAGCGCTGGGTAACGGTCGGGCCCACTGAAGCAGCCCCCTTGCGGCCCTCGGGAACGTGGCAAGCCCTCGGGTAAGTCGTTGCTGTGACCGGTGTGTGCGACGGCGGAAGGCATGCCGCGTTCCGATCGGCGGGCCGGGCCAGGTTGAGGGCGGGCGGCCTGCCACCCCGGCTGCCGCGTCGAAGGCGGTGTGCCTGCGGATCGGCCGGGACGGGGATGACCGCACGGATTCCGCGTGTGCGCTGGTGTCTGCGGACGGCATGCGAGGAGTACGCCTAATGGGAAGTGAAGGCCGGTGGTAGCTGATTCAGGGGCGCGAGCTGAGCCTTTGAGTATGCCCGGGCCTGAGAGCCCTGTTGACAAGACGA